>NZ_JBITDH010000009.1:0-193835 GCF_044454045.1 Streptomyces sp. NPDC051578
CACCCCCCCCCCGGGGGCCCCCCCGGCGCCCCCCGGCGGGCCGGGCCGCCGCCCCCCCGGCGGGGGGGGGGGCGCGGCCCCCGGCCCCCCCCCCCCCCGGGGGGGGGCCCCCCCCGCCCCCCCCCCACTCTGCTCGGTCGTCCGCAAGCCTTCCCCACCAGCTGCTTTCCGGCAAGGAGGACGGACGCCCGGCGCAGAAGATGACTCAAGAGGAATGGCGGGCGTTCCTCCCGGCTCCGCCCGGACGGGAACCACGGGACACTTCCGGCGACGGCGGAAGCCCGCGCACCGCCGTGGGCCGGTCGGCGCAGCCGCCCGTCAGTGCGGCCCCGCGGGCGGCCCCACGGAGTCGAGCAGCCGGGCGGTGTGCACCCGCCCGGCGTACTCCACCAGCCTGACCAGCACTTCCTTCCCCGAGTCCTTGTCCCGCGCGTCGCACAGCACCACCGGCGTGCCCTGCTCCAGGTCCAAGGCCCGCGCCACCTCGTTCGCCCCGTACCGCCGGGCGTCCGTGAAGCAGTTGACGGCCACCACGAACGGGATCCGCCGGTGCTCGAAGTAGTCGACGGCCGGAAAGCAGTCCTCCAGGCGCCGGGTGTCGGCGAGCACCACCGCGCCCAGTGCGCCCTGCGACAACTCGTCCCAGAGGAACCAGAACCTGTCCTGCCCCGGCGTGCCGAACAAGTACAGCGACAACCCGGCCCTGATGGTGACCCGTCCGAAGTCCATCGCCACCGTCGTGGTGGTCTTGCGGCCGACGCCTCCCGTGTCGTCGACCAGCTCCCCCGCCCGGCTGAGCAGTTCCTCGGTCCGCAGCGGCCTGATCTCGCTGACCGACCCGACCAGGGTGGTCTTGCCCGCCCCGAAACCACCCGCCACGAGGATCTTCAGCGCGAGCGGAGCCGACTCCGCGTCCGCTCCGGCGTCTGCTCCGGCGTCCGGGGCCGGTCCGTCGTCCTGCAGTCCCATCACAGTGCTCGCAATCCATCGATAACTTCCCGCAGAATCCGCTCGTCGGGCAGCCGGGCGGGCGGTACCGGGCGGCTGACCTTGACGTGGCCGCCCTCCAGCAGGTCGCCCAGCAGCACCCGCACGACGCCCACCGGCAGGTCGGCGTCGGCTGCGAGTTCCGCCACCGACTGCGTCTGCGCCCCGCAGAGCCCGAGCAGTACACGGTGTTCGGGGCCGAGCAGCGCCTCGTCCCCCGCGGCCGGGCCCGCCCCGCCCACCACGACCAGGGCGATCAGGTCGAACCTCACCCCGTGCGGGCCCGGCTTGGTGCGTCCTCCCGTCATGGCGTACGGACGCACGAGCGGACCCGCCTCCGCGTCGTACCAGTGACCTTCCATCCGTGCGGCCGCCGCCCTCAGCCGGCGGCCGGCGGCCGCGCCGGGAAGCGCGGCGGGGTGCGGAGGTGTTCGCCGACGCGCTTCACCAGCCGGGCCATCTCGTAGGCGATCAGCCCGATGTCGGCGCCCGCGGCGCTGAGCACGGCCATGCAGGAGCCTTCCCCGGCGGCCGCGACGAACAGGAACCCGTCGTCCATCTCCACCATCGTCTGGCGCACGCCCCCGGCGTGGAAGTGCCGCCCCGCGCCCTTGGCGAGGCTCTGGAAGCCCGACGCGACGGCGGCCAGGTGCTCGGCGTCCTCGCGGCTCAGCCGACTGGAGGAACCGACCGCGAGGCCGTCGTCGGACAGGACCACCACGTGGCGGACCTCCCGGACCCGCACCACCAGGTCGTCCAGGAGCCAGTCCAGTTCGCCGGATCCGTGGACCGCGCCGAGATCGGGTCTCCGCTGTTCGAACATCAGCATTCTCCTTCGCTGCCGTCATGAGGGGACTCCCCACCGGCTCCGCGCGCCCAGCCGGCCTGGTACGCCGCCGTCCGGTCCCGGACCTGCTCGGGGCTGCGGCCCGGTGGCTCCCCGGAGCGGGTCGCCCCGACGGGCTCGGCCGGGGTGGGGACCTCGCGCAGTTGAGGGACCAGGCTGGCCTGGCGGACCCTGCGCGGCAGTTCGCCCGCCGCCGCGGGATCGGGTGGAGGAGCCGCTTGCGGGACCTGCCCGCGGGTGCCGGCGCCACCGGAGCCGCGCGGCCCGAGCGGGCGTTTCGTGCGGGCGGCCCGTAAGGCGGGGCGGGGCGGGGCGCGCTCAGCGGGCTCCTACGGCGCCGTGCCCGAGGCCGCGCGCCGACGCCGAGGCGGCCCGTTCGTCGGCGGTCGGGGACAGGGCGACGAACGCGCAGGTGAGGAAGAGGTAGGAGCCGAGCCCGACGGCGAGGGGGAAGACGAACTGCATGGCGGTCGCGCCGGGCAGGGCCGTGTCGGAGGGGGTGACGCGGACGGCGACGGCCAGCATCCCGGTGTAGTGCATGCTGCTGACGGCGGCGCCCATGACGAGCGAGGCGGTGGCGACGGCCTGCGGCGACCTGGTGTGGAGCGCGGCCCACAGGGCGACGGTGGCGGCGAGGACGGCGAGGACGGCGATGGCAATCGAGAGCGCGACGGTGAGCGTCGGACGCTAGTGCGGGTGAGGGCGCGAACAAGGGGCGCATTTCGAAAGCCGCTGTAACTGCTGGAATATGACAGAGCTACGTTCGTCTTCGATCAGGCCGCATGTCACCTTGTCCACAGGGCTCGCACGGGGCGGGCGGCAGGTGCGGAGCGGGGGCCGTGCGGCGCCGACGTGGGAGATCATGGGCTCATGAGCGAAGACCACACGCATGTCCGGGAGTTCTTCGGGGCGCGCGCCGCGGACTGGGACCGCAAGTTCCCCGACGACGGCCCCGCCTTCGCGCGCGCCGTGACCGAGTCCGGCCTGCGGCCGGGAGACCGGGTGCTCGACGCGGGCTGCGGCACCGGGCGGGCGCTGCCGGCCCTGCGTGCGGCCGTCGGGCCCTCGGGGACGGTGATCGGTGCGGATCTCACCCCGCAGATGCTCGCCGCCGCGCGGGAGGCCGGCCGGGGCGAGGCGGCGGCCCTGCTGCTCACGGACGTGGCGCGGCTGCCGTTGCGTGACGGTGTGCTGGACGCCGTGTTCGCGGCCGGTCTGATCGCGCACCTGCCGGATCCGGAGTCGAACCTGGCCGAACTCGCACGTGTGGTCCGCCCGGGCGGGCGCCTCGCGCTGTTCTACCCCGTCGGGCGGGCGGCGCTCGCCGCGCGCCAGGGCCGCGAGCTGACCCCGGACGATCTGCGGGCCGCCCACAACCTGGGCCCGCTGCTGTCGGCGGCCGGCTGGGAGATGACCTCGTACGCGGACGAGGACGACCGTTTCCTGGCCCTGGCCGCCCGCCGCCCCTGATCTCGCGCACACCACCGGCCGGGCCGGGCCTCAACTCCTCGCGCCCCCGCCCGGCTTGAAAATCGCGTCCCGCGAGCTCTCGACGGGTGAGTTACCCACTGGTTAAGGTGCGCCGACGAGCGAGCGACCGGATCGGATCGGGAGGAGGCCACGTGTCAGAAGCGGAGGATGACGGGGGTTCGCTGTACGTGCTGACCGCGGTGCTGGTGACCCCCACCCAGTTCCCGGCCGTCCTGGGCGACGACTACCCGCAGGCGTGCGCGCTCCTGGGCGTGGAACCGGTCGCGGACGGGTACGGGCTGGTGCTCGGACAGGACGAGGAAGGCGCGCGCTGGACGGTCGTCGTGGACGACGTCGCGCTGGTGGCCACCGCGATCGCCTCATGGGACTGCGGCATGGAGTACGACCTGTCCCCGGACGAGCGGACCATCGTGGTCTCGCTCGCGGGCTGGCCGCTGGAGCTGACGGTCTCCGCCTCCGGCCTTCCCGAACCGCACGATCCCGAGCAGGGCGCGGACGGTACGGGTCGCGTGCCGCTGGCCCCGCCCTCGGCGGAGGTCTGGGGGCCCGTGCAGCGCAGGCTCGGCGCGGACCAGATCGCCCGGGACTGGGCCGACTGGCGCGAGCGGGTCGCCACGGACGGCGGGGCGGCCGCCGTCGCGCACCCGGGGCTGGCGCGGGCGCTGGCGGAGGCCGCGGGCTACGCGGCGCAGGCGCCTCCGCCGGGCCGGGTGCGGTCCTCCTTCGCCGAGGAGGGCGCGCGGACGCTCCGGGCGGACGGCCCCGGCTGGTCGCTGGTGGCACGCACCGGCGAGACGGCGTTCGTCCTGCTCGACGAGGAGCCGGGCGAGGTCCTTGCGGTCCCCGGGGACGGCCATCCGGACCACCCGGAGCTGCCGAAGCTGCCCGACCTGCTGGCGGCCCTCACCCGTATCGCCGTACGACCCGTCTGAGGGGCCGCCTGCGGCCCGTCTGGGGACCACGGGAGGCTCCGGCCGCCCACCCCCGCGGCCGGCTGCGTCAGACGCGTTCGAGCGGTATGTGCGGGCCCGGCGGCAGGGTGACGGTGATGGGGTCGCCCGGGCGGATGGTGCCGCCGTGCTGGACGACACCCATGACGCCGGCCTTGAGCACCGGACGGCCTTCCTCGTCCCGGCCGACGACCTGCTTGAGCAGCCCCTTGCGGAAATTGTCGATCTGCAGGCACGGGTTGCGCAGGCCGGTCACCTCCACCACCGCCTCCTCGCCGAGGCGCAGCAGCGTCCCGACGGGCAGGGCGAGGAGGTCCACGCCCTCCGTGGTGACGTTCTCCCCCAGCTGGCCCGGTCCGACGGTGAAGCCGGCTCCGGCGACCTCGTCGAAGAGTTCCCGGTGGATCAGGTGGACCTGCCGCAGGTTCGGCTGGCTCGGGTCCTTCGCCACTCGTGAGCGGTGTTTGACGGTGACCCCGGCGTGGACGTCTCCCTCGACTCCGAGCCCGGCGAGCAGCGTGATGCTCTCCCGCCGGGGCTTGGTGAACGAGTAGACGCCGTTGCTGCTGACCGCCGTCACCTGCGCGCTGCCCATGTGCTACCCCCTGGCCGCCGTCAGCGGCCGATCTGCTTCCTGGATATACCGCGGAGCCGACGCCGCTGGGAGGAGTCCAGCACGAAGTACGCCGCGGTGGGCACCCCGATCAGGACCAGGAGACCGGCCCAGAATCCGACCGTCGCGAACAGCACGATGGCTGCCACCACGCCGGCAACCGCGACCTTTCCGCCTGTGGACATCTGCGGACACCTCCTTCTGCCTCGGCCACTGCCCGTTCAACGCGCGGCCTGCGCCATACGTTCCCGTGCTCAGGGTGCGGGAACGCGTACCAGCCCGGTGACGTGGTCGGTGATCATGTCCAGGATCTCGGAGGCGGCCTCTTCGTCTCCGAGGACGAGGAAGCGCAGGGTCAGGCCGTCCGTCATGGCGGCGAGGTAGCGGGCGAGGACCGGGGTCGGGGCGGCGAGTTCGAAGTCCATGGCCGTGCGCAGCTGGTCGATGAGGTCGCCGTAGGTGTCGGAGTACAGCTGGTGCTGGCGTCGGGCGAGGTGGGCGAAGCCGGGCTGGCGCAGGGCGTACTGGGTGAGTTCGTAGGTGAGCATGTGCTCGCCCGGGTGGGCCACCACGTGGTCCCAGTAGGCCTGGAAGCCGGCCCGGATCGTCTCGTGGAGGGTGGCCCGGGGGCGGAGCGCCTCCCGGACCACCCGGATGCAGTGTTCGGTGATCGTCTCGATGACGGATTCCAGCAGTGCCTGCTTCGAGTCGAAGCAGTAGTGGAAGACGCTCAGCGACAGCCCGGCCTCGGCGGCGATGGACCGGGTGGTCGTCCGGGCGACCCCGTCGCGGGTCATCGCCCGGATCGCGGCCTCGGTCAGCTGGCGCCGCCGGTCGGCCAGGGGCATGCGTCCCATGCGTGTTCCTTTCGTACGCGTCGTGCGCGCGCGCCTCGTTCGCGTCGTACGCGCTCGCCGCCGGGGGACGCATGCCGCGCGCGGTCAGCTGCTGTAGACGCCGACCTCCTTGAGGGAGTAACCCCACTGCGTGCCGCGCCCCTGTCCATGGATGCGGACGTAGCGGGCCGGGACGCCGGCGAACTGGGCGGTGTCCAGGCCGCCGTCACCGGTGGTGGTGGACCAGACCGTCTGCCACTCGGCGCCGTCGGCGGAGGTCTCGATGCGGTACGCCTTGCCGTAGGCGCGTTCCCAGTCCAGGGTGACGCGCTTGACCAGCTTCGAGGAGCCGAGGTCGACGCTGAGCCACTGGTCGTCGTTCCAGTCGCTGGCCCAGCGGGTTCCGCGGTCGCCGTCGACGGCCCGGCCGGGTGCGTAGCTGGTGAACGGGTTCCATTCCGAGGCACTGGCCGTCGCCGCCGCACCCGCCGCGAGGTTGACCCCGGCTTGGTGGTGCTCGGACGCGCCCCACGTGCGGAGATACGATTCAGCGCCGCGGAAGAGGTCGTCCACGATGCCCTGTCCCCCGACGATCCGGATGTCCTCGATCCAGTCCGGGACCAGACCGTAGTGCGCGGCTCCGTCGGTGTTGAAGTCCCAGGTGCGCTGCCCGGCTGTCTGCCGGTCGATGACGGAACCCCCGTCGGTGCTGCGGAACGGGTACGTGACGGGGTTCGGGGTGTTGGCGCCGCGCGGGCCGGGCCAGCCGCCGACACCGTTCATGTCGGTGCCGTAGCCGTAGCCGACGCCGTACTTCTCGCGCAGTGCCTGCGTACGCTTCGCCTCCGCGGTGAAACCTTCGGAGCCGTTCATGTACTGGGCGGCGAATCCTCCGAGCTTGTAGAGCCGCTCGGTCCAGCCGAGGTCCATCCAGCTGTGCGAGGAGATCACACCGGGGTAGGACTCGGTCTCCAGGATGTCGAAGGCCTGCCCTGCGGCCTTGACGCTCATGTGGTCGACTTCGAGCATCATCTTGCGTTTCATCATGCCGCGCACCGCGTACTCGCCGAGCGCCGTGAGGCCCCGGGTGTTGCACTGGGCGTCGGCCGCGTACGACGGAACGGTGACGCCCGGCGGCAGTTCCTTCTGCGCCTGCGGCGCGGGGGCGAGGCCGACGGGGTTGTCGTGCTGCGGGCCGGCGCACTTCTCGGTCTGCCAGAAGGTGCCGGTCGACAGGAACTGTCCGACGTTGATGGCCGTGCCGAGGGCGCCTTCGTCGAAGCGGACGCCGCAGAGGGCGTTGTCGAACTTGTGGCAGAGGAACATGCTGCGGACGCCGAGGCGGTAGAGCTCGTCCAGGCCCCGGTCGACGTCCTCCTTGCTGCACTGGGCGACGTCGAGGATCTGCTTGCAGCCGAACGGCTCGGAGGTCTCGACGCCGAGGACGACGGCGAGCTTGCCCTGTTTCACCACGTCACGGGCCTGGGCGGAGTCGGTGACGATACGGAACCAGCCCTTTCCGGGGCCGCCGTACATCTTGTCGATGAAGGCCTGCATGTCGTAGGTCTTCTGCGCTTCGAGGCGGATGGCGTCCATCTCGTTGCAGCCCCGGTCCTTGAAGAAGTAGACGGAGCAGATGACCCCGTTGGTGACGAGGTCGTTGACGAGCACCCGCTGGCCGCCGCGCCAGGCGCGTTCGATCCAGGCGTAGTAGTTCTGCTGGTGGGTCAGCGAGTCGTGGGCGGGCCAGTCCTTGAAGGTGGGCCAGCCGGTCGGGTCGTGCTTGCCGTCGCCGCCCTTGGTGATGAAGTCGAAGACGGCGAGGGAGCCGTCGGGGTAGTGCTCGGGGCAGTCCTTGAGGGCGTCGGCGACGCCCAGGTCGGAGAAGGCCTTGCCGCAGATGAGGCGTCCGCCGAAGCCCTCGTTCGACATGATGTGGTCGTGGGCGTCGACGAAGCCGCGTACGTTGCCTTGCGCGTCGGTGCCCTTGAAGGGCTCTCCGGTGACGTTGATGCCGGAGTCCGGCGCCGGCCGGGCGACGGGGTCCCACCAGCCGGGGTCGGCCGCGGCGGCCCCTTGGGTGGGGCCGAGGACCATGGCGAGCATGGCCAGGAGCAAGGACAGGACCGCGATCGGCCTGCCTCCGCTGTGCGGCTGTCGGGTCACGGCGATCACCATGTCTCCGGTCGGCGGACGGCGGGTGGATTGACATGTCCCGCGCAAGGTCAACCGAGAATCCCGACTGCCGCCACAAGAGTCAATAGTCCGGGACGATTGACCTGACGGGCCGTCGGTTCCCGGTGTGCCGACACCCCGCCGCCGAGCCGACGCCCCGCCGGGCAGGGCGTCGCCTGCCCGGCGGGGCGAGCGGTCCCGCGCCGTCCGGTTCAGCGGCACTGGCCGGAGCGGGGCTCCATGACGGTGTTCTGCGTCTGGCGCGGCGGCGGCTCGTTGCCCTCGCAGCGCAGCGGACCGGTGACCCGGTTGCCCACGATCACCACGCCTCCGATGTTGGCGTCCACGCTCACGGCCCCCGTGAACCGGTTGCCGGCACAGGTCCCGGCGTCCGCGGGGCCGTCCTCGTCGGAGCCGAGCAGCACCGGGCCGGTGCTGCCCCGCACACTGAGCGGACCGGCCAGCGTGGACCGGCAGACAGTGAGCGCGAGGGCGCCGTCGCCGGAGACGGGGCCGGTGACCTCGGCGTCCAGTACGGCGAGCGCGCCCCCGGGCCGTACGGTGACCGGGCCGTCCTGCCTGGCGCCGGAGGAGAGGCAGACCGCCTGGCCGGCGGCTACCGTCAGCGGCCCGGAGCGGGCCGTCGTGACGCAGGGGCCGCTGAACCCCACCGTGATGCCGGCCGGGTCCGCCGTGGTGCTCGCCTCGTCGGCCGCGTCCCCGGCGTAGGAAGCGGTGAGGGCGTGGGCGCCGGGCTGGAGACCGCTCGTGGTGAACGACGCCCGGCCGCCGGCCAGCGGGACGGTCGCCAGCCCCTTCGCCCCGTCGGAGAAGGTGCCGGACCCGGTGGGGCCGCCTGCCGGGTTCGCCGGTGTCACCGTCGCGGTGAGGGTGACGGGGTAGCCGAACAGCGGGGTCCCGGTGTCCGCGATGAGGGTGGTGGCCGTCCCGTAGCGGAACGGGACGACCGCCTTGCCGTCGCGTGGCGCACTCCGGAGAGGAGGACGGCACCGGTCGCGGACGGGGCCGCGAAGCTGCTGCCTCCGCCGCCGCCCGCGGCGTACAGGTTGCCGGGGTTCCCGCCGCCGGAACCGCCGTGCCGTTGATCTTGTTGCCGTTGGACGAGGTGCCGGTGCCGATGGCCTGGTCGATGCCGCCGCCCGCGACGAGTCCGGTGGAACAGTCCTCGTGGGTCGATATCTCGGCGAAGGCGGCGGCAGGCCCGGAGGTGGCGCCGGGCGTCCTGACGGTCACGCCCACGGTGTTGGCGTATGCGGTCGCGGGTACGGCCAGGGCCAGTGCGGCGCCGATGACGAGCGCCTTCCCGGTGACGCGGCGGAGCAGAAGCCCCTTGGACATGGAGTCTCCCTTTGGGATGCGCGGCGGGGAACGGGGCACGGCGGCGTGTGCGGTGGCGCCGTGCCCGCGGAAGTGCCGAACTCTGCGGTGAGGGTGGGCGAACCGGTGTGCCGGGCCGCGGGGAGGGGGCCCGGGATGTGGGGCCGGATACGGAACGGCCGGTTCGCCGCCCTCACCTGCATTGCGCATGCGGGCTCTAACAAGCTTTGAGCACCGCATCTACGATGTCGAGAAGTACCTCGTGATAGCATCTGCGGCGGCCAGATCGGGTCCGGGAGCGGAATGTGACGGAAGTCTGACGGCGCGCCGCTCCCCCTGGTGGCCGGCGGCCGGTGATGGTCGAATCGGTGCGTGAGTACAGAGCAGACCGGCCCCACACCGCCACTCGCGGACCCCGACCCCGACCCCGACCCCGACGCAACCGGAACGCCCGTCGGACGACGGCTGGTCCTCGGCATGGTCGGGCTCGGCGCCGCCGGGCTGCTGGGTGCGCCCGTTCTGCAGCGCGCCCTGGAAACCGCGCTCGGCGCGGCAGCCGACAAGGATCCGACGGGGCTCACGGGGCTGCTGCCGAACGGCGGCGGGTTCCGGTACTACTCCGTCGCCTCCTCGGTGCCCGAACGCGGCCCCGCCGACTACCGGCTGACCGTCGACGGCCTCGTCGAGCGGCCGGCCGCGTACGACCTCGACGCGCTGGGGCGCCTCCCGCAGACCCGCGTGGTGCGGGACGTGCAGTGCGTCACCGGCTGGCGCGTGCCGGGTACCGCCTTCGAGGGCGTCCCGGTGGCACGGCTGCTCGACGCGGCGGGCGTACGGCCGCAGGCGCGCGCCATCCGGTTCACCTGCTTCGACGGCACCTACACCGAAAGCCTCACCCTCGCGCAGGCCCGCAGGGACGACGTGATGGTGGCCTTGCGGATGCAGGACGAGCCGCTGGGCCACGCCCACGGCGGGCCGGCGCGGCTGTACGTGGCTCCGATGTACTTCTACAAGTCCGCGAAGTGGCTCTCGGGCATCACCGTCACCGACGAGGTGGTACCCGGCTACTGGGAGCGGCTCGGATACGACGTCGACGCGTGGGTCGGCAGATCGAACGGACGCGACGATGCCCCTACTGTCTGAAACACCCGTCCGGGTACGCCGGTTCGGCAGGGCCCAGCGGTGGGTCCACCGCGCTACGGCCGCACTGATGGGCGTGTGCGTGGCCTCCGCCGGGTGCCTCTACCTGCCTGCGCTCGCGGAACTGGTGGGACGCCGCCGACTGGTGGTGACCGTCCACGAGTGGTCGGGACTGCTGCTGGCGATCCCCGTCCTGTTCGGCCTGGCGTCCCGCGCCCTGCGCGCCGACCTCGGACGCCTGGGGCGGTTCGGGCCGCACGACGGGGTGTGGCTGCGCAGCGCCCTGCGCCGGCGTGGCGAGCGGCCCGCCGGGAAGTTCAACGCCGGGCAGAAGGTGTACGCGGGCTGGCTGGCCGGGGCGGTGCTGGTGATGCTGGGCACCGGGCTGCTGATGTGGCTGACCGGGCTCGCCCCGTTGGTCCTGCGGACCGGCGCCACCTTCGTGCACGACTGGCTGGCCCTGACGCTGGGCGTCGTCGTCGCCGGGCACATCGGCATGGCCCTGCGCGATCCGGAGGCCCGGCGCGGCCTGCGCACGGGCTCCGTCGACCGGCGTTGGGCGGAGCGCGAGCACCCGCTCTGGCGGCACGGCGGCTGACGGGCGGCCCGACCCGTCGAGGGGGGCCGTCCGCCTCCCGCCGTACCGCCGCCGGCCCGTCAGCCTCCGTCGCGCACCGCGACGATGCCGTTGAACACGCCGATGTAGGCCGTGCCGTCGGGACCGAGGGTGATCGGAGCCCAGTTGTTGTCGTACAGGGGTCCGGTGCCTGTCAGCTGCCGCCAGCGGCGCTCACCGGTGCGGAAGTCCACCGCCGTGAGGTACCAGGCGTCGATGCCCCAGGCGTTGGGTTCCTTCTCGTAGAAGTACAGCAGCCCGTTGCCGGTGGACAGTTTGGGTACGACGGAGGGCGAGCGGACGGCGCTCTGCCAGACCGTGTCGCAGCCGCTCCCGTCGGGGCGGACGTCGATGCGGCTGACTCCCCCGACGACCGACGTGCCCAGCAGCAGGCTGGTGGGGTTCTCGTAGCCGTAGTTGTTCTCGACGACGATGCTGTTGCCCCAGGTGATCAGGGAGTTGTCGGTGATGGCGACGTAGCCGTCACCGAAGAGGTCCGGGGTGGTGCCGGACCCCTGGTTGACGGAGCCGGGTTTGGTTCCCGTCCCGCGGTCGTAGGTCTGGCGCCACTGGGCCTCGGGGGTGCCGTCGGCGGCGGCACGGAAGCTGTACAGCGCGTGGTCGGTGACGATGGAGACGCCGTCCTCGGCTACGGAGAAGGAGTTCTGGATCTCCTCGCCCTCCAGGCGGACGGAACGGATCCGGGAGGTCGTCGGGTCGACGGTGCCCACGCGCCCCTGCCGGGTGACCCACCAGATGCGGCCGTCCCAGTCGGGCATCACGGAGGTGACGGGATCGCAGGTGCCGCTGGGCCACAGGTTGGTCCAGCCGACGCAGTCGTGCGGGACCTGCCCGGTGAGGTCCCAGTCGGCGTCGACGGTGAACTTCCAGCTGCCGTCGGGGGTCTGGGAGTGGGCCAGGCGCAGGATGTGCTGGCGCGAGTCGGCCAGCACGGCGCGGTCCTGGTCGTCGAGGTAGAAGTAGGCGCCGCCCGAGGTGTCCTTGAAGATCTTCGAGAAGTCGAGACATCAGGCCACTGGAACGCCTTGACCTGCAAGAGAGTCCCCACCAGTCAGCTGTGTGGGAAAAGACTGGGAAACCTCTTCGGCTTGGGCGCTCCCAGCCGGCTGCTTCTGCAGTGACAGCCAGCGCTGCTCCAACGTCTTCTGGATGGCCATCTCCATCGCCACCGTCACACTGCTGTAGACGCCCTCGACACCCGGGACTTCGTGCCCCATGCGGGACTCCACCGCGAACTTGCTGTGCCCGTCTTCGTCCAGCCATGCCTTGTGTCCATGGCGCACGAGGTACAAGCGCTTCCCCTGGAACGACGGCACCTTCTCCATCGGCGCCCTCGCGAACCTTCCTTTGCGCTCCGGCGCCCCATCTGCGATCAGCCGCCAGTAGGCGTAGTCGAAGTTCACAGCGGCCAAGGAGCCGCCTTCGATGGCAGGGAACACCCAATCCTTGTCGTGGCTGTTCAGGAGCTCCTCGAGCATGGCCGCAAGGAAGGGCGGCACTACGAGGGTGCGGGAGCTTCCGTACTTCGGTGGGAAAAACTGCAGCTTGCTGTCAGCGTACTGAACTTGGCGTTCAACACGAATGGCCTGCATCAGCCCGACTCCCTTGCCGTAGCGCCCCATGTCCTCCTCATAGCGCTCAGCCTCGTCTGGATCGGGCCGCGGGTCGGAAGCCGGCCAGTTGGGATAGCAGTAGTCGCGCGTCAACCCGTACAGCTCAGACGGGCGCATGCCCGTCATGGCCATCGTCCAGATGAACACGTAACCAGAGCGGCCGAACAAGATCTCTGCGTTGCGCGCCAACCGTTCCACGGCCTCCGGCAGCATGTCCTTCTTCCGCTCCTTCGGCCTCCTGACGAACTTGCCGCGCCGCCTGGTGCGCTCGACCGGGGACGTCTTGATCAGCCTCGGCACCGCATCGTCGAGGATCATCCCGAGGACCATCATGATCTGCCGTGCCGAACGGTCCGCCATGATGCTGTGCACATGCTTACGGAACGCCCTGTACGCCAGGATGTCGATCTCAGAGACCGACTTCCGCTTGAAGTACGGACGGATGTGGGTCTCGACGGCAGAGCGGTAACCCTTTTCCGTCAGGTGCGAGTGGTCCATTGCCGCCAGCCAGCTGTCGAGCCAGTCGCTCATCAGGGTGGACCCGTCGTGGTTGCTGACGTGCACGCCATGCCGGATGTCATGAGTCTGGTCGAGGCCATGCTGGTACGCCTCGTCCTCGTCGGTGAAGCCGCCTTTGGACTCGAACCTCTTACGGCCGTTTGCGTGGTAGGCGCCCGTCCACCACTTCACGCGGCAAGTGCCGCCGCGCCACTCGGTGTACACATCAAGGGCCCTCTTGGCCATGAACGTCCCCTTGTTGTACTCGCCGTCGCGGTGCTCGGCAGCCCCATGCTGCCGAGACTCACGACGTGCTCCCGTGCGTCAGGCCGGGGTGCCGATCGAGCACCTGCGGCAGCTGTCGCAGTTACCGCCAAGCCGTCGAACGAGCTCTCGCATCAGCGGCCTGGCCGTGTCACGGGCTGGTTCCTGGCCTGGTACTACGCAAGCGATCCCGTTGCCGGACCGGACGGCCTCACCGCGGAAGTGAGGCCCATAGTCGACCATGAGCGCGCCGTTGTGAAGCATGGCTCCCCCTAGTGTCAGGGATGGTGCGGGAGCCTCCGAGGACGTGTTCCGACTGTGCCACGTCTTGTGGAATTTGGAACTACTTGAGCCCAAAGTGATCAGAGAAATTCTGGGTGTTACGGCCGGTACCCAAAAGGTTGTACGCGAATCATCTGATTCTGGGCTCAGATCAGGCCGGCGGCGCGAAGATCCTTGACCGCCCGCTCGCTCAGGGCGCGGATCTGCTCGGACGTCAGGCCGTCGGTAGTGGCAACGACGGCCAGCTGGATGACGCCACGAGCTTCGGCGTCGTGCGCCTCGGGCGGGAGCTCAGAGACGACAGTCCCGCGCTCCGCCTTCGATGGGTCGACGGGCACGGGTGCGCCGCCTTCAAGGATGGCGATGCAGCTTCCGGGGGCCCACTGGAGGAGGCCGTCGATCTTGACGTAGTTCGTCTCGCGGATTGCTTCGCCTTTTTCGACCCGCTGCCAGGTGCCCTTCGAGGTGCCTCCGGCCTTGGCATTGAGGTCGTTCAGGGCGAGCCCGAGTTCCCGGCGGCGCTTGCGCGCAGCGATAGCAAGACGGTCGAGGTCACTGGGTGCCATGCCCCCATCTTGGCAGGACTCGGCGGGACCAGCCAGGACTGGACCAGATGTTGGCCACAAGTCGACACCGAATCTCCGCAGGTCAAGGGCATGTAGGGCTATCTCAGTTCCAGATCGGGGTAATCAATGGGCAACTGTGTCTAGACAAGGTGGGCAACTGTGGGTAAGTTCAATGCATGCACCAACCCCCAACCACCTTCGAAGTGGAGGGGGCGGCGATATGTACCAAGCGCATGCAAGCGGGGTTCTCAGTGAGGCAACTCGCTGAGCAGGTCGGCTGCAGTGACAGCTACCTGCGAAAGCTCGAACGAGGCACCCGCAACCACATGGGCCCGCAGTTGTACGTCCGCCTCCGCACCGCACTCCATGCGACCGATGACGACCTCCTTGGACTCCCCAGGAGCGACTGAAAGGAACAACGTGACGACCACCCGGTCCCCTGACACTGACACCGACATCAACGGCGCGAATACGCCGAAGAAGCCGGAAGACCTGAATGCGCTCGTCTTCGACCTCCGCGAGATGGCATGGCTGCTCAAGTGCAGCGTCAAGACAGTGAGGCGGCGCGTCGCCGAAGGCTACCCGCACACCAGGAAGGGACCTCGCTCCCCGATCAAGGTGAACCGGGACGACCTGCCGTACTGGCTGGAGGCCGACCGAATCGGCCCCCCGCTCAACCGAAGCAAGCGCCGGCCGAGTCGCGCCGCCTAGCTGCGGCTATGCGGCCCCGACCGCCGGGCCTTACACCGCCGGCCGAGGCCTACGAGATCCACCCGAATCTCCTGCACCTACATGCAAGAGGAAGAGGACCCCATGTCCCACATCATGCCCGCCTCGTCGGGCGACACCAACCCCACCGCCGAATTGCGCGCCGACATGCTGGCCGAGGCCGACGAGACTCTCGACTGGCTGATGGGCCTCGGCACCAGGGACCGCAACACGATGGCGGGCCTGCTGGAGAACGCCGCGTCCGGCTGGATCCACGAGCTGCACGACGACGACTGCGACGACGACGCCTGCACCGGCTGCGCCGACGCCGAGGTCGGTGAGTCGCGATGACCACGACGCCTCGCCGTATCGCTGACCTGGATCGCCCGCTCGTCGAGCTGGAAGCCGCTGCCCGTACTGCGCCGCGGCCCCCGTACACGCCGTCGCCGGAGGAGCTGGCTCGTCGGGCCGCCGCTGCCGAAGAGCTGGCCGCTGCCGCAGCAGTGCGCGGCCTGTCGCCCGAGGAGTACATCCGGCTCGGCACCCGCGCCGTCGAGGGGCACCTGCTCCACCACGCCGACCCGGCCGACACGACCCGCCCGTTCCCCGACCTGTCCAAGGGCATCCCGGCCCGACTCCTCGACGGAGGCCAGTCGTGAGCGCCCCGACGGAGCCGCGACCTGCGGCAGACGTGGTGCAGGACGCGCTCGCTCGTGCCGACTTCGCCTTCCAGGAGCTGTTCGGCCCGCCCGACCTGTGGTCGGAGGCCGTACTCACCGAATACCGGCTGGATCAGCACATCGCCCGTAGGCGGGCCACGAACTGGGGGGAGGCGGCATGAGCGTCGATGAGGGCACCTGGATCCGCCGAATGAAGCCGGAGGCCGAAGCGGAGCTGATCCGACAGCTCGCCCAGAGGCGCACCGACAACGCGATCGGTCACCGGCCTAGCTGGTGCAGCTGCGACGTATGCCGCATCGAGTGGGCGGCTGTCCGCCGCCAGGTCCGCGCGTACAAGCAAGCCGCGAGGGCGGCGTGATGGCCCGCACCGAGATCGTGACGTCAGTCTTTCTGTCCGACGTGCCGCCTGGACCTGAGGTACCGGACCGCACCGTCGACCCCGACTTCGCGGCCACGGTCGCCGCCGGCTACGTCGAGTCGGACTCCGAGTTCGCCGTCCGCATCGGGGGCCAGCCGTGACCCTCCGCCGCGCCGCTGTCCTGGACGCCCTCGCGGCCCTCGCATCCATCGCGCTCATGCTCCTCGGGCGCCGCATCCACCGAGGAGGACCCCGTGCCTGACCTGTACCCCGTGATCGTCGAGACGCGCGAACGCCATGTCGTCTGGGAAACGGCTGACAGCCTCGAGGACGCGATCGCCCACCTCTCCAAGGACTCCGAGATCTACCTGAGCCTGAGCTCGTCGACGCTGTTGGAGAACGGGCTGGACCTGTACGTCGAAGCTCCGAGTGAGTGGGAGTGGGACGACCTGGTGGACCTGCGACCCGAGGCGGCGGCGCTACGACCGGCAGAAGAGGAGGCCTCCGATGGCCACTGACCGACTCGCCGAGATCGCCGAGTCCCACCCGGGCGACTGGTACAGCGGCGAGTGGCGTACCGAGTACGTCGAAGGAAGGTCCGACGAGCCCAGCTGCTACGTCGTGAAGCACCAGGAGTCCGGCACGGTTCTCGCGGAACTCCCGGACTGGGCGGGACCGATCGCCCTGTTCATCGCGGACGCTCACGACGCCGTCCCCGAACTCGTCGCGGAGGTGCGCAGCCTCAACGACGAGACGAGCAAGCTGGCCAACATCATCGCTGGCACCGGCCTCGCCCTGTGGGAAGAGGAGCGGGACACCGCCCGCCTGCGACTGGCCTGGCAGTCCGCCCGGCAGCGCGCCGCCGCTTACGGCGAGGGCATTCTCCGCGTCGTCAGGGACCGCGAGGCGTGGGAGGGGTGGACCAAGTCCGCCGAGGCCGAGGTGGTCCGGCTTCGGACCGTGCTCGCCGAACGCGACGAGCAGATCGCCTACCTCATCGCGGCCGAGCCCACCCTCGACGACGACCAGCCGGGGGCCCCGCAGTGAGCGACGAACTGACCCGCCTGCAGGCCAAGCTCGAGAAGTACGTCGGCAAGGAGCCGACTCTCCGCGAGGAGATGGCCTACCTGAACCGCTGCCTGAACGCTGTGTTCGAGGTGTGCAGGGAAGCGGAGAAGCAGGCCACTCGCTGGGAGAACCCACTGCCCGTACCGGAATGGGTGTCCATGGTCCGCAAGGCCGCTGCTGGTGAGCGGGAGGACCAGCCCGATGACAGGCGCCGCCGGCTCTACCTCGACGGCGAAGGCAGCGTCTGGGTCGACGGCAGCGTCACCAGCGACGGGACCCAATGGATCGGGTACGTCCACCCCTCGGGCGGCCAGTCGACCCTCGACGAAGTTCGTGCCCGGACCGGCGAGCTGCACGAGATCGGCAGGACGTGGTGAGCCTCCTTCACATATCCCGCCCGCGTGGCCAGCACCGGGCGATCGACCGGGTCGCCGTGCTGGAGCAGCAGCTGGCGGAGGCGAAGGCCCGGGCGTCCGTCCTGCAGTACCGGCTCACCATGGCCACCGCCGAACGGGACGACTTGATCGCGAAGGCCAACCGGCTCCGGGAGGAACTTGCCCGGGCGGTCGAGGCCACGCGACAGAACACCGCCGCCGTCTCGTCGCTGGCCGCGCACCCGGCTGTCGTCGAGACCCAGCCGATCCCGGTCCTGCCGCTGCACCTCTCGCCGCTCGCTGGCCCCAGCCCGAGCCACGTGCCGGGGAGGCAGTGATGGCCGACGAATGGAACGCCTTCGAGCGACTGCGGCACGCGGTACTGACTGAGGTTCCGTCTCTGATGGGCGACGGCACATGGTGCCTAGCGGAGGCGGGGCGCGTGATGAAGGACGCCCCCGATCACCGCAGGCAGCTCAGCTTCATCCAGAAGCAGCTCGACCGACTGGTCCTCAAGGGCCTGTTGCGGGAGGAACGCGGCGTGTATGTGCCCGTCAAGCCGGTGAATCGTCCGGCAGCCGCCTAGAGACCGCCGGGCCGGCGGATGACACCGGCCCCCGAGCCCGGCCCCCAACCACCAGCCCCGGACGGGTGCACGCCGCCCGCCCGCGGCCCGTCACACCCTGAAAGCGAGTGCCATGAGCACCGAACTCGTCAAAGCCCAGCTGCCCGCCCCAGGCAGCATGGCCCTGTCGCTCAGCAGCATGAGCCCCCGCGAAGCATGGCTCTTCTGCGAGTCCCTCGCCGCCACCCCCCTCCTCCCGGACGCCTACCGCAAGCAGCCGGCGAGCGTGCTGTGGGCGATGGAGTACGGCCGCGCGCTCGGCCTCGACGTGGTCACCACCATCACGACCATCCACGTCATCAAGGGGAAGCCCTCCCAGTCCGCCGACCTCATGCTGTCCCGGGCACGAACCGCGGGCCACAAGGTCCGGATCAGTCCCAGCAGCACGTCGTGCGTCGTCAGCATCTGGCGCTCCGACGACCCCGAGTTCGAGAACCGCGTCGAATGGACCCTGGACGACGCCGTCACCGCCCGGCTGTGCGAACTCCGCGACGGTCGCCCATACTCCCGCAGCAAGCAGAACGAGCCTCAGTCCTGGGAGAAGTACCCGAGGGCCATGCTCCGGGCGCGAGCCATCGCGGAGTGCGTGCGTCTCGCCTGCCCCGAGGTGCTACACGGGGCGATCTACACCCCCGAAGAGCTCGGCGCCCGCGTCGACTCCGAAGGGCTGCCGATGGAAGCTGAGGTACAGCAGCTGCGGGTCGTCCGGCAGGGGGAGCCCGACCCGTGGGCCACCCCGGCAGCAACGATCCAGGCTGCCGTCGCCGACGTGCCCGCCGAGTCGCTGACCCCTGGGGGCCGTGACTACCTGCACGAAGCGATGAAGGCCGCCGACGCGGCGACCGTCCGACTGATCTGGAAGGACGCTCAGACCGAGGGCGCCCGCCCCGAGTACCTCGCCCAGATTGCCGAGGTGGGCAAATCCAAGGCGGCTGCACCCGCCACGACGCCGACCGACACGGTCACCGACGCCGAGTTCGTCGACCCAGTGGCCGAGGCAGAGCAGCAGCTCCGCGCGACCGCTGCCCGGGTCGGACTCGACACCCTCGACGCCGACTTCGAACAGTCCTACGGCCTGCCGATCTCTAAGGCTGGCGCGCAGCAGCTCAAGGAGATGAACAAGATCCTCGGCGGGGCGGCGGCATGAGCCTCAAGGACGCAGCCGCCCGCGAGGCCACGCTGAGGACGCTCCTCGACGTCATCGACGGCGAGTACAAGGCCGCCCGCGCCGAAGTGCAGGAACTCCTGGACGCGGCCTCCGCGGAGACCGGCACCACGCAGATCAAGGCCACGCTGCCGGACGGCACGCCGGTCGCCACCGTCAGCATCTCCAGCGGCTCCGCCGAAGCCAGGGTCACCGATCCCGAGGCGTTCACGGCCTGGGTCCTGGCCAACGCGTCTGGGGAGATCGAGCGTCGTTTCGTCACGGAGGTCCGGCCGGCGTTCACGAAGAAGCTCCTCGCCGAGCTGACCGCGACCGGCGGAACGGAGTGGGCGGACCCGGAGACCGGCGTCATCCACGAGGTACCCGGGGTGGCCATTCAGCCGGCGCGGGCCCGCGGCCACCGGGTCCTGTTCACAAAGACCGGCCGCGACCAGGTGATGGCTGCCTGGCGTGCGGGCCAGCTCGCTGGCGTGGCCCTGCCGGAACTGGCCGCGGAGCCGGAGCCGATCCGCTGCTCCCGCTGCCAGGGCGACGACGGCCCGTTCACCGGATCAGGGCCGGACGCGCTCTGCGACGCCTGCGCCCGCCCCGTCCCGTAGCAGCACCTGGGGGTCGGCCGCAGGCAGCGCGGCCGACCCCGCCCCAAGCAGACCACATCGAGAGGACACCGTCATGACCATCTCGCTCTGCAAGCACAGCCACTCAGTGCTTCCGCCGCACGGATCGATCTTCTACCCCGGGCCGTGCACCGGCTGCGGCGCCGCCTTCGAAGCCATCCAGGCCGAGCTCCACCGCCAGGAAGAGGCCCACATCCTCGCGACGGCGCACGACGGCACCTGCCCCAACTGCTTCCAGCCTCGCCGTCTGTTCCGGTTCCAGCCCGCGGCGCGCCCATGGCACGAGTTCGACTACGAGCCCCCCGTCACCTTCCTGTGCATGGGCTGCTGGAACGACGCGGCCATCGCCGACGAGGAAGCCGCCGACGCCCTCATCAACAGCATCTAACCCGGCCCCACCCCGGAGGCAGTCATGAACGCCGTGCAGCCCGCCCTCGACGGAACCATACCCACCCCCAAGATCCCCGCAGCCCGCCGCAAGGCCGAGGACTTCGAGACCTGGCTCGACGAAGTCTGGCCGTACTACGTAACCGCCGCCGCGACGGGCCGCACGTACACGATCTACGAAGTTGCCGAGGAGCATCGGCTGCCCGAACCCCCGGACAGTCACATGTGGGGCAGGCTCGCCACCCTGTTGCGTGAAGCCGGCTACCACCGGCCGGTCGGCTGGACCACCTCCCCACGGCCCACCTCCCACGCTTCGGGCCTTCGCACGTGGAGGGGCACCGCAGCCGCACGCAGGGAGCAGGCCGCATGAGCGCCGGGGACACGGCACTCGCCTGCATCGGCGTCGCCATCGGACTCGCCTGCCTCGCGCCCGCCGTCTTCGACGCCTGGCACAAACCCCGCACACACCGTCGCTTCCAGCGCAGCGCCCAGCAGGCCGCCCGGGCCCCGCGCACCGAAGCCGAAGTCCGTGCGGACCTCGCCGCGGCCCGAGCCCTCGTCGAGCAGCACGTCACCGACATCAAGTTCGCCCGCATCATCGCCGACCAGTTCCCGGCCGGCATCCCCCACCAGACCCGCCGGACGGAGGAAGACCAGTGACCACCCGTCGCGAAGCTCCGCACCACAACACGCTGACCTGCTACACCCGCTATGGATGCCGCCTCCCCGCCTGCGTGGAACGGAAGCAGAACTGGGCGGAAGAACGTACCGCAGCCATGCGCAACGGCACTTGGAAGCCCTACGTGGACGCCGCTCCGGTCCGCCAGCACATCAAGGCCCTTCTCGCTGCTGGTCTGACTCAGGACCGTATCGCCGCGCTCGCCGAGCTCCCCCACCAGAGCGTCGCTGACTTCACGGGCGGTATCCGGGGCCGAGGGATCCGTCACCGTACCTCAGCTGACATCGCAGCCCGCATCCTCGGCATCGACCCCAAAGTGGCCTCGCCCGTCCGCATCGGGGCCACGGGCACCCATCGGCGCATCCAGGCTCTCATCGCAGTCGGCTGGCCCCTGACCCACCTCTCGACGCGGTCCGGTCTGCACGCAAGCCGAGCCGACCAGATCCTGCGCCAAGACACCGTGCGCATCGAGACCGCCCAGCGCATCCAAGAGGGCTACGACACCCTGCGGCGACTGAGGCCGGAGCGCCACGGGGTCCCGGAACACAAGGCACGGCTCTCCCGAGACCGCGCCGCAGCAGCCAAGTGGCCGCCGCCGAAGTACTGGGATCGCTTCCCCGACGCAATCGACGACCCGCACTTCACGCCCGAGTACGGCCGGACGAAGGCGGACCTGCTCGCAGAAGAGGCGACGTGGCTCGTCACCACTGCTGGCCTGACACGAGCTGAGGCCGCCATCCGCCTCGGCAAAGACAAGACGTACATCGACCGGGTCCTGGGACCCCAGCGCAAAGACATGCGAAAGGCCGCCTGATGTCCTACCGCAACGACGACACCGAGCTCACGGTCATGGACTGGTTCTGCGGTGCCGGCGGATCCAGCCAGGGCGCCCACGCCATCCCCGGCGTCCGCGTCGCCCGCGCCGCGAACCACTGGGAGCGGGCCATCGAGTCCCACGCCGCGAACTTCCCCGAGACCGACCACTACCGCGGCGACATCCGCGAAGCCCCCGTAGACCGCTGGCCCGTCACCGACATCTTCTGGGCCAGCCCCGAATGCCCCCAGTGGTCGAACGCCCGCGGCAAGAAGCGCGACTTCGCCGACAGCCTGCAGGGCGACCTCTTCGGCGACGCCTTCGCCCCCTCCGAGGAAGTCGAGCGTTCCCGCGCCCTCATGGAAGAAGTCCCCATGTACCTGCGCGGAGTCCAGGAACGCGGCGGCCTCGTCAAAGCCGGAGTCGTGGAGAACGTCGTCGACGTCCGAGCCTGGGACCAGTGGGACCGCTGGATCGGCGAGATCAAGAAACTCGGCTACCTCACCCGCACCATCGCCCTGAACAGCATGCACGCCGACCCGCGGGCCCTGCACGCAGCACCGCAGTCCCGAGACCGGCTGTACGTCGCCTACTGGCACCAGAGCCTGAACCGCACGCCCGACTGGAACAAGTGGCTGCGACCCCGCGCCTGGTGCACCGGCTGCGAAGCCTGGATCCGGGCGGTCCAGGTCTTCAAGGACCCCGCCAAGGACATGGGCCGCTACCGGCAGCAGTACGTGTACCGCTGCCCGCAGGTGAAGTGCCGGAACCAGATCGTCGAACCGTCCACCCTCCCGGCCGCCGTCGCCATCGACTGGAGCATCCCCGGCCAGCGCATCGGCGACCGGACCAAGCCCCTCGCCGACAAGACGCTCGCCCGCATCCAGGCCGGCCTCGACAAGTTCGCCCGCCCCATGGTCGTCCCCGCAGGCGGCACCTGGCGCGACGTCGGCACGCCCCTCGACGAGCCGATGCCGACCCGGACCACCCGCGAGAATGACGGCCTCGCTATCCCACCGCTCCTCATCCCGGTCGAAGGCCGCGACGGCAAGGAGCCCGCGTCCGCTAATAGCCCGCTGCGAACCCAGACCGCACGCAACGAGACCGGACTCGCCTGGCTCCCCTTCATGGTCACCATGCGCGGAGGCGGCGACCAGCTCCGAGGCCGCGCCATCCACGAGGCCCTCGGCACAGTCTCCGCCAACGGCAACCACCACGGCCTCGTCACGCCGAACGTGCCCGCCTTCGTCATGCGGAACAACGGCAGCCGGAGCGGACCCGGTGGCGAGCACTGCACCTCCGCCGCGGAATACCTCCGGACGATGACCACCGCCGGACACCAGTCGCTCGTCACTTGGGATCACCTGCTCGTCCCCTACTACGGGAACGGCACCGCCCGCCCGGTCGCCGAACCGGTGGGAACGCTCTCCACCCGCGACCGGTACGCGCTCGTCACCGGAGACGTCGACGTCCAGGACGTGCTGTTCCGGATGCTCGAGCCGCACGAAATCGGCCGGGCCATGAGCTTCGCCGACCAGTACATCGTCCTCGGCAACAAGCGCGAACGCGTCCGCCAGTACGGCAATGCCGTCACCCCGAACGCCGCCGAAGTCATCCTCTGCGCCCTCACCGAAGCCATCAGCGGCGAGGAACTCGACCGTCACGTCGAGCCGGCGCTCGCCACCGCCGCCTGACCGCGGCACCACCACCCGCACCAGCCAGCCAGCCAGAGAGAAGACGCCCGTGAGGATCCGCCGCAGCAGGCTGACGAAGGACTTCCTGCAGGTCCCTAACGCCACCGTGCGCGACGACCGCCTCAGCCACATGGCCCGCGGCATCCTCGCCGAGCTCCTCAGCCGACCCGACGGATGGCAGGCCACCGCAGACGACATGTGGCAAGCGTCAGTTGCCAAGCACGGTAAGGCCAGCCCCGGCCGACGCCAGTTCCGAGCCGCGTTCGCCGAACTCAAAGAGCACGGCTACCTCCAGACCGAGCGGGAGCTCGTCGCCCGTGGACAGCACGCCACCGTTCTCATCCTGAGTGACGTTCCCGCAGGTCGCACCGACGTACCACACGCTGGCACGTCGGCCCCACCAGCCAAAAGAGAAGAAATCCCAGGTGGGACCGACGTACCACACGGTGGTACGTCGGAGGGGTCCGCCGACGTACCACACGCCGGTACGTCGGCCCCACCTGCGGAAACGAACGAAGAAGCAGGTCGCACCGAGGTGCCACCTGGTGGCACCTCGGTCCCACCTGCGGAAACAAGCATCAGCGCAGATCGCGCCGACGTACCACACGCTGGTACGTCAACTACAGAAAACGGTGAGAAGAACACGGGGAAGAACACGTCTTCTTCTGCCGGCTCGACTCCCACAACCGAGGACGAGGAAGACAACCACCTCGACGCCTTCGGAGCCTTTTGGATCGTCTACCCGAAGAAGATCCACATGGCGAAGGCCAAAACCGAGTGGATCGCGGCAATCCGCCGAGGGGCCGACCCCAACCACATGGTTGCCGCCGCCCAGTCCTACGCCCGAGCAGTCGCCGGCAAGGACCCGCAGTACACGAGCTATCCGCAGAACTGGCTCCACTACGAACGGTACTTCGACGAGTACCCCGAAGCCGACGGCCGCCCCGGTCTCCGCGCCGTTCCCGGGACCAACCACAGCCGCCAGCAGCAAGACACCGACGACCTCTTCGACCGCGCCATGCAGCGCGCCAAGGCCCGCATGCAGCAGCAGGAGATCTCATGACACCCGACGAGACAGTAGTCCTCGCCCGCTACGTGCGGGCGCTGTGTCCCCAGCAGAAGTTCGACGAGTACACCCCCGACGCCTGGCACGACGTCCTTGGCGACTACCCCTTGGCCGCGGCCCGGCGAGCGGCGGCCACGGTTGCCAGGAGGCAGCCGTTCATCAGCCCCGCCGAGATCATCGAGGTCATCGAGCAGCAGCGGGCCGAGGCCGCCTCCGACTTCCAGGGGCCCGGCCTTCCCGCCGAGGTGCCGGACGCCAACCCCGACGACCCGGCCGCGTACATCGCCGCCCTCCGCGCCCAGCGCTATCGGGCAGCGAACGGCCACGAACTCAAGCCCCGGCCCATGAAGCAGCTGATGACAGGCGTCAGTCGGAAGATTCCGAAGCAGCCCAACCCCGAGCTCGACACAGTCCGCCGGCCCGGCCCGCTCGGGATCGCCTGCCCTCGCTGCAAGGCGGCCCGAGGTCGCCCGTGCAAGAAGCCCGGTTCCAGCGAGCGGTTCCCGCTCGGCGAACCGATGCGCGAGCCGCACCCGATCCGGATCGCCGTGGCCACCGATCAGCCCATCCCTGCCGGCCATGACGCCCACGCAGAGGCGGCTGGCAAGGAAGCCTCCCGCCTCGCCCTGCTCGACCTGGCCGACGCCGAGATCGTCGAACCCGAAGGAGAGACCGCATGACCGTCGACAACTTCCCCGCCATCAACTGCGACGGGCCGGGCTGCACCAACGCCACCCACGCCGTCCAAGTTCGGACCGCGACCGAGGTCCGCCGCCTCCGCCGAGCCGACGGATGGCGCACCCGCCCGAAGGGCCGCGACATCTGCCCCGACTGCTGGAAGGCAGGCCACCGATGACCGCCCGCCCCCGCTCGGCCCCGATGCCCGCCAGCCTCCGTAGCGGCCGGCCCCGGCACCCCGCCTACGACCACCGCTGCCCCCACTGTGGCGCCGCCGAGAAAGCCCGCTGCACGACGATCTCCGGCCGCCACACCAAGACCGACCCGTGCCCCGCCCGCATCGCCGCCTGGGTCGTCGCCACCGCCGTCTGCAGCACGTGCCAGGTGACCCCCGGCGTCGACTGCCACGACAACGGCCGCCCCATCGAGGGCCACCACCCCGCCCGCGAGACCGAAGCGAAGGAGACCGCAGCGTGAACGAGACCACGCCCAAGCCGTTCGAAGTCACCCAGTTCGAGGAGGCCGGCTGCCGCACCTGGCAGCTCACCCCCCGCAACATCAGCCGCGTGGACAACGACGTCGACAAGTGCGGCGTCTTCGCCAAGGGGTACTACGCCGCCGGGGATGACGGCCGGCCCGAGTGCATCGGGCTCCGCATCGGCGACCGCCCCAACCACGTCATCGCCTTCTACGGCGACTGGATCATTCGCCACCCCGATGGTCGCTTCACTGTCCACCCCGTCGACGAGGCCGACCGGTGAGCCCGCTGGAGCGTCTCCTCTCCGAGGAGTGGCCCGACGGCACCTTCGGCGGCCCCGCAGCCCTCAACGCCCCCGTCACGCCCCGCGGATGGTGTGCCTGGTGCGGACGGCAGGCAGCCCTCAACGCCGACGGCACCCTCCGCGCCCACCGCACCGCCAGTAACGACCCGGCCCGCTGTACGGGCAGCGGCTACCGGCCCACCAGCGTCCTGCGCACCACCCCGACCCGCGACGAAATCGCCGCCCGGCACCGCGCTGAGCTGCTCGCCGCCCTCGACGACACCGGCCGACGCCAGCCCACCCGCCAACCGGCATCCCGCCAACGAAAGGCAGCCGCCTGATGATCACCAAGCTGATCCGTGACCGGATCCCCGAGATCGCCGCTGCCCGAGGCCACGACCTGGCCGTCCACACCGCCTCCCCCACCGAGGCCGCCGAACTCCTCCTCGAAAAGCTCCACGAGGAAGCCGACGAGGTGGCCGCGGCCGACGAGCCCCGCGAGCTGCTCGACGAGCTGGCCGACGTCCTCGAGGTCGTACACGCCCTCGCCGCCATGACCGGCTGGACCCCCGAGGACATCGAGGCCGCCCGCCTCCGGAAGTACGCCGAGCGCGGCGGATTCGACCGGCGGCTCGTGCTGACCCACGAATCCGCCGACGGAGAGGCAGCCTGATGACTGCCCGGGTCGAGCACCTGATCAGCTGCGACGGCGAGGAGCGCGGGGAACCGTGCCAGACCGAGTGGGGTGGCCCCATCCCCGGCATGACCCGGGCCGAACTGCGCCGCCACCTCAAGTCGGTTGGCTGGTCCCGCGCAAGTGACGGCCGCGACCTCTGCCCCGAATGCACCGCCGCCCCTGACGCCTGAACGCAGGACGACCCCGCCCATGCAGCGGGCGGGGTCGCCCGACCACCATCTCACGAACGGAGAACACGATGCCGAACCGCATCCAGCGCAAGCGCACCGCCGGCTGGCGCCTACCCGAAGGTGCCGTGATCGTCAGCCGCCCCAGCCGATTCGGGAACCCCTTCACGATCCAGCAGGCCGAGGAAGCCGAGATGGGCAACCCGCGCAGCGCCGTCACGTCGGCCTACCGAGAGTGGCTCCGCGTCGGAACCGCGGGCGGATGGTTCGAGCAGACCTACCGCATCGGCAAGCAGACCTTCGACCGGCGCCGAATCCTCGCCGAACTCCACACCCTCCGCGGCAAAGACCTTGCCTGCACCTGCCCGCTGCCGGAGCCGGGCGAGCCCGACCACTGTCACGCCGCAGTCCTGCTCGAGCTGGCGAACTCCATTTGGGCCAGTCAGTGACCGCCCCGCGCCCGATCCGGCTGATCGCCACCTCCCGCACTGCTGCGATCCTCCGCCGCTGCTACCGCGGTCAGATCCCCGCCGACGTCCTTGAGCGGGCCCTGCTCCTCCTCGCCACCGCCGACGGCCACCTCGACGCCACCGGCACCCCCGTACCCGAGCAGCACCGGAGGCGGTCGTGAGCGGGCCGCAGCGGATGCCGCTGACCCGCCCGCAAGCCGCAGTGCTTGAAGCCGCCGCGGACGGGGCCACGCTCACCGTCGTCGCTGCCCGCCTCGGCCGGCCCCGCCCTTGGGTAGCCGCCCGGCTCTCCGAGGCATACAAGCGCCTCGACGTCGCATGGATGGGCCGCGATGAACGACGAACCGCAGCAGTCCGCCTGGCCCGCAAGCGCGGGCTGATACCTCCGGCGGGCGGCCAGGCGGCCCCGAGGAAGCCACAGGACCCCGTCTCCCGGCCGAACTAGCTCCGTAGGCCCCCGACTTCATCCGGCCCTCAAAACGCCCCGCACAGCCCCGCACAGCCGCCCGCACCCCAACGCCATCCGAAAGGCCCGACATGACCCACACCGAGATCATCACCATCCTCCCTCCGGCCGGCGCCGCACCCCACCCCAGCCGCTACTCCCACACCGACATGGACGGGGACCGGCTCCTCATCAGCACCGCCCTCTTCGACGACGGGACCCCCGGCATCTACTTCCGCACCGACCCGAATGGCTCCGGTGTCCCGCTGGCGGACCTGCCCGCGCTGATTGCGCAGCTCCAGGTGATCGCCGACGCATCCCAGGTTGAGGCCCAGGAAGCCGCCGCCCGCACCTGACCCCGCTCGACCGCCCCGGTTCGACCGCCCTCGCGCACACCGAAGGAGACCCGCCCCCGTGACCTACATCGCCCCCGACTTCATGACCAACGCCAGCCCCGAAGCCATTGAGCGCGCCATCCGCGAGGCCGAACTCACCCGTGAGCGCTACGCCAAGAAGGCCAGCGTCCTGCGGGGGTTGCTGGCCACGCGACGCGACCAGATCGCGGCAGGCACCTGGCCGCCCGCCGCCTGACCCGCCCCGGCCGGCCCGTCACCCGCGGGCCGGCACCCCACCAACCAGCCCAGGAGCCCACATGCACGAGACCGACGACCACGTCCACGAGGTCTGGATCATGACCCGCGACACCGAAGAGCTGACGATCGAACTGTGGAAGGACCTCGAATCCATCCACGTCCACGGCGGCGACGGCGAGGCCTATACCTGCTGCCGCGAGGAGATCGTCACCGTCACCGTCCCGAAATACGAGCGGGCCGGCTGGACGCTCACGGCCAACTACGAGGTGGCGTGATGGCCGACTTCGTCCCCATCGAACCCCCGCCCGACGACTGCCCTGAGTGCGGCACCGAGGCCTTCGAGCTCGAACACCCCACCGCCGACCGCCCCTTCCCCGCGTGGATGTGCACCGGCTGCAAGTGGGGCGAAGCCGCCTACTGACCCCCGCCCCGGCCGGCCCGTCACCCGCGGGCCGGCACCACCCCGCACCCACCAGGAGCCCGCATGCACCACGCCCACCCGCCCCGCGTCCGCTGGCACGTCGAGACCTACGACCCGACCGCCGCCGAGTGGTCCTCCGGCCTGCCGTTCACCCGCTGCCAGGACGCCACCGACAAGCGGACCCGCCTCGACCGGAACCACCCGACGTGGCGGGACGGAACGCCCGTCCGCCGGCGCCTCGTCCTGGAGACCACTACCTACGAGGACTTCGACGCCGACGTCAGCCACCTCGCCCTGTTCCCGAAGTCCGGGTTCGTGATCACCGGCGTCGGCGGCCAGGACTTCGCCGCGCTCCCCGACCAGACCCCGGACGGCCGGCCCGCGATCCGGTACGCCGTCGGCAGCTCGGAGACCGGTCACGCGGACGTGGTCGTGCCGCTCGATCAGCTGGAGGAGGTCATCGCAGGGATGCGCGACATGGCCCGGCAGACCGGCGAACAGCCCGCGCCGCTCCCCATCCCGGCCGGCACCCGCACGACGGTCTTCCACTGGGCCGCCGACCTCGTCGCCGCCTACACCGGCAACTCCGTGGACGCGACCGCGCTGATGCTGCGCCGCGTCGCCGACGGGCGTCCGCGGCCCACCGACCCGCAGCTCGACGGGCCCGCTCTCACCCCGCGCCGCCAGCTGACCGAGCTGGAGCACGACCGGGCCTGGCACGCCATCGAAGGCATCGACTGGGAGGCCGGCCCCGACCCGGACACCGTGCTCAACGCGGTGCTGGCCGCGCTCGCCATCGACCCGCCCGAGGTTGACGAGATGGCCGCCAGCCTCCGCCGCGACGGCTTCGGCGACGACGAGATCGCGGAAATGCTGGCCGACACCACCATCGCCGGCGAGGGGGCCGGAGCATGAGCCAGCAGCCCGACCCCGACCTCCGCGCCTGCGACGACCAGCAGAACGGCTGGACCTGCAGCCTCCTCGACGGCCCCCACCCCGAGCACAAGCACTGGGACCAGCAGGCCGGGCGCTGGTGGGCGCAGCGGAGCGAGCCGCCGTACAGCAACCGCGACCGGCTGGCGGCCGAGCTCACCAGCGACGGGAGCGCCCGATGACCGACCACGAGTTCCTCGTCGAAGTGTTGACGATCTTCGCCAAGGCCGAGAGCCACGACACCCTCCTCTGGTGGGCCAAGGGCGACAGCATCGAACTCTGGGCCAACGTCTCCGACATTTTCGACTGGGGCAGCGCCGACGCTGAGGCGATCACCCCCGACCGCCTCCCGATCCTGCAGCAGGCCCTCGCCGACCTGATCGAGGCGGGGTCCACGGCCTGGCTCGCCGAGCTTTACGCCGCCCGCATCCGCGGCATGCGGCCCCAAGGCGCCGCCTACCCGGCCGCGCCTGGAGTGCAGGCGCTGCTCAACGCCTGCGGCCCGGCCCGCGCCACCGGTCTGGGCAACCCGAAGCCGATCCCCGAGCCCGCGCCGTGACCAGCGAACTCGACGTGTGGGGGCCGGGCTGGGACATCGAGCCCTGCGACACCAGCCCGACCCCCGACCGCTGCGCCGAAACCCGCTCGGGCCACGGCCTCGACCATCCCGACCCGCGGCCCCGCTACATCCCCGGCGACCACGGGCGCGCGGCTGGCCGGCCCAGCTACATCGAGAAGGTCACCATCCACACGCTGACGATCTTGGGAGATGTTCTGTGACCGCCGACCCGCTCCGCGACGCGATCGCCGCCGACTGCCCCCACCGCCTCGACGACTACGACCAGCACCTCGCAGGCCGCCAGCTCACCCCCGCCTTCCAGATCTTGTGGCGGATGGAACACCGCATCAGCAGCAGCGACCTTGAACAGAAGATCAATGATCTGTATCGGCGCGCCGAAGCCAGTCTCACTCGCGAGGAAGCCCGCAGTTACTTCGAGCAGGTCAGCCAGATCCGGAATCAGGTCAAGCAGGAAGTGATCAAGGAGATGGGAGATGAATGAGATCACCCTCCGCCAGATCGGCGATCGCCTCATGCAGTGCAAGGACATCCCCGACCAACTCGTCATCGAGGCCGTCGCCAGCGCCGATGACGGTTGGGCGATCACGGCAGAGGTTCGGAAGTTCCTCGAGGCCCGCGTAGGACCCGTTCCGTGGAACCTGCTCCTCGCCAAGCTGCGCCGACTCATCGCCCGCCAGCTCATCGACGGATGCGCCTGCGGATGCAGCGGCGGGTTCAGGATCCCCGGCGTTCAGGTCCAGCGTCACGCGGCCGCTGCGCGAACGGTCGACCGGTGGCTCGCAGCCCAGCGCGCAGTCTCGACGTCCGACGTCCCCGCCGCCCTCCGCGGACCGAACTGGAAGGCACGACTGTGACCAAGCCGCAACCCGCCCGCGCCCTCGACGCAGCCCACCGCCTCGTCGCCGCTGGCCAGCACGTCCACTACGTCGCCGACGGAGCCGTCCGCTGCCTGTCCGGCCACTGCACCCAACCCGCCGCCTGACCGACCGCACCGCCAGCACGAGGAGCCCCAATGGAACCGGTAGACCCCATCACAGCCCTCGCCACCGTCGCCGTCCAACTCCACGAAATGTACGCAGCACTTCTCGAAGCCGGCTTCACCGAGGACCAGGCGCTCGAGCTCACCAAGGCCGCACTCCTCGTCGGACGGTAGAAACCCGGGCAGGGGCGCGCACACGTCGCTAGCGTGCCCCCCTACCGGACAGTTCCGGCCCCACCCAGCCCGAAAACGCCCGAGGATGAACCCCGCGACCCTGGCCACCCGCGGACCCCTCGAGGAGACGAGCCCCATGGGAATGCTCGACCAAGCTGTCCTACAACAGGCTAAGAAGGCCCAAGGCGAGACAAACCAGCGCCTCGAGGCGCTCATCGCCGAACAACAGCGAACGAACCAGCTCCTCACGCACCTGATCGGCCTGCTCACGCCACAGTCGGCAGCACCCGCAGCCGCCAGCTGGGGCAGCCAGAGCCGCTGAACCCGACGCAGACCGACCGGTGCACTACCGGGAACCGGTAATCGGCAATGAGGTAATCACCGCCCACTACGCCGCACCGTTAACCCGCTAACGCCTGCTGCGCTACGGTGGAATCACCAGTCGTGATTCCACCGTGGGAGGCAGGTCGTGGGCGAGACCCCCTGGACCATCGAACGGATCTGCGACGCCCTCGGCCACCCGGCACTCAGCCAACGCTGCCTCAGCGAGATCAACCGAGCGCCAGCCCACGAACTCCTCACCGTGTTCGCCAAGTGGGAACGCATCGCCAAGAACGGGCTGATCGCCGTCGAGCGGGCCCGCGCCCTCGCCGGCCACGACGAACGCGGCGAACAACTCCCCGGCAACTGGGCCGACGCCACCCACCGAATCCTCGGAGAACCCGGACCCGCCCGCGGCGCCGCCTGAAACTGACAGTATGGGCCCGTGTACGCGCTGAAACTGGACCCAGCCGCCGAGGCCGTCTACGACGCCCTCCCACCGCACGCCAGCGAGAACCTCACCCGCGCCCTCGCCCAAGCCTGCGCACGGCCCCTCGACGCGACACACCCCTACGGCGTCGACGACAAAATCATCCGGCAGATCATCACACCGGACGTCCGCGCCATCCTCCTCGTCGGACACAACACGCGGACCGTCGCCGTGCTCCAGCTCGACTACCTCGGCTAAAGCCAGGCCCCCGCCGCCCGCACCAGACACACCGCCGCACTACCGAAAGGCGCCGCCGTGATCGAGTTCATGCCACGAAGCGGACCCCCCGAAGCGATGCACTGCGCCACCGTCATCTGCGACGCCTGCCGCCAACAAGTCCACGGCGCCGGCAACCTGGTCTGGGGCAGGCGGATGGGCAGCGACGAAACAGGCAAGATCGAACACACGCCACTGTTCGCAGCCCACAAAGGCGCCTGCGACCGAGCCCTCGACAACTGGCTCAAGAAGCAGTACCCCCAAGGTCAGTGGCTCCTCATGTGGGAAGAACTCGGCGACTTCCTCAAGCAGCTCGCCTACAACTCCGAACACGCTTTCACCGACGACACCAAGGGCGAGTACCACAAGACCATCCTCAAGATGCCGTCCAGCGACCTGCACGCCGAAACCCCCACTTTCGACCCGCAGCGCTGAACACGAAGAAGGCCCCGCCCATCACGGGCGGGGCCTTCACTGCTGTCTGGAGTCAACTGTCGCCACCGCCCAGGACGGAGAGCTGCGGCGCGAAAGTTCCCTCCGCGAAAGGAATGCGCCCGCCAGCTGCAGCGCCATACGTTGGTCATCCAACCCGAAGAACAGGCGGACCGCATGACCCAGGCCGACAACCGAACCCAACTCGCCGACAGCTACACCCAGCTGGTCGCCAAGCTCGAGACGCACCTCCGCGCCGTCCCCGGCCCCGACCAGCACGAACTCGCCCGCTGGCAGACGCTCTACGCGCCCGAAGTCGAGGCCGCCATCAAGCGGCGCGACTCCATCACCCCCAACGGATCCGGACCCGCGAAGGTGTTCCCGTCCAGCAGCCAGCTCCGGGCATGGATGACCGAGGCCGAGCTGATCCCGAGGCCCGACCAGGCCTGACCAGGGCAACGAAGAAGCCCCGCCACGTCGGGTGGCATGACGAAGGGCCCCCACCATCACGGTGGGGGCCCTCCCGTGCGATCAGGGTCAGGAGCTGAGCGCGGCCCGATCCCCACCCATCTGCCGGCGCAGAACGCGCAGGGTGTCAACGAAGGCCTGCGCCTGGAGGATGAACACGTCCGCCTCGTCCGCCGTGAGCTCCACGTCCCCATCGCCGGCGATGTAGAGCACCGTGCGGCTTGCCTGGTCGCAGCGCTCGACCCTGGTCAGCTGCGTTCGCAGCATGACCTCGGGATAACCCTCCAGCGGAGCCGGGTTCGCGAGGCCGTACTGCGTTGACTGGTGCGTTGCCAACCACCCCGTCACCCCCGGACCGTGCACTTCGCGACACCATGACGGACACGCCTGCCCGGCACTGGTGACGGCGGGCACAGGGACGTCTGCCGCCTCGGGCAGTACAGTGGTCATCGAGAACTCCTTCTTCGAGGTTGGACTCTCTTGATCAGCGAGGTGATGACTCGCTGGTTGAACAGGCCGGGCGGGTGATGACCGCCCGGCCGTTCTGTTGAACGGCTACCTGACGAAGAAGCCTCCGCCACGCCGTTTGGTGAGTGCGCGTGGTGCAGCCGAGGTGCACTTCGAAGCGGGCGTTCGGGTCGTGTGAGATCCCGACGCAGAAAAGTGCTCCGTCAGCGGCGAAGTGCCGGTAGAGCACTGTTCGCCCCTGCGGAGCTTGCGTCATCGCCTGACTCCTATCGCGTCGCCCGCCCCCGACCCTCGTTCCACGTGGAGGTTCTGCGTACAGTGGTCGAGAGGGCAGGCAGGCATAGCCCGCTGGCATGCATATCGCAGGTCAGTGGCTGTGAGTACCGGTGGAACTACTGGAATAAACGGTCCCCAACTTCTACGTGGAAGTCAAGCCGTTCGGTAGTTCTGCGGGGCCGGCGCCTCAACTGCCCACGAGTAGGATCCCGCCGGGAGGTGCCTTGACCAGCAAGAAGCGTGACGTCGGATACGAAGCGATTGCCGACGAACTCCGTGCCCGCATCGAGAGTGGCGAGCTGCCCCCAGGCGCCAAGGTCCCCGGCGAGAAGGAGCTCATGGCGCAGCACGGCGTCAGCCGAGACACCGCATGGAAGGCGCTCCAAGTCCTCCGCGATGAAGGCCTGACTCACACGAGCCAGGGTGCGCCAACCAAGGTGCGCAAGTTCGAGCGCATCCGCCGCCCAGCGAATCAACGTCTGTCCCGGGAGGTCTGGGGGGCTGGCAGATCCATGTGGAGTGCCGACATCGTTGACAAAGAGCCGACGCTTCTGGATCTTCGGGTGGAGCGAGTCGACGCAGACGAGCGGGTCGCGGCCATGCTCGGCGTGCCGCAGGGCACCCCAATCTGGAGGCGCCGCCGCCGATACGCCGTGGAGGGTAAGCCTGTCCTCAAGGCGACCTCGTACATTCCTGCCGACATTGCCGACGGCACGGAGATCGCCGCGGAGGACACGGGCAGGGGTGGGGTGTACGCGCGCCTTGAGGAACTCGGGCACGGGCCGACACTCTTTCGCGAAGAGGTGAGATCTCGGATGCCGAACAAGGAGGAGAAGGAGCAGTTGGATATCGCCCGAGGTACTCCTGTGATCGAGATCCACCGCTTCGCGGCCGAGGAGAGCGGTCGCATCGTCGAGGTGAACGAGATGGTCCTCGACTCGGCCAGCTACGTCCTCGAGTACGTGATTCCAGCCTGACCTGCAAAGACGCGGCCCCTACCCATCCGGGTGGGGGCCTTTTCGTGTTTTCGACGCCGATTCTCGTTGACTTCTACGTGGAAGTTGGCGCACTCTTGGAGCACGCAGAAAACTTCCACGTGGAAGTTGAAAGCGGTACCCCACTCATGCCTTCTCCGGGAGCGTCCATGCGCCACGAGACCCCGGCCGCGGAGAACGTGGCCACCGAACCGCCCGAGTTCCTGAACGCCTCCGAGGTCGCCCTGCGGCTTCGGGTCTCTCGCTCCACCGTCTACAACCTGATCGCCGCCGGTCGCCTGCCCGCACATTGCAACGGCGGCGGCAAGATCCGCCCCCGCGGCTACCGCGTCCCTGAGTCGGCGGTCGCCGAGTACCTGTCCGGATCGCTCGTCTCCCCGATGCAGACGGAGGTGGCCTGATGGCCAGCACGCTCACCACCCAGCCCACCCCGGCCCGGCGTCTCGTCGCCGCCGACTCCGACCCGTCGATGGATGAGGCTCTGGCCCGCGTCCGCCGGATCGAAGCACTCGACGAGGACACCCGCCGCGCCGCCTCCTACGTCCGCCGCCAGTCGAGCGCCGCCTGATGGCCGCTTCCGCCCCGTCGGGCCACAGCATCATCGACCAGCCGGCAACACCCGCGGACTGCAACGCCGAGTACCGGGCGGCGCAGGCCCAGCGCGCCGAGTCCGCCGGCGCCCAGCGCGACCAGCTCGGCTCCGCCACCGCAGCCCGGCCCCACACCTACCGCTAGCCCCCGCCTGACCAACGGAAGGACCACCGTCATGCCGACCTTCATCCTGATCAAGACGCCGCTCGAGACCGAGTCCGCTTGGGCCGAGCACCAGGTCCGCCAGGACATCAAGGCCCGCTACTTCGCCGCCATCCACCGCAGTGACCTCGACACCGCCGCCGAAGTCTGGCTCGAGGCCAGCGCCTACGACGCCGAGAACCGGCGTTCCAGCAGCCTCCTGGCGGAGCTCGACGACCAGCCGCTCGCCGACGTCGCCTGATAGCGACCAGCCTCACTTGAAAGGAGGAACAGTGGACCGCATCGAAGGCTGGATGGGCAGGCTGAGCGCCTTCGCCATCCTCGAGAAGCTCTTCACGGCCGCTGCACTGGTACTGACGGCCGTGACCGTCGGCCCCCAGGCAGGGCATCGGATCGGTCTGGACGCGGAGGCTGCGACAGCCGCCGGTTGGACGATCGCCCTCGTCTACGACGCCCTGTGGATCGCCTCCATCCGCATGTCGGAGGTCGCCATCCGGCAGCGTTCCAGGATCGGCATGGTCGTCTTCCTCGGGATTTCGACGCTCGCCCTTGGCGCTTCCGTAGCCGCCTTGCTGCTCCTCGGTCACGCACAAGCCTTCGCCGGCGTGCCTGCCGCTGCAGCCATCTTCATGGGCCTGCGTCTCTTCGCCGACAACGCACTGGCCGACGCGGAGACATCCGCACGGATCGCAGGCCAGTCCGCTGCTGCACGCAACGCCCGAGCTCTGGCTGCGGCGGATGCCCGGCAGTTGGCATCCGAGGCCTGCACTGACGTGGTCGGCGAGACCGCCGAGCACCTTGCGGAGATGGAGCGGCAGATCGCCCGAGCCAAGGTCTTGACCAAGGCCCAGAAGAAGATCAGCAAGGCCCGCGCCGACGCCGAGAATGTCCTGGAGGCGGCCGACAAGCAGCACGGCGAGAAGGCCGCGGCCTTCATGTCCCGGGAGCTCCTGACGGTCGGGCCACGCCCCGTGGCCACGGCCATTGGCCGCACCTCGCCTGAACAGGGTGGCCACACGGTGGCCACGCAGGTAATCCCGGAAATCGAGCCCGCGGCCACGACTCCCGTGACTCCGGACGAAACGGACAGCGAACCCGGGGTGGAGCAGGTCCCCATCGAGGACGCCATGAGCCTCAAGGATCTGGCGCGAGCCGCAGGCGTTGAGATCCCGAAGCCCAAGACGACTCTCAGCGACGAGCAGCTCGAGGTCGTCGTGCGGTGGCTCCGCTACGCGATGGAACCGCCTCGCTCCTACCGCCAGGCGTATGCCGCCTTCCTCGAAGCCGACTTCAAGGCCCGCGAAGGACGCATCCGCCGCATCTGGGGCGAGATCGAGACCCGCGAAGCCGAAGCCGTACCCGCCTAGAACCGCACCCCGGCATAGCCGGTAGGGCCCAGCGGCCGTAGCCCCTGGACCCTACCGAGACTGCCGGAAGCAGTCGAAGACAAGAAACCGCAGGTCAAAGCCCCGACGAGTAACCCCGACGAGCGGAACGTTCGCAGACCCGGCAAGCAGACCCGGAAGGCACGCCTGCCCGACTCATTCGTAAAGGAGGCCAAGGATGACCGCTGAGAGCACACCGCGACTGAGGAGCCGCGACCGGCGGACAGCGAACCGCTCTCGGCACTTCGCTCAGAAGCGGACCACCGCCGAACAGGCCGGCCCGCGGGCGGTGGCCGACGCCGCCTTCGATCAGGTCCGAGGACTGATTCTCGACCTGCCGGCGGCGGACCAGGATCGCGCCTACGCGGACCTGACCGCCGCCCTCGACGACTGGCGCCTGCGTCACGTTCGGTGAAAGTGACGAAGTGACGAAGTGACACCCAACTCCACTTTCCTGCCTTCAACGCGTGCGCGTCGCGCCAGCGCGCGTGCGCGCGCGAGGCTCCCACATCGATTACACACCGTCAAGACCCTGACCACCCCGAGGGGGAGAGATCCGATGCTCGAATCGACGGTTTCCGTCGCCTCAGCAGGGGCCTGCGCGTCCACCGCCGCAGTCCTCTACTGCGCCGAGCGACTGCCCGGCATCAAGAAGGCCACGAACAAGCTGCACACCGACCGCGCTCAAGCCCTGCTGATCACGACAGCGGTCGTCGGCCTTGCCAGCTCCGGTGTCGGCGGGTGGTGGCAGGACAACGTCACCGCTCTCAACGACTGGGCGACGAGCGCCGTCGGGGCATGGACCGGGCTCGTGCTGACCGGCGTTGCCGGCCTGGTGTGCGGCCTCTACTACATCAACGACCTGGTCACCCGGAAGGTCGAGACCCGCACCCTGGTTCTCGCCGCGCTGCTCCCGGTTCTCGTGCTGAGCATTCCGGGCCCCGTGGGTGAGTTCCTGAACCGGGCTCTCCGCCTGATCTCCGGCTTCCTCGCCGGTCTGGTAGCGCAGCTGTTCGGCTTGGGGGGCTGAGCCGTGCTGGAGCTGCTCCTGCTGGCAGCGATCGCGAGCGCCGCGGCGCGCGGCATCGAAGGATTCATCGACGACCACAAGGGCGCCGCCACCCCCCGTCACAAGGAGACGGTGGCGAAGGTCGCGGCCCAGAAGCCCGCCACAGCAGAGGGAAAGGCGAAGACAGCCGAACCCGCCGGAGCGCCCGCGACGTTCGGGCGTACCGCTGCCAAGCTCACCGCCCGCACCGTGGCCGGTGGTGCCACCTGGGGCCGAGACGCTGCGGCCTCTTACCGGCAGACCCTCGCCGACTTCTATCGCGAAGAGGCACAGAAGGCCCGCGCCCGCCGCACCACCAAAGCCGCCACCAAGAGCGCCAAGCAGGCTGCGGCCACATCCGCCAAGGCCAACGACCCCCAAGTGCCCGGCCCCAAGGCGGCCATGATCCCCGCGCCGCCGGCGTACCCGCCGCTCGTTGGCGATCCGGCCGCCGAACCGCGGACCGCACCACGCCTCCGCGTCGTCCAGGGCGGCGCCACCCCCGACACAGGAAGGGACCTGATGACGATCCTCTCGGGCGGCGAGATCACCTCGCTCGCCGGACTGACCCGCTACCTGCGGGCCGTATCCACCGTCAGCCAGATCAACGCCGACACCGCCTCCATCATCGCGGACAAGGACGCCAAGCTGGCCGGCCGCCTCGACAGCATCAGCGCCCAACTCCGCGGCCTCAACGTGGACGACGAAACCGTCGGCGAGGTCACCCAACTGCAGGACCTGGTGGAAGCCCAGGCCTCCGCCGCCCTCCTCTGCGCCGAACGATCTCGAGCGGCAGCCGAAGCCGCGGTCGTCGCCTCCGCCGGCGCGCAGGTCCGCCATGGATCGATCGCCGAGGCCGTCGCAGACGCCGACCTCGACACCCCCGCCGAAGCCGCCTACTACGCCGAAGGGAAGTAGCCATGTCGGACATCACCACCCACGCCGATCTCCTGCGCGTTCTCGCCGAGATGCGTGTCGAGATGGAAGCCCAGGCCGAGGACCTGAACGAGCTCGTCGGACGGATCGACCTGCTAGCCGACCGGACGCTGTCCGCCGCCGATGGACTAGCCGAACTCGATGTCGACGAGACCACCACGGACCAGATCCGGGAAGTCGCCGACGCACTACATGGTCAGCAGGCCGCTGCCCGCACCTACCAAGCCACCGTCGAAGCCGCCCAAGCCCAGGCCGGTCGCGCCGCGGTCACAGCCCACCGCAAGCACGGCGCGATCGCAGACGCCGTCGCCGCGTCCCCCGTCCCCATGGCAGCCGGCGCCTTCTACGAAAACGACTGACCACGCAGTGAGGGCCGGCGAACTCCGCCGGCCCTGCCCTTCCTGAGAGAGAGGAACTGGCCATGGCCCGGACCACCCGGCGCAGCAAGACCGAAGCGAACAAGGAGCTGCCCTCCTGGGTGAAGAGCGTCGGCCGGGTCTACTGGGCGAGCAAGGGCAAGACGGCTCTCCTCCAGGCCGGGCCCGGGATGTGCATGGCCGCCGACGCCCTCGCATCCGTACCCGACGGAACAAAGACCGCCGCCGTGATCGGTGCGCTCGCTGTCAGCGGCACCGCCGCCTGGGCCCGCTTCCCGTCGATCTCCCTGCACCTGCCGCTCATCAAGAAGTCCATCGGCTGGAAGCGCGCCCTTCCCACCCGCCGGAATGCCATCTGCGGCATCTCCGGCGCCGTTACGGCAGCCGCCCTGATGACCGGGGCTACTGCCGCTGGCGGTCCTGAGCTGGGCCAAAACGCCTTCTGGGGCCTTGGCCTCATGTGGGGTGCCACCTACGGCACCTGGTGGTGGCGCTTTCGCAGCCGCGGCGATCAGGCCCCGGAGCTGGCCGGCGCGGAACGGATCATCGCCGCCTGGGCCGAACATGTCACCGCCGACCGGGGCCTGCACCCTGGCACCCGCCTGACCGAGGTCGTCGTCGCCGACAATGGTTCCTGGGAAGGTGTTGCAGTCGCCCTTCCCGGTCGGACCGCGTCCGTCACGGCCGAACAGGTCGCCTCCCTGTACGGCGTCCCGCTCCAGCAGGTCGCCGTCCACGCGGTCCCCGACGCAGCCCCCAACCTCGCCCGTGTCCGCCTATTCGCCAGCGCCCGGCAGGTCGTCGAACTGACCGGCATCGAGGAGAAGCTGCACACCTGGCGAACGGTGATCGCCGCTCGCGGCGGCCAGCTGCCCGGCTCGCGTCTGGAAGAGGCCGTCGACACCGATAACGGCTGGCGTGCCACCGTGATCGCCGAACGTGGCAAGCAGGTCGGCTCCCTCAAGATCGAAGACATCGTCTCCGCCTACCAGGTCGACACCTCCTGCGTCTCCTACGTCGGGGTCCCCGGCCGCCCATACCTCGCCGAACTCACCGTCATGGAACGCAATCCACTGCAGGACGGCGTCCTGTTCACCAACACCCGCGTTCTGGACCCGGAGACCGGCCAAGCCACCGTCGGAATCCGCGCAGACGGCAGCCCCGCCCTCTACCGGTTCTGGCGACCCAAGTCCGGGGTGGTGCACTCCCTGATCGTCGGCTGCACCGGCTCCGGCAAGTCCCGTCTCCTCGATGAACTGCTGGTCATCGAACGCCACAACGGGATCGTGTCATGGGTCTTCGACGCCCAATCCGGCCAGTCCGTCCCCGACTGGGCTCGCGACGTCGACTACTACGCGGCCGGGGCTCTCGCCGCCTACCGAGGCCTCAAAGCTGCCCACGCCGTCATGCTCAGCCGCTCCGCCCGCTACGCCGCCCACCGCTGGACCGACGACAAAGGCCGCACCCGGCGCGGTCTCAAAGCATTCGTCCCCGGCCAGCCCGACGCCATCCTGTCCGTGACACTCGAAGAAGCAGCCTTCCTGTTCCGCGAGTTCCCCGATGCCGCTGACATGGCCGCAGACATCGCCAAGATGGGCCGCAAATGCGGCGTCCGCATCCGGATCGTCCTCCAAGACCCGAAGGTCGACGAACTCGGCTCCAGTACGCTGCGCGGCCAGCTCCGCATGGGCAACGTTGTCCTACTGCGTACCGACGGTGACCAGACGAACCGGCTTGCCCTCGGCGGTTCCCTCGACGCCGTCAGCCCCTCCCAAATCCCGGAAAGGTTCCCCAACGGCACCGGCACTGAAGGACTCGGCTACCTGTCCTCTGGTGAGGAGAAAGGCGGAATGTTCCGAGGCGCCCTTGTCGAGGACCCCCTCGACTGGATCGAGGAAGGTGCGGAGAACCGCGTGGAGCGCGCCTCCCGCGACGGGGCCGGTAAGTGGTACGCCGCCTACCGTGACTGGCTTGACGCCGCACGGCGCGGCGAGGACGTGGCCGACGAGCCGCCCGGCAACGAAGCCGAGGACAGTGACGCCCACGAAATCCCCGTACCTCGCCCCGCGATCCGGCGTGGAGGCGGCAAGTCGGCTGACGCGGCCGTGAACAAGGCCCGCGCCGCTGCTTCCGAAGTCCCGCCCCGACTTCCCGAACGGATCACGGCTCTCCTGCAGCGGACCGGCGGCCCGCTCGAGCGGCAGCAGATCGTCGCCGCCCTTGCTAGCGAAGGCTTCGAAGTCAAGGCCAACGCCGTCTCGGCCGCCCTCAAGCGGCTACGGGAGCGCGGCGAAGTGTCCAACCTCGGGCACGGCCTGTGGGCCCACACCCAGCACGCCGCAACTCTCGCCGCCTAACCCCCCAAGGGAGACCAGCCATGACCAAGCCGCAGCACGCCGACCACGAGCACGCCGAGCAGCTCATCGCCGCCGTCAACGACGCGCTCACCGCCACTGCCTACCGCGACCCCAGCCCCATCCCCGCTGTAGGCCCAACCCCGCCCGTACCGCAGCCTGGCCGGCCGCCCATGAGCCAGAAGGCCACGGACGCCAGCGCCCTCATGCTCTGCGGCAGCGCCGTCGCCTTGTCCGTCGGCGGCGCGACTTCACTCGTGCTCTACACGCTCGGGCAGGTCGACCCGGTCACCCTCGCCATCGGCGCTGCTGGTGCCGTCGCCCTCGTCCTCGCAGTCGGGGCACTCATCAGGACCGCCACGAGCGGACTCCAGGGCGTCCACACCGAGACGCACCACCACTACAGCGGGCCTGTCAGCCAGGAGCACCACACTGTCAGCACGCAGACCCGCGGCTTTTTCGCCAAGACGATCAACAAGTAGAGGAGACCATCATGGGAAACATGCACTACGAGATCACCCGCAACGGCGAGAAGATCGAAGCCGGCTACGGCGTCGCGGCCGTCTGCGAGCTGGATGGCTGCGAGGCGGACATCGACCGCGGCCTCGCCCACCTCTGCGGCGAGCGCCCCGGCGGAGACGAGCACGGATGCGGCGGCTACTACTGCACCAGTCACCTGTACATGAGTGGCGAGCCCGAGGTAGGCGACCTCTGCGGGCCGTGCATCGCCACCTATCGGCGCGAACACCCTCTGGCGGACGACTGATCCATCGCCCTAGTCGCGGCCCTGGCCCTCACCGGCCGGGGCCGTTTCCGTTTCCACGGCCCGCGCGATCCAGCCTCCGCCCAGAGACTCCGCAGGCTCCGACGTCGGGACCGCGCCCAGCCGGTGGCACAGCCGCTCGAGCCGCGTCTGGCACAGCTCCCGCGTCCGGCCCCGAACCATGTACGAGACGTCAGAGACCCCCATGCCGGCATTCTGCCGCGCATGGGGGTCTCCGTGTGTACAGACGAGCGGACTACCCCTGATCGGGCGCCCACTCCGGGCGGAAGTCGGGGTGTGAGGCGTAGGGAAGGGCGAGCAGACGAACCCTGCGCTCCACCTGCTCGTCACGGCCACAGTCGCAAGGGCCGCCAGCGCGACTCTCGTCAATGCAGACCGGTTCCCCTTCATGGTCACGAGCGGCGGCACACGAGTACCAGTGGTCCTCCTCGTTCCATTCATGGCCTGCGCGAAGGATGTCAGCGAGCAGACGCCGCTTGGCGTCGACCTCGGCGAGGACGCGGGCCGGACTGTGGCGGGCGATGTGCGCCTGATCCCCGGAGCGCGGCACGAACGCAACGGTTCCAGCGTTCTCGTCGCGGATCTCATTGGCCATGTCGTCTTGGTGCCAGCTGGCAGACCACTGCTGGTGACCGTTCGCGATCTGCTCGTCCTCATCGAGGCGAGCGCGGAGGAAGGCGAGCAGGGCGGCGGTCATGAGGAAGCCTTCGGCGTCGTCGCAGAGCACTCGGTACACGTGAATCCGCGCGGAGGATGGCCAGAGCACGTCTCGCACTGGGCCGCCTCAAGCAGGGATGCGGGAGGGACGCCGAGGGCCGAAGCCAAGGCGGCCAAATCGTCGACATCGACACGTCGGCTCATGAGCTCGATCCTGGTGATGGCAGTGGCATGCAGTGGATGTCCGATCTCGGCCAAGGCCTGAGCGAGATCGTGCTGGGACATCTGACGCACCTTCCGCAGGCGCGACAAATTCTCAGCCACCGCGGCGCCCGTTGCGCCAATCGCGTTCGGTGTCTTTGACTTCCGCTGCCGTCTTTCACTCACCGTGCGAGCCCCTTCTTGTTGCGGCGGCAGCGGACCGTTGATACGCGCGGAAACGGTACGGGCGCACTCGTGGTTGACCCCAGCCCAGTTGCCGATCTCGCGGAACGAGTGTCCATCTCGTCGGGCACCTGCGATGGATTGGTCGAGTGCATTCGACTCGCGCTCCACTGCTGCCGCAAGCCGAGAGAGGCGATACTCGCACTCCTCGCTGGTCAACGCAGGACGGGCCTGGACGTTCCAGATCGGCCGCTCCTTCTGGATGGCCACCCTTTCCGCACGCAAGGCCGTTGCGCGATTCGGGTGGCGCTCCATCTCCTTACGTGCCACGTCTGGCCACCACGGCTTGCGCACGTGCTGCATAAGGCGGAAGCGAGCGCTGTGGCTTATGCCGATGTAGAGCAAACGCCCATCCTCCGCGAAGAGGCGGTAGAGCTCGTGGGAGCCGCGGTGTCGTTGCACAGCATGGCCCGCAATTTCCTTGGCGGCGCGTCCCACTACTGGCCACCCTTCTTCGATTCGGCCTCGCGCTTGGCACGGGCCCTCACGACAACGTCGCGGCTCGGGCGCTCGGGGAGCGCGGCTCCCGGCTCGCGGATGTACCAGTCGATCAGGTCGCGGATGACCGCCGCGCGCTCTGTGCCCATGGCCTTAGCGGCTGCGTCGAAGTCGTACCAGGCGTCACCGATGCGGACCTGGCGGGCGGGGGTCTTAGGCGAGTTCGGCGACATGCGATCACCGTAGCTAGGTGTAGCTACCTGCGTCATCTTCGTCTCCTTTGAGGTGTAGCTACAGATTCTGGGTTGAACGGGTTGCGGTGTAGCTACACCCGAGCCTAAGGTGTAGCTACACCGCAAGCAAGGGGGACGCCGTGAACGCCAAGGCCCGCACCGCCCGTCAGACCCTCCGCCAGCGCGCGATCAACTTCCGCGCCGCCCGTAAGGCCCGCCGTGCTGTCGCCTCTGGGACCCCGCAGACCGCCCGGACTCACCTGGTCGCCGCCGGTATCGAGACCAGCGTCGCGAAGCGGTTCGCCGGCGCGTTCTCCAACCGCGTGACGCCAACTACGACGACCACCGCGCCGATCAAGCTCAAGGGCAGGGTCCGGAAGGCCGCCGTCGTGAAGCTTTACGACTTCGCCGCGTTCGCCGCGCGTCTCGCCGTGTACCGGCCGAAGGACCGCGCGGCTGCCGCCCGCTTCGAGCGGGCCGCCCACCAGCTCGCCGCCTAGGAGGCCGCCATGCCCTCGGAACCCACCGCCCGCGAAGAGGCCGACGCCGACCGCGCCTACTGGGACGACGTGTACGACCACGACTACGACACAGACGAAGACTGAGGAGACCCCATGTCCGTGAACTACTACGCGTTCGGCCCCTTTCCCGGCGGTGAGGCTGGCGGCGAAGGCCTGCACATCGGCCAGTACGCGCAGGGATGGCGGTTCCTCATGCGATCTCATCCCGACCGGGGGCTCACCAGTCTCGAAGCGTGGCTGGAGTTTCTCCGGCAGTCGCACGTCGTCATCCGTGCCGAACACGGCGTGCAGTACACCCCTGCGGAGATGGAGGAGACGATTCGCGAGCGGACCGACTCATGCGGTTGGCCGCGCAAGGCCCGTATCCGGCAGGGCTACGAGAGGGCCGGCTACCACGTCGATGCCGAGGGTTACGACTTCTGCGCGCTGGAGTTCTGCTGATGCCTGGCGATGGTAGCAATGGCGGCTTCTGTCAACCCGGCTACACCTACCGCGATGGGGGCCGTTGGGCCTTCCGCTGCGACGTGATCACTACCCATCCGGAGGATGGCTCGCAGGTCGCCCTTGGGTGGTGTCTCCTCGGGGGAGAAGTGTGGGAAGCGCGGGGCTACACCCGCGATGACTGGGAGTACGTGGCCGCCTGTGGCTTCTCGGACATCGAGGCGGCCGACGGCCTCCCGCCGCTGGTCACCGCCGAGGAGCTGGATGAGATGCGGGCTCGCCTGGCGGAGCTGGAGGTCGGGCCTGGATACCTCCATGAGTGCATCGCCGCCGCAATTGATCAGGGCAAGGCCGCTATGGGAGTTTCCGTGCCTCGCCTGCCCGACCCCTACGGCTGCACGCACTGCGGCGAGAGCGAGGGCCACCACGGCCGGCAGTATCACCCAGAAGTCGGATGGCACTCGTGGGTGACGCCGTCGAGCGCGCAGATCCTCGCTCGGATGAAGGCCCGTCGCACGAACCGCGCTTCCCGGGAGGGCCAGTGACTGGCGGCGGCCCCATCTACTGGGCCAACCACTACGCCCAGCAGCGCGAGCGGCCGACCGCCGAGCAGCCCGTCCGTTATATCGTCGCAACGATCACCAGCGACGTCCTCGACCAGCTGTACGCGCGACTGGTCAAGGCCGAGCAGGATGCCAAAGACTCGATCACTGCCGCTGCCCACCTCACCACCCTCGTAGGACGCCGCTCCGAACGTGCCGAGCAGGCCGCCAAGGCTGAACGCCGCCGCGCCGACACCGCCCAGACCGAACTTCGCACTCTTCGGGCAGGCCTTCGGGCGAATGGTGCCGAACCGACTCAGCTCCAGAATCTGTGGGCTCAGATCAGCCTCCGCAACCGTCAATGGCGGGCGGCGAAGCAGCGCGCCGAGCAGGCCGAAGCCGTGCTCGTCCGCGTCCGTGCCGAATGCGACCGCATAGAAGCCGCAGTCCGCGACACCCCGACCAGCGCCGACCTGACGGGCGGCTACCTCGCAGCGCTCCGCCACATCCGCGCCGCCCTCGACCCGCAGGAGCCCACCCCGTGACCAAGCCCACCGCGCTTAGCGCTGACCAGCGCGACACCGTCCTCCGCGAACTCGGCCGGTTCACCAGCCTCGCCGCGCAGCTTCTTGCCGGCCTCGCCCCGGCGGCCGAGGCCGCACCCCAACTCCGGGCGGTCCATGACCGGCTGCGCGCCGCTGGGCTCGCCGACCCGCTGCCGTCCGAACCCTGCGACTGCGGCCACCGGATCGACGAACACCAGTACGGCCACTGCAACGCCGACCCCGACTGCTATTGCGAGGCCGGCCAGCCGCCCCCGTGAGCACGAGCGGCACCCGCAGGAGCGACAACCAAGTCTTGCCCCCTGCGCCATCGTGCAACTGCCTTGTCTGCACGTCATGCCATTCTGGGCGCGTGGGTGATCGCCGCCGCCAGGTCGCCCCGCGTCCTCCGCACCACCGCTGTCGAGGAGCCACCGTGCACACCACCGCCCCTTGTCCCGGCCTCTGTAATTCGGCCTGGCGTCGCGCCGAGACTCTTCTCGAGGAGACTGGCGCCCAGCATCATCTGACCCCCGCTTGGGGGCGTCCCGTCCAGTGCGACGCCTGTACGGAACGGGCTCGCCATCAGCTAGCCGAGCTGCCCGAACTCATAGCCAGCATCTACCTCGAGGCCCTGTACGCCACCCGTTCCCCGAGCACGGCCACCCTTGGCTCCCGTTCCAGCGACACTCCCGCATGGCCCGGACAGGCCGCACGCCTCCTCACCGAGCTGATCCTCGGTGAGATGGAGGAGCTGGAGACGGACGTCCTCGTCCGCCGCGGAATCTGGCAAGACGACGCCGACCCGAACCACGCTGGCATCACGGAAGGTCGGCGCATCACCGACTGCACCCGGGTTCTGAGCGGTCACCTCGACTGGATGATGCAGTACCACCCGGCGGCCGGTGAGCCGCACGAGCGGGGGAACGGTAATCCGGCGGCGCAGATCCGGGGCTGGCACGGTGCCGCCCAGCGGTTCGTCAAGGCCCACCCGCAGCACGACGTCCGCAAGCTCGCCCCGTGCCCTGGATGTCATGGACCGTATCTCGCCGAGTCCCGAGACCTCCGACTCGTCGGCGATCGGCCGTACATCGAATGCCGTGACCCCGACTGCCAGCGCATCCTCACGGACGCCGAATACAAGGTCTATGTCAAGGCGCTTGCGGCAGTTGTCACCCAAGTGGCTTGATTTTCACGCCATCACGCGTGATGATTGCAGCACGCGCAGCATGCCCATACGTGCTCAAGGCCCTCACGACTCACATCGTCAGGGCCTTTTGCCGTTCCGGGGGCCGGATCGGGAGGAGCCTCAATGGTCGACCTGGACGTGGACCTCACCACGACCCTCTGGTCCGTCGCCGATGCTGCGGAAGCCGCCCGCGTCAGCCCGAACGTGGTCCGGAACTGGGCCTACCGGGGCCGCCTTGAAGCCGCGGGCAGCGACTACCGGGGCCGCCCCCTGTACCGGGCCATCGACGTGATCCGCGCCGAGAAGGCAACCCGGGAACGGGCCCGCCGCACCTACAGCCTGCAGGCCGCCTGACCTTTCATCGCTGATCGGGGGTGGCCGATGCCCGAGCTGCCTCTGCGTTGGCGGACGTCGACTGTGGCTGGCGCCCAGTGGAGCGCGACATTCACGCTCCGGGACGACGACGGCCAGCCGATGAACATCACCGGCAAGACGTTCGAGTTCGCCATCCGCCCGTCTGCCACAGATGCCGCCGTGCCCGCCCTTGTGGCAGTCGCCGCGACAGCCACCAGCCAGGGCTACATCACCGCCGACACCACGACAGCAGTCGTCCAGGTCGTTCTCACAGCCACGGCCACCGCGTCCCTCGGCACCGGCTGCCGGCCATTCGCCCTGTGGATGGACCCCGGTCTCCCCACCCAGATCTGCCTCGTTGAGGGCGCCTTCTACAGCCGACTGGCCAGCAGCCCGTAGGGAGGCCGACATGACCAGCGTGATCGTGTCCTCCGCCGGAACCTCCGGCCCCCGCGGCAACAGCATCCTGACCGGATCCGGCGCCCCCGCGTCCAGCCTCGGCATCGACGGCGACTGGTACATCAACAACGCCACCCCGTCCTCGCTCGTCATCTACGGGCCGAAGACCGCCGGCGCATGGGGCAGCGGACAGCCGATCAGCGGCGGCGGGGCAGCCGGGGCGCTCCTCGTCGCGAACAACCTGTCCGACCTGCTCTCACCGCTCGCAGCACGCGCAGCCCTGGGCCTCGGCAGCGCCGCGACCGCGAACGTCGGAACCTCGGCGGGAACCGTCGCGGCCGGCGACGACAGCCGCATGACGAACGCCCGAACCCCCCTCGCCCACGCCGCCAGCCACGGTTCCGGCGGCAGTGACCCGGTGAGCCCGGCAGCGATCGGCGCCTACCCGGCGTCCGCGGGCAGCACCCTCGAGGGTCGCGTCACCGCGGTTGAGAACACTGCGCTGACCAAGGCCGACAACCTGGCCAGCCTCGGATCGGCATCTACCGCACGCACGAACCTGGGGCTCGGTTCGGCGGCCGTCGCGAACATCGGCACGGGAGCCGGGAGCGTCGCCGCCGGTAACGACTCGCGTCTCTCCGACGCGCGCACTCCCACCGCGCACAAGGCCAGTCATGCCACCGGCGGTAGTGACGTGCTCAGCCCGGCGGACATCGGCGCGTACACATCTGCTGCTGGTGCGACCCTTGAGGGGCGGGTCAGTGCCGTCGAAGGGTCGGCCCTGACCAAGACCGACAACCTCGCCAGCCTGAACTCGGCGGCCACGGCACGCACGAACCTGGGCCTTGGGAACTCGGCGACTCGCGCCGTCGGAACAGTCGCTGGCACCGTCGCAGCAGGGGACGACTCCCGCCTGTCAGACGCCCGGACGCCGACCGCCCACAAGGCCAGCCACGCGACCGGGGGCAGCGACGCCCTCACCGCAGCCGACATCGGCGCAGACGCTGCCGGGGCTGCCAGTGCCGCGGTCGGTGCACTGTCCGCGCTCACGCAGACTGTGGTCAAGGCGGTCGACGAGTCGCGGACCTCAACGACGACGGTCGCTGACGACGGGCATTTGTTCGCGTCTTTGGAAGCGAATTCGGTCTATCGATTCTCGTCCACGCTGCTGTTCGACGGCCCGGAGTCGGCGGACGCGACGATCACCTACACCGTCCCATCCGGGGCGACCGGCGGATGGGCTCCGTTCGCGGGCACTCTCGGCACGACCGTCCCTGACGGGTCGGCGCAGCTCAAAGTCGCCGCTCGCCAGTTCGGCTCCGGCAGTGACATCGGCGTGATGGCCAGTTCGGCGACCCTGGCAGGGATCATCGCAACCCCGCGAGGCATCGTCACGACCGGCGCGACCCCCGGCCTGCTGCGGCTGCGGTGGGCGCAGCAGACGAGCAACGCGAGCCCAGTCCTCCTCAAGGCCGGTTCCCTGCTGGAGGTCGTCAAGATCTCCGGCAGCGCCCCCGCCGCGTCCGGCATCAACCTGTCGAACGGTGCACCGCAGCCGTCTGATCAGGGTCTGCTGGCCTGGACCGGCGACCCCAACGACGCTGGTCACGTCACCGCCCAGTCGAATGGCGGTGTCGTCGGCCGCGTCACGCTGGTGAAGCTCACCATCAAGGGCGCATCCATCACGTGGTCGAAGATCTGGTTCGGGCTCGCCGGCGTCGACGCTGGCGCCACCCTCGCGAACTGCTACCTCGGGGTCTACAACAGCTCAGGCACCCTCGTCGGCGTCACCGCCGACATCTCAACGTCTCTGATGAGCGGCGCCACCGGAAAGCCCGTCGACCTGATTACACCGTTCACCGCCGCGCCCGGCGAATACTTCATCGCCATGCTGCTCAACGGGACCTGGACCACGAACTCGCTGACCTTCAAAGCGACCGGCGCTGGCATCACCGTGAACTGCGGCCTGACCGCGCCACGCCTGCGGTACTCGAACATGCTCAGCGCCCAGACGAGTCTGCCGTCGACGCTCGACCTCACACAGCAGTCCACGTCGATCATCTCCACCGGCTGGGGCAGCCAGTGGTACGGCGTCCAGTGAGTCGGAGGAGCGATGCCGATGAACGCAGATGAGGCGCTTGGGCACGCGGTCAGACTTCTTGTCCAAGCCGAGCTTGAGCTGACGAACCTGCCCCTGATGGAACGCCTGGACGAACTGGCCAACTCATGGCTGTCACTCGGGGCGATCCTGACCGAGCGGGAACGGACCTAGGAGGTCTCATGGTCGCGTCGAAGGCGCAGCAGGCCGCCACCGCGGAACGCCGCAGTAAGGCCATCCGCCTCAAGATCCAAGGCAAGACCTACACAGAGATCGCCGAACTCCTCGGATACGACTCCAAGGCCTCCGCCTGCACCGACATCAAGCGCGCCCTCGAGAAGCACGTCGTCGAGGAGGGCTTGGCCGTCGAGGCATGGCGGGAACTCGAACTCGCCCGTCTCGACGTCCTGCAGCAGGCGATCTGGCCGGAGGCCATGGAGGGCAGTCCGCGGGCCATCGAGACGGCCTTGAAGATCCTCGACCGTCGGGCCAAGCTCCTGGGTCTCGACAGCGCCGTGAAGCTGGAGGTGCTGACGATCGATGCCCTCGACGCGCAAATCCAGCGACTCGAAGCCGAGCTCGGACGAGCCGGCCTCTCCGCTGCTGACCGCGAAGCTGACCAAGCTGCGCCGTTTGAAGACCCTGCAGGCTGAGGCGCAGCGCCGGGAGTCCGAGCGGCTCAGGAAGATCGACGTATTCGGGCTTCTCGGCTATGTGCCCACTCCTAAGCAGCAGGTCTTCCACGATGCGACCGAGTTCGACGTGCTGTTCGGCGGAAGCGCGGGTGGCGGTAAGACGGTCTCCCTGATCACTGAGGGGATTCGCGCCTGCGTTCGGCATCCCGGTATCCGCGTCGGCGCCTTCCGCCGTACTTACGGCGAGCTCAAGGAGTCCCTGCTCGCTGAACTGTCTAACTACAGCTACGCGGCGGCGCTTGGAGCCACCTGGAACGGAACCGAATACGAGCTCCGCTTCCCTAACGGCAGCCTGCTGATGTTCCGGTACGCCGAATCCGTGAAGGATGCCTCGCGGCGGCAGGGCGGCCAATACCAGCTCCTCATTTTCGACGAGCGAACCCTGACTCCCCCCGACGTCTGCTCTTTCCTCGAATCTCGACTGCGGTCCGGCCGGTCGGACATCCCAGTGCTCGGCATCCGGTCGGGCACCAACCCCGGCGGCCCTGGGCACGGCGCTGTCAAGCTCCGGTACATCCAGCCCACCAACTACGGACAGAACGTCGTCCAAGACGAACGAGGCCGCAGCGTCCGCTTCATCTCCAGCAAGCTCAGCGATAACCCGCACGTCAATCCCGAATACGCCGCTGACCTGCAAGCGCTTCCCGAGAAACTGCGGGCCGCCTTCCTGGACGGAGACTGGGATGTGTTCGCCGGAATGATGTTTCCCGAGCTCAAGCATGATCGACATGTCCTTGAGCCGATCGAGCTCCCCAGCTCTTGGAAGCGGTACAACGGCGTCGACTGGGGCTTCTCGGCCCCGTGGGCTGTCCTGTGGGGTGCGGTCGACGAGGACGGCCGCGTCTGGATCTACCGCGAGATCTACCAGCGCGGTGTCGGCGAGGCGGAGCAGGCCCAGCAGATCCTCGCGGCGGAAGCCCCCGGTGAGCATGTCGCGGTGCGCTTCGCCGATGACGCGATGTGGTCCACCCGCGGCGACGCGAAAGCCATCGCCTCCGTCTACGCTGACAACGGCGTGCACCTGACGGCGGCTGGTAAAGGCGCGGGCTCCCGGGTGACCGGCTGGCAGCGCGTCCGGACTTACCTGAAAGAGGCGCCGGCCTGCTCGCACCACCGCGCGCAGGGCTGGGTGACGTGCCCGATGCTGCACGTCTTCTCGACGGTCACCGACCTGTACCGGGAGCTGTCGGACCTGCCTCACGCCACCAAGGGCGACCCGGAAGACGCCGACACGACTGCCGACGACCACGCCAGCGACGCCCTTCGCTACCTTCTTTCGAACCTGGGCACTGGGCCGGAGTTCCTTGTCCTGGACCAGCCGCCCACAGTTGCCGAGTCCGACCACCTGCAGCCCCTGGGTTCCACGATGGCCGTCCGGCCTGACCCCGACGCGCTGGCCTTCTGGCCTGGCGAGGATGACGACGGCCCACGGCCCGGGGGGACGGTACAGGTCGAATGAGCCTTAGGACGTGGTGGCAGGGCCTGACAGGCGGCCAGACGGAGGTGCTGGAGACGGCGCCGGCGGTGGCACCGGAGCGGTCCGGGTACGAGTACGGGATCGGCCCCGGAGGGCTCACCGAGACTCAGCAGGGCGTTAGCTCGTTCTCGGGCAGCGACCGGCGTAGCACCTTGACTCAGCTGTACGACGCCTACCTTGCCTGCCCCTGGTCCTGGGCCTCGGTCAGTGCCATCGCCCGCACCGTCACCGCGGGCGGCCTGGTCCTGGACTGGGTCACCGACCCCGGTGAGGCGGAGGAGGAGCGGCCCGAGAAGTCACCGGAGGTCCGGCTACTCGAGCGGATGCTCGCCTTCTGCAACCCGCGCGAGAACATCAGGCAGATCCTGCGCGGCGCCATCACCGATCTCCTGGTCTTCGGTGACGCGTTCATCGAGGTCGTCTGGGTCGGCAACCAGCCGGTGGCCCTGTACTCCCTGGACTGCCCGAGCATGATGCCGCTGGCCGACGAGCACGGCAACGTCACTGGCTACGTGCAGGTGACCGAGCGCGGGCAGCGGGCGGTGTTCGAACCGCGTGAGATCATCCACATCAGCCTCGACGCCCCCCGCAGCGGACTCTTCGGGGTATCGCCGACGCAGGCCGCGATGCTGCCGATCACCTCCTGGCTGTTCGCCTCGGCCACCAGCAAGGAGATCTTCCGCAAGGGCTCGCCGCCGCAGATCCACGTCGACTTCCCGGCGTCCGCCCAGCCGGCGGACATCCGCCGCTGGAACGCCCAGTACCAGCAGCAGAACCTCGGCCCGCGGAACATTGGGAACCCGATCGCAACCAAGGGCGGGGCCCAGATCCAGGAACTAGCCCAGTCCCGCACGGTGGACTACCTGAAGTTCCTGGAGCAGCGCCGCGACGAGATCATCGCCACCTACGGGGTTCCCCCAGCGAAGGTCGGGATCATCGAGTCCGGGAACCTCGGCGGCGGCACCGGCGAGAGCCAGGACCGCACATTCATGGTCAACACCTGCCAGCCTCTCGCCGAGCTCATCCTCGAGGCGCTGAACTACCACCTGGTCCTCGCTGGCTTCGGGATCACCGACTGGCAGCTGAAGTTCGCTGACATCGACATGCGGGACTCCAAGACGATCGAGGAGATCCGCGACATGCGACTCCGGTCCGGCGCCTGGACCCTCAACCGCTACCGCGCCGACATCAACGAACCGCCCGTCGAAGGCGGCGACCGTGCGGTACTGGTCGACCGCAGCAATGTCACGCAGTGGGACGACATGGACGCCATGTCCCAGGCTGGCGTCGCCAATCGGCTCAGGGGTACCGACCTTGGAATGAAGGCGGCGGCACTCGACAGTCCAGTAAAGCTGAGCGACGAGCCGGACCCCGAGCGACCGCCGCCGTCCGAGTCCGCCCACCAGCGGTACAGGCGGCGTCTCCGAGAGGCCCTGGCTGCACTCCCGGGAGGCGTCGATGAGCACGCCGCCTGAACCTGCGCCCATCGTCGTCCTGCCGCCTGATCCGCCCGGCCACCCGCTTCGGGCCAAGGACGTCGGTCCGCTGATCCGGAAGCGCGTCGGCTGACTGGGAGGTGATCGTGGCCGCCCAGCATCCGATGCAGCAGCCGGCACGGATCGCCTTCGCCGCGGGGTGGGCGCTGTCCGGGGGCCCGCTGACCCCCAGGGTTCGTGTCGCCTGCGAGACCGCGGTGGCCCTGGCTGTTGAGTCGGCCGATGACCCTGGGATCCTGCAGGCCACGATCAACCTGGGGCGCCTGGAGGGCATGTGGGCGCTCCTCTTTCAGCGGCGCGACCGCCTGCTCGCCGACCACGCCCAGCGTGTCCGCGACGCCTGGCTGCCCCTGGTCAACCGCACAGCCGTTGCGGTCGCCGTCGACCAGCTCCTTGCGGTACTCGGCATCCAGGAGGCGGATCACGGCTGGCTGGACGACATCCGTGTCGCCGCCAGGGCAGCCGCCCGAGCCCTCCTCAGAGCCCTCGCCGGCATGACCGGCTTCGGGGCGCTACGGACCGCCCTGCGTGACGTTCTGGCCGCTGGGCGGGCCGAAGGCATGGTCGAGGCCGTCGCCATCGCGGCCGAACGCGCCTCCCTAATCGGCCTTGACTGGGAGCTCGCCTTCAAGGACGCCTACCAGGCCATGGACAGCCTCGACGACCTTTGGGCCGGCGCGGACGGATGGCTAGGCCGAGTCCTGGACGGGGGCGCCGGGGACCTCGGCCGGGCCCTGGCCGACGGGCTGGAGACCGGGCTGAGCCGCGACGAGCTCATCGATGCGGCCATGGACGTCCTGGCCGCAAAGGAAGGATCAGTGGCATTCGTCGTGGACTGGGCGATGACCACAGCAGCCGACGAGGGCGCTCTGGCGCTGTACCGCGGCGAGGGCGTCCAGCAGATCGAGATCATCACTGCCGCCGACGGTCGCGTCTGCAGCGCCTGCATCGACGCTGAGGCCGGCAGCCCCTGGTACATCGGAGACCAGCCCCGCCTGCCCCTCCACCCACACTGCCGCTGCGTCTACAGCGCCGACGTCTCCGTCGCACACTTCGCAGCCTGGATGGCCTGACCCGAGGAGGAGTCCATGAGCGGCGCCTACGCCCCCGTCGCCCGCACCCTGTGGACCCTCACCGGGTCCGCATCGAGCAGGCTTACCGCTTCCGGCAACAGCGGGCCGATCAACATCAGCGAGACCTGTGACTTGTGGCTGCCGGTATACGTCGCCGGTACCTCGACCGGCACGAGCCCGACCCTGGACGTCCAGCTCGACGTCCAGGACCCAGACGGCAACTGGTTCCCACAGGTCGTCAAGGTCACCCAGCTGACGTCAGCGCCGAACTTCACCAACGCGGCATGCGGCCTGCACATCGGAGGTCTCGGCTCAATGGTGCTGCCGCAGATCTGTCGGGTGACGTGGACGCTCGGCGGGACCAACCCGGTCTTTCCGCAGGCATCGATCTCGTTGGTCGGGAGGTAACCGATGGGCATCCTCGGAACGATCTCCGGCGTCGCCTTGGTCCCCGGGATCAGCCGCAACGGCCGCCTCTACACCGCAGAGGTGATCGGCCGGGCAGTGGCCCGCGCCCAGGAGCGCATCGCCGACGGAGCACAGCCGCTGACGATGTTGTCCCACCATGCGGCGGACGACGACTCGACGCAAATAGTCGGCCGCATCACCAGCATCGAGCAGGACGACACCGGTGCGGCGCGCTACACCGCAGCCATCGTCGACACCGAGCCCGGTCGAACCATCGCCGCCCTGGTCGACGACAGCGATGGCCCGCCGTTTCTGCGAGGCGTGTCCATCCGAGGCGCCTGGGTCGGCAAGGTGCGTCGGGAGGCTGGTCCCGGCGGCACCACCGTCGAGGCCGCCAGCGACCTCGAGCTGGACGGACTGGACTTCACCCGCAAGCCAGGCGTCCCCGGCGCCCGGATCGACACCTACACGCCTGCCGGTAGCCAGCCGGAGGAGACTGCGGCGCCCGATGGCCGGGTGCTCATCACCGAGTCAGTACAGGAGGCGCTGGTGCACACCGTCAGCGAAGCAGCCGCCGAACCGGCGGCCGTCGAGTCGGCGGGTCCCTACGCCGACCCCGGCTATCAGGCCGACAAGGAGAAGCGCTACCCCCTCGACACCAAGGCCCGCGCCAAGACGGCCTGGGCCCGTGTGCACGAGTCGGAGGTCGCCCGCGGCTACACGGCCGCCCAACTCAAGCGGATCCGGCAGCGAGTAGCCAAGGCTCTCCGCGGCCACGGCGTCGAAGTGGCCACCCAGGAGGGCTGGCTCATCGACCCGATCGGCCACGTGTCCGAGGAGGTCGCCGAGTGTCTCGGCTTCTCCGACGACCCGAGCCACGGCGGCTCGATGTCGATCAGCCTCACCAACGGGCCGACGACGGTCACGGTCACCTCGTACTGCGTCGACCCCCACGACCTCGACGCCGTCGGCCGCGCCGCCATGGCCGGCGCCTGCCAGGCCATCGTCGCGATCGACCCCGACCTGGACGCCGACATTGACGCAGGTAGGGCGGAGCCTGACGGCGCCGACGGCGACCTGGAGGACGACGCCATGGAGACCACCCCCGAGCCCGCGACCGCCGTACCCCCGGCCGTCGAATCCACCCAGGAAACGGAGACCGCCATGGCGGAGTCCATCACCCCGGCCGCCGAAGCGGCCCCGGCCCCCGCGACCGCCGGGGTCCACCTCACCGACGATCAGTTCAAGGCCCTGCTCGCCGCTGTCGCCCCGCAGCAGGCGCCCGTCTCGGCTCCGGTCGAGACGGCTCCGGCGGAGACGGTCGCCGAGACGGCGCCCGCAGTCGAGGTGACCGAGACCCAAGAGCAGCGGATCACCCGGCTCGTCGCCGAGGGCATCGCCGCAGCCCTCCCGCAGGCGGTGCAGGAGCACGTCGAGGCGACCGGAGGGCCGGCCCGCAAGGGGTTCGTGGCGCCGGTCACCGAGACCGCTGGCGGCACGACGGCATCGGGGCTGCCCGAGGACTGGCCGCAGAAGCCGCTCCACGAGTACACGCCCGAGGAGTGGCGTCAGACCGGCGGCAACGCCATCGTCGGAGCGATCCTCGGCGGCCGACAGCCCTCCCAGGGCTGACCGCTCTACGCCCCATCAGGCTTCTCTGACCGCCAGCCCAGCTGGTGCCTTCCGGCAGTGATGGTCACCCAGCCCCGCCCCCGCGCGGGGCTTCGTCGCATCCACACCCCTCCCGAAAGGCACCACCATGTCCCAGGCCGAACTCCGCGAGGCACTCACCGCCGCGGGCGCCGCACCCCTCGTCAACACCGTCATCGATCCGATGCTGCTGGAGTACCAGCGCCGGTACGCGCCGCTCGTGCGCGCCATCACCTCGAAGAAGTGGGACTCGACGGTCTACTACTTCAACCAGCGCACCCAGCGGGCCACCGGCGGCTTCGTCACCGACGGCGGCGCCCGCCCCGTCTCCAACAGCACCTACATCCAGAACAGCTTCCCGATCCGCAACATGCAGGCCGTCGGCGCCGTCACCGGCTACTCCCAGGCCGTCACCCGCGGCCTCGTGCAGGACCTGAAGCAGCAGGAAATCGAGGGCAGCATCCAGGGCCTGTACTGGGACATCGAGAACGCGATGCTGTGGGGCAATTCAGCCTCCACCACGTTTGGTGCCTACCCCCAGTTCGACGGCCTCGACTCGCTCGTCGCCAGCTACTCCGGCAACGCGCAGAACGCCATCGACTTCAACGCGTCCCTGTCCCTGGGGGCCCTGGACAAGCTGATCGACCTGGTTGAGCAGCAGGCCGCCATGGCCATCCAGGACTCGGCGTGGATGCTCGTCATGTCCCCGACCGCCGCGTCCAAGGTCGCGCAGCTCCTGCAGTCGCAGCAGAGGTTCTCGGACAAGGTGGAGGTCGCCGGCGGCCTCAACGTCCCCACCTACCGCGACGTCCCCATCGTCAAGTCCTCGTTCCTGTCGGCGCGCGGCTACTCCATGGGCACGGTCACCACGGCCACCGCAACCACCGGCGGCACGCTCGCGGCGGCGACCTACTACTACCAGGTCGTCCCCGTCATCGCCCGGCAGGGAGAGATCCAGCCCTCCGCCGAGGTGTCCCAGACAACCACCGGCTCCACCTCCACGGTCACCCTGTCGTTCTCCACCCCGACGGGCCTGGACGGCTCCCAGCCGAACGTCTACAAGGTCTACCGGTCCACCGCGGCCGGCGCCGAGACGCTCCTCGGCTACGTGGACGCGGTCGTCGGCGTCGGTGCGGACGGCGTCACTCCCGTCCTGACGGTGTCGATCGTCGACGACGGCACCAAGCTCACCCCGAAGAACGGCTCCACGGTCCCGGCCGCCGGCCCGGCGACCTACGTCGGTACCAACGCCTCCGCCAAGCCGTCCGCCGCGGGCCAGGAGAACATCTACCTCATGTCGCGCGACCCGAACTTCGTCGTGCGGCCCTACGTCCGGGAGCTCACTCCACTAGATGTGTACCCGACCGTGACGGGCCCGGATCAGCTGCCCTACGCCATCGTGTCGGACACGACGCTGGCCGTCCGGGCGAGCAAGTACCTCGGCAGGCTCAGCCGCGTAACCACCACCCTGTCCAGCTGATCCCCTCCAGGTGCGTCGGCTCACGTCGGCGCACCCGCTAACCACTGAAGGAGGAGCCCGATGGCTCTCATCCGCAAGGCGTCGGCCGGCAGCGACAGCTTCGGCCACACCTGGGCCAAGGACGGCGCGGTCGTCGAGATCGCCGACGGCGAGCAGATCGCCGCGCTCATGGTGATCCCCGACGGCGGCTTCAGTGAAGTTACGCCCGACGGCAAGCCGGAGGACGCTCCTGCGGGCGAAGACGCCCAGGCTGAGCTGTCGGAGGTGGACCCGGCCGACGAGGACATCGAAGCGGACCGTCCGGCCGCCAGGAAGACCGCGGCCCGCAAGACGGCCGCCAGCAAGCCGGAGTAGGCCATGGCCGCGGACACTCCGGTACCCCTGGCCACCGCGTCCGACATGGCCGCCGGCCAGTTCGCCGACCTGGTCCGCGACTACTCCGCCGACGCCCTCACCCAGCTCATGATCGAGGCCACCCGGCAGTGCGAAGGGATCGCGGGCCGTCGGCTCGCACCGTTCTCGAGCTTGCCGGAGTCCCACCGCGCCACTGGCATCGACCCGGACGAGCTCACCGACGCCGGATCGATGCCCCTGGACCTGCAGGGCACGGTCGGGCGTTCCTACGCCACCTCCCTCGGCGTGGGCGACCAGGTCAGGCACGTCTGGCTCGCCGAGTACGCACCGCGGTACCCGGAGATGTGGACCTACTCCAACCTGCGCGTGACGTTGCTGCGGTCCTACGGCGGCTCACAGACGGTCGCGGCGGCCACGCTGATCGGCGCTGAGCCGGACTCCGGGCACATCTGGTTCAGCCTGGGGACCTTCCTGCCTGTCGGCTCGCTGATCAGGGTCCTTTACGACGGCGGCTACACCACCGTCCCCGCGGACCTGGGGCGGGCATGCAAGCTTCTCGCGGCCAGCCTTGCCCTCGGAGAGATCGATCCTGCTGGGACGCAGTTCGGGCATGACCGTGGAGTGCTCTCCGCGCAGGCCGAGGCGATCCTCTGCTCCTACCGGCACGTGTGAGGGGGCGCAGGTGAGTAGCGCTGATGCGGTGGCCCGTGAGACTGCCTGGCTGACCAGCTTCGACCCTGCCGACGGACTGCCCGCTCTTCTGGCCGGCCAGGACGGGCCGTTCGACGTCCTGCAGGCGTACCTCCCCCGGACGCCACTGCAGCGGCGCCGGCAGCTGTACGTCGTGCGGCGCCAGCTGCAGGAGGTGCGGACCGCGCACGTGCGCAGGATGGCCCGCCACCGCTTCGCCCTGCGGATCGTCTGGCCAGCCTCAGCCCCGTCTGGGGCGGCGGAGGAGCCGCAGCGGGCCCTGGACAGTGCCGTCGAGCTGGTGCTGCAGCGGATTGGCGGCCTGATGCTCGACAAGACACACGGCGGCAGATTCCTCAGCGTCGCTGAAGACCCGGCGGAGGTCATCGTCGAGTTCGACGACCCCGAGCCGAGCCTCCGCGACCGAGCAGACCTGACCTGCACCATCAGCTACTCGGCAGACGACGCCGAGATCAACGGCTGAACCCGCCCCTGCCCCCGGACCGTCTGGCCGGGGGCTTTCCCACGCCCCGACATCGGGAGAGCCCTGTGCGCCAGCGCAACGACAGCGGCAGCGTGTGGCATTTCGCCGCGACGCCCGCCACCGACGACCAGCCCGAGCAGCCGCCCTACAGCGTCGAGCCGGGCGACACCGCCGACTATCCGCAGCTCCTCGACGGCTGGACGCCCGTCAACGAACTACCCGCCGCAACGAAGGCCCGAGGCAAGAAGACCACCGACGACGAGGGAGGTGAGCCGCAGTGACGCTCCTCTCCCGGCTCGGCTGGATCGGCATCGCCAAGGAAAGCGTGCAGGGCACATTCCTGGCGCCCACGTTCTACCTGCCCGTGATCAAATCGGACTTCAACGTCGAGTACACGCAGCTCAAGGACACGAGCTACCGCGCGAACGACACCAATTTGCAAGGCCTGTACCAGGGCGTCGGCGAGACCTCGGCCAGCCTCGAACTGTCCGCGTACCCGGACTGCCTGGGCTACTTCCTGCGCATGATCGGTCCCGACACCGTCACCCCCGGCGTCAGCACGACACTGTCGTCGTCTTCGCTGGCCGGTGCCACATCCATCTCGACGGCCGCCACGATCCCCGCCGGTTCGACGATCCGCATCGACACGGCCGCGAACACCGAGTACGCGATCACCGGCACCCCGACGGGTTCCGGCCCGTACACGATTCCGATCGTCACCCCGACGACTGGCCTGACGCTCGCCCACTCCTCGGCTGTGGCGGTGCAAGCGGCGACGACGCACACGTTCAAGCAGTCGACCTCAGTGGCCAAGCCCACGTACAGCCTCGTCGACAACAACACGTTCGAGAGCTGGGGCTATCCCGGCTGCATGCTGTCCGAGGTCGGCCTCAAGATCGACCCGAAGGGATCGGCGACCCTCGACGCCAAGCTCACCGGCTGGATCGGCGCCGTCCAGACCGGCCTGGCCGCGCCCACCTTCACCGCCGTGCAGCCCATGCTCGGCTGGCAGTGGGCCATGACCAACGCGGGCGGCACCTCCACCCGCGGCCTGTCCTACGACCTGACGCTCAAGCGCGCCACCGACGCCATCCACGCCTCCAACGGCTCGCAGCAGCCGCGCGAGGTGTTCGCCGGCGTCCTGGACGCCGACATCAAGTACAAGGCGATCTACGAGTCGGACACCGACTACAACCTCTACCTGCAGGCGCTGCAGACGCAGCCGACAACCGCGGTCCTCACCCAGCCCGTCAGCGCGGGCGGCGCGTCACTGACCCTGACCACGACCGCGCCCGGCTGGGCCAAGGGCGGCTACGACAAGGGTGGCGTCTACGTGACCGCCGACTTCGAGATCAACGGCATCTACAACTCCACGGACGCCGGCGCCATCCAGGCCGTCCTCAAAAACTGGGTCACCTCGGCCTACTGATCCCCGGACTCCCCGGCCGTGCCGCACGTGAGGGCGTCACGGCACGGCCGGGGTCTGACGCCCTCGACGCCCTCAGCACAGGAGAATCACCATGGCTGGCTACAGCACCCCCTACGTCCTGCTCCAGTTCCCCGAGCTCGGCGAAGACGTGTCCGTCCTCATCCGCAACCCCCAGCTCCTGGCGCCGGCAGAGGTCACTCCCAAGGATGTGCCTCTCGACGAGCGCGGGCAGCCCCTGGACCAGCAGGAAGCCCAGAACGCGATGTACGAGGTCTTCGCCCGCGTCATCGTCGCCTGGAAGGTATACGACGGATCCGCGGCGGCCCCCGAACTGACAGAGGACGCGGACCCGGTCGCCCTGTACGAGTCGCTGAACGCGTCCCCCGACGCCCAGCCCCGGCTCGGCCCCATCACGATCGACAACATCGCCCGGATGCCGCTGCGGATCATCAACCGGATCGGGGAGGAGCTCGGCCGGGTCGCGGACCCTCAGTAGGCCCCGGCTCCCCGTACTACGAGGACGTCCTCCTCCCGATCGAATCGATCATCGAGGGGACATGGGGCAGCAACGACGCCCCGGCCGAATGGGCCGACTTCATCCTGATGCGCCGCATGCACTGGTCATGGGAGCAGCTGCAGGCCACGCCGCTGTATGTGCGACGGTACTGCCTCGACACCCTCAGCATGATCGCCGAGCGGGAACGGCGAGAAAACGAGCGGGCCCAGGCCAAGGCAGACCGGGCGGGAGGCTGACATGGAACTCCGCGCCGGCCTCTTCACCCGCCTCTTCGCCGAGATCTCCGCCGACGGCCAGCTGAAATCGAGGACGTTCCTGACTCAGCTGGCCAACGCCATCGAGAAGCAGGCCAAGGTCAACGCCTCATCAGGGGCGCACCGGAGGGGAACGCCCACACCTGCCAGCCCGGGAACCGGGCCTGCGGTCATCTCCGGCACTCTGCGCCGTTCCATCACCCACAGCCCGGTCACGCTTACCGGGACCGGCTGGGAGACGAAAGTCGGCACGGGGGCGGGGATCTCCCCGCCCTACGGCCGCACGCCGGCCAGCAGGTACGGACTCGCCCTCGAGACGGGCCTGCGCAACGGCGTCACCTACCCGTTCCTCAAGCCTGCCTACCAGTTCGGGATCACGATCGTGGCCCCGCAGCTGTACGTGAGTATCTACCGCGTCGGCTGGCCCCGCCTCTGAACCACCACCGCTGACGATGAGAGGTGGTGGCTGTGGCTGAGGTCGCCGATCTTTTCGTCCGGCTGCGGGCCGAGACCGCCCCTTTCACCGCCGGCATGGCTGCGGCCTCGCGCGGCGGCGAGACGTTCATGGCCCGCATGGGCGGCGTCCAGGGCCTCCTGACGAAGGTCGGGCAGGCGACGACCGTGGTCGGTCTCGCGTTCGTCGCCTACGGGGTGAAGGCTGCGGGTGACTTCCAACAGCAGATGAACCTGCTGGTCACGGCGTGCGGCGAGTCGCAGTCGAAGCTCAAGATGGTTTCCGACGGGGTCATGTCGCTGGCCCGCCAGACCGGTACGTCGACGGGCCAGTTGGCCGAGGGCATGTACCAGGTCGAGAAGGCCGGTTACCGGGCCGGTGACGGTCTGCAAGTCCTCAAGGCTGCGGCCCAGGGCGCCCGTGAGGAAGGCGCCGACCTCAAGGACGTCACCAACGCGATGACCAGCGTCATGGCGTCGTACCACCTCGAGGCTTCCGACTCGGTGCGCGTGATGAACGCCATCAAGACCGCGGCCGGCGAAGGCAAGATGACGATGCAGGAGTTCTCCGGATCTCTGGCCACGGTCATCCCCATCGCCTCCGCCAACAAGGTCAGCTTTGCGGAAGTCGGCGGCGCCATCGCCACGCTCACGCAGCACGGCACCTCGGCCCGGGAGGCCACCCAGGAGCTCGCCTCCACGATCCGCGGTCTGGCCGCCCCCAACGGCGTCGCGGTCCAGGAGATGCAGCGGCTCGGCCTGTCCTCGACCGACGTGTCGACCAAGCTGGGTGAGCGGGGCCTGACCGGCACCCTCGACCTGCTGTCGCAGACGGTCCTGTCGAAGATGGGGCCGTCCGGAACCCTGCTGCTGGACAGCTTCAATCAGACGAAGCAGGCGGCGGCCAACGCCGAGACGATGATCAAGTCGATGCCGTCGAGCATCCAGAACCTGGCCCGCTCCTACGCGGCCGGGTCGATCTCACTGGGCGATTGGCGCAAGGAGCTCAAGACTTTGCCGCCGGAGCAGGCGAATTTGCTCACGCAGTACGCCACGCTGCAGAACAAGACCAACGGGTTCAGCGCGGAACTCAAAAAGGGCGGGCCGGCCGCCCAGACGTACACCGAGGCCATCAAGAAGATGACCGGTGGCGCCATCGGCCTCAACACCACCCTGCAGCTGACCGGCGAGAATGCGGAGGGTTTCAAGGAGCGCGTCGCGAAGGTCGGCCACTCCTTCAACGACGCCGGCAAGGACGTCGAAGGATGGGCGATTACCCAGCAGTCTTTCAACGTTCAGATGGGCCGCCTGAAAGAAGCAGTGACGACCGCCGCGATCGTCGTCGGCACGAAACTGATCCCGGTGATCCTCAAGGTGATCACCTATTTTGAGAAGAACAAGCCGGCTGCCATCGCGCTCGCCACGGTCATCGGCGTCATCCTGGTCGCTGCGATGGCGGCCTTCATCGCGTCCTTGTACGCGATGGCAGCTGCGGCTGCGGTCAACCCCGTCACCTGGATCATCCTGGGCATCGTCGCCCTGATCGCGGTCATCGTCCTGCTGGTCACGCACTGGACCACGGTGTGGAACTGGATCAAGTCGATCGCCGAGACGGTAGGACATGCGGTCGTCGCAGCCTGGGACTGGGTCAAGAACGGCACCATGTCGATCTGGAACGGGATCGTCGAGAAACTCAAGGGCGCCTGGAACAGCATCGTCGGTTTCTTCTCCTCCGCCTGGCATCGGGCGGTCGATCCGCTCGTCGCCGGCTGGAATTGGATCGCGAACATCACCACGCAGATCTGGGACCGGATTACCGCTTTCTTCCGCAAATGGTGGCCCCTCCTGCTGGTCCTGTTCGCACCGTTCATCGCGATCATCATGTCGATCTGGAATCATTTCCACACTCAGATCATCGGCACCGTGATGAACGTCTGGCATGCCGTCTCCAGCTGGCTTTCGCAAAAATGGCTTGAGATCAAAGTGCTTGCGACCTTCCTCTGGAACCAAGTCAAGACAACGATCATCAACCCGATCATGTCGGTCTGGCATGAGATCATGGCCGTCTGGAACAAGATCTCTGGCTGGCTGGCCCAGAAGTGGCTTGAGGTCAAGGTCATGTGCACTTACCTCTGGAGCCAGATCAAGTCGGCCATCATCACGCCGATCGTCGGAGCCACCCTGGCTGTCGACGCTCAGATCATCAAAATCGGTCAGTACATCTGGAACGGCCTCAAAGCCGCTTGGAACTCGGTCAAAAGCATCGGCTCCTGGTTCCTCGGTATCGGCCGTGACATCGTCAACGGCATCATCGACGGCGTCAGCGGAGCCGCAAGTGGGCTCTACAACACACTGAAAAACCTGGCCCACAATGCGCTGCAGTCGGCAAAAAACTTCCTTGGCATTCACTCGCCAAGCCGACTGTTTGCGGAGCACGTTGGCGGACCGATCGCCCAAGGCGTGGCAGCGGGAATCGACGCGCACGCCGGAACCGCAGTCTCTTCCGTCCGGGCCATGTCAGGCCTCCTGGCCGGCCAGGAGGTCGGCGTGCCAGGCCTGGCATTCGCCGGCACAGCCGGGGTCGGCGGCGGGGCAGGCACCCATGTCACGAACATCAACATCACCGTGCAGGGCAGCGTCGCCACCATCGACGGGATCGCCCGAGAGATCGAAACAGCCTTCCTCCAGCGCGGCATGCGGAACCCGACCACGTACCAGAACTACGCACGCCGCTGACGTTGTCCGTTCATGCGCCACACGGCGCCTCACTCCTTGGGAGGCGCCGTGCCCAACCCCAAGATCTCGACCCTCGTCGAGGCGTTCATGGCAGGCGCCCTCAATACGAGCTTGTGGAATTCGATCACTGGAACCGCCACGCTCGACACCACCGTCGACATGGTCACCCTCGCCCAGCCCACGACCAGCGGCGCCACCAACTCCTTCGGTTCCACGAACTTGTACGACGCCACCAGCAGCAGCGTCTACGCCCTGGTCACGGCCGTCGCGACCGGTAATGGCAACACCAAGACCGCCCTCGTTTTGCGGGTCGACGCCAACAACTCCGTCGCTATCAGGGTTGAGTCCGGCATCCTCGAATTCACCCTGCAGACGGCAGGCGTCACCACCACGACGATGCTCGGCTCCTACGACGGCCACAATCACCGCTGGTGGCAGCTCCGGGAATCCGCAGGCACCTGGTACGCCGACACCTCCATTGACGGCATCACTTGGACCACGCAGACCAGCAGCGCCTACAGCTGGGCCGCATCCGCGACCGCCATGACGTTCGCGTTCCAGACCTCGGCCGGGGCGACCGAGGTCGCCGGCCTCACCGCCTCGATCAGCTGCATCAACACCCGGATGGGCGGGCCCAACAATCCGAACTGGCCGCTGATCGAGGACGGCTGGGGAGCCTTCTGGACCGCGGCCACCCCCTCACCGGCGGACCGGTTGGTCGACGTCACACAGCGCACCATGGGTTCAAGCAGCATCCAGCGGGGACGGCAGTACGAGCTCGACCAGGTCCGCACTGGTGAACTGTCGACCGCACTGGCGAACAGCGACGGTGTCCTCGACCCCACCAATGCGACGAGCCCTTTCGCAGGCCGCATCGCGCCTTACCAGCCGTACCGCAAAAGGGCCCAGTGGCCCGAGACTGTCAATCTTCTCTCGCAGATCATGGCGAGCGGTGGTGATCTGGGCGGGTACGCCGTCGGCTCTACGGTGTTCTCCGCGAATATCTCCAGCAATACGGATCCGAGTGGCACCGGCGCTGTCACTGCCTCCAGCACGGCATGGCAGGGCGCCACCGTGCTGGCATTCTCCGTGCCGTCCGGAAGCGCCGCGCCCACTCGGATTTGCCACACCCTGCAGGCCGCCGTACTTCCAGGCCAGACGTACACGATGCAGATGCGGGTCCGAAACGTAACCGCTTCCACCTCACTGCAAGTCAAGGCTGGCATCGGCTGGTACGACGCCACAGTGGGAGGGACGGCAGCAAATTTCACCTATGGCAGCACGGTGACGCTGACGGGATCGGCTACGGCCGCCTGGACGCTGATCACCGTGACCGCCACCGCACCGCCCAACGCAGCGGGGATCAACGCCGGCGTCATGGTGGCCGCCGCAGCCGCCGCCACATGCAGCGTCCAGGTCGACGGCTGGCAGCTAGAGCGCGGCACTGCGGCGACCGCCTGGGTGCAACCGGGCGTCTGGTATCCCATGTTCTCGGGGTTCGTGGAGCGGTGGCCATCCAGTTGGAAGGATGGCGTGTACGGGACTGTGTCCCCAAACTGCGTCGATGCTTTTGCCCTGCTCTCGCAGGTAGGCCTATCTGATCCCCTCACCCAAGAGATCAACATCAACAGTCCGAGATTTCTGTACAAGCTGGACGACCCTCAGGGATCAGACGGAGCAAGTGATGCCACAGGGAACTATCCTCAAGCCACGGTCGCCAACTCGAAATATGGGCCAGGCTCTCTGACTTTCGGCAATCAGATCGCCTCAAATAGCGCCAACGGCGGCTACACGGGCAGCTCGGGCACGGTCGTCAGTATCGCCAACCCGTATCCAGGCGAGGCCCTGGCTGCCCCAGCGACCTTCCTCAAGCTAGGCGCCGCCGGCATCAAGGGCCCGGCAGATCCGACCATGTTCGTTCGTTTCCTCGCCTTCCGGTATACGGGACCGACCATCGTCTCGGCCGCGTATCTCTGGTCGTGCATGGATAACCAGCGCACGGCAGCCGGTGCAACCGGCTCCCGCCTGTATTTGTGCCTAGACGTGACAGGAAAACCCACGTTGGTCCTGTTCGGCCCCGCAGGTTTCGGCAACGTATACACGGCCGGCGGTGCGACCAACTGCATGGACGGGAACTGGCATTTTCTGCTCTTCGGGTACAATCAGGCCACTGCCCAGGTGCTCTTTTCGCAAGACGGGGCGACAGCCTCCTACTACGGTTCCATCCCCTCTACCCATGCACCGACAGGGCTCATCAGCGACAACCTCGGCGGATTCGTCGACGCAACGGTGGGGGACGGAACAACCGTCAACTTTCAGGGAGATATCGCATTCGCGGGCGAGTTCACCAAGTGGGTTTCTTCAGCGAAAATCACAGGCCTTTACCAAGCCTGGAAGAGCGCGTTCACCGGCGAATCGACCAGCAGCCGTTACGCCCGCATACTCGCCTACGCAGGCTGGACTGGCCCCAAGTCGGTTCAGACGGGACTGACAACGTCCATGGGGGCTGCGGACTTCGGTGGCCAAGATGCTCTCTCTGCTCTGCAGGGCGTCGTGGATACGGAAGGAGGTGCCCATTACGTTGACGCGGCCGGAACGGTCACCTTCCGAGCGCGGTCGTCCCGCTACAACGCGCTGACTCCTCAATACATTTTTGGTGAGCGTGCCGATCTAGGCGAGTACCCCTACGAGGACTGCAAGCTCGATTTCGATCCGACACGCCTGTCCAACACGGTCAAGGTGACCCAGAAGGCCACGGGGCAGGTCTTCGCTGCCCAGGATCAGGCTTCGATCGCAGCGTATTTCCCGCGCCCCCTGTCCCGGACCATCAACACCTCTTCGGCCGCCGAATGCCAGGATGCGGCCAACTACCTGCTGTCCCGGTACAGGCAGCCCGTCTCGAGAATCAACACGCTCAAGCTGCACCCTTCTGCCCAGCCCGCCCTATGGCCGGTCTTGCTCTCGCTGGAGCTAGGAAGCCGAGTACGGGTCATCAGAAGGCCACCCAACAGCCCTGCCATCCAGATCGACGCATTCGTCGAATCCATCAACTGGCAAACAGACGACCGTGGTGAAGCCTTCGCCATGCTCCAGTGCAGCCCCGTCGATCTCACCCCCTACGGCCTTTTTGCCGCATGGCACACCACACTGAATACAAGCGTGGCGTCCGGGGTGACCAGCATCGTCGTCAACGCCTCCGCCGATACCACCAACCCGCTGGCCGCGCAGCTCGGGGCCGGGCAGCAGATCGTCCTCGGGCAGAACACGGCGAATCAGGAAACCGTCACCGTCTCCGCGGTCGGCACGACCACGGCCGGATGGGCGTCGGCGACGATCACGCTGACCGCGGCGACAACGAAGGCGCACGCCGCCGGAGACCTGATCTGCGAGCCGCTCCCGGCCGGGACGACCGACCCCGCAACGTGGGACGCCGGGACGAAATTCGATTCCACCGCCTTCGCCTACTGACTCTGGAGGCCTCATGCCGGGACTCGCGGCACCCACCCCCGCCCAGGTCGTGCCCGGGCAGTACATCACCGGCGCTCTATGGAATGCGAACGTCTACAACGGACTCACGTTCCTCGCCAACGCGCCGTTCTTCATCGGGCAGCAGCAAGTCGTGCAGTCCGTGGCGAATGGAACTTGGGCGGTGCTGACCTTCGACAGCGAGATCATCGACACTTACGGAGGGCATTCCACCGTCTCCAACACCTCGCGATATACGTGTCAAGTGGCCGGCTGGTATCGGGTCGGTGGCCGGGCCGCGTTTGCCACTAACGGCACTGGCTCGCGGGGTGCCCGCGTTCACGTCAATGGGGCGTTCATCCAAGGCGCCGCCAACCTCCTCGGCGCGGGCACCCTGAACGGCATCGTCGAGGTCTCCCACCTGCTCCAGTTGGCTGTCGGCGACTACGTCGAGATCGCGGGCGGCCAAAATTGCGGCGCCGCCCTCTCGACGGCCTTCGCGAACGAGGCCGCGAGCATGATGTACGTCATCTGGGAGCACGCGTGATCACCTGCAAGTGCGGCCAGGCCGCCGTTGTCCAGTGGAAGCGGCGCCCCTTCCCCGACGAAGCGAGCCGCCTCGTCGAGCGTGCGCCCGACACCTCCGCGTTCATTCCGGTCTACGCGTGCGCCGACCACGCCCTCACCCCCGCCGCGGCCGCACTCACCCACCAGGCCTCATGCACGGGCCCCGGTAAGACTGCCGCCTGCGACTGCACTCCGGAACAGGAACCCGTGCCGGATTTCCCCGGCGACCCCGCCAAGCCGAAGAAACGCCTACCGCCCGGCTGGTAACCCCCACCCCGAGCCCGACCCGGCTCGCGCTGCCCTGGAGGGTGCATGACCCACATCGAACTACTGCCGGCCCAGGCCTCACAGCTCGGGCGGCACATTGAGCACGATCCCCGGTCCTTGGGTTTCGCGCACGGGGTCCTCCCCAAGGCCGCCATCACGCCGGTGGCCTGGACCCGGCGGATACCCGTTCTCGACCAGGGACAGCTCGGCGCGTGCACGGGCAACGCCGGCGTTGGCCTCCTCGGCACGGACTCGGCTGTCCGGCAAGGTCGAACGTCTGTCACCGTCACCCCGGCCGCGGCTGCCGCCTCGCACGGCAGGTTCACAGCCGGAGACCACGCCCTCGACGAGGCGTTCGCGGTCGCCCTGTACTCCCTGGCCACGGTCCTCGACGCGGTGCCCGGCCAGTACCCTCCCGCCGACACCGGCTCGTCGGGCCTTGGCGTCGCAAAGGCCCTGAAAGCACTCGGTCTGGCCAGCAGCTACAGCCATGCATTCGCGCTCGCGGCTCTCACCAGCGCCCTGCAGTCCGGGCCCGTGATGATCGGGATTCCGTGGCTGAACAGCATGTACGAACCTGCGGCGGACGGTCGGATCACTGTCGACCGCTCCTCCGGCGTCGCCGGCGGCCACGAGGTCGAGCTGAACCGGTACGACGGCACTGGCGAGTACTGGATCACCAACTCGTGGGGGTCGTCGTGGGGCCACGACGGGTCCGGCTACCTGACCGCTGATGACCTGGCGTGGCTCCTCTCCCAACAGGGCGACGTCACGATCCCGACCTGGACCATCCACGAACGGCCGTCACCGAAGCGCTGCCGGCTTGGCAGCGCCTGGCAGGCCATACGCACCAGAAAGTGAGGCCCAGATGGGCATCCTCGGACAGGACTGGGCCTCCTACCAGAGCAGCACACCCAGCACGGCTGGCCTGTCCTTCGCCTTCGTCAAGATCACCGAAGGCCTGAGCTACATCAACCCCAAGTGGGTCAGCCAGCGGAACCACGCCAAGGCAAACGGGCTGGTCTGGGGCGCCTACCACTACCCCCACATGGGCAACGACGCCAAAGCCGAAGCCGACTACTTCCTCAATCAGGTGGCCTGGCAGCCCGGCGACGTCGTCATCCTCGACTGGGAGGGCTACGACGAGGCCAACGCGGGCGTCAGTAAGGCAAGGCAGCTCGCCTACAAGGAACAGTGGCTCCGCTACGTCAAGGCGAAGCTCCCGCGCAACCCCGTCGGCATGTACTGCAACACCGACTACTGGCGCAACGTCGACCAGGGCGGCTACTGCGGTGACTTCCTGTGGATCGCCACCGCGGGACGCAAGGCCGGGGACCCCGGCATCAAGGCCTCGTGGATGTTCCACCAGTACACGGATAGTCCGATCGATACGGACTTCTGCCCGCTCAACAGCACGGCCGAGCTCCGCGCCTGGGCTCGCAGCTTCGCCTCACCCAACCCCCAGGAGGACATCGTGACCCCCGAGGACATTCAGGCCGTCGCGGCGGCCGTCTGGAACTACCAGTTGCCGAACCTGAACGCGGACGGATCCCGCGCGGGTACGTCCAAGGCTGCGTATTGGTGGCTCGTCTGGCAGGACGTCTTCCAGGTCCAGACGATCAATGCGATCCACGCGGCTGCCCTCACCCCGGAGGAGATCAAGCAGGCCCTCGTGGACGGCACGCTCAAGGTCGAGGTCTCCGTCGTCGCGAAGCCGTCAGGCGCCTGACCCGTACCGACCCCCGTACCTCGCCATTCACCCCACCCAGAAACGGACCACCATGAAGATCTTCGGCCGTGAACCGGCTCTCATCTTGGGCTTCGTCGCCGCACTGGTGAAGCTCCTCGGCTACCAGTTCGACGTGAGCGCCGGCACCCAGACCGCCATCAACGTGGTGGCAGCCTCGATCGTCGGCCTCATCCTCGCCGTCATGGCTCGGGACGGAGCCTGGGCCGCCGCTCTCATGCAGCTCGCGCAGGCTGTCATGTCCCTCTTCGTCGGCCTTGGCCTGCACTGGTCCGCCGACAGGCAGGCCTACGTCATGGCCGCTATCGCCGCGGCGCTGGCCCTGTGGGAGCGGACGCAGATCACCGCGCCCGTATCCAGCACGGCCCTCGAGCGGTCGAGCCTCGTCAAGCCCGCCCCGCTCACAGGCGTGTAGGTGAGGTGCCGTGCAGCCCGGCGGCTCCACCGCATGCTGGGCCGCCGCGGCACGTTCCTCGCCATCCTCGGCGTCGGTAAGACCTGCTGGGGGATCTCCTTCTACGTGCACCCGCCCCTGCTGCCGCCCACGCCCGGCCTGTGCCATTGGGCGTGGATCTGGATCGCCGCAGGGGTCGTCACGTTCACCAGCGCGTTCCTCAAGGTGGGACGCGATCGATACGGATTCGCCGCCGCACTGGTGCCGCCGTCAGTGTGGGCGATCGCATACCTCGCCGCCGCCATAGGTGGCGATTACCCCCGCGGCACATGGGTCGCGATCTGGTACCTCACCTCCCACGTGGGGGTGATCCTGTGGGCCGCGACGGTGCCCGAGCACTCCGTGCCCAAGCTTCCGCGCGGCCGGAGAGCTGAGGGCGGATGAGCGACGTGTGGGCTGCGGTAGCGACGGTCAGCGGCGCGGTGCTGACACTGCTCGGTGTTGTGTTCACGGCGCGGTCGTCGCGGGCGGCGGCAGCGGCGTCGGCGCGGGCCACGGAGGTGGCGGCCGTCGTACAGAGCGAGCCAGCCCAGCGGACCGCAGACCTCGAAGCGTTCAAGGAGATCCGCGAGAAGCAGCGGCAAGACCTCGCCGAGACTCGCGAAGAAGTGCGGTCCCTTCGGTCGCTCGTCAGAGCCTTTGTCTTCTACGTCGGGGACCTCACCACGCAGATGAGTCAGGCAGGCATCGAGCCGCCCGCGCCCCCGGAGAGGATCACCGAGTACAACCGAACTGGAGTCTGATGATCGGCACCCTGTTGGCTCACCTGGTCGGCGACTACCTCATCCAGTCGCATTGGATGGCGAACGAGAAGACGAAGCGCTGGTGGCCTGCCTGGGCGCACGCGCTCACCTACGGACTCCCGTTCCTGCTCGTCACCCAGTCGCCAGCAGCCCTCGCGGTCATCGTCGGCACGCACGCCGTCATCGACCACTACCGGCTCGCCCGGCATGTCGTCTGGGCGAAGAACTTCCTGGCTCCTCGTAGCCACTGGCGCCCGTGGTCGGAGTGCTCCGCGACGGGATACCCCAGCGAGACGCCACCGTGGCTGGCGGTCTGGCTAATGATCATTGCAGACAACACCATCCACCTGATCATCAACGTGGCGGCTGTCCGCTACCTGTAGCCAGCAGCCCCCGCCCTTCTGGGCGGGGGCGTTGTGCTGTGCCCTGGCGGGGGCTGAGTCGCGATAACTCCCACGTATCAAGGCCCTTGAGCGGTACGCTAGTTCTAGTCACATACCGCCTCAAAGGAGGATGAACGTGGGGAGTGAGCTCGAACCGGTACACGTTGCCGAGATCGTCACCGACCTGCCCGCACCGCGCACCAACGACGAACACCTCTCAGGCGAGACCATCGCCGACCTCAACCGCTCCATCGCCGACAACACCGACCGTGCGTACAAGCGTTGGTGGAAGATGGCGCTCGCCTGGTGCGAGGTCGAGCAGCGCACCCCGCTTCCCATGACCAGCCAGACCGTCGCCGAATTCATCGGGCACCTGATGCGGTCCACCTCCGCCACAACCGGCCAGCCCTACTCGCCCAACAGCCTCGACCAAGCCCTCTCTGCGATCCGCACTGCCCACTTCCGTGCAGGCTTCGAGGGACAGCCAGGCACCCGTGCCGCACGAGAGCTCATCAAGGTCCACCGCCAGGACCGTGCCAAGGCCGGCTGGCGACCGCGCCGCGCGAAGGCTGTCACCCTCGACGTCTTGCGCCTACTCCTGGCGCAGTGCGATCGGAACTCGCTCAGCGGTCGCAGGGACGCTGCAATTCTCGTGCTCGGCTACGGGCTAATGGGCCGCCGGTCCGAACTCGCCGCCATCCAGCTCAGCCAGCTCACGGTCTCCGAGGACTGGGTCAGCGTCTTCATCCCCATGTCCAAGACCGACACCAATGCCAAAGGCGAGGACGTCGATGTTCCGCGAGCCCTCGCCCCGGACATCGACGCCGGTCGCATCGTGACCTCCTACGTCGAAGGGCTGGCGGAGTTCGGCATCACGAGCGGACCGCTACTCCGGGCCATCCACTCGCGGGGTGCAGTAGGCAAGGGTCTATCCGCTGCCGCTGTTGGAGAGATCGTTAAGAAGCTGGCCAAGGCTGCGAACCTGACGGATGCGGAGCGGACGACCGCACACGGACTTCGCGCGGGAGGCCCAACGGACGCTGCTGAGAGAGGCGTGCCGGTGCCGTTCATTGCAGAGCACGGAAGGTGGAGCAAGAACTCCACCCAGGTGCTCGCCTACGTTCGCCCAGCAGACAAGCGACGCAACAATCCCCTCCTGCCGCGAGACACCCGCGCCTAGCACGACAAGGCCCCACCCGCGCGGGTGGGGCCGAGGTCGTCGATGAGCTTACGGCGGACCGTCTCGAACAGGTCCGAGCCGGGCAGCGCGAGGGGCTGCCCGGCATGGGATGTGGGGAGTCTGGTCACGGGCGGGCACGCAGTTCATCGGGGTGATAGGAGGCGGGCAGGGCGTCAGGGTCGCCATCCAGGACTACCCCAAAGCAGCCGAATGCGTCGATCCCCCCAACGATGGTGCCTATGCTTCCCGCAGGCGCCGAGAAGGCGCCAGGCCATGCGGCGGGCGCATCTGTGATGGTTCCCACTCGCTGGCCGATGTAAAGATCGGGCACGATGCTTCCTTCCCTGGTCACGAGGCTTCTCCTAGGTCAATGAAGGCGAGTTGCTCGCCGCCTGACCACAGAGGCAGATCGGCGACGGGCCTGACGGGGGTGGCGATGCGGTTCGGCTTTGCGAGATCACGCGCGACCTTGTCCATGAGCTGCATCGCCTCGCAGAGACTGTCTGCGATTTCCCGGGCAATCTCTGCGGGATCGCGGAACTCCGCCATCGCCTGTTCTGGCACTTCACGGGTTGGCCAGACGGCGGGCTGAGCATCGGTCGGTCGGGTGGCGGGGATGGTGACGATGACGGTGTCGACGTTGGTGCCGGACGAGGCGAACGCCTTCTCGGGTACCGCTTCGACTGCACCGCCCCTCTGCTCCACGAGGGCCCGGAACTCGGCCGTGCCGCGGGAATCGTGAGTCACCGCGCACGACATGACTGCCACGAGCAGGCCGGTCGGCTTGAGGAACCGGAGTGCGTGTTGGACGTGGGCCATGTCGGCGCCCTTGGTGAAGGGCGGGTTCATCAGGACTCGGTCATAGAGTGGTTCCGGGGTGGCGGTGAGGAAGTCGGCGACTCGGATAGTGCGAGCGGTCCCGGCCTCGGTGAGTGCGGCTGCGTATCCAGGGTCGCGCTCGATACAGTCGACCACAGCACCGGCCGCAGCCGCTGCGGACGCGACTGCGCCCGAGCCGGCCGAAGGCTCCAGTACGTGCATGCCCGGCGCGACGGCGGCCAGCTCAACTAGACGCTTCACGACGGCCGCCGGGGTCGGGAAGTACTGGGCGTCCTGCCGCTTCTCCCTTAGCGTCACGACCTGCCCGGAGGCGAGGACGGGGGCTATCGCGCAGGCGGCGTCAGCGGGAAACAGGTGCGCCTCGGCCGACTTGGTCCAGTGCCCGCCCACGGCTTCGAGGACCTCGTTCACACGCTGGTACAGCGGCGGGTTCATGCGTGGGCCCGTGAGCACGAGGCGAGCTCCGTCGGTGTGGGCCTGGGCTAGGGCTTCGAGAACGTCAGCGGGAACCCTCACCATCACTCCTTAGTAGCTGGGCCACGGGGGCTGGAACGGGACCGGTGCGCTGACGGTGCTGCTGCCGTCCTGGTGGACCGTGATGGTGGTGACCTGAGGGCCACGCTCAACCCGGGCCCGGCGCTCCAGCTCCTTCGCCCACCCCTCGTCGCTGGCTCGCGTGGCCACGGCCGTGGCCACGGCCTTTTCCTCGACTGCCTCCGCCGCCGCGTCCCGCGCAGTACGCAGGGCCTCGCCAAGAACGGCCAGTCGGTCGGCAGCTTCCGGCATGACCTGGACCATGCGGGCATAGCGCGTTACGTGGAACCAGCCGGAGGCGAGGTCGTCGACAGTGGCGCCCTCGTCGGCCGCGTCCCGGTACCACTGATTGAGGCTGGAGCGCTCTCCAGCAAGGCCGGCCTTGCCGAGCGCAATCCGTGTGGCACGGACGAGCTTGGCCGCGGCTACTCGCCCTTCGGCGATCTGGTCTGTCCCCAGCCACTCGGCCGGGTCGGAGCTGACTCGTTCGCGAGCGAAGCAGCTGGTGCGCTCGGACTGCTCGGCTTTCGCCTGCCACTCTTCCCGGGTCGGCCAGCTGATCGGGCGAGGCATCTGAACTCCCTTGGTGGGTATCTCGACACCTTTAGCGTAGGGGGTAGCCCTTACATGTGCAACCCTACCCCTTACGCTTCATTCCATGACGACGCCCCCGGCGCCCTTCGAGGCCCTAAAGCATCTAGCGGACAACGAGGACCCTGGCGAGCGCGCCAAGGAGGTCGGGGCCGCACTCAACGCCGTTCCCGAGCTACAGAAGTGGCTGCGGCAGTTGCGGCAGGATGCCGTACTGGAGTTGCGGGCCGACGGCCTGAGTCACGCCGAAGTAGGCAAGGTGATCGGGACCAGTCGCGCCCGCGCACAGCAGATCGCCGAAGGTCGGACGACTGGTCGGCGGGCGGCCACCGAAGCGCCGGAAGAGGCGCCAAATCCTGGCGCTTAAGGGAAGAACGTTATGCGCTACTCGACCCGAAGCCTGGAGGGCATGATGCCGACTGCGCGCGAGAACCTCTACGAGATGGCCACGGTGGCGTTCAAGGAGACCGGAGTACCGCCAGCCGTGCATGCGGCCGTGACGCTGATGCTCGATCTGCATGAGCGGGACATTGCCGTGCGCTTGGCTCATCGGATCCGAACCCACAAGGGCGCCCTCAATGGCGCAGCGTGGCCGGAGGTCGCAGCAGCCTTGATCGACCCGTCCGAGCCTCTCTAACTGCCCGACGCCTGTCGGCGCCGCAGGCCACCGAAAGCCCCCACCCGGCAGGGGTGGGGGCTCTTCGCGTCTCCGAAAATCCCGCTGTCATATGCCTATCGTCACCCGGGCCTGCGGGTCTACGGTTCTGCCACCGGACCTGACTATCCCGGGCCGGCGCCCCTCCCGGCCTCCCCACGGGAGGGTCGTCGCGTGCTCAGAGTTCGCCCGGCTCCTCGTACTGGTCCGGACGGCCGGTCGGACACGCGTTCCGAGGTTCACCCTCGCGACATGTTCCGGCCGTGTCATGATGGGCGCCTCCCCGCCGATGCGGGGGTGTTCCATAAGACGCCCCGTGCGTCCTGGACGCAGTGATGATTCCCCGCCGATGCGGGGGTTCGGCCCCCACCCTCCGAAGTGGGGGCTCTTCTCGTTTCCGGGCCCCTGCCGCCATACGGCTACCGGTCAACCTGACAGTGCGCGCTGCCGCCACCGCTTGACGGTGCTCGGGCCAACGCCAATCCGCGCCGCTGCCGCCCGGTTCGACAGGTGTCGCGTCGAGTCGATCGCTGCTGCCATCGACTCGAACCCGGCCGCCTGCACTGCGGCTTCGAGGGCGGCGCTGCGAGCTTGTCGCGCGGCGGGGAGGGTGCGGCGGGCGCCAGCAGCTCGCGCTGCACGCACGGTAGGCAGGTCGTTGGTGCCAGCGCGGGCTTCGGCCGAGCGGCGGGACAGCTCTTGCTGCGGGAGCGCAGCGGCTCGCATCCGGCCCACCAGGTCCGGATCGTCGGCCATCGCGGCAGTCCGGGCCTGAGACAGGGCGGCGCGGGCATCCGTAGCCATCAGTGTGGTGGTGGCCGGAAGGCCGTGTTCGGCGCGGTACTCGACGGCTGTCATGTGGTGCGCGCGAGCCAGGTGCGGGCCGAGCGAGCGGAAGCGCCGTCCGCAGGACAGGCAGGTAACAAGACCATCGGCGTCAGCGCCTGCGCGGCGTCGGGAGCGCACTTCACCGGGGCGGGCGACGGCCCGCAGCGCCTCCAGCTCGTACAGCAAGGCTCGCCCCTTCACCCGGCAAGCCACCGGCTCGGGCCAGCGTCCTCGCTGCTGCTGCATGACCACTTTCAAGCTGCCTGGGGCGTAGCCGAGAAGCGGCTCCGCCTCCCGCCGGGTTACCAGCCAGGAGACGGAACTGGCGCGGGGGGAAGCGTTCACCGGCGGCCGTCGCGGATCTGGTAAATACGCTCCCGGGACAGCTTTGCGGCTTCGGCGATGGCTGTGATCGGAGCCTTCCTGCCGGCGACAGCCGTCCGGATGGCCGCGTAAAACTCAGCGTCGGCCTCGTCCTTGATCCGGTCTCGTTCGATGCGGGCCTCGCGAATCTCGTCCAGCATGGTGTGGCCGACGGTCGAGGTGGGCGCGTCCGTGGTGTCGCTGTTGAGCTGGTCGGCGATGATTTCCCACTGGTCGTCCAGCGGGTACCCCTCGTCGTCCGTGTCGAGCTCGGAGGCCAGCGCGCCGAGGTCGTCCTTGGTCACGGGCTCAAGGCTGTCACCGCGGTCGATGGCGGCGCTGGGGTTCGGGTCGTTCCACAGTGTGCGGATCTGCTCTGCCGTCACGATGCTCGACATGGGCGGGCCTTCCACTCGGCGCCACGTGTGTAGCGCGCTTGACACCCATCATGCGACAACGGAGGGCGACCGTCAAGCGCGCTACACATCAAGGTGTAGCGACCCATTGGAACGCCCGGGCCCCGCCCTCCCGGCTCCCCGCGAAAGCTGCCGCGCGCTCACGACTCGTCCGGCTCCTCGTACTCGTGCGGCCGGACTAGTCGCGAGGCTGCCGCATCGCCCGGTTGACCGAAGACTGGTTCAAGCCGATCAGCCGGGCCGCCTTCTCCTGCGAGCCGCGCAGGGCAACCAGCTCGCCAATCGCGTATCCACGCTCCTCGGCGGCACGCGCCAGAGCGGCCTGCGCTTCCCTCAAAGCCAGCTCGGTCTTGACCCAACGGTGGAACGCGGCGAGCTCCTCGTCGGTCTCGATGTCCTCGAATGCCAGGACGCTCACCCAGTCACTCGTGTCCCGGGCGGGCTCGTTGTAGCGCTTGAACGCCGCCGCCCTTGCGCGGGCGGACAGCTCCTCGTCTGCTTCCGCGATCTCGAGAATGTCCTCCGCAGCCAGGACGGATGAGGGGACTTCCAGCGTGATGGAGCCATGGGTCAGGGTTTCGAACCAGTTGGGCTCTTTGTCGTCGAAGTCACTGTCGCCCACAAGGATGGGGATAGCCAGCTTGGGGTTGGCGTCGTCGTAGCGGTAGGCGACGAGGGTGTACGTCTCGTCGCCATCCGTGTAGCGAGTGCCGATCGGCGAGCGGCTTGCGACGCTGCTGGTGTTGCACTTGATGGGGCGGGGTGTGAGGCTCATCGACTACTCCCTTTGCCGCTGCTGGTGCTACCACTATGCGCCCCCCGCATAACGATGTCAATGCGGGGGGCGCATACGGCTCAGTCCAGCACGCCGAGCCTCAGGCCGGCACGCCCGCCCCCCTATCCAGCGGGGGCGGGCTTCTTCGTATCCGGCCCGGCCAACCCGCTTCCCGGCCGAGGTCACGGCGCCGTCGCCGGGGCGCGGCACCGCCGGGATGCGCACACGCGCCAGCCGAGTGAACCTGGAGGAGATCCCGACCCCTCACACACCAGGGATGATCATGATCAAGAAGCTGCACGACATGGGCATGCGAAGCGAGCACGCGTACATGGCAGCATTCGCCTCGATCGGTCTCTCCATCGCCACATGGGTAACGTCCCTCAACGCCGAACCAGGCGCCGGCATCGCTCGCGCCGACCGGTGGGGAATCTTCATTGGCGAATGGGCCCCCACCTTCTTCGGGCTCGGCCTGGCTTTGTCCCACTACGAGCAGTCGGAAGGCACCCTCCTCGCCAGCGTCAGCGACATCCGCGACGAACGAGCGGCCATGTAAGTGCAACACCTACGTCAGTCCAGCACTCCGAGCCTGCTGTCCGGGCGGCAGTGCGGGCACGGCTGGACGCCCTCGACGAGCGCCCGCCGAACCTGATCCGCGGTTGCCGACTTGCACCGCTTCGACGCGTCCCAGCAGTCCCCGGAATGCACGCGCATGGGGAGCCGTCCGGCTCCGATGCTTCGCTCGATCAGCCAGTCCGGGGGCGGGGGCGAGGGCAGGCGGGTCGCCTCGACGGCCAGGTGCCGTTCCTCGGCGGCGATCCAATCCCGCGTCCGCTGCAGATCGTGCAGCTGGACCCGCTCCAGGAAGCGGAGCTGGGCAAGACGATCGGATCGGTCGGACATGTGTTCGAGTCTACGCCGATCGGCGCACGTCGTTGTCAGTGGCCACCTCTAGCATGGACAGGACAACATCAGCTCTAGCACGCGGGGATGCGGCTGGGCAGATGTGCTCTACCGCCCGTCGGCCCTTCGGGGACAGCGACCGACGGGCGCCCCCATGTCAGGCCTCAGGTGCCGGATGCCGGACGGCCTTCTTCACCGCAGCCTCGACCCTGTTCCGAGGCTCGCCGCTCTCCTGCGCGTACACGGTGACCGCGGCCTGCACCTCGGCTGCGCGCTCTCGCCACGCAGCCCACGCGTCGTCCGACGGGTCCTCGCGCACGGCGGCCCACGCCGCATCCGAGGCGCGCTGGAGTCTGATCAGGTCGTCGTTCAGTTCGATTGCCACGGGCGGATCCTAGGCGGCGGGTACGACAGTGGCCCGCAGCCACTCGCCAAGGAGCAGTTCGTACTCCTCCGAGCCCGCGCGGCCGGCCAGCACGAGGGCCCGGATCGCGTCGTTGATCTCCGCGATCGGGCGGGCTTCGCCAGCGGCGTCGGTAGTCGCCATCATGTCGCACAGAATATCGGGCTGCACCCACACGGCCGTAGTGTGAGCCCATGATTCGGACTGTCGTGCTGGACGTCGGCGAGACCATCACACGCGATGACCGCTACTGGGCCTCCTGGGCGGACTGGCTCGACATCCCGCGCCACACCGTCTCGGCTCTCGTCGGCGCCGTCGTCGTGGACGGCCGCGACAACGCAGACGCCCTGCGCCTCCTCCGCCCCGGCATCGACGTCGGCGCCGAGTACCGGGCCAGGGAAGCAGCGGGCCGCGGCGAGCAGCTGGATGAGTCCGACCTGTACGACGACGTCCGCCCCGCTCTCACCGCACTCCAGGCGATGGGCGTCCGCGTCATCGTCGCCGGCAACCAGAGCACCAAGGCCGGCGATCTGCTGCGCGCCCTCCAGCTCCCCGCTGACCTGGTGGTCACGTCCGCCGAGTGGGGCGTCGCCAAGCCGTCCCCGGACTTCTTCCACCAGGTCGTCGGTGCAGCCGATGCCCCCGCACACCAGACGCTGTACGTCGGCGACCACCCTCAGAACGATATTTTCCCCGCGGCCCAGGCCGGGCTTCTCACCGCGCATCTTCGCCGCGGCCCGTGGGGCTACTGGTGGGCCGACGACGAGACCGTCCAGCAGGTCGCCGACTACTCCATCGACTCGCTCCTCGACCTGCCCGGCCTGGTCAACCCGTCCCACGGAAAGGGCAGTCCGAGCTGACAGGCGCCGGTAGCGTGCGACCACCAGCCTGAACGGAGCATCCCGTGGTCGCGGACACCCCCAGCCAGATTGGGCAGCGCATCGCCGCCCGCCGCCGTGCGAGCCGCATGACGCAGGAGGGCCTCGCCGAGGCGGCGGGCATCTCTGTCGCCATGGTCCGCGCCATAGAGCGCGGCGCCCGCAACCCCAGCGACGGCACTCTCGAGGCGCTCGCCGAAGCTCTCGGTGTCGATGCATCGCGGCTCACCAGCGGCTACACGGGGACCGCCCTGCGCGTCCGAGCCGCCCTCCCAGGCATCTCCGCAGCCATCGCCGGCTACACGATCCCCCTCGACCCGCCGACGATGCCGCTCGCCCGGCTCGAGGCCCGGGTCGAGGAAGCCGTCGCCTGGCGCCTCGCGGCCCAGTACGGGCAGATCGCGGTCGGGATCCCCACCATCCTGCAAGCCGCCCTCCAGCACTTGCACGCCGCACGCGGCCCCGCGCGAGCGGACGCCGCACGACTCGTGGCCTCCGCCGCCCGCACCGCAGACGCCATCGCCTACAAACACGGCGCCCACGACCTGTCCGCCCGTCTCATCGACGTCATGCAATGGGCAGCGGACCAGGCCGGCGACCAAATCCTGCAGGCCTCCGTCGCCTACACCAGCGCCGAGACCTACCTAGCCGCCCGCGCGTACCGGCTGGGCCAGAGAGCTCTCGAGCTGGCCATCGACGCCAGCCCCACCCCCCGCCGAGAGGATGCTGCTGCCGCCCGCGCCGCCCTCCACATGCGGGCCGCCGTCGTCGCAGCCAGAGGAGAGGACGCCGCCGCGGCCACCACTCACCTGCAGGAGGCGCACGAGCTCGCCGACGACCTCGCCGAGGACATCTACATGGGGACAGCGGTCGGACCGTCATCCGTGAGGATCCACGAGGTCGCGGTCGCGGTCAGCCTCGGACGGGAGCACGTCGCGGACGCCCTCGCCGTCGCCAAGGCCTGGAAGCCAGGCAACGAGATCCCCGCCGAACGCAGGAGCGGCTTCTACATCGAACTGGGGCGCGCTCAGCTCTGGTCGGGCCGGCCGGACGACGCCTTCGAGTCCCTCAAGGTCGCCCGCCGTCTGGCCCCGCAGGCCGTCCGCGAGCATCCATGGGTGCGCGAGGACGTCGAGACGATCCGCCGGCTCAAGTGGGCCGACGCTGAGTCTCTGACCAGCTACGCCGCATGGATCGGGGCGCTTTGAAAAGTGCTACACGATGTAGCACTTACGCCCCTTCCCGGCGTTCATGATCTGCCTGTGCCCTCAACGCAGCAGATCGGAGCGGCCATGCCAGACCCTGCCCTCGACGCCGTCAGCATCGCCCGCCTCCACGGTGAGGCGTGCTGGGATTGCGGCGCCGTCGCCACGACCCTGCACCCGGACGGGGTCGTCACGACTGCCGCCGGCCAGGAGTGGGAGATCCGGCGGTGCATCTCTCACCGGACCCTGAGCGAGCAGCAGGAGCGCGGCCAGGCCTGCGTTCATTGCGGGGTGATCCTCGACAATCGGCGTGCCATCGATCTCGGTGCGCGCACGTCCGAACGGGGCGGTGTGGCTGTTAGCTGGTTCCCGCGGGCCTGCCCGCCGCACGGCGCGCTCCCGTAGAGCGCAGTCGTTTCTCAGGATGCGCCGGAATGAATGATTCCTCGGCGCGGGCAACGTTGCGACCAGCAGTTACGTGGAGCCCGCGCATATGCCAGACTGCCGATCCGCCCCGGCGGACTGACATGAGGGGGTACCAATGACGCTGCCCGCACGCAGTTTTGGGACAGAACTCCGCAGAAGACGCGAAGAAGCGGGAATCTCTCTCCGGCAATTCGCAAAGCGCATCCACTACAGCGCCGGGTGGATCAGTCGAGTCGAAACTGGTCAAGGGCACGCTCCCGACGAGTTCGTCCGTCTCTGTGACGACGTCCTCGGAGCCGAGGGCCAGCTACTCGCCCTTGCTCGGGCCGATCAGCCCCGGGCGATGTTCCTCACCCCAGCCCAGCTGCCCCCCGCCCCCGCGCGCTTCTCGGGTCGATCGGACGCCATCGAGGAGCTGGCCCGCATCCAAGGGGCGGGGCCGCGAGACTCGGCCCTCACCATCACCATCGACGGACCAGCGGGGGCAGGCAAGACGGCACTCGCCCTCAAGTACGCCCACCAGATCGCCGACCAGTTTCCCGGAGGCGTGCTGTACACCGACCTCCAGGGCTGGGGCCTGCACTCGACGCCCCTCGAACCGAAGGCCGTTTTGGAGCATCACCTCGCCGCCTTCGGAGTGCCCGCAGAGTCCATACCTCCCAGCGTTGCCGAGTGCGCGGCCTTGCTCCGGACGATCGTCGCCGAGCGTGGCGTCCTCGTAGTCCTGGACAACGCCCACGACGCCGCCCAGGTACGTCCATTGCTGCCAGGCTCGACTGGATGCGCCAGCCTCATCACCAGCCGGAGACGTCTCACCGGCCTCGCCGTCAGCGCCGGCGCGCACCGCGTCGAACTGGGCCCTATGCCCACCACGGAGTCCGTCGTCCTTCTTCGAACCGTCATCGGCTCGGACCGGTGCGACGCTGAACCGCTGGCAGTTGCCGCTCTCGCCGATCGATGCGGACACCTGCCACTAGCCCTGCGAATCGCGGCCGAGACCCTCGCCGCCCGGCCCCACCGCACCATCGCCACCGCCGTCGAGGAACTCGAGGGGCAAGGACGCCTCGACGCGCTCGCAGCTGACGACGACCCGTCCCTCGCCGTCCGCACCGTCCTCGCCTGCTCCTACGGGGCCCTCGAGCCGGAAGAGGCCCGGGCTCTTCGGTACCTGGGCCTCTACCCCGGCCGCCGAATCACCGCAGCGGTAGCGGCCGTCCACCTGGATCGAGAGCTCGGCCAGACGCGGCGTCTCCTGGACGCCCTCGCCGCAACACACCTCCTCGAGGAGACGGAGGCGGACGGGTACCGGCTCCACGACCTGGTCCGTGACTTCGCCGCCGAGCGCGCGGCTGACGAGGAGAGCGCGGGTGCTCGGGCAGAGATCGCCCGCCGGCTCGCTAGCTGGGTCATGTACGCCGTGGATGCCGCGTGCTACGCCATCGCTCCGCAGAGGGCCATCGAACTGCTCGGCGAGCCCCCACGGGCAATCCCCGAATTTGAGGGGCCCGACGATGCTCGCGCGTGGTGCGACTCGGTCGAAACCCTCATCGTGCCACTGGTGCGCCTCGCCTCCGAGTTCGGGCTCGACGCGGCGTGGGAGATACCCGCCCGCCTGTGGAACTGGCTGCTCCTTCGGAAGCCGTGGTCTTTGTGGATCGACAGCCACAAAGCAGGGCTGGCTGCCGCGACCAAGGCAGGCGACATTCCAGGCCGGGCCTGGCTCGCCATGAACCTGGGTGAGGCGTATCGACAGTCTGGCCACTTCGACCTCGCCCGGCGCCACCTGCTCGAATCCCAGACGCTGCGCCGTGAGCTCGGCGACGTGCACGGGCAAGCGTGGGTCGAGGCTTGCCTCGGCTTCACCGCCGTCGATGAGGCGGAACACGAGTACGCCGTCGCGCACTTCAGCCAGGCACTGGATCTTTTCGAACGGGTGGGGGACAAGCACGGCGGGTACGTCGTCATGGCCAGCCTCGCCGAAGCCCTCGGACATCTCGGCGACGCGAAGGCTGAGGCCATCTTCGAGGATGCCCTCGAGCTGACTCATGGCGACGAGTACGCAGCCGGCGTCCTTTGGGCTCGTCGGGCCGGCGTGCACCTCAGCCAGGGCGACCCAGAGGGCGCCCTCGCCGCCCTCGACGAAAGCATCACGCTCCGGCGCGCTGCCGGCGATGAGTGGGGCGTGGCCGACGCCCTCGACCGCCGCGGCCAGATCCTGCAGGAGACCGGCCGTCTGGAGGAGGCCCGCGCGGCGTGGACGGCCGCGCGGGCCAGCTTCGAGGCGCTCGGCGACCCGCGCGCCGAGCAGCTGACTGGCCGCCTCAGCAGCCTGTGAGCGCCTTACGGACCCGCTCCATCGCCGTCTGGGCGTCCACCGTCCGCGCAATGCGCACCGGCGGGCGCCCGTCGGTGATGGAGTTCATCTCGGGCGGGAAACCGCGATCGTCTATCAGTGTCCGTCCCCGACTATGGCCGGCCAGCTCAACCAGGACCTGGTGCTCCTCGTACTCGGCGAGGTCGGGGTCGAGCATGACGGCCGCGGCCAGCGGGTCGTGCATGACACAGCCCCTGCGGCCCATCAGCTGCGTGTAGATGCCGACATAAGTTTCGAGGATCCGCGACGCGAACGCCGCCGCGGGGGTATCTGCTGCCGCCACCTCGGCGAGGAAGTCCTCGTCGACCCAGGCCGCCTCGGTCACGTCCATCGGCACGACCGTCATCGGGAGCCCAGCCCGGAACACCTCTTCGGCGGCCTCAGGGTCGTGCCCGCTGTTCGCGTCCGCCCACGCCGTCAGGTTGCCTGGGACGCGGATCGCGCCGCCCATGTACACCACCCTGTGCAGCAGTCGGGGGAGATTCGGTTCCATCCGGAGCGCCAACGCGAGGTTGGTCAGCGGCGCCATCGCGAGCAGGGTGATCTCGCCGGGACGCTGACGTGCCAGCCGGACGATCTGCTCCGCCGCGCTCTCCGCGCTCGGCTGCCTCGTGGACGCGGCGCCAGCCTGGCCACCGAGGCCGTCCATACCGTGCACGATCTCGGCGGTCGAGAGCGGCTGCTGCAGAGGCTTCTCCGCGCCCACAGCCACCGGGACGTCCGCCAGGCCGGCAACGTCGAGGATCCGCAAGGCATTCGCAGCCGACTGTGCCGTCGGTACGTTGCCGTGGATCGTGCCCAGCCCGAGGATTTCGACGTCGGGTTGGGCGGCCAGAAACAGGATCGCCCAGGCGTCATCGACACCGGGGTCTGTGTCGATGAGGACGGGTATGCGGGGGTTGCTGGACGTCATCGCGGGACCTCCGAGTGCTTGCGGGATGGCTGGAAGTCTTGCCGTCGAGGTGGCGCTGCGCCAGGTGTTTCGTGTGTTGCGCAACACCGAAACACTGGCGCTGGTGGGGTGATCCCCGTGACGATTGACGCAGCTCGTCCAGCCCGCTGGCGGCTCGGCCAGATCACGCCCGACTCACTGGAGTACGACATGGTCACGTGCACGTACCGCAGGAAGCGCGACGTTCGAGCCGCCGCGGGGCGGGACACCTAGGTGCCCGCCCGCCACATGCGGCGGCGTGGGGCGGGCGGGGAACACTCCAGGCAGGGTCCTTTGGCTGACGGCCTGACGGAACAACCAGGCACCAGGCAGACTGGAGTCTCGGCCACTTGGCCGAAATTCGCATCGAGGAACAGCGCTACGGCAGGAACTCTCGCGCCGGGACATTCAGGGCGCGGGCGAGACGAAGCAGCTGCCCGAACTTGGGGTCGGTCTTGCCGGCCTCTGTCTTCTGGAGCGTCGTCCGGTCCACTCCTGCCAGCAAGGCCAACTTCTCCTGTGTGAGGTCCGCCGCGAGGCGGGCATCGCGGATCCGATTGCCCAGTTCGATGCGGGCCTGGAGGATCCACGGAGGTGTAGCGGGTTGCACCCACTGAACACTTAAACATCAAGATCGTTTTGTCTGCGGTATACATCCCGCATTTTGTGATCAAGCTTGGTCGCTTCAAGCGCGCGGTCGCAAAAAAGCTCGGCGCAGTTAGGTCCAAACCCTGACTACGCCGTGAGTCCCCCGAGGGCCTAGCACCCCATGCGCCGACCCTCGGGAGACTCGCCGGATGTCCGTCATCGACGGACGGGCATCCGGCCCGACGAGTGAACCGCACAACAGCACCGCTGCGCGAGTCATTCGTTGGCCCAGATGCCGGGCCCGGATCTGTCATCGCCTCCGAGGGCAAAGATCCGGGCCCGGCCTCGTCGCGTCACGGGTGGGAAGAAGTGGGAAACAAGTGGGAGCTGATCATGGTCAACGGTGGCCAACGCTGGGCAACGGTGTCCATTAATCCCACCGAAGGCGCAGGTGAAAGCCCTGGTGGCGCAACGTGTGCCTGGTCAGCGGTCCGCCATAGTGATCACCTTGAAGATCTTCGAGAAGTCGAGGGAGGTGATCGCCTCGACGGTGGAGGAGCGTTGCGGGAGTTGGTGTTCGGCCAGGGTGGCGAGGGTGCGCGGATCGAGGAGTTCGACCTTGAAGCCGGAGAAGGTGCCGCAGACGGTGACCAGGCGGCCGGCCGTGTCGAAGGTGGCGGTGGCGCATTCGCCGCCGAGAGCGGCGATCTTCTGGCTGGTCACTTCCGGGTTCCTGCCGAGGGGCCCGGACCAGGGCGAGGTGGCGCTGCCCGCGGCGTCGGAGTGCATGCCGCTGCGGCCGTTGGGCGCGAGGTGGGGGTGCTGGGGCGGGGCCTCGCCGGGCAGCGGGACGGCGGCGGCCGGGGCGCCGTCGTACTGGCTGACCAGGCGGTGGCCGGGGGCCTTGGGTATCCCCTCGGCCTGCGCCGGTGAGATCCCGTACATCGCCACGAAGACGACGACGGCGGGGACCACGGCGCAGTTCAGCGCTCTTCGGAACATCCGGACTTCCTCCACTTCCCGTCGGTTCTGCTGACACCGCGTCTGACACCGCGCCGCCGCCAGACGCTAGGTCGAACCGTCGGAGCAGTCCATGGAGGAGCCGGATGATTCACGAAGGCGCAACAGTCGATCACCGCGTGAGATCAAGTGACTTGGGGACGGGGTGCGGGGATCGGGAGGGGTTCAGGGGTTGAGGCCGGAGACCACGCTCGCCGTCGCCGCGAGCCCGCTGTGGATGGTCGCGGCGATGCTGCTGCTCGCGAGGTAGAAGCCGAGCAGGACACAGACGAGTGCGTGGGAGAACTTGAGGCCTCCGCCTCGCAGGAAGATCCACGCGAGGACGAGGAGCAGAACGATCACGGAGAGGGAAATCACCATCGAAGCCTCCTTCGGGCGCCGCCATGGTGGCGCAGCGGAGGGGCCCTTCGGGCGAAACACGTGTCCGCCGTACGGGTGTTGACCCTGTGTGACCCACCCGCGGTGCAGGGCGCCGGGGACTTGCCGGGGCGCGTCGGGCCGTGCCATATATGTCTAGACCTTTACGAGGCCTGCGGCGGAAGGCGCTCCCCGTGCGAGATCCCGCGAGACACCCCCTGGGGCGGACCACCGCCGCGCTTTCCCTCTGCCTGGCCCTGACCGCCTGCTCCGGGGGCGCGGCACGGCCGCCGCGTCCCCCGGTCGGCATCACCGCCCAGGCCGGCAGCGCGACTTCCGTCCACGTGATGTGGGAGGCGGCCGCGGGCGGCAGTACGGTGACGGGTTACCAGCTGTTCCAGGCCGACCGACTCATCCGGGACCTGCCCGCCGAGAAGACGATGGTGGACGTCACCGGACTGAGCCCGCTGACCGCCTACGCCTTCACCGTCCGGGCCAAGGACGCGGCCGGGCACCGCTCCCCCCTCAGCGCGGCCGCCCGGGTCACCACCCCGGCGGCCCGGGCGGAGGACCACCGGGCGCCCACCGCCCCGGCCACCACCACCGGCCGCGCGGACGGCCCCCGGACGGCCCGGCTCAGCTGGGCGCCGGCGAGCGATGACACGGGCGTGACGGCCTACGACGTCTACCAGGGCGGTGTCCGGATCCACACGGCCGGCCCGGCCGAGACCTCCGCCACGTTGACCGGCCTCCAGCCCGGCACCCGCTACGGCTTCACGGTCCGGGCGCGGGACGGCTCCGACAACTCCTCCCCGGACGGCCCCCTCGCCGAGGTGACCACGGCCGCCGACCCGGACCGGGGGCCGGACACCGCGCCCTCCGGCTTCACCGCGACCGCGTCCCCGGGCGCCGTCACCCTCTCCTGGACCGCTCCCGCCACCGGGCGCGAGACCACCGAGTACCAGCTCTACGTCAACGGACAGCCCGTCACCGTCATCCAGTTCGGGGCCGGCGCGGTCCCGCGTGGAACGGTGGAGCACCGGCTGACGGTGACCGAGCTCGCCGGTACGGTCTGGTCCCTGAAACTGCGGGCCAGACTGCCCGACGGCAACTGGGGCGCCTTCACCCCCGAGCGGCGGATCGTCCTCGCCGGCTGAACGGCGAACTTGAGATCCGGTGGTGATTCCGACGCGAACGGCGCGGCCACGAAAGAAGATCACGCACAATACATCCGTGTTCGGTGAGTACTCGGTCAACAACAATCAGGCACACTCCGCAGGTAGCGCCCCTGGGCCAGACTCTCGCGCCGTGCCGGGAAACCTGCCGCCGGAACCGGCCGGATTCATCGGCCGGGAGAGCGAACTGAACGATCTTCAGCCGCTGTTGGACCTGCGCCGGCTGGTCACCCTCACGGGCGTCGGCGGTGTCGGCAAGTCCCGGCTCGCCCTCCGGGCCGCCACGAGCGGACGGCCCCGGCGCGACGGGGTCTGGTGGGTCGAGCTGTCACCGCTGCGCGACCCCGGCCTGCTCACCACCACCGTGGCGCACGCCGTCGGGCTCGCGGACCACTCCGCGCGCCCCCTGGACGAGGAACTGTGCGCGTGGATGGCCGACAAGGAACTGCTCCTGGTCCTCGACACCTGCGAGCACCTGATCCCCGCGTGCCGCCACCTCGTCGGTGAACTGCTGCAGTCCGCGCCCGGCCTGACGGTGCTCGTCACCTCGCGCGAGCCGCTCGGCAGCCCCCGTGAGGTGGTGTTCGAGGTCCACCCCCTGCCCTGCGAGGATCCGGACAGCGACGCCCTCGCCCTGTTCCGCGCCCGCGCGGTGGCCGCGATGCCGGAGGCAGCCGACGCGTTCCGGGACCCCGAACGGGTGCTGCTGGCCGCCGAGGTGTGCCGCCGGCTCGACGGCATCCCGCTCGCCCTGGAACTCGCGGGCGCCCGCATGAGGTTGTGGACGCTGGAGCAGATGGCGCGGCGGCTGGACGCGCGGTTCGAGGTCCTGGCCGACACGCGCGCGCTGCTGCCCCGGCACCAGACCCTGCGGACCGCCATCGGCTGGAGCCACGAGCTGTGCGAGCCGGTGGAGCGCCTGCTGTGGGCCCGGCTGTCCGTGTTCACCGGGGACTTCGACGTGGCCGCCGCCCGGACGGTCTGCTCGGGCGGCCCGCTGCCCGCCGCCAGGGTGGAGCGGGTGCTGGCCGGGCTGGTGGCGAAGTCCGTGGTCCGGCGGACCGAGGAGCGCGGCGCGGGGGCCCGTTACCGGATGCTGGACACGATCCGCGAGTACGGGCGCGACTGGCTGGCCGAGCTCGGGGAGGTACGCACGGTCGCGGAGCGGCACGCCCACTGGTACGCGGCGCTGTGCCACGCGGCGGAGCGGGGCTGGCTGGGCCCGGGGCAGGTCGACTGGTACCGCAGGATGAGCGCCGAGCACGCGCAGGTGCGCACCGCCCTGGAGCACCTGCTGCGGACCGACCCGGCGGCGGCCCAGGAGATGGCCGGGGCGCTCTGGTTCTTCTGGTTCGCCTGCGGCCACGTCCACGAGGGCCGCGGTTTCCTGGAACGGGCGCTCGCCCGCGGCCCGGCCACCGGGCCGGTGTACACCCAGGCGGTGTGGGCGCTCGGGTTGACGGCGCTGCTCCAGGGCGACATGGACGCGGCCGGGGAACTGGGCCGGCGGTGCGCCCGAGAGGCGGCCGGGCTCGGCGATCCGGAACCGGAGCTGCGCGCCGCCTACCTGCGCGCCGTCTCGATGATGATGCCGGGCGACCCGGCGGCGGCGCTCGCGCTGGCGGGGCCCCGGGCGCGGGCGGCCCACGGCGGCCGGCCGGACGGGACGGGGTGGCTGCTGTGCCGGCTGGCCTCCGGCTACGCGCTGTGCGACGAGCGGCGGTTCGAGGAGGCGGCCGAGGAGGCGTGGGGGCTGCGCGAGGCGTGTGCGGAGCTGGGTGAGCGCTGGCTGAGGGCCTACGCCGACTACATCCTGGCCGTCGCGGCGCTGGGCGTCGGCAACCACGGTGAGGCGGCCCGCCACGTGCGGGCCATGCTGTCCGGCAAGCGGTTGCTGGGCGACCGCTTCGGCATCGCGCTCGGCCTGGACGTGCTCGCTGCGGCCGTGGCGGGGCTGGGCGACGGCGAACTCGCGGCGCGCCTGCTGGGGACCGGGCACGCGTGGTGGCGCACCGTGGGGCGCCCGCAGATGGGCTCCCCGTCCCTGACGGCCCTGCGGGACGAGGGCGAACGGCAGGCCCGCGCGGCGATCGGCGACGCGGCGTACGAGAGCGCCTTCCGGGGCGGCGCGGCGGCGGCCACCGCCTGAGCGCGGCCCCGTGCGGTCCCCGTCTCCCGTAGCGGCGGCAGGCCGGCTGCCGTCAGTACGGGAGGGGCCTGCCCGACGGGGTGCGCAGGTCCAGGTCTCGGGGGGCGGGCTTGGGGACGGGCTTGCGGATCAGCTGCTGGCGCATGCTGCCTCCTGGCTCAGACCAGGGCCGGTCGGCGGGGCTCCACCGTACGGCCGTCGGGGAGCAGCTCCCCGGTGTCGTCGAACACCACCAGACCGTTGCAGAGCAGGCTCCATCCCTGTTCGGGGTGGAAGGCCACGGTGCGGGCAGCGTCGTGATCGGCGCTGTCGGCGGACGGGCAGGGGGGCTGGTGGGAGCACATGGCGCACCTCCTCGCAGTGTGGGGCGGGAGGGCCGGTGGTCACCCGGTCGAATCCGCGATCCACGGTGGCGGTGAGTATTACTGATCGCCGCCCCCTGACGGAACCCATATTCGCGGTCGAGTTCACGGTGTGTATGCCCGATTACCATGCGCTCATGCCGCCGATCCGCATCGTTCACCGCACCCGTCTGCCGGCCGGAGAGGTCTGGCTGAGGCTCACGGACTGGGCGCGCCACGGGGCGCAGGTCCCCTTGACCCGCACGACCGTCGAAACGGCGCCGCCGACGCGCGTCGGAACGCGCTTCACGGCACGTACGGGATTGGGGAGGGTCGCCTTCGACGACCCGATGGAAGTCACCGTGTGGCGGCCGCCGGCGACGGGTTCGGCGGGGCTGGTCCGTCTCGACAAGCGCGGACGCGTTGTCCTGGGCTGGGCGGAGATCGAAGTCAGGCCGCTGCAGCCGGCCGGCGCGGAGGTGCACTGGCGCGAGGACCTGCGGGTACGCGGGCTCGGGCGGTTCTTCGACCCGGTCGTGGCGCTCGCCGGCCGGCTCATGTTCGGCCGCGCCCTCGCCCGGTTGCTGCGTTCCTGACAAGTCGGGCTAGGGTGCCGTGATCACCGCGCCCGGTGATGCCACCACGTCTTACAGGGGAACCTCCATGGCCACTCCGCCACCGCAGCAGCAACAGGGCGCCGTCCCGCACCACCCGTACGGCGTGCCGCCCCAGCAGGGCGCGGCCGCGCAGCACAACCCGTACGCGCAGCAGCAGCCGCAGCAGGGGGTCCCGCACGGCAACCCCTACGCGGCCTACCAGCAGCAGCCCCAGCACCCGCAGCAGCCCGGGTACGCGTGCCGCGTGTGCGGTGCCCAGCCGGCCGCGCCCGGCACCGTGCGCGGGCACCAGGGCCTGGTGCTGATGATGCGGTTCCTGAGCACGCACGGCCCCTTCTGCCGCGACTGCGGTACCGCCGTCGTGCGCGACATGTCGGCGAAGACCCTGTGGCAGGGGTGGTGGGGCCCGGCGTCCCTGTTCATCACGCCGCTGACGGTGCTGATCAACCTGGTCCCCCGCTCGGCCTTCCGCAAGCTCGCCCCTCCGATGGGCGGCTTCCGGCCCCCGCTCGACCCGGGCAAGCCGCTCTGGCAGCGGCCCGCCGCGCTGGTCATCGCGGCGCCGATGGTCCTGGTCGCGCTGGCGATCGTCGCGCTGGTCGTGATCGGCGCCGCGACCAGCTGAACGACGGCCGCCCCCGTTCCCCCTGCCGGGGACGGGGGCGGCTGCGGGCCCTGACGACTAGCGGATCGGCATCTGGGAGATCGTCCTGGCGATCACCAGGCGCTGGATCTCGCTCGTGCCCTCGAAGATGGTGTAAATAGCGCTGTCGCGGTGCATGCGCTCCACCGGGTACTCCCGGGTGAACCCGTTGCCTCCGAGGATCTGCACCGCCTGGGCGGTGACCTTCTTGGCGACCTCGCTCGCGAAGAGCTTCGACATCGAACCCTCCGCCGAGGTGAACGGCTTGCCCGCCACCGCCATCCAGGAGGCCCGCCACACCAGCAGCCGGGCCGCGTCGATCTGCGTGCGCATGTCCGCGAGCTGGAAGGCCACGCCCTGGTTGTCGATGATCGGACGGCCGAACTGGGTACGGGTCCTCGCGTAGTCGAGGGCGACTTCGTACGCGGCGCGCGCCGTGCCGACGGCCATGGCGCCCACGGCCGGGCGGGACGCCTCGAAGGTGGCCATGGCCGCGTTCTTGAGCCGCTCGCCGCCGCCCGCCTTGGCGCGTTCCCGGGCGCGCGCGAGGCGCTCGTCCAGCTTGTCCTTGCCGCCGAGCAGGCAGGAGCCCGGGACGCGGCAGTCCTCCAGCACCACCTCGGCGGTGTGCGAGGCCCGGATGCCGTGCTTCTTGAACTTCTGCCCCTGCGACAGGCCGGGGGTGTTCGGCGGCACGATGAAGGACGCGTGGCCCTTCGTGCCGAGTTCGGGGTCGACCACGGCGACGACGATGTGGACGTTCGCGATACCGCCGTTGGTCGCCCAGGTCTTGGTGCCGTTCAGCACCCATTCGTCCTTGGCCTCGTCGTACACGGCGCGGGTGCGCATCGCCCCGACGTCGGAGCCGGCGTCCGGCTCGGAGGAGCAGAAGGCGGCGACCTTGACGTCGGTCGCGTCGCCGTACATCTGCGGGATCCAGGTGCCGATCTGCTCCTCGGTGCCGTTGGCGAGGACGCCGATGGCCGCGAGGCCGGTGCCGACGATCGACAGGGCGATGCCGGCGTCACCCCAGAACAGTTCCTCCATCGCCATCGGGATGCCGAGGCCGGTCGGGTCGAAGAACTGCTGGGCGTAGAAGTCGAGGGAGTAGATGCCGACCTTGGCCGCCTCCTGGATGACGGGCCACGGGGTCTCTTCGCGCTCGTCCCATTCGGCGGCCGCGGGGCGGATCACGTCGGCGGCGAACCCGTGGATCCAGTCGCGCACCTGCTTCTGGTCGTCGTTGAGCTCCATGGTGAACTCCGCCATGTCCCCTCCAGCTGTTTCGCGGACGTACTCGTCGCCGTCACCGGCAGGCCGTTACCTGCGGTAACCAGCCACGGCGCCCCAGTCTGTTACCGACGAGTAAGCACTGTCAAGCGGGGCCCGGACCGGCCACGGGAGGCCGCCGGTTCGATCGACAGGGTGTGCGGGGTGTTACGTTGCGTGGGCGTCACGCACATCGCAAGGGCGGGGAGACAAACACGTCATGGAGACCACGCAGCAGGCCGGCGAACCGGGAGCGGCCGAGCGCCGCAGGCGGGAGCTGCTCGAAGCGGCCGACCGCGTCGTCCTCAGGGACGGGCCCAAGGCTTCGATGAACGCCATCGCGGCCGAGGCGGGCATCACCAAGCCCATCCTGTACCGCCACTTCGGCGACAAGGCGGGCCTCTACCAGGCGCTCGCCGTCCGGCACACCGACGCCCTGCTGGACTCGCTGCGGGCCGCGCTCGACGCCCCGGCCGAGCGCCGCCGCCGGGTGGAGTCCACGCTCGACACCTACCTCGCGGCCATCGAGGCCCGGCCGCAGGTGTACCGCTTCCTGATGCACCCCGCGGAGGACTCGCAGTCCGCCGAACGCGGCTTCGACGTCGGTCTGCACTCGGCGCCGCTGCTGCGCCGCCTCGGCGAGGAACTGGCGGAGGTCATCGGCGAACGCGTCGACCTCGGCCCGGGCTCCGAACGCCTGGCCCGGGTGTGGGGTCACGGAATCGTCGGCATGATGCACGCGGCGGGCGACTGGTGGCTCGGGGAACGCCCCTGTGGGCGGGCCGAGTTGGTGGCCGCGCTGACCGACCTGCTGTGGGGCCGGCTGGCCACGGCCGGCAACCGCCGGGGCGGGCCCGGCTTCTGAGCGCCGCCCGGCTCCCGCGGGCGGACCGGCCTGTGCGGGCGGGACCTGTGCGCGGGAACTGGCCTGTGCGCGCGAACCGGCCTGTGCGGGCGGACCGCTCCCGTCAGGCGCTGCCGCCCAGGGCCGCGAGTCCGCGCGCGCCCCACGCCGTCTTGCCGATCGCCCGTCGCAGCCGGCGCGCCCGCAGCCCGGTGACCCGGTCCGCGTAGACCGTGCCCTCCAGGTGGTCGCACTCGTGCTGGAGGCAGCGGGCGAAGAACCCGGTGCCCTCGATCCGTACCGGCGCGCCGTCGGAGGTGACCCCCTCGACGACGGCGTGGTCGAAGCGGACCGTGCCGGCCTCCAGGCCGGGCAGCGACAGACAGCCCTCGGGGCCGCGGAACTCGTCCCCGTCGGCGCTCACCAGGCGGGGGTTGACCACGTGTCCCACGTGGCGGACGTCCTCGTCGTCGGGGCAGTCGTAGACGAACACCCGCTGCCCGACCCCGATCTGGTTGGCGGCGAGGCCGACGCCCTGGGCCGCGTACATCGTGGCGAACATGTCCTCGATGAGCCGGTCGAGGGAGGGTCCGAACCCGGTGACCTCGGCGCACGGCGAGTGGAGCACCGGATCGCCCAGCAGGCTCATGGTGCGGACGAGTCCGGTGGTGCCGGGGATGGGGCGCTGTCGCATGGCGGTAAGCGTACGACGGGCGAAGATATGAGCAGATCCGCGCCGCCCTTGGGGCGCCGCGGTCAAGGCCCCGGCAGGTACTGGATAGGCTGGGGCCGACCGACGCAAGGAGGACAAGGGACGATGGCAGGCAACACGGAGCCGCTTTCGCCGCGGGCCAAGCTGGCCGTGACGGCGGGCAAGGCCGCGGCGGCGGTGTCGCGGGCCGCGGGACGCGGAAGCGGATCGGTGATCGGAGGCAAGGTCGCACTCAGGCTGGACCCCGATCTCCTCGGCGCGCTGGCACAGCATCTCGACGTCGTCCTCGTCTCCGCGACGAACGGCAAGACCACGACGACCCGCCTGATCGCCGAGGCGCTGCGGGCCAGCGGTCCGGTGGTCTCCAACGCGCTGGGCGCGAACATGCCGGCCGGCATCACCTCCGCGCTGGCGGGCGGCTCGGACGCCAAGTACGGCGTCATCGAGGTCGACGAGAAGTACCTCGCCGGAGTGGCCCGGGACGTGACCCCCAAGGTGATCGCCCTGCTCAACCTCTCCCGCGACCAGCTGGACCGCGCCGCGGAGACCCGCATGCTGGCCGAGAAGTGGCGCGAGGGGCTCCAGGGCTCCAAGGCCGTCATCGTGGCCAACTGCGACGACCCGCTGATCGTGTGGTCCGCATCCTCCTCGCAGAACGTGGTGTGGGTCGCGGCCGGCCAGGAGTGGAAGGACGACGCCTGGTCGTGCCCCTCCTGCGGTGGCGTCATGCAGCGCCCCGGCGACGACTGGTTCTGCGGTGAGTGCGGCTTCCGCCGCCCCACCCCCAGCTGGGTGCTCTCCGGCGACCACGTACTGGACCCGCACGGCAGCGCCTGGCCGATCCACCTCCAGCTGCCCGGCCGCGCCAACAAGGCCAACGCCGCCACCTCGGCCGCCGTCGCAGCCGTGTTCGGCGTCCCGCCGCAGGTCGCGCTGGAGCGGATGTACCAGGTGCAGGCCGTCGCCGGCCGCTATGACGTGGTCTCCTTCCAGGGCCGTGAACTGCGCCTGCTGCTCGCCAAGAACCCCGCGGGCTGGCTGGAGACGTTCTCGCTGATCGACCCGCCGCCGACGCCGGTGATCCTTTCCGTCAACGCGCGCGGCGCCGACGGCACGGACACCTCCTGGCTCTGGGACGTGGACTACCCGCGTCTTGCGGGGCACCCCATCTTCGTGATCGGCGACCGCAAGCTGGACCTCGCGGTCCGCCTGGAGGTCGCGGGCCTGGACTTCCGCGTGTGCGAGACCCTCGACGAGGCCGTGCAGCTCGCCCCGCCCGGACAGATCGAGCTGATCGCCAACTACACCGCATTCCAGGACGTGCGCCGCCGCGTCGGCAACTAGTACTCATACCTCCAGAGGACACAAGAGCATGAGCGACAACAGCCTGCGTCTGGTGTGGGTCTACCCGGACCTGCTCAGCACGTACGGAGACCAGGGCAACGCCCTCGTCGTGGAGCGCCGGGCGCGCCAGCGCGGCCTGGACGTGCAGCGCGTGGACGTGCGCAGCGACCAGCCCATCCCCACCTCGGGTGACATCTACCTGATCGGCGGTGGCGAGGACCGGCCGCAGCGCCTGGCGGCGGAGCGCCTGCTGCGCGACGGCGGCCTGGAGCGAGCCGTCTCGAACGGGGCGATCGTCTTCTCGGTGTGCGCCGGGTACCAGATCCTCGGCAACGAGTTCGTCAACGACATGGGCGAGCGCCAGCAGGGCCTGGGCCTGCTGGACGTGGTCACCGTGCGCGGCGAGGGCGAGCGGTGCGTCGGCGACGTGCTCGCCGACATCGACCCGCGCCTGAACCTGCCCCCGCTGACGGGCTTCGAGAACCACCAGGGCGTGACCCACCTCGGCCCGACGGCCAAGCCCTTCGCCCGCACCCGGCTGGGCCGGGGCAACGGCACCGGCGACGGCACCGAAGGCGCCTACAACGACACCGTGTTCGGCACCTACATGCACGGTCCCGTGATGGCCCGCAACCCGCAGATCGCGGACCTGCTGCTGAAGCTGGCCCTCGACGTGAACGCGCTGCCGGGCCTCGACGACCGCTGGTACGAGGCGCTGCGCGACGAGCGCATCGCGGCGGCCACGCAGCCCGCGTAACGCGTCCGTCACGCCCCGTCCGGTCCGGATTCCCTCGGGGGGTCCGGGCCGGCGTGCGTTCGTACGACGGATGTGACCAGCATGTGGAGGATGGTTCAGTCCGGTGGGAATCCGCTTGTAGGCTGGCGGTCAGTACCAACCGGACGACGTGGTCCGGTCGTCGGCCCACGTTGCAAAGGTTCTTCCTGCCATGCGCATTGGTGTGCTCACTTCCGGAGGCGACTGCCCCGGCCTCAATGCCGTCATCCGCTCCGTCGTGCACCGCGCCGTCGTCGACCACGGCGACGAGGTGATCGGCTTCCACGACGGCTGGCGGGGTCTGCTGGAATGCGACTACCGCAAGCTCGACCTGGACGCCGTCAGCGGCATCCTGGCCCGCGGCGGCACCATCCTCGGCTCCTCCCGCGTCCAGCCCGCGCACCTGCGCGACGGCGTGGAGCGGGCCCGGGGACACCTCGCGGACCTCGGTCTGGACGCGATCATCCCGATCGGCGGAGAGGGCACGCTCAAGGCGGCGAACCTGTTGTCCGAGGGCGGCCTGCCCATCGTCGGCGTCCCCAAGACCATCGACAACGACATCGCCTCCACCGACGTGACCTTCGGGTTCGACACCGCCGTCGGGGTCGCCACCGAGGCCCTGGACCGCCTCAAGACCACCGCCGAGTCCCACCAGCGGGTGATGGTCGTCGAGGTCATGGGCCGCCACACCGGCTGGATCGCGCTCCACTCGGGCATGGCGGCGGGCGCGCACGCCATCGTCGTGCCGGAGCGCCCCTTCGACATCGAGGAGCTGACCGCGATCGTCGGCGAGCGGTTCTCGGCCGGCAAGCGGTTCGCGATCGTCGTGGTCGCCGAAGGCGCCAAGCCCGCCGCGGGCAGCTCGATGGCGCTGGAGTCGGGCGGTACCGACATGTACGGCCACGAGCGGTTCGCCGGCATCGGCAACCGGCTCGCCGTCGAGCTGGAGGACCGCCTGGGCAAGGAGGCCCGCCCGGTGATCCTCGGCCACGTCCAGCGCGGCGGCACGCCGACCGCGTACGACCGCGTCCTGGCCACCCGCTTCGGCTGGCACGCGGTGGAGGCCGCGCACCGGGGCGAGTTCGGGATGCTGACCGCGCTGCGCGGCACGGACATCGTGATGGTGCCCCTCGCCGACGCCGTGCGGAGCCTCAAGACGGTCCCGGCCGAGCGCTACGCGGAGGCGGAGACCGTTCTGTGATGTTTCCCCCCTTCTGACACCGCCCCCGGACGCTTCGGCGTCCGGGGGCGGCACTACTGTGGTGGAGCGCCACAGTCAAGGGAGTGAACAGATGGATCACAGCGGTCACGGCATGGACATGAATATGGACATGGACATGGACCTGCCGCCGTTCACTCTCGGGCGCGGGCTGGAGTTCTCCTTCGACGCCTTCTTCCTGATCGGCTCGCTGCTGGGGCTCGGCCTGTATCTGTGGGGGGTGGCGCGGCTGCGCGGGCGCGGGGACGGGTGGCCGCTGGGCCGGACGCTCTCGTTCACCGCCGGTGTGCTGACCGTGGCCCTGATGATGTGCACGAAGCTGAACGACTACGGCATGGTCATGTTCAGCGTGCACATGGTGCAGCACATGGTGATCAGCATGGTCTCCCCCATCCTGCTGCTGCTCGGCGCTCCGGTGACGCTGACGTTGCGCGCCCTCCCGCCGGCCGCCCGGGGCGTCAAGGGGCCGCGCGAGCTGCTGCTGATGCTGCTGCACAGCCGCTACCTCAAGGTGATCACGCATCCGGCGTTCACGATCCCCCTCTTCATCGCCAGCCTCTACGGCCTCTACTTCACCCCGCTGTTCGACTCCCTGATGCAGAGCAGGGCCGGGCACATCGGGATGATGGTCCACTTCCTGGCCGTCGGCCTGATCTTCTTCTGGCCGATCATGGGCGTGGACCCGGGTCCGCACCGGCCCGGCTACGTGATGCGGATGCTGGAGCTGTTCGCCGGCATGCCGTTCCACGCGTTCTTCGGCATCGCGCTGATGATGGCGACCGAGCCGATGATCAAGTCGTACGAGAACCCGCCGGCCTCCCTGGGCGTCGACGCGCTGCTCGACCAGCAGTGGGGCGGCGGCATCGCCTGGGCTTTCAGCGAGATCCCCTCGGTGCTGGTGCTGATCGCGCTGGTCTACCAGTGGTACCGCTCGGAGCAGCGGGCCGCCAAGCGCTCCGACCGAGCGGCGGAGCGCAATGGGGACCAGGAGCTGGAGGCGTACAACTCGTATCTCGCCTCGCTCCAGGGGCGTGGCCGGTAGCGCGGCGGCCCCTCACCGCGCCACCATGGGGCATGAGCGGATCCGTTAAGGCGATGGCCGTGCTGACCTTCGCCTCCCTGGTGGCCGTCGCGGCGTACTCCGTGGTGCTCGGCAGCAACGGCTGGCTGTGGTTCGTGTGGGTGCTGCTGGGCATGCTGACCGCCGGGATGGCCGCCTCCCGCAGTAGGTGATCTGCTCGTCCTGCACCGGGCGCGCCACACTGACGTGTCCGCCAGGTGAAGGGAAACGGCCGGTGTTCTACCACTTGCTCAAGCACGTGCTGCTCGGCCCGCTGCTGCGGCTGCTGTTCCGGCCGCGTATCGAGGGCCTGGAGAACATCCCGTCCGAGGGCGCGGCGATCATCGCCGGAAACCACCTGTCGTTCTCCGACCATTTCCTGATGCCGGCGATCCTCAAACGCCGGATCACCTTCCTGGCGAAGGCGGAGTACTTCACCGGCCCGGGCGTCAAGGGCCGGCTGACGGCCGCCTTCTTCCGCAGCGCCGGCCAGATCCCGGTGGACCGCTCCGGCAAGGACGCCGGACAGGCGGCGCTGCGCGAGGGGCTCGGGGTCCTGGCCAAGGGGGAGCTGCTCGGCATCTACCCGGAGGGCACCCGCTCGCACGACGGTCGGCTCTACAAGGGCAAGGTCGGCGTGGCCGCGATGGCGCTCGGCGCGGGCGTGCCGGTCGTGCCCTGCGCGATGGTCGGCACCTTCGAGATCCAGCCGCCCGGGCAGAAGATCCCGAACATCCGGCGGGTCACGATCCGCTTCGGCCGGCCGCTGGACTTCTCGCGGTACGAGGGCCTGGAGGGCGAGCGGGCGATCCTGCGGGCCGTCACCGACGAGATCATGTACGCGGTGCTGGAGCTGTCCGGCCAGGAGTACGTCGACCGGTACGCCGCCGAGGTGAAGGCGGAGGAGGAGCAGGCACGGAAGAAGGCCCGGCGCCGGACGCGCTGAGCCTTCTTTCGTGTGCCTGCCCGTGGGCTGCCGGCGACCTAGCGGACGGCCGGGAGCTCCTCACGCGGCGCCAGCTCGGCGCCCTGGGACACGGCCGCCGACTTGGCGGCGGCCGGGGCCGGGGCGACCGGCGTGGCGTGCGGCTCGCAGGTCACGTCCTGCGCGTCGACCTTGCCGGTCAGCAGGTAGCTGTCCACACGGGTGTTGATGCAGGGGTTCACCAGGCTGGTGACACCGTGCGAGCCCGCGTTCTTCTCGGTGATCAGACGCGAACCGCCGAGGCGGCGGTGCATCTCGACGCCGCCCGCGTACGGGGTGGCCGCGTCGCGCTCGCTCTGGACGACGAGGACCGGCGGCAGACCGCGCTTGGCGCTCGCGCCGACCTCGATCGGGGTGCTCTGCTTGGACTTCCAGGTCGCGCAGGGCAGGTTCATCCATGCGTTCGACCAGGTGAGGAAGGGGTACTTCTTGTTCAGCGCGGTGTTGTCCCTGTCCCACTTGGCCCAGCTGGTGGGCCACTTGGCATCGGCACACTCGACCGCGGTGTAGACGGCGTTACCGTTCTCCGTGGTGATGTTGCCGCGGATGTCCGAGAGGTCCGGGGTGACCGCGTCGATCAGCGGCTTCTCGTCACCGGCGACGTACGCGCTCAGGGCCTGGGCGGTGGGCACCCAGGAGGAGTCGTAGTACGGGGCGCTCTGGAAGAAGCCGATCAGCTCCGCCGGACCGGCCACGCCGCCGAGCGGGTTGGCCTTGGCCTTGGCGCGCAGTTCCAGCCACTTGGCCTCGACCTTGGCGCGGGTGTCGCCGATGTGGAAGACGCCGTCGTTCTTGGCGACCCAGTCCTCCCAGTCGTTCCAGCGCATCTGGAACGCGACGTCCTGTTCCAGGTTGGCCTGGTACCAGATGTTGTCCTGTTCCGGGTTGACCACGCTGTCGACGATCATGCGGCGGACGTGGCCCGGGAACAGGGTCGCGTAGACCCCGCCGAGGTAGGTGCCGTAGGAGACGCCGAGGTAGTTCAGCTTCTTCTCGCCGAGCGCGGCCCGGATGACGTCCACGTCACGCGCGGTGTTCGGCGTGGTCATGAACGGCAGCATCTCGCCGCTGCGCTCCTTGCAGCCGTCCGCGTACTCCGCGGCGAGCTTGCGCTGGGCGCGCTTGTCGGCCTCGTTGGACGGGACCGGGTCCGCCTTCGGGACCTTCACGTACTCCTGCGGGTCGACGCAGGAGATGGGCGCCGAGTGGCCGACGCCGCGGGGGTCGAAGCCCACGAAGTCGTACGCCTTGGAGGTGTTGACCCACAGCGGGGACTTGGTGGTGATCCGGCGCGGGAAACGCATGCCGGAGCCGCCCGGGCCGCCGGGGTTGTAGACGAGCGCGCCCTGGCGCTCCTCCTTGGTGCCGGTGCTCAGCGCCCGGTCGACGGCCAGGTCGATGGTCTTGCCGTACGGCTTCGCGTAGTCGAGCGGGACCTTCACCCAGCCGCACTGGATCGGCTTCTCGAAGCCCCAGTCGGCGGGGCAGTCCTTCCAATCGATGCCGGTGCGGGCGGCGCGGGCGGCGGCGACCTGAACGCCGATCGCCTCGTTGTATCCGTTGTCACCGGAGGCCGGAGCGGCCTCGGCGGTCGGGGCGAGCAGCAGGCTCGCCGCCAGTGCGCCGGTGATCAGAGTGGCGGCGCTCCCCAGCGCCGCGGTGCGTATCACGTGGTTGTTCCCCCTGCGTCATATGCCGTCACGGGTAGCCGTGTTGGTCGGTATCGGTCGTTGACGTGCAGGGGGATCCTTGCGCCTGACCGGGAGTGGGCGACAGTGCACGGTCCGGTTCTTTGCCAAGCCGATATCCGGACGGGGGTGTACCGCTGAGCGGTGTCCGGTTCGCCCCGGGTCGGTCCTCCCGTTACCAGCCGTACGTCGCGCAGGCCGCGTCGAGCAGTTCCCGCAGGCGTAGCGCGTCCGGGGCGAGGGCCGTCACCAGGACGGCCGGACCGGCCAGCGGGGTCACCGCCGCGAACTCGCCCAGCACCGCGGGCGCCGGCGGGGCCTCGGCGAACTCCGGGTCCACCACCAGGAGCTGGCCGAGCGCCCGGTGGCCCGCGAGTCCCGCCGGGCCGTCCCAGCCACCGGGGGCTCCCGGCCCGCAGGCCAGCTCCTGGTCCAGCAGCGGGCGGCCGCCCCGCAGGACGCTGATGCGGCTGCGGAGCAGGCCGGGGGCCTCCCCGGCACGGCCGAGCACCTGCTCCTCGCGCAGCATCAGCCGGGCGGTGGGGGCGAGTTCCACGCGGGTGCGCACCCGCAGGTCACTGCCGCGTACGGACACCAGCGGCTCCGGCAGCCAGCGCACCGCCGCCCCCTCGGCCAGCGTCAGCCGTACGTCGTACCGGGCCGGCGCGCCGTCGCGGCCGGGCAGCGCCAGGGTGGCCGCCGCCGAGCGGAGCCCGAGCCGGGCCCCCGGTCCGGCGTCGGCCTCGACGTTCAGGTGGTCTCCGCCGAGCGGCGCGGACATCGCGCCGACCAGCATCACACCGGCCTCGGCGCCCTCGCCCCGGGTGCGGCGCAGCGCGAGCGGGCCTTCCCCGGCCAGCAGCGGCAGCGCGGTGCCGCCCCGGCCGTCGGCCACGGCGGCGATCCGGGCGGTGGCGCGCACCCCAGCCGGAGCGGGGGCCTGCGGGGCGACGGGGGGTGCGCTGGTCACCGTACGGCCCAGGCAGCGATGCGCTCGCGCACCCAGTCGGCCACCGGGGTGACGCCCTCGGGCCCGCGCAGGGACTGGAACGCCACGGGCAGGTCACCGCGCTGCTCGGCGGCGTCGCGGGCCATCCGGTCCAGGTCGGAGCCGACGTGGGGGGCGAGGTCGGTCTTGTTGACGATGAGCAGGTCGGCGGTGGTGACGCCGGGTCCGCCCTTGCGCGGGATGTCGTCGCCGCCGGCCACGTCGATGACGAAGATCTGGGCGTCGACCAGGCCCCGGGAGAAGGTGGCGGTCAGGTTGTCCCCGCCGGACTCGACGAGGATCAGGTCCAGGGGGCCGACACGCTCCTCCAGTTCCTCGACCGCCTCCAGGTTGGCGGAGATGTCGTCGCGGATGGCGGTGTGCGGGCAGGCCCCGGTCTCGACGGCGGCGATCCGTTCGGGCGGCAGGACCGCCTCGCGGAGCAGGAACTCCGCGTCCTCGCGGGTGTAGATGTCGTTGGTGACGACGGCCATGGACAGTTCGGCGCGCAGGGCGCGGCACAGCGCGGCAACGGTCGCGGTCTTGCCGGAGCCGACCGGTCCGCCGAGGCCGACGCGCAGGGCGCGGCGGGTGCCGTCGGCCCGTACGGGCTCGGCGCTGTGGGTGTGGCGGTGGGGGTAGCTCCCACCGTGGTCGAGGTGCATGGTTTCTCCTTGGGTGGGGCGGCGGTCAGGAGGCGAAGAGCCGGACCGGCCAGTCGGCGTGGACCTGCGCCGCGATGTCCAGCAGCGGGGAGGAGGAGGCGGGCAGCGCCTCCAGGCCCTCGTGACGGGCCAGCAGGGCGGCGCTCGCGGCCCGCCCGGACACGGCGTCGAGTTCGGGGGCGAGGCCGGCCAGCACGGCGCTCGCCTCGAAGGGGTCCAGGCCCAGCAGCCGCACGGTCGCGGTCGCGGGACCGCTGACGCTCTCGTACGCCGCCACGTGCGCGGCGTCCAGCGGCCCGAGCCCGGCGGCCCGGGCGGTGACGCCGAGCACCACGGGCTGGTGGGCCCCGCGCGGGAACGCTGCGGCGAGGGCGTCGAGTTCGGCGGCCGGCCAGGTGGCACGGGCGGCGCGCAGCAGCTGCCGGCCGAGCCGCCGCGCGGCCAGCCGCAGCGCGGGCGAGGGGGTGCGGGCGTCGGCGGCGGCGTCGAGTTCCGCCGGGTCGAGGCCGTGGGCGGCGGCCGCCGCGAGTCCGGCTGCGACGAGGCCGGAGGTGTGCAGCCGGCCCCGGCAGAACTCGGCGAGCGTGGCGGCGTCGTGGATCCGGCCCGCCTTGCAGGCGGCCTCCGCCCCGCCGGAGTGGGCGTGCCCTCCGGCGGGGAAGCGGCCGTCCGCGAGGACGAGCAGCGCGGCGAGGCTCATCGGCAGACGCCCATCAGAACAGGAAGTATCTCTGTGCCATGGGCAGTTCCGCCGCCGGGGCCGGCTCCACGACCTCACCGTCGATGGTGACGGTGAAGGTGTCGGCGTCCACCTCGACCCGGGGCATGGCCTCGTTGTTGCGCATGTCCGTCTTGCTCACCTTGCGGGTGCTTTCGATCGCCACGAACCGCTTGTCGAGCCCAAGCCGTTCGGGCAGACCGTCGTCAAGCGCCGCCTGCGCGGTGAAGTTGATCGAGTTGAGCGCCGGCGCGCGCCCGCGGGCCCCGTACATGGGCCGGGGCAGGATGGGCTGCGGGGTGGGGATGGAGGCGTTGGCGTCACCCATCTGCGCGTAGGCGATCTGGCCGCCCTTGACGACGACCTCCGGCTTGACCCCGAAGAAGGCGGGGGTCCACAGCACCAGGTCGGCGAGCTTGCCGACCTCGACCGAGCCGATCTCGCGGGCCAGTCCCTGGGCGATCGCGGGGTTGATCGTGTACTTGGCGACGTAGCGCCGGGCACGGTGGTTGTCGGCCGGGCCGTCGCCGGGCAGGAAGCCGCGCCGCTTCTTCATCACGTGGGCGGTCTGCCAGGTGCGCAGCACGACCTCGCCGACCCGGCCCATGGCCTGGGAGTCGGAGGAGATGATGGAGATGGCCCCGAGGTCGTGCAGGACGTCCTCGGCGGCGATGGTGGACGGCCGGATGCGGGACTCGGCGAAGGCGAGGTCCTCGGGGACCGCCGGGTTGAGGTGGTGGCAGACCATCAGCATGTCGAGGTGTTCCTCGATGGTGTTGACGGTGTGCGGCCGGGTGGGGTTGGTGGAGCTGGGCAGGATGTTCGGCTCGGAGACCACGGTGATGATGTCCGGTGCGTGGCCGCCGCCCGCGCCCTCGGTGTGGTACGAGTGGATGGTCCGCCCGGCGATGGCCGCGAGGGTGTCCGCGACGAACCCGGCCTCGTTGAGCGTGTCGGTGTGGATGGCGACCTGGGCGCCGGTCTCCTCGGCGACGGTCAGGCAGGCGTCGATGGCGGCCGGGGTGGCCCCCCAGTCCTCGTGAATCTTGAAGCCGAGGGCGCCGCCGCGCAGCTGGGAGTACATGCCCTCGCGGGACATGGTGTTGCCCTTGCCGAGCAGGCCGATGTTGACGGGGTAGGCCTCCAGCGCCGCGAACATCCTGGCCAGGTGCCAGGGTCCGGGCGTGACGGTGGTGGCCTTGGAGCCCTCGGCGGGTCCGGTGCCGCCGCCGACGAGGGTGGTGATGCCGGAGGCGAGGGCCTCGTCGATCACGGTGGGCGCGATGAAGTGCACGTGGGCGTCGATGGCGCCGGCGGTGACGATCTTCCCGTTGCCCGCGATGATCTCGGTCTCGGGGCCGATGATCAGGGCGGGGTCGACCCCGTCCATGGTGTCCGGGTTGCCGGCCTTGCCGATGCCGCAGATCCGGCCGTCACGGATGCCGAGGTCCGCCTTGACGATGCCCCAGTGGTCGAGGATGACCACGCCGGTGATCACCGTGTCGGGGGCGCCCTCGGCGCGGGTGGTGCGGGCCTGGCCCATGGACTCGCGGATGACCTTGCCGCCGCCGAAGACGGCTTCGTCCCCCGAGTGTCCGGGGCCGCCGCTGAGGTCCTGTTCGATCTCCACGAAGAGGTCGGTGTCGGCGAGCCGGATGCGGTCGCCCTTGGTCGGCCCGAAGAGGTCCGCGTACGTCTGGCGCGAGATCTCAGCCATCGAGCGGCCCTCCGGTTTCCCCGCGCAGGCCCGGCACGGTGCGCAGGCCCCCCAGCGGGACGAGTTCGACGGAGACGGGGATGCCCGGCTCGAAGCGGACGGCGGTGCCGGCGGCGATGTTGAGCCGCAGGCCGTGGGCGGCGGCGCGGTCGAAGTCGAGGCCCGGGTTGACTTCGGCGAAGTGGTAGTGGGAACCGACCTGCACGGGACGGTCGGCGGCGTTGAGCACGGTGAGACGGGTTACGGCGCGGCCTTCGTTCAGGCGCACCGGACCGTCCCCGAAGACGATTTCGCCGGGGATCATGCGGGTGCTCCCGTTCAGACGATGGGGTCGTGGACAGTGACGAGCTTGGTGCCGTCCGGGAAGGTCGCCTCGACCTGGACGTCGTGGATCATCTCGGGGATCCCCTCCATGACCTCGTCGCGGCGCAGCACGGTGCGGCCCGAGGCCATGAGCTCGGCCACGGTCCGCCCGTCGCGGGCGCCTTCGAGGATGTGCGAGGTGATCAGGGCCACCGCCTCCGGGTGGTTGAGGCGCACCCCGCGCGCCCTGCGCTTTTCGGCCACATCAGCCGCGACGTGGATGAGCAGTCTTTCCTGCTCGTGCGGTGTCAGTTGCACACGTATCACCAAGTTTCCAGGACAAGATCAACTTCGCGCCAAGAAGACCCTAATCCCCTTCAACACTTTGTTGACCTGTGCATATCCGTGCCAAGCATGTCTTGCCCAACACAGGGAGAGACTTTCCGTCCCGATCACCACTGCTTTACCGGCTCATGGGTGATCATTGGCGCAAGCGCGCGGGCGCCAGAGTAGGACCCGCGCTTTTCCGCCGAGTTAACCCACGTTTCCGGGAGGCACCCGGTTCGGCCCGGGGCCGAGTTCCTCGGGCTTCCCCGCACCGAGGCCGCATGGAGGCCAGCATGCTGAACCCAGTCCGCAACATCACCTTCGACGCCCTCGACCCTTGGAAGGTCGCGCGGTTCTGGTCCGAGGTGACCGGCTACGCGATCGCCGAGGACGGCGTGGAGGGCGACGAGGAGATCCAGCTGGAGTCGGGGCAGCCCGGCACGCCGGGCCTGCTGTTCATCCGGGTGCCCGACGGGAAGAAGGTGAAGAACCGGGTGCACCTGGACATCCAGCCGCCTACGGGCACCCGCGACGAGACGGTCGAGCGGCTCGTCGGTCTCGGGGCGCGGGTCGTTGACGACCGGCGGGACGAGGACGGCATCGCGGGCTGGGTCGTACTGGCCGACCCCGAGGGCAATGAGCTGTGCATCGAACGCAGCGCCGCGGAGCGCGGCATCGCCTGAGCGGGCATCTGCCCGGCGGGCTCAACAGCCGGTGGCGGTCCTCGCCGGAGCCCCCACCGTCCAGGGCAGTGCGATCCACACCGTCTTGCCGCCGTCCTCGGTCGGCGTGACCGAGAGCCGGCCGCCCGCCTCGGCGGCGAGCCAGCGGATGATGACCATCCCCCGGCCGTTGTCCTGCTGGACGGCGGCCGGCAGCCGCCGGGGGCGGCGCGGGTGACTGTCCGTCACTCCGACCCGCAGCCATTCGCCGCGCTCCAGGTGGACCTCCACGGTGAAGGTGGGCGACTGGCCGAAGGTGTGCTGCACCGCGTTGGTCGCGAGTTCCGAGACGATCAGCCGGACGGTGTCGGCCGTCTCGGACTCCTCGGGCAGTCCCCATTCACCGAGCACCTCCGCGACGTACCGGCGGGCAGCGGCGACCGCGGCCGGGTCGCTCGGCAGAGTGACGGATGCTTCCTGGTGGTCTGCCATGGCGACGTCCCTTTCCCACCGGGGCGCAGCCGCCCCGGATCTACGCTGAGCGTCAGAGTGCACCCATCGTGCCGTCGTTTCCTGCGTTCTCCCAAGATATGCATATATCTGTCGCTCGATGCGGTGAACTCTGCTACGGAAGAGCGTATTTGGACGGCAGACTGGTGCGAGGTGTGCCGGTGGGAAGGAGAGCGGGTATGCAGCACGGTCCCGCGGTACGCCGCCGCAAGCTGGGCGAGGAATTGCGTGCGCTCCGTGACCGCAGCGGTCTCACCAGTGGTGAGGCCGCCCGGTTGGTGGGGTGGCACCAGTCGAAAATCAGCCGTATCGAAACGGGTCGAAGTGGCGTGAAAACCGAGGACATCCGCCTCCTCCTCGACGCCTACGGGGACGTGGTGAGTGCCCAGCAGCGGGCGCTGCTGGAGGCCTTGGGGGCCTCGGCGGCGGGCCCCGGGGCGGGGGCCGACCCCTCGCCGGGGCGCCAGTGGTGGCACGACTACCGGGGGCTGCTGCCCCAGGAGTACCGGGACTTCATCAGCCTGGAGGCGGGGGCCCGCTCTGCCCGTACCGTCGAACTCTCCGTGGTTCCGGGTCTGTTGCAGACCCCGGAGTACGCCCGCGCCGTGACCCGGGCCGCGCTCGGCGGGCTGCCGGAACCGAAGGTGGACGCGCTGGTCGACGTACGCCTGGCACGCCAGTCGGTGCTGCGGGCCGACCCCCCGATCGAGCTGAGCGCGGTGCTGGACGAGGCGGTGCTGCGCCGGCAGATCGGCGGGCCGGGAGTGATGCGGGAGCAGTTGCGGCACCTGGTGGAGGTGGCACGCCTGCCACAAGTGCGGTTGCAGGTACTGCCGTTCAGCGTGGGGGGGCATCTCGGCCTGACCGGACCGTTCGTCATTTTCTCATTTCCGAACATCGCCGATCTGGATGTGGTGGTCCTCGACCATTTGACGAGTAGCCTCTACCTGGAGCGGAAGGAAGACCTAGAGGCGTACAGCGCCGCGTTCCGCACCATCCAGGCGCACGCCCTCCCGCCCCAGGACTCGTCGGATCTGATCAGCTCTATCGCTGACGACGCGTAAGGAGGCACCCCCGTGTCCGCAACCCCCTTATCCACCAGCGGACTTCTGATCGGCGCGCGGTGGCGGCGGAGCAGCCGCAGCACCGGAATGAACAACTGCGTGGAAGCGGCCGCCCTCAGTGGCGGTCTCCTGGCCGTCCGGGACTCCAAGCGCACGGAGGGGCCGGCCGTACTCTTCACCGGACCCGCCTGGTGCGGCTTCCTCGACTCGGTTCGGGCGGACGCCCCGGCGTGACGCTCAGCGGTCCGTGGCTCCCGCGGGTGCGGTACGCAGGATCACCGCGACGGCCCGACTGATCTCGTCCCCCGTGAGATCGGCCCGGGCGGTCAGCCGCAGCCGGGAGACGCCGTCCGGAACCGACGGCGGCCGGAAGCACCCCACGGACAGACCTGCCTCGCGGCAGTCGGCGGCCCAGCGCAGTGCCGCCGAAGCCGACGGGGCCCGTACCGACACCACGGCCGCGTCCGGCCGGGCCGCGGTCAGGCCGGACGCGGTGAGCCGTCCGTGCAGCAGGGCGGCCACCTCCCGCGCCCGCGCGGCGCGTTCCGGTTCCCGTCCGAGCAGGCGCAGGGCGGCGAGCGCGGCGCCCGTGGCGGCCGGAGCCAGTCCGGTGTCGAAGATGAAACTGCGGGCCGTGTTGACGAGGTGCCGGATCACCTTGGCCGGTCCGAGGACGGCGCCGCCCTGGCTGCCCAGCGACTTCGAGAGGGTCATCGTCGCGACCACGCCGGGCGCGCCCGCGAGACCGGCCGCGTGGAGGGCGCCCCGGCCGCCCTCACCCAGGACGCCGAGCCCGTGGGCGTCGTCGACGACCAGAGCGGCCCCCTCGTCGCGGCAGGCCGCGGCGTAGCCGGCGAGCGGGGCGGCGTCCCCGTCCACGGAGAACACCGAGTCGCTGACCAGCACGGAACGGCCCTCGTGCCCGGCCAGCGTCTTGCGTGCGGCGTCGACGTCCCCGTGCGCGATGACGCCGATGTCGGCGCGCGACAGCCGGCAGCCGTCGACGATCGAGGCGTGGTTCCCGGCGTCCGAGACCACCAGCGTGCCGCGGCCGCTCAGCGCGGTGACGGCGGCGAGATTGGCCGCGTAACCGGACGAAAGCACCAGAGCGGCCTCGAAGCCGCAGAACGCGGCGAGTTCGCGCTCCAGCGCGGCGTGCAGTTCGGTGGTACCGGTGACCAGGCGGGAACCGGTGGCTCCGCCGCCCCAGCGCTCGGCGGCCCGCACGGCACCGGCGATGACCTCGGGGTGCTGGGTCAGGCCCAGGTAGTCGTTGCTCGCGAGGTCCATCAGCGGCGAGGAAGCCGGACGCGGACGCAGCGTCCGCACGAGCCCGGCCCGCTCGCGGGCCCGTTCCGCTTCGTCGATCCAGCCGAAGACGTCCACGGGCTCGGGGGGGTGCTGGAGCATCGGCGGGGTCCTCGTGTTTTGTCGGCTGTCCACAGGCCTGCTACGGGGTGTCCGGCGGATCCGGGCCGGACGGTTTCTCGACCCTAGCTGCCCAGGCGCGGGCACCCGGTGTGGCGATACACACACTCGGTTCGGGCGATGTTGTGCGATCTCTCCTTGGCCGTGAGTGGTCGTGTGGTCCAGGATCGGCGTCATGGACCTGCTGAACACCCTGGTGGAAAAGGGGCTGCGGCGCGAGCTGCCGACCCGCGAAGAGGCACTCGCCGTACTGGCGACTTCCGACGACCGACTGCTCGACGTGGTGGCCGCGGCCGGCAAGGTACGCCGCCAGTGGTTCGGACGGCGGGTGAAGCTGAACTACCTGGTCAACCTCAAGTCGGGGCTCTGCCCGGAGGACTGCTCCTACTGTTCCCAGCGCCTGGGATCGAAGGCCGAGATCCTCAAGTACACCTGGCTCAAGCCCGAGGAGGCCTCGCAGGCCGCCGCGGCCGGGGTCGCGGGCGGTGCGAAGCGCGTGTGCCTGGTGGCGAGCGGACGCGGTCCGACGGACCGTGACGTGGAGCGGGTCGGCAAGACGATCGAGGCGATCAAGGAGCAGAACGAGGGCGTCGAGGTCTGCGCCTGTCTGGGCCTGCTCTCCGACGGCCAGGCGGAACGCCTCAAGGACGCGGGCGCCGACGCGTACAACCACAACCTCAACACCTCCGAGGCGACGTACGGTCAGATCACCAAGACGCACACCTACGCGGACCGGGTCGACACCGTACAAAAGGCGCACGCGGCGGGCCTGTCCGCCTGCTCCGGCCTGATCGCGGGCATGGGCGAGAGCGACGAGGACCTGGTCGACGTCGTCTACTCGCTGCGCGCACTCGACCCGGACTCGGTGCCCGTCAACTTCCTCATCCCCTTCGAGGGCACCCCGCTGGCCAAGGAGTGGAACCTCACCCCGCAGCGCTGCCTGCGGATCCTGGCGATGGTGCGGTTCGTCTGCCCCGACGTCGAGGTCCGTCTCGCGGGCGGCCGGGAGGTGCACCTGCGCAGCATGCAGCCGCTGGCCCTGCACCTGGTGAACTCCATCTTCCTCGGCGACTACCTGACGAGTGAGGGCCAGGCCGGTCAGGCCGACCTCGACATGATCGCGGACGCCGGTTTCGAGGTGGAGGGCGCCGGTACGACCACCCTCCCGGCGCACCGCTCGGAGCAGGGGGCGGCCGGCGGCTGCGGTTCGGGCGCCGCGGGCGGCTCGCCGTGCGGATCGGCCCCCGCGGACTCCGCGGACGCGCCCGGTTGCGGCTCGGCGTGCGGCGGGTGCTCGGGACACGCCGAGCACGAGGCCCCCGCCCCCGCCCAGGCGGAAGCCGGCGAGGTGCGCCCGGACCTGGTGGCGGTACGCCGCCGTGGCGCGGGAACGGACCTCGCCCCGAATGCCTGACCAGCACCCCCTTTCCACCGCCGGTCTGCTCGCGCTGGACCGGCAGCACGTCTGGCACCCGTACGGTCCGATGCCCGGGCGGCAGGAGCCGCTGGTCGTCTCCTCCGCCGCGGGTGTCCGGCTGCGGCTCGGCGCCCCGGCGCACGGGCAGGAGGAGCTGGTCGACGGCATGTCCTCCTGGTGGTCGGCCATCCACGGCTACAACCACCCGGTGCTGAACGAGGCCGTCACCGCCCAGCTCGGGCGGATGTCGCACGTGATGTTCGGCGGGCTCACCCATGAGCCCGCCGTCCGGCTGGCGGCGAAGCTGGTCGAGATCACCCCGGACGGTCTGGAGCACGTCTTCCTCGCCGACTCGGGCTCGGTCTCGGTCGAGGTCGCCGTCAAGATGTGCCTGCAGTACTGGCGCTCCGTCGGACGGCCCGGCAAGACCCGGCTGCTGACCTGGCGCGGCGGCTACCACGGGGACACCTGGCAGCCGATGGCGGTCTGCGACCCCGAAGGCGGGATGCACGAACTGTGGTCGGGGCAGCTGCCCCGGCAGGTGTTCGCCGACGTCCCGCCCGGCGGCTTCGATACCCCGGTGGACCCGGAGTACGCCGCCCACCTGCGCTCCCTGATCGCCGCGCACGCGCACGAGCTGGCCGCCGTGATCGTGGAACCGGTCGTGCAGGGCGCGGGCGGGATGCGCTTCCACAACCCGGACTACCTGCGGGTGCTGCGGGAGCTGTGTGACGAGTACGACGTGCTCCTGGTCCTGGACGAGATCGCGACGGGCTTCGGCCGCACCGGCGCCCTGTTCGCCGCCGGCCACGCGGGCATCACCCCCGACGTGATGTGCCTGGGCAAGGCCCTGACCGGCGGCTACCTCACCCTGTCGGCGACGCTGTGCACGGCCCGGGTGGCCGACGGGATCTCGCGCGGCGAGGTGCCGGTCCTGGCGCACGGGCCGACCTTCATGGGCAATCCGCTCGCCACGGCGGTCGCGCTGGCCTCGGTCGAGCTGCTGCTGAGCCAGGACTGGGCGGCGGAGGTCAAGCGGATCGAGACCGGCCTGCTGGAGGGCCTGGCCCCGGCCGCGGCCCTGCCCGGGGTGCGGGACGTACGGGTGCTGGGCGCGATCGGCGTGGTCCAGCTCGACCACGAGGTCGACATGGCCGCGGCGACGCGGGCGGCGGTGCGCGAGGGCGTCTGGCTGCGCCCGTTCCGCGACCTGATCTACACGATGCCTCCGTTCGTGACGGGCGACGCGGATGTGACCCGCATCTGCCGTGCCGTCCGCGCGGCGGCGCAGGAGGGCTGACATGACGATCCTGTTCGTATCGGGCACCGGCACGGAGATCGGCAAGACGGTGGTGACCTCGGCGGTCGCGGCCGCGGCGGTGGCCGCAGGCCGGTCGGTGGCGGTCCTCAAACCGGCCCAGACGGGCGTGGGGCCGGACGAGCCGGGTGACGCGGCGGAGGTGGTGCGCCTCGCGGGCCCCTCCGTCACCGCGCTGGAACTGGCCCGCTACCCCGAGCCGTTGGCGCCCGACACGGCTGCCCGCCGATCCGGCCTGCCGACGCTGTCCCCCGCCGCCGTCGCGGAGGCGGCGCAGGAGCTGGCGGCCTCGCACGACCTGGTCCTGGTGGAGGGCGCGGGGGGTCTCCTGGTCCGCTTCGACGAGGAGGGGCACACGCTGGCCGACGCGGCGCGGCTGCTCGGCGCGCCGGTCCTGGTCGTCGCCCCGGCGGCCCTCGGCACGCTCAACTCCGCGGCCCTGACAGCGGAGGCGCTGCGGGCGCGGGGCCTCGGCTCGCCGGGCCTGGTGATCGGCAGCTGGCCGGCCTCCCCCGACCTTGCCTCGCGCTGCAACCTGGCCGACCTGCCCGAGGTGTCGGGCCTGCCGCTGCTCGGCGCGGTCCCGCAGGGCTCCGGCGCGCTGACGCCCGCCGGCTTCCGGGCCGCGGCGCCGGGCTGGCTCGCGCCGCCGCTGTACGGCGACTGGTCGGCGGAGGCGTTTTCGGCGGCCTGGCCCGCCTGACGGGGCGGGCCGGGGCCGCGGGGATTTCGGGAGCCGCCCGGCAGGCCTGACAGGGCGCCGCGCGGCTGGTGCGGCGGGGCGCTGCGGGAGGTACCTGGCCGGGCGCCGCGCCGCTGGTTCGGCGGGGCGCTGCGGGAGGTACCTGGCCGGGCGCCGCGCGGCTGGTGCGGACTGCGGGCCGGCCGGGACCGCGCCTCAGTGGCCGCCGCGGGGCTCGTGGCAGCCGCCCTCCAGGTACGCCCCGTGGGCCTCGATCTTCACGGGGGTGCCCAGATATCCCGTGACGCAGGGCCCGCTCTCCGGGACCGACAGCACGAACGTGAGGTTCTGCGGCCCGGACCCGTACACATCCCCGCTGTCCAGCCGGTAGCCCATCCCCGTCAGCAGGCCGCGGAGCTCCTCCGCGGTGCGCGGCGCGCCCTTGCCGCCGGAGCCGTCCAGCGCCGCCTTGATCCGCGCGGCATGCGCCTCGCCCCGGCACTGGCCCGCCGGGGTGAGCGCGGCCTGCGTCTTGTACCCGTGGTTCTCGGCGTACTTGCGCGCCTCGGGATCCGTCGGCAGTCCGGCCGGCGTGCTCGCCCGGGTCGGGAGGGTCTCGGACTTGCCCGCACACCGCGCGGCGATCTCGGGGAACAGCTTGTCGTGGCGCTCCACCGCGGCCGCGGCCCGCGCCGCGTAGTCGACGCCCGGCGTCGCGGAAGGAGCCGTGGGCGGGGCGGCGGAAGGAGCAGCGGACGCGGCCGCACCCGAACCGGCGCCCGGGGCTAGTGTGGTCCCACAGGCGGTCAACGCGAGCAGTCCCGCCGCGAGCAGCACGGTACGGACCGGGTCGGTACGGAACTTCACTTGGTCTCCACGTCCTGGGGCAGCCCCCGGCAGGGGCCGGATCGTCCGATTATCCGTACGGCCCGGCCCGGGTTCATGAGTACGCGTACTCACCGCACGCGGCCCAACTGCCCCACTGTCGCGGCCGGTACCGCCCGCCGCCGGTTTCGTGGGCCGCCTGGACGGGGAACAGCCCGGCAGGGCACACGCACCCGTCGCACCCGCCCGGAGGCCCGTCATGCCCACTTCACCCCTCAGCTCGGATTCCGTCCATCACCCCCTCTTCGCCCGGTTCTACGCCCGCGTCAGTCCCACCGCCGACGCGCGGGGCGGTATCGCCGCCGTCCGGCGTGAGCTCCTGCACGGGGTCTCCGGCCGCGTCATCGAGATCGGGGCGGGCAACGGGCTGAACTTCGCCCACTACCCCCGCGCCGTCTCCGAGGTCGTCGCCGTCGAACCGGAGCGCATCCTGCGCCGGCGTGCCGCGGCGGCCGCGCTGCGCGCGGAGGTGCCGGTGGATCTGGTGCCCGGCGTCGCGGAGGCCCTCCCGGTCAAGAGCGAGGCCTTCGACGCCGCGGTCGCCTCCCTCGTGCTGTGCACCGTACGGAGCCTGCCTCGGGCCCTCTCCGAGCTGTACCGCGTGCTGCGCCCCGACGGCGAGCTGCGCTTCTTCGAGCACGGTCTGGCGCCGGGGCCGGGCATGGCCTCCGTCCAGCGCACGCTGGACCGGACCGTCTGGCCGCGCCTGTTCGGCAACTGCCACACGGCGCGCGACCCGCTGGCCTCGATCGAGGCCGCCGGTTTCCGGATCGTCTCGCAGCGGACCTTCCGCCTGCCCGAGCGGGGGCCGGCGCTGCCGACCTCGTACTGCGTCCTGGGGACGGCCCGACGGGGCGTCGACTGAGCGGCTGCGCGGGGTCGTGGCAGCGCGACGCGGCGGCACCGCGGGGTCGTGGCAGCGCGGCGCCGTCGGGCGAGCAGCCGGTGTCAGCCGTTCAGCGGCTTGACCCAGCGCGTCCACTGCTCCTCGGGGTGGTACCCGGCCGCCTCCCACACGGCGTGCGCCCGCAGGTTGCGGTCGAGCACCATCGCATCCGCACGCCGGCCGCCGAGAGCGGAGAAACGCTCCTCCGCGGCGGCCACCAGTGCCGTGCCGATGCCCTGTCTCCGGTGCCCCGGGTGCACCGCGAGCCGGTAGAGGTGGCAGCGCCAGCCGTCGAACCCGGCGATCACGGTGCCGACCAGCTCGCCGTCGCGGAAGGCGAGGAGCAGGGAGCGGGGATCGCGGGCGTGGAGCCGTTCGACGCCCGGGAGATCGTCGCTGATGCTCGTGCCCGCGGCGGCCGCCTTCCAGAAGTCGAGGACTGCTGCGAGGTCGGCGGCCGAAGCGGTCACGATGTCAAGATCACTCATCCGGTGATCCCATCATCCGGCGGATCGGCCCAAAACCACGGGCTTACCCTTTGCCCCTCCTTTACCATTGTCGGGAACCGTCCACTCGACCGACGACCGAAAGGTGTGAGCGTCCGCCCATGGGCGAGCCCCCCAGTACCCGTAGACGACCCGGGTCGAAGCGACACCGCGCGACACCCCTCCTCCTGACCGATCATGGGACGGAGGTGACCGACCGATGACCGAAGTGCTCCTGCTCCTCCTGGCGCTGTTGCTCTGCCTCGCCTGCGGGGTCTTCGTCGCGGCCGAGTTCTCCCTGACGACCGTCGAGCGCGGAGAGCTCGAACGGGCCGTCGAGCGCGGTGAGCGGGGGGCCGAGAGCGCCCTGGCCGCCGTCCGCAGCCTCACGTTCCAGCTGTCGGGTGCACAGCTCGGCATCACCGTGACCGGCCTGGTCATCGGCATGATCTCCAAGCCGTCGATCGCCGCCCTGCTCAAGGGTCCGTTCCAGGCCATGGGCCTGTCGGCCGGCGCCGCCTCCTCCACCGCGCTGGTGCTCGCCACCGTGCTGTCCACGGTGGTCCTGATGGTGGTGGGCGAGCTGGTGCCGAAGAACTGGGCGATCTCCTCCCCCCTGGCCATCGCGAAGCGCGTGGCCACCCCTCAGCGCGTGTTCAGCCGGGCGTTCCGGCCCTTGATCAGCCAGCTCAACCGGACGGCGAACCACATGGTCCGCCGGTTCGGCATGGAGCCGGCCGAGGAACTCGCCTCGGCACGCAGTCCGCAGGAGCTCGTCGCCCTCGCCCGGCACTCCGCGAAGGCGGGAGCCCTGGAGAAGGACACCGCCGAACTGTTCGTACGGACCCTGAACCTGGCCGACCTGACCGCCGAGAACGTGATGACCCCGCGGGTCCAGGTCACCGCCCTCGACGTGCAGACCACCGCCGAGGACGTGGCGAACGCGACCCTGGCGACGGGCCTGTCCCGTTTCCCCGTGTACCGGGGCAGCCTCGACACCGTCGTGGGCACGGTCCACATCAAGGACGTCCTGGCCCTGTCCGCCGAGGAACGGCACGGCTACCCGGTGTCGCAGCTGCTGCGCGCGCCGCTGCTGGTGCCCGAGTCGCTCACGGTGGACCGGCTGCTGGACCGGCTCTCCGGCAAGCAGACGATGGCCGTGGTGATCGACGAGTACGGCGGCACGGCCGGGGTGGCCACGCTGGAGGACATCGTCGAGGAGGTCGTCGGCGAAGTCCGTGACGAGCACGACCCGCACGAGACGCCGGACCTGGCTCCGGCCGGTACGGACGCCTCCGGCCGGCCGCTCTACTCGGCCGACGGCGCCGCGCGCACCGATCAGCTGCGGCGGATCGGCCTGCGGGTGCCGGACGGCCCGTACGAGACGCTGGCCGGGCTGATAGCGACCGAGCTGGGCCGGATCCCGCAGGTCGGGGACAGCCTGGAGCTGGACGGCTGGCGCCTGGACGTGGTGGACGCGAGTGGACGCAGGGCGGCCCGCGTACTGCTGTGCCGGCCCGCGGCCGCCGGTGACGAGGATGCGGGGGACGCGCGATGACCGTGGTGCAGTTGCTGATCGGCCTGGCGACCCTGGTCGTCAATGCCTTCTTCGTGGGCGCGGAGTTCGCGCTGATCTCCGTGCGGCGCAGCCAGATCGAGCCGTACGCCGAACAGGGCGACCGGCGCGGCCGGGCGGTGCTGTGGGGCCTTGAGCACGTGTCGGCGCTGATGGCGGCGGCGCAGCTGGGGATCACCCTGTGCACCCTGGTGCTGGGCGTGGTCGCCGAGCCGGCCATCGCCCACCTGCTGGCGCCCGTGTTCGACTTCTTCGGAGTGCCGAGCGGGCTGACGCACGCCGTCTCGTTCGTGATCGCACTGGCCCTGGCGACCTACCTGCACATGCTGTTCGGCGAGATGCTGCCGAAGAACGTGGCGCTGTCCGAGCCGGTGCGGACGGCGCTGCTGCTGGGGCCGCCGCTGGTGACGCTGACGCGGGCGCTGAAACCGGCGATCTTCGCGATCAACGCGTTCGCCAGCCTCATCCTGCGCCTGCTCCGGGTGGACGCGAAGGACGAGGTCTCGGCCACGTTCTCCGACGACGAACTGGCCCGGATGGTCAAGGACTCCAGTGCCGCGGGGCTGCTCGACGTCCGGGCGAGCGCCCGACTGCACGACGCCCTGGAACTCGGCCGACGGCCGGTCACCGATGTGGTGCTGCCCGCGGAACGGGTGGTCCCGGCGCGCGCGGACATCACCCCGGCGGGGCTGGAGCGGCTCGCCGCCACGTCCGGCTACTCCCGCTTCCCGGTGATCGACGCGCAGCAGAAGATCCTCGGGTACCTGCACGTCAAGGACGCGCTCGACGCGGACGCGACCCAGCGGGACCAGCCGTTCCCGGCCTCCGCGCTGCGCCCGATCGCGCAGGTACGGGCGCAGACCCCGCTGGACGACGTACTGACCGCGATGCGGCGCAGCCGCACGCACCTGGCCGCCGTCCAGGGGCCGGGCGGCGCCTTGACGGGTCTGGTGACCATGGAGGACGTCCTGCGCGAGCTGTTCGGCAGGCCGGCCACGGCGTGAGACCAGCGTCGCGTCCCCGTTCCGCACGGCCGTGCGGAACGGGGATACCGCGCGGTAGCATCGCTGCGCCATGCAGATGAATGCGTCTTACACCAGTCTCGTCGCGATCGGCGACTCCTTCACCGAGGGCATGTCCGATCTGCTCCCGGACGGCTCCTACCGGGGCTGGGCCGACCTGCTGGCCGCGCGTCTCGCGGCGCGGGAGCCGGGCTTCCGGTACGCGAACCTCGCGGTCCGGGGGAAGCTGATCGGGCAGATCGCCCGGGACCAGGCGCCCCTGGCCGCGGGGATGGGCGCCGACGTGGTGACCCTGGTGGGCGGTTTGAACGACGCGCTGCGCCCGAAGGTCGACATGGGCCGGGTGCGCGGGCACCTGGAGGAGGCCGTGGAGCTCCTCGCCCCCACGTGCGGGACGCTGGTCCTGATGCGTTCCCCCGGCCGCGACGGGCCGGTGATGGAACGTTTCCGCCCGCGGATGGAGGAGCTCTTCGCCATCCTGGAGGAGCTGGCCGCCCGGCACGGTGCGCTGCTGGTGGACCTGTACGGGGCCCCGGTGCTCGCGGACCCCCGGCTGTGGGACGTGGACCGGCTGCACCTGACCGCCGAAGGCCACCGACGCGTGGCGGAGGCGGTCTGGCAGGCGCTGGGCCTGCCTCCGGAGGCGGATTGGCGGGCCCCGTTGCCGCCCTCGGCGGCCCCCGGCTGGTCCGTTCGCCGGACCGAGGACTTCCGCTTCGCCCGGCAGCACCTGCTCCCCTGGATCGGTCGCCGGATCACGGGTCGTTCCTCCGGCGACGGCCGGGCGGCCAAGCGCTCGGAGCTGCTGCCGTACGAGGCCTGGGCGCCCGACCGGCTCTCGTAGCAAGGCACAATCCGGGACGGGTCCCCTACCTGCGTAAACACACAGCGGAGGCCCAAGTAGAATCCCTACACGTGACAGCCAAGCCCCGCATCCCCAATGTCCTGGCCGGCCGCTACGCCTCCGCGGAGCTCGCCGTCCTGTGGTCCCCCGAGTACAAGGTGACGCTGGAGCGGCGGCTGTGGCTCGCCGTGCTGCGCGCCCAGAAGGACCTCGGCATCGAGGTCCCGGACGCCGCCCTCGCCGACTACGAGCGCGTCCTGGAGACCGTCGACCTCGCCTCCATCGCCGAGCGCGAGAAGGTCACCCGGCACGACGTGAAGGCCCGCATCGAGGAGTTCAACGCCCTCGCCGGCCACGAGCACGTCCACAAGGGCATGACCTCGCGCGACCTCACCGAGAACGTCGAGCAGCTCCAGATCCGGCTCTCCCTGGAGCTGGCCCGCGACCGTACGGTCGCCGTCCTCGCCCGCCTCGGCAAACTGGCCGGCGAGCACGCCGAGCTGGTCATGGCCGGCCGCTCCCACAACGTCGCCGCGCAGGCCACCACCCTGGGCAAGCGTTTCGCCACCGCGGCCGACGAGCTGCTGGTCGCCTACGACCGCCTGGAGGACCTGCTGGCCCGCTACCCGCTGCGCGGGATCAAGGGCCCGGTCGGCACCGCCCAGGACATGCTCGACCTGCTGGGCGGCGACGCCGCCAAGCTCGCCGACCTGGAGCAGCGGATCGCGGCCCACCTCGGCTTCGCCCAGGCCTTCACCTCGGTCGGCCAGGTCTACCCGCGTTCGCTCGACTACGACGTGGTCACCGCCCTGGTGCAGCTGGCCGCCGCCCCGTCCTCGATCGCCAAGACGATCCGTCTGATGGCCGGCCACGAGCTGGTCACCGAGGGGTTCAAGCCCGGCCAGGTCGGCTCGTCCGCGATGCCGCACAAGATGAACACCCGCTCCTGTGAGCGCGTCAACGGCCTCATGGTCATCCTGCGCGGTTACGCCTCGATGACCGGCGAGCTGGCCGGCGACCAGTGGAACGAGGGCGACGTCTCCTGCTCCGTGGTCCGCCGCGTGGCGCTGCCGGACGCCTTCTTCGCCTTCGACGGCCTGCTGGAGACCTTCCTGACCGTCCTGGACGAGTTCGGCGCCTTCCCGGCGGTCGTGGCCCGAGAGCTGGACCGCTACCTGCCCTTCCTCGCCACCACCAAGGTGCTGATGGGCGCGGTACGGGCCGGGGTCGGCCGGGAGGCCGCCCACGAGGTCATCAAGGAGCACGCAGTGGCCTCCGCCCTCGCCATGCGCGAGCAGGGAGCCGAGCGCAACGAGCTCCTGGACAAGCTGGCCGCCGACGAGCGGATGCCGCTGGACCGGGCCCAGCTCGACGCCCTGATGGCCGACAAGCTGTCCTTCACGGGCGCCGCCGGTGACCAGGTCGCCACGGTGGTCTCCCGTATCGAGGACATCGCCAAGCAGCACCCGGAGGCCGCCGGGTACACGCCGGGGTCGATCCTCTGACCCCCGACGAGCTGAACGCCGCCCGTGACCGCGTCGTCCCCGACGTGGTCGCGGGCGGTCTGCGCGTGCTCTTCTGCGGGATCAATCCGGGGCTCCTCTCCGCCGCGACGGGCCATCACTTCGCCCGCCCCGGCAACCGCTTCTGGCCGGTCCTGCACCTGTCCGGTTTCACCCCGCGCCGGCTGGCCCCCGCCGAGCAGGAAGAGCTGCTGACCTACCGCCTCGGCATCACCAACGTCGTGGCCCGCGCCACGGCCCGCGCCGACGAACTGAGCGCCGAGGAGTACCGGGAGGGCGGCCGCATCCTGACGGCCAAGGTGGAGCACCTGCGCCCCCAGTGGCTGGCCGTGGTCGGTGTCACCGCGTACCGCATCGCCTTTCAGGAGCCCAAGGCCAAGATCGGCCCCCAGGAGCGCACCATCGGCGCCACCCGCGTCTGGGTCCTCCCCAACCCCAGTGGCCTCAACGCCCACTGGACGGCAGCGACCATGGCTCAGGAGTACGCCCGCCTCCGTGCCGCCGCCGAGGCCACCGAGGCCGTCGACCGGGCACCTGACGCCTGATGCGTGATGCCTGATGCCTGACTGTGGCCGGGGCTACGGCGGGTCGATCACAGTGACGCCGGCCATCAGCCGGAACGGGTCTTCCGCCTCCCCGTAGGCGACGTAGGCCACGAGCCACCGGTCCTCGGCCCGCCACAGATGTACGTGGTCGGTGCTGTTGCTGAGCTCCTCCCAAGGCTGCGGTATCTCCTCCCCGTCGAGCCCCCGGTGCATCGCCCCTTCGAGGGTGAAGACCTGGGGCTTTCCCCATCGATCGGTGAGCGCCTGCTCCAGCGCCCCGTACTCGGCACTGATCTGGTCGGCCGCCTCGATCCGCCCCGAGCCGTCGTCCTCCCAGAAGTCCCGGGTCTCCACGAGCTGGACCAAGTGGTATCCCGGCCCACTGCTGTGCCGGCCGGACCAGACCGGTTCCGGAGGAAACACCTGCGCCCGGAGCCGGTCGATCGTGTCGAGATGCTCTGCCGTGGTCATGGCGTCAGTATCTCGGCGGGCACTGACAACTGGCCCCGCGTCACGCCGCCCGACGTCGCATCGCCAGCCATCCCGCCCCGAGGGCCGCCAGCGACCACAGCGCGGCGACCCCGAGCCCGCTCCACGGGCCGAGCGACCCCTCCGCCTCCATGCGCATGACCAGCTGCCCCGCCCGGTCGGGCATGAACTGCCCCGCCCCGCCCGCAACCTGGCCGATGACGAAGGGCAGGATCAGCAGGAAGGGTATGAGCAGACTCATCACGAGGGTGCCACTGCGCACCAGCGCCGTCAGACCGGCCGACAGCAAGGCGATCAGCATCAGATAGACACCACTGCCGAACACCGCGCGCAGCGCCCCCGGGTCCCCGATGCCCAGGGCTCGCTCCCCCATGAAGGCTTGTCCGGCGACGAAGGCGACCAGGCCGGTGATCTCCCCGATCAGGAAGGCCAGTACGGCCACCACCGCGCTCTTGGACAGGTACAGCCGGCTGCGGTTGGGCACGGCGGTCAGCGAGACCCGCAAGGCTCCGTCGCGGAATTCACCGGCGAAGGCGGTAGCGCCGAACGCGACGGCCGCTATCTGCCCGAAGTTGATGCCGTAGAAGGCCCCGGCGAGCCGGTCGTCTCCCAGCGCGTCCTCCTGCCCCGCACTGAGCGCTCCGGCGACGAGGAGGGTGATCGCGGCGGTGGTGAGGAGCACGGCTATGAGAGACCCGAGGGCCGCGCGGGCGGACCGTATCTTGATCCATTCCGAGTGCAGCACGGGGACGGTGGGCAGGCTCGCTGCGGTCATGACGGTGGCTCCGTTCAAGGGCAGGGGTAGAGGAATCAGGTACCGGGATCGGCGATCGCGGGACATCAGGCGGGCGTCGCGGAAAACTGGGCGTGACCCGCGGTGAGTTCGAGGTAGGCCTGTTCCAGCGAGGCCCGCTCGTCCGCCAGCTCCAGCAGCGGCACCCCGTGGCGGGCCGCGATGGCGCCGAGGCTTTCGGCCCGTATGCCGTCGACGGTCCAGCACCCGTCCTCGGCGGCCAGGAGTCCGAAGCCCTCGCGGGCCAGGGCCTCGCGCAGCCGGTCCGGCTCGGAGGTCCGCAACCGCGCCCGGGGGGAGCTACGGGAGTCGATGAACTCCTTCATGGGGCTGTCGGCGAGCAGCTTGCCCTGCGCGAGCACGATGAGGTGGTCGGCGAACGAGGCGGTCTCGGCCATCAGGTGACTGGAGACGAGGACCGTGCGCCCGTCGGCGGCGAAGCTCCGCATCAGCTCCCGGATCCAGATGATGCCCTCCGGGTCCAGGCCGTTGGTCGGCTCGTCCAGGAGCAGTACCGCGGGGTCCCCGAGCAGTGCCGCGGCTATGCCCAGCCGCTGGCGCATGCCGAGTGAATACGTCTTCACCCGGCGGCGGCCCACCGAGGCGATGCCGCACTGTTCCAGTACCTCGTCCACCCGCCTCGCCGGAATACCGTTGCTGACGGCGAGGGCGAGGAGGTGGTCCCGTGCGGTGCGGCCCCCATGGGCTGCCTGCGGATCGAGCAGGGCGCCCACCTGGTGCAGCGGCTGCCGGAGTTCGGTGAAGCGGGTGCCTGCGATGGTCGCGGCGCCGGATGTCGGCTGGTCGAGCCCGAGGAGCAGGCGCATCGTCGTGGACTTTCCCGCCCCGTTGGGGCCGAGGAAGCCCGTCACACGGCCGGCCAGGACATCGAAGGTGAGGTGGTCCACGACCCGTGTGGTGCCGTAGTCCTTGGTCAGTTCGCGGATCTCGATGCGGTTCATGCCTCAAGACTCGCCGTCGGCCCCCGCCCTCATCCTCCCCCGTGCGTGGGTGCCGTCTCCCCCACGTGGGGGAGACGCCCGGCACCCCGGCGCTGTCACGATGAAGCCATGTACCGACTGCTCCGCGCACCGCTCCAGGCGGTGACGTACTCCCGCTGGCTGCATCTCTGTGTTCCGTTGCTGCTGCTGGCGATCTGGATGTTCATCTCGCCCGACATGCCGTGGGTCCCGTTGCTGATCGTCGTGCCGTTCGGCTTCGTGCCGTGGGTCCGGCTGGCCGAGGGACTGCAGGCCCGGTTCCTGCTGACGCCGGACGAGGGCGACTCGGTGGCCGCCGGCATCACCACGGTCCCGTCGGCGCGTTGGGGCGACCGGTGGCGGACCCTGCTGTGGCTGGAGATACGGCTGGTCGTCGCCGGGGGCGCCATGTTCGCGACCGTCGCCCTGCCGATACTCAGCATCCAGCTCCTGGCGATCGCGGTCGGCCACCCGTCGGGGGCGGAGCAGACGGTGCCGTTCCCCACCCCACCGCGTTGGGCGGCCGCCATGCTGTCACCCCTTCCGTTGGCCCTGCTGATCGTCATCGTGGTGCTGCTCGGCGAGATGATCACTGCGATCGCCCGCCGGCTGCTGGGGCCTTCTGCGGCGGAGCGGGTGTCGGCGCTGGAGGCCAGAACGGAGCAGTTGCTGGAGCGGACCCGGATGGCGCGGGAGCTGCACGACTCGATCGGGCACGCACTGACCGTCGCCGTCATGCAGGCCGGCGCGGCACGGGCCGCCGGGGACCCCGCGTTCACCGAGCGGGCGCTGTGCGCGATCGAGGAGACGGGCCGGGCGGCCCTGGAGGACCTGGAGCGGGTCCTGCTGGTCCTGCGGGAGTCGGCGCAGCCTCCGTCCCAGCGTCCCACCCTGGCCGAGGCGGACCGGCTCCTGGAGTCGGCGCGGGCTTCGGGGGCGGAGGTCGATGTCCAACTGCGAGGCCCGCTCGAAACGTTGCCGGGTCCGGTCACCCGGGAGGGGTACCGGATCCTCCAGGAGGCGCTCACCAATGTGCTGAGGCACTGCGGGCCCGTACCCGTCCGGGTGCGGGTCGAGAGGGGGCCGGACCGGCTCGACCTGGAGGTGTCGAACCCGCTGCCGGACGGGCCGAGCGTCATCACGGGCAACGGCAGCGGCCTGCGAGGGATGCGGGAGCGGGCCGCGCTGCTCGGCGGGGAGGCCGAGACCGGTCCGTACAAGGGGCGTTGGAGGGTGCGCGCCCGGCTTCCGCTGGAGCGAATACCCTGATGGGATGCCGGTTACCGTACTGCTCGTCGATGACGAACCCCTGGTGCGTGCGGGCCTGCGCGCCGTTCTCGAAGCCCAGCCCGACATCGAAGTCGTCGGCGAGGCGGCGGACGGGGCGTCCGTGGTCCCGCTGGTGCGGCAACTGCGTCCGGACGTGGTGGCGATGGACGTGCGGATGCCACTGCTCGACGGCATCGAGGCGACGCGGGCGGTGCTGCGCTCCGTGGAGGCACCACCGAAGATCCTTGTGGTCACCACCTTCGAGAACGACGAGTACGTCTACCAGGCGCTGCGTGCCGGCGCCGACGGGTTCCTGTTGAAGCGAGCCCGGCCGTCGGAGATCGTGCACGCGGTACGGCTCGTCGCGGAAGGGGAGACCCTCCTCTTCCCGGCCGCGGTACGGGCCCTGGCGGCGGAATACGGCAACCGCAAGGCCCGGACGCTGCTGGAGCGGGCCGCGCTCACCGAGCGGGAGGAGGCGGTGCTCCGGCTGATGGCCCGCGGGCTGACCAACGTGGAGATCGCCACCGAACTGATCGTCGGCACGGAGACGGTCAAGTCCCGCGTCAGCGCGATCCTGGCGAAGCTGGGTGCACGTGACCGCACCCAGGCGGTCATCACGGCGTACGAGTCGGGCTTCGTCTCCCCGGCCTGAGACGACCGCGTGGATCCGGCCGATGGGGGGCCGCTTCTCGCCGCCGCACCAGGTGCGCAGTACGATCCGGCTGACAGGGCCGCTAGCTGGGAGGACACACGTTGGGGCAGCTGACCGGCGGGGATCCCTCTCTGCTCCGGCGCATCAATTCGGCCGTGGTGCTGCGCGCCCTGCGGGCGGCCGGATCACCGACCCTCACCGACCTCACCCGGGTGACCGGCCTGTCTCGGCCTACGGTGGAGGGAGTCGTCGAGGGGCTGATCGGGGCCGGGCTCGTCGTCGAGGCCGACGCCGAGGAAGGTGCGCGGCGGCAGGGCCGGCCGGCCAGGAGGTTCCGTTTCCGGGCCGAGGCAGGTCACCTGCTGGGCATCGAGATCGGCTCCCACCGGGTCGCCGTCCTTCTGTCCGGGCTGGACGGGCGGGTGATCGGCGCGGGCACCAAGGACGTCGCCGAGTCGGCTTCGGCCGACGAGCGGCTGGAGCGGGTCCGCGCGGCGGTGGCCGACCTGCTGCGGCGTGCGGGTGTGCCCCGGGACTCACTGAGGGCGGTGGGCGTCGGCAGCCCCGGCATCGTGGAGGCGGACGGCACGGTCCGCCTCGGGACGGCACTGCCCGGCTGGACGGGGCTGCCGCTCGGGGACCGGCTGCGGCGCTCGTTCCGCTGCCCGGTGCAGGTGGAGAACGACGCCAACGCCGCAGCGGTCGCCGAGCACTGGAAGGGCGCCGCACGGGACACCGACGACATGGTCTTCGTGATGGCGGGGCTCAGTCCCGGTGCCGGCTCCCTGATCGGCGGCCGACTGCACCGCGGGTTCGGCGGGGCGGCGGGCGAGATCGGCGCGCTGCACCTGCTGGGACGGGAGGCCACGCCGGAGAGGCTGCTGTCGACCACCGGCGAGCCGCTGCACCCGCTGGACGAGCCGGCGGTCGCGGAGGTCTTCGCGATGGCCAGGCGGGGGGACGAGCGCGCGGTGGCGGCGGTGGAGCGCTTCCTGCAACGGCTGGTGCACGACGTGGCGGCGCTGGTTCTGGCGATGGACCCGGAGCTGGTGGTGGTCGGCGGCTGGGCGGCCGGCATCGACGGGGTCCTCGAACCGCTGCGCCGTGAGCTGGAACGGTATTGCCTGCGCCCGCCGAAGGTGGAGCTGTCGCTGCTCGGTGAGGCGGCGGTGGCCACCGGAGCGCTGCGGCTGGCGCTGGACCACGTGGAGGAAGAGCTGTTCGCGGTGGAGAAGACGGTGACGGCCCGCCGCCGCTGACAGCCGGCGCGACGTCCTGCGGCATGCCCCCACCGCCGCTGCGCACCCGGCCGAACGGTGCCGCTCGCCGCCGTCCGGTCCCGGGTTACACCTTTGCCCCGAGCCGGCATGGGCGGCGACCGCGCGGGCCGCCCAGCGCCGTTGAGGACGTCTCAACCGCCGGGGTTGCGGCGACGTGCCGACGGCGGCGGGGCCTGGCCGCCGGGTGGTCGGGGGCGGGCGGGCCTGGCGTCAGGAGGCGGCGCGGGTTTCCGTGATTTCGACTCCGGCGTCGCCGAAGGTCAGGCGGCAGGTGTCGGCGCGGTACGTGGCCACCGAGACGGCGGCCGTGCCCTCGGCGGTGAAGTAGCGGGTGGTCACCAGCAGCACGGGAGCGCCGGGCAGCCGGTCCAGCTCCTTGGCGTCGTCGGCGCGGGCCGAGCCGAGTTCCACCGAGCGGTCCTGCCCGTCGAGGGTGAGCCGCTGGAGCTCCCGCAGCACCGCCCGGGCCCGCGCGGGACCGGCCGGCGCGTCGATGGCGGAGAGGCCGGGCACGGACCCGGCGGGCACGTACAGCAGCTCGGCCGCCACGACCTGCCCCTGCGTGACGCGGGTCCGGCGCACCGTGTGCACCGGCTGGTCGGCGGCGAAGCCCGGCCCGGCGGCCAGCAGCGTACGGACCGCGGCGGGCGCCACGGCCTCCACCGCGTCCACGTTCTCCCAGCCGTCGGCGCTCTCCCCCGGCCAGCTGGGGCCCGTACTGCCGACGGCGACGCCCACCCGGGGCGGGGCGACGGTGGTGCCCACGCCGCGACGACGCTGCAGGCGGCCTTCCAGCTCCAGTTGCTCCAATGCCTGACGCAGGGTGGCGCGGGCGACTCCGAAGCGGGCGGCGAGCTCGCGCTCGTTGGGCAGGACCTCACCCACGGAGAAGTCCTGGTCCAGCGCCTCGCTGAGAACGGTCTTCAGGTGCCAGTACTTCGGCTCCGGCACCGATTCGAGCTGCGTGGTCCCCACCCTGACTCCTCCTGCAATCGCTGCACGCCGTATTCCAGCGGCAGTTCCGCACCGCAGTTCCGCGCCCTTGTTTATTAAAGGTTCCTGCACTATCCCTGGCGACGATAGGACGGCGCACCACCTTGGTCAAGACCAATGGTCGCTCCCGCCCCGGGCAGATCGGGCGTATGTGGCGCATATGTAGCAAGCCGTTCACAGGATGTTCGCGCGTGACGTCCCCGCCTTCGCGCGGGCGTGAGCGCGAGAGCACGCCGCGGCGCCTTGCCCTCGACATCTACTGAGCGGTAGTCATTACTGACAGCCTGTCTCACACGCGTCCACCCGACGAGGAGCAGCATGACCGCCACGGTCTCCTTCCCCATCGACTCGCCGCACGGCCCGCGCACCGCCACCGTCGCCTACGAACGCAAGGGCGCCGGCGAACCGCTTCTCCTCCTGCACGGCATCGGCCACCACCACCAGGCCTGGAACCCGGTGACCGACGTCCTGGCCGGCGAACACGACGTCATCGCCATCGACCTGCCCGGCTTCGGCCTCTCGGGCCCGCTGCCCCACGGCGTCCCCTACGACCTGGCCACCGTCGCCCCGGCCCTCGGCGCGCTCTGCTCCGCGCTCGGCGTCGAGCGCCCGCACGTCGCGGGGAACTCCCTCGGCGGCCTGCTCGCGCTCGAAATGGCCCGCGGCGGCCTCGTCCGCTCGGTCACGGCCCTGTCCCCCGCCGGTTTCTGGTCGCCGGGCGAGCGCCGCTACGCCTTCACCGCCCTGCGCGCCATGCGCACCGGAGCCAGGGCGCTGCCCCGCCCCGCGCTGGAGCGGCTCTCCCTCACCGCCGCGGGCCGGGCGGCGCTCACCGGCAGCATCTACGCCCGTCCGGCGCGCCGTTCCCCCGAGGCCGTGGTCGCCGAGACGCTGGCGCTGCGCGGGGCCACCGGCTTCGACCAGACGCTGGCGGCGGGCGCCGCCGTCCGCTTCACCGTCGACCTCCCCGGACTGCCCGTCACCATCGCCTGGGGCGACCGCGACCGGCTGCTCCCGCGCCGCCAGGGCATCCGCGCGAAGCAGGCCATCCCGGGTGCCCGCCTGGTCCGGCTCCCCGGCTGCGGCCACGTCCCGATGAACGACGACCCGGCCCTCGTCGCCCGGGTCATCCTCGACACGGCGCGCATCACCTCCCCCGCGCCCGCGCCCGCGGAAGCGGTGATCAGCTGACGGGTGTTCACCCGAGGTTCGCGTGGGCGACGCGGCCGGGCCGGTGTGCGTCGGCACACTGGTCCGGCCCACCCCCCGCCGGTCCCTGGAGACGCACCATGGCACCCACGCCGCACACCCGACGGTCCCTGCTCGGCAGTTCACTCGCCGTCCCGGTCGGCCTCGCCCTGTCCGGCGCGCTCGCCGCACCGGCGTTCGCCGCCACCCGCAAGGCGCCGGCCCTCGCCCTGTCCGGCCGGCCGAGCGCGCTCTGGGGCGCCCAGTCCGGCGAGATCACCGCCCACTCCGCGACGGTCTGGACGCGCTCCGACCGCCCCGCCCGGATGTACGTCGAGACCTCCCCGAGCGACTCGTTCCGCTACGGCGTGCGCCGCCACGAGGGCCCCTTCCTCGGGCCCGGCACCGACTTCACCGGCACCACCTCGCTGCGCGACCTGCCCCCCGGACGCCAGATCCACTACCGCGTGCTGCTCGCCGACCCCGCCGACCCGCGCCGTACGAGCGAACCGGTCCGCGGCACCTTCCGCACCACACCCGTCTCGCGCCGCGACGACGTGCGCTTCCTGTGGTCCGGAGACCTCGCCGGCCAGGGCTGGGGCATCAACCCCGCCCTCGGCGGATACCGGGTCTTCGAGGAGATGCGACTGCGCGACCCGGACTTCTTCCTGTTCAGCGGCGACACGATCTACGCGGACGGCCCGATCCAGGCTTCCGTGGCGCGCCCCGACGGCAGTATGTGGCGCAACGTCACCACCGCGGAGAAGGACAAGGTTGCCGAGACGCTGGCCGAGTTCCGCGGGAACTTCCGCTACAACCTGCTCGATCACAACCTCAGGGAATTCAACGCGCAGGTGCCGGTGCTCGCACAGTGGGACGACCACGAGGTGCGCAACAACTGGTACCCGGGGCAGCTCCTCGAGGACTCCCGCTACACCGTCAAGGACGTCGACACCCTCGCCGCGCGGGCGCGGCAGGCCTTCGGCGAGTACTTCCCCGTCACCGACCTGCGCGGCGGCCGCGCCGAGGGCCGCATGTACCGGGTGATGCGGCACGGCCCGCTGCTCGACGTGTTCGTCCTGGACATGCGCACGTACCGCGACGCCAACTCCCCCGGCACCCAGACCCAGGACCCCGTCGGCATCCTCGGCGCGGAGCAGCTGGCCTGGCTCAAGCGCGAGCTGTCCCGCTCCCGCGCCACCTGGAAGGTCATCGCCGCCGACATGCCGCTGGGCATCGTCGTCCCGGACGGCGCCGCGAACTTCGAGGCGGTCGCGCAGGGCGACCCGGGCGCACCGCTCGGGCGTGAGCTCCAGATCGCCGAACTCCTGCGCCACATCAAGCACCAGCGCATCACCGGCACCCTGTGGCTCACCGCCGACGTCCACTACACGGCCGCGAACCACTACGCGCCGGAGCGGGCCGCCTTCACCGACTTCGCGCCGTTCTGGGAGTTCGTCTCCGGACCCATCGGCGCGGGCGGCTTCCCGGCCGGCCGGCTCGACGCCACCTTCGGCCCGCGAACGGCGTACGTACAGTCCGCGCCGATCGCCAACATGTCGCCGGCGGAGAACCCCCCGTACTACGGAGAGGTGTCGATCGACGGCGGCAGCGGCGAGCTCACCGTCCGGTTGCGCCGCCAGGGGGGCGGCGTACTCTTCACCACGACGCTCCAGCCGGGGCGCGTGGGACAGTCGTAACGGCTCCCGGCCACGACGGTCGCAGCGACTCGCGCGCACGACGGTCGCAGTGTCCCGGGCCCGGGGTGGTGGCAGTTCCCAGGCCCAGGAGGTCGCAGCGGCCCCCCTCCGCCCCGGCCCGGGAAACCGGCCCGAACCGGGCAGCTCACCCGAACCGGCTGAACCGGCCAAGAGGGCCATGACGGCCAGACCCACCAGATCCACGCTTAACCAGTCGGTCACAGATCGTTCGCGATCACGCAACACCCCTGCGCCACAGTGGTGTGCATGACTGACCGTAACCCCGACTCCGCCCAGCGTCCCCACCGCCACCACTGGCGCCGTGACGTCGTCGAACTCGCCGCCCTGTTCTGCGCCGTCGCGGTCGCCGACGGCATCGCCAATCTCGTCGCCCACGGCCCCGGGGGCCCCGCCCTGCTGGTGATCTCGGCCGTCGCACTGCTGGTCACGACGGCGTTCCACACCTGGTGGGCACGCCGCCACAGCCACGCGCCGCCGCCGGGCCCGGCGCACCCCGATCCGGGCGGCCGGGCCGCCGCGCGCACCGCCCCGACGGCCACCACGTCCGCATCCGCCCTGTGGCGGATGCGGACGACGGTGCGGGACGAGCCCGGCAGCCTGGCCGCGCTCTGCTCGGCCCTCGCCCGCAACGGCGTGGACATCCTGACCCTCCAGACCCACCCGCTGCCCGAAGGCGGCACCGTCGACGAGTTCCTGCTCCGCGCCCCGCAGGAGCTGCCCTCCGCCGACCTGACCCGGGCCATCTCCGGCGCGGGCGGCCGCAGCACCTGGATCGAGCGCGCCGACGCCCACGACCTGGTGGACACCCCGACCCGGGTACTGGGCCTCGCCACCCGCACCGCCCTGGACGCCGCCGAACTCCCCTTGGCCCTGCGCCAGCTGCTCGGCCGCTGCACCATCCACTCCATCCCCGCGACCACCCTCTCCGGGCGCCCCAACGCGGGCGCCGACGCCCCGGTCGAGGGGGTCCTGGAGGCGACGGTGATGCGGCTGCGCGACCCGTCGGGCGGCGCCATCACCGTCGAACGCCCCTACCTCCCCTTCACCCCCACCGAGTTCGCCCGCGCCCGGGCCCTGGTCGAACTCGACGCCCGCCTGGGCCCGCGCGTCCCGCGCAACCAGCACGTACTGACGCTGCCCGAGGGCAACGAGATCACCGTGCGCCGCGCCGACGGCTCCGACCGGGCCGCCGCCCGCGCCATGCACGACCGCTGCTCCGAGCGGACGCTGGGCCTGCGCTACCACGGCCCGGTCGCCGACGCCGACCGCTACCTCGGACACCTGCTGAGCCCCCGCTTCGGCCGCACCCTCGCCGCCACCACCGCGTCGGGCAAGCTCGTCGCCCTCGGACACCTGCTGTGGGACGGTGACGAGACCGAGGTGGCGCTGCTCATCGAGGACGACTGGCAGCGCCGCGGCATCGGCTCCGAGCTGCTGCGCCGCCTCATCGCGATGGCCGTCGAAGCCGGCTGCGACAGCGTGTACGCCGTCACCCAGGCCTCCAACACCGGCATGGTCGCCGCGATGCGCGGCCTCGGCCTTCCCCTCGACTACCAGATCGAGGAGGGCACTCTGGTGATCACGGCCCGGCTGGGCGCGACACCGGTCACCTCCCGGCTCCCGTACGAAGTCCCGCGCGAGCGGCCCGCGTACGGGATGCGCCACCAGGGCTGAGCGGCGGCGCGGCACCGCGTGGAAGGCGGACCCCGGCACCCCGGGGCCGCCTTCCCGCGTAAGCAGGCCCAGAGCGAACGCTGATGACGCGGGGAGGTTCCCCGTACGAAGATGGCCGCATGTCAGACACCCTCCACAGTGACAGCGCCACCAGGCTTCCCCGCCAGGTCGCAGACGCCTACGTAGACGACCTGATCGCCATCAACCCGGTCATCGGCACCTACCTCGGTGTCACCGCCAGCTCCGGCGAGCTCCCCGACTACTCCCCGGCCGGCCGCGCGGCCGTCGCCGACCTCGCCCGGGCCACCCTCGCGCGGCTCGACGCCGCCGAGCGGGTGCCCGGTGCGGACTCCGAGGCCGAGCGGCGCTGCGGCCGGCTGCTGCGCGAGCGCCTGACGGCGGAGATCGCCGTATACGAGGCCCACGAGGACCTGCGCACGGTCAGCAACATCCATTCCCCGGCGCACGAGGTCCGCGAGGTCTTCACCCTGACCCCGGCCGAGACCGAGGAGGACTGGGCCGCGATCGCCCAGCGGCTGCGCGCGGTTCCCGAGGCCTTCGCCGGCTACCGCGAAAGCCTGGCGCTCGGCCTGGAGCGCGGCCTGTACGCCGGCCCCCGCGCCACCGCCACCTTCGTCGGCCAGCTCACCACCTGGGCGGGCCAGGACACCGACGGCGAGCGGGACTTCTTCGGCGCATTCGTCACCGACGGTCCCGAGAGCCGGCGCGCCGAGCTGGACAAGGCCGCGGCCGGGGCCACCGCCGCCGTCGTGGAGCTGCGCGACTGGATGCGCGACGTGTACGCCCCCGCCGTCGAAGGCCGCCCGGACACCGTGGGCCGCGAGCGCTACGCCCGCTGGGCGCGGTACTTCAACGGCACGGACCTGGACCTCGACGAGGCCTACGCGTACGGCTGGGCGGAGTTCCACCGCCTGCTGGCCGAGATGAAGGCGGAAGCGGCCAAGATCCTTCCGGGCGCCGGCCCCTGGGAGGCCCTCAAGCACCTCGACGAGCACGGCACCCGCATCGAGGGCGTCGAGGAGGTGCAGGCCTGGCTCCAGGGCCTCATGGACGAGGCCATCGAGAACCTCGACGGCACGCACTTCGAACTCGCCGAGCGGGTCAAGAAGGTGGAGTCCATGATCGCCCCGTCGGGTGGCGCGGCGGCTCCGTACTACACCAGCCCGTCCGAGGACTTCTCGCGCCCGGGGCGCACTTGGCTGCCGACCATGGGCCAGACCCGCTTCCCGGTGTACGACCTGGTCTCCACCTGGTACCACGAGGGGGTTCCGGGCCACCACCTCCAGCTCGCGCAGTGGACGCACGTGGCGGACCGGCTCTCCCGCTACCAGGCGAGCGTCGGTATGGTCAGCGCGAACTGCGAGGGCTGGGCCCTGTACGCGGAGCGGCTGATGGACGAACTCGGCTACCTGCGGGACGCCGAGCAGCGGCTGGGCTACCTGGACTGCCAGATGATGCGCGCCGCCCGCGTCATCGTGGACATCGGCATGCACCTGGGCCTGGAGATCCCGGCGGACTCGCCGTTCCACCCCGGCGAGCGCTGGACGGTGGAGCTGGCGCAGGAGTTCTTCGGCCTGCACAGCGGCCGGCCGGCGGACTTCATCGAGAGCGAGGTGACGCGCTACCTGTCGATGCCGGGACAGGCGATCGGCTACAAGCTGGGCGAGCGTGCCTGGCTGCTGGGCCGGGACAACGCGCGCGCCGCGCACGGCGACTCCTTCGACCTGAAGGCGTGGCACATGGCGGCGCTGTCCCAGGGCTCGCTCGGGCTGGACGCGCTGGTGGACGAGCTGTCGAGGCTCTGACCGGAGCCGGCCCGTCAAGACGGGCCGCTCGCCTCCCCCGTGGGGCGAGCGGCCCGCTATTCCGGCCCGTCCGGCCACCGCTCCGGCCCGTTCCGGCCACCGCTCCGGCCCGTTCCGGCCACCGCTCCGGCCCGCCCGCCCGCGGGTTCCAGCCGGGACGGCGGTTTCAGCAGCCGCAGTCGTCGGAGTCGGTCGGGGCGGTCAGCGGGTCGGCCTCGGCTCGCTGCTCGCTGCCCTGCCAGGTCTCGACCTCGAAGCCCTCGCGGATCCAGTACTCGATCCCGCCGAGCATCTCCTTGACCCGGAAGCCCAGTTCGGCGAGGGCCAGGGCGGAACGGGTCGCACCGTTGCAGCCGGGGCCCCAGCAGTACGTCACCACCGGAATGTCCTTGTCCAGGAGCCGCTCGGCCTGCTCGGGGATGAGCGCGGTGGGCAGGTGGATCGCGCCCGGCACGTGGGCCTGGTCCCAGGAGGGCGTGGAGCGAGAGTCGATGAGCTGGAAACCGAGTTCGGCCCCCTGCTCCCGGTGGGCCTTGAAGGCGGCAGCGACGTCGGACACGTCCGCGTGGAAGGCGAGGCTCGCCGCGAAGTAGGCGGCCGCCGCGGCCGGACTGGCCGGCGGTACCCGGAGCACGGGGTTGGCGGGGGCGGCAGGGGCAGTAGTGGCTGCGGTCGCGGTGGCTTGGGCCTGAATCGTCGTCATGGCTCAGAATCTACGAGCCGTCCGACGGCCCCGGAAGCACAATTCCGCGGCCTTCCCCGTGTTCCACCGGGGAATCCCCTGCTATACACGCAGCATGAGCGACTATTCCCCCGACGCCACCGACTGGCGGATCTTGCAGGCCCTCCAGGCCGACGGCCGCGCCAGCTTCGCCGATCTGGCCCGTACCGTCTCGATGTCCGCCAGCGCCGTCACCGAACGCGTGCGGCGGCTGGAGGAGGCCGGCGTCATCACGGGCTACACCGCCGTGGTGGACCCGGAGAAGCTCGGAAAGTCGATCCTCGCGCTGACCCGGCTGCGCTACCCGCACGGCAACTACAAGCCGTTCCACGACCTCTTGGAGGCGACCCCCGAGATCCTGGAGGCGCACCACGTGACGGGCGACGACTGCTTCGTCCTCAAGGTCGCGGCACGCTCGATGTCGCACCTGGAGGAGGTCACCGGCCGGATCTCCGGCCTCGGCCCGGTCACCACCAGCATCGTCTACTCCTCCCCGCTCCCCCGCAGGCCGCTGAGTCCGTGAGCCGCGCTCAGCGCACAGCGGGCAGCGGGCAGCGGGCAGCGGTTCAGCCCGCCGGACTCCCCATCCGGTGGCGCACCACCGAGCCGCCGCGCTGCTTGACGATCTCCAGCTGGGCCTGGACCCGGGTCCGCAGGTCGGCGACGTGGCTCACGATGCCGACGCTGCGGTCCCGTTCCCGCAGCGAGTCCAGCACGTCGAGCACCTCGTCCAGTGCCTGGTCGTCGAGGCTGCCGAAGCCCTCGTCGATGAAGAGGGTGTCCAGGCGCATGCCGCCCGCCTCGTCGGTCACCACGTCGGCCAGCCCCAGCGCGAGGGCGAGCGAAGCGAAGAAGGTCTCGCCGCCGGACAGGGTGGCGGTGTCCCGCTCGCTGCCCGTCCACGCGTCCACGACGTGCAGCCCGAGGCCCGAGCGGCCCCGTCCGCCGGACCGCGCGTCGGAGTGGACCAGGGTGTAGCGGCCTCCGGACATGCGCAGCAGCCGTACCGTCGCGGCGGCGGCGACCTGCTCCAGGCGCGCGGCCAGTACGTACGACTCCAGTCGCATCTTGCGCTCGTTGTCGGCGGAGGTACCCGCGGTGAGGCCGGCCAGCCGGGCCACCCGGTCGTACTCCTCTCGCAACGGGCCCAGGGCCCGCAGTTCCTGCTCCGCCCGCTGCGAGAGCCGGTCCAGTTCGGCGCAGCTCACGCGGGCGGCGTCGACGGCCGAGCCCGCTTCCCTCAGTTTCGCCGCCGCCGCGGCCGCGTACTGCTCGGCGCCCTGCGGGTCGGCGGGCGGCAGCGCGGCCGCCGCCGTGGCGTCGTGCTCGGCGCGCCGGTCGGCCAGCATGGCTTCCTCGGCCTGCCAGGCGTCCAACCGGTGCTGGAGGGCGGTGCGTTCGTACTCCGGCAGCACCGCGTCGGCCGCCGCGCCGGTGGTGTCGAACCCCGCCTTGAACGCGGCGTCGGCCAGCTGGTCGTCGGCCTCCTTGAGCCGGGCGGCGGTGGCGTCGGCGCGCCGCAGCGCGGCGGCGGCCGCGGTGACGATCCGGACCCGGTCCTCCAGCACCCTGGCGCGGGCCGCCACACTGGGCGCGTCGCCCCGTACGAGGGTCAGCTCGGCCTCCAGCGCTGCCTGTTCGCGGTCCAGGGCCTCCCGCCGCGAGGCCCTGGCGGCGGCCCGGCGTTCGGCGTCGAGCCGGTCGGCGCTGCGCGCGGCGTACTCGCGCTCGGCGCGGGCCAGGCGCTCCCGGGCGGTGTGCAGCCCCGCCGCGTCCGCGTGGGCGGCGGCGTGACGGGCACTCAGGTCGCAGGTGAGCGCGAGGAGTTCGGCCGTGGTGGCGTCCCCGGCGGCGGACGCTGCTTCGGCCTCGGCCTCCCGGAGCGCGGCCAGTTTCCGTTCGGCGGCGCCGCGCCGCTCCTCGGCCTGCTCGAAGCGGGCGTGGGCGGCGTCTTCGGCGGCCCGGTCGACGTGTCCGGGGGCCGGACGCGCGGGGAGCGGGTGCTCCGCCGACCCGCACACCTTGCAGGGCTCCCCCGCCACCAGGGCGGCGGCCAGTTCGGCGGCGATCCCGCTGAGCCGGGCCTCCTTCAGCTCCAGCCAGTCCTCCCGCGCGGCGGTGGACTCCTCACGCAGCCGCAGCAGGGCCGCGTCGGCGACCTCGGCCTCGGCGGCCAGGGCGTCGCGCCGCCGGGCGGCGTTCAGGTGCAGCCGGGCGGGCTCCAGCCGGGCCGCGAGCTGCTCGGCGAGGGTGGCGGCCTGCTGGGCGGCTTCCACGTGACCCGCCAGCTCGGCGCGGGTGCCCTCCCAGCGGGCGAGCCACTCGGCGGACTCCTGGCGCTGCTCCTCGTCGTCGCGGGACTCGCGCTCCAGCGTGGCCCGCTCGCGGCCGATGGCGGCGCTGCGCTGCTCGGCGCGCCGGGCGGCTCCGACCGCGCCGAGTTCCTCCCGCAGCCGCTGCTCGGTGGCGGCGAGCTGCTCGGCTCCGGCTTCGGCGAGGGCGGGCGGGAGTTCGGCGAGGGCGAGCGTCTGGGCGTGGGTGGCAGTCAGGTGCGCGGCGGCGGCGGCCCCGCGCAGTTCCAGGGCCGGGGCCACGAGGGCGCCCCGGCGGGCCCGGTCGAGCAGGGCGCGCACCCGCTCCCGTTCGGGCGCGGCGGCTTCGAGCAGGGCGACCCGGCGGGCGGTCTCCGCGTGGCGGCGCTGCAACCGGTCGAGTTCCCGCGCCTCCTCGGCGGCCCGCCGGGCGGCCGCGTACCGGCTCTCCACGGCGGCCAGCGCGTACTCGGCGACGGTGAGCCGCTCCCGGGCGGCGCAGCGTGCCACCGCCGCCCAGGCGCGGACGGCCTCGGCGAGTCCGGGCTCGCCCGGCTGGTGGCGGGGCAGCGGCCAGGCGCGCAGGTCGGCGCTGTCGCCCGCGGCCTGGGCGATGCGCTGGGCGACACCGAGCACCTTCTCGTCGCCGGCGCGTACCTTGGCCTCGGCCTCCCGGCGCCGCTCGGCCAGCAGGGTCTCCACGGCGGCGAAGCGGCGGGTGTCGAAGAGCCGCCCGAGGAGCCGGCCGCGGGCTTCGGCGCCGGCGCGCAGGAACTGGGCGAACTCGCCCTGCGGCAACAGCACGACCTGGCAGAACTGTTCGCGGCTCATGCCGAGCAGCTGCTCGATCTCCTCGCCGATCTCCTGGTGGGAGCGGCTGAGGCCCTGCCAGGCGCCGTCGACGCGTTCGCGCAGCCGGCTCTGTGCGCGGTCCTTGGTGGTGCCGCTGCCGCGCTTCTTGGGCCGCTCCTGCTCGGGCCGCCGGGTGATCTCCAGGCGGCGTCCGCCGGCGGTGAGTTCGAGGGTGACCTCGGTCGCGGTGTCGGGGGCGGCGTGGTCGCTGCGCAGGCTGGTGAGGTGGGGGAGGCGGGAGCCGGGCACGGCCCCGTAGAGCGCGAAGCAGACGGCGTCGAGCACGGAGGTCTTGCCCGCGCCGGTGGGCCCGTGGAGCAGGAAGATCCCGGCACCGGAGAGGGCGTCGAAGTCGATCTCCTGGGGCTCGGCGAACGGCCCGAAGGCGGTGACCTTGAGCCGGTGCAGCCTCATCGCGGGGTCTCCTGGCTCACGGCCCGGGTGCGCACGTCGTCGAAGGCGCCCCGCAGCACGGCCCGTTCGGCGTCGTCGGCGTGGCCGCCGCCGCGGACGTGCGCGACGAAGTCCTCGGCGATCTCCTGGTCGCTGCGGCCCCTCAGGCGCTGCGCGTAGGAGGCGGCGCCGTCCTCCTCGCGGCCCTCGGGGTCGAAGGCGAGGCTGAGGACGTGCGGGAAGCGGGCGGCGAGGCGGGTCATGGGGTCCTGGGGGCGGACGGGATCGGTGAGGGTCGCTTCGATCCAGCGGTCCTCGTGGGCGTCGAGGGCCGGGTCCTCCAGCAGTTCCTCCAGCCGGCCGCGCAGGCGCCCGAGGGCGCGCGGTACGGGGGTGTCGATCCGCTCGCCGGTGACGAGTTCCCCGGCCGCCCCGAGTTCGATCAGCCACATCGACTTGCGGTGGTCGGCCTCGGAGAAGGAGTAGGCGAGCGGGGAACCCGAGTACCGCACCCGTTCGTTGATCTTCTGGCAGCCGTGGAGGTGGCCGAGGGCGGCGTAGTCGATCCCGTCGAAGACGGCCGCGGGCACGGCTTCCACTCCGCCGACGGTGATGTCGCGCTCGCTGTCGCTGGCCTGTCCGCCGGTGACGAAGGCGTGGGCGAGGACGACGGAGCGGGTCCCGGGGGCCCGGCCCGCGAGGTCGGCGCGCACCCGGTCCATGGCGGCGCCGAGCACCGCCTCGTGGCTGACCTTCGTCGCGCCGAGGGCCTCCTTCACCAGGGCCGGCTCCAGATAGGGCAACCCGTACAACGCCACGTCCCCGTGTACGTCGGCCAGCACCACGGGGTCCGAGCAGCCGGCGGGATCGGTCCTCAGGAATATCCCGGCCCCCTCGATCAACCCGGCCCCGACCCCCAGACGGCGGGCGGAGTCGTGGTTCCCGGAGATCATCACCGTGGGCACGCCGAGGGCGGCGAGCCGGTGCAGGGCCCGGTCGTACAGCTCGACGGCGGGCAGCGGGGGCACGGCCCGGTCGTAGACGTCCCCGGCGACGAGGACGGCGTCGACCCGGTGCTCCTCGACGGTCGTGACGAGGTGGTCGATGAAGGCGGCCTGGGCTCCGAGCATGTTGACGCGGTGGAAGGACCGTCCGAGGTGCCAGTCGGAGGTGTGCAGAAACTTCACTCGCCGGCCTCGCCGCGCATGCCCGTCCCCCTGGTCGTCCTCCGGCCCACTGCCCCCACTACGCTAACCCGTCGCCGGGGCCGCCACGGCCGCTCCGGCGAGACCGGGCGTGCGGCTCAGGGCGCGTACGTCTCTCCGCCCAGGGTGAGGGTGGCGCTGCCGGCGGTGCTGTCGGCCAGCCAGGCCTCGAAGGCGGGGAGGTCGGCTTCCGGGAGGGCGACCTCGATCTCCACGTCGGTGCCGTAGCGCAGGTCGACGACGGTCCGGCCGGTGGAGCGCAGGTCGTTCTGGGTCTTGCCGGCCCGCTGGTGGTCGACGGTGACGGTGGCCAGCCGGTAGCGGCGTCGGGTGACGGTGCCGAGCGCGTCGAGCGCTTCGCCGACGACCCCTCCGTAGGCCCTGATGAGCCCGCCCGCACCCAGCTTGACGCCGCCGTAGTAGCGGGTGACGACGGCGACCGCGTACCGGACGTCGCGCCGCGTCAGCATCTGGAGCATGGGCACCCCGGCGGTGCCGCCGGGCTCGCCGTCGTCACTGGCCTTCTGGACCGAGGCGTCGGCGCCGATCACGTAGGCGAAGCAGTTGTGGGTGGCGGCGGGGTGCTCCTTGCGGACGCGCGCGATGAACTCCTGCGCCTCCTGTTCCGTCGCGGCCGGCGCGAGCGAGCACAGGAACCGTGAGCGGTTGATCTCCGCCTCGTGCACGCCCTCCCGGGCCACCGTCACGTACTGGTCTGCCTTCACCGCTCCACCCTAAGCGGTGGCCGGGAACCGGCCGACCAGTCGGCCGCCGGGCAGCAGGACGGCCGAAATGCGCCCGCCATTCGGGCGATCTACGGTGAACGCATCCGGCCCTCTCGAATGCGGGAAGGGGAAATCCATGTTTTTGCTTCCCGGCAAGGACAGGACGCGCGGCGGAACGTGGCGGCGGCGGCTCCTCATGGCCGCGCCGGCGGCCCTACTGGCTTCCCAGGCACTGGTGCCGGTCGGCGGTTCCGTTCCGGGTCTGGCACAGGCCCGCGCCGTCGAGGGCGCCGCCGTCCCGGCCCCCGTGACGGTCCCGGCCGCCGTGACGGTTCCGGCCCGGCCCGACTACCAGCGGCTCGCCCTCGACACCTTCGACGAGGTGACACGAGGGGACTTCACCGCCGTCTCGGCCCGTTTCGACGAGGCCCTTCGCGGACAGGCCACTCCGGAATTCCTCGCGAAGTCCTGGAACGACTACCAAAAGGCGTTCGGTCGCTTCGAGTCGCACGGGGACCCGAAACAGGTCGCGTCGGGCAATGGGAACGTGGTCGACGTCCCGCTGCACATGGCGAAGCGGCCCGGGGATTTCCGCGTCACCTTCAATACCGAGGGACAGATCGTGGGCCTGTTCTTCCTGCGCACGGGAGTTCCGGTCCCCTGAGGGCCGTCCCGCAGGCCGGGGAATCGGCCACGCGCCCTCCCTGTTGATCCCCGTGCGGGCCGGTACGAGCCGGTCCGGCGAGCGTCAGGAGGCGGTGCGCGTGTACGGCGACCAGGAGACCATCCGCAGGATCCTCACCGAAGCCGGTGACACCTGGGCCGTGGTGGGGCTGTCCACCAACGAGCGGCGGGCGGCGTACGGGGTGGCGCGGGTGCTGCAGAGGTTCGGGAAGCGGGTGGTTCCCGTACATCCCAAGGCGGAGACGGTGCACGGCGAGCCGGGGTACGCGTCGCTGTCGGACATCCCGTTCGAGGTGGACGTGGTCGACGTCTTCGTCAACAGCTCCCTCGCCGGCGCGGTCGCCGACGAGGCGGTGGCCATCGGCGCGAACGCGGTCTGGTTCCAGCTCGGGGTGATCGACGAGGCGGCCTGGACGCGGACGCGCGAGGCGGGTCTGCTGATGGTGATGGACCGCTGCCCCGCCATCGAGATCCCCGTCCTGTAGCGACGGCCCTCAGTGGGCGGGCGCCGGCTCGTGCCCGCTGACCGGCGGGATCGAGACCGCCATCGTCATCTCCATCGGCTCGGCGCCGTCGTTGCGGTACTCGTGCGGGACGTTCGCCTCGAAGGAGACCGCCCCGCCCTGCGGCACCTCGTAGGGTTCGCCGTCCACGGTGAGGGTGAGCCGTCCGGCCGTCACGTGCAGCATCTCCAGGGTCCCCGCCGGGTGCGGGTCCGACGCCGTGCCCTCGCCGGGCTCCAGCCGGTACGCCCACACCTCCAGCGGGCCGCGCCGGTCGTCGCCGAGCAGCATGGTCGCGCCGCTGCCGCCGGCCGTGGACCACATCCGCACTCCCTGGCCGGGCTCCACCAGGTGCACCCGCGGGCCGCGGTCGCGGTCCAGCAGGGTGGTGATGCTGACGCCGAGGGCGTCGGCCAGCTTGACGGTGGTGCCGACGCTGGGGTTCGTCCGGGCCTGCTCGATCTGGATGATCATTCCGCGGCTCACCCCCGCCCGCGCGGCCAGCGCTTCGAGGGTGAAACCCCGTTCACCGCGCCAGCGCCGGAGGTTGCGGCCGAGCGCCTGCGTGAGCTGTTCCAGGTCCGACACCATTCCCCCAGCTTCGGCGTCCAACAAATGTGGCGTCCAATATTTTGGATGACGCAGTCCAGCAGACTGAACTACGGTGTGGTGTACTCGACGCTGCACTCCACCGTTCAAGACACTGTACTGCGAGGTCTCCGCATGACCGTCATCTTCGCCCTGGCGACAGCCCTGCTGTGGGGCCTCGCCGATTTCGGCGGCGGGCTGCTGACGCGCCGCATACCGGCGCTGACGGTGGTGGTGGTCTCGCAGGTGGTCGCCGTCGTGGTGCTCGGCTGCGTGGTCCTCGCCACCGACGCCTGGCAGGAGACGGGGCCGCAGCTGTGGTTCGCGGTCGCCGCCGGGCTCGTCGGCCCGGTCGCGATGCTCAGCTTCTACAAGGCGCTGGCCCTCGGGCCGATGGGCGTGGTCTCCCCGCTCGGCTCGCTGGGCGTGGTCGTCCCCGTCGGGGCCGGGCTGGCTCTGGGCGAGCGCCCGGGCCCCGGCCAGTTCGCCGGGATCGCGGTGGCCGTCGTGGGCATCATCCTGGCCGGCGGCCCGGAACTGCGCGGGGCGCCGGTCCAGCGCCGGGCCGTCCTGCTGACCCTGCTCGCGGCCTTCGGCTTCGGCGCGGTGATGGCCCTGATCGCGGAGGCCTCCCACACCGTCACCGGGCTCTTCCTGGCCCTGTTCGTGCAGCGCGTGACCAATGTGGCCGCGGGCGGCACCGCCCTGTGGGTGCAGGTGCGCCGGGGAACGCCCGCCCTGCCGCAGGGCAGCGGCGCGCGGCTCCTGTGGGGCCTCCTGCCGGCGCTGGCCTTCGTGGGCCTCGCGGACGTCGCGGCGAACGGCACGTACTCCGTCGCCGCGCAGAGCGGCCCGGTCACGGTGGCCGCCGTGCTCTCCTCGCTCTACCCGGTGGTCACCGCGTTCGCCGCCTTCGCCGTCCTCAAGGAACGCCTGCGTCCGGTCCAGGCCGCCGGAGCGGGCCTCGCGCTCGCGGGCACCGTCCTGCTCGCCGCCGGGTAAGGCCTGTCCCGTCGTCCGCGGCGGGTCGGCGCGCGGCGTCACATGCGGTGCGTCGCAAGGCGGAAGGCCGTCCTCCTACCGGGTATATGCGGGGGATTCCGACAACGCGGCGAGGCGCCGTAGCCGGCGCCGCGCGCCCGCCGGGGGTTACGGGACTGACCTCAGGCCCGGTCCGGGCTGAGCCGCCCCGCCTCCGCCTCGGCCGCCGCCAGGGCGGCGAGACCGCGCAGTTGCTCCGGTGTGATGCCGTCGGCGATCGGTACCGGCGCCGGGGTGCGCAGCGGCGGCTGCCATCCCGTCTCGGGCTCCCACCGCCGCACGATGCGCGCCGGGGCCCCGGCCACCACCGCGTGGTCGGGCACCTCGCCCCGCACGACGGCTCCCGCCGCGACGACGACGTTGCGGCCCAGCCGCGCGCCCGGCAGGATCACGGCCCCGGTGCCCAGCCAGCAGCCGGGGCCGATCTCCACCGGCGAGCTGCGGGGCCACTGCCGGCCGACCGGCTCGTGCGGGTCGTCGTAACTGTGGTTGGTGGAGGTGATGTACACGCCCGGCCCGCAGAAGGTGTCGTCGCCGATGCTGATCCGGGTGTCGGCTATCACGTGGCTGCCACGGCCGAGGACCACCCCGTTGCCGAGCACGAGCACCGGGTCCGGGCCGAGGTCCAGGTCGGGCATCATCCCGGCCGTCAGGGTCACCTGCTCGGCGATGATGCAGTGTTCGCCGAGGCGGATCCACTGCTCCCCGAAGACGGTGCCCTGCGGGAAGGCGAGCCGGGTCCCCTCGCCGATGGCGCCGAAGCGCAGCCGCCCGGGCGTCCCGGCGGTCACGGCGCCGGCCTGTTGCATCCAGCGCCACCCGGCCTGGACGGCGCGGTTGGCCACGCGGCGGCGCAGGGATGAGAACGTGTTCTGGTTCTTCGGCACCGGGCAACCGTAGCGTGCCGCGCGCCGGAACCGCGCCGTGATCTTCACCCCATCACCGCAGGCTCCGGGCGGGTGTCCTACCGTGCTCTGAGCGCGGCACCGGTGGAGAACAGAGAACGAGGGACAGAACATGACACAGCAGGCGGCCCGGGCACTCGTGGGGGGCGTGGGCGGTAAGCAGCCGGTCGTCGACCCGTCGGCCTTCACCGCGCCGACCTCCGTGGTGGTGGGCGACGTCACCCTCGGCGCCCGCTCCAGCGTCTGGTACTCGGCGGTGCTGCGCGCCGACTGCGGTCCGATCACGCTGGGCGCCGACAGCAACGTGCAGGACAACTGCACCCTCCACGTCGACCCCGGGTTCCCGGTCACCATCGGGGAGCGCGTCTCCATCGGGCACAACGCCGTCGTGCACGGATGCACCGTCGAGGACGACTGCCTGATCGGCATGGGCGCGACCGTGCTGAACGGCGCGGTGATCGGCGCCGGTTCGCTGGTGGCGGCCCAGGCGCTGGTCCCGCAGGGCATGGTGGTCCCGCCCGGCTCGCTCGTCGCGGGGGTTCCCGCCAAGGTGCGGCGGGAGCTGACGGAGGAGGAGCGCGAGGGCATCCGGGTCAACGCCCTGATGTACACCGGGCTCGCCGACCAGCACCGCGCCTCGGTGGGCCCGAAGGAGTAGCGAGGCGCACCGACCACCGGCGCCGGACCGGCCCGGCCGGCTCGTCGCCGGTCTCAGTCCGAGACCGCCGCCGGCGCCGGAGCGGCCGCGGGCTCGTTCTCGGCCTCGCGGGCCGCGGCCGCCGCCTTGCGCATCCGCACGCGCAGCACCAGGGTCACCGCGAGGCCGATCAGCAGGGCCGCCACCAGCGCCAGCCAGGAGAACCGCTTGAGCCACGGCTCGGCGACGATCCCGACGGTGTAGATGACGGCGGTCGTACCGCCGGCCCAGAGGATCCCGCCGAGCACGTTGGCGATCAGGAACTTCCAGTACGGCATGCGCAGCACGCCCGCCAGCGGTCCGGCGAAGATCCGCAGCAGGGCCACGAACCGCCCGAAGAAGACGGCCCACATGCCCCACTTCTCGAAGGAGCGTTCCGCCAGGGCCACGTGCTGCGGTCCGAAGTGCTTGGGGAAGCGCCGGCCGAGCCGCTCCAGCAGCGGCTTGCCGCCCCGCCGCCCGATCGCGTAGCCGATGGAGTCGCCGACGATGGCGCCCGCGATGGCGCACAGCCCCAGCACCACCGGGTCGATGTGCCCCTGCTGCGACGCCAGCAGGGCGGCGCTGACCAGGATGACCTCACCGGGCAGTGGAACGCCCAGGCTCTCCAGCCCGATGACCAGCCCCACCAGGAGATAGACGCTGACCGCCGGGATCGTCTCCAGCCATTCCTGGATGTGCACCGGTACGTCCTCCAGAGTCGTCTCCGGCGCGCCCCCTGTGACACGCCGAACACGCAGCCTATCGGCTCGCCGCCACGGCCTTCCCGCTCAGCGGCGGCTCCCGAGGTGAACAACCGACACATGCACGGCGCGCGGGACGGCGCCCCGCACCCGGGTGTGCCGCTCGGGGTCACAGGACGACGGCGCGTCGTCACCCGGTGGCTACGCGTTGGGCCGCAGGGTCCAGACCACGGTCATCTCTCCGGTCACGGCCTCGTCCTCGCGCTGGATGGCGATGGTGACGGGGAACTCGGGGCGGCCGCCCGCGTCGAGCTCCGCGATGACCTCGGCGGCCGGGCGGCCGAGGGTGGCGGTGGCGGTGACGACGCCCTTGGCGAGCTTCTTGTAGCCGATCTCGGCCTTGACGGCGAGCGGCACGGCGCGCGAGAGCTGGTCCCCGAAGGCGGCGAGGACGATGGCGCCGCTCGCGGACTCGGCCAGGGTGAACATCGCGCCCGCGTGCGGACCGCCGACGTGGTTGTGGAAGTCGGGCTGGTCGGGCAGCCGGACGACGGCGCGCTCCGGGGTCGTCTCCAGGAACTGGAGGTTCAGGGTGCGGGCCATCGGCACGGTCGCGGCGAGCAGTTCGCCCACGTTCATCTGTTCTGCGCTCATGGGACGCGATGTTACCCACGAGTAAGGCCGGTTGGCCAGACCCGCCGAGGGGGCGGCCGTGGCCACCCCCACCCCCTCCCACTATCGTTACCGGCCATGTGGCCAGGACAGCAGCAGCCGCCCGGGGGACAGCCGAACCCCCAGGACGCGCAACAGAACCCGTACCAGCAGCAGCCGGGACAGCCGAACCCGTACCAGCAGCAGCCGCAACCGGGATTCGGTGAGCCGCAGCCCGGTTACGGGTACCCGCAGGCGGGCTACCAGACGCCGCCCCCGCCCGCCCAGCCGTGGGGTCAGCCCCAGACGGTGGCGCAGTCGACGGCCCGCGCCAGGAGCCCGTACTCCACGAAGACGGTGGCCATCGTCGCGGCCGCCGCGGTGGTCGTGACCGCGGCCGCCACCGGGACGTTCGTCCTCACCCGGGACAAGAAGACGGTCCAGGCCAACGACAAACCGGTCGCCGTCTCGTCCCCGCCCGCCACCAAGTCGGCCGCCCCGCCCGCCCCGACCGGGAACCCGCGCGCCGGCGGCGACGTCAAGCCGGTGATCCCGGGCTGGAAGGTCGTCATCAACCCGTTGCACGGCACCGCCTTCGACGTACCGCCGGACTGGACGGTCGCCAGCTCGGGCGTCAGCAGCGGCTTCGAGGACTCGAAGAAGGGCGACGGCTCCCCGCTCGTCACGATGACCGCACCCGCCTTCTACAAGGAGGACTGGTGCAAGGTCGACTCCAACAAGGACGGCAAGGAGGAGAAGACCGAGCTGGCCGGCACCGGCGCCAAGGGCGCCCAGGGCGCCAAGGACACCGCCGAGGCCGCGCGGATCGCCGCCGAGAACTGGGTGTACGCCGCTTACGCCCAGGACTCCCCGAACCCGAAGGAGACGGTCAAGTCCACCGACGCCAAGGACTTCACGACCCTCTCCGGCCTCAAGGGCAGCTTCTCCACGGCCACCGCCACCGGCCTGCCGAAGAAGAGCAAGTGCGACTCCGACGGCAAGAGCATCGCCTTCGCCTACAAGATCGCCAACGGTGACTTCGCGGTCTGGGTGCTCTACGCGGTCGCGGGCGTCCCCGGCGAGGTCTCCAAGGAGACGTACGAGAAGATCATGAGCTCGGTCCGCCTCACCGGGAGCTGATCTGCGGTCGACCCCGCCCCGGGCCGGGAATCCGTTTGGTTTCCCGGCCCGGGGGGGGTGATAGTCCCTGGGTGAGTTCTCCCCCGGCCGCCCCGTCCCCCGTACCCGACCGCCGTCTGCCCGCATGGGCCGGGCGCAACTACGCCCTGCTGACGGGCGCCGCCGTCGTCACCAACCTCGGCAGCCACGGGGCGCTCATCGCCGCCGCCTTCGCGGTCATCGACTCCGGCGGGAGCGCGGGCGACGTCGGCCTGGTGGCGGCGGCCCGCACGCTGCCGCTCGTCCTCTTCCTCCTGATCGGCGGCGCGCTGGCCGACCGGCTGCCGCGACACCGGGTGATGGTCGCGGCCAACGCCCTCAACTGCCTTTCCCAGGCCGCCTTCGCGGCGCTCGTGCTCTCCGGCGACCCGCAGCTGTGGCAGATGATGCTGCTCACCGCGCTCTGTGGCACGGGTACCGCCTTCTTCAACCCGGCCGCCGAGGGAATGCTGCTGTCGAGCGTCTCGGGCGAGCACGCGAACCGCGCTTTCGCCCTGTTCCGGATGGCGATGAACGGTGCGGGCATCGGCGGCGCCGCCCTGGGCGGCGCCATGATCGCCGCGATCGGCCCGGGCTGGGTCCTGGTGGTGGACGCCGCGGCCTTCGCCGTCGCCGGTGCGCTACGGGCCTTCCTGCGCGTCGGCCACATCGCCGGGCGGGCTCCCGGCGGAGGTCTGCTTGCCGATCTGCGCGAAGGCTGGGTCGAGTTCAGGAGCCGCCCCTGGCTGTGGCGGATCGTGCTCCAGTTCTCGGTGGTCGTCGCCGTCGTGGGCGCGGCGGAGGCGGTCTACGGACCGCTGGTCGCCCGGGACCGGCTGGGCGGCCCCGCTCCCTGGGGCGTGGCCCTGGCCTTCTTCGGCGTGGGCACCATCGGCGGGGCCGTCCTGATGACCGTGTGGAAGCCGCGCCGGCTGCTGCTCGTCGGCACGCTGTGCGTGTTCCCGATGGCCCTTCCCTCGGCGGCGCTGGCGGTGCCGCTGCCGGCCTGGGGGCTGTGTGCGGTGATGCTGGTCAGCGGTGTGGCGATCGAGGTATTCGGCGTGAACTGGATGACGACCCTGCACCAGGAGATACCGGAGGACAAGTTCTCCCGCGTATCGGCGTACGACTGGTTCGGCTCGGTGTCGATGGTCCCGCTGGCCACCGCCCTGGCCGGTCCGGCCGAGACGGCCTTCGGCCGCACGCAGGCGTTGTGGGGCTGCGCGACGCTCGTGGTCCTGGCCACCGCGGTGGTCCTCGCCGCGCCGGACGTCCGCCGCCTGACCCGCAACCCGGCACCGGCGCCCTCCTCGGCGCCTTCCCCTTCCACGGCCCCCTCCCCGGCAGCCGAGCCCGCTGCCGTGTGACGCCGGGCCGGGGGTGATCAGCCGACGCTGAACGCCCCCGCCGGGGGCTCCGGCGAGGCCACGGCCTGCGCGTCCCGCACCGCGGCCGCGCCCCGCATCAGCCGGGCCAGGGCCGGACCCTCCTCCACCCGGGCCGGGAACGCATCCGCCGCGCAGCGCCGGGCCAGGGCGGCCACCGGGATCTCCCGGTCCGAGGCCACGAGCACCGCGTTGCCGAACCTGCGGCCCCGCAGCACCCCCGGCTCCGCGATCAGCGCCAGCTCCGCGAACACCGCCCCGAAGTTCGCCAACTGCCCCCGCAGGAACGCGAACGGGGCCCCGTCGGCCAGGTTCGCCGCGTACAGACCGCCCGGTCGCAGCACCCGCGCCGCCTCCCGCGCGTACTCCAGGGAGGTCAGCTGCGCCGGGACCCGCGAGCCCCCGAAGACGTCGGCGACCACCACATCGGCGCTCGCCCGGGGGGCGCCCTCCAGCCAGGTGCGCGCATCGGCGGCGTGCACCGTGATCCCGGACTCCTCGCCCCAGGGCAGGTGTTCCGCCACCAGCTCCACCAGGCCCGCGTCGAACTCCACCACCTGCTGGCGGGAGCCCGGCCGGGTCGCGGCGGCGTACCGGGGAAGGGTGAGGGCGCCCCCGCCGAGGTGCAGCAGGTCCAGCGGCGCACCCGGCTCCGCCGCGCCGTCCAGTACGTGCGCGAGGCGTCGTACGTACTCGAACTCCAGGTGCTCCGGCTCGTCGAGGTCGACGTATGACTGCGGCGCCCCGTCGACGGTCAGCAGCCAGGCCCGCTCCCGGTCCACGTCCGGCATCAGCTTGGCGGTGCCCTGGCCCACGTCCCGGATCACCGGGATCTGCTCGTCGTTCACGACACCATTGTCAGGCCGCCCAGACGCGCGCCGCCTCCGCCGCGTGCGCCGGCGCCTGCGCCAGGCCGGCCCGGGCGGCCGGATCGCGCCGCGCCGGATCCAGGACGTTGCGCCCGAAGGTCTTGCGGGCCTCGGCGGACGGAGTGATCAGCAGGACCTCCGCACCGGCCTTCCGCAGTTGCTCGGCCTGCGCCGCGGGCGAGGGGATCAGCCTCGACCCGAGCGCCAACGGCGCGATGATCACCACCCGCTCGTACCCGGCGGCCAGGTCCGCGTTGGTCGCGGAGCGGACGCCGCCGTCGATGTACCGCCGGCCTTCCACGGTCGCCGGCGGCCACACCCCCGGCACCGCGCAGCTCGCGGCGACCGCGTCGAGCAGTCCGGCCCCGCCGTCCCGGTCGAAGGCCGCCAGTTCGCCGGTCAGGGCGTCGACGGCCGTCACGACCAGCCGCCGCTCGGGCCACTCGCGGGAAACCAGCCGGGCTTCGAGCACCGCGCGCCGGTCCGCCTCGGGCACGGTGTCGGCGGCCAGCGCGAAAGCGCCGACCCTCCGGCGGTAGGCCGCGGCGTCCCGGGAGCGCAGCATCGTGACGGCGTACCGCGCGAAGGTGGCGGCTCCCAGCTTCGCAGCGGCCTCGCCGGCCGGGTCCCCGAGCTGGCGCTCGTACAGTTCCCTCGGGGTGAGCAGCCCGGAGGCGAGCTGAGCTCCGACCACCGAACCGGCCGAGGTGCCGACGACGAGGTCGGCGGTGGTCAGATCCGTACCGGCGGCGGCCAGGCCGCACAGGATCCCGGCCTCCCAGCCGACTCCGGTGAGTCCGCCGCCGCCCAGTACCAGTGCCGTCCTGCCACCCATCGCCGCCCGCCCCTCGTCACCTCACCAACCCTGTGGTGACGGCAGTCTGCCCCAGCCCCACCACCGTCACCACACCGGGCCCTCGATCCGATCGGGTCAGTCGACCGAGGTCACCGTCCCCGCACCGACCGTGCGTCCGCCCTCGCGGATCGCGAAGCCGAGACCGGCCTCCAGGGGAACGTCACGGCCCAGTTCGACGGTCATGGTGACCGTCTCCCCCGGCCGGGCCACCCCCGCCGCGCCCAGGTCCACGTCCCCGACGACGTCCGCGGTCCGGATGTAGAACTGCGGCCGGTAGCCGGAGGCCACCGGCGTCGTCCTGCCGCCCTCCCGGGCGGAGAGCACGTACACCTGGGCGGTGAAGCGGCGCCGGGGCTCGACGCTGCCGGGCGCCGCGACCACGTGCCCGCGGCGCACCCCCTCGCGCGGCACCCCGCGCAGCAGCAGCGCGACGTTGTCGCCCGCCTCGGCGGACTCCATCGGCTTGCCGAAGGTCTCCAGCCCGGTCACCACCGTCACGGCCGGCTCCCCGTCGCCGCCGAGCACGCTCACCCGGTCGCCGACGCGTACGCTGCCGCGCTCGACGGCGCCGGTCACGACCGTCCCGCGCCCCGTGATGGTCAGTACGTTCTCCACCGGCAGCAGGAACGGCGCGTCCGTGTACCGCACGGGCATCGGCACATACGTGTCCACCGCGTCCAGCAGCGCCTCGATCGCCGCGGTCCAGCGCGGGTCGCCTTCCAGCGCGCCGAGCCCGGAGACCCGTACGACGGGCGCCGCGTCGCCGCCGTAGCCGTGGGCGTCGAGCAGCTCGCGGACCTCCAGTTCGACCAGGTCGGTGAGCTCCGGGTCCCCGGCGTCGGCCTTGTTGAGGGCCACCACGATGTGGTCGACACCGACTTGGCGGGCGAGCAGCACGTGCTCGGCGGTCTGGGGCATGACCCCGTCGAGGGCGGAGACCACGAGGATCGCGCCGTCGAGCTGGGCCGCGCCGGTCACCATGTTCTTGACGTAGTCGGCGTGACCGGGCATGTCGACGTGCGCGTAGTGGCGGGTGTCGGTCTCGTACTCGACGTGCGTGAGGTTGATGGTGATCCCGCGCCGGGCCTCCTCGGGGGCCCGGTCGATGCGGTCGAAGGGCACGAAGGAGGCTCCGCCGCGCTCGGCGAGGACCTTGGTGATGGCGGCGGTCAGGGTCGTCTTGCCGTGGTCGACGTGGCCCATGGTGCCGATGTTGAGGTGAGGCTTGGTGCGTACGAAGGCCGTCTTGGCCATGATGTCTTCCCGTGTGTCGCGAAGCCGGTACGGGACCCCTGGAGCGAACCGACCCTCCCCCTGCGGGGTCCGCCGGACGTTCCGGGAAGGGTCAGCTTCGTGCGCCGTCGAATGCGGCGAAGGGGAGTGCCTCTGCGAGGACGGCAGCCTTCGGCGCGTCCGCGACTGCGGACGGCGCTGCGGGGAAGGCGTACCGGGACATGCACCTGATCCTGCCTCAGCCTCCGGGCGGCGTCGAACGGTTTTCCCGTGGTGCCCCGGCGGGTGCGCGACGTGGTCTTCGTCACTGCCGGTGTCGGGCGCGGCCCCGTGGCCTCGTGGGCGTCGGGCGGCGTTCATGCGCGCGCGAGGCGGAGGTCGGCGCCGCGTCCGACGTGTCGGTTAGTCTCCCGGGATGTCCCTCCTCCTCGCGCCGTGGGCCCGGCTGTCGCTGCTCGTCCTGCTGCTCGCGGCGGGGGGCGCGTGCGTGCTGCTGTACGAGCCCCAGCGCCTGCTGTCGCAGGGCCTGCCCGCCGGTCTTCCGGTGGGTGCGGCGACGCTGCTGTTCGCGACGGTGTACGGCCTGTGCACGGCGGCGTTCGTCCCGAGGCCGTTGCTGAACCTGGCGGCGGGGGCGGTACTGGGATCCCCGCTGGGGCTGCTCGCGGCGGTCGCCGGAACGGTCCTCGGCGCCGCGATCTCCTTCGGACTGGGCCGGGCGCTGGGCCGCAGCGCACTGCGGCCCCTGGTGCGGGGCCGCTGGCTGCGGGCGGCCGACGGGCAGCTCGGCCGGCACGGCTTCCGCTCGATGCTCGCGATCCGCCTCTTCCCGGGCGTCCCGTTCGCGGCAGCCAATTACTGCGCGGCGGTGTCCCGCTGCGGCTGGCTGCCGTTCCTGTGCGCGACCGCGCTGGGCACCGTGCCCAACACCGCCGCGTACGTGATCGCCGGGGCGAGCGCCTCCGCGCCCGATTCCCCGGCGTTCCTCGTCTCCTTCGGCTTCATCGCGGTGTCGGGGGTGGTCGCGGCGGCGGTCGCCTGGCGCAAACGGCACCGCCTCGCGGCCCCTCCCGCGCCGATGGCGACCTGCGGCCGCACGCCCCGGCACCCCCCTGTGGTCACCGGCGTTTCCCACGGGCCCTAGCATCGGACGCGACCTTCCCGACGATCACAAGGACGAGCGCACCCCGACATGAGCTGGTTCGAATCCCTAATCCTCGGTCTCGTCCAGGGGCTTACGGAGTTCCTCCCGATCTCCTCCAGCGCCCACCTCCGGCTGACCGCGGCATTCGCCGGCTGGCAGGACCCGGGCGCGGCCTTCACCGCGATCACCCAGATCGGCACCGAGGCAGCCGTGCTGATCTACTTCCGCAAGGACATCGCGCGGATCGTCTCCGCCTGGTTCCGGTCGCTCTTCGACAAGTCCTTGCGCTCGGACCAGGACGCCAAGATGGGCTGGCTGGTGATCGTCGGCTCGATCCCGATCGGTGTGCTGGGCATCACGCTCAAGGACGCGATCGAGGGCCCGTTCCGTGATCTGCGGCTGACGGCCGCCACGCTCATCGTGATGGGTGTGGTGCTCGGCATCGCCGACCGGCTGGCGGCGCGCGACGAGGAGGGCGGCCGGCACCGCGCCGTCCGCGAGCGCAAGACGCTCAAGGAACTCGGGGTCAAGGACGGTCTGATCTTCGGTGTCTGCCAGGCGATGGCTCTGGTGCCGGGCGTGTCCCGGTCCGGTGCGACGATCTCCGGCGGTCTGCTGATGGGCTTCACCCGTGAGGCCGCGGCGCGTTACTCCTTCCTCCTGGCCATCCCGGCGGTACTGGCCTCGGGCGGCATGGAGTTGAAGTCGCTGGGCGAGGGCCACGTGTCCTGGGGTCCGACGGTCTTCGCCACGGTCATCGCCTTCGTCGTCGGCTACGTGGTGATCGCCTGGTTCATGAAATTCATCTCCAGCAAGAGCTTCATGCCGTTCGTGGTGTACCGCATCCTCCTGGGCATCGCCTTGATCGTGCTGATCAGCATGAACGTGCTGAGCCCCCACGCGGGCGAATCGGCCGGGTAAATCACCGTTTCGCGTGAATCGGAGGCCGTCCGGGAACGTTCCCGGACGGCCTCCGCGTCGTTGTGCCTGTAAAGACCTGAGAGAACCGAAGGCGAATTGCAGGGGGTGTCCCATGCGTCGAGTGGTGTTGGAGCGTTTTCCGGCCGGAAGTCCGCGGGGAAGCTGGCCGGCCGAGGAGTACGCGGCCCAGCGGATGCGCGAGGGCGTGCCGGCCGAGGTGGTGATGGACCTGGACAGTGACGCGTTCCTGGTCGTCGTGCGCCAGCGGGAGGCGCATTCCGGTCGCTGAGGTGCCGGCGGGGATCAAGTCCGCGCACGGCCCTTGGCCTCGCGGCCGGGCGCCCGCACACTGACCCGATGACGCAGCGTGTGGACCTCGCGACGGTGTTGGACCGGCTGGCGATCGACGAGGTGGTGTCGGGATACGCCGTGGCCGTGGACGACGGCGACTGGGACGCCTACCGGGCCCTGTTCACCCCGGCCGGGCGGGCGGACTACCGGTCGGCCGGCGGGGTGGAGGGCCCTGCGGCGGAGGTCGCGGACTGGCTGGCGCGGACCATGACGCTGTTCCCCGTGCGCCAGCACCTGATCGTCAACCGGCTGATCCGGCTGGATGTCACCGACGGCGCGCCCGGTGACACGGCGCGGGTGGGGGCCGACTTCCTCAACCCCATGCGGCTGGCCGGTGCCGGCTCCGGCCCCGCGGACACCGCCCCCAACTTCGTCGCCGCGGGCCGCTACGCCTTCGATCTGGCCCGGACCCGCGATGGGTGGCGGCTCGCCGGGGTAACCGTGCACGAGAAGTGGCGGCACCTGGCGGGCTGACGCGGCCCGGCCGTCCCACACTGGAAGCGGAGGCGCCCATGGCCCGGGATCTCAGCGGATGGTGGCGCGCGGGCGCCGCGGCCGGCGCGGGGGCACTGCCCGCGCTCGCCTTCCCCGCCCCGGCGCTCTGGTGGTTCGCCTACGTGGCCCTCGTGCCCTGGATGCTGCTGCTGAGGTCCGCCCCCACCGGGCGGCGCGTCGCCCTGGAAGGCTGGCTCGGCGGCACCGGGTTCGTCTTCGCCGTCCACCACTGGCTGCTGCCGAGCCTGCACGTGTTCCTGTTCCTGCTGGCCGCCCTGCTCGGGGTGCTGTGGATCCCCTGGGCGCTGCTCGTACGGGAGCTGCTCGGCGGGGTCCCGGCGGGCGGGCGCGCGGCCGCCGCGCTGGTGCTCCTGCCGGCGGGGTGGCTGTTGCCGGAGCTGGTCCGGTCCTGGCAGGGGCTGGGCGGTCCCTGGGGGTTGCTGGGGGCCAGCCAGTGGCAGGTACCGCCCGCGCTGATGCTGGCGTCGGTGGGCGGGGTGTGGCTGGTGAGCCTGCTGGTGGTGGCGGTGAACTGTGCGCTGGCGATGGTGGTCGCGGTGCCCGGGGCGCGGGCCGCGGCGGTGGCCGGCCTGACGGGGTGCGCGCTGCTGACGGGGGCGGTGTGGCTGTGGGTACCGCGGCCGGAGGTGTCGGGCGGGCTGCGGGTGGCCGTCGTACAGCCGGGTCCGGTCGCGGACGGCCCGGACAGCACGGAGCGGCGGTTCGCGGCCGGGGAGCGGCTGACCCGGCAGCTGGCCGGGGCGCCGCCCGGCCGGCGCCCGGACCTGGTGGTCTGGGGTGAGAGCAGCGTCGGCGAGGACCTGGCGGCCCGGCCGGACCTGGCCCGGCGCCTCGCGGCGCTGTCGGCGCAGGTGGGTGCACCGCTGCTGGTCAACGTCGATGCGCGGCGCAGTGACCGGCCCGGGATATACAAGAGTTCGGTGCTCATCGGTCCCGACGGGCCGACCGGGGACCGGTACGACAAGATGCGTCTGGTGCCGTTCGGGGAGTACATACCGGCGCGGCCCCTGTTCGGCTGGGCCACCTCGGTCGGCAAGGCGGCGGGCGAGGACCGGATGCGCGGTGACGCGCCCGCCGTCATGGAGCTGCCGGGCCGCCCCGGAGTGCTGCTGGGCCCGCTGATCTGCTTCGAGTCCGCCTTCCCCGACATGAGCCGGCACCTCACCCGCGACGGGGCCGCGCTGCTCGTCACCCAGTCGGCGACCTCCAGCTTCCAGGACAGCTGGGCCCCGGCCCAGCACGCTTCGCTCGCCGCCCTGCGGGCAGCCGAGGACGGTCGGCCGGTGGTGCACGCCACCTTGACGGGGATCAGCGAGGTCCACGGCCCCTCCGGGGAGCGGATCGGGCCGGCGCTGCCCACGTCGGCGAGCACGGCGGCCCTGTACGAGGTTCCGCTCGCCCGGGGCACGACGCCGTACGTGCGCTTCGGGGACTGGCCGGTGGGCGCCGCCCTCGCCGCCCTGGCCGCGTACTGCGCGGCGCAGGCGGCGCGTTCGCTCAGGAGGCCTGCTCCAGAGCCGAGCGCACCACCCGCTCGCACAGTTCATGGGTGAGCAGGGCGTCGCGGGCGCTCGGGACCCGGCCCGCGCCGACCTCCTCCAGGAAGGCGTCCACGACCTGTTCGATACCGCGCTGGCGGGCGACCGGCACCCAGTCGCCGCGCCGGCGCACGGTCGGCTGGCCCCGGTGGTCGATGACCTCGGCGAGGTTGACGACCTGCCTCTTGGTGTCCTGCCCGGACACCTCCAGGATCTCCTCGGTGGAGCCGGAGAGGCGGTTCATGACGCCGAGGGCGGTGAATCCGTCGCCGGACAACTGGAGGACCACCTGGTGCATCAGTCCCCCGCGCACCACGGCGCGCACGTCGATGTGGTCGGCCTCGCCCGGCAGCAGGAAGCGCAGGGTGTCGACGACGTGGATGAAGTCGTCCAGGACCAGGGTGCGCGGGTCCTCGGGCAGGCCGACCCGGTTCTTCTGCATGATGATCAGGTCGCGCGGGTGGTCGGCGCACTGCGCGTAGCCGGGTGCGTGGCGGCGGTTGAAGCCGACGGCGAGGCCGACCCCGCGCGCCTCGGCCAGTTCGACGAGCGCCCGGGACTCCTCCAGCTCGTAGGCCAGGGGCTTGTCCACGTACGTCGGCACGCCCGCCTCCAGCAGCCGGGTCACGATCTCCGGGTGGGCCTCGGTGGGCGCGTGGACGAAGGCCGCGTCGAGGCCCTCGGCGATGAGCGCGTCGAGAGCGGCGTGCCGGCGTCCGGCGGGGATGTGGTGCGCGTCGCCGATCCGGTGCAGCGTGGCCGGGGTCCGGGTCTGCAGGTGCAGCTCGACTCCGGGCCTGGTGGTGAGGACGGGCAGGTACGCCTTCCGGGCGATGTCGCCGAGTCCGATGACGCCGACCTTCACCGGGTACCTCCTGGTTGGTTCCTTGTGGGACGCTCGCAGCTTAATCCCTGGTGACAGGGGCCGCGTTCGCCGAAGATGGGCACCATGACCAGTTCTGGATCACACCGTGACGAACCCTCCACCACCGCGAACGAGCGGGAGATGCTGGACGGCTGGCTCGACTACCACCGCTCCACGCTCGCCTGGAAGTGCGAGGGCCTCAAGGACGAGCAGTTGCGCAGCACTCCGCTCCTGCCCTCCGAGCTGAGCCTGCTGGGGCTCGTGCGCCACATGGCGGAGGTGGAGCGGTACTGGTTCCGGGAGATCATGCTGGGCGCCGACCTGCCGGAGCTGTACTCCACGAGCGATGACCCGGACGGGGACTTCCACTTCACCGATGACGACTCCTGGGCGGAGTCGGAGGAGGTCTGGCAGACGGAGGTCGAGCTGGCCCGGCAGGCCACCGCGGGCCGTTCCCTGGACCTGCTGTCGGATCCCGGGAGCCACCACCGCGGCGAGGTGTTCAGCCTGCGCTGGGTCTACCACCACATGATCGAGGAGTACGCGCGCCACAACGGCCACGCGGATCTGCTGCGCGAGCACATCGACGGCGCCACCGGCGAGTAGGGCCCGGGCCGCCGGCGTCACGGCACGGCACCCGGGCCGGGCCGGCGCCACGGCACCCCGGCGGCCGGCGTCAACCGGCGGTGTCCCGGCGGCCGGCCGTCACCCGTGCGGGGGCAATATCCGCTCCGGGTTTTCGCAACCGGGTCCCCGCACAGCAGAGTTGCCCGGGTGCATCCAACCCGAACCACGACGAAACTCCTGCTCGGAGTGGCCTGTGCCGTCTCGGCCGTCTCCGGCTGTGTGAATGTGAGCCCCACCGCGACGCAGCCGGCGGGCACCTCCAGCGGGCTGCCGCCCCACCACGAGCCGCGCGGCGGGTCGGGGGCCGCGGCCGTGGTCGTCCAGGCTCCGGCCCTGGAGGCGTTGCAGGCGGTGCCGCCGGAACCCGCGCGTCCGGCGGCTTCGGGGAGCTCCCGCCTGCCCGCCCGGCGCTCCTCGGGCGGCCCCTCCGCGGGGCCCGGGGAGGCCGCGCCGGCCGTTCCCGACATCCCTGAGCCCCGGCGGCCCGCGAAGGCGGCCGGGCAGCGCCCCGGTGCCCTGCCCGGCCCCTCCGGGCGCGGGGCGGAGGCCGGCCGCGAGCTGATGCGGGAGCTGCCGGTCCGCCCTGCCGACGTGTGCGCCCTCGGGCGGCGGCACGGGCGCTGGCACCCGGACAGCCCGGAGGCCCGGATCTGCGCGGGCGTCCACGGCGGGTGACCCGGCCTACGGCCCCTGCTCGGGGAACGGCCGGGCCCGGCCGTCGGGCTCGGCGTCGAGCCGCCGCTCCAGCCGGGCGATGGCGGCCCGCACCCCGTTGCCGTAGCCGTCGTCGGCCAGCGCGCCGGTGGCGGCACGGGCCCGGGCGAGGTGGGCCCGGGCCGCTTCGGGACGGCGCAGCTTCGCGTAGTCGGCGGCCAGGTTCAGGTGCAGCGACGGATAGAACACCCGGACCGCGTGGTCCGGCTGCGGCCGCGCGGGCGGCCCGTCCGCGATCCCCTCGGCGGCGCTCAGGGCCCGCAGGTCCCAGGCCAGTTCGTCGGCCGGGTCGTCCTGGGCGTCGGCCATGTAGTGCGCGAGCGTGCAGCGGTGGAGCAGGTCGCCGCCCTCCCCCAGCTCGGACCAGATCTCGCCCAGCCGGTTGCGGGCCTCCTCGCGGTCGCCGGCGTGCAGCAGGATGACCGCCTGGCCGATCCTGGTCATGACGGCGTCCTCCGACGCCTCCCGCTGCTCCGTCAAAGCGACCTCCGGCTGCCTCCGCCAGACCTGCTCCGGTCTGATCATCAAGACGCTAACCGGAGCAACCGGCTCAGGCACCGAGGCGCGGTGTGGCGTCAGCCCAGGTCCGGGATCCGCCAGTCGATCGGCTCATGGCCCTGCGCGGCGACGGCCTCGTTGATCTGCGTGAAGGGCCGGGACCCGAAGAACTTCTTGGCCGACAGCGGGGAGGGGTGGGCGCCCTTGACGATCACGTGCCGCTCCTCGTCGATGAGCGGGATCTTCTTCTGGGCGTAGGCGCCCCAGAGCACGAAGACGACCGGGTCGGGGCGGGCGGAGACGGCGCGGATCACCGCGTCGGTGAACTTCTCCCAGCCCTTGCCCTTGTGGGAGTTGGGCTCGGCCTCACGGACGGTGAGCACCGCGTTGAGCAGCAGGACGCCCTGCTCGGCCCACGGCATCAGGTACCCGTTGTCGGGGATGGGCAGGCCGAGCTCCTCCTTCATCTCCTTGTAGATGTTGCGCAGCGAGGGCGGGGTCTTCACCCCGGGCCGCACGGAGAAGCACAGGCCGTGGCCCTGGCCCGCGCCGTGGTACGGGTCCTGGCCGAGGACCAGCACCTTCACCTTGTCGAACGGGGTGGCGTCCAGGGCCGCGAACACCTGCTCGTGGGGCGGGTAGACCGGCCCGTTGGCCCGCTCCTTCTCGACGAACTCCAGGAGCTCTTGGAAGTAGGGCTGGTCCAGCTCCCCGCCGATCGCGGGGAGCCAGGACTCGGGCAGCATCTGGCTCACGTCTACATCCTCCGGTACAGGTCCGTGAAACTGCTTGGTGCAACTGGACCGAACCTATACGCAGGCACTGACAACGCCCGTGGCCGGGGAGCGGGGGCTACCAGCTGGTCTTGCGGTACAGCTCCCACATCTGCATGACGGTCTGCGGGTCCAGTGCCCGCTCGGCGCCCGCGACGTCGTCGCGCGCGGCCACGTACAGCTTGCCCTGCCACAGCGGCAGCAGCCGGACGTCCTTGGCGAAGGTCTGCTGCGCCTGCTCGAACTCCCTGACGCCCGCCGAGCGGTCGCTCTCGCGGCGGGACTTGGGCAGCAGGTCGTTGAGGATGTCGGCCGGCTCGTACGGGGTGCCGACGGCGTTCTCCTTGCCGACGAACGGCGCGATGAAGTTGTCCGGGTCGGGGAAGTCGGGGAACCAGCCTCGCCCGAAGACCGGGAACTCGCCGTTCTTGTAGCCGTCCTGGAACTCGATCCAGGGCTTGCTGCGCAGGGTGATCTTGAAGAGGTTGCTCTCGTCCAGCTGGCGCTTGAGTTCGGTGAACTCGTCCGCCGTGGAGGAGCCGTAGCGGTCGGTGGTGTACCAGAAGGTGAGCTCCACCGGCTGGGTGATCCCCGCGTCCCTGAGGGTCTTCCTGGCCGCGTCGACGTTCGGCTGGCCGTACATGTCGAAGAACGGCGTCTTGTGGCCGAGGACCCCCTTGGGGACCATCGAGTACAGCGGCTCGGCCGTGCCCTGGTAGACCTTGGAGACGAGGGCGCCGCGGTCGATGGTCTGGGCGATCGCCTGGCGCACGGCGGGCTTGGCGGCCTGCGGGTCCTTCGGGTTGAAGACCAGGTAGCGGATCTCGGATCCGACGTTCTCCACGACCTGGACGCCGTGGTCGTGCGAGGCGGGGCTCTGGAGGTCCTTGATCTCGGCGGCGGACAAGCCGCGGTAGGTGGCGTCGATCTCCTTGTCCTTGAGCGCCGTGACCATCTTCTTGGAGTCGGTGAAGTACCGGATGGTCACGCTGTCGTTGCGCCGGTTGGCGAAGCCCACGTAGCTGTCGTTGCGGCTGAGGACGGCCTCGCCGTCCTTGTACGACGTCAGGACGTACGGGCCGGAACCGGTCGTCCTGCCGTCCTTGCGGACCTTGTCGGCGGGGTATTCGCCCGGCGGCACCAGCGAGGCGGCCGGCGAGCCGAGGACGAAGGGGAAGGTCGCGTCGGGGGTCTTCAAGTGGAAGACGACGGTCAGCGCGTCCGGGGTCTCGATCTTGTCCAGGCTGCCGAACAGGTCCTTCGGGCCGTTCTTGGAGGCGATCGTCCGGATGCGGTCCAGGGAATGCTTGACGGCCTTGGAGTCGAGCGCGTCGCCGTTGGAGAACTTGAGCCCCTTGCGCAGCGTGCAGCGGTAGGACTCGTTGGCGGAGTCGGTGAACTCGCACCCCTGGGCGGCGTCCGGCTCGGGCTTGGTGCTGCCGGTGGGGAAGGCCAGCAGGGTCTGGTAGATGTTCCGGTACAGCTCCCAGGAGCCGTCCCAGGCCGCCGCCGGGTCGAGGGTGCTCGGCTTGCTCGTCGTACCGACCACGATCGGCTTCTTGTCGGCACCGCTGTCATCGGAAAGCAGACCGCATCCGGCGAGCAGGGATATGGACGCAAGGGCTGCAGTGATCTGCAGGCATCTGGTCCGGTTGAACACGTGCACGCTCCTCGATCAGCCAGGGGTGCGGCAGACCCTACCGCAGTGCCTCACGAATCCAATGGGCAGGTTTGGTGAGGCACTTGACCGATTTCATGCACATTCGACACGCATTTGCCTCCCTTTAGGAGGCAAATGCGTCCGTTTATCGGTCAGTGCACTCCGGCATTGAGGAACATTCCTCCGTCGACGACGAGAGTTTGCCCCGTGATCCATTCCGCTTGTGCAGATGTAAGAAACGCGGCCGCCCCTCCGATGTCCTCGGGGACACCGAGCCGGCCGAGCGGATAGGCGGCCGCCGCCTCCTGCTCGCGCCCCTCGTACAGGGCCTGCGCGAATTTGGTCTTGACCACCGCGGGAGCGATCGCGTTCACCCGCACACCCGGCGCCATCTCGTGCGCGAGCTGGAGGGTGAGGTTGACCATGGCGGCCTTGCTCATCCCGTACGCGCCGATGAAGGGCGAGGCGGAGACGCCGGCGATGGAGGCGATGTTCACGATCGCACCGCCGTTGTCCTTCTGCCAGGCGTGCCAGGTGCGCTGGGCGAAACCGAGCGCCGAGATCACGTTGGTCTCGAAGACCTTGCGCGCCACACCGAGGTCGAGGTCCGCGATCGGCCCGAAGACCGGGTTGGTCCCCGCGTTGTTGACCAGGAAGTCCACCCGGCCGAACGCCTCCATCGTCCGCTCCACGGCGAGGGCCTGGTGCGCCTCGTCGTGCGCCTTGCCCGGAACGCCGATCACCCGGTCCGCCCCCAGGGCCTCCACGGCCTCCTTGAGAGCGTCCTCGTTGCGTCCCGTGATGCAGACCCGGTCGCCACGGGCGACCAGTGCCTCGGCGATGCCGTAGCCGATGCCCCGGCTCGCGCCGGTGATCAGCGCGACCTTGCCGCTGTCCGTTCCTTCGTACGTCGTCATGTGCGCCGTGCCTCTCCTCGGTTGCGGTGTCTCACGTCGGTTGCCGTGCCCCGTCTAGTCGAGGGGGCCGCCGGCCACGTACAGGACCTGGCCGGAGACGAAGCCCGCGGCCTCGCCCGTGAAGAAGGCGATGGCGCCCGCGATGTCCTCGGGGCGGCCCACGCGCTGCACCGGGATCTGGGTGGCGGCGGCGGCCTGGAACTCCTCGAAGCCCATGCCGACGCGGGCGGCGGTCTGGGCGGTCATCTCGGTGACGATGAACCCGGGGGCCACGGCGTTGGCGGTGACGCCGAACTTGCCGAGCTCGACGGCCAGCGTCTTGGTGAAGCCCTGGAGGCCGGCCTTGGCGGCGGAGTAGTTGGCCTGGCCGCGGTTGCCGAGCGCCGAGCTGCTGGAGAGGTTGACGATGCGGCCGAACTTGGCCTCCACCATGTACTTCTGACAGGCCCGGGCCATCAGGAACGCCCCCCGCAGGTGGACGTTCATGACCGTGTCCCAGTCGGTGTCGCTCATCTTGAAGAGCAGGTTGTCCCGGAGCACGCCCGCGTTGTTGACGAGGACGGTCGGGGCGCCCAGCGTGCTCGCGACGCGCTCGACCGCGGCCTCCACCTGCGCGCTGTCCGAGACGTCGCATCCGACCGCGAGGGCGGTGCCGCCCGCGGCGGTGATCGCCTCCACGGTGTCCTTGCAGGCCGCCTCGTCGAGGTCGAGCACGGCGACCGCGCGGCCTTCCGCGGCCAGCCGCACGGCGGTGGCCGCGCCGATGCCCCGGGCCGCCCCGGTCACGATCGCTACACGCTGCTCGGTGGTGGACATGCTGGGTCTCCTCGCGCTTGGGATCCTCTGGAGCGGCCTCTCACGGGTGAGCAACCGCTTAGTAGCTTCAGCTGAGGAGACGCTAGGAGCCCTGGCACCCGGTGTCAACGCCACCGGGCCCCAGGGCTCCCAGGTCGTACGGATCTTCCTCGGTCAGCGCACCAGCAGGTCGAGCAGGCGCTCCACCTCGGCCTGCGGATCGGCCGTCAGCCCCGTGTGGACCGGGCCCGGCTGCACCACGGTGCTGCGCGGCGCGATCAGCCACCGGAACCGGCGCCCCGGATCGTCCCCGGCTGCCTGGCCGGCGCGCTCGCCACCGCTGCACAGGCCCTCGACGGCGTGCAGTGCGGCCCGTACGCCCGCGATGTCGGCCCCGGGGTCCAGGGCTCGCAGCTTGGCCTCGTCGAGGTGGGTGCGCGCGGCGACGTAGGACTTCGCCCGGCAGTAGACGATCACGCCGGCGTTGAAGCACTCGCCGCGCTCCACGCGGGGCACCACACGCACCAGCGCGTACTCGAACACGTCCCGCTTGATCACTCGCTGTCGCTCTTCTTCTTGGTCTTGTGGGGCCATTCGGGCAGGTGGTCGGTCAGCCAGCCCGGCGGCTTGGACGGGGCCTTGACCTCTGCCTCCATGGAGATCCTCTCGTGGATCGTCGCCGCTCGCGCCAGCAGCGCGTCCACGTAGGCCCCGCGCAGCGCGTCCGTCGAGTCGAAGCCGGGCTCGTCGACCAGCCACTCGTCGGGGACGTCGGCGGCGACCTCGGTGAGCAGCTCCCTCGTGACCAGCGGCGCGAGCGCCTCGGCGGCGGCCGCGATGTCCGGGCCGAAGGGCGCCAGCACGTGGTCCGAGGCGTTGTAGGGCTTGGCGGCCGCGCTCTGGGCGGTGGGCCAGTTGTGGTGCCAGATCATGGTGGCGCCGTGGTCGATGAGCCAGACGTCCCCGTGCCACACCAGCATGTTGGGGTTGCGCCACGACCGGTCGACATTGTTGATCAGGGCGTCGAACCACACCACGCGCCCCGCCTCGGCCGGGTCCACCTGGTACGCGAGCGGGTCGAAGCCGATCGAGCCGGGGAGGTAGTCCATGCCGAGGTTCAGCCCGCCGCTGGCCTTGAGCAGCTCCTGCACCTCCTGGTCGGGCTCGCCGAGCCCGATGACGGGATCGAGCTGCATCTGCACCAGCCTCGGCACCCGCAACCCCAGCCGCTGGGCCAGACGGCCGCAGATGACCTCGGCGACCAGGGTCTTGCGCCCCTGACCGGCCCCGGTGAATTTCATGACGTAGGTCCCGAGGTCGTCGGCCTCGACGATTCCGGGAAGCGAGCCGCCCTCACGCAGGGGCGTGACGTAACGGGTCGCGATCACTTCGGACAGCATCTGCCCAGGTTAAGGGTGTCGGCGCGCGCGATCCCACTGGTTAAGCAGCGCTTCGGTGGTGGTGATCGCGGCGACGAGGGAGAGGGAGTTGCGGATCACCTCGCCCGTGTAGGCGGCCGGGACCCCGCAGATGGCGTCCGAGGGGACCACGACCCGGTAGCCGAGGTTGACGGCGTCGAAGACCGTGTTGGGCACCGCGATGTTGGAGGAGACCCCGGTGACGACCAGCGTGCGGATGCCGAGGTTGCGCAGCAGCGGGTCGAGGTCGGTGCCGGCCATCGGCGAGAGTCCGTGCAGGCGGCGTACGACGAGGTCCTGCCCGGCCACCTCGACGGGGGCGGCGACCTCGACCGCCGGGGTTCCGCGCAGCTGGCGCACCGGCAGCTTCCCGGCGGCCCAAAAGAGCCGGGCGTTGGCGTTGGACCCGAGCCCGTCGGGCCTGCGTTCGGCGACCGCGTGCAGCACCTGCACGCCGGCCCGGTGCGCCGCCGCGACCAGCGCGGCCACCCGGTCCAGCATCCCCGACTCCCGGGCCTCCTTCGCCAGTTCGGGCAGCGCGCTCTCGGCTCCGACCACGCCGTTCTGGCATTCGACGGTGAGCAGCGCGGTGGTGGCGGTTTCGGGTGCGGGCACGAGTTCCGGCATGGCTCCCCCTGGCGTGACGACCATCGATCCCGCATGATTCCTGACAGTCAGTCAGATGTGAAGGGGTGCGGGACGCATGGACGGGACGCGCATGGACAAGGGCCAGCGGCGGGGCCGGCGCATCATGATGACCGACGGGGAGGTGGACGCCTTCCTGCGCGAGCAGCGCACCTGCCGGGTGGCCACGGTCTCCGCCGACGGGCGCCCGCACGTGGGCGCCCTGTGGTTCGCCTGGGACGGCCGGTCGCTGTGGCTGTACTCGATCACGCGCAGCCGCCGCTGGTCGGACCTGCGGGCGGACCCGCGGATCTCGGTGGTCGTGGACGCGGGCGAGGCGTACGACGAGCTGCGCGGCGTCGAGCTCTCCGGCACCGCCGTCTTCGTCGGCGAGGCCCCGCGCACCGGTGAACCCTGTCCGGAACTCGCGGAGCCGGAGCGGCTGTTCCCGGCCAAGAACTTCGGTATCGCGCAGATGCCGCACGACGGCCGGCACGCCTGGATCAGGCTCACTCCGGAATCGGTCGTCTCCTGGGACTTCCGCAAGCTGTAGGGCCGTCCTGGAGACCGAGCGCGGCCGTGCGCAGGGCCTCGACGGCGGCCCGGATCGAGGGCCGCCGGTCGGCGTCGGCCCGCCAGAGCGCGTACACGTGGCGCTGGACGGCCTCCCGGACGGGCAGCAGCCGGACTCCTTCGGGGACCGGTCCGCGCCCGAGCCGCGGTGTCACGCACACCCCGAGGCCGGCTTCCACGAAGGCCAGCTGCGTGTGGTGCTCCTCGGCGATGTGCGCGACGCGGGGCTCGATGCCCATGTCGCGCAGGGTGAACACCAGCCACTCGTGGCAGAACTGGCCCTCGTTCCAGGAGATCCACTCGTCGGCGGCGAACTCCGCGAGGGAGACCTCGCTCCGCCCGGCCAGCCGGTGCCCGGCCGGGACGGCGACGTCGCACGAGTCGTCGAGCAGGTGCGTCCGGGTGAGTTCGGCGGGCACCGGCATCCGCTTGTTGTACCAGTCGATGGCCAGCGCCAGGTCGATGTCACCGCGCACGACGGCCGCCATGGAGTCCTCCGGCGCCTGCTCCCGGGCCCGCGGCCGCAGTTGCGGATGCCCGGCCCGCAGGGCGGACAGGGCGGGCGGCAGCAGGCCGCGCATCGCGGTCGGGAAGGCTCCGATGCCCAGCTCCCCGACGGCGCAGCCGCGCTGGGCCTCGACATCGGCCTGCGCGAGTTCCACCTGCGAGATGATCCGCGCGGCGTGCCCGGCGAGCAGCCGTCCCGCGTCGGTGAGCCGGACCCCGCGCCCGTTCTTCGCCAGCAGCGGCTGCCCGACCTCACGTTCCAGCTTGGCCATCTGCTGCGAGACGGCGGAGGTGGTGACGTGCAGTCCGTCCGCCGCGCCGCTGACCGAGCCGTGGCGGGCGAGGGCGTCGAGGGTCCGCAGGCGCTCCAGGTTCAACACATAAGCAATGCTACGGCGTCACCGCCAGGAAATTTCGCTTGTTCTAATGTTTCTTGGGCGCCAGAGTTGACCCCATGAGCGCACCGGCCACCATCCGTTCCGTCCCCACGACCACCTCCGCACCCGCCCGGCGGGCCCGCGCCCTCGACTGGCGGGTACGGTTCGCCGTCCTCTCGGTGATCTGGGGATTCAGCTTCCTTCTGATCAAGGTGGGCACGGAGGGCTACGCGCCCTTCCACGTCGCACTGGGCCGGGTCCTGTCCGGGGCGCTCGCCCTCCTCGGCGTGATGCTGGTCCGCCGCGAGCCGCTGCCCCGCGGCCGGCGCACCTGGGCCCACCTGACGGTGAGTGCGCTGCTGCTCAACACCGCGCCGTTCTCGCTGTTCGCCTTCGCCGAGCAGAGCATCCCGTCCGGTCTGGCGGGCATCTGCAACGCCACGTCGCCTCTGTGGGGCATGGCGCTCTCGCTGGTGGCGCTCTCGGAGGACCGCCCGACCCGCCGCCGTTTCGCGGGGCTGGGGCTCGGCTTCCTGGGGGTCTTGACCGTGCTCGGCGCCTGGCAGGGGTTCTCCGGGGTCGATGCCACGGGCGCCGCGCTCGCCCTGCTCGCCTCGCTCTGCTACCCGGTCGGCTGGATCTACGTGCGCCGCACTCTGGCGGGTACGCCGGGGTCGCCGGTGGCGATGACCGGGGCCCAGCTCATGGTCTCGACGCTCCAGTTGCTCCTGGTCAGCGCGCTGTTCACCCCGGCGCCCGCCGGGTTCCCGCTCTGGCCGTCCCTGGCGGTGGCCACCCTGGGCGCCCTCGGGACGGGCGTGGCCCTGCAGATGCAGTACGGCCTGGTGGCGGAGGTCGGCCCGACGACCGCGCAGATGGTCACGTACTTCGTCCCCGTCATCGCCACCACCGCGGGCGTCCTGGTCCTCGGCGAGCAGCTCCACTGGACCACCCCGGTCGGCGCGGCCGTCATCCTGGCCGGCGCCGCCCTCACCCAGGCCCGGCCCTCGTCCGGCGCCGAACGCTCCTGACGCCCCGTGCCGCGGGGGCGCCGCCCGCGACCCCGGGCGGGGAGCCGTCCGCAGCTCCCCGCCCGGCGCCGGTCAGCCGAACCGGCCCCCCGCCACCGGTCTGACCGCCGCGGCGACCGCGTCGGCCAGGCCCGGCAGTTCACCGGGCCCGAGCTGGGACACCGTCACCCGCACCCCCGGCCCGCTCTCCACCCGGAACCGCGCCCCCGGCGCGACGGCCCACCCGGCTCCCAGAAGCCGGGTCACCGTCCCCGTCTCGTCGGCGACGGGCACCCACACGTTCATCCCGCTGCGCCCCTGCGCGCGCACCCCGCGCTCCGCGAGCGCCGCGACCAGCCCGTCCCGCCGCTCGGCGTAGGACCGGGCCACCGCGGCCGGGTCCACCTCGCCCGAGGTCCACAGTTCCACCACCGCGTACTGGAGCAGCCGGCTCACCCACCCCGGTCCCAGCCGCTGCCTGCCGCGCACCCGGTCCATGGTCACCGCGTCGCCGGTCAGCACCGCGAGCCGCAGGTCCGGCCCGTACGCCTTCGCCGTCGAGCGGACCAGCGCCCAGTGCCGGGTCGCCCCGCCCAGGCAGTTGAGCGGCAGGTCCACGATGCCGTGGCCGTGGTCGTCCTCCAGGACCAGTACCTCGGGGTGCCCGGCGAGGAGTGCGCGCAGCTCGGCCGCCCTGGCCGCGCCGACCGCGGCGCCCGTAGGGTTCTGCGCGCGGGCCGTCACCAGCAGCGCCCGGGCCCCCGCGGCCAGGGCCCGCGCCACCGACTCCGGGTCCGGCCCCTCGTCGTCCACCCGCACCGGCAGCAGGCGCAGTCCGAGGGCCGCGACCAGGTCCAGCACGCTGCCCCAGCCCGGGTCCTCCACCGCCACCGCGTCACCCGGCCTCACGTGGGAGGCGAGCACCCGCTCGACGCCGTCCAGGGCGCCCGAGGTCACCGCGATCTCGCCGGACGGCACCCCGTCGGCGTCGAAGCCGGCCCTGGCGAGGCGGCCCAGTTCCGGCGCCACCGGGTCGTCCCCGTACAGGGTCGGCGCCTTCGCGTACCGGTCGGCCGCGGCGGCGAGCGCCCCGTCCAGCCGGGGCAGCAACGACACGTCGGGGTTGCCCGACGCCGCGTCGCGTACGCCTTCGGGAACGTCCGTGCGCAACTCGTCGCGGGGCGCGCTCGCGGGCCGGGCCCGTACGCGGCTGCCGCGCCGCCCGTCCGTTTCGATGACCCCGCGCTCGCGCAGCGTGCGGTAGGCGGCGGCGACGGTGTTGGGGTTCACCCCCAGCTGCCCCGCCAGTTCGCGCATCGGCGGGAGCAGCGCTCCGGGCGCCAGGGCGCCCGAGCCGACGCCCTTCTCGACGCTGGCTGCGATGTCCGATGCGCGACGCCCTGCGATCCGATACTCTCCTAGCACAAAGAACATTATGCACTAGTACAACGGAGTTCGCACCATGAGCGTCACGCCCGTCACCGAGCCGACCGAACAGCCGGGGGACCCGGCGACCGAGCCGGCGATCGAGTCGGCGACAGCGGATGCCGCCTCGGCCGGCTCGTACGCGCCCACCGGGCGCACCGTCCCGTCCCGTTCCCGGGAGCGGGCGCGCTACGACCGCGAGACGGTCCACTCGATACTCGACCAGGCCTACGTCTGCCACCTCGGCTTCGTCCGCGACGGCGCGCCGGTGGTACTGCCGACGCTCTTCGGCCGGGTGGGCGACCGGCTCTACATCCACGGTTCGACGGGCTCCCGCCCGCTGCTCGCCGCTGGGAAGAGCGACCCGGGGCTGCCCGTGTGCGTGACGGTCACGCACGTCGACGGCCTGGTGCTGGCCCGCTCCGCCTTCCACCACTCCCTCAACTACCGCTCCGTCGTGGTGCACGGCACCGCCTACCAGGTCACCGACGAGGAGGAGTGCCGCATGGCGCTCGACGCCCTCGTCGACCACGTCGTACCGGGCCGCTCCGCCGACTCCCGGCCGGCCAACGCCAAGGAACTCGCGGCCACTGCGGTGATCCGCCTGGATCTCGACGAGGTCTCCGCGAAGCTCCGTACCGGCGGCCCCAACGACGACGCCGAGGACCTGGACCTGCCCTACTGGTCGGGCGTGGTCCCGGTCGCCCCGGCGTACGGGGCTCCGGTCCCTGCCGACGACCTGGCTCCCGGCATCGCCGTCCCCGGCTACCTCGCCGCGCTCTGAGCCACCGGGGCGGGCCTGGCCTCCACCGGCCCGCCCGCGGGTCGCCGCGCCTCGGCGGCGATCAGTGCACCGATGGCCGTCAGCAGCAGCACGGTCCCCAGCACCACGGCGCCCGTCAGCCGCTCCCCCAGCACCAGGACGGCGATCGCCGCCGCGCTGACCGGCTCGATCAGCATGATCACGGACACCGTCGCGGCCCGCACGGCGGCCGCCCCGGTGAAGTACAGGGCATAGGCCAGGGCCGTCGGCACCAGGGCGACGTACACGAGCAGCCACGCCACCCGCGCCGGTTCGGCGGTGTGCGGAAGCAGCCCCTCCATCACGGCGAGCGGCAGCAGGCACACCGCGCCGACCCCGACCGACCAGGCGGTGGTGACGAGCGGGTCCCCGCCCTCGCCGCGCTGCCCCAGCCACCGTGCCCGCAGGGTCATTCCCGCGTAGCCCGCCGCCGACAGCAGCGCCCAGCCGACGCCGAGCGGCCGCACCTCGCCGCCGCCGCTGCCCAGGACCAGCACGGCGAGGCCGGCCAGCGCCCCGCCGACGGCTGCGGCCCCGCCCCGGCCGAGCCGCTCGCCCGTCCAGTACCGCGCGCCGAGCGCGATCAGCACCGGTCCGGCGCCCAGGGTGACCACGGTGCCGACCGCCAGGCCGGTCTCCCGCACGGCGCCGAAGTACGCGGCCTGGAACACGGTGAACATCAGGCCGGTCCCGATCAGCGACGGCACCGAGGGACGGGGCGCGGCCGGCGCGGGACGGCGGCGGACGGCGAGCACCCCCGCCAGGACCAGGAGGCCGCCCGCACTGCGCCAGAACGAGACGGCGAGCGGGCCGAGGTCACTGGCCAGGAAGAGGAGGGAGGCGGCCGCCCCGGCGGTGCCCCAGGCGGCTCCGGCGATGACGAGGTACAGCAGACTGCGCCCGGCTGCGGGCGAATGGTTCGACACAGGTGTCTCCGCGCATGCGTGAAGGATGAGGAAAGCCGGTCATCGCTTCGCGGGCAGCGCGGACCCGCCCGGGTCACTCCCGGGACGGGACTGTCGCGTGAGGGCCGCCCGCGCTAGGCGGCGGGAGGCGGAAGCACAGCGGTCGAAGGCATGAGGTCACACTAGACCGTCGTCGCTTCGCGGTCCACGGCGGCCGGCTCGGGGGCCGCCGGCGGGGTCGGGCGCGAGGACTGCGCGATGAAGGCCCCGCCCAGGACGAGCGCGCCGCCCAGGGTCTGCCAGGTGGAGAGGTGCTCACCCAGGAGCACCCAGGCGAGCACGGTCGCCACGACTGCCTCCAGGCACGCCACGACACCCGCGACCTGCGGCGACAGCTTGCGCACGGCGACGACGCCGGTCAGGTAGGCGAACACGGTGGCGATCAGCACCACGAAGGCGAGCAGCACCGGCGCGGGCACCGTCATGTCACCCATGACCGCGTCACCGGCCAGCACCTGCCAGTCGATCTGCCACGGCCGCGCGATCACGGTCATGACCAGCGTTCCGATGAGCATGCCGAAGGCGATCACGCCGAGCGGGTCGGGCACGTCGCCCTCGTCACTGCCCTGGTCAGCGAAGACGAAGTAGCAGGCCTGGCAGCAGGCGGCGGCGAGACCGAGCAGCACACCGAGCGGGTCCAGGCTGAGCCCGGCCCAGATCTCCACGACACAGGCCAGTCCGACGACGGCCACCGTCGCGCCGGCCGCCGCGGCCCGGGTCACCGGCTTCCGCTGCACGAACCGGATGTAGCCGAGGAGCAGGCACGGCCCCAGGTATTCCAGCAGCAGGGCCACGCCGACCGGGATGCGGGAGAGCGAGGCGAAGTAGAAGGCCTGCACGCCGGCGACGGCTATGAGCCCGAAGCCGGCCAGCAGCAGCGGCTTGCGCCGCACCAGATCGCGGTGGCGCCACGCCAGCGGGGACAGCACCAGCGCCGCGCCGGCCACCCTCAGCCACACCATGTGGAGCGGGTCCAGGCCCGCCTCGATCAGCGGCTTCGCCGCGACGCCGGAACCACCGAACGCACACGCCGAGATCAGGGCCAGGCCCAGTCCGGCGTTCTTCCCTGACGCTTGCATGGAGCCATCATGGCAGCGCCGAACAGGAGTATCACTCGAGTGACACCTGTTGAGACGGGCCGGGGACCGGGCCGGCGGCAGCCTCCTTTTCTGACAGGTCGTCAGTATTGAATGTTCCGGTCGCCGGGGCTACGTTCCGCGCACGTACCCGACGAGAAGGGGTGGTCGCATGGCCGAAGTCACCGCGGAATCACGCATCGAGGCGTCCGCCGCGAAGGTCTGGGCGCAGCTGACGGACTGGGACGCGTACGGCCAGTGGAGCATGACCCACACCGACTTCCCGAAGGGCGGACCGCAGACCCTCGCGGTCGGCTCCACCTTCGCCGAGAACATGAAGATGATGGGCTTCCCTGCCGAGGTGCTGTGGACGGTCTCGGAGCTGGAGGACGAACGCCTCTTCGCCATCACGGGCAAGGGCCCGATGGGCGTGGCCGTCCTCACCCGCTACACCCTGGTCCCGGACGGCGGCGCCACCACCGTCCGCATCGACGGCGAGTTCACCGGGGCCGCCGTCTCGCTGATGGCGGGCAAGCTCAAGGACTCCGCGACCGCCGCCCTGAACGAGTCGCTGCGCAAGCTGTCGGCGCTGGTCGCCTGAGCGGTCCCGGGCACACGCGCCGGCGCGCCCCACGGGAGTACCCGTGGGGCGCGCCGGTGTACCGCGGGAGGCGTGGCCGGGATCAGTGCTCGTCGGCCAGGATGAGGTACAGCTTCTTGCGGGCGTCGTTGATGACCCCGAGGGCCTTCTCGCGCTGCTCGGGCGTGCCGGTCTTGAAGACCTGACCGAACGCCTCCATCAGACCGACTCCGGCCGTCCGGATCTCGTGCATCGCCTCGAAGTCGAAGCCCCGGCCCGCCTCGGCCCAGGGGGCCGACGGGCCCGACTCGGCCTCGGTGCGGCCGGCGTCGGTGAGCGTGAACAGCTTCTTGCCGCCGTCGCTCTCACTGGTGATGAGGCCCTCGTCCTCCAGCAACTGGAGGGTCGGGTAGACCGAGCCCGGGCTGGGCTTCCAGGCCCCGCCGCTGCGCTCGCCGATCTCCTGGATCATCTCGTAGCCGTGCATCGGCCGGTCGGCGAGCAGCGCCAGGATCGAGGCGCGCACGTCGCCGCGCCGGGCGCGGCCTCGCGGCCCGCCCCGTCCCCCGCGCCCGCCGAAGGGCCCTGAGCCGAAGGGCGGCCCGAACGGCCCGAAGGCGGCTCGTCGCCCGTTGAACTCCTCCCGACGGTCCGGCCCGCAGTGGCCGTGACCCCGCCCGTGCTCGTGCCCGTGCTCGTGTCCGTGTCCGTGCTGTCCGTGTGAACGCATGACTGCGCTCCTTTCGTCATTCGTCGATGTCAGTGCCGATCGTTGCGATCGCTCCTTCGAAGCCGCTTCCGGGCTCCGATGTCTCCACTATGACCGACCACTCGCGATGCGTCAACGATATATCGGAAACTATTCATCGACAGGGCCAGCCTCCCCGCATTGGCCTTAGGCGGCGATCAGGGAGCCGCCCTACGGTCGGGGCATGCGCATCCGAATCGTCGACGCCTTCACCGACCGTCCCTTCGGCGGGAATCCCGCCGGGGTGCTGATCCTCGACGGGGAGTTCCCCGCGGACGGCTGGCTCCAGCAGGTCGCGGCCGAGGTCAACCTCTCCGAGACCGCCTTCGCCCGCCCCCTGCCGCCCGGCGGGGAAGCGGACTGGGCGCTGCGCTGGTTCACACCGGCCACCGAGGTCGACATGTGCGGCCACGCCACTCTCGCCACGGCCCACGTCCTCGCGACGAGCGGCCTCGCGAACGGCCTGGTCCGCTTCGGCACGCGCAGCGGCGTGCTGACGGCACTGGCCGGCGACGACGGCCGGATCACGATGGACTTCCCGACCTCCTCGCTGACTCCCGTCGAGGCCCCCGCCGAGGTGGGGCGCGCCCTGGGCGCCGCGGTCCTGTCCGTCCACGACACCTCCGCCCACATCGGCGACCTGGTGGTGGAACTGGCCGACGAGCGGGCGGTACGGGAGCTCACCCCCGACCACGCCGCCCTGCGCGCCTACGCCCGCCGCGGGGTGATCGTCACCGCGGCCGCCGAGGATCCCGCCCGCGGGTACGACTTCGTCTCCCGGGGCTTCTTCCCCGCCGTCGGCATTGACGAGGACCCCGTCACCGGGAGCGCCCACACCGCGCTCGCCCCGTTCTGGGCCGCCCGGCTGGGCCGCACCGAACTCGTGGGGCTCCAGGGCGGGAAGCGCACCGGCCTGGTGGCCGTCCGGCTCGCCGGCAACCGCACGCACCTGACCGGCGGCACCGTCACGGTGCTGGACGGCGAGTTGCGCACCCGCCCCTGACCCGTCAGGGAGTCGGCAGCCAGGAGACGTGACCCGCCAGCAGGGCGTACCCGCCGAAGGCCACGATGTCGAGCAGCGCGTGGGCGACGACCAGCGGAGCCACCCGGCCCCAACGGCGGTAGGCCAGGACGAAGACGACGCCCATCACCATGTTGCCGACGAAGCCGCCGACGCCCTGGTACAGGTGGTAGGAGCCCCGCAGCACCGAGCTGGCCAGCAGCGCCGCCGTCGGGGACCAGCCGAGCCCGTCCAGCCGCCGCAGCAGGTAGGCCAGCACGATGACCTCCTCCACCACCGCGTTCTGCACGGCGGAGAGGATCAGCACCGGGAACTTCCACCACACGTCGGGCAGCGCCTCGGGCACCACCGTCAGGTTGAAACCGGCGGCCCGCGACGCCAGGTAGAAGGCCAGCCCCGCGCTGCCGATCCCGGCCGCGACGAGCACCCCCCGGCCCAGGTCCCGGCCGGGGCGGGTGCGGTCGAAACCGAGCGCCCGCAGCCCCGGTGCCCCTTCGCGGGTCAGCAGGTGGGCGACGAGCAGGACGGGAACCAGCGCGGTCGCGATCCCGAACAGCTGCCACGCCAGGTCCAGCCACGGGCGGCCCGGCGCGTAGGAGCCGTTGAGCGTGGCGGCCTGGTCCTTGAGGCCACCCGGCTTGGTGAGCGAGCCGATGAAACTGATCAGCGCCGAGACCGCGCTCGCGCCCAGCGAGAGCGCGAGCACCAGCAGCGTCTCGGTCCGCAGGTACCCGCGGCGGTCCTCCCGCCGGTCCTCGGCCACCGGCTCCGGCTCCACCCGCACGTGCGACTCCCGTCCCGCCGTCCCGTTGTCCGCCACCCCCATACTGCCTCCTGGGCGCGGCCGGGCACGCACCGGACCCGGCGGGTCAGCGGCCGATCGCCGCCGGGGCGTCCACCTCCCGCTCCGGCAGCCCGACCGGCCAGGTGTGCACCGGGTCGCCCCGGTGCATCAGCTCGGTGTACCGCCGTGTGGTCGCGGCCAGCGCGGCGTCGCGTTCCAGACCGCCCGCGAGCGCCTGGTGGTAGGTGTCGACCTGCCAGGTCGCCCCGTTCACCCGGCGCCGGCAGCGCTCTTCGATGATCCCGAGGCAGCGGTCCCGGTCGGCGGGGGCGATCCCCCAGGCGTCCAGGCCCGCCGCGGCCATCGGCAGCAGCTCGTCCAGCACCAGGCGCACCGCCGGCACGCTCGCCAGGCCCGCGCCCCGGCCCCGGCGGGGCCAGTGCAGCCGGGCGTCGATCCCGTACCGGCAGGCCGCGTCGAAGTTGGCCTCCGCCTCGGCGAAGGGGAGCCGGGTCCACACCGGACGCGGTTCGTCCGCGAGCGTCCGCACGAGGCCGTAGTAGAAGGCCGCGTTGGCCACGACGTCGGCGACCGTCGGCCCGGCCGGCAGCACCCGGTTCTCCACCCGCAGGTGCGGCACCCCGTCGGCGACCCCGTACACGGGGCGGTTCCACCGGTAGACGGTGCCGTTGTGCAGGACCAGCTCCTGGAGGCTCGGCACCCCGCCCTCGGCCAGGACCCGCAGCGGCTCCTCCTCGTCACAGATCGGCAGCAGCGCGGGGAAGTAACGGACGTTCTCGGCGAAGAGTTCGTAGGCCGACTCCACCCATCGCTCCCCGAACCAGGTGCGCGGCCGCACGCCCTGCGCCTGGAGCTCGGGCGGCCGGGTGTCGGTGGCCTGCGTGAACAGCGGCGGCCGGGACTCGCGCCACAGCTCCCGGCCGAACAGGAACGGGGAGTTGGCCCCGACGGCTATCTGTACGGCCGCCACCGCCTGCGCCGCGTTCCACACGTCCGCGAACCGGGCCGGGGTGACCTGCAAGTGCAACTGCACGGAGGTGCAGGCGGCTTCCGGAACGATCGAGCCGGTGGTCCAGGTGACCCGCTCGACCCCCTCGATGTCGAGGGTGAAGTCCTCGCCGCGCATCATCAGGATCTGCTCGTTCAACAGCGAGTAGCGGTCCACCGCCGAAAGGTTGGCCAGGGCCAGGTCGGCCCGGGAGACGGTGGGCAGGATCCCGATCATCACCACGCCCGCGTCGATCTCCGCGGCCTGCCGGTGGGCGTAGTGCAGTCCGGCGCTCAGTTCCTCGGCGAGCTGGTCGAAAACGCGGCCCTCCAGGCGGTGCGGGAGGACGTTGACCTCCAGGTTGAACATTCCGAGCTCGGTCTGGAAATCGGGGCTCGCTATCCGTTCCAGGACCTGGGCATTCACCATTTTCGGCAACCCGTCGGCACCCGCGAGATTCAATTCGATCTCCAGCCCCATCATGTTCTTCGGGCGATCGAACCTCTGCTCTGCCAGAAGTCGCTCCAGGCCCTCCAGGCACTCCCGCAGCTTCCTCCGATACCGCTGCCGATCGGACAGGTCGAATCCGCCTGCCACGACCTTCTCCCCCATCGAGGTGTCCCTCCTCAAGTGGCCCGGCCCACAGCATGCAGGCGGGCGTTACGGTCGATGATGCCCCAGCGGAATGATCGCTAACGCCGAGGGGGCGCGCGTGGCCGCGAGCGCGCGCCGGTTTGGCGCGAACGGCGCTTCGGCACATTCATCCGGCAAGTACGCCTGAGCAAATTCCGCGTTGACTTTGCCCATTCCGGATAACCGGTGCTTTCCAGCCGAGCCCCCGTCCGGTAACCTCCGAGGTCAGCGCTGCATGTCCGTGTGCAACCGGCATGCATGTCAGGTCAGCGGGACCGGTAATCGCCTTGTCGGCAATAGCCGGGACAGCTAGCCGAAACATTGCGTGAACACATGTCGTATAAACTCCGCAAACGAGGCAGAGAGTTGGCGCGCGGCCATTGCCCCACAGCCCACCTCTGACCCCAGAATGCGACAGCGCCGTCCGCACCTTCCCCCGTAGCACCGGTCTCCCAAGTGAGAGGCGACCCACCATGCCGCTGCATGTCCCTCCGGCTCCCGCGCCCGCCCTGCGCAGCGTCCTCGCGGCACTCGGTTCCCCCACCGCCGTCAACGAGGCACACACTCCTTCCCTGCGCGCCCTGCAAGGGCCGGTCACCGCCGAACTTCCGCTCCCGGTCCACGTCCTCGACCGGCTGCACGCCTCGGCGCTGGTGCCCGGCGGCAGGCCGCCCCGCACGCGGCTGACGGGCTGGCGGTTCCTGATCCGCAGCGGCGACCGGTTCGTCGCGGCCGCCGACACGCGCCTCACCCCGGACGGCTGGGCCTTCTCGCACTTCTTCGAAGGCCCCTACGTCGCGGCGACCGAACGCGCGCTGCGGCAGGCGGAGTCGCTGGGCCAGGGCTACCAGCCCAGGCTGCTGTCCGTACCGGAGCTGTACATGCTGACGCTGTGGCTGCACGGAGCCGTGAACGCCGACCCGTCCGCCGGGCTGCCGGCCGCCGCCGACCTGCTGGTGCCCCTGGCGCCGGCCCCGCCGGGGATCGCCCCGTACCGGCCGCACACCGTGTCCGAACTGCTGCCCGTACTGACCCACCGACTGCGGCGCACGGCGCCTCCGACACCGCCGCCGGTGGCCGCTCCGGCGGCCTGACCTGCACGGACCGACCGGCATGGCCCGAGTGGCCCATGCGGCCTAGCCCGCTTGGGCCAGCGGGGAACCACCCCGATTGGCACGGGAGTTGGCTGAACCGCCCGCACGAGTGATGCGTCATCAATCTATGAGGACAGCTGCCGGGAAATCCCTGCGAAGCAGCCGTCATGGGGGAAGACTGACGACACGCTCCCCGCTGGTGCGGGGATGAAACCAGGGGGACGGCCATGAAACACACATCGAGCCGTAGCACGCAGACCACACCGCAGCGAAAGAACGCATCCATGTGCCAGCACCAGCCTGCCTGCCCGTCATCAGAGTCCGCCGACCGGGAGGCCGCGCGCCCGGTGGCCAACCACCCGGAACAGGGCTGGAGCCTGCTGTGCAACGGCGTCCTGCTCTTCGAGGACACCGGTGAGCTGCTGCCGGACGGCCAGATCATCGCCCCGCACCGCCCGCTCGCGGTCGCGTAGACGGCTCGCTCACGAGGAGGGGGCCGGTCCCGGAGCATGCGCTCCGGGACCGGCCCCCTGCTACGTCATCCGTCTACGGGAGGACGGCTCAGGCGTCGTACTCGTCCAGCGGCGGGCAGGAGCACACCAGGTTCCGGTCGCCGAAGGCGCCGTCGATCCGGCGCACCGGCGGCCAGTACTTCTCGGCCGCGGTGACCCCGCCGGGGAAGACGGCCTCGTCGCGGCTGTACGGGTGGTTCCACTCGCCGCCGAGCGCCGCCGCGGTGTGCGGGGAGTTGGCCAGCGGGTTGTCGTCCACCGGCCACTCGCCGCCCGCGACCCGCTCGATCTCGCCGCGGATGGCGATCATCGCGTCGCAGAACCGGTCGATCTCGGCGAGGTCCTCGGACTCCGTCGGCTCGATCATGAGCGTGCCGGCCACCGGAAAGGACATCGTCGGCGCGTGGAAGCCGTAGTCGATCAGACGCTTGGCGATGTCGTCCACGCTCACGCCCGTCGCCTTCGACAGCGGACGCAGGTCGATGATGCACTCGTGCGCGACCAGGTTGCCGGGGCCCGTGTAGAGCACCGGGTAGTGCGGCTCCAGACGCTTGGCGATGTAGTTGGCGCCGAGCACCGCCACCTGGGTGGCGCGCTTGAGACCCTCGCCGCCCATGAGGCGGACGTAGGACCACGAGATCGGCAGGATGCCGGCCGAGCCCCAGGGCGCCGCGGAGATCGGGCCGACGCCCGTCTCGGGGCCGGCGGTCGGCTGGAGCGGGTGGTTGGGCAGGTACGGCGCGAGGTGCGCCCGGACACCGACCGGGCCGACGCCCGGACCGCCGCCGCCGTGCGGGATGCAGAAGGTCTTGTGCAGGTTCAGGTGCGAGACGTCGCCGCCGAAGTGGCCCGGCTTGGCCAGACCCACCAGGGCGTTGAGGTTGGCGCCGTCCACGTAGACCTGGCCGCCGGCCTCGTGCACCTGGGCGCAGATGTCGGCGACGTGCTCCTCGAAGACACCGTGCGTCGAGGGGTAGGTGATCATCAGGACGGCGAGCTCGTCGCGGTACTGCTCGATCTTGGCGCGCAGGTCGTCCGCGTCCACCTCGCCGTCGTCGGCGGTCTTGACGACGACGACCTTCATGCCGGCCATCACGGCGCTGGCCGCGTTCGTGCCGTGCGCCGAGGACGGGATGAGGCAGACGGTGCGCTGCTCGTCGCCGTTCGCGCGGTGGTAGGCGCGCACGGCCAGCAGACCGGCGAGCTCACCCTGGGAGCCGGCGTTGGGCTGGATCGAGACCTTGTCGTAGCCGGTGACCTCGCAGAGACGTTCCTCCAGCTCGGTGATGAGCGTGAGGTAGCCCTCCGCCTGCTCCACCGGGGCGAAGGGGTGCAGCTGGCCGAACTCGGGCCAGGTCACCGGCTCCATCTCGGTGGTCGCGTTGAGCTTCATCGTGCAGGAGCCCAGCGGGATCATGCCCCGGTCCAGGGCGTAGTCCTTGTCCGCGAGCTTGCGCAGGTAGCGCAGCATGGCGGTCTCGCTGCGGTGCTGGTGGAACACCGGGTGCGTCAGGTAGGCGTCCGAGCGCAGCAAGCCCTCGGGCAGCGTGTCCCCGGTCGTGGCGTCCAGCGCCTCGATGTCCGCCGTGACGCCGAAGGCGGCCCAGACGGCCTCGATGTCGGCGCGCAGCGTCGTCTCGTCACAGGCGATGGAGACGAGGTCGGCGTCGGCCTGATAGAGGTTCACCCCGCCTTCGCGGGCGGCGGCCACGACCTCGGCGGCCCGTCCGGGAACCCGGGCGGTGACGGTGTCGAAGTACGCGCCGTGCACGACCTCGACCCCGCCGGCCGTCAGGCCGGCGGCGAGCAGGGCGGCGTAGCGGTGGGTGCGGCGGGCGATCGTGCGCAGGCCGTCCGGGCCGTGGTAGACGGCGTACATCCCGGCCATGACGGCGAGCAGCACCTGCGCGGTGCAGATGTTGCTGGTGGCCTTCTCACGGCGGATGTGCTGCTCGCGGGTCTGGAGCGCGAGGCGGTACGCCTTGTTGCCGTCCGCGTCGACGGAGACACCGACGAGGCGGCCGGGCAGCGAGCGGGCGTGCTTGGCCTGGACGGCCATGTAGCCGGCGTGCGGTCCGCCGAAGCCCATCGGGACGCCGAAGCGCTGCGTGGTGCCCACCGCGATGTCGGCGCCCAGCTCGCCCGGGGAGACCAGCAGGGTCAGCGCGAGGAGGTCCGCGGAGACGGTGACGATCGCGCCGAGCTCGTGCGCCTGGTCGATGACCGGCTTGATCTCCCGCACGGCACCGGAGGCGCCGGGGTACTGGAGCAGCACACCGAAGACGCCGCGCTCGGCGATCTCGGCCGGGATGCCCTCGGACAGGTCCGCGACGACGACCTCGACCCCGATCGGCTCGGCGCGCGTCTCGATCACGGCGATGGTCTGGGGCAGCGCGTCGGCGTCGATCAGGAAGACACCGCCCTTGACCTTGCCGACGCGGCGGGCCAGCGACATGGCCTCGGCGGCCGCGGTGCCCTCGTCGAGCAGGGAGGCGCCCGAGGTCGGCAGGCCCGTCAGGTCGGCGACGACGGTCTGGAAGTTCAGCAGCGCCTCCAGGCGCCCCTGCGAGATCTCCGGCTGGTACGGGGTGTAGGCCGTGTACCAGGCCGGGTTCTCCATGACGTTGCGCAGGATCACCGGCGGGGTGAACGTGCCGTAGTAACCCAGGCCGATCATGGGGGACAGAACCTGGTTGCGGTCGGCGAGCGAGCGCAGCTCGGCCAGCACCTCGGCCTCGGTCCGCGCCTCGGGGAGGTTCAGCGCGGCCGCGGTCTTGATCACATCCGGTACCGCGGCGGCGGTGAGCTCGTCCAGGGAGCCGTAGCCCACCTGGGCGAGCATCTTGGCCTGCGCCTCGGCATCCGGGCCGATGTGGCGCTGCTCGAAGGGGATGCCTCGCTCCAGCTGAGAGAGCGGAATGCGGTTGGCGGTCATGTACGGAGGCCTCCTGGTCGTACGACCTGCGAGGGGCACCACGGCGCGGGCACCCGGACGGCCTCCCCCTCTGTCATCTCAACCTGAGAGCTTCACCGGAGTCGCGGGGATGTCCGCGGCCTCCGGCTTTCACCGTCGGTGAGGAGGGGAACCGGTACTGCGCGCCCGGTACCCACCCCTGCTTTCCAGAGTGGCCTCGTCACGTGCGGTACGTATGCCTGAGAGATTCCGGGGAGGATTTGCTCCTTCGGCGCCTCCGTCGTGCTCACTCGGAGGACTCTCCCGCACAGGGTCAACAGCCATCACTCAGCCTACCAGCGAGGATCTGGAAGCTCCCTCAAGTGGCCCCCGCCGCGGATTTGCCCTTCTGTAGTCATTACGAGTCATTACGGAACAGTTGCGACCACTTGGAGGGACCGGACCGTGCAGACCGACATCGATCCCCGCAGTCTCATCGGCCGCAAGGCGTTCGACCGCAATGGCGCCAAGATCGGCACCGTGGACGAGGTCTACCTCGACGATGCCACCGGCGTACCCGAGTGGGCCGCCGTCCGGACCGGCTTGTTCAGCCGGGACGCCTTCGTTCCGCTGGAGCCCAGCGAGGTGGTCGACGACACCCTCCGGGTGCCCTTCGAACGCTCCCTGATCAAGGACGCCCCGGACTTCGGGGTCGGCCGCCACCTCTCCCCGGAGCAGGAACTCCAGCTCTACCACCACTACGGCCTTGACGTGACCCTCCCGACGGACTTCCAGCGCCCCCAGCCCCCTGCGCAGCCCCGGGACTTCGGCAGCCTGGCCGGCGAAGGCTAGTGCTGCGACCGGAAAGGTCCACCGCACTAGGGACCGTCCGGCGTCCCCTCCTCCCCCACGAGCGGCAGCGGATCGGAAGGCTCCAGTTCGGGGTCGTCCAGCCGGAAGGTGCGCACGCGCCCCGGCGCCGATCCGGGGCGCTCGAAGCGCACCGTCACCCGGCCGATCCCGCTGCCCTGGACCCAGCCGGGGCCGTAGACCGCATGTCTGACGTCACTGCCGGCCGGCCAGCGGCGCCCGGCGGCCGGTTCGGGCTCGTCCGCGCCGCCGGTGACCGGCGAGGGCGCTGAGGCCGCCGCGGCGGTCACGCCGGGCTCCTGCGCCCCGCCCGGCCCCTCGGCCTCACCGGCCTGCGCCGGGCCGCCTTCCGGGCCCTCCTGCGCGGCCTGCGCGGCCAGCGCGTCGGCCAGGGCATCGGCCTGGGCGAACAGGTCCTCCTGCGTGTAGTCGGCCAGCCCCGTCACCCCGACGCCCAGCAGCCGCACCCCGCCCGTGGTGTCCACGGCCTCCAGCAGCCGCTGGGCCGCCTCCCGCACCACCACCGGGTCGTCGGTCGGGCCCCGCAGCGTCTCCGAGCGGGTCAGCGTCGAGAAGTCGTAGCGCCGCACCTTGAGCACGATGGTCCGCCCGGAGTGGCCCGAGCCGCGCAGCCGTCCCACACAGCGGTCGGCGAGCCGCTGGACCTCGTACCGGATCCGCACCCGGTCGTGCAGGTCCACGTCGAAGGTGTCCTCCACGGACACCGACTTCGCGTCCCGCTCGGCGACCACGGGCCGGTCGTCCAGACCCAGCGCCATCCGGTACAGCCCCGCGCCGTGGGCCCGCCCCACCATCCGGACCAGTTCGTCCTCCCCGGCCTCGGCCAGGTCCCCCACCGTGGTGATCCCGGCCCGCCGCAGGTGTTCCCCGGTGGCCGGCCCGACGCCCGGCAGGGTCCGTACCGACATCGGCGCGAGCAGTTCCCGCTCCGTCCCGGGCTCGATGAGCAGCAGCCCGGCGGGTTTGGCCTCCTCCGAGGCGACCTTGGCCAGCATCTTGGAGCCGGCCAGCCCCACGGAGCCGCTGAGCCCGGTGGCGGCCATGATGTCGGCCCGCAGCCGCTCCCCCGTGGCGCGAGCGGTAGCCGAGTCGAAGGCGACGCCGCCCGCCTCCAGGTCCACGAAGGCCTCGTCGAGGCTGAGTGGCTCCACCAGGGGTGACAGCGCCCGCAGCAGGGCCATGACGGTCTCGCTGACCTCGCGGTACAGGGTGAAGCGGGGGATCAGGTACGCGCCGTTCGGGCACAGCCGCCTGGCCTGCGCCGTCGGCATCGCCGAATGCACCCCGAAGCGCCTGGCCTCGTAGGAGGCGGTGGCGACCACCCCGCGCGGCCCGAGGCCGCCGACGATCACCGGCTTTCCGCGCAGGCTCGGCTTCGACGCCTGCTCCACGGCGGCGTAGAAGGCGTCCATGTCCAGGTGGAGGATGGTCGGCGCGGCTCTCACGGCTCCGATGCTGCCCTACGCCACTGACAACGCCGTCCGGCGCCCCGGCGGCGCGCGGCGCGTCAGACGGCCCGGTTGCGGCGCGCGGCCAGTTCGTCCCTCGGGTTGGGGCGGACCAGCGTCTCGCCGGTGTCGATCCGTTCCCCGTGCAGCTGTGACAGCGCGTTCTCCACGTCCCGCCAGACCACGCCCACCGCGATGCCGAAGACGCCCTGCCCGCCCTGGAGCAGGCTGACGACCTGGTCCGGCGAGGTGCACTCGTAGACGGTGGCGCCGTCGCTCATCAGGGTCATGCGCTCCAGGTCCGAGAAACCGCGGTCGCGCAGGTGCTGCACCGCGGTACGGATGTTCTGCAGCGCGACCCCGGTGTCGAGGAAGCGTTTGACGATCTTGAGGACCACCACGTCGCGGAAGCTGTAGAGCCGCTGCGTCCCCGAGCCGTAGGCGGGGCGCACGCTCGGCTCCACCAGGCCCGTCCGCGCCCAGTAGTCGAGCTGGCGGTACGTGATGCCCGCCGCGGCGCACGCCGTCGGTCCGCGGTAGCCGACCTGCTCGGGCGCCGGGGCCCCGCCGGCCGGTGCGGCCGGCGCCGGGTCCGGCTGACGGCGCGCACTGCCCGCCGCACCGCCGTGCAGCGGGTACGGCCCACCGTCACTCCGTGCGGGGGTGCCCCCGGTCATGCCGTCGCCCGTGATGCTCACGCCGACCCTCCGTCCTTGACCTGCCCACCTCGAAGGTAGGCAGTCACCAGGGGTGCGTCAACGATCGCCACACTCGGCACGCCGAGTGATAATCACCCTGAGAGTGGTTTCCCGTGCCCCATATCGGGGAAAGGGTTACCGAATGGGCAGAATGTCCCAGGTGGGCGGCTTGTCCGCCGCCTCACTGCGGGCCGGTGCCGAAGTCCTCGGGCGAGATCTGGTCGAGGAACTCGCGGAACTTCTCCACCTCGTCCTCCTGCTCGTCCGGAATGGCGATGCCGGCGTCGTCCAGCACGCCGTCACTGCCGTAGATCGGCGTCCCCGTCCGCAGGGCCAGTGCTATGGCGTCCGAAGGCCGCGCGCTCACCTCGACCCCGCTCGCGAAGACCAGCTCCGCGTAGAAGACGCCCTCCCGCAGATCCGTGATCCGGACCTCGGTGAGCTCCTCACCGACCGCCTCCAGCACGTCCTTGAACAGGTCGTGCGTCAGCGGCCGGGCAGGTGCCATCCCCTGCTGCGCGAAGGCAATGGCGGTCGCCTCCCCCGGACCGATCCAGATGGGGAGGTACCGGTCGCCTCCCACTTCACGCAGGAGCACGATCGGTTGGTTCGAGGGCATTTCCACCCGGACACCCACAACGTCGAGCTCGTTCACACAGCAACCCTAGGACGTGCCCGACCGGTTTGGGTAGTCGGGCTCTTTCCGGTCAACGCAGACGGACCCCGAGTGCGGTCTGCACGAGCGCCTCGTGCAGCCGGACCGAGAGTCCCGCCAGCTCTTTCATAGTGGCCTCGGCATGGGCCCTGGTCTGCGGGTTGCGGTGCCGCCGCAAGGGGGAGACGACCTGCTCCACCAGTCCGGCCTCGCGGTCCGCCGCCGCCTTCATCGCCCGCAGGTGCCGGGGCTCCAGCCCGAAACGGCCGAGATCGGCGATCAGCCGGGCCACAGTGACCGCCTCGGCGTCGAACCCGCCGTCCGGCGCCTCGCCGAGGAGTCCGTACGACTCCCACTCTGCCAACTGCTCCTCGTCCACCTCCGTGGCGGCGAGCAGCTCCGCCCGCCCCACCCGGGCCGCGGGCGGCCTCTCCCGGCCCACCTCGCCGTACACGGCCGCGGGTCCGGTGGTTCCGGTCGCGCCGCCCGGGTCACGGGGCGCCGTGGGGGCCGGGATACGGATCTGCTCTCCGCGGTCGAGTGCGTCGAGCTGCTCCCGGATGACTTTCAGCGGCAGGTAGTGGTCCCGCTGCAGACGCAGGATCCGGCTCAGCCGTTCGACGTCGTCGGTGCTGAACTTGCGGTATCCGGAAGGTGTGCGTCTGGGTTCGACCAGGCCTTCCGCCTCCAGGAAGCGGATCTTCGAGATGGTGACGTCGGGGAACTCGTCGCGCAGCATGGTCAGCACCGTGCCGATGCTCACCAGCCGCCCGGCGGCCCCGGCGGTGCCGTTCTTCGCGGCACCGCCGGACGGGGTACGCAGCATGGGACCTTCCCTGTCGGTTCCCCGGGGGGCACTTCCCCGGCCTCGGCCGAAGAGGCGTCCCGGGGAGGGTCAGATGCCCCGCAGGCTCGCGTAGAAGACCAGCCGGTACTTGCCGATCTGCACCTCGTCGCCGTTGTGCAGGGCGACCGAGTCGATCGGCTCACGGTTGACGTACGTGCCGTTGAGACTGCCCACGTCGGAGACGGTGAACCCGCCGTCCTGGCTCCTGCGGAACTCGACGTGCCGCCTGGAGACGGTGACGTCGTCCAGGAAGATGTCGCTCTGCGGGTGCCGGCCCGCCGTGGTCAGTTCCCCGTCCAGCAGGAAGCGGCTGCCGGAGTTGGGGCCGCGCCGCACGATCAGCAAGGCGGAACCCGGGGGCAGGGCTTCCACCGCGGCCTGGGCCTCGGGGGAAAGGGAGGACGGCGCGTGCCCCGCCACCTCGGCCTCGTAGGCCTCCAGGCCCGAGATCGAGATGGTGGACGTGGTCTCCGAGGCACGCTCCGGCGTCAGACCCGCCCGCAGCGGCGCCCCGCAGTTGGAGCAGAACCGGCTCGCCGCATCGCTGCGGTGGCCACACCTGCTGCAAACCTGCTCGGCCGACATGGACGGCTCCTCGCGCCGCGGCTGCCCCGCGGAGGCATTGGTGGCATAGGGGTCGGAGGCAAACCCTCCACCCGCACTTGAGGTTGACGGATCACCGAAACCTATGCGTCCGGAACCGGCGGGGTCAACAGACGACGCGCCCGAAGCGCCCGGAATGTCACCCCCGGGCCCGACCTCGTCCCGGAAGAGGGGCCGCTCACCCTGGGCCTCCGCGTCCCCGTGCCCCGCACGGTGCCGAGCACCGCTCTCCTCGCGGTTCTTCTTGCCGAACAACTTCTCAAACAACTTCACGGGCGATTCCCCTTGACCGAAACAGACCCGCCCGTGGGGCAGGACGAACTCCGCATGCACACACCTGCCGACCCGGACATTCTCACAACGTCCGTAACCACCAGACAGTTTCCACCACGCACCGCGACTTCGGCGCGTCGACCCCCCGCAGGCATCCGCCCACGTGAGCCGCTCCACATTCCGCCCCGCCTCACGACGATGACGACCGAGCGTAGTCAGGCTGCTTCGCAGCTCGCAAGGCGTCCACGACGATCTTGGCCGACCGTGTGACGCCGGCAGTGGCCTGCTCCTTCTCCAGCGTCTGCACCACGCCGCCGGGGATGTTGAGCGCCGGCTCCAAGTCCTGGGGCTTGCCGATCACCCTGAACTCGTAGGGCTGTGTGATCTTCTTACCGTCGATCGCGACCCCACCTCCCTCGTCCGAGAAGAATGAGCTCGCCACCACCCGCACGCCGTTGATCTGGATCGCCTCGGCGCCGGCCGCCCGCAGCTCCTGGAGGGTGTCCAACAGCTGATCGGACTGCACCTGGCCCTTGGGGTCGGTGATCCGCAGCGTGATGCCCGGGCCCTGTGCGGCCACGGTACCGGCCAGGATGCCCAGTTGGCGTTCCTTCTCCACGGTCTGCTTGCGCGCCTCCTCCGCCTGGTTGGAGCTGCTCTCCAGCTCCTTGCGCTGGTCCTCCAGCTTCTGCTTCTCGTCCTCCAGCCGCTTGGTGCGCCCGTCCAGCTCGTCGAGGATCCGTACGAGGTCCTCCTGGCGGGCACCGCGCAGCGGAGCACTGGAGTCGCTGTTGGACCGCACCTGGATGGCCAGGCCCAGCCCGAGGACGAACAGCAGCAACGCGACGACCAGTTGCGCCCGGCTCAGCCTCGGTGGCCACAGGCCCGCCACCAGCCGCCGGCGGCCGCTCTGCTCCGGGTCCCCGGCCGGTGCGGGTGTCCCCCCTACAAGAGGCTGCTCCGGAACGTTCGGTTCCTCGGGAGGGGTGCCCTCAGGGGTTCCATTCGTACTCATCGGCCTCACGCCCGGAACACGTGCCGGCGGATGGCCGCCGCGTTGGAGAAGATGCGGATGCCGAGCACGACCACCACACCGGTCGACAGCTGCGAGCCGACGCCCAGCTTGTCGCCGAGGAAGACGATCAGCGCGGCCACCACCACGTTGGACAGGAACGACACCACGAAGACCTTGTCCACGAAGATGCCGTCCAGCATGGCACGCAAGCCGCCGAACACCGCGTCCAGCGCGGCCACCACGGCGATCGGCAGATAAGGCTCCACCACGGCCGGCACTTCGGGCCGGACCAGCAGCCCGACCACCACTCCGGCCACGAGGCCCAGTACCGCGATCACGATGCACCCTTCTTCGGCTGTTCTGCTGTGGCTGTACGTACGGCGAGGCTCGACGCGGCCTGGAGGCGGAGGTCGTCCACGGGCGACAGGCTGGAGCGGATCCCGTAGCTCTCCTGGAGCACGTGCAGGTACTGGCCGCCGGCGGAGTCCTGGAACCGGGTGCCCAGCCGCTTGCCGTCACCGACGGCGAGGACCTCGTACGGCGGCACGAGCGGCCTGTTGTCGACCAGTATCGCGTCACCGGCGGCCCTGATCGCCGACAGCGCCGTCAGCCTCTGCCCGTTGATCGAGATCGCCTCGGCCCCCGACTGCCACAGACCGTTGACGATCTTCTGCATGTCCCGGTCCCGCAGCCGTCCCGTGTCCGAGAACCCCTTGGTCTCGCGGGGGCCGCCGCCACCGCCCGACGAGGAGCCCTTGGCGTCGTCCACCACCAGCTTGACCCCCGGCCCGCGGACGTCGGTCGCCCCGGACAGCAGCGCCACCAGCCGGCCCTGGTCGCCGCCCACCTGCTTGAGCGCCGCCTGCTGGCGATCGGCGACCTCCGTGCGCAGCCGCTCGATGTCCCCTTCCAGGCCGTCCGCGTGGGCGTTGGCCCGGTCCACGCGGTCGATGAGCTCCTGACGCTCCTTGGCCAGCACCGGCGCGGCCACCCGCGCCTGCGCGGCGCCCAGGGTGACCACCATCGCGGCGAGCACGAGGCCGCCCGCGAGCGCCAGCTTGGCCTTGAGGGTGCGCGGAAGGCCGGAAGTGCCCTCGGCTTCGCGCCGCGCCGAGGCCTCCGCGTACCCCTCGTCGAGACTGTGGTCCATCACGTGCGTCAGCAGCGACATGGAAGCGTCCGGGCGCGCGGGCCGTGTGACCGAACTCCGGTTGTTGTGCGGCTGCGACATGCCGCTCATCGTCGCATGATGCCCCCGCCGACACCGAATGCGCCGTCCGGGGGCCGGGACGGGAGAACTCTCCCGCCCGGCCCCCGGACGGCGCGGTACGGCTGCCTCAGTGCTCGCCGGCGTCCACCACCGCGGCCCACTCGTCGAGCAGCGCCTGCGCGGACGCGTCGTCGGGGCCCTCGGCCCACAGATGTGTGACGGCCTCCGCCGGGTCGGGCAGCACGAGCGCCCACCGGCCGTCGGCCTCGACCACGCGCACCCCGTCCGTGGTGTCCACCTGCCGGTCGCCGGCCGCCTCCACGACCCGCCGCATGACGAGCCCCTTCACCGCCCACGGCGTCGGCACGTCCCTCTTGAGGACGTGCGCCCGCGGAATCCGCGCGTCGATCTGGCTCAGGGTGAGCTGCGTACGCGCCACCAGCCCGATCAGCTGGACGAACGCGGCCGAGCCGTCGAACACGCTGCTGAACTCGGGGACGATGAACCCGCCGCGGCCGTCACCGCCGAAGATGGTGCTCTCCGCGCGGCCCACCCGCGTCAGGTCGTCCGGCGAGGTCGTCGTCCACTCCACCTGGGTGCCGTGGTACGCGGCCACCTGCTCGGCGACACGCGTGGTGGTCACCGGCAGCGCGACCTTGCCGCTGCGCTTCTCGGCGGCCACGAGGTCCAGCAGCACCAGCAGCGCACGGTCGTCCTCGATGATCCGCCCGCGTTCGTCCACCAGCGAGATCCGCTCGCCCACCGGGTCGAACCGCACACCGAAGGCCGCCCGCGACGAGGCCACGATCTCGCCGAGGCGCACCAGCCCGGCCCGCCGGGATTCCCGGGTCTCCGTCGGGCGGGACTCGTCGAGCCCCGGGTTGACGGTCAGGGCGTCCACACCGAGCCGGCCGAGCAGGCTGGGCAGAACGAGGCCCGCACTGCCGTTGGAGGCGTCCACGACCACCTTGAGCCCGGAATCGGCGACGCCGGTGATGTCCACGCGCCGCAGCATCGAACCCGTGTAGGCGTCGAAGACGCTGCCCGGGAACTGCAGGTCGCCGATCTCACCGGGGAACGCACGCCGGTACTCCTGGCGGGCGTACACGCGGTCCAGCTTGCGCTGCTGCTGGAGGGAGAGGTCGGCACCGCGCTCGTCGAGGAACATGATGTCCACGGAGTCCGGCACACCGGGCGAGGTACGCAGCACGATGCCGCCGGCGCTGCCTCTCGCGGTCTGCTGCCGGGCGACGGGCAGCGGCACGTTCTCCAGGTCGCGGACGTTGATCGCGCTGGCCTGGAGTGCCGAGATCACGGCCCGCTTGAGCGCTCGCGCACCACGTGAGTGGTCACGGGCCGTGGTGACCGTGGCGCCCTTCTTGAGGGTCGTCGCGTAAGCCCCGGCCAGCCGTACCACCAGTTCGGGGGTGATCTCCACGTTCAGGATCCCGGTGACGCCGCGCGCCCCGAACAGATGGGCCTGGCCGCGGGACTCCCAGATGACGGAGGTGTTGACGAAGGCACCGGCCTCGATCGTCTTGAAGGGGTAGACACGTACGTTCCCCTGGACGATCGACTCCTCACCGACGAGGCACTCGTCACCGATGACGGCGCCGTCCTCGATCCGGGCCGACCGCATGATGTCGGTGTTCTTGCCGATCACACAGCCGCGCAGATTGCTGTGGGGTCCGATGTACACGTTGTCGTGCACCACGGCCTTGTGGAGGAAGGCGCCGCTCTTGACGACGACGTTCGAGCCCACGACCGTGTGTTCGCGGATCTCGACGCCGGCCTCCACCTTGGCGTAGTCGCCGATGTACAGCGGCCCGCGCAGCACGGCGTCGGGGCTCACCTCGGCGCCCTCGGCGATCCAGACGCCGGGCGAGATCTCGAAGCCGTCCATGTCGACCTGGACCTTGCCTTCGAGCACGTCGGCCTGGGCCTTGACGTAGCTCTCGTGCGTGCCGACGTCCTCCCAGTAGCCCTCGGCCACGTAGCCGTAGATCGGCCGGCCTTCCTTCATCAGCTGCGGGAAGACGTCACCGGACCAGTCGACCGAGACGTCCGCGTCGACGTACTCGAAGATCTCCGGCTCCATCACGTAGATGCCGGTGTTGATGGTGTCCGAGAAGACCTGGCCCCACGTCGGCTTCTCCAGGAAGCGCTCGACCTTGCCTTCCTCGTCCACGATGGTGATGCCGAATTCCAGCGGATTCGGCACCCGGGTCAGACAGACCGTGACGAGGCCGCCCTTCTCCTTGTGGAAGCGGATCAGATCGGTGAGGTCGAAGTCCGTGAGCGCGTCGCCGGAGATGACGAGGAAGGTGTCGTCCTTCAAAGCGTCTTCGGCGTTCTTCACGCTTCCGGCGGTCCCGAGTGGCTTCTCCTCGTTGGCATAGGTGAGCTCCATCCCGAGCTCCTCGCCGTCACCGAAGTAGTTCTTGACGAGGGACGCCAGGAACTGCACGGTCACAACGGTCTCATTGAGCCCATGCCGCTTGAGCAGCCTGAGCACGTGCTCCATGATCGGCCGGTTCGCCACCGGCAGGAGCGGCTTGGGCATGCTTGAGGTCATGGGGCGAAGACGTGTGCCTTCGCCACCAGCCATCACGACGGCCTTCATGTCGGAAGAGTCCTCCTTGAGAGATGACGGTCAAGCCGACCTCACCCGTCTCGGACGGTGACTCCGCAACTCCTCCGCGTGTACCGGCGTCGAGCAAGCTCAATCGGCCGTGGCATCCGCCTTGACCAGCCGGCGGACCTGAACCACGTAAAGGATTCCTGCCCACCAATACAGGGTTGTACCCCATCCGGCGAACGCCCATCCGAAAACTGACGCCATCCAGGCCAACGAACCGTTGCCGTCACTCAGCAGAAGCAACGGGAACGCGTACATCAGGTTGAAGGTGGCGGCCTTGCCGAGGAAGTTGACCTGCGGCGGCGGATAGCCGTGCCGGCGCAGGATCCACACCATGACCAGCAGCATCAGCTCACGGGCCAGGAGGGCGGCGGTGAGCCACAGCGGCAGAATCCCGCGCCAGGTCAGACCGAAGAGCGTGGTCAGGATGTACAGCCGGTCCGCCGCCGGGTCCAGCAGGCGGCCGAGATTGCTGATCTGATTCCAGCGTCGCGCGAGTTTCCCGTCGAGGTAGTCGCTGATGCCGCTGAGCATGAGGACGAGAAGTGCCCAACCGTCGTGCTTCGCGAGGATCAGCCAGAGGAACAGGGGTACGCCTACGAGGCGAGCCATGCTCAGGATGTTCGGAATGGTGAAAATTCGGTCAGTCTGAACCCGAGTCTCCTGGACCTCCACCCGGGGGCCTCCACTGTGACGGTAGAACTAGTCGAACGATGCACCCTGACCCTACAGGAGAGCCCGAGTCGCCCTGCGGGCCGGTGAACGCAGAAAAGCCCCGCACCGGCCCCGAAGGGCTGGTGCGGGGCTTCCCGCAATAATTGTTCGGCGGCGTCCTACTCTCCCACAGGGTCC
>NZ_JBITDH010000010.1:0-160459 GCF_044454045.1 Streptomyces sp. NPDC051578
CAATTACGCGGCTGCGAACGTGTTCCTGGATGTGCTGGCTGCTCATCGGCATGCGCAGGGTCTGCCGGCCACCTCGATGGCCTTCGGCCTCTGGGGCGTCAACACCGGCATGACCACCATGCTGGACCTCGCCGAACAGCGCATGGCGGCCCAAGGTCTCCCCGCCCTCTCGCAGGACGAAGGGCTCGCACTGTTCACTCTCTCCCTGCGCTCCGGGTACCCCGCCGTTGTCCCCTTGCGCATCGACGCGAACGTCCTGCGCGGCCGGGCCGACGAGCTGCCCGCGCTCCTGCGCGGCCTCGTGCGCGTTCCCGTACGCCGGTCCGCCCGGTCCGCGGACGGCGCCGAGGGTTTCGCAGGCCGCCTCGCCGGGCTGGACGCCGCCGACCGCAGCGCCGCGCTGCTCGACCTCGTACGGACCCAGGTCGCCGGTGTACTCGGGCACGCCTCGGCCGACGCGATCGAGCCGGAGCGGGCGTTCAGCGAGCTGGGCTTCGACTCCCTGGCCGCCGTCGAGCTGCGCAACCGGCTCGGCTCGGCGACCGGGCTGCGGCTGCCCGCCACGCTGATCTTCGACTACCCCACGGCGCGGGCGGTCGCCGACCACATCGGGGCCGAAGTCGCCGGCTCTGCCCACTCCGCACCCGCTGCCGTGCGCACCCTGTCCTCCGTCGGCGGAGCGGACGCGGACGACCCGATCGTGATCGTCGGCATGGGCTGCCGCTACCCGGGCGGTGTCACGAGCCCCGAGGAGCTGTGGAAGCTCGTCGCGGACGGTGTCGACGCCATCGGCGCCTTCCCCGCCGACCGGGGCTGGGACCCGGAGGTCTACGACCCGGAGCCCGGCACGCCCGGCCGCACCTACGCGAAGGAGGGCGGGTTCCTCTACGACGCGGCCGAGTTCGACCCGGTCTTCTTCGGCATCAGCCCCAACGAGGCGCTGATGATGGATCCGCAGCAGCGGCTGCTGCTGGAGGTGTCCTGGGAGGCCATCGAGCGGGCCGGCATCGACCCCACCACCCTCAAGGGCGGGGCGACCGGGGTGTTCGCCGGCGTCATGTACCACGACTACGCCCTCGGGGTGGAGGCCGCGGCCAGCAGCGGCGGCAGCCTCGTCTCCGGCCGTACCTCGTACACCCTGGGCCTCGAAGGGCCCTCGGTGACCGTCGACACCGCCTGCTCGTCGTCCCTGGTGGCCCTGCACATGGCGGCCCAGGCGCTGCGCTCGGGGGAGTGCTCCCTCGCGCTCGCAGGCGGCGTGGCCGTCATGGGCACTCCCGGCATGTTCGTCGAGTTCAGCCGGCAGCGCGGGCTCGCCCCCGACGGCCGTTCGAAGTCCTTCGCCGCCTCGGCGGACGGAGTCGCCTGGGGTGAGGGCGCGGGCGTGCTGCTCCTGGAGCGGCTCTCCGACGCGCGCCGCAACGGACACCCCGTCGTCGCCGTCGTCCGTGGCTCCGCGCTCAACCAGGACGGCGCCAGCAACGGCCTGACCGCCCCCAACGGACCCTCGCAGCAGCGCGTCATCCGTCAGGCACTGGCGAACGCCGGGCTGACGGCGGCGGAGGTCGACGCGGTCGAGGCGCACGGCACGGGAACCACCCTCGGTGACCCCATCGAGGCGCAGGCACTGCTCGCGACCTACGGCCAGGACCGGCCGGCGGACAAGCCGCTGTGGCTGGGCTCCATCAAGTCCAACATGGGGCACACGCAGGCATCGGCGGGCGTCGCCGGAATCATCAAGATGGTCATGGCGATGCGGCACGGCCTCCTGCCCAAGACCCTGCACGTGGACGCCCCGTCCGACCAGGTGGACTGGGCGGCGGGCCGGGTGGAGCTGCTGACCGAGGCGCGCCCCTGGCAGGCCGGGGACCGGCCCCGCCGGGCCGCGGTCTCGTCGTTCGGCATCAGCGGGACCAACGCCCACGTGATCGTCGAGGAAGCCCCCGAGGCACCGGACGAGACCGCCCCCCGAACCGAATCGTCCGTCACGCCTTGGGTGTTGTCGGCGAAGACGCCGAAGGCGCTGGCCGCGCAGGCGGAGCGTCTGCTGGAGCGGGTCTCCGCCGGGCCGGACGCCGACGCGTCGGACATCGGGCTCTCCCTGGCCACCTCGCGCACCACCTTCGCCCACCGGGCCGTGGTCGTGGGCACGGAGCGCGCGGAACTGGTGCGGGGTCTGACCGCACTGGCCCAGGGCCGAAACGCGCCCGTGGTCGTACGGGACCAGGCCCGCCGGACCGGAAAGGCGGCGTTCCTGTTCACGGGGCAGGGGGCGCAGCGTCTCGGGATGGGGCGTGAGCTGTACGAGGCGTTCCCGGTGTTCGCAGAGGCCTTTGACGCGGTGTGTGGGGAGGTTGACCGGCACCTGGGGCGGTCGTTGCGTGAGGTGGTGTGGGGTGAGGATGCGGAGGCGTTGAACGCGACCGCGGTGACGCAGCCCGCGCTGTTCGCGCTGGAAGTCGCCCTGTTCCGGTTGGTGGAGGCGTGGGGTGTGAAGCCCGACGTCGTCGCCGGTCACTCCATCGGTGAGCTGGCCGCCGCGCACGTCGCGGGGGTGTTGTCGCTGGCTGATGCGGCCGAGTTGGTGGTGGCGCGTGGCCGGTTGATGCAGGCGCTGCCCACCGGTGGGGCGATGCTCGCCGTGCAGGCCACTGAGGAAGAGGTACTCCCGCTTCTCACCGAGGGTGTGGGGATCGCTGCGGTCAACGGACCGGACTCGGTCGTCGTGTCCGGGGTCGAGGCCGCCGTGCTGGCCGTGGGCGAGCACTTCACCGCCGAAGGCCGTAAGACCAGCCGGCTCGCTGTATCCCATGCCTTCCACTCGGCGTTGATGGATCCGATGCTGGACGAGTTTGGTGTAGTCGCTTCCCGGCTGACGTTCTCGGCGCCGCGCATCCCGGTCGTCTCCACCGTCTCGGGTGGACTGTCGCAGGACTGGCAGTCCCCGGAGTACTGGGTCGGCCAGGTCCGCGAGGCCGTCCGCTTCGCGGACGCCGTGCGGACCCTGGAGGAGCAGGGTGTCACCCGCTTCCTGGAGATCGGCCCCGGCGGGGTCCTCACCGGCCTCGCCCAACAATGCCTCACCACGGACCAGGCCCTCTCGGCCGCCGCTCTCCGCAAGGACCGCGGGGAGCCCGAGGCGCTGGTCACGGCCCTCGCGCAGCTGCACGTGGACGGCGTGCGCGTCGACTGGCAGGCGTTCTACGCCGGCACCGGCGCCCGGCGCGTCGACCTGCCGACCTATCCCTTCCAGCGCGACCGCTACTGGGTCGACGCCGCCAGGCCCGCCACCGACGCCGTCGCCGTCGGCCAGGGGGCGCTGGACCACCCGCTGCTGGCCGCCGTCCTGGCCGCACCCGATTCCGAAGCGGTGACCTTCACGGCCCGCATCTCACCGGACGCACAGCCCTGGGTGGCCGACCACGCCGTCCACGGCAGCGTCCTGCTCCCCGGAACCGGTTTCGTGGAGCTCGCGCTCCGGGCCGGTGACCACGTCGGATGCGCCCACCTGGAGGAACTCACCCTCCAGGCGCCGCTCGTACTCCCCGAACGCGGAGGCGTTGCCGTACAGGTCGTCGTCGGGGAACCCGACGACCGGGCCCGGCGGGCCGTGCAGGTCTACTCGCGCCCCGAGGGCCGGCCCGACGAGCCGTGGACCCGGCACGCCGACGGTGTCCTGGCGCCGGAAGTCCCCGGAAGCCCCGGAAGCGCCGCACCGGGCGACGGCGACGGCCTCACCGCGTGGCCGCCCGCCGGCGCGGAAGCGCTCGACACCGACCAGCTGTACGACCGGCTCGCGGAACGAGGCTTCGGCTACGGACCCGTGTTCCAGGGCCTGACGGCCGCCTGGCGGCTCGGCGAGGCCCTGTACGCCGAGATCGAGCTGCCCGAGCAGGCGCACGCCGACGCCGGACGGTTCGGGCTCCACCCGGCGCTGCTCGACGCGTCGATGCACGCGCTCGGCTTCGGCGGGCTCGGCGCCGAGGAGGACGGCGGGCAGGCGCTGCTCCCGTTCTCCTGGGCGGGCGTCACCCTGCACGCCGCGTCCGCGACCGCCGTACGGGTCCGGCTCGCCCCCGTCGAGGGGCAGCGCAACGCGGTGCGCCTCGACCTCGCCGACCCGGCGGGAGCGCCCGTGGCCTCCGTGGCCGCCCTGCTGCTGCGGCCGGTCGCCGCTCAGCAGTTGCCCGCCGCCGGAGGGTTCCGGGACGCGCTGCTCGCCCTCGACTGGGTGCCGGTGCGGGGCGGTTCCGGGCCGCGCGGGCCGTGGACGATCGCGGGCCCGGGTCTGGAGGTCGCCGGGGTCCCGGTGGTCGCGGGCCTGGACGCGTTCGGCGCGCCGGGCGTGGAGGTGCCGGACACCGTGCTGCTGCCGGTGCTCCCGGGCGGCCCCGCCGCCGGCGGGGAGGCGGAGGTCATCGCTGGGGTGCGTACCGCGGTGGACACCGCGCTCGCCGCCGTCCAGCGGTGGCTGGCGGAGCCGGCGTTCGCGCGCTCCAGGCTGGTCCTCGTCACGCGGGCCGCGTCGGCCGTCTCGGACGGCGACCCCGTCGACGTACGGCAGGCGCCGGTCTGGGGCCTGGTCCGCGCCGCGCAGGCGGAGAACCCGGGCCGGTTCGTCCTGCTGGACCTGGAGGAGGCCGAGGTGTCCCCGAAGGCGCTGGCCGCGGCCCTCGCCACCGACGAGCCGGAACTGGCCGTCCGCCGGAACACTGTGCTCGCCCCTCGCCTCGCCCGCTCCACCGCGGAGGGCGGCGAGAGCCCCTGGGACGCCGACGGCACGGTCCTGGTCACCGGTGGCACGGGAGGCCTCGGCGCCCTCGTCGCGCGGCACCTCGTCAGCGAGCACGGCGTGCGGCACCTGCTGCTCACCAGCAGGCGGGGCCCCGGAGCCCCCAACGCGGCCGGTCTGCGCGACGAACTCGCCGCGCTGGGAGCCGAGGTGGAGATCGTCGCCTGTGACGTCTCCGACCGCGAGGCGGTCGCCGGCCTGATCGGCTCCGTCGACCCCGAGCACCCCCTGCGCGGCGTCGTACACGCCGCCGGTGTCGCGCACAACGGCCTGATCGGCGCACTGACCCCCGAGCAGGTGGACCACGTACTGCGCGCCAAGGCGGACGCCGCCTGGCATCTGCACGAGCTGACGGACGATCACGACCTTTCGGTCTTCGCCCTGTTCTCCTCTGCCGGTGGCCTCGTCATGGCCGCCGGACAGGGCAACTACGCGGCGGCCAACGTGTTCCTCGACGCCCTCGCCCAGCACCGTCGCTCCCGCGGCCTGGCCGCCACCTCCATGGCGTTCGGCCTGTGGGACACCGAGACCGGCCTCAGCCAGTGGCTCGGCGAGGCCGACCTCCAGCGCATGCGCCGTACGGGAACCCCCGCGCTCTCCGAGGAGGAGGGGCTGTGGCTCTTCGACGCGGCGGTCGCGGCCGAGGCCCCGGCGCTGGTACCGCTCCGGGTCGATCTGGCGGCCCTGCGGGCCCGTACCGATGAGGTGCCGGCCCTGCTGCGGGGCCTGGCGCCCGCCGCCCGGCGCCGGGCCGGTGCGGCCGCCGCGGCCATCGACGCGGGGGCGCTGCGCGAGCGGCTGCGCGGTCTCGGCGACGGCGAACGCGAGCGGACCGTACTGGACGCCGTGCTCACCCACGCGGCCGAAGTGCTCGGACACGCCGACGCGAGCGCCGTCGACGCCGAAGCGGGCTTCCTGGAGGCCGGTTTCGACTCGCTGACCGCGGTCGAGCTGCGCAACCGGCTGAACGCGGCCTCCGGGCTGTCCCTGCCGGCGATGGTCGTCTTCGACAGCAAGAACCCCCTCGAACTGGCCCGGCTGCTCGCCGCCCGGCTGGCGGCGGCGCAAGGGGAACCGGGTCAGGGCGCCGTGTCGCAGGCGGCGCCGCAGAGCCCCCTCGACGACACGCTCTACGGGCTGTTCCTCGACGCGATCATGTCGGGCAACCTCCAGCCCGGTCTGGCGATGCTGCGGTCCGTGGCCGCGCTGCGGCCCTCTTTCGCCTCGGCGGCGGACCTCGCGGAGCTGCCCGCGGCGGTGACGTACGGCGCCCGCCACCAGCAGCCCGGCGAGGGACCGAAGGTGCCCCGGCTGATCTGCCTCAGCACACCGACCGTGGCGGGCGGCGTGCACCAGCACGCGCGGCTCGCGGCCCGGCTCTCGATGCCGGTGTCCGGCATCCCCACCCCCGGGTTCGGGCGTGGGGAGGCACTGCCGGAGTCCTTCGAGGCGGCGGTCGACGTCCTCGCCGAAGCCGTGCTGCGGGCCGCGGACGGTGAACCGTTCGCCCTGCTCGGCTTCTCCTCGGGCGGCTTGCTCGCCCACGCCACGGTGGCCCGCCTGGAGCGCGCCCACGGGGTGCGGCCGGCCGGACTCGTCCTGCTCGACACCTACTACATGGGCGAGACCAACGACGCGCTCTTCGACCAGATGGCGTTCGCCGTCCCCGACAAGGCGGCCACGCTCGGCTCGTTCAGCAGCGCCGAACTGTCCGCGATGGGCCGGTACGTGGAACTGCTGCCGCAGTTCCGCCAGGACCCGGTCGAGGCGCCGGTGCTGTTCGTCCGGGCCGGGGACCTGTTCGCGCAGGCCGAGGGCTCGGCGATCGCGCCCGACGCCCCCGAAGCCGACTGGCAGGCCGACTGGGAGGGCGCCGACACCGTGGCGACCGTCCCCGGCACCCACTTCACGATCGTCGAACAGCACGTCGACACGACGGCCCCCGTCATCGACCGGTGGCTGACGGAACTCAAGGAGCGGATCTCCTGATGCCCGCGACGAAGACCGAAGTCCCCCCGCTCGGGCCCGAGGCGGGACCCCCGACCGGAGCCCGGAGCGACCGCGATTCCACGACGAGCAGAGGTGACACGACGGTGACCCTGAGCACGGTGCGCCCGGCCGAGGTCCACGGACCGGCCGAGCGGATCCACGAGTTCATGCTGGCCGCGGCGAGCACCGCACCGGACAGCCCGGCCGTCTGGGAGGCCGGCGACGACGGCACCTCCCGGGTGCTGACCTACCGGCAGCTGGAGCGCCGCGCGCACGACTACGCCGTCGCCCTGGACGCGCTCGGCCTCGACATCGGGGACCGGGTCGTCCTGGAGTCGGACAACTCCGCCTCGGCCGTGGCGATGCTGCTGGCCTGCTCGATGCTCGGGCTCACCTTCATCCCCGTGAGCCCCGAAGTGCCCACCGCGCGGCTGCTGGCCATCACCTCCACCGCGGAGCCCGCGCTGCACCTCCAGACGACCGCCGGCTCCCGCGAGGGGGTCCCCGATTCCATCGGCACGGCCCGCTTCGGCCCGGACGGCGTGGTGGTGGAGCGCCCGCCCGCGCCGCGCGTGCGCCACCGGCGGGAGCCGGTCACCACCGACGCCGCCTACATGATCTTCACCTCGGGCACCACGGGACGCCCCAAGGGCGTCGTCATGAGCCACCGCGGGGTGCTGTCCTTCTACCGCGGGATGCTCCGGCACCACATCGTCACCGCCCAGGACCGGGTCGCGACCACCTCACCGCTCCAGTTCGACTTCGCCCTCCTGGACATCGGCCTCGCGCTCGGGACCGGCGCTCAGCTGATCCCCGTACCGCGCGAGCTGATGCACTGGCCGCGCCGGCTGCTGCGCTTCCTCACCGACACGGGTGCCACCCAGGTCGACGGCGTCCCCTCCGTGTGGCGGCCCGTCCTGCGCCACGAGGCCAAGGGCCTGGCCGCACTTGCGGACCAGATCCGCGGCGTCCTGTTCTCCGGCGAGGCGTTCCCCCTGCCGGAACTGCGCCAGCTGCAAGCGCTGCTGCCGCGGACCCGCGTCGTGAACTGCTTCGGACCCACCGAGGCGATGGCCTTCTCCCTGACGGACGTGCCGAACCCGCTGCCCGAGGGCGTCGACAAGCTCTCCATCGGCTTCGCCTACCCCGGCGCCGAGATGCTGCTGATCGACGAGGAGGGCCGGCCCGTGGAGGAGCCGGGCGCGGTCGGCGAGATCCACCTGCGCGGGCCCTCCCTCTTCACCGGCTACTGGGACGACCCCGAAGCCACCCGGGCCGCCCTGGTGCCCGACCCGCTCAACCCCCGGTCCGGCCAAGTGGTCTACAAATCAAACGACTTGGCATACCGGGGTGACAGTGGTGAGCTGTACTTCGTGGGCAGGTCCGACCTCCAGGTCAAGATCCGCGGCAACCGCGTGGAACTCGGCGAGATCGAACGCAGGATCCTGGAATTCCCCGGCGTCGAAGCGGCCGCGGCGGTCGTCCGGCCCCGTCCCGACGAAGACCCGGAACTGTACGCGTACGTCGTCCCCAGCCGCGGCTTCACCGCCGACCCCGTCGTGATCAGCGCGTTCTGCAAGCAGACCCTGCCCGAGTACATGGTGCCGCGGAAGGTCGCCCTGCTCCCCGGTCTGCCCCTGACCCCGAACGGGAAGACGGACCGCAGGGCCCTGGCGGCGCTCGCCACCGCGAACGGCTGAAAACCCACCACGACGACCCCTGTTCCGCGCCCGGTGTCACCCCTGTCTTCACCCCTGTTCCCGTCCCGGCCCGGGCGCGCCGGGCCCTCCGCTCCGTTCACTGGTACACGCCCCCGTCACGAAAGCATTGGACAGCCCCCATGACCAGCTCCCTGAGCGAGAACGACCACGCCGGACCGGAGGCCAAAGCGGGCCGCAAGGAATGGATCGCCCTCGGCGTCCTGCTCCTGCCCGTGCTGCTCGTTTCCATGGACCTGACGGTTCTCTACTTCGCCATCCCCTCGATCAGCGAGGACCTGCGCCCCTCCGGCAGCGAACAGCTGTGGATGATCGACATCTACGGTTTCGTCCTGTCGGGCGTCCTGCTCACCATGGGCGCGCTCGGCGACCGGATCGGCCGCCGCCGTCTCCTGCTCATCGGGGCCGTCGTGTTCGCGGCCGGCTCGCTGCTCGCGGCCTACGCCTCCAACCCCGAGATGGTGATCTCCGCGCGCGCCCTCCAGGGCATCGGCGGCGCCACCCTCATGCCCTCGACCCTCGCGCTGATCCGCAACCTGTTCCGCGACCAGACGCAGCGGCGCACCGCCGTCGCCGTGTGGTCCACCGGCATGGCCGCCGGCGCGGCCCTGGGCCCCGTGGTCAGCGGCGCCCTCCTCAACGGCTTCTGGTGGGGCTCCGTCTTCCTCATCAACGTCCCCGTGATGCTGCTCCTGCTGGTGTCGGCGCCGTTCCTGCTCCCCGAGTTCCGCGACGCCGCGGCCGGCAAGTTCGACCTGATCAGCGCCGCGCTGTCGCTGGCCGTCGTGCTTCCGGTCATCTACGGCTTCAAGCGGATCGCCGTCGACGGCTTCTCCGTCCCCTACATCGCCGCCATCGTGGTCGGCCTGGCCCTCGCACCGGTGTTCCTGCGCCGCCAGCGCACGAGCAGCGACCCGATGGTCGACATCGAGCTGTTCCGCAACCGCGCCTTCGGCGCCTCGGTGACCGTCAACATGCTGGCCTGCTTCACCCTCGTCGGGTACTCGCTGTTCAGCACCCAGTACATGCAGTCGGTCCTCGGCATGAGCGCCCTCAAGTCCGCGCTGTGGACCATCCCCGGCACGCTCGCGGTCGGCGCCGTCGTACCCGTCGCCACCGTCCTCGTCCGCACCGTCAAGCCCGCCTACATCATCGGCACCGGCTTCGCCCTCGCCACCGTCGCCCTGCTCATGCTCACCCAGGTCCCCGCCGAGGACGGCCTGGTCCTCATCCTGATCGGCATCATCGCGCTCGCCGTCGGTCTCACCCCGGTCCTCACCCTGGTCACCGAACTCGTCGTCGGCCAGGTACCGCCGGAGCGCGCCGGAACGGCCTCCGCGCTGCTCCAGACCGGCCAGGAACTCGGCGGCGCCCTCGGTGTCGCCGTCCTGGGCAGCATCGGCGCCGCCGTCTACCGCAACAGCTCCGCGCTGGACGCCCCCGCCGGGGTGCCCACCGACGCGCTCGGCCCGGCCCGCGAGACCATCGGCGGCGCCCTCGCGGCCGCCGGCAAGCTCTCGGGAGACGCCTCCGCCCACCTCGTCGACGCGGCCCGCGCCGCGTTCACCAGCGAGGTGCACGCCGCGTCCGTCGCCGGTGCCCTCGTGATGGCCGGCGCGGCGGTGTTCGCCGTCATCGGGCTGCGCGCCGTCCAGAACGACAACGCGCGCGCCGCCGAGCTCGCCTCCGCGACCGCCGAGGCCCACCAGGCGGGCACCGGCACGGCCTGACCCCGCGTCCCGCCCCGAGCAGCCGCCCAGGACCCCGCCCCCGCGGTCCTGGGCGGCTTTTTCCGTACCCCCGGGGCCCTGCCCCGCCCTTCGCGGGACGGGGCCGCTATTAGGGGTCCGGCTGGGGGTCCCGTGGCCGAATCGGCTTCCTAGCATCGAACCGCGTTCGAGCACACGCTCCGAACTGCCAGGCACCAGGCTGGAGGAATATCCGCATGTCCCTGCTGGCAACCGACTCTGTCGAGACGGCACGGTTCCGCGCGTACGGGCCGCGGCAGCTCGACGAGATCGCGGACCGTCACGGCCTGCCCGGCGACATCCGGGAGACCATCCGGCTCGTGTCGATGGTGCTGCCCTTCCGGGTCAACGAGTACGTCCTGACGCAGCTCATCGACTGGGACCGGATCCCGGACGACCCCATGTTCCAACTGGTCTTCCCGCAGAAGGGAATGCTCACCGAGCAGAACGAGCGCGATCTGGCGCTGCTCAGCGCGGACCCGGCCTCGAAGCCGGCCCTGCGGACCCTCGTCCAGCAGATCCGCGGCCGCCTCAACCCGCACCCCTCCGGGCAGAAGGAGCTGAACGTCCCCACCCGGGACGGCGCCGAGATCCCCGGCCTCCAACACAAGTACCGCGAGACGGTGCTCTACTTCCCGAGCCAGGGCCAGACCTGCCACTCGTACTGCACCTACTGCTTCCGCTGGGCCCAGTTCGTCGGCGACGCCGACCTCCGCTTCGCCGCACCCGACCCGAGCGGGCTGATCTCCTACCTCGGCACCCACCCCGACGCCGGCGACGTCCTGGTCACCGGCGGCGACCCCATGGTGATGTCCACCGAACGGCTGCGCTCGCACCTGGAGCCGCTGCTGGCGGTCGACACGGTACGGACCATCCGGATCGGCACCAAGTCGGTGGCCTACTGGCCGCAGCGCTTCGTCACCGACCCGGACGCCGACGACGTGCTGCGCCTGTTCGAACGGGTCGTCGCCTCCGGGCGGAACCTCGCCGTCATGGCGCATTTCAGCCACCCCCGCGAGCTCGCCACCGACCTCGCCCGGCGGGCCGTCGCCCGCATCAAGTCCACCGGCGCGCTCGTCTACTGCCAGGCACCGCTGATCGCCCGCGTCAACGACGACGCGGACGTCTGGAGCGAGATGTGGCGCGCCGAACTCGCCCTCGGCGCCGTCCCCTACTACATGTTCGTCGAGCGGGACACCGGCCCCTACGACTACTTCCGCGTCCCGCTCGCCCGGGCCGCCGAGATCTTCCGGGACGCCTACCGGACGCTGCCCGGCCTGGCCCGCACGGTCCGCGGCCCGGTGATGTCCGCGACGCCCGGCAAGGTGGCCGTGGACGGGGTGGTGGAGACCGCCGAAGGCCGCTTCCTCCAGCTGCACATGGTGCAGGCCCGCGAACCCGGTTTGGTCGGACGGCCGTTCCTCGCGCACTACGACCCCGAGGCCGCCTGGCTGGACGAGCTGCGCCTCGACCGCTCCGTCCCCGCCGACATCGCCCGAGCGATCGCCGGCCCCGCCTGGAAGGCAGAACCCGAACTCTTCGGGACGCGTACCGTCGCCCCGGTGGGGAGCCCCGCATGAACGACATGAGGATGTCGCCGAACCTGGCGCTGAACCAGCTCGTGGCCCAGCGCCGGGCGGCCGGTGAGTCACTGGTCCACCTCGGGTTCGGCGAGTCGCGGCTGCCGCCGTTCGCCCCGCTGATGGAACGCCTCGCGGCGGGCGCGACCCGCAACGCCTACGGCCCGGTGGCCGGTTCGCCCGAGGTCAGGGCCGCCGTCGCCGGCTACTTCGGCCGGCGGCGCATCCCCACCGGGCCCGACCAGATCGTGGTCGCGCCGGGCAGCAAGCCGCTGCTGATGGCCATCGGCCTCGTCGTCCCCGGGGACGTGATCCTGCCCCGCCCGGCCTGGAACACGTACGCCCCCCAGGCCCGGCTGGCCGGCAAGCACCCCATCGCCGTCGCGATCCCCGAGGAGTGCGGCGGGGTGCCCGATCCGGTCGCGCTGCGCGAGAGCATCACCGCGGCGCGCGTACTGGGTCGCGACCCCCGCATCCTCGTCCTGACCCTGCCGGACAACCCGACCGGAACCCTGGCCCCGCCCGCGCTGATCCGTGAACTGTGCGCGATCGCCGAGGAGGAGGGACTGCTGATCGTCTCGGACGAGATCTACCGGGACGTCGTGCACGACCCGGCCACCGAGTTCCTCAGCCCCGCGGAGGTGGCCCCTGCCAGCACGGTCGTCGTCACCGGGCTCAGCAAGAGCCTGGCCCTGGGCGGCTGGCGCATCGGCGCGGCCCGCTTCCCCCACGGGCCGTGGGGCGAATGGATCCGCGCCGGCGTGGTCTCGGTGGCGAGCGAGGTGTGGTCGACGCTGGCCGCGCCTATGCAGTCGGTGGCCGAGTACGCGTTCAGCGAGCCGGAGGACATCCGCGAGCGGCTGCGCGCCAGCGCCCGGCTGCACGGCGCCGTCGCGCGAGAGGTGCACCGCATCACCGTCGCGGCCGGGGCCCGCTGCCGTCCCCCCACCGGGGCGTTCTACGTCTACCCCGACTTCGAACCGGTCCGCGGGGAACTGGGCAAGTACGAGGTGACGGACTCGCCGACGCTGGCCCGCCGGATGCTGGACCTCGGCATCGTGGTGCTCGCCGGACACCTGCTCGGGGACGAGGGGGAGGCGCTGCGGTTCAAATGCGCCACCAGCATGCTGTACGGCGAGACCGTCGAAGAGCAGCAGCTCGCGCTGGACGCGCCCGATCCGCTGGCGCTGGCGCACATCGGATCACTCCTCGAAAGGATCGAGGAGGGTTTCATGCGGCTGGTCCCCTGAACCCGTCGCGTCCCGTCGCGTCCGGTGCAAAGAGACCCGCGCAAAGAGACCCGCGCACAGGGACCCGTGTAAAGAGAAGGGCCCGACTCGGAGGTGATCCGGGCCGGGCCTGGCGGGAAATCGAAAATGTCACGCGGCGGATTCTGTCTCGGTCATCAGGGTGCGCCACAGCACATCCGGGCTGGCGAAATTCTCCAGTTTCAGGGCGTCGTCCAGGAAGCGGACGTCATAAGCGCTTTCCAGTGCGGCGAGCAGTTCGACCGTGCCCATGGAGTCCAGGCCCAGGTCCCGGAGCCGGGCGTCACCGGTCAGCTTCTCGTTCGCCTGGAGATAGGGCAGGAACGGGCGGACGACGGCTTCGAAAGCGCCGTCCCAGGTGTGATTCGCGAGTTCTGGCATACGGGAAATAATGCGGCTGATACAGGTGCGTGTCAATGCGCCCGGGAAATGTGCCCGGCCAATGCGTACACAATGTCGCGGTGTATTCTCCGATTTTGTCCGACGAGAGCTTGCCGGTAATTCCGGCAAGGAGGAGCGGTAATGGAACCATTGGCGCGGACCGCGCTGCACGCTCGTTTCCTGCGCGGTCTGGAGAAATCGCCGCACGGCGTCGCGGTGCGGGTCGGGAAGGACAGCGTCGACTACACGACGGCCCACCGGCTGGCCCTGGCCTGGGCGGGCGCCCTGCTCGCCGCCCCGGGCGGCCCGCCGAAGGCCGTCGGCATCGTCGCCGGACGCAGCGTGACCTCGTACGTGGCCGTCGTGGCGAGCCTGTACGCGGGACTCCCCGCGGTGCCCCTCCTCGCCGACTTCCCGGCCGGGAAGATCGCCTCGATGCTCGCGGCCGCCGAGGTGTCCGCGCTGATCGTCGACGAGGAGGGCGCGGCCCTGCTCGGCGCGGCCTCCGGACGGCTGCCCGCCGAACTCGCGGGGCTGGCCGGACTCCCGGTCCTCGCGCCACACCTGGACCCGGCCGGCGCGGGGGACCTGTCGGCCCTCGGGCTGCGGCCGGTCGCCGCCGGCACGGACACGGCGCTGGCCGGCCCCAGGTCCGCCGCCGCGCACGACGTGGCCTACGTCCTGTTCACCTCGGGGTCCACCGGCCGTCCCAAGGGCGTCCGGCTGACCCACGGCAACATGGCGCACTACTTCGCGCTGATGGACACCTGGTACGACTTCACCGCCGACGACGTCTTCTCCCAGGCCGCCAACCTGAACTGGGACTCGGCCGTCTCCGACCTGTGGTGCGCCTGGGCGGTCGGCGCGCCGCTGGTCTCCGTGTCCCCGCACGCCTACCGCGACCTGCCCGGCTTCGTGGCCGAGCACGGCATCACCGTGTGGTTCTCCGCCCCCAGCGTGATCTCCCTGTCCCGGCGCACCGGACGCCTGGTGCCGGGCAGCATGCCCTCCCTGCGCTGGACGTTCTTCGGAGGCGAGGCGCTGCAGTTCCAGGACACGGACGCCTGGCAGCAGGCGGCGCCCCGTTCGGCGGTGGTCAACGTCTACGGACCCACCGAGATGACCATCACCACCCACCGCCACCGCTGGGACCCCGAGGAGTCCACCCGGCTCGGCGTCAACGGCGTGGTCCCGCTCGGCCTGCTCCACGACGGCCACGCGGAACTCCTGCTCGACGAGCACGGCGAGCCCGCCGCCGAAGAGGGCGAACTGTGGCTGTCCGGGCCGCAGTTGTCGGACGGGTACCTCGACCCGGAGGACGGCCGGGGCAAGTACCTCCAGCGCGACGGAGCCCGCTGGTACCGCACCGGAGACCGCGTACGCCGCCTGTCCGGCGGCGAACTGGTCTACCTGGGCCGTACGGACTCCCAGGTGCAGGTGCAGGGCTACCGCGTCGAACTGGCCGAGGTGGAGCACGCGCTGCGCGCCGGCACCCCGGTGACCGGCGCGGTGGTGGTCGGCGTACCCGTCGCCAACAGCACCGAACTCGTCACCTTCTACCTCGGCGAGGAGCGCTCCCCGCAGGAGTTCCACCGGGACCTGGCCGGGCTGCTGCCCTCCCAGCTGATCCCGCGCCACTACCACCGCCTCACCGAGTTCCCGCTCAACACCAACAAGAAGACCGACCGGCTGGAGCTCACCGCACGGGCCGCCGCACTGCACGGCAAGCCCGTACCGGTCGGCTGACCCCGGCCCCGGCCCCGACGGGGGCACGGTCGGCCGGGACACGGCCGGCCAGGACACCCGCCGGCCACCACCGGACCCGTCACCACCGGACCCGTCACCACTGGACCCGTCACCACCGAACCCGTCACCACTGGACCCGTCACCACCCGGAAGAAGAAGTCACCATGCGCACAAGACCCTGGTCACGGCAGGGAGCGGTCCGCAGGTTCGTCCTGCTCGCCATCGCGGCGCTGACCGCGACCCTCGTCACCACGCAGCCCACCAACGCCGCCTTCCTCGCGGAGACCTGGCCCACCGGCGGCCACGACATCCGCAACAGCCGGTCGAACCCGCAGGAAGACACCATCAACAAGTGGAACGTCGGCCGGCTCAAGGCCAAGTGGACGTTCACCACCCACGGCGACGTGTCCGCCACCCCCGCGGTGACCGGCGGCGCGGTCTACTTCCCCGACTGGGGCGGCTACCTGCACAAGGTGGACGCGAAGACCGGCAACGCCATCTGGTCGCGCAAGGTGTCCGACTACACGGGCAACCCGAACTCGGTCTCCCGCACCAGCCCCACCGTGGTCGGCGGCCGGGTGTACATCGCCGACTGGGACAAGGCCGTCCTGATGTCGGTCGACGCGGCCACCGGCAACCCGGTGTGGAGCAAGCAGATCGACTCGCAGTACAAGGCGGTCCTGACCCAGTCGCCCGTCGTCCACAACGGCGTGATCTACCAGGGCGTCTCCTCCCGCGAGTCCGAGGGCGCCCTCGACCCCGCCTACCCCTGCTGCACCTTCCGCGGCAGCGTCAACGCCCTCGACGCCGCCACCGGCAACCTGCTGTGGCGCCAGTACACGGTCCCCGACAACGGCGGCCAGACCGGCGGATACAGCGGCGTGGCCGTATGGGGCACCCCGGCCCTGGACCCGTCGACCAACACGGTGTACTTCACCACCGGCAACAACTACACGGTGCCCAAGACGGCCAGTGACTGCCAGAGCGCCGGCGGCACCCCCGCCCAGTGCCTTGCGCCCGACGACTACGTCGACTCGGTGCTCGCTCTGGACATGACCACCGGCCGGATCAAGTGGCACACCGGCTCCGGCCGCTTCGACGCCTGGAACACCGGCTGCATCCCCGGCTTCCCGCCCAACAACTGCCCGCCCAACCCGGGCAACGACTACGACTTCGGCGACGGCGCCCACCTGTTCACGATCAAGGCGGCCGACGGACGCGCCCGCAAGGTGATCGGCGCCGGGGAGAAGAGCGGCGAGTACTGGCTCCTCGACGCCACCACCGGAGACGTGGTCTGGAGCGCGGCGGCCGGCCCCGGCGGCCACATCGGCGGCATCGAGTGGGGCACCGCCAACGACGACCGCCGGATCTACATCGCCGAGGCCAACTTCTTCCGCATGCCGTACACCCTGGCCGGCGGCGCCTCGACCACCCGCAGCTCCTTCGCGGCACTCGACCCCCAGACCGGCCGCATCCTGTGGCAGGTCGCGGACAAGACCGACGGCTACGCCTGGGGCGCCCTGACCGCCGCGAACGGCGTCGTCTTCGGCGGCTCCACCAGCGGGGCGATGTACGCCCTGGACGCGGCGACCGGCAAGTACCTGTGGGAGTTCGACGCCCCGTACTCCTCCAACGCGGGTCCCGCCGTCGTCGACGGCACCGTCTACTGGGGCAACGGCTATGCCCGGTTCAGCCAGGGCGCCGGCACCACCGGCAACCTGACCACCGGCACCTTCTACGCCTTCACCGTGGACGGCAAGTAGCGGTCACGGCGCAGGGGAACGCCGAAGGGGCCGGTGTCGAAAGGCACCGGCCCCTTCGGGCATCCGCGCGTCGGTCGTCAGGCGGCCGCCGCCGCCACCGGCATCCGGCGCGGCGCCGGCCGCATCGCGGAACGGGGCGTCACGGGCACCACCTCGAAGGCGCGCGTGGTGCAGGCCACCCGGGTGAACAGCCCGTCCTGCCCGGACACGTACAGCCGGCCGACCCCCGCCCGCGACAGGGTGTCCACCACGTCGGGCCAGCGCACCGTCCGAACGAAACCGTCCAGGAGCATGCCGCGCACGCCCTCCCCGGTGGTCACCACCCGGCCGTCCTGGTCGGCGACCACCGGCAGCCGGGGCTCGGACCACGTCATGCCGTCGAAGACCTCGGCGTCCACCCGGTCCCGCAGCCCGCCGAAGAGGTACGAGTGCATGGGCGGCTTCATCGTGTACATCGGCATCCCGCCCAGCGACCGGATCCGCCGCTGGAGCCAGTCCAGTACGGACTCGTGGACGGTGAGCATCGTGAAGTCGTGGTCGACGACGCAGGAGACGTCGCTCCACTCGCCGCGCTCGTCGAGCTCCTGCCGCAGCAGCTCGACCTTCTCCTGCGGCACCCGCGCGATCGACTGGGTCACCAGGGCGGGGTGCTCTTGCCCGAAGTACTCGTCCATCACGGTCGCCAGGCGTGCCGTCATCCGTACCGCGTCGGGGAATTCGAGGACCCCGCAGTGCACGGCCGCGGCCCGCGCGCCGAAGCTGGGACCCGTGACGAAGGCAGGGGTGACGTCCAGCCGGTCCGCCGCCCAGCGCGCCAGCGCCAGGCAGTTCACGACGAACGAGATCTGCCCGTAGAGGGAGTAGTCGCCCTCCGTCTGCTGGTAGCGGTCGGCCAGCCGGTAGCCGAGCACCTCGTCCGCGATCGCGTACAGCTCGCGCGCGTACGGGTTGACCAGCATGAACTTCGCGACCTCGGAGAAGGCGGTCGGCTGCATCCCGGGGAAGACGAGCGCCGACGGCTGCGGGGCCCCGGTGTCGGCGACGGTGTCGGTGTTGGTGTCCATGCCACGAGCCTCCCGCCCGCCCCCCGGCTCGGCGCACCCCTGCCACCCCCTGAGTGCGACGCGCGCAAGCGCCCCTTAAGGACGTACGGGGACCATCGGCGCGAAGACGAGGTCCGCCACTCCACGGGGGCCCGCAGACGCGAGGGGATGCCGCGGATGTCAGAGTCACGCTTCGCCACCTTCACCGAACTGCTCCGCGTGCGGGCGGCGGAACTCGCCGACGAGGATGTGCACATCTTCCTCCGCGACACCGCCGGCGGAACGGTGGCCGAACACCTCACCTACGGAGAGCTGGACCGGGAGGCGAGACGGATCGCCGCCTGCCTCCAGGAGTACGGGGTGCGCGAGCAGCCCGTCCTGCTCGTCTACTCCTCGACCGTCGAGTTCCTCAAGGCCTTCGCCGGCTGCCTCTACGCGGGCGCCGTCGCCGTCCCCGTCCCACTGCCCGGCGAGGCCGGCCGTGACAAGCGGCTCAACCGCACCACCGCCGTCCTGCAGGACACCGGTGCGAAGGTCGTCCTCACCGAGACGGCCGCCGCCCCCGAGGTCGCCCTCTGGCTCGCCCGCAACTCCCGTCCGGACGCGGCCTGCGTGGTCAGCGACGTCCCCGGGATCGGCGACCCCGAGGCCTGGCGGCCCGTCACCGTACGCCAGGACGACTACGCCTTCCTCCAGTACACCTCCGGCTCGGTCTCCGAACCGCGCGGCGTGACCGTCACCCACCGCAACCTGCTCGCCAACCAGGCCGCCCTGCAGAAGCTGCTCCACACCACCCGCGAGGACCGCTTCGGCAGCTGGCTGCCGTACTTCCACGACATGGGCCTCGTCGCGCACCTCCTGCACCCCGTCTGGCTGGGCACGCACAGCGTGCAGGTGACCCCGCTGTCCTTCGTCAAGCGGCCGCTGCGCTGGCTCCAGGCGATCGACGAGTACGGCGTCACCGTCGGCGGCGGCCCCAACTTCTGCTACGACCTGTGCGTGCGCCGCGTCAAGGACGAGCAGATCGCCGCCCTCGACCTGTCCCGCTGGCGCCTCGCCCTCAACGGCGCCGAACCCGTCCGCCCCGAAAGCCTGGACGAGTTCGCCGCACGGTTCGCCCCCGCCGGCTTCCGGCCCGAGGCGCTGCGCCCCTGCTACGGACTGGCCGAGGCGACCCTCGTCGTCTCCGGAGGCACCCCCGGCACCCCGCACGTGCGCAAGGACTTCGACAAGAGCGCCCTGGAACGGGACCGGGCCGCCGGCGCGGGCGCCGAAGAGCGGGTGCAGACGCTGATCGGCTGCGGCAAGCCGGTCGACATCGAGGTGCGCATCGTGGACCCGTTGACCCACCACGAGCTGCCGCCCGGCGCCGTCGGCGAGATCTGGCTGCGCGGCTACAGCGTGGCCCGCGGCTACTGGAAGCGGCCCACCGAGACCATCCGGACCTTCCGCGCCAGCCTCAACGACGAGGAGAGCGGCTTCCTGCGCACCGGTGACCTCGGCATGTTCGACGACGGCGAGCTGTACGTCACCGGACGCCTCAAGGAAGTCATCATCATCAACGGCCGCAACGTCTACCCGCAGGACATCGAGTGGGCGGCCCGGACCGTCAGTCCCGCCCTGACCTTCGGCGTGGGCGCCGCGTTCTCCGTGGATGCCGGCCGCGAACACCTCGTCCTGATCCAGGAAGTGCGGGGCGCCGGCTCCGCCGAGCTGCGGACCGTCGCGCAGAAGATCCAGGCGCTGATCGGCAAGGAGTTCGAGATCCCGGCCGGAAACGTGCTGCTGGTCCGGCCCGGCGCCGTACGCCGCACCAGCAGCGGCAAGGTGCAGCGCACCCTGATGCGCACCCTCTTCCTCGACGGCGTGGTGCGCGGCGAGTACGAGGTCCTCACCCCGGACGTACGGGCCCTGGCCCGCGCCGACGACGTGCTGTTCGGCGAGGACCTGCTGCGGCCGGAAGGAGCCGACGGAGGCCGGCGTTGGTGACGTCGCTGCTCGGCGACCCGGCCGTGGCGCAGGGCCGCGAGGCCCACCGCCGGGAGAACGAGGTGCGCGAGCGCGTCTCCCGGCTGGAGACCCTGTTCGGCGACCCCTCCGACCCGGCCAACCCCGTCGGCTACACCGCGCTGCTGGAAGCGGACCGGGCCGCCGTGCCCTTCGCCGCCGGCGAGGCGCTGCTCGACGACTTCCGGATCACCGACGAGTACGTGCCGCGCGCCCTCGGCGGACGCCTCGACGGCATGGACACCCTGGTCAGGATCATGCGCCCGGTGCTCCGCCGGGACGTGGGCCTGGCCATGGGCCACGGCATGACCACCTTCATGGCCGCCTCCGACGTGTGGGCCGCCGGGAGCTCCCGCCAGCGCCACCGGCTCGCCGCACTGCTGCGCGGCGGCGGCAAGGCGGCCATCGCCCAGCACGAGACCGCCCACAGCAACGACTACGTCCGCAGCCAGGTCACCGCCCGCCGCGGTCCGCGCGGCTACCTGATCAGCGGCGGCAAGCCGCTGGTCAACAACCTGGAACGGGCCGGCGCGCTGGTCCTGTTCTGCCGTACCGACCCGGCCCCCGGCAGTCGCAGCCACTCGGTGCTGCTGCTGGACCCGGAGCAGTTGACCGACACCCGCACGGCCGTCGCCGCTCGCCGCACCAACGTGGGGCTGCGCGGCTGCCGCTGGGCGGGCGTCGAGTTCGACGACTGCCCGGTGCCCGAGTCCGCCCTGCTGGGGCCCGAGGGCAGCGGTATCGAGACCGCCCTGCGGTCCTTCCAGATCAGCCGCACGGTGATCTCCGCGACCGCCGTCGCGGCGCTCGACACCAGCCTGCGCACCGCCGTCCGCTTCGACCGGGAGAACTCCGGCGGCTGGCAGGGGCGCGGGATCGACGGCAGGACCGGCGCCGCGCTGACCAACGCCTTCGTCAACCTGCTGCTGTACGACAGCCTCGCCGTCGTCGCCACCCGGGCCCTGCACCTGCTGCCCGCCGAGACCAGCGTCTACTCGGCGGCGCTCAAGTACCTGCTGCCGCGGGTGCTCACCGAGACCATGTACGACCTGTCGATCGTCCTCGGCTCCGGGTTCTACACCCGCGAGGGCACCCTCGGGATCTTCCAGAAGCACGTACGGGACGTGCCCGTGCTCAGCCTCGGCCACGCCGGTACCGTCGCCTGCCAGGCCACCGTCATCCCGCAGATGCCGCGCCTGGCCCGCAGCTCGTGGTTCATCGAGGACGAGGCGCCGGTCGGGCTGTTCCGGCTGCGCGGCGACCTGCCGCCGCTGCGCACCGACCGGCTGAGCCTGGCCTGCGGCCGCGACTCCCTCACCGCGTCGATGCTGGTGGTCGCCGCGGGCGTCGAAGGCAGCGGTCCCGTCGAACGCGCCCTGCGCACCCTCGCCGGGCAGCTCGTGGAGGAACTGCGCGACGTGCGCCGGCGGGTCCTGCGGCTGGAGGAGGCCGGGTCCGCGTCTACGGCGCAGCCCGCGAGGTTCGCCCTCATGGACCGTTACGCGCTGCTCCTGGCGGCGGCCGCCGTGCTGGGGCTGTGGGACCAGGGCCGCTACGGGACCGACCCGTTCCTCGCCGATCCCTGCTGGGCCGCCGCGGCGCTGCACCGCATCGCCCGGCGGCTGGGGACCCGGGTCGCGGACCTGCCGCCGGAGTGCGAGACGCGCATCCGGCACGAGGTCCAGCTCCGTTTCAGCACCCAGATCAGCTACGACCTCTACTCCACCCCGATCCCCGGATGACGATCCCCGGTTGACCCCGGCCGCCGCCCCGGTCGACCCGGCGGCCGCCGCACGGCCCGTACGCACACAAGGAGACCACGATGACCGTTCCCAGCGCCCTGACCGGCATACAGCACACCACCGCGGACGGCGGCGTCCTGCCGCACGAGTGGCTGATGGACCGGCTCTCGCTCTACTTGCGCCGCGCACCCGAGAGCATCGACCCGGGCGTACCGCTCGCCGAGTACGGCATGGACTCCGTGGCGGCGCTCAGCCTCTGCGGCGACCTGGAGGACGAGTTCGGCCTGGAGGTCGAACCCACCCTGCTCTGGGACCACCCGACCGTGACCGCCCTGCTCCGGCACCTCCAACAGGTCCTCCCGGCCCCCGCCCCGGCCGCCGACGCCCTGTCCGCCGCCCTGGCGCCCGCGCGGGACCAGCGCTGATGGGGGACATCGCCATCGTCGGTATCGACTGCGCGTTCCCCGGGGCGGCGGGCGTGCAGGCGTACTGGGACCTGCTGATGCGCGGCGGGAGCGGCATCGGTCCGGTCCCCGCGCAGCGCTGGGAGGCCCGGGAGTTCCCCGCTGTCTGCGGCAGCGGCGGCTTCATCGACGACGCCGATGTCTTCGACAGCGACTTCTTCTCCGTCGCCCCGCGCGAAGCCGCCGCCATGGACCCCCACCACCGGCTGCTGCTGCCCTGCGCCTGGCGGGCGCTGGAGGACTCCGGCCGCGCCCCCGGCGAACTCTCCGGCACCGAGACCGGGGTGTTCGTCGGGGTGATGGGCGGCGAGTGGGGCCGGCTCACCATGAGCGACCTCGCGCGCGTGACCCCGCTGCTCGGCGCGGGCAGCAGCGCCGGGATGGCGGCCAACCGGATCTCGTACCACTTCAACTTCACCGGGCCGAGCCTCGCCGTCGACACCGCCTGCTCCTCCTCGCTCGTCGCCGTCCACCTCGCCGCCTCCTCCCTGCACACCGGGGAGTGCGACACCGCCCTCGCCGGCGGGGTGAACATCGTCCTGTCGCCCTCACTGGGCCTGGTGTACGAACAGCTGGGCCTCGCCGCCTCCGACGGACGCTGCAAGCCGTTCAGCGCGGACGCCGACGGCATCGGGCGCGGCGACGGCGTCGGCCTGGTGGTGCTGCGCAGGCTGGACGACGCGCTCGCCGACGGCCAGCGCGTCTACGCGGTGCTGCGCGGCAGCGCCGTCAACCAGGACGGCCGCAGCAACGGGGTCATCGCCCCCAACCGCTGGTCGCAGGAGCGGGTACTGCGCTCCGCGTACCGGCGGGCCGGCACCACCCCCGACCGCATCGCGTTCGTCGAGGCCCACGGCACCGGAACCGTACTGGGCGACGCCATCGAGTGCGCGGCGCTCGGCGCGGTGCACGGCACCGAGCGCGGGACGCCCTGCGCGATCGGCTCCGTCAAGGGCAACCTCGGCCACACCGAGGGCGCCGCCGGCATCGCCGGTCTGATCAAGACCGCGCTGGCCCTGCACCACCGCATCGTGCCCGCCGGCCTCCACGCCGGCCGGGAGAACCCGCGGCTGCGGCTCGGGGAACGCGGCCTGCGGCTGCTGGGGTCCCCGATGCGGCTGCCGCGCGGGGAGAGCCTCGCCGGAGTCAGCAGCTTCGGCATGGGCGGTACGAACGCCCACGCCGTCCTGGCCACCGCGCCCCGCGCCCCCCGCCCCGCCGCGCCCCGCACCTCCCGGCCCACCGGCGCCCTGGCGCCCCGGGGCGCCGTCGGGGTCTTCACCCTCAGCGCCGACACCCCCGAGGCGCTGCGCCGCAACCTCGCCGCGCAGGCCGAGGCGGTCGCCCGGCGCCCGCGCGGCGCGGCGGCGACCCTGTGCCGGAGCAGCAACAGGGTCAAGACCGGTCTGCCGTACCGCTTCGCCGCCACCGTGCGCGACACCGGCGAGCTGGTGGACGCGCTCCGCGAGGCGGCCGCGCGCCCCGACGCGGCCGGAGGCGCCGCCCGGCCCTGGGGCAGACCGGTGGTCGCCTTCCTCTTCACCGGGCAGGGCACCGAATACCCGGGGATGACCGCCGGGCTCCACCGCGAGTCCCCCGCCTACCGCCGCCACCTCGGGGAGGCCGACGAGGCCCTCGCGGGCCACCTGGGGACCTCGGTGCGCGAGCTGATCCTCAGCGGCGACACCCGCGTGCACCGCCCGGAGTTCGCCCAGCCCGCGCTGTTCGCCGTCGGCTACGCCCTCGCCCGTACCCTCACCTCGCTCGGCGTCACTCCCGCCGCCGTACTCGGGCACAGCCTGGGGGAGTACGCGGCGGCCGTGACCGCGGGCGCGCTCGAACTGGGCGAAGCCGCCCGACTGGTGGCCCGGCGCGGCGCGCTGATGAGCGAACTGCCCCGGGGCGGCGGCATGACCGCCGTCGCCGCCGGCCCCGGCGAACTGGCGGAAGTCCTCGCCCGGGAGCCCGAGGTGGTGGCCGCCGCGTTCAACGGCCCCGCGGACACGGTGCTCTCCGGCCCGGTCGACGCCCTGGGCCGCATCGCCAAGGAGCTGGACCTGCGCGGCACCAAGGCCAGACCGCTGCCCGTCGCCCACGCCTTCCACTCACCCCTGCTCGCCCCGGCCGCGGCGGACCTGCGGACGCTGCCGGTGCGCTGCGCGCCGCCCGCGCTGCCCCTGGCCTCCACCCGGTACGGCCGGATGCTGCGCCACGAACCCATGGACGCCGGCTACTGGGCGGACCAGATCGAGGAGCCCGTGCTCATGGACACCGCGCTGGGAGCGCTCGTCGCGGACATCGCCCCGACCCACCTGATCGAGATCGGGCCGCGCAGCGGGCTGCTGGAGATCGCCGCCCGGGGCGGACGCGCCGCCGGGGCGGAGTTCCTGCACCCCGCCCCCGGTGAAGCCGCGACCGGCCGCGAGCTCGCCGAGACCGTCGCCGCCCTCCACCGGTGCGGGCTGGACCCGCGGTGGGAGGAGCTGTACGAACCCGAGCACCGCGTCGTGGAAACCCTCGCCCCGTACGTGTTCTCCGCCGCCCACCGCTACTGGGACCGGCAGGCCCCGGCCCCGGCTCCTGCGCCGGTGCACGAGCCGGTGCCCGCGCCGGCCGCGGCCCGCGCCGGCGACGACGACCCGGTGCTCCTGGCCGTGGTCGAGGCCGTCAGCGAGGTGGGCGGCCACCCCAGGGAACGCGTCGTACGCGAAGCCCGCTTCCACGAGGACCTCGGCTTCGACTCGGTGATGATCATGCAGCTCAAGAACCGGGTCGAGGCCCGGCTGCCCCGCGCAGGCGAAGTGTCCGTACAGCAGATGCTGCCCGCGCTGCGCTCGGTCGGCTCGCTCGCCGCGTTCCTCGGCGACGTCATCATGGCGAGGTCGGCATGAGCGCGACGGCCGCCGAGCGCGGCACCGTCTACCTGGCCGCGACCGGCACCGCGCTGCCCGGCGCCCCCGTGGACAACGCCGCCCTGGCCGCCCTGCTGGGGCTCAGCGAGGAGTGGATCGACCTCTTCGTCGGCACCAGGACCCGCCACTTCGGCTGGGACCCGGCCACCGGCGAGGTTCGCGGCACCCTCGCCGACCTGTGCGCCGAAGCCGCCGCGCAGGCCGTCGACGGCAGCGGACTCGACCCCGCCGACATCGAGTTCCTGATCCTCGCGACCGCCACCCCCGACACCCTCCTGCCCACCACCGCCAGTGAGGTGGCCGACCGGCTGGGCCTTGGCCACCTGCCGGTCTTCCAGATCCAGGCGGGCTGCTCCGGTGCGATCCAGGCCGTCGACCTCGGCCGTACCCTCGTCCGCGGCGGACGCCGGGCCGGCCTGGTCGTCGGCGGGGACGTCACCCACCGGTTCCTGTCGGCCACCCCCGACGCCGCCCGGATGCCGCGCGAGGAGCTCGTCAACTACGTCCTGTTCGGGGACGGGGCGGGCGCCGCGGTCCTCACGGACGAACCCGAGGGCGAGCGCGTCGCCGTACGGGCGGTGCTCAACTCCTGGACGGGCCAGGGGCTCGCGCCGGGACAGCTGCTGGACTGGTACGGCACCACCGACCGCCGCTCCGGCCGGCGCATGCTCGCCGAGGACTACAAGGCGATCGAGGAACACGTGCCGAAGATCACCGCCGAGATCCTCTGGGAACTCCTCGGCGGCCTCGGCTGGGACCTCGATGACATCGGCTTCCTGCTGCCGCCCCAGCTGTCCGCGCGGATGACCGCGCGGATCGTGGAGCAGCTGCCGTCCTTCTCCGCACGGGAGGTCTCCTGCGTCTGCGAGACCGGCAACACGGGCAACGCCCTGCCGTTCCACCAACTGGACCGGCTCATGCCCGCGTTCACCCCGGGCTCGCGGGCGCTGGCGCTGTGCGTGGAATCCAGCCGGTGGTTCCGCGCCGGGCTCGCCCTGGAGAAGGTGTGAGGCACCGATGACCGACGCAATGGACCGCCTGCGCGCACTGCACGCGCGGGGACTGCTGGAGAAGGCCTACGACCAGGTGCCGGCGCTCCTCGCCGAGGACGCCGACCCGGGTGGCGCCGGCGGCCTCCACGGCGCCGGCGGCCTCCACGGCGCCGGCGGCCTCCACGGCGCCGGCGGCGCGGGCGACCTGGCGAAAGCCGGCCGCCTGCTCGCCCGGCTCGACCCCGACGCCGTACTGGCCCACCACCCGCACACCCCCGTCGTCACCGTCGCCGTCACCGGCCAGTCCACCGTCGGCCACGTCATCGACCCCCTCACGGGCGAGCTGGCCCGCCACGGACTGCTGCTGCGGCCCGTGCCCGGCGAGTACGGCACCTACCTGCGCGATCTCACCGACCCCGGCAGCCCCCTGCGCACCGCCGCCCCCGACCTCACCCTGTGCCTGCTCGACGCAGAGACCGTGTTCGCGCAGGTCCCGGCGGTGTGGCGGCCCGAGGACGTGGAGGCGGCCGGCGAGGAGGCCCTGTACCGGTGCGCCGCACTCGCCGAGGCGGTCCCCGGCACGCTCGTGCTCAACACGCTGCCGCTGCCCCTCTCCTACAGCCGGCAGCTGGTCGACCACCGCTCCCGGGCCCGGCTCGGGGCGATCTGGCGGGAGTTCAACGCCCGGCTCCTGCGACTGACGGAGTCCGCGGACCGGCTGGTGGTGATCGACCTCGAACCCCTCGTGGGCGAGGGCGGCCCCGTCACCGACCCCCGGCTGGAGCGCTACGGCAAGGTGCGGCTCGGGGCCGGACTCCTCGCCGCCTACGCCCGCGAAGTGGCCCACCTGGCGCGTGCCGTCCGAGGCCTCGTCCGCAAGTGCCTGGTGCTCGACCTCGACCACACCCTGTGGGACGGGGTGCTCGGCGAGGACGGACCCGACGGCATCGCCGCCGCCGGCACGCTGCGCGGCGAAGCCTTCGGGGCCTTCCAGAGGTGCGTGCGCCAACTGGCCTCCCAGGGCGTGCTGCTCGCCGTCAGCAGCAAGAACGACGAGGAACCGGTCCTGGAGACCCTGCGCACCCACCCGGACATGACGCTGCGCGAGCAGGACTTCGTGCGGATCAACGCCAACTGGAGTCCCAAGGACGGCAATCTGCTCGACATCGCACGCGCGCTGGACCTCGGCGCCGACGCGCTGGTCTTCGCCGACGACTCACCGGCCGAACGGGCCCGCGCACGCCACGGCGCGCCCGAGGTGGCCGTCGTGCCCCTCGACGACGAACCGGCGCTGCACGTGACGCGGCTGCTCGCCGACGGCTGGTTCGACACCCTGCACCTCACCGACGAGGACCGGGCCCGGACCGGCGAGTACCACCGCCGGCGCGAGCGCGGGGCGCTGCTGAACGCCGGCACCTCGCACGAGGAGTTCCTGCGGGCGCTGGAGGTCACCCTCGACCTCGGGCCGCCCCGCGCCCACGAGTTCGCGCGCCTGTCCCAGCTGAGCTTGCGCACCAACCAGTTCAACCTCACCGGCGGGGGCCACCAGGAGTCCGAGCTGGCGGCGCTGGCCGCAGACCCGGACAGGCTGCTGCTCGCCGCTCGCACCGCCGACCGGTTCGGCACGAACGGCCTGGTCGCGGCCGTACTCGGCACCTTCGAGGCGGGGGCGCTGCGCCTGGACGGCATGTGGCTCAGCTGCCGCGTGCTCGGCCGCGACATCGAACGGGCCGTCCTTGCGGTGCTGCTGGCCCACGCCCGCGATCTCGGGCTGTCCGCCGTGACCGCCCGCTACCTACCGACCGCGCGCAACCACCGCGTCCGTGGCTTCTACCCCTCCTGCGGGTTCACGGAGCGGGCTGCTCCAGCAGGAGGCGAGGACACGTGGGTGGAGTTCCACCATGATCTGACGCGGGCGCCGGACGTCCCCGGGCACGTGCGCGTCACCGCGACCCTGGGGAGAAGGACGGCGGATGAGTCTCGATAACGTCGACGTCTTCCTCCGGGCGGTCCGCGACGACCTCGGCCTGGACCTCCCCGGACCGGCGGGTGCCGACACCGCACTGGTGGACCTGCCCGGCTGGGATTCCCTCAACCTGCTCCGGCTGGTGGCGCTCCTCGAGGAGTCCGGCCACCGCGTCCCGGTGCACCGTCTGATGGAGGCGCGCAGCCTCCGCGACATCCACACCCTCGTGAAGGAGTACCGCCGATGACCGCCCCGGGCAGTCCCACGCTCGGCCCCCCGCTCGGCGAGCCCGTGGCGGTCGCTCCCGGGGGCACGTCATGGGACCGGGTCCGGGAGGACCTCGCCACCCACGGAACCGCGCTGGTCTACGCGTGGCTCAGGGACCTGGAGCCGGGCCTGCCGTCCGGCGACGGGCTCCGCGAACTGCTCGGCCGCGACTGGACGCGCTTCCTGGACCTGACCCACGCCGATGTCCGCAACCGCTACATCGCCTCCCGGATGCTGCTCAAGCACGCGGCGGGGGCGGTGCTCGCCAGTGATCCCGCCGACCTGGAACTGGCGTACGGGCCCACCGGCCGTCCGTACCTGCGGGGGTGCGACCAGATCGACATCAGCCTCAGCCACACCGAGGACCTGCTGCTCGTCGGCCTGACGACCTGTGGACTGATCGGCGTCGACGCGGAGCGGGCCGACCGGGAGATGTACGGCGGCGGCCTCGGCCGCCACATCTGCACGCCCTACGAGTCGGTGCTGCTGTCGGGCATGGCGGAAGCGGAACGCAACGGCGCGCTGGTGCGGCTGTGGACCCTCAAGGAGGCGTACAGCAAGGCCATCGGGCAGGGGATGCAGTTCCGGTTCACCGAGTTCGGCTTCGGCCCGGACGGCAGGCCGGTGCGCGTCCAGCGACCGGACGGCACGGCGGGCACCGGGGACGAGTGGATCTTCCGTACCTTCCCGCTCGACGGCGGCTACGTCGTCAGCGCCGCCGTGTACGACGCGGGCTTCGGCCGTCTCCAGGACGCCCACGTCACGACGATGCTCGACCAGGACTGCGTGGACGCCATCACGGAGGCGCTCGACGAGGACACGGGCTGGTGACCGGTCCGGCCGGGGCGCGATACGCCCCGGCGCACGCCGGATCAGCCGGGCGAGGGGGCCGAATCGCCGGAGAGCATCTCCTGCCGGGCCGCGTTGTAGCCGGCCTGGAAGCGGCTCGTCGCCTCCAGTTCCTCGGTGATGTCGGCGATGTGGCGCCGGCAGGTGCGGACCGACATGCCGAGCCGGCGGGCGACCATCTCGTCCTTGTACCCCTTCGCCATCAGCCGGATGATCGACCACCGCAGCTCGTCGGAGGAGGCGGTGGACCGCTGGGTCTCCACCACATAGGCGGACGCGCCGTCCCAGAGGTACTCGAAGACGGAGCACAGGAACGCCACGAGCGTCGGCTCGCGGACGATCGCCGCGCCCGGCGCGCAGTCCACGGAGGAACGTTCAGGCAGGAAGGCGACCTCACGGTCGTAGATGATCAGCCGGTCGATCACTTCGTCGGCGGTACGGATCTCGGCGCCGTGCCGGGTCACGTCGCGGACGTAGGAGCGCGTGGGCAGGTCGTTGCGGGCCGTGTGCTGGTAGATCGTGCGGATCTGCACTCCACGGGCGAGCGTGGAGAGGGCCGACTCACGGGCCTGGTCGAGGAGATCGGCCGGCCGCGCACCGCCGGGCTGCACGGTGAGCAGCTCGCTCTTGCAGTTCTGGCTCAGGTGGTCGAGCATCGCCTGGATCCGCGAGACGTCCGTGATGATGTCGAAGGCTTCGAGCCGGTTGCGCAGCCTGCGGCCCTCGAAATAGAGCGGGGTCAGGGACAGGAGCTTGGCGCGCACGTCGGTGACCGCCTGCTGGAGGTCGCGGATCTGGCGCTCGGCGGGCGCCACCAGGGAAGCGGCGGCCACGTCGGGGGTGACGGGGGTGAGTTCGGCGGGGTTGCCCGGCATCGACTGCAGCAGGCGCACGCCGCGGAGCACGCGCTCGACCCGGTCGATCTCCTCGGGTGTCAGGGACAGCTGCTCGGCGACCTGTTCGCGCACGAAGCGGCCGGTCTCGACGGCCAGCCCGTAGGCGGTGGCGCTGACGTCGTCCAGCTCTGCGAAGCCTGAATCCGGTCCCTCCCCTGTGAACATCTCAGCCCCCACTGATCGATGTAATTGCTGCCACGTAACTTTACGCCAGCGTGGGCCTCTTGGCGTGATTGATCGATGTCGAGCACTCTATTCGCATCACCCGGGGTCGCCAAAGCCGGAAAATTCGGACAGGTGCGGGTGCTCGGAACCTGATCTTCAACTGGGGGAAGGCGTGAGGGTAATTTCGGGCAAATTCTCTGCCATGTGCTTGACCGTACTCGCGGGTATAGTCCTGGCCGTCATGGGCGCGCAGTTCATGTCCGGGTCCGTCGTGGCGAACGCGTTAAACCTGTCGGTCACGATCGTGGGGAACAGCGGTATCACCGACGCCCCGCAGGTACCCGAGGACGACCGCTGGGGCTGACCCCGCGACACCGTCGGCGAACCGGTCAGCAAGCGCTCCCCGCAGGGCAGAGGCGGGGGGCGCTTCGCCGTTGCGGGGCACCCGCGGCGACGCGCGGGGCGTCCGCGCCGGCGGGCCGGGTGCCCGCGGCGACGGGCCGGGCGGCCGGGACGGCGATCGCGCTGAGCAGCACGCCGTCCGCCGCGGACCAGCGGCCGCTGAACGCGTGCGGCCCCGCCGTCGAGAGGGTCGCGGGGTCCGGCAGCAGCCGTGCCCGGAACGTCTCCTCGGCGGCGTCGATGCTCACCAGGGCGTCGGTGAAGTCCAGTTCCTGACCCGTCAGCGGGAACCACGTCTTGTAGACGGCCTCCTTGATGCTGAACAGCAGCCGGTCCCAGGAGACCTCCGGGACGGCCCGCGCCAGCTCCCGGGTCCAGCGCAGCTCCCGGGGCAGCGCGATCGACTCCAACACCCCGGCGGGCAGGGCCGTGTTCGTCTCCGCGTCGATGCCCACCGCCGCGAACTGGGCCGAACGGGCCAGGGCCACCCCGCGGAACCCCGCGCAGTGCGTCATGGACCCGACGACGGAGGGCGCCCACTGCGGGGCACCGCGCCGGCCCGGTACCACCGGAGCCGGCGGCAGCCCGAGGGAGTCCATCGCCCGGCGGGCGCACCAGCGGACGGTGCCGAATTCCAGCCGCCGCTTCGGTACGGCGTTGCGGATCAGGCTCTCCTCCTCCGGGTAGAGGAAGACCTCGGACGGGTCGGCGGTGGCCTCGGCGGTGGCGACGTCCGCCGGCAGGAGCTTCGTGAGCACGGCATTCCCTCGGGTCGCGGTATCGGTGCCGGCCGGGGTCGGCCTGACGACTCCACGCTCGCGCCACCGCGCCGCCGGGGCCAGGAACGTGAGCCGCGCCCGGACCGATCGGGCCCCGGAAGACCGCCCGGCCGCCAGTCCGCTGCCATCCGCGCACCCGTACGGGCGCCGCCTGCCCCGACGCTGGCACGCCCCGCACCGGCATTGCCATGCGCCTGCCATAGCCCTGACGGCGAAGCCGGGAGGCAATTCAGGGGCCCGGCAGGGGTGCCGGGCGCGCCGGAGCCCGTCCAAACTCACGGAATGCCGCACGGAAACCTCATGGGCATCAGCGACCTCCATGTCGCATTCCCGGAGAACCGCAGGATCGTCGAGGAGCTGTATCCCGAGAGCCCCGCCGATTGGCTCGTCATCGCAGGCGACGTCGGAGAGTCTCCCGAAGACCTGCGGTGGGTGCTCCAACTGCTCACCATGCGATACGCCACGGTGATCTGGGCGCCCGGGAATCACGATCTGTGGACGCTGCGCGACGATCCCGAGGGCCCCCGCGGCGAGGCGCGCTACCGGCTGCTCGTCGAAATCTGCCGCTCGTTCGGCGTGCACACGCCCGAGGACCCCTACCCCGTCTGGTCCGGCCCCGGCGGCCCCCTCGTCGTGGCGCCCCTGTTCCTGCTGTACGACTACTCCTTCCGCACCCCGTCGGCGGCCACCAAGGAGCAGGCCCTCGAAGAGGCCTACGCGGCAGGGGTGGTGTGCAGCGACGAGTTCCTGCTGCACCCGGACCCCTACCCGTCCCGCGAGGCCTGGTGCCGGGCCCGGGTCTCCCTCACCGAAGGGCGGCTCGCGGCGTGCGACCCCGAGCTGCGCACGGTCCTCGTCAACCACTTCCCCCTCGTCCGCAACCCCACCCGCGTGCTGCGCCACCCCGAGTTCGCCCAGTGGTGCGGCACGGAGCTGACCGCCGACTGGCACCGGCGCTTCCGGGCCGCCGCCGTGGTCTACGGCCACCTGCACATCCCGCGCACCACGTGGCACGACGGCGTGCGCTTCGAGGAGGTGTCCGTCGGATATCCGCGCGAGTGGCGAACCCCCGGCCACCCGCGGAACGTCCCCCGCCGCATCTTCCCCGCGGCCGGCCGCGGGGATTGATGCCTGGCAGCTTCCGGACACCGTGAGGAGTCTTCCCCCGGCCTACACTGAGGCCTGATTTATCGCTCAAGCATTGCTCGATCATTCCTGTATCCGCATTCGTTCATTTCACCGAACGCGCGGACCGGGGCCACTGGGGGACTCTTATGGTGTTGTTCCGCCGTGCCGAGGAACTATCCCTTGCCCATGCGCAGATCGAAGGCTGCGCGGAAGGGAACGCCGGATTACTTCTCATCGAAGCGGCCGTCGGCTGCGGTAAAAGCGAATTCCTCGAAGCCGTCGCCGCACACGCCCGTTCCCGCGGCTGCGTCGTACTGCGCGGTATGGGAACGGCCGCCGAAAAGGGCGATCCGCTCGGCGTACTGCGGCAGCTGACCGCCGACGCCCCGGCCGGAGCACTGGCCCACCCGCCGCAGGCGGCCGACGCGGGCCGCATCGAGGTCATGCAGGCCTTCGCCCTGTCCGTCCGCGAACTCAGCGCCACCGCGCCCGTGGTGATCTGTGTCGACGACCTCCACCACGTCGACGAACTCTCCACCCGCCATCTGCTGCACCTCGCGCGCGCCGGCCGGCAGGCCCGGATCCTCCTGGTGTTCACCGAGTCCCTCCACGAACGCGGCGCCGACCCGCTGCTGCGCACCGAACTGCTCCGGCTGCCCCACTTCGTACGGCTGCGGCTCGAACGCCTGCGCCCCGAGGCGGTGCGCGCGATGTTCCCCGACCGCACGGAGGCGGAGACCGGCCGGCTCCACCAGGCCAGCGGCGGCAACCCGCTGCTGCTGCGCGCCCTGCTCCAGGACCCGTTGATCCGGCTCGGCGACGCCTACGCCCAGGCGGTACTGGCGTGCCTCCACCGCTGCGGGGCCGTCACCACCGAACTGGCCGAGGCGATCGCGGCACTGGACGTGCTGGCGGGCCCCGCGCACGTCGCCCGGCTGAGCGGAACCACCGAGACCGCCGCCGCCCGGGCGGTCGCGGCACTCGACGCCGCCGGCCTGCTCGACGGCCCGGGGCTGCGTCACCCGGCCGCACGCGCCGCCGTACTGGACCGGATGGACCCCGCCGCGCGCAGCGACCTGCACCGCAGGTCGGCCCTGCTGGCCCGTGCCGCCGGCGCACCCGACACCGAAGTCGCCCGCCACCTCCTCGCCGCCCGGCACACCACCGAGGACTGGGCCCTGCCCGTACTGCGCTCCGCCGCCGACCAGTACCTCGCCGACGGTGCCCCCGACCGGGCCGCCGCCCTCCTGCGGCTCGCCCACGAAGCCTGCCCGGACGACGCCCGGCGCGCCGACATCGGCATCAGGCTCGCCGCCGTCGCCGCACGCACCGACCCGGCCGCCGCCGAACGCCACCTCCTGGAACCCCTGGCCGCCCTCGCAGAAGGCCGCCTCGAACAGCGCGCCTTCGGCCCCCTCGCCCGAATCCTGGCCGCCCAGGGCCGCATCGACGAGTCGGCCGCCGTACTGGAGCGGATGGCCTCGCCCGACGGGCGGCCCCCCGCCGCGGTCCGCCGGCCCGGCGAAGTCCCCGGCGACGATCCGCTGGACGGCCTCTCCGCGTTCCCCCGGTGGTCCGCGCCCGACCGCGCCACCGCCATCACCGACCGGGGCGCCCCCCTGGCGGGCCGCCCCGCCCGCACCGCCACGCACCCGGCGGCCCTGTGGGCCCTGCCCGCAGAGCCGGAAGAGGCCGCGGCCGCCCAAGCCGCCGAACTGTTCCTGCGCGGCGCGACCCTCGCCGAAGGCACCGTCGAACCCGTAGCACAGGCCCTGCGCACCCTCCTGCACCTGCACGGAGCCGCCCGCGCCCTGCCGTGGTGCGAGGGGTTCGTCCGCCAGGCCCGCCAGCGCGGCGCCACCGGCTGGCAGGCCGAGTTCGCCGGCCTGCTCGCCGAGGCACGGCTACGCCTGGGCGACCTCACCGGCGCCGCGGAAACCGCCGAAGGTGCGCTGCGCGCCGTTCCCGAGCGCGGCGGCAGCGCCCTGCTCAGCGGCGTCGCCGGCACCCTGGTGCGGGCGTACACGGCCATGGGCCGTCCCGAGGCGGCCGCGGCCGTCCTCAGCCGGCCCGTCCCCGACAAGCCGGCCGGCAGCGTCCACGGCCTGAACTACCTGCGCGCCCGCGGCCAGCACGCCCTGGCCACCAGCCGCTTCCACGCCGCGCTCGGCGACTTCCTCGACATCGGCCGCCACATGAAGCGCTGGGGCCTGGACCGGCCCCGGGTACTGCCGTGGCGGACGGACGCGGCGGAGGCCCTGATCCGGCTCGGCGAGGCCCACCAGGCCGAACGGTTCCTCGCGGACCAGCTCACCACCCGCGACGCCGACGACCCCTGGGTGCGCGGCATCTCCCTGCGGCTGCGGGCCTCGCTGCGCGAACCGAAGGAGCGGCAGGCGCTGCTGGCCAAGGCGGTCGACGAACTGCACCGTTCCGGCGACCAGTACGAACTGGCCCGCGCCATGACCGACTTCGGGCAGGTCCTGCGGGAGCTGGGCGAACCGGCGCGCGCCGCCATGGTCGACCGGCGGGCCTGGCACGTCGCCAGGGAGTGCGGAGCCGAAGCCCTGTGCGTGAAGATCCTGCCGGGCCACACCGGCGACAGCCCCGGCCCCGGAGAGGGCGCCGACGGCCCGGACGCCGACCTCGTGGCGAGCCTCAGCGACTCGGAGAAGCGGGTCGCCCTGCTCGCCGTACACGGCCACACCAACCGGGAGATCGCGCAGAAGCTGTACATCACCGTCAGCACGGTGGAACAGCACCTGACCCGCGTCTACCGCAAACTGGACATCCCCGGCCGCCAGGCCCTGCCCGTCGACTTCCACCTGGGGGTCGCGGAACTGGTCTGAGCCGCGGGCGGTTCGCGACGGCGGCCGAAGCAGCCCGGCCCGGGGCGGGGAAACCCTCGCCCCGGGCCGGGGACCGGACGTCCGGTCTACTGCTGGTTGTCGCCGGTCTTGAAGTCGATGAGGACCTCGCCGGTGGCCTTGTGGAGCACCAGGGTGGAGTCGTTGGCCCCGTAGGAGAGGTAGGCGCCGTTCTGGCCCCACGTCTTGGTGTCCCAGACGGCGCCGCCCTTGCCTTCGCCGCCGTCCTTCTTGTACGTGACGAGGTTGCCGTCGTTCTGCATCCGGGTGTAGGCGCCGGGGCTGTAGTTCCAGAAGCCCCGACCGTAGTCCTTGCCGCGGTAGAACACCGCGAAGTAGCCGCGGTTGTCCTGGGCCAGGATGGAGTTGGCGGCCGACATCCAGGTGCCGCGCTCCAGGTTCTGGCCGCCGGAGAGGGTGTTGTTCCCCACCTTCCACGTCTTGGTCGCCCAGCCGGCGGAGTTGTCCGCGCGGTAGACGACGAGGTTCGCGTCGTCCTGGAAGTCCAGGTGGCCGCCCGTGTTGCCCCAGGTGCCGGAGTTCCACAGCGCCCCGCCCTTGCCCGGGCCGCCGTCCTTCTTGTAGATCACGAAGTTGCCGTCGGTCTGGAAGACCGCGTAGGCGCCCGTGTTGCCGTACGTGCCCGAGGCCCACAGTTCGGCCCCGGCCTTGTGGTCGAGGACCAGGTTGCCGTCCGGCTGCATGAACAGGTAGCCGTTCTCGGTCTCGATGTACTCGTTCGAGGCGAGCACGTCGCCCGGGCGCAGGGAGACGGCGCCGGCCGTCGCGGTGAGGGCCGTCGCGCGCTGCCGGTTCTTGGCAGCGGCCTTGGCCGGGACGCCCTGGGGCTTCTTGGCCGGGACCTTGACGGTGGTCGTGTTGCCGGTCTTGCCGTCGGCGGCCTGGGCCATCGGGGCGACGAGCACGCCGGCCGAGACGGCGGCGGCGATGAGCGCGCCGGTCCAGGCGGCACGCTTGCGGTCGAGAGTCATTCCTACCCCCCATGAGGAAGACAAAGAGTTGAACGCGTTCGATTCAACGGAGATCAGTTTGTACGGGCCCCGCTCGAATGGCAAGCCGATTCAGGCCGGGTCGGCGGTGCCGCTCTGCCACAGGACGGCGTCGGGGTCCTTCGCCAGGAGCACGAGGTTCCCGTCGGCCTGGAACACCAGGTGGGCACCGGGGGCGTTCCAGGTGCCGGTGGACCACAGGGCGCCGCCCTGGCCCTCGCCGCCGTCCTTCCCGTAGACGACGAAGTTGCCGTCCGACTGCATCCGGGCGTAGGCGCCCGGCCCCCAGGTGTTGGTGGACCAGCGCTCGGCCAGGGTGTGGCGGTCGCGGATGCTGAGCTTGCCGGTCCGTTCCATGGCGAGGATCGCGTTGGGGCTCCAGGTCCAGTTCCCGGAGCCGATCTGCCAGGTCGCGTAGACCGCGGTGTCGACCATCCACGTCCCGGTGCTCCAGGCCCCGGAGCCGTCCTGCCGGTAGACGACGAGGTTGCCGTCGGACTGCAGGTCCAGACGGGCGCCCGGGTTGCCGTAGGAGCCGGCGGCCCACAGGGCCTTGCCGGCGGCGGAGTAGACGACCAGGTTGCCGTCCTGCTGGAACGCCACGGTCGCGCCCGGGTTGCCGTACGTGCCGGTGGCCCACAGGACCCCGCCGGACACGTGCGCCAGCACCAGGTTGCCGTCGGACTGGAGCGTCAGCACTGCGTTCTTGCTGCGTGCGACCTCGCCGGCGCCGTGCGAGGTGCCGGGCTCGAAGGCCTGCGCCGCCGCCGACGGCTTCGGAGCCGCCGGAGCCGCCTGGGCCGCGGCCGGGGCCGCGAGCACCCCTGCCGCCAGAGCGGCGGCGACGAGGCCCGAGCGCAGCACCGTGCGCTTGCGTATGACTGCCATGTTTCCCCCCACATCAGTGGTGTCCTGCTGATGGGCCGTTGGGCCCGGTGAACCACCGAGACTGCCATGGACCTCTGACAGCCCCACGCGGAGGGTCACCGGTGGTGCGAAGGTGACGGGGGGAGGACGCGGGGCGGGAGGGGCATGGCAAGCTCATGGCAAGGTCGGCTCCCGGGGCGCCGCCGGGTGGCAGACAACTGGCGGACCGGGCCCCCACATCCCCCCGGGCGGCCCTCTGTAGCGTTCCTCGATGGTCCCCTCGAGCGGTGTCGGGGAAAGTCGGTCATGAGGCCGTAGCCCACCAGGGAGGGCACCATGACGACACCGACCGACCACCAGCCGTGGCGCACGCAGACACCCGCACGGGTACGCGACGCCATGCTCGACCGGGTCGAGGAACGACTCGCCCGGCTGCTCGCCGAAGAGCACCGGGCCCGTCGCACCTGCGATCCGCGGAGCGCCGTACTGGTGGCGGGCGTCGCCGAACTGGTGCAGGCCGGCGCCGAGCGGGCGCACCCCGTCATCTGCCTCACCGGCTACCTCGCCGCGGGCGGTGACCCGGACGGTGAGGACGCCGTCGCCGCGGCCGCTGCGCTGGAACTCCTCGACACCTGCCTGATGATCCGTGAGGACGTACGGGACAACGCGCCGCTGCGGCGAGGCATCCCCACCCTGCACATCAGCCACGCCGCCGAGCACGAACGCAACGGCTGGCGCGGCGAATCCCGCCGGTTCGGGGAGGGCACCGCCGTACTCGCCGGGGACCTCGCCCTCGCCTACGGCGACCGGCTCGCGGTCCGGCTCCCGTACGAGGCCTGGCGGTGGTGGGACGAGCTGCGCACGGAACGGGCCATCGGCGCGCACGTGGAGGCCGCGGCGGCGACCGAGTACCTCGACGACGCCTGGCCCGGCCAGTGCGTCTCCGGCTGCGGCAGCGGCTGCGGCGCGGGCTGGTACGGCCTGCGCCACGCCCTGCTCATCGGCGCGGCGCTCGCGGGCCGCGAGGACCTGCGCGAGACCTACGAGGAGTACGCCCGCGCCCTGCACGGTGCCTGGCGCATCCGCGGCTTCCTGCGCGGCGGCCCCGGCTTCGGCGGCGACGCCCAGTTCCTGCGGGAGGTGTTCTTCGACGAGCGGGCCCGCGCCGGCGCCGAGGAGACCATCGCCGCACTCCTGGAGCGTGCCGACGCGGCGGTGGCCGCCGCCCCCCTCGCCCCGCACTGGCGCGGCGAACTGGCGGCGTTCGCCCGTCGCGTGGCCGGCTGCGAGTAGCGCTTCACGCCGTGTCCGGCGCCGGCCGGGGCTCGCCGGGGCGCAGGCGCGCCAGCCAGCCGCGGAGCGCGTCGCGCCGGACCTGGCCGTGGTCGTCGCGGGGCAGTGCCCCGACGATCTCCAGCCGGGTCGGGAGGAAGGCCTCCGCGACGCCCAGCCCGCCGAGGTGCTCGCGCAGCTCCGCCGGCCCCGGCGGCCGGTCCTGCGCGGCCGGGACCACCACCGCGCACGGCAGCTCCCCGTGCTCCGGATCGGTGTAGGCGACGACCGCGGCCTCCCGCACCCGGGGATGCGTCAGCAGCCGCTCCTCCACCTCGGCGACGGGCACCATGAAGATGGCCCCGGTCCGCTCGCCGGCCCGGGCCACGACCCGCACCCCGCCGTGCCGTCCGGCGGTGGCCCGGTCCCCGGTGTCGAGGCGGCCGTCGTCGTGCTCCCACGTGGGCCGCGGGGCCGCCGTGCCGTGCGGCCAGGTGGCCAGGCACACCGAGGGCCCCCGTACCGTCAGCGTCTGCGTGCCCGGGGTGGCCGAGAACTCAAGGCCCGTCAGCGCGCTGACGCCGTCCCGTCCGTGCGCGACGTCCCCGGACAGGGTCCCCATGCCCAGCTCGGGCGCTCCCCATACGGAGAGCACCGGCACCCCGAACACCTCCCGCAGCTCGGCGGCCAGCGGCTCCGGGGTACTGGTGCGCCCGCCGGACAGCACCAGCCGCAGCCGGTCCGTCCGCCGGGGCCGCCGGCGCTGCACGGTGAGCAGCTCCGACAGGTACGCGGGCTCGGCGTTGACCTGGTCGACCCCGGCCGCCGCCATCAGGTCCAGGCACCGGCCCGGCTCCCAGACGTCCTGGTAGACGCCGGTGCCGCCGACCGCCAGCGGCCAGTACACCGTGTAGATCAGCGAGGCCAGCGAGGTGAGCGGGAGCGTACTGAGGAAGACCTCGCCCGGCCTGCGTCCGGGCCCCTGCGGCTCGTTCTGCGTACTGATGTTGGCGTACAGGGTGTCGGGGGAGTGCACCACCGAGGTGTAGGCGTCCCTCAGCCCCATCACGCTGATCAGCAGCGCGGGCCGGTCGGCGCGGCCCGGGCGCGGTCCGGCCGTGCGGCCCGCTTCGGTGCGCTCGTGCGCGGTGCGCCGGAAGTACGCCTCGAAGTCGACCGCCCCGGTCGCCGCGGCGTCCCCCAGGACGATCCGGTGCCGCAGCCACGGCAGCCGCGGGGCCAGGTCCGCGAGCGCCTGCGCGTGCGGGAAGCCCTCCCACACGTCGGGCACCACGCACACCCGGGCCCGGGTGCTGTCCAGGATCCGCCGCAGCCCGTGCGCCCGTATGGTCGGCAGCACCGGCACCGCGACGGCCCCGGCCCGCAGGCAGGCCAGGGTCAGCGCCGCCGTCTCCCACCAGTTGGGCAACTGGTAGGCCACCGGGTCGCCCGGTGCGACCCCGAGCGAATGCAGCGCGGCGGCGAACCGGTCGACGTACGCGGCGAGCCGCCCGTAGCCGATCGTGACCCGGCGCCGGTCCGCGGGCCGGTGGGCGCGCTCCGAGACGATCGCCGGGCGCTGCGGCGCGACGGCCGCCGTGCGGTACAGGTCGTCCAGGAACGTCTGCGGCCGCCACCAGCCGGCCGCGCGGAACCGGGCGGTGACCTCGTCGGGCGGGCTGATGTCCATGGGGCGGGCCGGGGTGGGGCCCCGGCGGTCCACGGCGCCGTACACGGTGGGACCGGTCATGCCCATCGGCCCACCGCCCCGGCGACCTGCACCCGCGACGTGCAGCCCAGGCGCCGCATCACCTGACGGACGTGGTTGACGACGGTCCACTCCGAGATGTCCAGCCGGGCCGCGATGTGCCGGTTCGTCAGACCCTCCGCGACCAGCAGCGCCACCTGCACCTGGCGGGGGGTGAGGGACTGCGCCTCCGCGGCGGCCGACACCACCGGGCGCCGCGAGGGCCCGGGCGCCGAAAGCGCCTCCGCCACGGCCGTCGGCGCGGTCATCCGCACCCCCTCCGCCCAGGCCACGGCGAAGTCCGTCCAATCCAGCCGGGAGCTGAGCTCCGTACGGGCCCGCTCAGCCTCGGAGCGCCACTCGTCGGGCACCCGCGCCCCCGTCCGGGCGCGCAGGGTGTCCGCCGCCGCGAGCAGCCGTACGCACCGGGGCCGCTGCGCGGGCGCAGTGCGCAGCAACAGCAGTGCGAACTCCTCCAGCAGGCCCGGCAGTTCACTGTGCTCCCCGACATCCCCGTACAGGCGGAGGGCCTCCCGCAGGGCCCGGTCCGCGCGCTCCGGCTCCTCTCCCTCCAGGGCCAGCGCCGCCGAGATCCGCAGCACACCGGCCAGGCCCCGCCCGTCCCGGATCCGGCGGAACGCCTCCTCGGCCCGCTCCAGCAGTTCCAGCGCCTTGCGCCGGTCCCCGTCGGCCCGCAGCACGGCGGCGAGGGAGGCGGCGGCCGCGGCCGCGCCCCGGGTGACGCCCATCGATTCGAGCGCGCTCAGCGAGGCCACCAGCACCGCCCGTGCGCCCGGAACGTCACCCGCTCCCAGCAGGGCCGCCCCCAGGTGGGCGGAGGCCAGCGCGTTCTGCCGCCGGTCGCCGACCCCCTTGCCCAGGGCGAGGGCGCGCCGGTGGTGGCGCACCGCCTCCTGCGGATCGCCCAGCGCCAGGGCGAAGACGCCGGACAGGTCGGCCAACCGGGCCCGCAGGGCGTCCGCGAGCGCCGGCCCGGCCGGTTCGGCGGCCGCGTCGCACCACTCCAGGCCCTCCCGCAGCCGCCCCTGCGCCAGCCAGGGCAGCCGGCAGCCCAGCACCACCGCGGCGACGGCCTCGGCGTCACCCCGCTCCCGCAGCCGCCGCAGCGCGGCCGACACGTTCTCCGCCTCTGCGGCCAACTCACGCAGCCGGGACGCTTGTTCGGTTCCGGCGAGCGCGGCCTGCGCGGAGCCCACCAGCGACCGGTAGTGCTCCGCGTGCGCGTCCAGTGCGGCGGCCTCGCCGCCCGACTCCACCAGGGCGTCCCGGCAGTACGAACGCACCGGCTCGGGAACGGCCAGGCGCAGCTCCCCCCGCTCCTCGCCCACCACCGACACCACGCCGCGCTCCAGCAGCGCCTCGACGGCCTCCTCCGCCGCCACCGCGGCCGTCGGCATGCCGAACCCCGGCTCGTACACGCTCAGTCGTCGCAGCGCGCCGACGGCCGCCGGGTCCAGTCCGCGGCAGCTCCACTCCGCGAGGGCGGCGAGCGAACGGTGCCGCTCGGGCGCCTGTTGCGGTCCTCCGCCCAGCGCCGTCGTACGCCCGCGCAGGCGGGAGAGCAGCAGACGGGGCGGGAACAGCCGCAGCCGGCGCGCCGCGAGCTCCACCGCCAGCGGCAGCCCGCCGAGCAGGGCGCACAGCTCGGCGACGGCCCCCGCGTTCTCCAGGGTCAGCGCGAAGGACGGATCCGCGTCCCGGGCGCGCCGCACGAACAGCGCCACCCCGGGCGCCTCTTGCAGTTCCTCCGGGTCCGCCGCCCCGCCCGGACCGGGCGCCGCGACGGCCAGCGGGGCGAGCGGCAGCAGCTGTTCCCCGTACACGCCGAGCGGCTCCAGCGCGGTGGCCAGCACCACCACCCGCGGGTCGGCCAGGAGCGTGGCCGCAGCCCCGGCCGCAGCCGGGCGCGCCGCGTGGTCGCAGCCGTCCAGGACGACGAGCAGCCGCCCCGCTCCGTCCGGCAGCGGCCCGGCGGCTTCGACCAACGCCGCCTCGCCGTCCGGGACCGCCTCCACCACGGCCACCGCGTCCGACACGCCGACCACGGTGAACTCGGCGCCGACCTCTCGCACGGCCTCGGCCGCCAGCACGGTCTTGCCCACGCCGGCCCGCCCGGTGAGCGTCACCAGCCGCACCGCCGGATCCCGCAACCGCGCGCACAGCACGGCGCATTCGAGTTCCCGGCCGACCAGCTCCGTGACCGGGCCCAGCGATACCGACATGGTTCTCCGAACGTCAGGGGCGGGCGCCCCGGTTGGGCGCGTGACCGGTGGACGGGCAGGGCGGCCGCTCATGTGCCGACCGGGGACGGGTGCGGCCGCGGGTGCAGCCGCCACAGTCCCGGCCGGACCTCCACGGCGCCCCGGGAGCCCACCGCGGGACCGGTGCCGAGGGCCCGCAGCGAGCGCCGCGCGTACACCTCCAGCCGGTGGTCGCGCAGGGCGCCCGCCAGCTCCAGGCACTCCCCGAACCACACCCGGGCCGTCTCCGGCTCCTCCTGCGCCAGGGCCAGCAGCGCCCGTGTACGGCTGGCCTCGTACCGCCCCCGGGCCCGGCCGGGCCCCGTCAGGGCCGCCAGCGCGGGCTCCAGCAGGGCGGCGGCGTCCGTCGCCGACCCGGCGTCCAGCAGCAGTTCCGCGAGCCCCACCAGGGCGCGGCCGGCCTCCTCCCCGTCACCGGCCCCGCGGGCCAGGTCCAGGGCCCGGCCGTACAGTTCGCGGGCCCGCTCCAAGCGCCGGTGCTGCCAGGCGAGGTCCCCCAGCGAACGCAGCATCCGCGCCTGGGCCGCCCGGTCCGAGCACCGCACGGCGGCGTCCAGCGCAAGGCCGTAGGCGGCCTCCATGTCCTCCCGTACCCAGCCGCCCAGGGCGTCCGTCAGCCGTACGGTCAACTCCCACAGCCCCGCTTCGTGGGCGGTGCGCGCCAGGTGTACGAGCCCGCACGCCGCGGCGTCCGGCGCGCGGCCCCGCTCCGCCGCGGCGTCGGCGTACGCCCCGCACACGCGTTCCGCAGCCGCCCGCGCCACCTCGGGCGGCTCCTCCCGCGCCAGCAGCTCCGCCGCCAGCAGCCGCAGCAGCTCCGGCAGCCGGCAGCCGTCCCGCTCCAGCGCCACGAGCCGCTCGTCGGCCAGGACCTCCAGGGCCGCCGCCGCCTCCCGCTCGTCCACGTCCAGGGCGGCGGCCGCCTCCCGGGGGCCGAACCGGCCGGGCGGCAGCGCGCCCAGCAGCCGGAAGGCCCGCCGCGCGGGTTCGGGGCAGGCCGCGTACGCCGCGTACAGGCGGGCCCGTACGTCGACATCGCCGGTCCGCAGCGCGTCCAGCCGTCCGCGCTCTTCGCGCAGCCGGTCCGCCAGGGCGGCGACCGTCCAGTGCGGGCGGGCCGCCAGCTGCGCCGCCGAGGCCCGCACGGCGAGGGGCAGCCGCCCGCACAGCTCGGCCGTCTCCGCGACGGCGTCCGGATCGGCGCAGTCCGCCCCGCCGGGCCCGCCGCGGACGGCGAACAGCCCCGCCAGGCGCGGGACCTCGTCCCGGCTCCACGGCCCGAGCACCACCGACCGCAGGCCCGGCAGCCCGGCGGGTACCCGGCCCGCGGTCAGCAGGACCACCGCGTCGGGCGCGGCGGCCAGCAGCGGCCGCACCTGCGCCTCGGAGGCGACGTGGTCCAGCAGCAGCAACCTCCGCGGCCCGCCCGTCCGGCCGTCGCCCGCCGTCCTTCGCGGACCGGCGTCCGGCAGCCGGTCCACCGCCCGGGGCGGCTGTCCGTCGGCGCCGGCGCGCAGGTCCAGGTAGAGGAGGCCGTCGGGGAAGGCGTCCGCCGCGCGGTGCGCGGCCTCGACGGCGAGGGCCGACTTGCCCGTGCCGGGCAGCCCCGTCACGGCGACCCGGGCGCCGGCCGGCGCGGCGCGCAGCAGCCGCTCCAGCTCGGCCAGTTCCTCCGACCGGCCGGTGAAGTAGGGATCGCTCCCGGGCAGGTCCGTGCCGGGCGCGGCGGACCACGCGGCCGGGCCGGAGCCGGTGGCAGCCGCCGTCTCGCGCGTCCCCGGCCGTGACAGGGCAGGATCGCCCTCCAGGATCCGCCGCTGGAGCTCGCGGGAGGCCGGGCCGGGCTCGATGCCCAGTTCCTCCACCAGGGTCTGCCGCAGCAGCGTGAACACCCGCAGCGCCTCCGCCTGGCGGCCGCACCGGTACAGCGCCACCATCAGATACGCGTGGAACTCCTCGTGCAGCCGGTGCTCCGCCACCAACTCGTGCAACTCCGCCAGTACTTCGCGGTGGCGCCCCAGGTTGAGCTCGGCGCGGATCCGCTCGTCCAGCGCCGTCACGCGGGCCTCGTTCAGCCGGACGGCCGCGCCGTCCAGCACCGCCCCGTGCGGGGTGTCCGACAGCACGGGCCCCCGCCACAGCGCGAGGGCCTGCCGGTGGGACTCCGCGGCGGCCGCGAAGTCACCGGCTTGCAGGGCCCGGTGGCCGCACCGGCTCAGCTCCGCGAAGGCCATGGTGTCCAGCGCCCCCGCCCCCACCCGCAGCACGTAGCCCGGGCGACGGGTGACGAGCGCCGACCCGCCGTGGTCCGGGTCGGCGCCGCGAAGCACTTTGCGCAGGTGGGACACGTACACCTGGAGGGTCGTCGTCGCGGTGCGCGGCGGCGCGTCCGGCCAGAGCTCGTCGATGAGGGTGCCGACCGACACCACCTCGTTCGCCCGCACCAGCAGGGTCCCGAGCACCACCCGCAACTTCGCGGCCTGCGGGGAGTGCGACGTCCCTGGATCGGCGTCGGCGCAGACCTCCAGCGGTCCCAGTATCCGGAAGCGCATGCCGCTCAGTAGTCCTGCACCACGGAGGTGCGGGCCTCGGCCACCGCTCGGCGCCGCTGGGTGAGGGTCAGCGTGACGGGTACGGCCGGCCGGCCGTCGACGCCCTGCGCGAGCGGTCCGGCCACCGCCACGCAGCGCAGCGGCACGCCGTGCTCCGCCTGCCCGCGGAAGTGCACCTGCAGGCCGCCGAGTGTGCTGCGCCGTGCGTCCAGGCCGTGCGCGCGCCCCGCGGACAGCAGTGAGGCCTGGCGCAGCGCCTCCAGTACGTGGAGGCCGGACAGCCGGCCGTCCTCACCGCCGAAGACGGGGCTCACGCCCGCGCCGAGCAGCCAGGTGCTGATCCGCCCGCGCGAGGCGTCGGCCGGTTCGCTGACGACGACGTTCTCGCCGGCGTAGCGGCCCACCTCCCGGGCACCGGCCGGGCGCAGCGGTCCGTCCGGGGCGTCGTCGAGCTCGGGCACAGCCCGCAGGGCCTGCCGGGAGTGTTCGACGTGCCGCCGGTAGAGCCTCGGCATCAGGAACACGAGGCCGGCCGACCCGGTGGCGCAGGGACGGTCGTCGAGGGAGACCTCGATGTGGAAGTCGAGCCCGCGCGGCACTTCGGCGACCACGTTCGCGGGCCTCGCCCTGATCCGGGTCGCCATGGGCACCGGGCCCGCGCCGGAGCCCTCGGAGCGCCAGGCGGCGAGGTCCGTGAGGTTGAGGGTGAACCGGTAGAAGAGGCCCGGCCGGTCCTCGGGCACGCCGTAGTACCGCTGCCCGACGAACGCGCCGATCTCGCCCATCGTCTCCGTGGCGATCTGCATGTCGTGGAAGTGGGCCGGGCCGTCGTTGAAGAGCGGGTGGGCGACGGGAGTGGCGCCGACCAGGGTGAAGTTCTCCTCGCCCAGGCTGGGGACGTCGAGGCCGTAGTGGGCCCGCGAGGGCGGACGGTGGATCAGGTGCCGGGTGCCCGAGAGCACCCGCCCGTCAATGGTCGTCCCGTTGTCGACTGTCATGTCCCTCTCCATTCTCTGGAGCCATGCTGGAGCGCCGGTCGAAGGGGGAGCCAGGCGGTCACGGTGGCAGCAAGGTGCATGGCAGGAACTCATGCCCCCGGGTCGGCGCCGCCCGGGCCGTCCCGGCTTTAGCGGAGTCCATGACGGGAGCCGCACCCTGTTCCGAGCCCCGTCCCCGAGGACCCCCCAGCCCGGTGGGCGGGGCCGTCAGCCCCGCTCCACGTGTCGGAAGGAAACCCCCCGATGGCCACCACAGGGTCCGAGCGCACCCGGGTCGCCCCTTCCCCCGCTCCGGCCGCGTCCAGGGCACAGGCTGCGCCCGCCGCTCCGGCTGCGTCCAGGGCACCGGCTGCGCCCGCCGCGGCGGCCGTCGGCCTGTCCGCCCGGCTCCGGCTCGGGTACGCGTCGGGATCCCTGGTCACCGGGACGTTCACCACCCTCCCCGGGCTGCTCCTGCTCCCTTACCTCACGGACACGCTGGGCGTGGGGGCCGCGCTGGCCGGCACGGTCGTCTTCGTCCCCAAGGCCTGGGACGCCTTCCTCAACCCGCTCGTCGGCCGGGCCAGCGACCGCACCCGTACCCGCTGGGGCGCGCGACGCCCCTACGTGCTCGCCGGGGGCCTCGTGATGGCCCTGGCCTTCGCGCTCACCTTCGCCGGCCCGGCGGCGGGCACCGCCGGTGCCTGGTTCACCGCGGCGGGCTATCTGCTCACCGCGACCGCGTTCGCCTTCTTCCTGGTGCCGTACGTCGCCATGCCTGCCGAGCTCACCGCCGTGCACCGCGAGCGCATGCGGCTGGCCGGCGGCCGGGTCGCCGTCATCGGCGTGGCCGCCCTGGTCACCGGCGCCGCCGGGCCCGCCCTCGTCGACGCCGGCGGGGGCGGCCTCGCCGGCCACCGCTGGGTCGGGGTGTTCGGCGGCGCGGTCATCGCGCTCGGCACCCTGTGCGTCTTCATCGGCACGTCCGGCACGTCCGGCACTCGCGTCGCAGCCCCGGAGGCACCCCCGGTGGCAGTTCCGGCGGGAGTCGCCGAGGCACCCCCGGCGGCAGTTCCGGCGGGAGTCGCCGAGGCACCCCCGGCGGCAGGGCGGGACGCAGCCGGGTCGCTCCGCGAGAGCGAGCCGGGGCTGCGCCGCCGGTTCGCCGCGGCGCGCGGCAACCCCGCCTTCACGGCCCTGCTGCGGTGCGTGGTCGTCCAGTCCGTGGCCACCGGCGTACTGCTCGCGGGCGCCCCCTACTTCGCCGGGCACGTCCTGCACGACACCACCGGAGTCGGCGCCCTCGTCGCGGCGTTCGTCGCGCCCAACCTGCTGACCGTGCCGCTCTGGTCGCGGCTGCGCGGCCGCCGCGGGCACGCGCTCGCCTCCGCGCTCTTCGCCACCGGATGCCTGCTCTTCCTCGCGGCCCCCGCACTGCCCGAAGGGGCGGTGCTCCTCACCATGGCCCTGGCCGGCACCGGCCACGCGGGCCAGCTGCTCTTCCTCTACGCCATGCTCCCGGACTGCATCGCCCGGGACCCCGAAGGGCCGACGTCCCGCCAGGCGGGCGTGCTGTCAGGACTGTTCAGCACCGGAGAGGGCTTGGGCGTCGCCGTCGGCCCCCTCCTCTACGGCCTGGTCCTCCAGCTCTCCGGCTACGTCTCCTCCGGCACCGGCCGCGCCGCCCCCCAGACCACCACCGCCGAACTCGGCATGCTGGCCGGGTTCGCGGTCCTCCCGGCCCTGGCCACCGCACTGGCCGTCGTCCTGCTGCGCGGCTACGACAGCCGTTCCCCGCGCCCCTACTGACCCCTCATCAGCAGCGTCGCCCGGACACGGGTATGCCGCACGCCTCCCGCGCCGCATGATGGGCTCATCAGGGCTCGCGGGCATCGGGGGATGGCTTTCGTGACGTACACACACGACTGGGACGCGGCCCAGGCCGGGTTCGGCCCGCACGCGCCGACGCTGGTCGAAGAGGCCCTCGCGCCGCGCCCCGCGGACACCGGGCCCGCCCCGCGGACCGTCACCAGGACGTACGTGGTCGACCCGCCGTTCTTCGGCAACGGGGACATCGGCCGCGTCGCCGTGTGCGGCGCCGTCAACGAACTGGCCGCCACCGGAGCCGAACCCCGGCACATCGCCCTCGCCCTCGTGCTGGAGGCCGGCCTGCCCATGGACCTCGTCCGCCGCCTGACCGCATCCGTACGCGGCGCTGCTGCCGAGGCCGGGATCACCATCGCCGCCGTCGACACCCAAGTCGTCCGCGCCGGCGAAGTCGACCGGGTCTTCGTCACCGCCACCGCCTTCGGCGTCCCCGACGGGCCGCCCCTGGGCGCCGGTCTCGTCCGGCCCGGCGACCGCATCCTGGTGACCGGACCGCTCGGCAGCCATGCCGCGCACCTCGTCTCGCTGCGCGACGGCCTCGGCTACGAGCACCACGTGCCGAGTGACTGCGCGCCCCTGGCCGGCCTGCTGCGGTCGGCGCGGCCCGGCGTCCACCACGCCCGGACCGTAACGGCGGGCGGCCTGGCGGAGGTGCTGCGCCGGACCGCCGCCGGGCGCGGGCTGACGCTCCGGGTGGAAGAGGCCGCCCTGCCGGTGCGGTACGAGGCGCGCGTCGCCCTCGCCGCCCGGGGGCTGGCGCCGCTGGACGCGGCCTGCGCCGGGTGCCTGTGCCTGTTCGTCCCGCCGGAGCGCACCCGGGAGGTCCTCGCGGCTCTGCGCGCGCACCCGTACGGCAGGCAGGCCGCGGTGGTCGGCGAGGTCACCGCCGACCCGATGGGAGAGGTCGAGTACCTCACCCCCGAAGGCGCCGTACGCTCCCACACGGTCGCGCCCGGCTCCCTCCCGCCGCGGCTCCTGTGAGGCCCGGACGGCGGCGGCCGGCGCCGTGACCTGCGGGACTGCCGCAGGGCCAGCGTGCGCGGCAGCATGGAAGTACGGTGAAAACCGAGCCCCGGCCCGGACGGGCCCCAGCGGCGGGTCCCACCCCGCCGCTCCTCGGGCCGCGCTCCTCGGCCGCCCCAGTCACCGGAGGCACGACATGAGCACCGTCAACGCGTACGCCGCCACCGCCGCGGACGAACCGCTCGTCCCGGCCACCGTCGAACGGCGCGGGGTCGGTCCGCGCGACGTGCTGATCGAGATCAAGTACTGCGGAATCTGCCACTCCGACATCCACCACGTGCGCGGCGAGTGGGGCCCGGTGACCTACCCCGTCGCCCCCGGCCACGAGATCGCCGGGGTCGTGGCCGAGGTCGGCCCGGAGGTCACCCGACACGCCGTCGGGGACCGGGTGGGCGTCGGCTGCATGGTCGACTCCTGCCGTGAGTGCCCGCCGTGCCGCTCGGGCGAGGAACAGTACTGTCTGAACGGGACCGTGTTCACCTACGGCTCGATCGACCGGGACGGCACCAGTACCAACGGCGGCTACACCACCCACATCGTCGTCACCGAGGACTTCGTCCTCTCCATCCCGGAGGGGCTCGCCCTCGACGAGGCCGCCCCCCTCATGTGCGCCGGCATCACCACCTACTCGCCGCTCAAGCGCTGGGGCGCGGGCAGCGGCAAGAAGGTGGCCGTCGTCGGCCTCGGCGGGCTCGGACACATGGGCGTCAAGCTCGCCCACGCCATGGGCGCCGAGGTCACCGTCCTGTCCCAGTCCCTCAAGAAGCAGGCCGACGGGCTGCGCCTGGGCGCCGACGACTACTACGCCACCAGCGACCCCGGCACCTTCGAGCACCTCGCGGGCAGCTTCGACGTCATCCTGAACACGGTGAGCGCCAAGCTCGACCTTGACGCCTACCTCTCGCTCCTCGCCCTCGACGGGGCCATGGTCAACGTCGGCGCACCGCCGGAACCGCTGGCCGTCAACGCGTTCTCCGTCATGTCGCGGCGCCGCTCCTTCGCCGGCTCGATGATCGGCGGCATCCCCGAGACGCAGGAGATGCTCAACTTCTGCGCCGGTCACGGCGTCGGCGCGGAAATCGAACCGATCCCCGCCGGGAAGATCAACGAGGCGTACGAGCGCGTCCTCGGCTCCGACGTCCGCTACCGCTTCGTGATCGACATCGCGACGCTGGGCTGAACCGGGAACCCCGGGAGTGCCGGAATGCCGGAGTGCCGGAGTGCCGGAGTGCCGGAGTGTCGGAAGGAGGTGGCTGCGATGATCACTGAACTGGCCGTCGAACGCGTGGCGTTCGCCTGCGGCGGGTGCTGGAACGAGTGGAGCACCGACTACGACGTCCAGCACTGGCGCGACGCGGAAGGCCGCCACTGGGAGTACTTCTCCTGCGACGGCGTACCGGTGGCCTCGCCGTACACCCCGCGCGGAGCCACGCCCTGCCCGCGCTGCGGCCGGCGCTGGGTGGGCAGGGTCCTCGCCCGCAGGATCGTGCCGCCACCGCCGGGGGAGACGGACACGCCCCGCGAGGAGATCCTGAGCCAGGTGGGACACCGCCCCGAACGCCACGGCGCGCGCCCGCTCGGAGCCTCCGCGCACCCGCAGCCGGACCAGCCGGGGCCGCCCCTGCACGAGGTGCCCCGACCGCCCGCCCCGCGCCCCGCCCGGTGACGGCCCGCCCCGCGCCCCGCCCGGTGACGGCCGGCTCCGCATGGGCGCGTGGCCTCAGGCGCCTTCGTCCGGTACGCCGTCCGGTACGCCGTCACGCGCCGCGGCCGGCCCCGCCGGGGCCCAGTGCACCCGTCCCGCGTGGATGAGCCGTAGCTGACGCAGGGCGGTGCGGCTGACCGCGTCCCATTCGTTGTCCTCCAGGGCGGCCGCCAGGAAGGCGGAGGCCGTCATCACCATGTGGTCGACGTACAGCCGGGCCAGCATCAGCAGGTCGTCCCGGCTCCAGCCCGCCCCGAGCGGGTCGGACCCGAGACTTTCGGCCACTTCGACCGCGAACGCGTCGAGCTGCCCGGTCACCGCCTCGCGGACCCGGCGCACGCCCCCGTGTCGCTCGCGCACGATGAAGCGGATGTGCGCGGGGTAGGAGCGCACCAACGTGGCCATCAACTCCACCGCCGTGGCCATCCGTTGCTCGGCGTCGCCCGAGGTGGCGAGGGTGGACCGGACCGTGGCGTGCAGGTTCTCCAGCGCCTCGTCCACGAGCGCGATGCCGAGGTCCTCGATGTCGCGGAAGTGGCGGTAGAAGGCGGTCGGCGCCACGCCCGCCGCGCGGGTCACCTCGCGCAGGCCGAGGCTGCCGAGGCTCTGCTCCTCCAGGAGGGTCAGGGCGGCGTCGAGCAGGGCCCGGCGGGTCTTGAGGCGTTGGAGCTGACGGGCTCCGGCGGTCTGACTCATGACGGAAAGTTAACCCCCCGGTCACACGGAACCGCATGAGCCCATTTAGACTGGGTAGTCAGTGAACAATTGTCACCTATTTCTGGAGGGAGCACGATGCTCTTCCTCGTAGCGGCCCTGATGCTGATGGGGGTCCTCCTGGGCACCGTGGCCCACGTCGCGGCCCCCGTCTCCGTCGCCGCGACGGCCGCGATCGCGTGCTGGCTGCTGGTCTTCGCGCTCCGCGAACGGGCCGGCCGCCACCACCGCCACCACCGACAGGAAGGTTCGTCATGAGCACCCGAAGTACCGCCGACCACCCCGTACACAAGGACCCCGTACACAAGGACCCCGTACGCACGGACCCCGCCGAGCGGCCCGCCCACCCGGAGCGGCCCGTCCGCGCCGAGCGCACCGAGCACGCCGCCCGCTCTTCCGACGCGGCCCGTACCCCAGACGCCGCCGGCCCCGCCGGCCCCGCCGCCAGCACCGCCACCGCGACCGGTGCCCGCACCCGCAGCCGCACCCGTGACGCCGACGGGATGGCCGTCGCCTCCTTCCTGCTGGGCCTGATCGGCCTCCTCGCGATGAACCTCCTGCTCGGCCCGGCCTCGATGGTCCTGGCCGTACTGGCCCTGCGCCGCGGGACGACCCGCCCCGGCCGCGCCCGCCTCGGGTTCGCCCTCGGAGTCGCCGACCTCGTCGTCCTCGCCTGCCTGGTCGGCGCCGACCACACCTGGTCGTGGAGCGTCTGACCGCGTAGTGGCCGGCCCGGACCCGGCCGGCCGCCTTAGCGGCGCCCGCCCCCCGCGGGGACGCCGTGCGGTTCGCCGGTGATCGTCCTATCGTGAGAAGCGGGAGGGAACCGGGCAGTCGACGGCCGGTCCTGGGGCCGGCGGGAAGCGGGCTTCGATGGCTGAGCGGCTGAAGAAATCAGGCTTGATCGCCGAACTGTCGGCCGAGTTCCTGGGCACCATGGTCCTGATCCTTTTCGGGGTCGGCGTGGTGGCCCAGGTGGTGGCCGGCGGAGGTCTCACGGATCCGCCCGGAGGCCTCGGCAACCACGACAGCATCGCCTGGGCATGGGGTCTGGGCGTCACCCTCGGTGTCTACGTCGCGGCTCGGCTCAGCGGCGCGCACCTCAACCCCGCCGTCACGGTGGCCCTCGCCGCGTTCAAGGGCTTCCCGTGGAGCAAGGTCGCGCCGTACGCCCTCGCGCAGACGGCCGGAGCCTTCGTGGCAGCCCTGCTGGTGCGCTGGAACTACAGCGAGGCGCTGTCGACGATCGACCCCACGCACACCAAGACGCAGTTCGTCTTCTCCACGCTCCCCGCCAACGGCAACCCCAATCTGCCGGTGACCGAATGGGGAGCGCTGCGGGACCAGATCATCGGCACGGCGCTCCTGCTGCTGCTGATCCTGGCCATCACCGATCTGCTCAACACGCCCCCCGGTGCCAACCTGGCCCCGTTCATCATCGGCCTGGTCGTCGTGGCGATCGGCATGGCCTGGGGCACCGACGCGGGCTACGCGATCAACCCGGCCCGCGACCTCGGCCCCCGGTTCGCCAGCTTCATCACGGGCTACGGCGGAGCGTGGCGAGATCAGTACGGCAACTTCTACTTCTGGGTCCCGATCGTCGGACCGCTGATCGGCGGACTGCTCGGAGCGGGCATCTACAAGCTCTTCATCGGCCGGTTCCTGCCGACCGCCGAGCCGGAGCCGCCCGGACGCGTGCCGGCCCCGGAAGGACCGGAGGCTTGACCACGGCTGCCTGAGGCAGCGAGCGGGCCATCCCACAGGAGAGGCGGCACCCCATGGCGGACTTCGTCGGCGCGGTGGACCAGGGAACCACCAGCACCCGTTTCATGATCTTCGACCACGCCGGGAACGAAGTGGCGAAGCACCAACTGGAACACGCCCAGATCCTCCCGCGCTCGGGGTGGGTCGAACACGACCCCGTGGAGATCTGGGAACGCACCAACTCGGTGATCCAGAACGCCCTGCGGCACGGAAACCTCGCCCCGGCCGACCTCGCGGCGATCGGCATCACCAACCAGCGCGAGACCACCGTCGTCTGGGATCCCCGCAACGGGCGCCCCTACTACAACGCCATCGTCTGGCAGGACACCCGCACCGACTCCATCGCCGCGGCCCTGGACCGCTCCGGCCAGGGCGACACCATCCGCCGCAAGGCGGGGCTGCCGCCGGCCACGTACTTCTCGGGCGGCAAGATCCAGTGGATCCTCGAAAACGTCGACGGCGTGCGCGAGGCGGCCGAGCAGGGCAACGCCCTCTTCGGCAACACGGACTGCTGGGTCCTGTGGAACCTCACCGGAGGCCCCGACGGCGGGATCCACGCGACCGACGTCACCAACGCCAGCCGCACGATGCTGATGAACCTCGAAACCCTGGACTGGGACGAGGAGTTGCTCGGATTCTTCGGCGTCCCCCGGGCCATGCTGCCCAAGATCAACCCCTCCTCCCACCGCGAGGCCTACGGACAGACCCGCACGTCCCGCCCCCTGCGCGCCGCGATCCCCATCACCGGGGTACTCGGCGACCAGCAGGCGGCGACCGTCGGGCAGGTCTGCTACGCGCCCGGCGAGGCCAAGAACACCTACGGCACCGGCAACTTCCTGGTGCTCAACACGGGCACGGAGCTGGTCCGTTCGCAGCACGGCCTGCTGACCACGGTGGCCTACCAGTTCGGTGACAGTCCCGCGATCTACGCCCTGGAGGGTTCCATCGCGGTCACCGGTTCCGCCGTGCAGTGGCTGCGTGACCAGATGAAGATCATCAAGGACGCCGCCGAGAGCGAGCGGCTCGCCCGTACCGTCGAGGACAACGGCGGCATGTACTTCGTACCGGCCTTCTCGGGCCTGTTCGCACCGTACTGGCGCTCCGACGCCCGCGGCGCGATCGTCGGCCTGGCCCGGTACAACGACAACGGCCACCTGGCCCGGGCCACCCTCGAAGCCATCTGCTACCAGAGCCGCGACGTGGTCGAGGCCATGGAACAGGACTCCGGGGTCCACCTCGACGTGCTCAAGGTCGACGGCGGCGTCACGGCCAACGACCTGTGCATGCAGATCCAGGCCGACGTCCTCGGCGTCCCCGTCAGCCGCCCGGTCGTCGCCGAGACGACCGCCCTCGGCGCCGCCTACGCGGCCGGTCTGGCCACCGGCTTCTGGCGCGACACGGACGAACTGCGCACCCACTGGCAGGAGTCCAAGCGCTGGGAGCCGCAGTGGTCGGAGGACCAGCGCCAGGAAGGGTACGCGGGCTGGAAGAAGGCGGTGGAACGCACGCTGGACTGGGCGAAGGTGGAATAGCCCCGCCCGCGAACCAGCCCCGTAACTCTTAACCCCTGACCCGCACAGCGCACTGCGCCCGGCTCGTGGAGCCGGGCGCAGTCGTCCGCCGCGCGCCCCCGTGGCCAGGGGCGGGGCGGTCAGGGTCGGGGGTCAGGGGAGTCAGGACACCGCGGGGATGTGCTGGGTGATGCAGTGGATACCGCCACCGCCCCAGGCCAGGGTGCGGGCCGGGATGCCGATGACCTCCCGGCCCGGGAAGAGGTCGGCGTACCGGGACAGTGCCGCCGCGTCGTCCGGCTCCTGCGCCGTGGGGACGACGACGGCGGCGCCGGTCAGGTAGTAGTTCGTGTAGCTGAACGTCTCCACGAGCGCGCCGTTCACCCGGAAGTGCGGCTGCTGATGGAGTTCCTCGATCCGCAAGCGCCGTCCGCAGGCGTCGGTGGCGGCCTGGAGCACGGCCCGGTTGGCCTCCATCCGCGCGTGGTTCGGGCTGGAGGTGTCGGGCTGGGTGTGCAACAGGACCTTGGCCGGGCCGAGGTAGGAGGCGACGAGGTCGACGTGTCCGTTGGTGATGAGGTCGTTGTCGAGTCCGTACGGCAGCCAGATCACCTTGCTCGCCCCGTACGCGGCGAGCAGCGCCGCCTCGATCTGGGCGCGGGTCATTCCGGGGTTGCGGTTCGGGTTGAGCAGACACTCCTCGGTGGTGATGAGGGTGCCCTGGCCGTCGGTGATGACGGAGCCGCCCTCCAGTACGAGGTCCACCGGCCGGCGCGGCACGGAGAGGTAGGAGCAGACGCCGACGGGCAGCAGGTCGTCCTTGTCGTACGGGTACTTGCCGCCCCAGCCGTTGAACCGGAAGTCCAGACCGGTGAGCTGGGTGCGGCCCGCGTCCAGGGCGAAGATCGGTCCGGTGTCGCGGGTCCAGCAGTCGTTGACGGGGTACTCGACGACGGTCACCGACGGCCCGCACAGGCGGCGGGCGTCGGCGGTCGTACCCGGTTCGGCGAACATCAGGACGGTTTCGAAGCGGGCGATGGCCTTGGCGACGGCGGCCACCTCGGCCTGCACCTGGGGGAGCAGCCCGCCCCAGCCGTCCGTACGGTCCCAGGGCCAGGACATGACGCAGCCGGAGTGGCCCTCCCACTCGGCGGGGACCGTCCAGGTGCCGCTGGACGGCAGGGCCGCGGCCGGGCCGGCGCCGCGGGAGGTGAGGAAGGCGGTCGCGGCCGCGGTGAGCGCGGTCGCGCAGAACACGCGGCGGGTGGGGCGGGGCAGTTCCATGGCGGTGTCCCTTCGGAGGGTTGCGGCGGGTGGTGCGGGGCGGGGGCGGCCGCTCGGCCACCGCCCGCGTATCAGGGGCGCTCGGCGGCGGCTTCCAGCCCGTCGGGAAGCGGCGGCGCGGCGCTGTCGTGCGTACGTTCGCCCGCGCCCGCGCCCGCGTCTGCGGCTGCGCCTGTGCCTGCGCCTGCGGCTTCGCCTGTGCCTGCGCCGTCGCGGAGCCGGTCGTGCGGGCGGCGGACGGCCAGGTAGACCAGGCCCGTTCCCAGTACCACGCCAGTGCCGAGCAGGGCGGCCCACACCTGGTACCAGGGGGCGTTTGGGGGAGCGAGGACCGTGCGCGGCCAGCAGACGTTCACCACCTCGAAGGCGGTCCAGGCCACGGCGAGCACGTTCAGGAAGGTGCCCTTGGCGCCCAGCCGGATGTGGCCCGAGGGCACCCAGCTCCCGCGCAGCCGGGCGATGAGCGCGGCGAGGGAGACGAGGAAGAAGGGCAGGTACGTGGCGGCGGTCCCGAAGGAGATGAGGCTCCCGATGGCGGTGGCGTTGAGGCCGAGGGTGAGTGCGCTCCCGCTGATGAGGGTCGACGCGACGAGCCCGCCGATCGGGGCCTTGCGCCCGTTGACCTTGCGTACGTGCCGGGAGAAGGGGAAGACCCCGTCGCGGGCGAGCGAGAACAACCCGCGGGCCGCCCCGCCCTGGGAGGCCATCGCACAGGCCAGGAACCCGGTCAGGACCACCACCACGAACGGCTTGTCCGACCAGCCGCCGAAGGCGTGCACCACCGCCGTCGTCACGGGGTCGACGTCCTGACCGGCCACCACCGCCTCGGGGTGCGGGTGCGCGAGCGCGACGGCCATCGCGTTGAGGATGACGACGGCGCCCACGCTCAGCAGGGCCCACCACATGGCACGCGGTACCTGACGGCCGGCGTCCTTGGTCTCCTCCGCGGTCGACACGCAGGCGTCGAACCCGATGAACGCCCAGCCGGCGACGGCGACGGCCGCGAGGAACCCGGCGACCTTCGAGCCTCCGGACAGCGCCTCGGCACCGAGCGTCTCGGTGAACAGCGGGAAGCCGTGCTCACGGAAGAACAGCAGGAGGACCAGGCCCACCAGTACGGAGGCGACCGCCTCGGCGGCGATGCCGAGCGACACGAACCAGCGCAGGATGGTGATCCCGTAGGCGTTGACCACCATGCACACGAGCAGGATGGCGACGGCCACCGCGACCAGACCGCCGGGTGTCGGGACGGCCCCGAACAGCGCGTACACCCAGGGCGCCGCGAGGTACGCCACCGTGGTGTTGCCGAACATGACGGCGAACTGCCAGACCCAGCCGCCCAGCCAGCCGAACGCCGGGCCCAGCAGGCGCCGGCCCCACTGGTAGGGGCCGCCGGCCAGGGGCCACTGCGAGGTCAGTTCCGCGTAGACGTTGACGACCAGGCACTGGCCGGCGAGTACCAGCGGCAGCGCCCACACCCACATCGGGCCGGCCACCGTCGTCCCCACCATGGAGACGGCGTACAGGGCCACGACGGGGGACACCACCGCGAACCCCATCGAGATGTTTCCGAGGATGCCCAGGCTGCGTCGCAGCTCCTGGCGGTAGCCGAGCGCGTGCAGCCGCTCGGCGTCCGAATCGGGGTTCGACGTGTCGTTCATGCTCACCTCACCGGGCGCGGGCAGCCGTGGCGGCGCCGGCGCGCTAAATCTAACCGCGTTAGGAAAACGAGGTGGCGTGAATGTAGCGGTGCTCCCGACGGCTTGTGAAGCGTTCCCGGCGGGTAATCTGCAACCCGAGACGAGGGAGCCCCCGATGGCACGGCCGAGCCAGAACCTCCTCAGCCGTGCGCTCATCGCCCGCGCGGCTCTGGAACTGTTGGACGAACAGGGCGTCGAGGCCTTGAAGATGCGCACCATCGCCGAGCGGCTCGGAGTGCGCGGCGCGTCCCTGTACCACCACGTGGCGTCCAAGGAAGACCTGCTCGACGCCGTCGCGGAGCTGATCAACGACGAGATCGACCTAGGCCCGCTGACGGACCCGGGCGGTGTCGCGGGGATCGCCGAGTACGCCCACGGCTACCGGGGCGTCTACCTCCGCTACCCGCACATGATCCCGTTGGTCGCCCGCCGCCGGGTCGTCTCCGACAAGGCCCTGCGCGGCTACGACGCCCTGCTCGACGCCCTGACCCGCGCCGGGTGTTCACCGGCCGCCGCCGCCGAAGCCGCCGCCGCCATCGACAACCTCGTACTCGGCTCGGCGCTGGAGACCTTCACCGCCGGCTTCAACCTCGCCCCGGCGGACTACGCCCCCCGCTACCCTGCCCTGGCCGCCTCCCTTGGGGCCTCAGCCGCCCACCCCGACGGCCTCCCCGCCCTGGACACCCGCGGCTTCACCCTCGGCATCCACCTCATCCTCCGTGCGCTCACGACCCCCACGACTGCGTGACCCCCACGACCCCCTGACCCCACGACCCCCCTGGGCCCCGGCCGCGGCAGCCCGGAATGACGGGATCCCCGCCGGCCGTGGGCCGGTCCGAGGGGCGGGCCGGCCACACAAGGGCAGCGATATGCGCAGTGACCGCGGACGTCCTCGCGGTCAGCCGGCGAAGCCCGGGACCACCAGGCGGGACTCGTACGCGATCACCACCGCATGGGTCCGGTTCTGCGCGGCGAGCTTGGTCAGCACATTTCCGACGTGGGTCTTGACCGTCTCCAGGCTCACCGTGAGGGACTCGGCGATCTCCGGATTGGAGAGCCCGGTGGCCATCAGGCGCAGCACGTCCTCCTCCCGGCCGGTGAGGGCGGCCCGCGGCAGGGCCTTCGCGGAGCCCAGCGGGCGGGGGGCGACCATGCGGCCCAGTGCGGCCGGGAAGAGTACCGCTTCTCCCGCCGCCACGACCCGGACCGCCTCGGCGATCCGGCGGACCGGGAGGCGTTTGAGGACGAAGCCGCTGGCGCCCGCGCTGAGAGCGGCCGTGACGTAGTCGTCGTTCTCGAAGGTGGTGATCACCACGACCTTCGGTGCTCCTTCCCCTTCGGCGACGAGTCGGCGGGTGGCCTCGATCCCGTTGAGACGCGGCATGCGGACGTCCATGAGGACCACGTCCGGTCGCAGGGTCCGCGCCCGTTCGACCGCCTCGACGCCGTCTGCGGCCTCGCCGACCACCGTGAGCCCCGGCTGTGAGGAGAGCAGCATGCGCAGGCCGCTGCGGGTGACCTCGTCGTCGTCCACGATCAGGAGGGAGACACAGGGGCCGGTGACGGCAGGCGGGGCCGTGCACTCGCCTGCGTCGGACCCGCTCACGCCGACGCCCGTACCGGCAGCCGGCAGGACAGCCGCCAGTGCTGCGCGCCGTCCGGGCCGGCCTGGAAGTCACCGTGCAGCAGCCTGACGCGCTCGGCCAGTCCGGGCAGACCGTGGCCGGAGGTCGGGAAGGTACCCGGGCCCGGGCCCGTCCGTGCCCCGGTCCGGTTGACCACCGTGAGGTCCAGTCCCTCCGGCCCGGCCGCCACGCGGACCCCTATCGGCCCGTCCGCCCCGTGGCGCAGTGCGTTCGTCAGCCCCTCCTGGAGTATCCGGTACGCCGCCCGGGAGAGCGTCCCCTGCACCTGCGCCAGAGCGCCCGACAGCTCCGGCTCCACCACCGCCCCCGCGTGCCGCAGGCGGTCCAGCAGCTCGGGCAGGTCGGCCAGGGTCCGGGTCGGCGCCGTCCCCGACTGTTCCTCGCGCAGCACTCCGAGCACGTAGTCCAGGTCCTCCAGCGCGGCCCGCGTCGACTCCTCGATGCTGCGCATGGCGGCCCGCGCCGCCGCCGGGTCGGCGGAGAGCACCTCGCCGGCCACCGCTGCCTGGATGGTGGCCGCCGTCAGCGTGTGCCCGATCGAATCGTGCAACTCGTGGGCGATCCGGTTGCGTTCGGCCAGCAGCAGTTCCCGCTCGGCAGCCAGTGCGAGCCGCTCGGCCGCCGACGGCCCCAACAGCCGCGGCGCCAACCACCGCAGGGTCTTCGTCACCAGTACGCAGACGGCCGCCGCCAGCAGCAGGCACACGGCCGCCACCACCCAGCTGCTCCACCCGCCCGATACCCGGACCGACGTGCCGAACAGACTCGCCCGCGCCTCACCTCCGAGCCAGTTCCCCGGCAGGGTGAGGCCCATGACGAACAGCACCCCGCTCGCCACCGCCCCCGCCCACCCGACGGCCACGTGCAGCACCAGCCAGAGCGGGGTCCGCCAGCGGTCGAGGCCGGGGGAACCAGAAGTGCGGCGGCCGTCCACGGGAGTCGGCAGCGGCACGCGCAGCAGCCGGCGGGCGGACACGACCAGCGCGCGTCGGACGGGGCGCGCCAGTCCGACCACGCCGATCAGGACCGCCCATACGAGCAGGACCAGGACGAGCTGCACGCTTTGGGGAGCGGATCGCCACGACAGCGCCGGCACCAGGGCGAAAGGCAGTAGCGGAAGGCCGGCCAGCGCGCCGCAATAGGCGAACAGCACACCCGAATACGTGGAGCCGCGCAACAGCGGCCGAATTCCCCTGATCATGATCGCCAGTATCGTCGGGCAGCCCACCGGCGGCCTCCCCCGATCGGGGGAGCATTTTCTCCCGCCTTCCCGCGATGCGGTCGAAGGGCTCTGGAAACCAGGATCGTGCTCCACCGAACGATTCCTCAGGAGTTGACTCATGGGAGCTCGAACCTGGCAGGGCCCTTCTTCCTCGACCCGGCGGCGTCATGGCGGGGGGCGGCGACGGGCGGTGTCGGCCGCGGTCGTGGTGGCCGTCGGCGTCATGACCCTGGGCGCCCTGGCTCCGCCCTCCGTTTCCGCCGCCGCGAGTGCGGATGCCGTCCAGCGGTCCTTGAACGGGCTGGTGCGTGATGAGGGCGTGCCCGCCGCGCTGGCGAGCGTCCAGGGCCGTGACGGCCGTACCCGCACGTACACCGCGGGGGTCGGTGACCTGACCACCGGCTCGAAGGTGCCGAGGGACGGCCAGGTACGGATCGGGAGCAACACGAAGGCGTTCACCGCGGTGGTGGTCCTGCAGCTGGTCGGCGAGGGGAAGATCGGCCTCGACACCATGGTGGACACCTACCTGCCCGGCCTCGTCCGCGGAGACGGGATCGACGGAAACCACATCACGGTCCGCGAACTCCTCCAGCACACCAGCGGCCTCCCCGACTACACCAACTACCTCGGGGACGACGTGCGGTACTACGCCCCCCGCGAACTGCTCGACACGGCCCTGCGGCACCCGGCCGACTTCGCCCCCGGGAAGAGTTGGAAGTACAGCAACACCAACTACGTGCTCGCCGGCCTGATCGTCCAGAAGGTCACCGGCCGACCCCTGGCAGAGGAGATGGACCGGCGCATCATCAAGCGCATCGGCCTGCGCCACACCTACTTCCCCGCCCCCGGTGACGCGAACATCCGCGAGCCCCACCCCCACGGCTACCTCCGCGACGCGGCGGACGGACCGCTGCGCGACATCACAGAGATCGACCCCTCCTGGGGCTGGGCGGCGGGCCAGTTGATCTCCACCGACTCCGACCTCAACCGCTTCTTCACCGCACTCCTCGCCGGCCGCCTCCTCCCGGCTGCCCAACTCGCCCAGATGCGCACGACGGTCCCCGCCGAAGCGACCTTCGGCCCCGGCGCCCGCTACGGACTCGGACTCGTCAGCAGGCCCCTGCCGTGCGGCGGTCTCTCCTGGGGCCACGGCGGCAGCTTCCCGGGATACGAGACCCGCGGCGGCGCCACCGACGACGGCCGCGCCGCCCACATCGCGGTCAGCGCGCAGCTCACCGACGAGGCCCCCCGCAGAAACCTCGAACGCGCCGTGGACACCGCCTTGTGCCGCTGACCCCGCGAAACCCGGACGCAGTAGCAAGCGGGCGTCGCCCTCGGTGTGACCGTGCTGCGGCTGACCGTGGGCGACGGCGATCGCATCGGCGGTCAGCGAGCGACGTACATCACCCGGCGCGCTATACGGACTTCAAGGGACGCTCACAGCCAGTCGCGCTTCTTGAAGATGACGTACAGACTCACGCAGACCAGCGCCATCAGGAAGATGGCGAAGGGGTAGCCCGCGGTCCATTTGAGTTCGGGCATGGTTTCGAAGTTCATGCCGTAGATCGTGCCGACCAGGGTGGGGGCGAAGAGGATGGCGGCCCAGGAGGAGATCTTCTTGATCTCCTCGTTCTGTTCGAAGCCGGCTTCGGCCAGGGCGCGCATTTCCGCGTTCTGTTGTTGGGAGACCAGGGTGGCGTTGACCGTGAGGATTTCGGTCAGGGCCTGGCGGAAGCCGTCCACGCGTTCGCTGGTGTGGGTGACGTGGTCGGCGACGTCGCGGAGGTAACGCTGGAGTTCCTCGTCCGTGCCGTACTTGGCGAAGCCGGCCATCAGGCCGTGGAGCATGCCGACCAGGGGGCGGGTGGCGCGTTGGAACTCGACCATCTCGCGGGAGAGTTCGTAGATGCGGCGCGAGACCTCGGGGTCGCCGCGGAAGACCTCGGTCTCGATCTCGTCCATGTCGTTCTGGACGCCCTCGACGACCGGGGCGTAGCCGTCGACCACCGCGTCGAGGATGGCGTAGAGGGCGGCCTCCGGGCCCAGGGAGAGCAGTTCCGGGGCCGCCTCCATGCGGCGGCGGACCGCGGAGAGGTCGGGGGCCGCGCCGTGGCGGACCGTGATGAGGAAGTCCGGGCCGACGAAGACGTGGAGCTCGCCGAATTCCACCTCCTCCGGCGCGTCCAGGTAGCGGGCGGCGCGCAGGACGACGAAGAGCGTGTCGCCGTACCGTTCCAGCTTGGGGCGCTGATGGGCCTCCAAGGCGTCCTCGATGGACAGCGGATGGAGGTTGAACTCAGCTGCCAGGGAGTGGAGTTCGGCCTCGGTCGGGCGGTGCAGGCCGATCCAGGCCATGCCGTCGGGCTGTTCGCGCAGCTGCCGGAACGTGTCGGCGAGGGTGGCGGGGGAGGCCACGCGGCGGCCTTCGCGGTAGACCGCGGAGTCGACGACGCTGCGGTGGTCCGACGGAGTCGGCGCGGAGGGCCGCGGGCGGCCCGTGCGCGGCGGGGGGCGGCGGTCTGGGCGCTCCGGCATCGCAGTCAGCTCCCGGGATGAGCGAATTTTGTGGGCGAAGAGCAAGATATACGGGCAAAGGGGGGTAGTGGTCGTGGAAGTCGCGGACGGGGGGTGTCCGCGAGCCGCGTTAGCGTGCGGACATGGCCTCCTCGACCACCCACCCGGTCCTCGGCGCCCGTGCACTGAACCGTGCCACGCTCGCCCGCCAGGTGCTGCTGCACCGCACCCCGATGTCCGCGGCCGACGCCGTCACGCACCTCGTCGGGCTCCAGGCGCAGAACGTCCAGCCGCCCTACTTCCAGTTGCACGCCCGCCTCGCGGGCTTCCGCCCCGCGGAGCTCGCCGGGCTGATGGAGTCCCGGGCGGTGGTCCGCACGGTCACGATGCGCTCCACCCTCCACACCCACACCGCGCACGACGCCCTCACCCTCGGGTCGCTCGTCCAGGACGCCCGCGACCGGGAGCTCGCCACCTTCCGCGCCGGGCTCACCGGAGTCGACCTGGACCGGCTGGCACGGACCGCGCGGGCCTTCGTGGAAGCCGAGCCGCGCACCATGGGGGAGATCCGGGAGGAACTCCTCACCCACTGGCCGGACGCGGACGCGAAGGCCCTCGCCGTAGCCGCCCGCTGCCGGCTCCCGCTCGTACAGGTCACGCCCCGAGGGGTGTGGGGCCGCAGCGGCCAGGTCCGGCTCACCACCGCCGAGCACTGGCTCCGACGGCCTGCCGGGGAGCCACAGGGCCTAGACGACGTGGTGCTGCGCTACCTCGGCGCCTTCGGACCCGCCTCCGTGAAGGACATGCAGACCTGGGCGGGCCTGACCCGGCTCCGGGAGGTCTTCGAGCGGCTGCGGCCGCGCCTGGCCGTCTTCCAGGACGAGAACGGCGTCGAACTGTTCGACCTCCCCGATGCGCCCCGCCCCGATCCCGACACGCCGGCCCCGCCCCGCTTCCTCCCCGAGTTCGACAACCTCCTGCTCTCCCACGCCGACCGCAGCCGAGTCGTCCCCCCGCGGCTCAAGGGGCGCAGCTGGGCGGGCAACCAGGCCTACCGCACCCTCCTCCTCGACGGGTTCCTCGCCGGGCTCTGGAAAGCGGAGGCGGGGGTGCTCACCGTCGAGCTGTTCGAGGCGGTGTCGAAGGCGGCCGAGGAGGAGATCGCCGCCGAGGGGGAGCGGCTCCTCACGGAGATGGGAACGAGTCCGACGACGCACCAGATCCCCGCCGGACCCGGACCCGGACCCGGACCCGGACCCGGATCCGGATCCGGATCCGGATCCGGATCCGGATCCGCCCCCGGGCCCGGTCCCGGCCGCATCCGCTTCGGGTCGATTCGGGGCTGACGGTCCGGGGCTGATGCCGCGCTCCCGCCCCCCTGCCCGCCCATTGGCCGCCCATTGCCCGCCCCGTGCCCGCCCCGGTCCCCGCCCCGTGCCCGAGAAGAACGCCCGGACAGGACCTAGTGATCCACAGCGCCACGCGGCACGATTCCTCACATGACGGAGAACAGCGCCACCGCACAGTTCCTGGCCGCCCGCGACTTCCTGCTCGAACGCCGCGGGGACTACGAAGCCGCCCGGGCCGGCTTCACCTGGCCCCGCCCCGAGCGCTTCAACTGGGCCCTGGACTGGTTCGATCACATCGCCACCGGGAACGGCGCCGACGCCCTGCGCCTCGTCGAGGAGGACGGCACGAGCCGGGGGGTGTCCTTCGGGGAGCTCGCCGTGCGCTCGGACTCGGCCGCGAACTGGCTGCGCGACCAGGGCGTCGGCGCCGGCGACCGGATCCTGCTGATGCTCGGCAACCAGCGCGAGCTGTGGGAGGTGATGCTCGCCGCGATGAAACTGCGCGCGGTCGTCATCCCCGCCACCCCGCTGCTCGGCGCGGCCGACCTGCGCGACCGCGTCGAGCGCGGGCAGGTGCGCCACGTCATCGTGCGCGCCGAGGACACCGGAAAGTTCGACGAGGTGCCCGGCACCTACACCCGCATCGCCGCCGGAGCCGAGGTGCCCGCCGGGTGGCGCCGCCTGGAGGACATGTACCGGGCGGAGAGCCGATTCACGCCCGACGGCGAGACCCTGGCCGACGACCCCCTGATGCTCTACTTCACCTCCGGCACCACCGCCCGCCCCAAGCTGGTGGAGCACACGCACGCGTCGTACCCGATCGGGCACCTGTCCACCATGTACTGGGTCGGGCTGCGCCCCGGCGACGTCCACCTCAACATCGCCTCGCCCGGCTGGGCCAAGCACGCCTGGTCCAACCTCTTCACGCCCTGGAACGCGGGCGCGACCGTGTTCGTGTACAACTACACCCGCTTCGACGCCGAGCGGCTGATGGCCGAGATGGACCGGGGCGGCGTCACCACCTTCTGTGCCCCGCCGACCGTCTGGCGGATGCTGATCCAGTCCGACCTCCGCCTGCTCCGCAACCCGCCGCGCGAGGCCGTCGCCGCGGGTGAGCCGCTCAACCCGGAGGTCATCGAGCAGGTCCGCGAGGCCTGGGGCGTGACCGTCCGCGACGGCTTCGGCCAGACCGAGACCACCCTGCAGATCGGCAACTTCCCGGGCGCCCCGGTCAAGCCCGGCTCGATGGGGCGCCCGGCGCCCGGCTACGAGATCGTGCTCCTGGACCCCGTCACCGGCAAGGAGTCCCCCGACGAGGGCGAGGTCTGCGTGGACCTGCGCACCCGGCCCGCCGGGGTGATGACGGGCTACCGCGACGACCCCGAGCGGACGGCCGAGGCGATGGCGGGCGGCCTCTACCGCACCGGCGACATCGCCTCGCGGGACGCCGGCGGCCACCTCACCTACGTGGGCCGGTCCGACGACGTCTTCAAGGCCTCCGACTACAAGATCAGCCCGTTCGAGCTGGAGAGCGCCCTGCTGGAGCACGAGGCCGTCGCCGAGGCGGCCGTCGTCCCGGCCCCGGACGCGCTGCGGCTCGCCGTCCCCAAGGCGTACGTCACCCTCGCCGCCGGCTGGGAGCCCGGGGAGGAGACCGCCCGGTTGTTGTTCGAGCACTCCCGGGCGGTGCTGTCCCCGTACAAGCGGATCCGTCGCATCGAGTTCGGACCGCTCCCGAAGACCGTGTCCGGCAAAATCCGCCGGGTGGAGCTGCGGGAGCTCACCGAGGCCGGCTCGACGGCGGAGTACGACGAGGCCGACCTCCGCTGAGGCCGCCCCCGCCCCGCCCCGCCTGCCCCCCCGCCCCAGGCCCGGCCCAGGTCCGGCCCGGGCCGAGGCGGAGACCGACGCCGGGGCCGCCGAGGTGATCAGGCCGGCAGCTGCGCCTCGATCGCCGCGATCACCTCGGGGGCCTCGGGCTCGGTGCGCGGGCGGAAGCGCGCCACGACCTCACCGGCGGGGGAGATCAGGAACTTCTCGAAGTTCCACTGGATGTCCCCCGCCTCCCCGTCCGCGTCCGGGGTCTTCACCAGCTCCTGGTACAGCGGGTGCCGGTTCTCGCCGTTGACCTCGGACTTCTCCAGCATCGGGAAGGTCACGCCGAAGCCCGCCGCGCAGAACGTCTGGATGTCGTCGGCCGAGCCCGGCTCCTGGCCGCCGAACTGGTTGCACGGCACGCCGATGACCGTGAAGCCCTTCTCCTCGTACGCGAACTGCAGCCGGGCCAGCCCCGAGTACTGCGGGGTGAGGCCGCACTGCGAGGCGGTGTTCACCAGCAGGATCGCCTTGCCCTTGTACGCGGCCAGGCTGGTGGGCTCGTCGGACAGGGTGGTCAGCGGGATGTCGTACAGGCTCATCGGGCTCGTTCTCCTCAGCGGACGCGACTACGCAATGCCCCCGAGCCTATGGCCCCGTACCGACGAGTGCGTCCGCCGGGTCGTTGACGGGCTGCGGCATGCCCGTGAGGTCCATGACGAACAGCGGTATCCCCAGGTAGTCGGCGCGCGCCCGGGCGTCCGAGGTGTACCCGGCGAGGGAGAAGTAGACGCTGGTCGCCGAGGCGGTCAGCCCGTTCAGCCATACGCACTCCACCGCCCGCAGCCCGGCCGGCGCCGTGCTCGGGTCCACCTGGGCGACCACCCCGGGGGCCCGCAGGTCCACCGCCGCCGACGGTATCGGCGGCCCGTCGGGCTGCCGTACGTCCTGGAAGCCGAGCCAGCGCAGGTACAGCGCGGCCGTCGCCACCGCGTCGCGGGCCGTACGGATGGTCACGGGCCGGAAGGGCGGACGCGACACCGGGGTCCCGGGCCCAGGCCCCGGCCCGTGCCCTGGACCCGCCGGCTCCGGCCCGTGCCCCAGACCCCCTTGCCCCGGCCCGTGCCCCAGACCCGGCTGCCCCGGCGCCGCCGGGCCGGGGCCCGGTCCGCGGGTCCCGCCACCGCCCGGCCGTACGTCCTCACCCGCGCCGGCGGCGCCCCGCGGACCGGCGGCCCCCCGGGGCGGCTCCGGCGCGTGCACGGGGATCAGGACCACCGTCCCGCACGAGGCGCACCCCACCTCCGGGTGCGGCCACTCGCTCTCCCGCCCGCAGGCCGTGCACCGCACGGTCACCCAGCTGTCCGTCCACGTGCGGTGCGTCAGCGGCATCGGTGGCGCCGCGAGGTCCAGCGGCGGGGTGATCGGGCTCCCGCAGGCGCACGGGTAGACCGGCGCCGCGTAGCCGTTCTCGCGCTGGCACGCCGGACACCGCACCGGTACCGCTTCCGCCATGGGACACGTACCCCCTCCGTCGCTGTGCGTACGTCCATGGTCCACGACGGGCGACGGCCCCGGGCGCCGTCGCCCCGATTTCCCGCCACGGGTGGGGGTTTTTGTGTGACCGACCGACCGAGAAGCGGCATTTGGTGGTTTCCGGGGTGCTGAACCGCCTTGACGTGCGCAGAACTCGCCGCTTAGCTTGTTCCGTATAGCAGAACAAAACTTCCGTATGACGGAAATTGCCTGACCGCCACACCGCAGGAGACCTCGATGCCTCGTATGACAGCCGCCGCCGCTGCAGTGGAGATCCTCAAGCGCGAGGGTGTCGCGCACGCGTTCGGCGTCCCCGGCGCTGCGATCAACCCGTTCTACCGGGAGCTCAAGAACGTCGGTGGCATCAAGCACACCCTCGCCCGACACGTCGAGGGCGCCTCGCACATGGCGGAGGGCTACACCCGCACCGCGCCCGGCAACATCGGCGTGTGCATCGGCACCTCCGGACCGGCCGGCACCGACATGATCACCGGCCTGTACTCGGCGATCGCGGACTCGATCCCGATCCTGTGCATCACCGGCCAGGCCCCGGTCTCCAAGCTCCACAAGGAAGACTTCCAGGCCGTCGACATCGCCTCGATCGCCAAGCCGGTCACCAAGAAGGCCACGACCGTCCTGGAGGCCGCACAGGTCCCGGGCGTGTTCCAGGAGGCCTTCCACCTGATGCGCTCCGGCCGTCCCGGCCCGGTCCTGATCGACCTGCCGATCGACGTCCAGCTGACCGAGATCGAGTTCGACCCCGAGACGTACGAGCCGCTGCCGGTCTACAAGCCGCGCGCCACCCGTGCCCAGGCGGAGAAGGCCGTCCGCTTCCTGCTGGAGTCCGAGCGCCCGCTGATCGTCGCCGGTGGCGGCATCATCAACGCCGACGCCGCCGACCTGCTGGTCGAGTTCGCCGAGCTGACCAACGTCCCGGTCATCTCCACCCTGATGGGCTGGGGCGTCATCCCCGACGACCACGAGCTGAGCGCCGGCATGGTCGGTGTCCAGACCTCGCACCGCTACGGCAACGCGACGTTCCTGGAGTCGGACTTCGTCCTCGGCATCGGCAACCGCTGGGCCAACCGTCACACCGGTTACAACCTGGACGCCTACCTCGGTGACCGCAAGTTCGTCCACGTCGACATCGAGCCCACCCAGATCGGCAAGATCTTCGCCCCGGACTTCGGCATCGCCTCCGACGCCAAGGCCGCGCTGGAGCTCTTCATCGAGGTCGCCAAGGAGCTCAAGGCCGAGGGCAAGCTGCCCGACTACAGCGCCTGGGTCGCCTCCCACCTGGAGCGTAAGGGCACCCTCCAGCGCCGCACGCACTTCGACGACATCCCGATGAAGCCGCAGCGCGTCTACGAGGAGATGAACAAGGCGTTCGGCCCGGAGACCCGCTACGTCACCACCATCGGTCTGTCCCAGATCGCCGGTGCGCAGATGCTGCACGTCTTCAAGCCGCGCCACTGGATCAACTGCGGCCAGGCCGGCCCCCTCGGCTGGACCATCCCGGCCGCGCTGGGCGTCGCCTCCGCCGACCCGGAGAACCCGGTCGTCGCGCTCTCCGGCGACTACGACTTCCAGTTCATGCTGGAGGAGCTGGCCGTCGGTGCGCAGCACAAGATCCCGTACGTCCACGTCCTGGTGAACAACGCCTACCTCGGCCTGATCCGCCAGGCGCAGGGCGGCCTCGGCATCAACTTCGAGGTCAACCTGGAGTTCGAGAACATCAACGCGCCCGAGCTGGGTGTCTACGGCGTCGACCACGTCAAGGTCGTCGAGGGCCTCGGCTGCAAGGCGATCCGCGTCACCGACCCGAACGAGCTGGGCGCCGCCTTCGAGGAGGCCAAGAAGCTGGCCGCCGAGTACAGCGTCCCGGTCGTCGTCGAGGCGATCCTGGAGCGCGTCACCAACATCTCGATGAGCAAGACGGTCGACATGAGCGACGTCACCGAGTTCGAGGAACTGGCGACCGAGCCGGGTCACGCCCCGACGGCGATCCGCCCGATCACGGTCTGATCCCGCGGCGCCTGGCGCTGGCACGCACGGACGAACGGCCCCTGGAAACCACCGGTTTCCGGGGGCCGTTCGCGTTCCCGGCCCGGCTCACGTTCGCAGCCCCCCAGCGCTCCCGGTTCAGTCCGCCGTCCCGCCTCGGCCGGGTGCGAGGCCTCCGATCAGCACCTCCACGCCGAGGGCGAGCCGCGCCGCGGCCGGACCAGCGGCCAACTCGGCCGCCCTCAAAGCGAGATGCGGGTAGCGGGCCGGGTCGAGACCGGCAGCCGCTCCTCGATGGAGACGCGGGCGTGCCGGTGTTCCATCGCCTCCTGCAAGGCGTCTGGGCCGCCGCCCGCCGGGGAGCGGCGACGGAGACCTCGTAGGTGACCGCGCCGATGTTCAGGGCGATCAGGTCGCAGCCCCAGGCGGCCCGTGCACCACGTCGGTCGCGAGGGTGGTCGGCCGGGCACGCCAGTCCCCGGGGGGCCCCGGGGAGCCCGGGCAGCGGCACGGTCGCGATCACCGCGTCGTGCATGAGCCGCAGCAGTTCCTCGCGCCGGGAGACGTGCACGTATAAGGACGCGGGACCGGTGCCGAGTTCGGCCGCCACCTTGCGCACGGTCACCGCGTCCAGGCCTTCGCGACGCAGCGCGCCCAGGCGTGGCGCCGGCTTGCAGCCACTGGGTCACGGCCCCGCCGCCGAGATCGGAGACGATGGCAGGGGCGGCGACGCCGGTGACGGTGGCGTCGAGGAGGTCCATCACCTCCGCGAAGACGATGACGCAGAGGACCGCCCAGCGGCGCGGATGCGGAAACGGCGCCGCCGGATCACAGCGGCCTCAGCCTGTGCGCCTCGCACCCGACCCCGGCACGCTGGTCACCGCCCAGGCCCTCCAGGGCGCCTTCGGGGCCCTGCTGCTGCCGCAGGGCTTCGGCATCATCAGGGAAACCTTCCCCGAGGCGGAACTGCCCGAGGCCTTCGGTCTCTTCGGGCCGGTCATGGGGCTGTGCGCGGTCGCCGGACCCGTGGTGGGCGGGTTGCTCGCCGGAGCGGACCTGTTCGGGTCGGGCTGGCGCCTGGTGTTCCTGGTCAACCTGCCGCTCGGCCTCCTCGCGTCGGCCGGTGCCGTGCGCCGGGTCCCGCGTGGCAAGTCCGACGCCGGGCTGCGGCTCGACGTCCCGAGCATGCTGCCGGCCGGCGCCGCCTCCGCTGCCGTGGTGTTCCCGCTCGTCCAGGGGCCCGATTTGGGCCGGCCGCTGTGGTCCCTCCTCCTGCCGGCCGCGGGACCCCTCGGGTTCCTGGTCTTCGCACGGATACAGCGGCGGCGCCCCTCGCCGCTCATGGCGCCCGGCCTGCTGGCCAACCGGGGCTACACCTGCGGGATCGTGGTCGCCCTCGTCTTCTTCGCCTCGTTCACCGGCCTCATGCTGGTGCTCTCCCTGTTCCTCCAGGGCCCGCTCGGCCTCTCGCCGCAGGGGCGGGGTACGCCATCGCCCCCATGGCCCTCGGGATCACCGTGACCGCCCTCGGGCTCCTGGTGCTCGCCGCCTGCGCCGACGGCGCGGTGGATGGCCGGAGGCTGTTGCCCGGCACGCTGGTCACCCGCCTCGGCATGGGACGGGTGGTCCCGCCGCTGTTCGACATCACCCTGGCCGGGGTGTCCGAACCCGAGGTGGGCCCGGCCTCCGGGGTCCTGGGCGCGGTGCAGCAGCCGGCCGGCGGGGGTGGGGGTGGCGCTGCTGGTCACCGTGTGGACGGCCTTCACCAACCACGGCGGCTCCTCGTCCACCGCCCTGTCCGCCACGGCGCTCGTGACCCTGACCCTCCTCCTGGCCGCCCTGGCCGCCCTGGCCGCCTCCGTCCGTCTTCCCCGCTACGCCCGCGCGTGAGCGGTACGCCCGTGCAGGGGCAAGTCACCCGCGCATGACAAAGCGCCGAGTCACGGGACCGTCCGTGACTCGGCGCTTTGGGTGTGACCGCCCGACGGTGCGAGGCTGGCGCGACAGGACGTTCGCGCCGCCGGGCGGGGTCGGGGCTCGTGTACGGGGGGCTCTGTGCGCAGCCCCCGTACACGAGTTGCCGGGACCGTGGCGGGCGGGCGACGAGAACTCCGGCATCGTCTCCCTCAGGTCAAGAGACGGGCCTCGGAACCCATTACCACCGCACTGGCTCGCACGCTCGCCACGGTCCTCACGCGGCGCCGGCCACAGGGGCCGGCGCTGTCCGCCCTCACCGCGCACCACCCCTCATCCGGGTACGCGGTTCGGGCTCAGCACCCGGGGCCTGACCTCCCGTCAGGCCCCCGGTACAGTTGGGGGCTCAGGCGTCGCGCAGGGCGCGGACGGCCTCCTCGACGCGGCGGCCGTAGTCGGCGTCCGCGGCGTGGAAGTGAGCCAGGTTCTTCTCGATGACGTCTTCGAGGGTGACCTGCGACAGGCCGCCGGCGATGTTCGCCACCAGACGCTGCTTCTCGGCCTCCGACATCAGCCGGTAGAGCTCGCCGGCCTGGAAGAAGTTGTCGTCCTTCGTGTGGGCCGGGGCCTCGTGGGTGCCCGTGTAGCCGGAGACGGCCTTCGGGGCGCCGAGCGCGAGACCGGTCTCGGCCGGACCCTGGTACGAGTTGGGCTCGTAGTTCTTGTCGTGGCGCGAGCCGTTGCGCAGCGCCATGACGCCGTCGCGGCCGTAGTTGTCGGCCTTCGTCGCCTTCGGGGCGTTGACCGGCAGCACGGTGTGGTTCACGCCGAGGCGGTAGCGCTGGGCGTCGGCGTACGCGAACAGGCGGCCCTGGAGCATCTTGTCCGGCGAGGCGGTGATGCCCGGAACGAAGTTGTTCGGGGAGAACGCGGACTGCTCGACCTCGGCGAAGACGTTGTCCGGGTTGCGGTCGAGGACCAGACGGCCCACCCGCTGGAGCGGGTAGTCGGCGTGCGGCCACACCTTGGTGAGGTCGAAGGGGTTGAAGCGGTAGTCCGCGGCCTCGGCGGCGGGCATGATCTGGACGTAGAGGGTCCAGCTCGGGTTCACACCGCGCTCGATGGCCTGGAGCAGGTCCGTCTGGTGCGAGTTGGCGTCCTTGCCGACGAGCTCGGCCGCCTGCTCGGACGACAGGCAGCGGATGCCCTGGTTCGTCTTGAAGTGGTACTTGACGAAGAAGGCCTCGCCGTTCTCGTTCGTCCACTGGTAGGTGTGGGAGCCGTAGCCGTTCATGTGACGGTACGAGGCGGGGATGCCGCGGTCACCCATCAGCCAGGTGATCTGGTGCGTCGCCTCGGGGGCGTGCGCCCAGAAGTCCCAGACGTTGTCCGGCTCCTGCTTGCCCGTGAAGGGGTCGCGCTTCTGGGAGTGGATGAAGTCGGGGAACTTGATCGGGTCCTTGATGAAGAACACCGGGGTGTTGTTGCCGACGAGGTCGTAGTTGCCCTCTTCGGTGTAGAACTTGAGCGCGAAGCCACGCGGGTCGCGGACGGCGTCCGCGCCACCGAGGGAGTCGGCGACGGTGGAGAACCGCAGGAAGGTCTCGGTCTTCTTGCCTACCGTGTTCAGGAAGGCGGCGCTGGTGTACGCGGTGACGTCGTCGGTCACCTCGAAGTAGCCGTACGCGGCCGATCCGCGGGCGTGCACCACGCGCTCCGGGATGCGCTCACGGTTGAAGCGGGCGAGCTTCTCGAGGAGCTGCTGGTCCTGGATCAGGAGCGGGCCACCGACGCCGGCGGTGGCGGAGTTCTGGTTGTCGGCGACCGGGGCGCCGGACTCGGTCGTCAGCGTGCGCTTCGACATGGTGACCTTCCGTACGGGTAACTGCTGAGACGGAAGGCGTCTTCCGTCATGCGGAACAGCCTAATTTCGGCGTGAACACGACGTCAACAGTTTGTTGAAAGAAAGAGTGTGGAGGTGATCCGGACGGTGCCGGCGCCTGGGCGCGACAGGACAGGTGTCAGCACCGGCACCGTCCGAAACTCAGGACTCCCCGAGGGGAGGGGCCAGGTCCGGGATCAGACCTGGGCGCCGGAGAGGCGCTCGACCGCGCGGAGTAGGGCCGAGTGGTCGAGCCCGCCGTCGCCCTGGGCGCGCAGCGAGGCGACCAGCTGGGCGACGACCGCGCCGACCGGGAGGGCCGCACCGACGTTGCGGGCGGCGTCGGTGACGATGCCCATGTCCTTGTGGTGCAGGTCGATCCGGAAACCGGGCTTGAAGTCGCGGTTGAGGAAGTTGTCCTTCTTGCGGGTCAGGACCGTGGAGCCGGCCAGACCGCCGTTGAGGACGTCCAGGGCGGCCTGGAGGTTCACGCCCGACTTCTCGAGGAAGACGACGGCCTCGGCGCACGCCTGGATGTTCACCGCGACGATGAGCTGGTTGGCGGCCTTCACCGTCTGGCCGGAACCGTGCGGCCCGCACAGGACGATGGTCTTGCCGAGCGCCTCCAGGATCGGCAGGGCCGCGTCGAAGTCGGCCTGCTCGCCACCCACCATGATCGACAGGACGGCCTCGATGGCGCCGGCCTCGCCGCCGGACACCGGGGCGTCGATGACGCGGATGCCCTTCTCGGCGGCGTTCTTCGCGAGGTCGACCGAGGTCTGCGGGGTGATCGACGACATGTCGATGATCAGCGCACCGGACTTGGCGTTGGCGAGGATGCCCTCGGGGCCGTAGTTGATGGCCTCGACCTGCGGGGAGGCGGGCACCATCGTGATGATCACGTCGGCGTCCTTGACGGCCTCGGCGATCGAGCCGGCCGCGGTGCCGCCGGCGGCGGCCAGGCGCTCCAGCTTGTCCTGCTCCAGCGTGAAGCCGGTGACCTGGTAGCCGGCCTTGATGAGGTTCTCGGACATGGGGGAGCCCATGATGCCGAGTCCGATCCAGGCGATCGACGGAAGCGCGGTGGAGGTGCTCATGATGGGGGGTCCTTCTCTTCAATGCTTCGTACGAAAAGTGCGGGAGGTGCCTGGCTGATCGCCCGGACTTCGTCCGCCTACTTGGCGGCGCGGGCCTCGGCCGGCAGCCACGCGAAGGACGCGGCGGCGTCCGCCGCCTTGTACTCCAGGCCTACGTAGCCCTCGTACCCGGCCTTCTTGAGCTGGTCGAGCAGCTCTTCGAGGGGCAGCTCGCCGGTCCCCGGAGCCCCGCGGCCCGGCTTGTCGGCGATCTGGACGTGCCCGGTCTTGGCGGCGTACTTTTCGATGACCTCGCCGAGGTCCTCGTCGTTCATCGCCAGGTGGTACAGGTCGAGCAGGAACTTGGCGTTGCCGAGGCCGGTGGCCTCGTTCACCTTGTCCACTACCTCGATGGCGGCCGGGGCGCTCACCAGCGGGTAGAGCGGTGACTCGGGCTTGTTGAGGGTCTCGATCAGGAGGACGGCGCCCACCCGGTCCGCGGCCTTGGCGGCCGTGACCAGGTTCTTGAGCGCGAGCTCGTCCTGGACCGCGGGGTCCACGCCCTCGACCCGATTGCCGTAGAGGGCGTTCAGCGCCTTGCAGCCGACCGAGGCCGCGAAGTCGGCGGCCACGTTGATGTTGGCGTTGAAGCGGTCCGACTCCTCGCCGGGGACCGAGACCGCGCCGCGGTCCGGGCCCGGCAACTGGCCGGCGTAGAAGTTCAGGCCCACCAGCTGGGTGCCCGCGTCCTCAAGAGCCTTCTTGAGGGCGTCGAGCTCCGCCTGGGCGGGAGTGGGGGTCTCGATCCAGGGCCACCACAGCTCGACCGCCGTGAAGCCGGCCGCGGCGGCAGCCGCGGGACGCTCCAGGAGCGGGAGTTCCGTGAAGAGGATCGAAAGGTTCACATCGAAGCGCTGGTCCGTGTATCCCATGAGGGGTGTGCGCTCCTTCCGTATTGCGGAAGTTAGTTTCTGCTTGATGGAAGACTGCATCGAGGTTCGCGTGGCTGTCAAGTGCGCACTGCCGAAAAGTCCCAGCTGCGGGGTAGCTTGGCCCGCGTGCGATTGAGAGTGGAGTTCACGACCGAGCCCTTCGATCTCGAAGAGGCCCCCGACCACGCCGTGGCCGCGCGCGAGGTCATCCAGAAGGCCCGGCTCGACGCGGTGGACGTCGGCCCGTTCGGCAACACCGCCGAAGGCGGGTCGGACGAGGTGCTGACGGCCGTGGCCGCGCTGCTGCGCAATGCGCTGGAGGCCGGGGCCACGCGCGTGTCGCTCCAGGTCAACGTGATCGCGGAGGACACCACCCCATGACCGAGCCCCGTGACCACCCGTTCGTCGCCGCGGTCAAACCGCTGGTGGACGCGATGGGCGGCGAGCTGATGGACCCGGCCCAGGCGCAGCCCGACGACGTCGTGCTCAGCTGGGAGGGCCGGGAGCTGCTCGCCGTGCGCCTGCCCCAGCTCTCCGACTCGCTGGACCACATCCTGGCCGCGCTGGAGCGCCGGCACGGCGTACCGTTGGCGCAGCTCGACCGGAAGTCCAAGCAGGACGTGGTGCGCATACTGGAGGCGCGCGGTGCCTTCTCCGTGCGGCACGGTGTCGAGACGGTCGCGAGCGCCCTGGGTGTGAGCCGCTTCACCGTCTACAACTACCTGAACAGGGACTCCAGCCCCGCCAAGGGTTCCGCCCCGGCCAAGGGTTCCCCCTCCGCCGAGGGTTCCGCCCCCGCCGAGGGTTCCGCCCCCGCCGAGGGGGCGGGGAAGCAGGGCAGCCAACAGTGAACGCACGCTGACCCGCAGTGACGAGCCGCCGCCCCGATTCACCCGGGCGGCGGCTTTTGTGTAGGGGAAGTTTCAACAAAGTGTTGACGGCGTGTTGTGGAGGGCGTTAGCTATGCGCAGCCCGTCAAAAGCAACAACAGGCCACGGAGGCCTACCGTGACTTCGAGTCCGACCCCGGGTCTCACCCGGTTCAACGCCTTGGACGACAGCGCGGCCACGGCCGTGCTGCACGAGGTGTGTGCCAGTTCGGCATGGGGGAGCAAGCTGCTCGCCCAGCGCCCCTTCCCCACCGTCGAGGCTCTCTTCTCGGCCAACGAGTCCGCCATGGCGGAGCTCACCGCCGAGGACCTGGCCGAGGCGATGGCGGGACACGCGCCGATCGGCCGCCCGAAGCCGGGAGACCCGACCTCCGCCCGCGAGCAGCGCGGCATGGCCGGCGCCTCGGAGGAGCTCCGCAACGAGCTCCTCGAACTGAACCTGGCGTACCAGGAGAAGTTCGGGCACGTCTTCCTCATCTGCGCCACCGGTGCCACCGGTGAGTTCATGCGGGACGCGGTCAAGGTACGGATCGGGAACTCGCCGGAGCAGGAGCGGGAGATCGCCCGCGGCGAGCTCGTGAAGATCAACCGGATCCGTCTGACCCGGCTCGTGGAGGAAGAGAGCGCATGAGCACTGACACGACTGCTTCGGTGTCCACGCACATCCTGGACACCAGCATCGGCCGCCCCGCCGAGGGCGTCGCCATCTCCCTGTCGGCCCGTGCGGGCCTGGACGGGGAGTGGGCGGCCCTGGGCGGCTCCGCCACCGACGCGGACGGCCGCTGCAAGGACCTCCCGGCCCTGCCGGAGGGCACCACCCACGTGCGTCTCGACTTCGAGACCGAGACGTACTTCGCTGAAAAAGACCGTTCCAACAAGCAAGCCGAGGCGCAGCAGGACGCCCCCCGCGTAAGGGACAGCGGTGCGTTCTTCCCCGAGGTCACCATCACCTTCGCGGTGAACCCGGGCGAGCATTACCACGTACCGCTGCTGCTCAACCCGTTCGGCTACTCCGTTTACCGAGGGAGCTAGCAGACATGCCCACGATTCTCGGCCAGAACCAGTACGGCAAAGCAGAGAACCGCGTAGTCAAGATCACGCGGGACGGCGACACCCACCACATCAAGGACCTGAACGTCTCGGTCGCCCTCTCCGGCGACATGGACGACGTCCACTACTCCGGCTCGAACGCCAACTGCCTCCCGACGGACACCACCAAGAACACGGTGTACGCGTTCGCCAAGGAGCACGGCATCGAGTCCGCCGAGCAGTTCGGCATCCACCTGGCGCGCTGGTTCGTCAACAGCCAGGAGCCGATCCAGCGTGCGCGCATCCGGATCGAGGAGTACGCCTGGGACCGGATCCCCACCTCCGAGGCCAACTCGAAGTTCATCGGGTCGGACGAGGTGAAGCACTCCTTCGTGCGCAAGGGCCAGGAGACCCGGGTCACCCAGGTCACCTACGACGGCACGAACTGGGAGGTCATCTCCGGCCTCAAGGACCTCGTCGTCATGAACTCCACGAACTCGGAGTTCTGGGGTTACGTGAAGGACAAGTACACGACCTTGAAGGAGGCCTACGACCGCATCCTGGCCACCCAGGTGTCGGCCCGCTGGCGCTTCAACTGGTCGGACGACGAGCAGCGGATGCCGAACTGGGAGAAGTCCTACGCCGAGACCCGCAAGCACATGCTCGAGGCCTTCGCGGAGACCTACTCCCTGTCGCTCCAGCAGACCCTGTACCAGATGGGTTCGCGCATCATCAACCACCGTTCGGAGATCGACGAGGTCCGCTTCTCGCTCCCGAACAAGCACCACTTCCTCGTCGACCTGGAGCCCTTCGGCCTCAAGAACGACAATGAGGTCTACTTCGCCGCGGACCGGCCGTACGGTCTGATCGAGGCGACGGTCCTCCGCGACGGCGTCGACGCCCGTATTCCTGTGGACATGACCAACCTCTGATGCGGGACGCGCGTCCCGGGGCTCCGCAGTGGCCCCGGGACGGCGCGAAAACTCCACAACTTCCCGAATCGGCACCCGGACGCCCCCAGGGGGGCGGCAGTACTGTCAGCTGTCAAGGCCCCCGGCTCCGGCACTCAACCCCCAGGGCCTTGCCGTGCCCGCACCGCCACTGAAAGCACGAGGAAGTCCCATGGCAGCATCGGCAGCCCCTGGCAGCGCCGTCGAGCGCATCGTCATCGAGAACTGTGCGATCGCGACCGTCGACGCCCACGACACCGAGTACGCCTCGGGTCACATCGTCGTCGCCGGCAACAGGATCGAGTCCATCGGCGCGGGCAAGGCCCCCGAGAACCTCGACGACGTCGTTCGCCGGATCGATGGCAGCGGGCACCTCGTGACCCCCGGTCTGGTCAACACGCACCACCACTTCTACCAGTGGATCACGCGTGGTCTGGCCACCGACCACAACCTCTTCGACTGGCTCGTCGCGCTGTACCCGACCTGGGCGCGCATCGACGAGCAGATGGCCTACACGGCCGCCCAGGGCTCCCTGGCGATGATGGCCAAGGGCGGCGTCACCACCGCCATGGACCACCACTACGTCTTCCCCAAGGGCTCCGGCGACCTCTCCGGCGCGATCATCCGCGCCGCCTCCGAGATGGGCGTCCGCTTCACCCTCGCCCGCGGCTCCATGGACCGCAGCGTGAAGGACGGCGGCCTGCCCCCGGACCACGCCGTAGAGACCCTCGAAGGCGCGCTCGCCGACACCGAGGCGACCGTCAAGAAGCACCACGACCACTCCTTCGACGCGATGACCCAGGTCGCCGTGGCGCCGTGCTCCCCCTTCTCGGTCTCCACCGAACTCCTCAAGCAGGGCGCCGAGCTGGCCCGCCGCCTGGGCGTGCGCATGCACACCCACGGCAGTGAGACCGTCGAGGAGGAGCAGTTCTGCAAGGAACTGTTCGGCATGGGCCCGACCGACTACTTCGAGTCGACCGGCTGGCTCGGCGAGGACGTGTGGATGGCGCACAGCGTCCACATGAACGACTCCGACATCGCCGCGTTCGCCCGCACGAAGACCGGTGTCGCGCACTGCCCGTCCTCCAACGCCCGCCTGGCCGCCGGCATCGCCCGCGTCCCGGACATGCTCGCCGCCGGGGTCCCCGTCGGCCTCGGCGTGGACGGCACCGCCTCCAACGAGTCGGGCGAGCTCCACACCGAGCTGCGCAACGCGCTGCTCATCAACCGCCTGAACCCGGTGCACCGCGAGCGGGCCCTGAACGCCCGCCAGGCCCTGCGCCTGGGTACGTACGGGGGCGCGCAGGTCCTCGGCCGCGCCGACAGCATCGGTTCGCTGGAGGCCGGCAAGCTCGCCGACCTGGTGATGTGGAACCTGAGCACGCTGGCCCACTCCTCCATCGCCGACCCGGTCATCGCGCTCGTGTTCGGCGCGGCCGCCCCGGTGACCCTCTCGCTGGTCAACGGCGAGCAGATCGTCGAGGACAACCGACTCCTCTTCGCCGACGAGGACGCGATCGCCGTGTCCACGCGGGAAGAGGCCCAGCGCCTGGCGCGCATCTGCGCCCAGGCCTGATCCACCCGGCCACCGATGTCGGTACCCCCTCCGGCCACCGCCGGCGGGTACCCCCAGAGTCCGGCAGGGGGGGACGGCCCCCGGCCGGGGGCCGCGGACCCGAGCGGGGTCCGCGGCAGCCGTTCCCGGGAAGCGCCCGAGGACCATTCCGAAGGCGCTCCCGGGCACGGTGACCCGTGACGACGTACCGCGCTGGAACCACCCGCCTCCGCGCCCGCGCCACAGCACAGCCCTACCTGGGAACGACTCGGGCGAATCGTTTCCGTACCTGTCAGGGGCAGGACAGAACCCCCGCAACCCCCGGCACGCCTCCGTACCACCGCACCCCCGTTCCACCGCACCCCCCGTTCCACCGCACCCCCCGTTCCACCGCACCCCCCTTCCACCGCAACACCGTGCACCACCACAACTGAACACAGGCTCGACTCGCACCGCTTTCGCACCACCTCCCTGACACCCATGTCCCTGCCGACGTGTTTAACCGACCGGAGGAAGCCGTGGCAGCTACGCCCAGGTTCCGCAAAGATGCAGTCGTAGTACCGGAGGAGAAGCACCCGGTCGACGAGACGCTGCCCCCGCTGAAAATGTTCACGAGCGGTCTGCAGCACGTGGCCGCCATGTACGCGGGTGTCGTCGCTCCGCCGATGATCGTCGGCCCTGCCGTCGGCCTCTCCGCCACCGAGACCGCCTTCCTGATGGGCGCCTCGCTCTTCACCGCAGGACTCGCCACCCTCCTCCAGACCCTCGGTTTCTGGAAGATCGGCGCCAAACTCCCCTTCGTCAACGGCGTCTCCTTCGCCGGAGTCACCCCGATGATCGCCATCGGCAAGGGCGAGGGCGCGGACGCCATCCCCGTCATCTTCGGCGCGATCATCGTCGCCGGACTCGTCGGCTTCCTCGCCGCGCCCTACTTCGGGAAGCTCGTCCGCTTCTTCCCACCCGTCGTCACCGGTACGGTCATCACCCTGATCGGCGTCTCGCTGCTCCCCGTGGCCTTCAACTGGTCGCAGGGCGGCAACCGCACCGCCACCGACTACGGCTCGATGAAGAACATCGGCATGGCCGCCCTCACCCTGGTGATCGTGCTGGTGATGCGCAAGTTCCTGCGCGGGTTCCTCCAGCAGATATCCATCCTGCTCGGCCTGGTCGCCGGCACGCTGATCGCGATACCGCTGAACATGGTCAGCTTCGACGCCGTCCGCAACGCGGACATCGTCGGCTTCCCCACGCCGTTCCACTTCGGCGCCCCGCAGTTCCAGGTCGCCGCCATCATCTCCATGTGCATCGTGATGCTCGTCTGCATGACGGAGTCCACGGCCGACATCCTGGCCCTCGGCAGGATCGTGGGCCGGCCCGCGGACGCCAGGACCATCGAGGGCGGACTGCGCGCCGACACCCTCGGCAGCGCGCTCAGCCCGCTGTTCAACGGCTTCATGTGCAGCGCCTTCGCGCAGAACATCGGTCTCGTCGCGATGACCAAGGTGCGCAGCCGGTTCGTGGTCGCGGCCGGCGGCGCGATCCTGATCCTGCTGGGCCTGTGCCCGATGGCGGCCTCCGTCATCGGCGTGGTCCCGCTGCCGGTACTCGGCGGCGCGGGCATCGTCCTGTTCGGCTCCGTCGCCGCCAGCGGCATCCAGACCCTGGCCGGCGCGGCCATGGAGAAGGGCGAGAACGCGCTGATCGTCGCGGCCTCGGTCGGCATCGGCCTGATCCCCATCGCGGCCCCCGGCTTCTACCACGCCTTCCCGAAGGACATGCTGGTCGTCCTCGATTCGGGCATCAGCACGGGCTGTGTGGTGGCGATCGTGCTGAACCTGGCCTTCAACCACCTCGGTGCCAAGAAGGAACCGGCCGGGGAGACGGCCCCGGAGCCGGCGTTCGTGCACTGACGGCGGGCCGGCACGGCCGAGGCCGCGGGCCGGGGCACCGCATGCGCGGGTAGGACGCCACCCACTGCGGGTGTGGCGTCCGCACCGCCGCACGCGGTGCCCCGGCCCCGTGCTGTCAGGCGGGGCCGTCCGCGTCCTGCGGTGGGAGCAGTTCCGCCCAGATGTCGGGGGTGACCGTCCGGGTGCGCCGGCCCCGCTCGTCCAGTACCTGCGCCTCCGACTTGCGGACGTGCAGCGCCACCGCCGAGTCCGTGATCCGCATCCCCGGCAGCCGCCGGGACAGCTCCGAGGTGTAGCGGGACAGCCCTTCGACGGTGCGCAGCCGCGCGCTGATCATGAAGTTCCAGCGTCCGCTGACGGACATGCAGGTCCGCGTCTCGCGCAGCCCCATGGCGGCCGCGGCGGACTCGGCCACCTCGTACTCCGGTACCTCCGCCCACAGCGTCGCCGCCACCGGCCACCCCGACAGCCCCGACGCCATCGCGCAGCTGTAGCGCAGGCTCTGTCCCGTCTCCAGCCGGCTCAGCCGCCGCCGTACGGTCGACTCGCTCATCCCGCACTCCCGCGCCAGCGAGGCCACACTGCGCCGGGCGTCCGCGGCCAGCGCCAGGGCAAGCGGCCGGTCCTCCTCCGTCATGGCTGCGACGGCCGGCGCCGGCGCGCCCGGCGCCGAGGAGCGCCGGCTCCCCCCGGTCAGCGAACCGATCTGCGCCGGCGTCAGCTGGTCCAGGCGCCACCGGTCGGGGGCGTAGTGCACCGCCGTCACCATCGACGAGCGGGTGCCGACCACGCCCGGGATGCGCTGCACCCGGAAGGACAGGTACCGGTACAGGGCGTGGAGGTCCGGCACGGCCACGAAGGCCAGCAGGTCCCGGCCGCCGGTGGTGTGCTCCAGCCCCAGGGAGTGCGGATCGGACACCAAGGTCGCGCCCACGGCCGGGGAGGCCCCCGCGTCGCACATCACCTCCACCCACGCCATGCAGGGCGCCTTGGTACCCGTACGCAGTCCGAGCCCCGATATCCAGGCCTCCCCGGCGCCGGTCAGCCGCTCCCAGCGGCGCGCGAGGGTGTCCGGGCGCGCGCCGAGCACCGGCGCCAGTCGCTCCCAGCTCGCACGGGGTGCGAGCTGGAGTGCGTGGACGAGCGCCCGGTCGGTGTCGTCCACGGCGGAAACGGCCGAATTCATGTCCTCCCCTTGGTGGATCTCCCGGTCAGCGGCCTGTCAACCCGGCTTTCGGCCGATCATCTCTCTTTGTGTCGCCAATCGGTGAATCAGCCGGTTGTGCGCGGCTCGGGCCATCGCGGGAGGGCGTGTGGGGGATCCCGTTGCGGACATCGGTCAGGCGGTCCCCGCCGAGCTGTCGAGCTTCGTCGGCCGCCGCCGGGAGCTGGCCCGCGTCGCCTCGCTGCTCGCCACCGAACGCCTGGTCACCCTGACCGGCCCGGCGGGCGTCGGCAAGACCCGGCTCGCCGTCCGCGCGGTCCGCACCGTCACCGGCGCCGACGGCCTCGACACCGTCTGGGTGGACGTCTCCACCCTGCCGGGCTTCCGCCGCGTGGTGCTGGAGCACCGGCTGCTCCACGGGCTCGCGGGGCGCGAGGTACTGCTGGTGCTCGACGGGTGCGAACAGCTCGGTGAAGCCGCCGCCCCTGTGGTGGAGAACCTGCTGCGCTGGCTGCCCCGGGTGCGCGTGCTGGTCACCTCGCAGCGCCGGCTCGCGCTGCCCGGGGAAGCGGAACTCGCCGTACTGCCGCTGTCGTCCCCGCCCGCGCCGCCCGACCCCGTCGCACCGCTCCCCGTCGACCGGATCGCCGGTTTCGCGGCGGTACGTCTGTACGAGGACCGGGCGCGCGGCGCCGACCCCTTCTTCGAGCTGACCGATCACAACGCCGCGGCCGTCGCCGCGCTGTGCCGTGCCCTGGACGGAATCGCCGGCGCGCTGGAGCTCGCGGCGGGGCGCGCACACCAGTACGCGCCCCTCCAGGCGTTGAAGCGGCTGGCCGCAGAACCCCTGACCTTCCTGGCGGGCGGCGCGGGCCGGGCCACCCTGGTCGACGCCGAGCGCTCCCTGCGGCTCTCCTCGCCCACCGAGCGGCTTCTGTGGGAGCGGCTCTCCGTCTTCGCCGGCTCCTTCGACACGGCCGCCGTCGCCGAGGTCTGCGGCTTCGGCGAACTCACCCCCGACACCGCCGCCCGGGCATTGGCCCGGCTGGCCCCCGCCCTGCTGGCCGACGGCGAGCACCCGGGCCGGTACCGGCTGCCGCTCTCGGTGCGCGTGTACGCCGCCCGGCGGCTCGCGCACCGCCCCGACGGGGACGGGCACACCGCCGCCCTGCGCCACCACGGGCGCTGGCGCGGGCTGGCCCGGGAGGCCGCCGGGCTGTGGCGCGAGGGGGCGCAGACGCAGGCGCGTGAGCTGGCCCTGCGGGAACTCCCCGACCTGCGCGTCGCGATGAACCCACTGTCCGCCGCGGGCCCGGGGGCCGCGCTGGAGATCGCCGTTGACCTGTGGTTCCTGTGGTCGGCCTGCGGACTGGCGGCGGAGGGCCGACGCCATCTGGAACGGGCCCTGGCCCTGCACCCCGCGCCCCGGCCCGCCCGGGCCCTGTGGCTGGCGGCCTGGCTGGTCGCGGGGTCCGGGGAGGCGGACACCTCGGACCCACTGCTGGTGGAGGCCTGGAGCACCGCCGTACAGGAGGGCGAGGACGCCTGCCTGGCCTACCTCGCCCATGTGCGCGGAACGGTGGCGCTGTGGGAAGAGCGGTACGAGGACGCCGCCGCCGAGTACGCCGAGGCACTGGAACTGCTGCCCGCCGAGTGCGGGTTCGGGCCCGGTCGGCAGGTGCTCCGGGCCGCCCGGACGCTGGCCCTCGCCCATACCGGCCCCGCGGGCACACCGCCGGAGGAAAAGGAAAAGGAAAAGGAAAAGGAAAAGGAGAAGGAGGCGGCGGAGGCGGCGGCGGAGGCGGCGGCGGAGGAGGCGGCGGAGGAGGCGAGCGCACCGCCCGCCCGGGGCGCCGACGCGTGGGCCCGCTCCTGGGAGCGGTACGCCCGGGCCGTCGCCGAGTCCCGCGCGGGCCGGCCGGTGCGGGCCCGTACCGAACTGCTGCGCGCGCTGGAGACCCAGCTCGTCCTGGACGACCGGCTGGGACAGTCCTTCTCGGCTGAGCTGCTCGCCGAACTGGAGGCCGCCCGGGGCCACTACGAACGCGCCGCGCTCCTGCTGGGCGCGGCGCGCCGCATCCGCCCCGCCGTCGCGTGCGCGCCGCGCGCCCTCGGGATCCTGCGTGACCGGATGCACCCGCAGGCCCTGCGGGACGCGTACACGCAGGGCGCGCGGACCGCCCTGCGCGCCCTGCTGCCCGAACTCTGAGCCCCCGCTCGCCCTGTCGTACTCCTTGCCGAACTCCGGCGGCGAACTGATCCTGAGGCCCGGTCACATGGTGCACGCGGACGTCCCGAGGGCGTCCTTGAGCAGACAGGTGGTACCGCCGATGGCAGAGTCACCGCAGTTGTGGATGCGCACCGAGACACGGCCCACCGAACGCCGAGCCCCCCTCACCCCGCAGGATGCCGAGAAGCTCGTACGGCAGGGTGTACGGATCACCGTGGAGGAGTCCGCACACCGGGTCTTCCCGCTCACCGACTACGAGGAAGCGGGCTGCCGGACCGCGCCGGCCGGCGCGTGGGCCGTCTCCGCGCCCCGATCCGCCTTCGTCCTCGGCTTGAAGGAACTCCCGCCCGTCCCGGAGCGTTTACGGCACAGGCACGTCTACTTCGGGCACGCCTACAAGGGCCAGGAGGACGCCCCCGCGCTGCTGCGGCGGTTCGCCGCCGGCGGCGGGACCCTGCTCGACCTGGAGTACCTGGCCGACGCGCAGGGGCGCAGGCTCGCGGCCTTCGGCTACTGGGCCGGGTACGCGGGCGCCGCCCTCGCCGTCCTGCACGCCCGGGGCCGGCTCGCCGCCCCGCTGGTCCCCCTCCCGCGCGAGGAACTCGACGCGCGATTACGGACCTCGCGGGCCGCCTCCTCCACGGCCGGGGAGTTACGGGCCCTCGTCATCGGGGGCCACGGCCGCAGCGCACGCGGCGCCTGTGACGCCCTGACGGCCGCCGGGATACCGGTGACCCGATGGGACCGGAGCGACACCGCACGGCTGGACCGGGCCGCCCTGCTCGGACACGACATCCTGGTCAACGCGGTCCTCACCACCCGCCCCGTACCGCCGTTCCTCACCCCGGCCGACCTGGACCCGGATCGGGAACGGCGGCTGACGGTAATCGCCGACATCACCTGCGACACCGGTTCCCCGCTGCACCTGCTGCCCGTCTACGACCGGCTCACCGACTGGGCGGTCCCGGTGCGCAGGCTGCGCGCGGGCCCCCGCCCGCTGGACGTGATCGCCATCGACAACCTGCCGTCCCTGGTGCCTGCGGAGGCGGCCCGGTCCTTCTCGGCGGACCTGCTGCCCAAGCTGCTGGTGCTGGGTACGGGCACGCCCGATCCGGACTGGCTCCGCTGCCGGGCGGCCTTCGCGCGGGCGCTGGCGGGAGTCAGCCGCTCCGCCGATCGGCGAAGTCGACGGACAGGTACGGCCATGCCGTGACGAGACGGGCCAGCTCGCTGACCGTTCCCTCGTCCGACGCCCGCGGGACCCCGTCGCCGGGGCGGAAGTGGACGGTCGTCCCGGTCGTCCCGTCGCCGGCGATCGGGTTCAGACCGGTGGCGGGAACACCGTGCTCGTACCGCTGCGTCCAGGCCCCGCCCGCCCGGCGATTGGTGTGCACGAGCCATTCGCTGAGCGCCGAGACGACCGACATGCCCCGGCGCGGCTGCCCGTCCGGCAGCAGCTGCGCCCCGGGGTGGTCGAAGAACCGCAGGTCCTTCGTCGCCATGACCGGCTTCTTCACGGGCCGGCCGTCCGCGTCGAGCCGGGTGTCGGTGCCCCGCCCGTCGTCGGCGACGGACACCGAGCCGTCCTCGTGGAAGGTGACGGCGCAACGCCCGGCGCCTCCCCGGGACTCGGCCTCGTCGGCCGCGTACGCGATGACCTCCAGGACCAGGTGCCGAAGGCCGCCGGGAGCGAAACCGGCCGGGTCACTGCGGATGAGGGCGAGGTGACCGGTGTCCACGGTGCTCGCCCAGTCGTGCGTCGTGTTGCGCCAAGAAGCCGTTGTCCTGTCCATGGATCCAGTATCCCGATCACGGACGGAACGGTCCGCCGCACCCGGGGACCGGGTCGGCGGACCGTTGCCTGACGCTCGATCAGGAGGCGGAGGTCAGGGGGTGGTGGTCAGGAAGCGGGGGTCAGGTACATACCGCTCTGGTCGCCCCCAGGGGTGTTCTTGCAGCCCGAGGAGGAGTTCGCGGGCTGGGCCACCGCGAGGGCGAGGCAGCGCCCGACGGCCAGCTGGCCGAAGTAGTTCGGGTGCATGGACTCCTGGATCAGGCCCTGCGACTGGTTGTTGTCGATCCAGCGCGCCCACTCGCTCGTCTTCGCCGACGCCGGCGCCGCCGTCGTCACCTGCTTGCTCGCCGTGGCGCACACCTCGCGCCCCTGGAGCATGTCCCGCAGGTCCAGGAACTGCACGCCCTTGGCCGCGGCGACCGTCTTGATGCCGTTCGCGATCTGGGGCACGAGCGAGTCCCGCGCCCAGTCCGAGTCCCGGTTCCAGAACGGGCAGCCGCCGGTGTTGAGCCGGCTCCAGTCGCTCTGGGTGTACCGGTTCTCCGCGCCGCGCGGGATCGGCGAGGGGTAGGACTGGAGCACGATCCGGTAGGAGGAGTCCGCGTAGCCGGCCCCCCGCATCACGGCCCGTATCTCGTCGACCGACTTGCCGACCTTGGCCATGACCCCGCTGATCTTCTGGTCCACGGCCGCCTGCTGGTCGTCGTAGCAGTAGGAGTTCCAGAGGACGAAGTCGTACGCGCACTCCTCGATGATGCCGGCGAAGCCGAGGTCGTTCCCGCCGATGGACAGCGCGATCACCTTGACGTCGTCGGCCGCGGCCACCGCCGCGAGCTGGTCCGCCTGCGGTGCCTCGCCCTTGAAGGGCACCCCGCCGTTGGACGCCCGGAAGACGTTGTCGGAGACGGCCCCCGAGCAGGCGAGGTTCACGGCGACGTCGGCCACCGCGCCCGCGCTCAGCACCTCGGCCGTGTCCGAGCGGTCGCAACCGCCGGCCGTGGTTCCGTACACCTTCGCCGGGTCGTACGAACTGCCGCTCGTCCAGGCCCGGTCCGTACCGGTGCGACTGCCGCTGTTGGTCAGGCTGTTGCCCTTCCAGCGGCCGGCCTCGCCGGAGATGTAGCTGTCACCCATGGACACCACCGCGGTGGGCCCCTTCCCGGGGCTCGCCGCGGCCGGGCCGGCGCCGCCGCCCACCAGTGCCGTGACGGCGAGCGGCAGGGCCATCCCTGCGACGGCCAGTCGTCGCACGCGACTGCGGGCCCGGTCCTTGCTGACGTTGCGGAATCCGATCACTGCGGAACTCCTGCGGTCGGCCACGCGGACGCCAGGGGCAACTGGCGTGACGTGGCTTGGAAGTGGGGGTTACCGCCGGCGCCGGTGGCATCGGAAAGGTGACACGCGCCCGGATGTTACCGCTAGGTACGCGCAGATTACGATGACGTAACGACCGACCAATCGGTCGGGAGTCGAGTCCGGTGCGAGCCGGACACGGCTCCGCCCCCGGCGCGTCGGGGCGACGGGGGCGGAGCAGGTGCGATCGACTTGTGTGCCTTTCGACTGCTGTGCGTTTCAGTCGAAGTGCGCGCAGGTCAGCCGATCAGCTGGTCGTACGCGGGCAGGGTGAGGAAGTCCGCGTAGTCGGCGTCGAGGGAGACCTGGAGCAGGAGGTCGTGGGCCTGCTGCCACTTGCCGGCCGCGAAGGCCTCGTCGCCGATCTCGGCGCGGATGGCGGCCAGTTCCTGCGCGGCCAGTTCACGGGTCAGTTCGGCGGTGGCCGGCACCAGGGCGCCGTCGTGCTCGAACACCACGCCCGCGTTGATCCACTGCCAGATCTGCGAGCGCGAGATCTCGGCGGTGGCCGCGTCCTCCATCAGGCCGAAGATGCCGACGGCGCCCAGACCCCGCAGCCACGCCTCGATGTAGCGGATGCCCACCTGGACCGCGTTGCGCAGGCCCTCGTACGTCGGCTTCGCGTCCAGGGAGTCGATCGCGATCAGGTCGCCCGGGGCCACCGAGACGTCCTCGCGCAGCCGGTCCTTCTGGTTCGGCTTCTCGCCGAGCACCGCGTCGAAGGAGGCCATCGCGATCGGGACGAGGTCGGGGTGGGCGACCCAGGAGCCGTCGAAGCCGTCGGCCGCCTCGCGGTCCTTGTCGGCCCGCACCTTCTCGAACGCGATCCGGTTGACCTCGGCGTCCTTGCGGGACGGGATGAAGGCCGCCATGCCGCCGATGGCGTGCGCGCCGCGCTTGTGGCAGGTGCGGACGAGGAGTTCGGTGTAGGCCCGCATGAACGGGGCCGTCATCGTCACCGCGTTGCGGTCCGGCAGGACGAACTTCTCCCCGCCGTCACGGAAGTTCTTCACGATCGAGAAGAGGTAGTCCCAGCGCCCGGCGTTCAGGCCGGCGGCGTGGTCGCGCAGCTCGTAGAGGATCTCCTCCATTTCGTACGCGGCCGTGATCGTCTCGATCAGGACGGTCGCGCGGACGGTGCCCTGCGGGATGCCGACGTAGTCCTGGGCGAAGACGAAGATGTCGTTCCAGAGGCGCGCCTCCAGGTGCGACTCCGTCTTCGGCAGGTAGAAGTAGGGGCCCTTGCCGAGGTCGATCAGGCGCTGCGCGTTGTGGAAGAAGTACAGGCCGAAGTCCACGAGCGAGCCGGAGGCCGGGCGGCCGTCGATCGTGAGGTGGCGCTCCTCCAAGTGCCAGCCGCGCGGCCGCATCACGACGGTCGCGAGCTGGTCGGCGGGCTTGAGGGCGTACGACTTGCCCGAGCGGGGGTCGGTGAAATCGATGCGCCGTTCGTAGGCGTCGATGAGGTTGAGCTGGCCGAGGACGACGTTCTCCCACGTGGGAGCCGAGGCGTCCTCGAAGTCGGCGAGCCAGACCTTGGCACCCGAGTTGAGGGCGTTGATGGTCATCTTGCGGTCCGTCGGACCGGTGATCTCCACGCGGCGGTCGTTCAGTGCGGCCGGGGCGGGCGCCACCTTCCAGTCGCCCTCGCGGACCTGTGCGGTGTCCGGGAGGAAGTCGAGGCTGGAGGTGCGGGCGATCTCGGAGCGCCGTTCGGCGCGCCGGGCCAGGAGCTCGGCGCGGCGGGGGGCGAACCGCCGGTGCAGCTCGGCCACGAAGGCCAGGGCCGCTTCGGTGAGGACTTCGTCCTGCCGGGGCAGGGGCTCGGCGGCGACGATGGCCAGCGGGGACGGCGCTGGTGCGGACATATCTGTCACTCCTTCAGCGGCGGTGCCTGGCGGCCGCGGGGGAATGCTCGCGCGAGACGGCACGCAGTGCCGTCGGGTGTGGAGAGTTCCGGGGTACGGTCGCGGGCGCCGTCTGTGGTTCAGGGCGCTTCTGACCAGTGGATAGTAATTTCCTCATGGTGGAAGTTCAATGGTTTGTTGATGTCGAGATTCTCCGGGTCGACATATTCTGTGGACCGGTGGCCCTGGGTGCCACGACGACTACCGCGCGCACAAGCCTCACACCAGGCGCGCCAGATCGGGCGGGGTGTCGATGTCGAACGCCTCCGCGACGTCCGCGCACTCCACCAGCGTGAGTTCATCGGCGTGTTCCCGCAGGTGCACCCGCGCGCCCCGGTCGCCGGTCGCGGTCTTCTCGATGTCGCTCCAGCGGGCGGACCCGAACAGCACCGGATGACCGCGCTCCCCGTCGTAGGCGGCCGCCACGAGGCTCGCGGGGGAGCGGTACGCCGCCAGGACCCGGGCCACCGCCGCCGGCCCGATCCCCGGCTGGTCCACGAGCGACACCAGGGCGGCCGCCGCGTCCGTACCGGCAAGCGAGTGCAGCCCGAGCCGCAGCGAGGAACCCATTCCCTCGGTCCAGTCCGGGTTGTCCACGACCACGCAGCCCGTCAGGTCGGCGCGCTCCCGGACCTCCGCCGCCGACGCGCCGATCACCACGTGCACCGGGCCGCAGCCCGCCTCGCGCAGCACCCGCACCGCGTTCTCGACGAGCGGGCGGCCGCGGTAGGGCAGCAAGGCCTTGGGCCGCCCGCCCAGACGGCGGCCGCCGCCCGCCGCGAGGAGCAGGCCGGCGATCACCGGGCGGTCGGCGCCGGTTCGGGTGGCGTGCGGGGTGTCGGCTGGCATGACAGCGATTCTCGCCCCTGTGCGGCCCCGCGCGGGCGGCCCGGCGCGAACCGGCGCGACGACGACCGGTCCGGCGACGACGACCGGCCCGGCGCGAACCGGCGCAGCGCCCGTACGACGGCCGAGAACCGCAGCGGCGCGGAGATCCGCTGCTCGGCGGCGGCCAGCAGGGCCCGCTCGTCCCGGTCGGTCAGCAGCACTGCGTCACGGTGGGTCGACATTGCGGCGTCTCCTTGCCAATCGGTGGCCAATACCGCGAGTGTGGTCCTCGATTGGCCTGGCAGGCAGAGCCAATCGGGGGAGGTTGGCATGGCGAACGGGCGAATCGTCCAGACCGCGGACAGGACCATCGGCAGCCGCCAGCTGGCGGCGCTCCTGCCACCCGCCCTCCTGGCCCGTCCCGGCTACCGGGCGCTCGCCGACGCCCTGCGCACCCTGATCCTCGACGGCCGGATCGCCCTGCACGTGCGGCTGCCCGCGGAGCGGGAACTGGCCGAGGCGGTCGGCGCCAGCCGGGCCACCGTCACCGGCGCCTACGACCTGCTGCGCGAGAGCGGCTACGCCCACAGCCGCCGCGGCTCCGGCACCTGGACCGACCTCCCCGAGGGGCACCGCCCCGTCGGCACCCACGCCCTGCTCGGCCCCGGGGGCCACAGCGCCGACCCGGACTCCGGCATGGACCTCGCCATCGCCGCGATGGGCGCCCCCGAGGGGGCCCTGACCGAGGCGCTGGCGTGGGCCGCGGCCAAGCTGCCCGAGGCGGCCCGCACCCCGGGCTACCACCCGTTCGGGCTGCCCGCCCTGCGTACGGCCGTCGCGGACCGGTTCACCCGGCGCGGCCTGCCCACCCTCCCCGAGCAGATCCTGGTGACGGCCGGCGCCCAGCAGGCGTTCGCGCTGGTGGTGAGCCTGCTGTGCCGGGTCGGGGACCGGGTCGTCACCGAGAGTCCGACCTACGCCAACGCGCTCGACGCCCTGCGGCACGCCCGGGTGCGGACCGGGTCCATCGCGGTCTCCGACGCGGGCTGGGACATGGAGATCGCCGAGTCCACACTGCGCCAGACCGTTCCGAGACTGGCCTACGTCATCCCGGACTTCCACAACCCCACGGGCGCCCTGATGCCGCTGGAGCAGCGGCTGCGCCTGCTGTCGGCCACCCGGCGGACCGGCACGTGGCTGGTGGTCGACGAGACCATCGCCGACATCGCCCTCGACGTACCGGCCCCCGCCCCACTGGCCTCGCTGGCGCCGCCCGGGGGAGCCGACCACGTCGTGACCATCGGCTCGCTGAGCAAGACGCACTGGGGCGGGCTGCGGGTCGGCTGGATCCGCGCGACCGCCAAGATGATCACCGAGCTGACCACGGTCCGGGTCGCCGCCGACATGACCGGTTCCGTACTGGACCAGCTCGTCGCGCTGCCGCTGCTGGACGGGCAGGACCGGTCCCTGCCGGAGCGGCTCGCCGAGCTGCGCGTACGGCGCGGGGCCCTGGTCCGCGCGCTCCAGCGGCACACCCCCGAGTGGTCGTGGCAGCTGCCGCCGGGCGGGCTCTCCCTGTGGGTGGACCTCGGGGAGCCGGTCAGCTCCGCGCTGTCGGAGCGCGCCGCGGCCGCCGGCGTCCACATCGGGCGCGGCGCCCGCTTCGGGGTGGACCCGGGCACCTTCGAGCACCGGCTGCGGATCCCGTACACGCTGCCCGCCGACCGCCTGGACGAGGCCGTGCGCCGTCTCGCGAGCGCCTTCCACGAGGGGGTCCCGCTGACCCCGGCGGTACAGCGGCCGCACTGGGTGGCGTAGGCCCTGCGCAGCCCTACCGGGTGCGGATCAGGCGGCGCCCGGCGGCCGCGGCCACGGCCGCCGTGCGGGAGTCGACGCCGAGCTTCGCGTAGACGTGGACGAGGTGGGACTTGACCGTGGCCTGGCTGAGGAAGAGCTTCTTGGAGATCTGCTGGTTCGAGAGTCCGTCCGCGACCAGCTGGAGCACCTCCAGCTCCCTCTTCGTCAGCACCTGCGCGGGCGTGCGCATCCGGTCCATCAGCCGCAGCGCAACCGCCGGTGCCAGCGCCGACTGGCCCGCCGCCGCCGTGCGCACCGCCGCCGCCAGCTCCTCCGGCGGGGCGTCTTTGAGGAGGTAGCCCGAGGCGCCCGCCTCCACCGCCGCGAGGATGTCCGCGTCCGTGTCGTACGTGGTCAGCACCAGGACGCGCGGCGCCGCCGGGCGGGCCGTGATCAGGGCCGTCGCCGCCGAGCCGTGCATGCCCGACCCGAACTGGAGGTCCATCAGCACCACGTCCACCCCCGCGGAGGCGGCCAGCTCCACCGCCTGCTCGGCGGTGGCCGCCTCCGCCGCCACCGCGAAGTCCGGTTCGGCCTCCAGCACGGCCCGCAGCCCGGCCCGCACCACCGGGTGGTCGTCGGCCAGCAGCAGCCGGATCGTCATCAGGGCACCTCCAGGGGCAGCGGCAGGGTGACGGCCACGGCGGTGCCCTGGCCGGGGGTGGACTCCACGGTGAACAGCCCGCCCAGCGTCTCGGCGCGCGAGCGCATCGCGGGCAGGCCGAAGCCGCCCTCGCCCGAGGGCGCCGAGCCGACGTCGAAGCCGTGGCCGTCGTCGACGACGTCCAGGGTGACCGAGGCGTCCATGAAGGTGAGGGTGATCTCGGCGCGCCCGGCCCGCGCGTGGCGCACCACGTTGGCCAGCGCCGACTGGGCGATCCGCAGCAGCGCCACCTCGTACGGGGTGGGCAGCGCCCGGGGCGCGCCGCTCAGCGAGAACCGCACCCGCGGCCCGGGAGCGGCCGAGCACAGCCGTTCCAGCGCGGCGGCGAGCGACCCGTGCTCCAGATCGGACGGTGTCAGGGCCCGTACGAACCGGCGGGCCTCGGCGAGGTTCTCCTGGGCGGCCTCCCGGGCCCGGCCGATGTGCTCCAGCGCCACCGCGTGCACCGCCGGGTCCTTCGGAAGGGACCGCTCCGCGGCCCGCAGCAGCAGCTGGATGGACGACAGCCCCTGGGCCAGGGTGTCGTGGATCTCCCGCGCGAGCCGCTCCCGCTCGGCGAGGGTCCCCGCGCTGCGCTCGGCGGCGGCCAGCTCGGCCCGCGTCGCTATGAGCTCCTCGATCAGCTGCCGTCGGCGCTCGCTCTCGTGGTACAGCGCCTGGTAGCCCAGTACGGTCGCCACCGCCACCGCCCCGCCCAGCAACGGCCCCAGGAACGCCCCCGGCGTCACCACGCCGTGGGCCAGGCCGCTCTGGCCGAGGTAGCCGCCGATCGCCGCGCAGGCCGTCACGGCGACGGCCGTGATGCCCCAGCGCAGCCGCAGCAGGTGCAGTTCGAGGAAGTACAGGGGGAAGGCGATCCACAGCCCGTCGGGGGAGACCACGAGCAGCGCCGCCCACACGCAGCCCAGCGCCGCCAGCCACACCGCCCCGGCCCGCGCCGAGCGGTGGACCGCGGGGGTCAGCACCCCGCCCGCGTAGAGCGCGGCGAGCACCGCGCAGACGGCCACCACCCACCCGGCGCGGGGCGCGGCGTCCGTGACGGCCCGCCCGGCGGCCAGCGCGAGCAGCCCGACGAACAGCGCGTGCAGGCACAGCCGCAGTACGCGGGAGACGGGAGTGAGCGGGCGGGAGGCGGGGGAGTGGGGAGCAGACATCGCCTGACCAGCGTAAGCGCGGCCCGGCGGCCCGCGGTCAACCGAAAGTTTGATCCCGGGCTCCGTCCTTCGACACCGGGAACCGCACTCCGGCTCGATGCCCCGCGCCCCCTGCCCGCACCAGGGTGGGGACCATGTTCGTCGCCTGGAGAGACCTACGGTTCGCCAAGGGCCGCTTCGCCCTGATGGGCGCGGTCGTCCTGCTGATCACGCTGCTCGTCGGCCTGTTGTCCGGACTCACCTCCGGACTGGCCCGGGAGAACGTCTCGGCCGTCACCGCCCTGCCCGCAACACACCTGTCCTTCGCCGCGCCCGCCGGCGGCCAGAAGGTGTCCTTCACCAACTCGCAGCTGACGGAGAGCGCCTGGCGGACCTGGCGGACCCGGCCGGGGGTCCGCTCGGCGGAGCCGCTCGCCATCCGTACGGCCAACGCCGTCGCCGGCGAGCGCACCGCCGCCGTCTCGGTCTTCGGCGTCGACCCGGCCGGCCGGCTCGCGCCCGGCGGTGCCGGTCCCGGGCCGGGCCGGGTGGTCCTGACCGAGAAGGCCGCGCGGGAACTCGGCGGACCGGGCGTGGGCGCCCGGCTGAGGGTCGGCCCGCTCGAACTGACCGTGGCCGCCGTGTCCGGCACCGCCGCGTTCAGCCACACCCCGGTGGTCTGGACGGACCTGGGCGACTGGCAGCGGATCGGGAATCCGGGCGGCGACGGCGGGGGCACCGTGGCCACCGTCATCGCCCTGGACGCCCCCGGCGCCGACCTCGCCGCGGGTGACCGGGCCGCCGGCACCAGGACCGAGACCATCGACGGCGCCCTGGGCGCCATCGGCTCCTACACCTCCGAGAACGGTTCGCTCCAGCTGATGCGCGGTTTCCTCTTCGCCATCTCGGCGCTCGTCATAGGGGCGTTCTTCACGGTGTGGACGATCCAGCGCAGCGGTGACATCGCGGTGCTGAAAGCGCTGGGGGCCTCCACCGGGTACCTGCTGCGGGACGCCCTCGGGCAGGCCGTCCTCATGCTGGCCGCCGGCACCGGGCTCGGCACGGCGCTCGCGGCCTCCTTCGGCGTGCTGATCAGCGGCGGGGAGGTGCCCTTCGTCCTCGACGCGGCCACCGTCCTCGTCCCCGCCGCCGTGATGATCGTGCTCGGCGCCCTGGGCGCGGCCCTTTCCATCCGGCGGATCACCGCCGTCGACCCGCTGACCGCCCTCGGGAGCGCCCGATGACCCTGCTCGTCCACGACGTCACCCTCACCTACCCCGACGGGGACAGCCGGCTCACCGCGCTGGACGGCGTCTGTCTGGAGGTGCCCGGCGGCACCCTGACCGCCGTGATCGGGCCCTCCGGGTCCGGGAAGTCCAGCCTGCTCGCCGTCGCCGCGACCCTCGTCACCCCGGACTCGGGGCGGGTGGTCGTCGCGGGCCGGGACACCGCCGGTCTCAGCGCCGCGGAGAAGGCGGCGCTGCGCCGGGAGGAGATCGGGATCGTCTTCCAGCAGCCCAACCTGCCGGCGTCCCTGACCGCCGCCGAGCAGCTCCAGGTGATGGCCCACCTGTCGGGCCGCCCGGCCCGGCGGCTGCGCGGACGCGCGCTGGAGCTGCTCGACGCGGTGGGCCTGGCCGACAAGGCGGACAGGCGTCCGCACCAGCTGTCCGGGGGCCAGCGCCAGCGGGTCAACATCGCCCGCGCCCTGATGAACGAGCCCGCCGTGCTGCTGGTCGACGAGCCCACCAGCGCCCTGGACCACGAGCGCGGCGCGGCCGTGCTCGACCTCCTGGTCACCCTGACCCGGGAGCGCTCCACGGCCACGGTGCTGGTCACCCACGACCACGCCCACCTGGAGCGGATGGACCGCACGGCGCGGATGGCCGACGGCCGCCTCACCCAGGCGCTCCCCGCGCGCTGAGGCACGCGAGAGCCCCGGCGCCCTCCCTCGCGGCGGGCGCCGGGGCTCTCGTACGTACGGACCCGAGCAGGCGCCGTACGGGCCCGTCCAGGCGCCGTACGGACCTGTGCAGGTGTCCTACGCGGGGCTCTGGCTCTGCAGGGCCACCGACAGCTCGGCGGCGACCCCCTGGAGGATCGGCACGATCGACTCCGTCAGCGCCTCCGTCACCCGGCCCGCCGGGCCGGAGATGGAGATCGCGGCGGCCGTCGGAGAATTCGGCACCGACACCGCCAGGCAGCGGACCCCTATCTCCTGCTCGTTGTCGTCGACGGCGTAGCCGACCTTGCGGACCTGCTCCAAGGCGTCCAGGAAACCCTCGGGCGTGGTGATGGTCTTCTCCGTCGCGGCCGGCATCCCGGTGCGCGCCAGCAGGGCCCGCACCTCGTCGGCGGGCGTGTACGCGAGCAACGCCTTGCCCACGCCCGTGGAGTGCGGCAGCACCCGGCGGCCGACCTCGGTGAACATGCGCATGGAGTGCTTGGACGGCACCTGGGCCACGTAGACGATCTCGTCTCCGTCGAGGAGGGCCATGTTCGCCGTCTCCCCGGTCTCCTCCACGAGGCGGGCGAGGTAGGGGCGGGCCCAGGTGCCGAGCAGCCGGGCGGCCGACTCGCCGAGGCGGATCAGGCGGGGGCCGAGGGAGTAGCGCCGGTTGGGCTGCTGGCGGACGTATCCGCACGCCACGAGGGTGCGCATGAGACGGTGGATGGTCGGCAGCGGCAGACCGCTGGCGGCGGAGAGCTCACTGAGGCCGACCTCGCCCCCCGCGTCGGCCATGCGTTCAAGCAGGTCGAAGGCGCGCTCCAGGGACTGGACGCCACCGCCGCCGGCGGTGGGCTTGGCGGAAGCGTCGGTGGTGCTGGCGCTGGACGTCGGCACGGGCGCGGTCCTTTCGGTGCTGGCAGGCAAGGAAGCAGCCTACCGGTCGGTCGGCGACGGCCCTAGAGCCGGGCGACGCCTTCCCCGCCGGTCAGAGGCGGTTTGTCCGGGAGACGGACGTGGTGGTGAAGGTACCGGCCGCCTCCCGATGGTGATAGCTACATTCTGGATAGTGAAATCTTAATTCCATCTCGTGGAAACGTCCAAGTGGGGCGGAAGGGTGTCAGTGGTCCGTCCGGAGGCTCTTGACTGGCTTGGGATCGCGGGGAAGACTCCGTCAACAGAACGTTGAATTTCGCTCTGTGGAAGTAGATGGGGAGGTTCCGGCGTGTCCGACGACGTGGAACTGGTACTGCGCTCGACCCGCGTGATCACCCCCGAGGGGACGCGCGCCGCTTCGGTGGCCGTCGCCGCCGGGAAGATCGTCGCCGTACTGCCGCACCAGGCCGCCGTACCGGCCGGGGCCCGGCTGGAGGACTTCGGTGACGACGTCCTGCTCCCCGGCCTGGTCGACACCCACGTCCACGTGAACGACCCCGGCCGCACCGAGTGGGAGGGCTTCTGGACGGCCACCCGCGCCGCCGCGGCCGGAGGCATCACCACGATCCTCGACATGCCGCTGAACTCCCTGCCGCCCACCACCACCGTCGAGAACCTGCGCGTCAAGCAGGACGTCGCCCGCAGCAAGGCACACGTCGACGTCGGCTTCTGGGGCGGCGCGCTGCCCGACAACGTCAAGGACCTGCGCCCCCTGCACGACGCCGGCGTCTACGGCTTCAAGTGCTTCCTGTCGCCCTCCGGCGTGGAGGAGTTCCCCCAGCTCGACCAGGAACAGCTGGCCACCTCCCTCGCCGAGATCACCGGCTTCGGCGGCCTGATGATCGTGCACGCCGAGGACCCGCACCACCTGGAGTCCGCGCCCCAGACGCCCGGCCCCAAGTACGCGGACTTCCTCGCCTCCCGTCCGCGCGACGCCGAGAACACCGCGATCGAGAACCTCATCGCCCAGGCGCGCCGGCTGAACGCGCGCGTCCACGTCCTGCACCTGTCCTCCTCCGACGCGCTGCCGCTGATCGCCGCCGCCAAGGCCGAGGGTGTACGGATCACCGTCGAGTCCTGCCCGCACTTCCTCACCCTGACCGCCGAGGAAGTCCCGGACGGCGCAACCGAGTTCAAGTGCTGCCCGCCCATCCGCGAGGCCGCCAACCAGGACCTCCTGTGGGACGCGCTCGCCGACGGCACCATCGACTGCATCGTCTCCGACCACTCCCCCTCCACCGCGGACCTCAAGACCGGTGACTTCGCCACCGCGTGGGGCGGCATCTCCTCCCTCCAGCTGGGCCTGCCGGCGATCTGGACCGAGGCGAGGAAGCGCGGCCGCACCCTGGAAGAGGTCGCGCGCTGGATGTCCACCGCGCCGGCCGCCCTGGCCGGACTGGCCGCCAAGGGCGCCATCGAGGCCGGCCGGGACGCCGACTTCGCCGTCCTGGCCCCCGAAGAGACCTTCACCGTGGATCCCGCCCACCTGCACCACCGCAACCAGGTCACGGCGTACGCGGGCAAGACCCTGCACGGCGTCGTGAAGTCCACCTGGCTGCGCGGCACGCAGATCGCCGACCACGGCACCCCGACCGAGCCCACGGGCCGACTCCTCGAAAGGCAGAACTGACAAGTGGCGATTCCCTCCTTCACCGGCAACGCGAACCCGTACGGAGGCGGCGACCCGTACGCGGACTACCGCACCGCGGACTTCCCGTTCACCCAGTACGCGAACCTCGCCGCGCGTGCGCTCGGCGCCGGTGTCATCGCCGCCAACGACGAGTTCTTCGCCGAGCGCGAGAACCTGCTCATCGAGGAGCCCGCGCACTTCGACCCCGAGCACTTCGGGCACAAGGGCAAGGTCATGGACGGCTGGGAGACCCGCCGCCGCCGCGGCGTCTCCGCCGAGCAGCCCTGGCCGACCGCCGAGGACCACGACTACGCCCTGATCCGCCTCGGCGCCCCGGGCGTCATCCGCGGCATCGTCGTCGACACCGCCCACTTCCGCGGCAACATGCCGCAGGCCGTCTCCGTACAGGGCGCCGCCGTGGAGGGTTCCCCGACCGCGGAGGAGCTGCTCTCCGGCGACGTCAAGTGGACGACCCTCGTCGAGCGCACCCCCGTCGGCGGCCACGCGGCCAACGGTTTCGAGATCGACGTGGAGCAGCGCTTCACGCACCTGCGCCTGAACCAGCACCCGGACGGCGGAGTCGCCCGCCTGCGCGTCTACGGAGAGGTCCGCCCGGACCCCAAGTGGCTCGCCGCGCTCGGCACCTTCGACGTCGTCGCCCTGGAGAACGGCGGCTCGGTCGAGGACGCGTCCAACCGCTTCTACTCCCCGCCGACCAACACCATCACCCCGGGCCGCTCCCGCAAGATGGACGACGGCTGGGAGACCGCCCGCCGCCGGGACAACGGCAACGACTGGATCCGCTACCAGCTGGTCGCGGACTCCGAGATCCGCGCCGTCGAGATCGACACCGCCTACCTCAAGGGCAACTCGGCCGGCTGGGCGTCGCTGTCCATCAAGTCCGGCGAGGACGGCGAGTGGACGGAGTTCCTGCCGCGCACCCGCCTCCAGCCCGACACGAACCACCGCTTCGTGCTGGACACCCCGGCGGTCGGCACGCACGTGCGGATCGACATCTTCCCGGACGGCGGCTTCTCCCGCCTGCGCCTGTTCGGCTCCCTGACGGAAGCCGGCGCGGCCGCCCACGCCGCCCGCCACCAGGAGCTTGGCGGCTGATCCGCCCCTCCTGACGCACCGCGGACCGCCCCGGGGGCCGACACCCCCGGGGCGCACCCGTGCGCGGGCCGGGTTCCGCCCCGGCCGCGCCCGCCCGGCGTACGGACCCTCCTGCCGGCCGGCCCCGCCGCCTTCCTCCGCGTGCTCCGCGCGGCGTCGCCCGCGCGCCGCGGCGATGAGTTCTCGGCGGCCCGGGAGTCTGAACGGTGAAGAGCCGACCGTACGGAACAAGGAGCGCTGAGCCATGGGCAAGCTGACCCTCACCACCTTCCTCACCCTCGACGGAGTGATGCAGGCGCCCGGAGGGCCCGAGGAGGACCCCAGCGACGGCTTCCGCTACGGCGGCTGGGTCGTGCCCTTCGACGACGAGGTCATGGGCGGGTTCATCACGGAGAACTTCGGCCGGGTCGAGGCGTTCCTCCTCGGACGCCGCACCTACGAGATCTTCGCCGGCTACTGGCCGGACCACGACGACCCCGCCAACCCCGTGGCGAGCCGGCTCAACCGCCTGCCGAAGTACGTCGCCTCCACCACGCTGCGCGAGCCGCAGTGGGAGAACACCACGGTCATCGACGGCGAACACCTCCAGGCCGAGGTCGTACGGCTCAAGGACAAGCTGGACGGAGAACTCCAGGTCCACGGCAGCGGACAGCTGGCCCAGTGGCTGCTGGCCCGGGACCTGGTGGACGAACTGCACCTGATGGTGATGCCGGTGTTCCTCGGCGCGGGCCGCAAGCTGTTCCCGACGGGCGGCCTCCCCACGTCCTTCGAACTGACCGGCCACCGCACCACCCCCAAGGGGATCGCCATCCACAGCTACCGCCCGACCGGCCGCGCCACGTTCGGCACCTTCGCGGTCTGACCCTCCCGTACGGTGGCGCCCTCGTGGTGCCGGTGCTCGCCCTCGCCGGCACCGCCCGGGGCCGGCGAGCCGGAAGCCGACCGATTGGCCGAAAGCCGCCCCACCCATGGTCAACTGCCGGTCTAGGGTGACCCCATGCCGATTCTGGACCTCAGTACGATCGCCGAAGACTTCAACGAAAACCCGTATCCGCACTACAAGCGGCTGCGCGAGAGCGGCCCCGTGCACCGCGTCAAAGCAGCGGACGGGCAGGAGGTCTGGCTGATCGTCGGCCACGAGGAGGCCCGGCAGGCCCTCACCCACCCCGAGGTGTCCAAGAACTGGCTGAGCAGCGGCCTCTACAGCGACCGCGAGACGACCGAGGCCAGCGCCAACATGATGCGCTCGGACCCGCCCCACCACACCCGGCTGCGCAAACTGGTCGCCCCGTCCTTCGCCCCCGGCCGGATCGAGTCCCTCCGGCCCCGGATCCGGCAGATCGTCGACGGACTGCTCGACGGGATGGCCGCGCGCGCCGAACGCCGCGCGGACCTGATCGAAGCCTTCGCCCAGCCCCTGCCGATGATCGTGATCTGCGAGATCCTCGGTGTCCCGGAGAGCGACCAGGACGACTTCCGCGCCTGGACCGCGGAGATCGTCGCGCCGACCGGAGTGGAGTCCGAGGGCGCGGCCTGGCGGGACATGACGGCCTACGTCAGCGAGCTGACCGACGCCAAGCGGGCCGACCCCGGCGACGACCTGCTCAGCGCCTGGACGATGAGCCGCGAGGAGGGCGGGGACCGGCTCACGCGCCAGGAGCTGGTCGCGATGGCCCTGCTGATGCTGCTCGGCGGCAACGAGACCGCCGTGCACCTGATCACCAACGGCATGCGGGCGCTGCTGGCCCACCCCGAACAGCTCGCGGCCCTGCGGGCCGACCCGGACGGCCTCATCGACGGGGCGGTGGAGGAGGTACTGCGCTACGACGGCTCGGTGGAGACCGCCACCTTCCGCTTCGCCCGCTCCGACCTGGAGATCGGCGGCGTCCTCATCGAGGCCGGCTCGCCCGTACTGGTCTCCCTCGCCGGGGCCGACCGCGACCCCGCCCGCTTCGCCGAGCCCGACCGCTTCGACATCAGCCGCCCGGCCAGGGGAGGCGGCCACATCGCCTTCGGGCACGGCATCCACCACTGCATCGGCGCCCCGCTGGCCCGGCTGGAGGGCCGGGTGGCGATCCGGGCGCTCGTGGAACGCTTCCCCGGCCTCGCCGAGGACCCCGACGGGCCGCTGGAGTGGATACCGGGGGCGATGGTCCGGGGTGTGCGGCGGTACCCGGTGCGCTGGTAGCGGCGGGGCGCCACCGAGGATGTCCGGCGGACCACACCCCCGACGCGGCCACCCGTCCCGGGTCCGTGCGCCCCAGGCCGGCCCGTCACAGACCCGGGAGCTCCTCCATCCGTACCCGGCGCCGCTCCCGGCGCGAGAGCTCGCACGCCTCGGCGACCCGGAACGCGGCGAGCGCCTCGGCGCCGTCGCACGGGTTGGGGCCCTCGCCGCGCACCAGCCGTACGAAGGCCGCCAGCTCCGCCTCGTAGGCCGGGCCGAACCGCTCCAGGAACCCCGTCCACGGCTTGCTCGCCGGAGGCGGGCCGTGCGGTTCGGTCGAGGCGATGGGCGTGCGGTCGTCCAGCCCGGTGGAGACCTGGTCCAGCTCCCCGCCCAGCTCCATGCGCACGTCGTACCCGGCGCCGTTGCACCGGGTGCCGGTGCTGCTGACGAGCGTCCCGTCGTCCAGGGTGAGCAGGGCCGCGCCGCTGTGGACGTCGCCGGCCTCCCGGAAGTCGGGCCGGCCCTCGTCGGACCCGGCCGCGTACACCTCGGTCACCTCGCGCCCGGTCACCCAGCGCACCATGTCGAAGTCGTGCACCAGGCAGTCCCGGAACAGGCCCCCGGACGAGGGCAGGTAACCCGCAGGCGGCGGCGCGGGGTCGGCCGTGGTCGTCCGTACGGTGTGCAGCCGTCCCAGCGCGCCGGAGCGTACGAGTGCGCGCGCGGCGGCGTACCCGGCGTCGAACCGGCGCATGAAGCCCAGCTGGAGCACGCCGCGCGCCGCACCGACCTCGCGCAGCACCTCCAGGGTCCGCCCCAGGGCCGGCGCGACGGGCTTCTCGCAGAACACCGGCAGGCCGCCCCGGACCGCCCGTACGACCAGCTCGGCGTGCCCTTCGGTCGAGCAGGAGACGACGAGGGCGTCCACGCCCCAGGCGAAGACCTGGTCCACGCTCGGCGCGGCGGTGGCCCCGAGCCGGTCCGCCAGCCGCGCGGCCCGCTCGGGATCGGCGTCGGCCAGCAGCAGCGAGCCGGCGTCGGGGTGACGGGCCAGGGACGCCGCGTGGAACGAGCCAATCCGGCCCGTTCCGATGATCCCGATGCGCATGCACTCAACGTGACCCCGTACCGGAAGCCTGTCAATCTGCCCGGGAGTGCCCCGATGGTCTTCCATGGTCCACTGTGGCGGATACTGGGCGGCTGGAACCGGAATGGACCGCTTTGAGGACGACCGGCTGTGACGGTGACGAGATGCACGACGGGATGCGCGAAAAGATGCCCGACGGGACGCACGACAAAGGAAGGGCGCGGCGACGTGGCTAGGGTTCGGACAGGGGTGCGCGTCATGGGCGCCGTGCTCGCGGCGGTACTGGGGGCCTCCCTCGCGGGCTGCAGCAGCACGGGCGGCAAGCGCGCCGAGGAGCGGGCCAAGACCGCCCAGGCGGGCCGGCCCGCCGTGAACACCCCGCGCTGGACCTTCGCGATGGTCACCCACGCGGGCGATGGCGACACCTTCTGGGACATCGTCCAGAAGGGCGCCAAGGAGGCGGCTGCGAAGGACAACATCAACTTCGTCTACGCCCACGACGACCAGGCACAGCAGCAGGCCCAGTTCGTCCAGAACGCCATCGACCAGAAGGCCGACGGCATCATCGTGAGCCTCGCCAAGCCCGAGGCGCTCAAGGACGTCATCGCCAAGGCGGTCAAGGCCGGCATCCCCGTGGTGACCGTCAACTCCGGATCCGCCCAGTCCGCCGAGTACGGGGCCCTGACCCACATCGGCCAGGACGAGCAGATCGCGGGCGAGGCCGTCGGCGCCGAGCTGACCAAGCGCGGCAAGAAGAAGGCCGTCTGCGTCCTGCACGAGCAGGGCAACGTCGGGCACGAGCAGCGCTGCGCCGGGGCGAAGAAGACGTTCGGCGGGACCATGGAGAACCTGTACGTCGAAGGCACCAACATGCCCTCCGTCCAGGCGGCCATCCAGGCCAAGCTCCAGGCGGACCCGTCCGTCGACTCGATCGTGACCCTCGGCGCCCCCTTCGCCCCCACCGCGATCAAGGCCAAGGACGCGGCCGGGAGCAAGGCCGAGGTGGACACCTTCGACCTCAACGAATCCGTGGCCCGGGACCTGAAATCCGGCGCCCTCGGCTTCGCGGTCGACCAGCAGCCCTACCTTCAGGGGTACGAGGCCATCGACCTGCTGTGGCTCAACCGCTACAACGCGGACGTGCTCGGCGGCGGCCGCCCCGTGCTCACCGGCCCGCAGATCGTCACCGGCGACGAGGCCGCCAAGCTGGAGGAGTACATCAAGCGGGGCACCCGATGAGCGCACCGGCCCTGGCCGACGAACGGCTCGCGCCCACCTCCCTGCTGCGCCGCCTCCTCGGCCGCCCCGAGCTGGGCGCGGTCGTCGGCGCCGCCGCCGTCTTCGTCTTCTTCTCCTTCGCCGCCGACAGCTTCCTGCGGGCCTCCAGCCTGAGCACGATCCTGTACTCGGCGTCCACCATCGGGATCATGGCGGTCCCGGTCGCGCTGCTGATGATCGGCGGCGAGTTCGACCTGTCGGCCGGTGTCATGGTCACCACCTCGGCGCTGCTCAGCTCGATGTTCAGCTACCAGATGACCGCCAACGCCTGGGTCGGCGTCCTGGTCTCGCTGCTGGTCACCCTGGCCATCGGCTTCTTCAACGGGTTCATGCTGACCCGCACGAAGCTGCCCAGCTTCATCATCACGCTGGGCACCTTCCTGATGCTGACCGGCCTGAACCTCGGCTTCACCAAGCTGATCAGCGGCTCGGTCTCCACCAAGACCATCGCCGACATGGAGGGCTTCCCCTCCGCCCGGGCCCTGTTCGCCTCGCAGTGGAACGTCGGCTCGGTCACCTTGAAGGTCACCATCCTGTGGTGGCTGGCCCTGGTCGCGGTGGCCACCTGGATCCTGCTGCGCACCCGCGCCGGCAACTGGATCTTCGCGGTGGGCGGCGGCGCCGACGCGGCCCGCGCCACCGGCGTCCCGGTCGTCAAGACGCGCATCGGTCTGTACATGGGTGTCGCCCTGTGCGCCTGGATCTCCGGGCAGCACATCCTCTTCTCCTTCGACGTCGTCCAGTCGGGCGAGGGCGTCGGCAACGAGTTCCTGTACATCATCGCGGCGGTCATCGGCGGCTGTCTGATGACCGGCGGCTACGGCTCCGCCATCGGCTCGGCGGTCGGCGCCTTCATCTTCGGCATGACCAGCAACGGCATCGTCTACGCCCAGTGGAACCCGGACTGGTTCAAGTTCTTCCTCGGCGCGATGCTCCTGCTCGCGACGCTGCTCAACGCATGGGTCCGCAAGCGGGCGGAGGCGAAGTGACGGTGAACGACGCGACCGCCGTGAAGGCGAAAAACGCGACCGCTCTGGTCAGGCTGACCGACGTCAGCAAGTACTACGGCAACATCCGCGCCCTCCAGGGCGTCTCCCTGGAGGTCTCGGCCGGGGAGATCACCTGCGTCCTCGGTGACAACGGCGCCGGCAAGTCCACCCTGATCAAGATCATCGCCGGCCTGCACCGCCACGACTCCGGCAGCTTCGAGATCGAGGGCGAGGAGACCGTACTCGCGAACCCCCGCGCGGCCCTGGACCACGGCATCGCCACCGTCTACCAGGACCTCGCCGTCGTCCCGCTCATGCCGGTCTGGCGGAACTTCTTCCTCGGCTCCGAGCCCACCCGCGGCCGCGGGCCCCTGCGCCGCCTCGACGTGGCGTTCATGCGGGAGACCACCCGGGCCGAGCTGCTGCGGATGGGCATCGACCTGCGTGACGTGGACCAGCCGATCGGCACCCTCTCCGGTGGCGAGCGGCAGTGCGTGGCCATCGCCCGGGCCGTCTACTTCGGGGCGAAGGTCCTGGTCCTCGACGAGCCGACCGCGGCGCTCGGCGTCAAGCAGTCCGGCGTGGTCCTCAAGTACGTCGCCGCGGCCCGTGACGCGGGTCTCGGCGTGGTCCTCATCACCCACAACCCGCACCACGCCCACCTCGTCGGGGACCGCTTCGTGCTCCTCAAGCGCGGGGCGATGGCGGGCAGTCACACCCGCGACTCGATCACCCTGGACGAGCTCACCCGGCAGATGGCGGGCGGCTCCGAGCTGGACGAGCTGAGCCACGAACTGGAGCGGGTGGCAGAATCAGGTCCTGACCGCCCGTCCGGCACCACCCGCACCCCGAGGGACGACACGACTCGATGAGCACGTACCGGGACTTCACGCTCTCCCACCGGGGGTCGGCGCGGGGCACCGTCCTGCGGACCGTCGGGACCCGTGAGCGCCGGTCGCTGCTGACCGCGCCCCGCGTCCCGACCGTGGGCATCGACATCGGCGGCACCAAGGTGATGGCGGGTGTCGTGGACGCCGACGGGGTCATCCTGGAGAAGATCCGCACCGAGACCCCGGACAAGTCCAAGAGCCCCCAGGTCGTCGAGGACACCATCGTCGAGCTGGTGCTCGACCTTTCCGACCGGCACGACGTGCACGCCGTGGGCATCGGCGCGGCCGGATGGGTCGACGCCGACCGCTCCCGCGTGCTCTTCGCCCCGCACCTGGCCTGGCGCGACGAGCCGCTGCGCGACGCCCTCCAGTCCCGGCTCGCGGTACCGGTCATGGTGGACAACGATGCCAACACCGCCGCCTGGGCCGAATGGCGCTTCGGCGCCGGCCGGGGCGAGGACCACCTGGTCATGATCACGCTGGGCACCGGCATCGGCGGCGCCATCCTCGAAGGCGGCCAGGTCAAGCGCGGCCGCTACGGGGTGGCCGGCGAGTTCGGCCACATGCAGGTCGTGCCCGGCGGCCACCGCTGCCCCTGCGGCAACCGCGGCTGCTGGGAGCAGTACAGCTCCGGCAACGCCCTGGTCCGCGAGGCGCGCGAGCTGGCCGCCGCCGACTCCCCGGTTGCGTACAACATCATCGCGAAGGTCGGCGGGAACGTCTCGGAGATCACCGGGCCGCTCATCACCGAGCTGGCCCGCGAGGGCGACGCCATGTGCGTCGAGCTGCTCCAGGACATCGGCCAGTGGCTGGGCGTGGGCATCGCCAACCTCGCCGCGGCCCTCGACCCGTCCTGCTTCGTCATCGGCGGTGGCGTCAGCGCCGCCGACGACCTGCTGATCGGCCCCGCCCGAGACGCCTTCCGGCGCCACCTCACCGGCCGCGGCTACCGCCCCGAGGCCCGGATCGCCAAGGCCCAGCTCGGCCCCGAGGCCGGCATGGTCGGCGCGGCCGACCTGGCCCGCCTCGTCGCCCGACGCTTCCGCCGCGCCACGCGCCGGCGCGTCGAGCGGTACGAGCGCTACGCGCGCCTCGGCCTGCGCGACGCCACCGGCGCGACGGGCCCCGAGAAGCAGGACCGGCAGCCGTGAACCCACCGCCCCTGCTGCCCCGCCAGGCCCCCGCCCCCGACGAGGGCCCCGCGCCCGCCTCCCCGGCCGAGGACCGCCGGCACGTGGTCCGGCGCCGCTGGATCACCGCGATCATCATCCTGCTGCTCGTCGGCGTCCCCGCGGGCTACCTCGCCGTCTCCGCCCAGCAGAGCCGCGAGAGCGGCCGCGACAAGGCCGCCAAGGTCGGCGCCGTCAAGGTCCGCACGGCCTGGCCGTCCGCGGTGCAGCGCAGCATCTACGAGGTCCCGATCCCGATGATGGCCTCCCTCGTCGGCTACCTGGAGACCAACAACTGGCACACCAGCCGGCTCTACACCCAGTTCTCGCTGACCCCAAAGGAGCTGGACACCTTCCTCGCCGACATCGGCACCAGCAGGCAGCAGCTGACCCCGGGCGTGTCCATCTCCGAGCACGACGCGCAGGTCGCCGGATGGAGCTGGAGCCCCAAGCACACCTGGTACGGGATCACCCTCGACGCCAAGGACCCCCGCCCCACGCGGGACGTCACCGTAGACCTCACCAAGCCCGGGAACCCCAGGGTGTACGTGGTCTCCACGGCCGTCCCGTAGCCCCGGTGCACCCCGCTCCCGGCCGATAGCCTGGGATCATGAAACTCACCAAGCGCCTGCACTCGTGCGTCCAGCTGGAGAAGGACGGGCGCGTGCTCGTCATCGACCCGGGCGCTTTCAGCGAACCCGACGCGGGGCTGGGGGCGGACGTCCTGCTGGTCACCCACGAGCACCCTGACCACTTCGAGGAGGGCCGGCTGCGCGCCGCGCTCGACGCGAACCCGGAGGCCGGGCTGTGGACCCTGCGCAGCGTCGCGGAGAAGCTGGCCGGTGCCTACCCGGGCCGGGTGCACACCGTCGGCAACGGCGACGCCTTCGAAGCCGCGGGGTTCGAGGTCCGGGTACACGGCGAGCTGCACGCCGAGATCCACCCGGACATGCCCCGGATCACCAATGTCGGCTACCTCGTGGACGGTTCCCTCTTCCACCCCGGCGACGCGCTGACCGTGCCCGGGGAGCCCGTGGAAACCCTGATGCTGCCGGTGCACGCGCCCTGGAACAAGATCGCCGAAGTGATCGACTACGTCCGCGAGGTCAAGCCCCGCCGGGCCATCGACATCCACGACGCCTACCTCGCGGACCTGGCCCGACCCGTCTACGACAACGTCCTGGCCGCCCTCGGCGGCACCGACCACGGGCGGCTCACCGCCGGGCAGGCCAAGGACCTGTGACTGTCGGTGCCGGGCGGTAGGTTGGTCGGCATGCGTATCGCCACATACAACGTCAACTCGATCACCGCCCGGCTGCCGCGCCTGCTGGCCTGGCTGCAGAGCTCCGGCACGGACGTCCTGTGCGTCCAGGAGACCAAGTGCTCCGCGGACCAGTTCCCGCACGACGAGCTGCGCGAGCTGGGCTACAAGGCCGTGGTCAACGCCACCGGCCGGTGGAACGGCGTCGCGGTGATCTCCCGGGTCGGCCTGGAGGAGGTGGTCGTGGGGCTGCCCGACGGCCCCGCGTACGAGGGCGTCGAGGAGCCCCGCGCCATCTCCGCGACCTGTGACGGCGTGCGCGTGTGGTCGGTGTACGTGCCGAACGGCCGCGAGGTCGCGCACGACCACTACGGCTACAAGCTGGAGTGGTTCCGCGCCCTGGCCGCGGCCGTCGCGGAAGACGCGGCCGGCCCGCGCCCGTTCGCGGTGCTCGGCGACTACAACGTGGCGCCGACCGACGAGGACGTGTTCGACCCCGCCGTGTTCGCCGGCATGACCCACGTCACCCCCGCCGAGCGGGCCGCCCTGGAGGCGCTGCGGGCCGTCGGGCTCAGCGATGTCGTGCCCCGCCCGCTCAAGTACGACCGCCCGTACACGTACTGGGACTACCGCCAGCTCGCGTTCCCCAAGAACCGGGGCATGCGCATCGACCTGGTGTACGGCAACGAACCCTTCGCGGGGGCCGTCAAGGACGCCTACGTCGACCGCGAGGAGCGCAAGGGCAAGGGCGCCTCGGACCACGCCCCGGTCGTGGTGGACCTGGAGCTCTGACCCGCAGAGCCGCGATCCGGGTCCTGCGCGCCCTGTGGCCAGGCGGGGACGGCGGTGCGAGGCTGGTCGGTATGAACATCCCTTTCCTGGCCAACTGGCGGAACCGGCACGCGACGGAACAGGGTGCGGCGCTGGCCACCGCCCTCGCGGACGATCCCGAGGGCGTCGCGGAGCTGTTCGCGGAGTGCGAGATGCTGCGCTCCCAGGCGAGGTCCGCCGGGCTCGAACTCGACGGGAGCCCGGCGTCGTTGGAGGCGCTGGACCAGCTGATGCCGCGGTGGCGGCGGGACCCTGAGGCCGTGCCCTGGCTGGGGAACGACGCCGGTTTCTACCTCGGCACCGTGATCGTCCGGACCATCACGGGGGCCCGCTGGCAGGTGTGGCCCAACGGCCAGCCCGTGATCCGGCTCGGCTCCGGCCGGGAGCTGAACGTGGTCGAGTCGGGCGTTTCCTGGGCCGTCACGGGATCGCCGGAGCTGTCCCAGGCCTACGCCGAGGCCTCGGAGGGCTGATCTCCAAGGCCTTTATGTCAGCTTTAGGCGTGTCGCGGCGAAGTGCCCTTCCGCGGCTGGATAGTTTGCGCTGACCTCGACACCGACAAGTGGGCAGGGCAGCGTATGGCCGTCGATCCGTTGATCGAGCTGCGGGACGTCAACAAGTACTACGGGAAACTGCACGTCCTCCAAGACATCAACCTCACCGTCGGCCGCGGGGAGGTGGTGGTGGTCATCGGCCCCTCCGGCTCCGGGAAGTCGACGCTGTGCCGGGTCATCAACCGGCTGGAGACCATCGAGTCCGGCTCGATCGTCCTCGACGGCCGGCCCCTGCCCGCCGAGGGCAAGGAGCTCGCCGGGCTGCGGGCCGAGGTCGGCATGGTCTTCCAGTCCTTCAACCTCTTCGCCCACAAGACCGTCCTCGCCAACGTCTCCCTCGCCCAGATCAAGGTCAGGAAGCGCAAGAAGGAGGAGGCCGACAAACGCTCCCGCGAACTGCTGGAGCGGGTGGGCCTCGCCGACCAGGCCGACAAGTACCCGGCCCAGCTCTCCGGCGGCCAGCAGCAGCGGGTCGCCATCGCCCGCGCCCTCGCGATGAGCCCACAGGCGCTGCTCTTCGACGAGCCCACCTCCGCACTCGACCCCGAGATGATCAACGAGGTGCTGGAGGTCATGCGGCGGCTCGCCGCCGAGGGCATGACCATGGTCGTGGTGACGCACGAGATGGGCTTCGCCCGCTCCGCCGCCAACCGCGTCGTGTTCATGGCCGACGGGAAGATCATCGAGGACCGGACCCCGGAGGCGTTCTTCACCGCACCCGAGAGCGACCGGGCCCGCGACTTCCTCTCCAAGATCCTCAAGCACTGAGGGGGACGGCCCGTGAAACGCCGCATCGGCTCCCGCACGTCCGTGTGCCTGCTCGCCCTGCTCCTGCTCGCGCTGCTCGGCGCCGCCACCGGCTGCGGCCGGTCCGGCAGCCCCCCGGTCAAGGGGCCGCCGCCCGAAGCCCTGCCCGTGTACCACGTCGCCACCGGCTTCCGACTGCCCGACTCGCGCACCTGGGAGCGGGCCGAGCGCCGCGGCCACCTCATCGTCGGCGCCAAGGAGGACCAGCCCTACCTCGGGGAGAAGGACCCCTCCAGCGGCCGCTACTCCGGCTTCGACATCGAGATCGCCAAGATGATGTCGGCCGCCCTCGGCTTCGACCCCAAGACCATCGAGTTCAAGACCATCGCCTCCGCCAACCGCGAGACCGCCCTCCAGAACGGCCAGATCGACTTCTACGTCGGCACCTACACCATCAACGCCAACCGCAAGAAGCAGGTCGGCTTCGCCGGCCCCTACTTCATGGCCGGCCAGTCGCTGCTCGTGCGCAAGAACGAGAAGGACATCAAGGGCCCCGCCGACCTCGCCGGCAAGAAGGTCTGCTCCGCCGCCGGCTCCACCCCCTACCAGCGCCTCCAGCGCGAGTACCCCAAGGCGGTGCTCGTCGCCTACGACACCTACTCCGTCTGCGTCGACAACCTGCTCACCTACCAGGTCGACGCCGTCTCCACGGACGACTCGATCCTCCTCGGCTACGCCGCGAAGGTCCCCGAAGAGCTCAAGGTCGTCGGCAAGCCCTTCTCCGAGGAGCCCTACGGCATCGGCGTCCCGCGCTCCGACAACGCGCTGCGCTTCGCCCTCGACGACGCCCTCGCCCAGAACGAGAAGAACGGGAACTGGAAGAAGGCCTACCAGGCCACGCTCGGCGTTTCCGGCGTGCCGGCCCCGAAACCGCCCGCCATCGACCGCTACCCGGCCGGCTGAGGGGAGAGCGCACCGCCATGGACGTACTGACCAAGAACTTCTCGCTCTACGGCAAGGGCTTCCTCGGAACCCTGGAACTCACCGTCTACGCCTCCCTCCTCGCCCTCGCCCTGGGCTTCGTGATGGCCTCCTTCCGCGTCGCCCCCATCGGCTCCCTGCGCGTCGTCGGCGCGGTGTGGGTGAACGTGCTGCGCAACACCCCGCTCACCCTGCTGTTCTTCGCCGTCCTGCTGGGCCTGCCCCGGTTCGGGCTGGTCCTGCCCTTCCAGCTGTTCGCCGTGCTCGCGCTCGGCTGCTACACCTCCGCCTTCATCTGCGAGGTGCTGCGCTCGGGCATCAACACCGTGCCCAAGGGCCAGGGCGAGGCGGCCCGCAGCCTCGGCCTGTCCTTCACCCAGACCCTGGGCGCCGTGGTGCTGCCCCAGGCATTCCGCTCCGTCATCCCGCCGATCGGCTCCACCCTGATCGCCCTCGCCAAGAACTCCGCGATCGCCGGCGCGTTCAGCGTCACCGAGCTGCTGGGCACCTACAAGACCCTCAACGAGCTGGGCTACAGCATCATCTGGACGTTCGTCTGGATCGCCGTCGGCTACCTGATCATCACCCTGTCCATCAGCGCGCTGTTCAACGTGCTGGAGAAGCGCTGGGGAGTCGCCCGATGACCGCGCACGCGCTCCACGGGGACACGCAGTCCACCGCCCTCTACGACATCCCCGGCCCGCTGGCCCGGCGCCGGCACCTCCTCTACGGCATCCTCTCGACCGCGCTGGTCCTCGCGCTGCTGGGCTGGATCATCTACCTGCTCTTCGACACCCACCAGTTCACCTCGGCCAAGTGGACGCCCTTCGAGTACGAGGGCATCCAGGACCTGCTGCTCACCGGCCTCGGAAACACCCTCAAGGCCTTCGCCTACGCCTCGGTGCTCTCCGCCGCACTCGGCGCCGTGCTCGCCACCGGGCGGCTGTCCGCGCACCGCCCGGTGCGCTGGCTGGCCACCTTGTTCGTGGAGTTCTTCCGGGCCATGCCCGTCCTCGTGATGATCTTCTTCATCTTCGTCGCGCTCAAGGTGCAGCCGCTGCCGGCCCTGGTGGCCGGGCTGACTCTGTACAACGGCTCGGTCCTGGCCGAGGTCTTCCGTACGGGCGTCAACGCGGTCGAGAAGGGCCAGCGCGAAGCCGCGTACGCCCTGGGCATGCGCAAGACGCAGGTGATGACCCACGTACTGGCGCCGCAGGCGGTACGGGCGATGCTTCCCGCGATCATCAGCCAGCTGGTGGTGGCCCTCAAGGACACCTCGCTGGGCTTCCTGATCACCTACGAGGAGTTCCTGCACGCCGGGAAGCTGATTGCCTCGAACCTGGACTACGACCTGCCCTTCATCCCGGTGGTGATGGTCATCTCACCGGTCTACATCGGGATGTGCATGCTGCTGTCCTGGCTCGCGACCTGGGTGGCCAGACGCCAGCGCCGGAACCCCAAGACCGAGGCGGTCGACGTCGCCCCCGCCGATCCGGGCACGCTGCTGCCGGGCGCGCCGCTGCGGTAACCCCTGGAACCGGCCCGGCCGGCAGCAGCCGTGGATCACTGCTCGCGCAGCGGCACCGAGACGTACGAGGGATCGGTGCGCGGTGAGGAGAAGGTCAGCTGTGCGCCGGCCGGGTTGTGTTCGATGTACAGCGGGTCCACCGTGTCGATGACCACGGCGAGCCGGTGGCCGGCGGGCACGTCGTAGGCGGTGGAGAAGAGGTCCAGGTCCACCCCGAAGGCCTGGCCGGGCGTCTTCCCGTGGAAGGTGTACGGGGCGTTGGTGACCAGCTTGCCGATGCCCAGGGGACCGACGTCGTACAGGTACGCGACGAAGGTGCCGTCCCCCGCGGTGGGGGTCACGGTGGTGTGCAGCGCGACGGTGCCGCGCACGCGCCGGTCGGCGTCGTAGCGCTCCGACTGCCACACCGCGGCGAAGGCGCGGGGCAGCAGCGGGATCGACGCGGCCGGGGGCGCCTTGGCGAGCTGGTCGAGGACGCTGGAGAGGAAGACCACCCCGCCGTCGGCGCCGGAGTCGACGTTCGCCCAGACGTGCTCGCTGTCGGAGAGCGCGAGTTTCTCGGAGCCGCCCGAGCCCACGGACTTCCAGTCGGCGTAGCCCTCGTAGCCACTGTCGCTGCGGGACTTGATCTGTACGGGGGACTCGGCGTCGACGCCGTTGCGCTCGCCCTTGAGGTAACGGTCGAACCAGCGCCGCGCGTTGGTCCAGGTGTCGTTGGGCAGCCCCAGCAGGCCGGTGGCCTCGGCGGTGGCGTGGTCGCCGGGGCGGAACTCCAGGCGCTTGGGGCCGGTCAGCTTCTCGAAGAAGTCCGCGTACTGGTTGGGCGGGAAGATGGTGTCGCCCCAGGCGTTGCCCATCATGACGGCGGGGCCGTTCGCGTTGATCCGGTCGACCTGGTAGGCCGCCGAGCGGACCTTGCCCCATGCGATCATCTGCGGCTCGCGGTCCAGCCGGGAGCCGAGGAAGTCGCCGAGTATGCCCTGCAGTTCGGGTCCGGGACGGCCGGTGAGGTAGCCGGCGGCGCCGAGCAGTCCGGCGGCCTGGAGGTGCTGGGTGCGGCCGGAGTAGATGGAGTCGACGATGTCGGCCCAGCCGCTGAGGGCGACCACGGCCTTGATCCGCGGGTCGTGCGCGGAGGCCAGCAGGCTGATGCCGGCGCCGTACGAGACCCCGCCCAGGCCGATGTGCCGGGCGTCGGCGGGGGTGTGGGCCAGGGCCCAGTCGATGACGGCCGAGACGTCGGCGACGTCGGGCGGCCCCGCGACCTCGATCTGGCCGCCGGAGAGCCAGAAGCCCCGGGAGGTGTAACTGACCACCACGTAGCCGGAGTCGGCGAGCTGCTTCGCCTGGGCGACGTATTCGATCTGCGGCAGGCCCCAGCTGGTGGGCAGCACGATCAGCGGGTACGTCCGTCCGCTCTCGGCGTCGGCCGGGGTGAAGACGTTGCCCTTGAGGGTGATCCCGCCGGATCCGGGGATGTCGTGGAAGCGCAGCCGGGACGAGGACGAGGTGTCCGCTGGACCGGAGGTCGCCGCGGTGGCCGCGTCCGTGTCCGCCGCTTGGGCCTGGTGGGGGGACAGGCCCAGGGCGGCTGCGGCCAGCAGGGCCGACACGGCTGCTGCGGTGCTGGTGGTGCGGGGCATCGATGCTCCTCGCGTGCGCCGGTGACAAAGTGTGCCGACGGTAACGGGAGCGGCTTACCGTAGGTAACCCGTGAGTAAGTTACGTACGGGTAACGATTGACTTCGTGTCAACAGCGGGCCCGGGTTACCCTCGGTGGCGGTCGACGACGAGCGGCCGGTCGTGACGAGCGGGGGACCACCGATGGACCGACACACCGACCCGGGCAGCCGGTGACGGCCACCGGGGCGCCGCCGCTCACCGAGCGCCCGGACGCCGCGCCGCGCAAGGCCTCGGTGCAGCGCAGCGGCGCACTGATGGCAGCCGGCTCGATCGTCTCCAGGGCCACCGGGTTCGTCCGCTCCGCCGTCGTCCTCGCGGCCCTCGGTACCCAGATCCGCGGTGACGGCTACGCGGTCGCCAACACCGTCCCCAACATCATCTACATGCTGCTCATCGGCGGCGCGCTCAACGCCGTCTTCGTGCCCGAGCTGGTGAGGGCCGCCCGCGAACACCCCGACGGCGGCGCCGCGTACACCGACCGGCTGCTCACCGCCTGTACCGCGGCACTCCTCGCGCTGACCGCCGTGGCCGTGCTGGCCGCCCCGGTGATCATCTCGGCGTACACGCCCGCCGCGTACGCACCGGCCGAGGTGGACTCCACCGTGGCCCTGGCCCGGTTCTGCCTCCCGCAGATATTCTTCTACGGGCTGTTCACCCTGCTCGGTCAAGTGCTGAACGCCCGCGGCAGGTTCGGGGCGATGATGTGGACCCCGGTCCTCAACAACCTCGTGGTCACAGCCGTCTTCGGGCTCTTCCTCGTCCTCTCGCACGGCGGCGGCAAGGGCTTCACCGCCGCCGAGACCCGGCTCTTCGGCATCGGCACCACCGCGGGCATCGTCGTCCAGGCCCTCGCCCTGCTCCCGTCCCTGCGCTCCGCCGGCTTCCGCTGGCGGCCGCGCTTCGACTGGCGCGGCAGCGGCCTCGCCCGCCCCCTGCGCAACGCGGGCTGGCTGGTCCTGCTCGTCCTCTCCAACCAGTTCGCCTACTGGGTCGTGACCCGGCTCTCCACCACGGCCGGGAAACTCGGCCAGGCCGAAGGGGTGGCGGGCGGCGTCGGCTACGTCGCCTACACCAACGCCTACCAGCTGTGGATCGTCCCGCAGGGCATCGTCACCGTCTCCCTCGTCACCGCCCTGATGCCCCGGATGAGTGCGGCCGCCGCCTCGGGCGACCTCGGCGCCGTCCGCCGCGACGTCTCCTACGCCCTGCGCACCGGCGCCGCGCTCATCGTGCCCGCCGCCGCGCTGTTCGCGGCGCTCGCACCCTGGCTGACCGCCTGCGTCTTCCAGTACGGCGAGGTCAAGGCGGCCGACGCCGCGGTGATGGCGGGGATACTCGCGGCGTTCGCCCCCGGCCTGGTCGCCTTCTGCGCCCAGTACGTCCTCTCGCGCGCGTTCTACGCGCTCTCCGACACCCGGACCCCGTTCTTCCTCAACCTGGTCGTCGTCGCCCTGAACGCGGGGCTCTCCTACACCGCGTACGAAACCCTGCCCGTGCGCTGGATCGTGACCGGCATGGCCGCGGCCTCCTCGGTCGCCTTCACGGCGGGCGCGGCGGTCACCGCGTACGCCCTCGCCCGGCGGCTCGGCCCGCGCACGCGGGGCCGCACCGCAGGCACCCCCACGGCGGTGGGCACCCACCTGCGGCTGCTGGCCGCGTGCCTGCCCGCGGCCGCCGCCGGCTACGCCGCCGCCCGCGCCTGCGAGGGAGCCGGCCCGTTCGCCGCCTCCGGCGCAGGCGCCGTGGCCCTCGCCCTCGTCGTCCTCCTCCTCGCCGCGCCCCTGCGCCTGACGGAACTCACCGCCCTGACGACCGCCCTGCGCCGCAGGGGCTAGGCCGGCTCTTCCGGATCCTGCCTGACCCGAAAGAGACGACCTGGCCGCCCGAGCCGGCCGGCTCAGGCGTGCTGGGGCACCTCGGGCTTCAGCATGCCGCGCAGCGCCGTACGGAACTCCGGGGTGTCCTCTTCACCGTGCACGGTGACGGCGTGCTGGACGGCCGCGCCCAGGACTTCGTCTTCCTCACCAGTGATCATCAGGGTGCACCCGATCTCGCTCGGGTATTCCCTGCAGTCCATGACCTTGCGCATGACGCGCCTCCCTGTGGCCTTGCCTACGGGACACCACCCACGATCCTCCGCATTCCCCCGGGGCGAAAGCGGGAGCCGCGTGCCGGTGGAGGAGGGCGGCGTGCTCCCCTGGCGCCCGTCCGGCCGGAGCAGGCCGCCCACGGTGGGCCCACGGGGTGGCGGTCGGCCTGATCGGCCGGGGGCGCGGCGCCGCCGGGAGGGCGCTGGCCCGTCACCGGCGAGGCTGCGGGCCCCCCGGCGCTTCCGTCCGGCCGCCGCCCCCTTGCGGGGAGGGGCGCGCGGGCGCCAGCGTGGCCCCATGACCGACGCTCCCGCGCACGGCGCCGACGTCCCCGACGGCCTCGACGTCTTCGACCCCCGCCTCTACGCCGCGGGCATCCCGCACGAGCGCTACCGGCTGCTGCGCGAACGGCACCCGGTGGCCTGGCAGCGTGAACCGGAGGTCCTGGGCTGGCCCGCCGGCCCCGGGTTCTGGGCCGTCACCCGGCACGCCGACACCGTACGGGTCCTGCGCGACCACGCCACGTACTCGTCCTGGCTGGGCGCCACCCAGATCCGCGACCCCGACCCGGCCGACCTGCCGTTCCTGCGGCGCACCATGCTCAACCAGGACCCGCGCCGCAACGCCGGCGACCACGGGCGACTGCGCCGGCTCGTCGCCCGCGCCTTCACCCCCGCCCGGGTCGACGCCTTCGCCGCCCGGGTGCGCGACCGCGCCCGTACCCTGCTGTGCGCCGCCCGCGACGGGGCCGTGGACGGGGCGGCCGACCTCGTCACCGCCGTCACCGACGAATACGCCCTGCTCAACCTGACCGACCTGCTGGGCGTCCCGGCCGCCGACCGGGGGCTGCTGCTGGACTGGACCGTACGGATCATCGGCTACCAGGACCCCGAGGACGCGCCCGCGCCGCAGCGCGACCCCGACGGGAAACCGCTCAACCCCCGCTCACCGGCCCTGCTCGGCGAGATGTTCGACTACGCCCGCGAACTGGCCGCGTACAAGCGGACGCACCCCGCCGAGGACGTGATGACGGCCCTCGCCGCATCGGAACTGGGTCCGGGCGAACTGGAGATGTTCTTCTTCCTGCTGACCGTCGCCGGCAACGACACGGTGCGCAGCGCCGCGCCCGGCGGCCTGCTCGCCCTGGCCGGCGCCCCGGACGCCTACCGGCGGCTGGCGCGGGGCGACGTGCCCGTGGAGCGGGCCGTGGAGGAACTCCTGCGCGTCCACCCGCCGGTGCTCAGCTTCCGCCGCACCGCGGCCGCCGACACCGTACTGGCCGGACAGCCGATCCGCGCCGGCGACAAGGTGGTGGTCTTCCACGCCTCCGCCAACCACGACGAGCGGGTCTTCGAGGCGCCCCGCCGACTCGACCTCGGCCGCTCGCCCAACCCGCACGTCTCCTTCGGCGACGGCCCCCACGTCTGCCTCGGCGCCCACTTCGCCCGGCTCCAGCTGCGGACCCTCTACGAGCAGTGGCGCGACCTCATGCCCGCCCCCGAACCGGCGGGGCCGCCGAAGCGGCTGACCTCCAACTTCATCAACGGGATCACGCGGCTGCCTCTACGGGTGTCCGGGCCGCGCGGGTGACGTCGGCCAGCAGCTCGGCCATGTCCGGGCCGTAGGCGTGGGAGTTGATCACTTTCAGCACCACGCAGAAGGAGTCGCCGCCGTACTTGCGGGCCAGCGCCTCGTGGTGCCGGGCCAGGTACCGGGCCCCCGCCTGGTTGCTGATCGCGGTCTGACCCGAGATCAGGAAGACCGGCCGGGTACCGGGCCCCGTCGTCAGCCGGGCCAGCAGCACGTGGTCCACCTGGCCCTTGTCCCAGCGGAACGTCTCCCCGCCCACCCGGATCGCCCCCCGGTCGGGCCCCGGCTCGCCGGAGACGTCGACCCGCACCCCCGGCAGCATGGACGCCAGGTGCGCCGCCGTGCGCGCGTTGGAGACGGGTCCCCCCACGCAGAACTCGGCGCGCTCGCCGAAGCCCTGACGGACGGAGTCGTGGGAGACGATCTGCAGGTTCGCCGAGCAGTCCTTGATCAACGCGGATATCTCCAGCAGAGCGAAGGCGTCGTTGCGGTGCACCGACCCCTCCGTGCCGCCCATCTGCCGGTTGACCACGAACATGCAGTCCGAGCCGGTGGGCAGGCCGAAGAAGGCCTGCTTGCGGCGCAGTTTGCGGCGCCACAGGTACGTCCGGGAGAACCAGCCGAAACCACCGCTGATGGCGGTGGCCACCACCCCGAGCACGATGTTGCGCACGTCGTCGTTCATGGCGCGGATGTTAACCCGCCGCGGGCGGTCCTGACGTGGGGGGTGCGGTGAAGCTACAGTGCCGGACCCGGCCCGTCACAGGGGATCTGACGGGCTGTCGACTGGAGGTACGGATGCGTCGTCCCGCCGCACGTCAGTTCGCGCTCGTGGCCCTCGCCGGGGCCCTGGTGTCCACCGGCGCCGCCGCCCCGCCCTCCGCGGCGGCCCCCGGCGCCCCCGCCAAGGCCCCGGTCGCCGTCGGCTACGGCGGTGCCGTCGCCAGCGTCGACGCCGATGCCTCGGCGGCCGGCATCGAGGTGCTCCGCTCGGGCGGCAACGCCGTGGACGCGGCGGTCGCCACCGCCGCCGCGCTCGGGGTCACCGAACCGTACTCCGCGGGGGTCGGCGGGGGCGGCTACTTCGTCTACTACGACGCCGCCTCCCACCGGGTGCAGACCATCGACGGACGCGAGACCGCCCCGGCGAGCGCGACCAGCACCCTGTTCCAGGAGAACGGCGTCCCCATCCCCTTCGCCGAGGGCCAGACCAGCGGCCGCGGCGTCGGGGTCCCCGGCACCCCGGCGACCTGGAAGAGCGCCCTCGACGCCTGGGGCAGCCGGCCGCTCGGCCGCCTGTTGAAGCCCGCGGAGAAACTGGCCCGCGACGGCTTCACGGTCGACGCCACCTTCCGTGCGCAGACCGAGCTCAACCAGGACCGCTTCAAGGACTTCCCGGACACCGCGAAGCTGTTCCTGCCGGGCGGGGCGCTGCCGGTGGTCGGTTCCACCTTCAAGAACCCCGACCTCGCCGCCACGTACGCCGAACTCGGCCGCAAGGGCGCCGGCGCCCTGTACCGCGGCCCGCTCGCCGAGGACATCGTCCGCGCCGTACGCAAGCCCCCCGTGAGCCCGTCCGCCACCCGCATCGTCCGCCCCGGCGAACTGACCGCCGGGGACCTGCGGGCCTACGAGACGAAGCGGCAGGCCCCCACCCAGGTGCGCTATCGGGGCCTGGACGTCTACAGCATGGCCCCCTCCTCCTCCGGCGGCACCACCGTCGGCGAGGCGCTGAACATCCTGGAGGGCACCGACCTCGGCCCGCTCTCCGAGGCGCAGTACCTGCACCGCTACATCGAGGCCTCCCGCATCTCCTTCGCCGACCGGGGGCGCTGGGTCGGCGACCCGGCCGCCGTGCAGGTCCCCACCCGCGAGCTGCTCTCCCAGCACTACGCCGACACCCGCGCCTGCCTGATCACCCCGGACCGGGCGCTGACCAGCCCGCTCGCCCCCGGTGACCCGCGCAGGCCTGCGCCGTGCGCCACCACCGGCCAGGCGGCGCCCACCACGTACGAGGGGGAGAACACCACCCACCTGACGGTCGCCGACCGCTGGGGCAACGTCGTCTCCTACACCCTGACCATCGAGTCCACCGGCGGCAGCGCCATCACCGTGCCGGGCCGCGGCTTCCTGCTCAACAACGAGCTGACCGACTTCTCCTTCGCCCCCGCGGCCCCCGGCGTCCCCGACCCGAACCTGCCCGGCCCCGGCAAGCGGCCGCGCTCGTCGATGTCGCCGACCATCGTCCTGGAGGGCGGGCGCCCGGTGCTCGCCGTCGGCTCACCGGGCGGCGCCACCATCATCACCACCGTGCTCCAGACCCTGCTCGGGCACCTGGACCGGGGCCTGCCGCTGGTCGACGCGATCGCCGCGCCGCGCGCCAGCCAGCGCAACCTGAGCTACACGGAGCTCGAACCGGCTCTGTGGAACAGCCCGGTCCGCGCGCAGTTGGAGGCGCTGGGCCACGTCTTCCGGCAGAACCCGGAGATCGGCGCCGCGACCGGCGTACAGCGGCTCGCGGACGGCCGCTGGCTGGCGGCGGCCGAGACCAGCCGCCGGGGCGGGGGATCGGCGATGGTCGTCCACCCGTACGGGAAGCCGTAGGGCCCGCCCGCCCGTTCCTGCCGTCCGGGGCCCGGGTCCGGCGGGCGTACGCGCGCCGTTCACCCGGTCCGACGCCCTCTCGTAGGCCACCGGCGTGAGGCTCAGAGGGCGGTGAGGATCCTCGGGCCGGCGGTGGTGATCGCGATCGTGTGCTCGGAGTGCGCGGCGCGGCTGCCGTCGACGGTGCGCAGGGTCCAGCCGTCCCCGTCGCACCGGTAGTCGTCGGTGCCGCCCGCGATCAGCATCGGCTCGATCGCGAGGACCATGCCGGGGCGCAGCTGCATGCCGCGCCCCGGCCGGCCCTCGTTGGGCACGCCCGGGTCCTCGTGCATGGTGCGGCCCACGCCGTGGCCGCCGAAGTCCTCCATGATCCCGTAACCGGCGGAGCGGCAGACCGTGCCGATGGCGTGCGCGATGTCGCCGATCCGGTTGCCGGGGCGCGCGGCGGCGATGCCGGCCGCGAGGGCCGCCTCGGCGGTCTCGATCAGCCGCACGTCGGCGGGGCGGGGACGGCCCACGGTGAAGCTGACCGCGGCGTCCCCGACCCAACCGCCCAGCTTCGCCCCGCAGTCGATGCTGACCAGGTCCCCGTCGCGGAGCCGGTAGCCGTCGGGGACGCCGTGCACGATCGCGTCGTTGACCGAGGCGCAGACGACCCCAGGGAAGGGCACCGGCGCGAAGTGCGGCCGGTAGCCGAGGAACGGCGAGCTCGCGCCCGCCTCCGCCAGTACCTCGCGGGCCACCCCGTCCAGGTCCTCCAGGGACACTCCCACGCGCGCGGCCTGCCGTACGGCGGCCAGGGCCCGGGCGACGACCCGGCCCGCGGCACGCATCTCGTTGATCGACTCTTCTGTCTTCAGTTCCACCATGCCAATAACTATACCGGTATAACTTTAACGGGATAGTTATTGGGGGACGGGGTAGGATGCCCGCATGGTCCGTACCCCTCTCACCCCCGAAGAGCGCGAGCGCGGCGAGCGCCTCGGCGCGCTGCTGCGCGAGGCCCGCGGCGGCCGCAGCATGGTCGAGGTCGCGGCGAGCGCCGGGCTGTCCGCCGAAACCCTGCGCAAGATCGAGACCGGCCGCGCGCCGACCCCCGCCTTCTTCACCGTGGCCGCCCTCGCCGAGGCGCTCGGGCTGTCCCTGGACGATGTGCTGCGCCGCTGCGCGTTCGCTGCGGCCTGAGCCTCTGGCAAGGCCGGGCGTCCCCCGGGATCCGGGTGCGCGGCCTGACGCGCCCCGGGCGCCGTCGTAGGCTCCGGGCATGACGCTCGACGAGTTGAACCAGGGCAAGTACGTCAGTCTCACCACGTTCCGCAAGGACGGCACCCCCGTCGCCACGCCCGTCTGGGCGGTGGCCGACGGGGGTGAGCTGTACGTGTGGACGCGCAGCGATTCGTGGAAGGTCAAGCGGATCCGCAACAACGGACGGGTCACGGTGAGCGCCTGCGATGTGCGCGGGCGCGTGCCGGAGGGCGCGGTCGCGGTGGAGGGGCAGGCGCGACTGCTGGACGAGACGGGGCTGCGACGGGTGCGGAAGCTGATGTCGCGCAAGTACGGGTGGCAGTTCCGGGTCGTGGACCTGCCGGCCGCGCTGGTGCGGCTGGGCAAGCGGCCGCACACCGGGATCGCCGTCAAGCTTTGAGATTCCCGTAGCCCGCCCGTAACACGGGTGGGGTCCAATGCGGGGATGGAGACGGCGACTTCGTTGCTGATCGGTCAACTCGCTGAGTATTTACATGGGTTGACGCGGAGACTGGATCCCGGGGCGGGGTGGTGCGGGGAGTTCCTGCGGCGGGACCCGGAGGGGATGCGGGCCTGCCTGGACGGCGCCGCGATACCGCCCTGGGACGTACTGGCGTCGCTGCTGCGGGATGCGGGGGCGGCGGTGGGGGAGGTGGAGTACGCGTCCCGGCTGCGGGACGCGGCGGCGGCCGCGTGGGACCGGGCGCCGGGCGGGGAGCGGGAGCTGCGGGAACTGCTGGCCCGGGCGGCGGAGCAGCGGGCGGCCGCGGAGGCGGCGTTGGTGCGGCTGACGCAGCTGCGGGACCGGGCCACGGCCCCGGCGGAGGCGGCCGAGCTGACCCGGGAGCTGTCCTGGCTCCAGGACGACGCGTCCCGCGCCCGGTCCCGCCAGGACGACGTGAGGAGCCGCCTCTCTGCCCTTCTGCAGGCCGATTCGACGGCGCGGCCGGAGCCGCCCGCGGGGGTCCCGGCGGCCGGCCGGGTTCCGACGGGGGAGCCGCCGCCCGGAGCGCTCGCGGCTGCCCGGCACGCGGCTCCGAGGGCCGACCCGGCGCCGCAGCCGGTGCGACCGGACCCGGGTGCCGATCCGCAAGGCCACCCGCCTCTCGGGCTGCTCCGGGAGGCCGGGTCCGGCGGTCCGCCGGCCGATACGCGGGCGCAGTCGCCTGGGCTGTTGCGTAAGGCTGGGCGCGCCGACCTGCCGGCCGATCCGGGGGCGCAGGCGCCTGGGCAGCCGCCTTTCGGGCCTCGGCGGGAGGAGCCGGAGGGCGGTCCGACCGGGGCGTCGCTCGATGGTGTGCCGAGACAGCGCAGTGCGGGGTCGGTGGGGCGGGCCGAGGGGCGGTGGCTGCGCGGCGGGCGGCGAGCCGGAGGGGCCCGGTACGCGGGTGCGCCGGCCGGGTCGGAGCCGCCGTCCCTGCCCGTCGAAGCCCCCCCGGCTCCGGAAGCCACCCCCCGGGGCGCCCGCTTCGCCCACCTCACCCCCGCGAAGGCAGCGACCCCGAAGCCCACCCCACCGCCAACCGTGCACGACGGCCCGACGCTCCCGCCCGACTCCCGCCCCGACGCCGCCCCGGCAGCCCGGCCGTGGGCTCCCGCGAACCATGCGACGCCCGCGCCTCGGCCCGACGCGGACGCGACGGCCTCGCCTCGGCGTGGCGCCGACGCAACGGCTCCGCCGGAGCAGTCAGCAGCCCACGCGGCGCCGCCGCCGCCCCGGTTCAGCATCGCCCCGGCTCCGGAGCATTCGGTATTCCACCCGGCGGCCCCGCCTCGGCCCCACGCCGTCTCGGCGTCACCGCCGTGGGCTCCCGCGAGCAACGCGTCACCCGTGCCCCCGCCCGACGCCGACGCGACGGCCCCGCCTCGGCCCGACGCCGACGCAACGGCTCCGCCGGAGCGTCCGGACGGCTACCCGGGGGTGCCGGCGTGGCGTGGGGGCGGGGGTGGCGGTGGGCGGCCGGGGGGTTCGCCGTGGCTCGGTGGCGATCCGGTGGCCCCGGCCCGGGGAAGCGGGGGGACCGGGGCGCACCCGGCCGTCCCGGTTCACGGGCCCGCGGGCGGGGACGGCGCGGCGGCGGACGTGCCCCGGACCGTGGCCCGGTTGGTCGGGCTGCGGGCCCAGGGCCGCGGCGGCGAGGCGCACGCGCTGCTGTGCGAGGCCGCCGCGTGGCCCGCCGGCCTGCTCCCGGAGTTCGCCGCGGAGCTGGGCCGCGCCGGGCTCGGCGCAGACTGGGCCACCCTGCTCTGGGAGGCGGCCTCCCTCCCGCCCGACCGGCTCGCCGCCGCCGCGGCCGCCCTCGGGGAGGCCGGGCGGGACGGCGACTGCGACGCGCTGCTGCGCCAGGGCGCCGCCCGCCCCACCGCCGAGATCGCCGAGGCCGCCCTCCTCCTCGGCGCCGCCGGCCGCGACCGTGAGGCCGACGCACTCCTCTCCGCCTTCGTCCGGCTGCGCACCGCCGAGGAGGCCGCCGCCCTGGCCCGCCGGGACCCGCACTGGTTCGCCCCGCGCCTGCTCCGCGCGGCCGCCGCCCTCGCCGGGGGCAAGCACCGCGACCTGTCCCACGCCCTCCGCGTCGCGGGGATCCCCCTGCCCTGAACCGCCCATCTCCTGATCGCAAACGATCACGCGCCGACGTAACGTGATCGACTGGGCCGACAGTGCACGGCGCTCTTGCCCCACGCTGTGACGAGGCCTACGTTCTACTCCCTACGGACACCGTCTACGTGCGTAGAAGTCGGCGTTCCCGTCGCGAGGAGGCACTCCATGGCCCAAGTCGTCCGCGCCGCACTCGTCCAGGCGACCTGGACGGGAGACACCGAATCGATGATCGCCAAGCACGAGGAGCACGCCCGCCGGGCGGCCGCCCAGGGTGCGAAGGTCATCGGCTTCCAGGAGGTCTTCAACGCCCCCTACTTCTGCCAGGTCCAGGAGCCCGAGCACTACCGGTGGGCCGAGCCCGTCCCCGACGGCCCCACCGTCCGCAGGATGCAGGACCTGGCCCGCGAGACCGGCATGGTGATCGTCGTACCGGTCTTCGAGGTGGAGTCCGAGGGCTTCTACTACAACACCGCCGCCGTCATCGACGCCGACGGCAGCTACCTCGGCAAGTACCGCAAACACCACATCCCGCAGGTCAAGGGCTTCTGGGAGAAGTACTACTTCCGCCCGGGCAACCTCGGCTGGCCCGTCTTCGACACCGCGGTCGGCCGCGTCGGCGTCTACATCTGCTACGACCGCCACTTCCCCGAGGGGTGGCGCCAACTCGGTCTCGCCGGAGCCCAGTTGGTCTACAACCCCTCCGCCACCCACCGCGGTCTGTCCGCCTACCTCTGGCAGCTGGAACAGCCCGCCGCGGCCGTCGCGAACGAGTACTTCATCGCGGCCATCAACCGCATCGGCCAAGAGGAGTACGGCGACAACGACTTCTACGGAAGCAGCTACTTCGTCGATCCCCGCGGCCAGTTCGTCGGGGAGCCGGCGAGCGACAAGGAGGAGGAACTCCTCGTCCGCGAGCTCGACTTCGACCTGATCAAGGAAGTCCGCGACCAGTGGGCCTTCTACCGCGACCGCCGCCCCGACGCCTACGGAGGACTCGTACAGCCGTGAGCAACCCGATCCCCCTTCACAGCCGCCACCGCGCCGTCCTGCCGGACTGGCTCACCCTCTACTACGAGCGCCCCATCGAACTCACCCACGGCGAGGGCCGCCACGTCTGGGACGCCGAAGGCAACCGCTACCTCGACTTCTTCGGCGGCATCCTCACCACGATGACCGCCCACGCCCTGCCCGAGGTCACCAAGGCCGTCTCCGAACAGGCCGGGCGGATCATCCACTCCTCCACCCTGTACCTGAACCGCCCGATGGTCGAGCTCGCCGAACGGGTCGCCGCCCTCTCCGGCATCCCCGACGCCCGGGTCTTCTTCACCACCTCCGGCACCGAGGCCAACGACACCGCCCTGCTGCTCGCGACGACGTACCGCCGCTCCAACCAGATCCTGGCGATGCGCAACAGCTACCACGGCCGGTCGTTCTCCACCGTCTCCATCACCGGCAACCGCGGCTGGTCCCCGACGAGCCTCTCGCCGCTCCAGACGTTCTACGTCCACGGAGCGGTCCGCACCCGGGGCCCGTTCGCCCACCTCGGTGACGCCGAGTTCACCGCCGCGGCGGTCGCCGACCTGGAAGACGTACTGGGCCAGACCCGCGGCGGAGTGGCCGCGCTCATCGCCGAACCCTTCCAGGGCGTCGGCGGCTTCACCTCCCCGCCCGACGGCCTCTTCGGCGCGTTCCGCGAGGTCCTCGACCGGCACGGCATCCTGTGGATCAGCGACGAGGTGCAGACCGGCTGGGGCCGCACCGGCGAGCACTTCTGGGGCTGGCAGGCCCACGCCCAGAACGGCCCGCCGGACATCCTCACCTTCGCCAAGGGCATCGGCAACGGCATGTCCATCGGCGGGGTCGTGGCCCGCCCCGAGGTGATGAACTGCCTCGACTCGAACTCCATCTCCACCTTCGGCGGCTCCCCGGTCACCATGGCGGCCGGCGTCGCGAACCTCGCCTACCTGCTGGAACACGACCTCCAGGGCAACGCCCGCCGCGTCGGCGGCCTGCTCCTGGAGCGGCTGCGGGCCGTCTCCGCCGCCGTGCCCGCCGTACGGGAGGTACGCGGCCGGGGCCTGATGGCCGCCCTGGAGCTGACGAAGCCCGGCACCGACACGGCCGACCCCGAAGCCGCCGCCGCCGTACTGGAGGCCGCGCGCGCAGGAGGCCTGCTGCTCGGCAAGGGCGGCGGCCACAACACCAGCGTGCTGCGCATCGCGCCGCCACTCTCCCTCACCGTCGCGGAGGCGGAAGAGGGCGCCGAGATCCTCGAACAGGCCCTGCGGAGCCTGCACTAGCAGCGAGGGGACGTACATGAGCACCCGCACCCTGATCAGCGGCGGACTCGTCGTCACGGCCGCCGACGAACTGCACGCCGACATCCTGGTCGAGAACGGCCGGGTCGTCGCCCTCGCGGCCCACGGCTCGCAGGTCGCCGACGGCTGGACGGCGGACCGCACGATCGACGCGAGCGGGAAGTACGTCATCCCCGGCGGGGTCGACGCCCACACCCACATGGAGCTGCCCTTCGGCGGCACCGCCGCATCGGACACCTTCGAGACGGGTACCCGGGCGGCCGCCTGGGGCGGCACCACCACCATCGTCGACTTCGCCGTGCAGAGCGTGGGCCGCTCCCTGCGGGCCGGACTCGACACCTGGTACGAAAAGGCCGACGGCCGCTGCTCGATCGACTACGCCTTCCACATGATCCTCTCCGACGTCAACGAGGGCACGCTCAAGGAGATGGACCACCTCGTCGGCGAAGGCGTCACGTCCTTCAAGCTGTTCATGGCCTACCCGGGCGTCTTCTACAGCGACGACGGGGAGATCCTGCGCGCGATGCAGCGGGCGTCGGGCAACGGCGGCCTGATCATGATGCACGCCGAGAACGGCATCGCGATCGACGTCCTCGTCGAACAGGCCCTGGCGCGCGGCGAGACCGACCCGCGCCACCACGGCGAGGTCCGCAAGGTGCTCCTCGAAGCCGAGGCCACGCACCGTGCGATCCAGCTGGCGCGGGTGGCCGGCTCCCCGCTGTACGTCGTGCACGTCTCGGCCGAGGAGGCGGTCGCGGAACTCGCCGCGGCCCGCGACAAGGGGCTGCCGGTCTTCGGCGAGACCTGCCCCCAGTACCTGTTCCTGTCGACCGACAACCTCGCGGAGCCCGACTTCCAGGGCGCCAAGTACGTCTGCTCCACCCCGCTGCGCCCCCGCGAGCACCAGGCGGCGCTGTGGCGGGGCCTGCGGACCAATGACCTCCAGGTGGTCTCCACCGACCACTGCCCGTTCTGCTTCCGCGGCCAGAAGGAGCTGGGCCGCGGGGACTTCTCGAAGATCCCCAACGGGCTGCCGGGGGTGGAGAACCGCATGGACCTCCTCCACCAGGCCGTCCTGGACGGGCACATCACCCGCCGCCGCTGGATCGAGATCGCCTGCGCGACCCCGGCCCGGATGTTCGGCCTCTACCCGCAGAAGGGCACCATCGCGCCGGGTTCCGACGCCGACATCGTCCTCTACGATCCGCACGCCGAGCAGGTCATCTCCGCCGAGACCCACCACATGAACGTGGACTACTCGGCGTACGAGGGCAGGCGGATCACCGGACGCGTCGACACCGTGCTCTCCCGCGGCGAACTCGTCATCGACCGGCGCGAGTACACCGGCCGGCCGGGCCACGGGGCCTTCGTCCACCGCTCGACCTGCCAGTACCTGTAAGGAGCCGTGATGGACTTCGGCCTCGTCCTGCAAACCGACCCGCCCGCATCCCAGGTCGTCAGCCTCATGAAGCGCGCCGAACGCAACGGCTTCCGCTACGGCTGGACCTTCGACTCGGCGGTCCTGTGGCAGGAACCCTTCGTCATCTACAGTCAGATCCTGGCCAACACGCAGAAGATGCACATCGGCCCGATGGTCACCAACCCGGGCACCCGCACCTGGGAGGTCACCGCCTCCACCTTCGCCACCCTCAACGACATGTACGGCAACCGGACCGTCTGCGGGATCGGCCGGGGCGACTCGGCGATGCGGGTCGCGGGACGCAAACCCAACACCCTGGCCCGGCTCGGCGAGGCCATCGACGTCATCCGGGACCTGGCCGAGGGGCGCGAGGCCGTCGTGGACGGCAACCCGATCCGGATCCCGTGGATCAAGAACGGCAAGCTGCCCGTCTGGATGGCGGCCTACGGGCCCAAAGCCCTCGCCCTGGCGGGCGAGAAAGCCGACGGGTTCATCCTCCAGCTCGCCGACCTCTACCTCACCGAGTGGATGGTCAAGGCGGTCCGCGAGGCCGCGACGGCGGCCGGCCGCGACCCGGCCGCGATCACCATCTGCGTGGCGGCCCCCGCTTACGTGGGCGACGACCTCTCCCACGCCCGCGACCAGTGCCGCTGGTTCGGGGGCATGGTCGGCAACCACGTCGCCGACCTCGTCGGCCGCTACGGCGAGCACTCCTCGATGGTCCCGGACGCCCTCACCGAGTACATCAAGTCCCGCGAGGGATACGACTACAGCCACCACGGCCGCGCCGGGAACCCGTCGGCCGACTTCGTCCCCGACGAGATCGTGGACCGCTTCTGCCTGCTGGGCCCGGCAGAGGCGCACATCGAGAAACTGCGGGCCCTGCGCGGCCTGGGCGTCGACCAGTTCGCCGTCTACGCCATGCACGACGCCCGGGAGGCCACGATCGACGCCTACGGACGGCAGGTCATCCCGGGGCTGCGCGGCTGACCGGCGGGCAGCGGGGTCAAGGAGGCGTACTCCAACGGCGCGGACGGGTCGACGGTCACGTCCAGCGGCGCGGGTTCGGCGCCGGAGCGGACGAGCAGGTCGCCCACCGCCGCGATCATGGCCCCGTTGTCCGTGCACAGCGTCATCGGCGGTACGCGCAGCTCGATCCCCGCCGAGGCGCACCGCCGCTCGGCCAGGGCGCGCACGCGCGAGTTCGCCGCGACGCCGCCGACCACGACCAGCGTCTTCACGTCGTAGGCGCGGCAGGCGGCCAGCGCCTTGCGGGTCAGCACGTCGGCGACGGCCTCCTGCAGCGCGGCGGCCCCGTCGGCCACGGACGGCTCCTCGCCGCGCAGGCGGTGCTGCTCGACCCAGCGGGCCGCCGCCGTCTTGAGGCCGGAGAAGGAGAAGGCGTACGGGTCGTCCCCGGGCCGGGTCAGCGGGCGCGGGAAGATGACCGCTTTCGGGTCGCCGTCCCGCGCGGCCCGGTCGATCGCCGGGCCGCCCGGATACGGCAGCCCCAGGATCCTCGCCACCTTGTCGAAGCACTCGCCCGCCGCGTCGTCCCGGGTGTCCCCGAGGTGCAGGATCGGCTCGCGCACCAGATCCCGGACGAGCAGCAGCGAGGTGTGGCCGCCCGAGACGATCAGCACCACGCACGGCCCGGGCAGCGGCCCGTGCTCCAGGGTGTCGGCGGCGACGTGGCCGGCCAGGTGGTGCACCCCGTACAACGGCACCCCTGCCGCGTAGGCGAGGGTCTTCGCCCCGGCCAGGCCCACCTGGAGCGCACCCGACAGGCCGGGTCCGGTGGTGACGGCGACCGCGTCGATCTGGTCCAGCCGCAGCCCCGCCCGGTCCAAGGCCCGGCGTACCACCGGGTTGAAGGCGTGCAGGTGCGCCCGCGCGGCGATCTCGGGGACCACGCCCCCGAACCGGGCGTGCTCGTCCATGCTCGACGCCACCACGTGCGCGAGCAGCCTCCCGTCGCGCACGATCCCCGCCCCGGTCTCGTCGCAGGACGACTCGATCCCGAGCACCACTGGTCCGCCCACTACGCCACTCCTTATCGCCCCGAACACGCAACTGCAATATATGTGCAAGGAGGCGCCCTCCGGACACCCGCGAGATCACCAGTACCTTCGTCCCGTACCGGATCGCCGACCGCGCCGGATCAGCGGCCGACTGGGCGACCATGGCATCGAGGAGTTCGTCCGCGATCTCCGAGCACACCAGATCCTGGAAGGGACCAACGAGATCATGCGCGTCGTCCTCGCCCGCAGCCCCATGGAGAACCCGCGATGACCGGAGAAGCGGACGTCCTCGTCCACGTGGAGGGCCGCTCCGGCCGGCTGGTCCTCAACCGTCCGAAGGCGCTCAACGCCCTGAGCCACCCCATGGTGCTGCGGATCGCGCAGGCGCTGACCGCGTGGCGCGACGACCCCGCCGTGGAATGCGTGGTGGTCTCCGGAGCGGGGGAGCGCGGCCTGTGCGCGGGCGGGGACATCCGGGCGATCCACGAGGACGCCACAACGGGCGGCACGGCGTCGGCGGAATTCTGGCGGGACGAGTACCGGCTCAACGCGCTGATCGCCCGCTACCCCAAGCCCTACGTCGCCCTCATGGACGGCATCGTGATGGGCGGCGGCGTCGGGATCTCCGCCCACGGCGACGTGCGCATCGTCACCGAGCGCTCCCGCGTCGCCATGCCCGAGACCGGCATCGGCTTCGTCCCCGACGTCGGCGGCACCTACCTCCTCTCGCTGGCCCCCGGCGAACTCGGCACCCACCTCGCCCTGACGGGCGCGCCCGTCGGCGCCGCCGACGCGCTGCTGTGCGGCCTCGCCGACCACTTCGTACCCTCCGGACGGCTCGGCGCGCTGGTGGCGGACCTCGCGCGCACACCCGTACAGGAGGCCGTCGCCGCGCACGCCGGCCTGGCGCCCGCCGGTGAACTGGTCTCCCACCGGGAGTGGATCGACGACTGCTACGCCGCCGACACGGTGGAGGAGATCGTCGCCCGGCTCCTTCGCTGCGGCGTACCCGCGGCGAAGGAGGCCGCGGTGACGCTGGCCGCGAAGTCACCGACCGCGCTCAAGGTCACCCTGGCCGCACTGCGCCGGGCCCGGCACCTCGGACCGCTGGAGCGCGTGCTGGAGCAGGAGTACCGCGTCTCCTGCGCCGCCCTGGCCTCGCCCGACCTGGTCGAGGGAATCCGGGCCCAGGTCATCGACAAGGACCGCAGCCCCCGCTGGTCGCCCGCCGGCCTCGCCGATGTCCGGGACGAGGAGGTGGCCCGCCACTTCGCCCCGCTCGGTCCCGGCCGCGAACTGGCCCTCTGAACCCCCGGCTCCGCGGAGTTTCAGGAGCCGTCCCCAGGCGGTGCGACCGCCCGGCGGCGAGCCCTTCGCGGCATTCGGAGGGTGCGTGCGACCGGTCCGGGCGGCGCACCCCCGACCGCCGTGGATCGGGGAGAATCGCTCGTCGTGACGGATGAAGACTCGTACCTGTGGCTCGAGGACGTGGAGGGCGCGGACGCGCTCGCCTGGGTGGCGCGGCGGAACGCGGAGACGCTCGCCGCGCTGACCCGCGGACCGGGCTTCGAAGCCCTGCGGCGGGAGGTGCAGGAGGCCCTCGACGCCGGCGACCGGATCCCCTACACCGTCCGCCGGGGAGCGTTCCTCTACGACTTGTGGTGCGACGCGGAGCACCCGAAGGGCCTGTGGCGGCGTACGACATTGGAGCAGTACCGCAAGGACGCGCCCGAGTGGGAACTGCTCCTGGACGTCGACGCACTCGGCGCCGCCGAGGGCGTGGAGTGGGTGTGGGACGGGGCGCAGGTGCGCTACCCGGACCACCGGCGGGCGCTGGTGACGCTGTCACGGGAGGGCGCGGACGCCGTCGTGGTCCGGGAGTTCGACCTCGGCACGAGGACGTTCGTCCCGGACGGGTTCGAGGTGGGGGAGGCGAAGACCAGGATCGGCTGGATCGACGCCGACCACGTGTACGTGGGCACCGACACCGGCCCGGGCTCCCTCACCGACGCCGGCTACCCCCGCACCGTACGCCGGTGGCGCCGCGGCACCCCCCTCGCGCAGGCGCGGACCGTCTTCGAGGCCGGGGAGGAGGACATCGCGGCCACGGGCTGGCGGGACCCCACACCGGGCTTCGAACGGGACTTCGTCTCCAGGGCCCGGGACTTCTGGCACCACGAGCTGTACCTCCTGGCCGCCGACGGCACGCCGGTGCGCCTGGACGTACCGGACGACGCGGGCAAGTACGCCTGGAAGCGGTGGCTCGTCGTCACCCCCGAGTCACCGTGGCTGGGGCATCCGGCCGGTTCCCTCCTCGCCTTCGACTTCGAGGCGTACCTCGCCGGCGACCGCACCGCCTCGGTACTGTTCGCCCCCGACGGGCGCACCGCCCTGGCCGGGCACAGCTGGACGCGCCACCACCTGATCCTGGAGACCCTGTCCGACGTCACGACCCGCATCGAGGTCCTCACCCCCGGCGCCGGCGGGGAGTGGACGCGCCGGCCGCTGGCGGACGTGGCGCCGCTGTCGTCCGCGAGCATCACCGACACCGACCCGCACGTCTGCGACGAGTACTTCCTCGACGTCGACTCCTTCCTCCAGCCGTCCACCCTCTACCGGGGCGAGATCGGCGGCGCCACCGAGACCCTCAAGCAGGCCCCCGCCCACTTCGACGCGACGGGGATGTCGGCGCGGCAGTACTTCGCCACCTCGGCGGACGGCACCCGCGTGCCGTACTTCGTCGTCGGCCCCGACGGTGATCGCGGCCCCCGGCCGGTGCTGCTGTACGGGTACGGGGGCTTCCGGGACCTCCAGACACCCCGCTACAGCCCGGTCACCGGCCGAGCCTGGCTCGCCCGCGGCGGCACCTACGCCGTGGCCAACATCCGCGGTGGCGCCGAGTACGGACCGGCCTGGCACCAGGCCGCGCTCGGCGCCAACCGGCCCCGCGCCTTCGAGGACTTCGCCGCCGTCGCCCGCGACCTGGTCGAGCGCGGCACCACCACCCCCGAACAGCTCGGGGCCGTCGGCGCCAGCAACGGCGGCCTCCTCATGGGAGCCATGCTCACCCGCTACCCGCAGCTGTTCGGCGCGATCGTCGCCAAGGTCCCCCTGCTGGACATGCTCCGCTTCCACAAGCTCCTCGCGGGCGCCTCCTGGACCGGCGAGTACGGCGACCCGGAGGACGAAGCCGACCGCCGCCACCTGAGGGCGCTCTCCCCCTACCACCAGCTGGCCGCCGGCCGGCCCTACCCGCCGCTGCTCCTGATGACCTCCACCCGCGACGACCGCGTCCACCCCGCCCACGCCCGTAAGACGGCCGCGCGCCTGCGCGAACTCGGCCACCGGGTCCTGTTCTACGAGAACACCGGCGGCGGCCACGGCGGCGCCACCGACAACGCGCAGGCCGCCTTCAACCAGGCCCTCGCCCACACCTTCCTCTGGCAGCACCTCGGCTGAGCGCGGCCGGGACCCGGGCACCCGCCGTCCACCGGGAGTGCCCCCGCCCGTCGGGACAGCGGGTGGGGTTTGTCAGTCGGACATGGTGTGATGGAGGCATGATCACAGAATTCCCGACCCTTGACCTGTCCGCCGTCGAGGAGGCCGTCCGCAAGGCGGCCGCGGTCGAGATCATGCCGCGGTTCCGGCAGCTCGCCGAGCACGAGGTCGACGAGAAGAGCGGCCCGCACGACCTGGTCACCGTCGCCGACCGCAAGGCCGAGGAGCACCTGACGGCCTCGCTGACCCGCCTGCTGCCCGGCTCCGCCGTCGTCGGCGAGGAGGCCGTGCACGCCGACCCCACGGTGTACGCGGCGCTGCGCGCCGACGCGCCCGTGTGGATCGTGGACCCCGTCGACGGCACCAGGCAGTTCGTCAGCGGCGACCCCGGCTTCTGCACCCTGGTCGCGCTGGCCCACCGCGGCGAGATCCTCGCCTCCTGGACGTACGCCCCGGCGCTGGAGGAGCTGGCGACTGCCGTGCGCGGCGAGGGCGCGTACGTCAACGGCGAGCGCATCCACAGCGGTTCGCCGGAGCCCGGCGCGGTGCTGCGCGTCGCCATGGCCCACCCGCTGTACACCTCCGACGAGGACAAGCGCACCCTGGCCCGGCTGGATGTGCCCGGGGTCGCGGCCCGCCCCTGCGGATCGGCCGGCCTGGAGTACCTCAAGGTGGCCCGCGGCGAGATGGACGGCCTGGCCTTCAGCTGGCCCTCGGCGTGGGACCACGCGGCCGGACTGCTGCTGGTCGCGGAGGCGGGCGGCGCGCAGAGCACCGTCGCCGGGGTGCCCTTCCGGGTGGACCGGGACAACGCGCTGCCCTTCGCCGTGGGCCGTGACGAGGCCACGGCGATGCGGATCCGCGAGCTGCTGCGCGGCGAATGACGGCCGACCGCGCCATGTGTTCAATACAGTGCCGCCTGGACGCACCGCCGTTTCACAGGCGGTGCCGCCGCCGGACGAAGGAGTCGTAAGGTGTCCTCCATTCTCGATGCGGTCGTGGTGGGGGCGGGCCCCAACGGGCTGACCGCCGCCGTCGAACTGGCCCGGCGCGGGCTGTCCGTGGCCGTCTTCGAAGCGGCCGCCGGTGTCGGCGGCGGGGCCCGCACCGAGGAACTCACCCTGCCCGGCTTCCGGCACGACCCGTGTTCGGCGGTGCACCCGCTCGGCGTCGGCTCACCGGTGTTCGCGACGATGCCGCTGGAGCGGTACGGGCTGGAGTGGCTGCACGCCCCGCTGCCCATGGCCCACCCGTTCGACGACGGCACGGCCGCGGTGCTCGCCCGCTCGGTCGCCCAGACGGCCGCGTCCTTCGGGCCGCGCGACGCGGGCGCCTACCGCCGCCTGGTGGAGCCGTTCCTCGGCAAATGGGATTCCCTGTCGAGGGACTTCATGTCCCTGCCCTCGACCGCGCTGCCCCGGGACCCGCTCACGCTGGCCCGCTTCGGGCTCGCCGGGCTGCCGCCCTCGACCTGGGTGATGCGCCGCTTCCGCGACGACCGCGCCCGCGCGCTGTTCGCCGGTCTCGTGGCGCACGTGATCGCACCGCTGAACGGGATCGGAACCGGCGCCGTCGGCCTGGTCTTCGCGCTGGCCGCGCACGCCGGCGGCTGGCCGATGCCGCGCGGCGGCTCGCAGTCCATCTCCGACGCCCTCGCCGCCTACCTGAGCGACCTCGGGGGCGCGGTGCACACGGACTTCGAGGTCAAGCGCCTCGACGACCTGCCGCCGGCCCGCGCGTACGTCTTCGACACCTCGCCGACCGCGCTGGCGCGGATCGCCCGGCTGGGCCGGGCCTATGACGGCTACCGCTACGGAGCCTCCGTCTTCAAGATCGACTACGCGCTGGACGGCCCGGTCCCCTGGACCGCGCAGGAGGCCCGCCGGGCCGGCACCGTACAGATCGGCCCGCGCACCCGCGACGTCGACGCCGCCCTGCAACTGGCCTACGGCGGCCGCGCCCCTCGCAACCCGTTCCTGATCACCGCCCAGCCGAGCCTCGTCGACCCCGGCCGGGCACCCGAGGGCAAGCACGTCTTCTGGGCCTACGGCCACGTACCGTCGGGCTGGGAAGGCGACCTCACCGAAGCGATGGAACGCCGGCTGGAGCGCTTCGCACCCGGCTTCCGCGACCTCGTACTGGCCCGGGCCACCGCCGGGCCGCCGCAGCTCGCCGCGCGCAACCCCAACTACGTCGGCGGGGACATCGCCTGCGGCGCCGCCTCCGGGCTCCAGCTGCTGCTCCGCCCGAAGATCACCCTGTCCCCGTACACCACCGCCCACCCGGCGGTGTTCCTGTGCTCCTCGGCGACCCCGCCGGGCCCCGGCGTCCACGGCATGTCCGGGCACAACGCGGCCAAGGCCGTCTGGCGGCACCTGCGGCAGGGCTCCTGATGGCGCCCCGCATCACCCTCGTCCAGGGCGACATCACCGCGGAGCACGCGGACGCCGTCGTCAACGCCGCCAACTCCTCGCTGCTGGGCGGCGGGGGAGTGGACGGCGCCATCCACCGGCGCGGCGGACCGGAAATCCTCGCCGCCTGCGAGCAGCTGCGCCGCTCCCAGTACGGCAAGGGCCTGCCCACCGGCCGGGCCGTCGCCACCACGGCGGGCCGGCTGCCCGCCTCGTACGTCATCCACACCGTCGGGCCCGTGTACTCGCGCCACGAGGACCGCTCGGAACTGCTCGCCTCCTGCTACCGCGAGTCCCTGCGCGTCGCGGACGAGCTCGGAGCCCGTACGGTCGCCTTCCCGGCCATCTCGACGGGGGTCTACGGCTGGCCGATGGACGACGGGGCCCGCATCGCGGTGGAGACCGTGCGCACGACGCCGACCTCCGTGGAGGAGGTCCGCTTCGTCCTCTTCGACGCCGCGGCCTACGCCGTCTTCGCCTCCGCCCTGGGCTGAGGCCGCGGCCCCGGTCCGCGCAGACGCGTGACAGGGTGGGGAGATGCCGATCGCACACACGTACCCGTCAGCTGCCCCGCCGCCGACCGGCCCCACGGCGCGGTGGGCCGCCACCGTCACCCACGGGGACCTCCTCGCGGCGAAAGCGCTCGTCTACGACCCGTGCGGCTTCACCTGCTCCCAGCCGGTCCCCGAACCCGAGAGCGCCCCCTACGCCGCCCACCACTTCACCCTCGACGGCCTGCGCGTCCGGTTCCGCGCGGCCAGGACGACCCCGACCAAGGCCGGCCAGTTCGTCACCGTGTGGCAGAGGTCGCCGGACGGCCCCATCCGGCCGTTCGACACCACCGACCCCGTCGACCTGTTCGTCGTCAGCGCCCGGGACGGCGACCGCTTCGGCCAGTTCGTCCTTCCCCTCGACGCCATGCGCCGCCACGGGGTCGTCTCGGTGGACGGTTCGGGCGGGAAGCGGGCCTTCCGCGTCTACCCGCCCTGGGTGACCACCACCAGCCGCCAGGCCGAGCGCACGCAGGCATGGCAGGCGGACCACTTCCTGTCCGTGCCCCAGGACGGCACCCTCGACACAGCCCGCGCCCGAGAGCTCCACCGGCCATAGGGATTCGCGCCGAATTACCGCACGGCATATCCCGGACGCACTATTCGTCCCCGCCCGCTTTCGGCGCAAACCGACGAGTCGTGGCCGGATAGAACCCACGACGGACAGAAGGGAGTTGGCTTGTGACATCATGACCGCGTCGTCTGCCCCGGAGATCATCGGGCACGGGCAGGGGAGGGCAGCCGACGAGTTCCGCCGGAGGACTGAGGGATGAAGATACCGGGCTCAGCGTCGCCGGCATCGGAGGACAGACGGCGCAGGCGTCGGCTCAAAAGGGTCCGTCGTACCTGTGAGGCGATGCTGGTGGAGTGGGGTATGGAGCACGGCTGCGGAATCGACGAACTCCACCGCTATCTCAGCGAGAGCCGCCGCCGGACCATTCATCTGATTCCGACCTCCTTCCCGGAACGCCATTTGCTGGGCCTGTGGCTGAAATTGGACGACTTCGATGTCGTGGCCTTCGAGAAGTCCGCATCGCCCGCACACAAAGAACACATCATCACCCACGAACTCGCCCACATCGCCTTCGAGCACCGCGGCTCCGTACCACTGGACCAAACCCCTTCCGGGCCGCTCCTGTCGAACGTCGACCCCGCCGGCGTACGGGGACTGCTCATGCGCTCCCGCTACAGCGACGACGAGGAACAGGAGGCCGAGACCATGGCCTCGCTCATCCTGGCCCGGGCCACCAAACGCTGGGTCGAACCCGCGTGGGCGGTACCCGCGGAGGCGGCCGACGTCGTCGCCCGCATAGAGCAGGGCCTCGGCAGGACGGAACCGCAGTGACGGCGGTCTACACGGCCCTCGCCTGGATCTGCACCTTCGTCGGTCTCGCGGCCTTCGCCTACCGGCTCCCGGACCTGGTGCGCCGCAAGCACGACATCGCACTGTGGGCGCTGTGCGTCTACTTCCTGTGCTCCGGGATCAGCTTCCTCGTCGACCTGGACCAACTGCGGCTGCACATCTCGGGTTTCCTCGGCGTACCCAACATCACCTCGCTGATCACCCAGGTGGCGGTGGTCGTGCTCACGGCCGCGCAGCAGGTGGTCCTCGTCCACTGGTCCTCGCCGCCCGCGCAGGCCCGGCGGATGGCCCGACGGCGCCTGCTGTTCTTCGGCGCGGCGCTCTGCGTGCTCGTGACCTCCTCCTTCGTCGTCGGGCCGGTGGCGCACTCCGACACGGCGACATCGACGATCCTGCTGAGCATCCACCACGGCGGATACGCCCTCTACATGTCCTTCTACCTGCTGATATGTGCCGTGGGGCAGGCCGAGACGGTCCGGCTGTCGATGCGCTTCACCAAGGTGGCCAACCGCCAGTGGCTCGTGGCCGGCATGCGGACCGTCACCGTCGGCGCCACGCTCATCCTGGTCTACTGCGTCACCCGGGGCATCCAGATCGCCGGCACCCGGCTGCACTTCGACGGCGCGGGCCTCGACCCCGTCCAGTGGGCTTGCGGCAGCATCGGCGCACTGCTCCAGGTCACCGGATGGACCATCCCCGCCTGGGGCATCCACCTCACCCGCGCCCGCGCCTGGGGCCGTAGCTACCGCGCCTACCTCCGCCTGCGACCGCTGTGGTGGGCCCTGCACCAGGCGTCGCCCGATATCGCGCTGGACCCGCCCCGCTCCTGGGCGCGCGACCTGCTGCCGCCCAGGGACCTGCACTACAGCCTCTACCGGCGGGTGATCGAGATCCGCGACGGGCAGCTGATCCTGCGCACCTCGCTCTCGCTCGCCGACTTCTCCCGCGTCGCCCGCTCGCTCGGTCTGCCGGAGGACCCGACCTCGCCCCTCGGAGAAGCCCTCCAGGTGCGCGCCGCCCTGAGCCGGGACCCCGAGGAGCGGGCGGACGAGGCCGGGTCCGCGGAGATCCCCGCGCGGCCGCCCTACGAGGACTTCCGCGACGAGGTGGAGTGGCTGACCGAGGTCGCCTCCTCCTTCACGGCGCTCGGCCGCGGCGGCCGCAGCACCGAGGCGTGGACGGCCACCCGGTGACCGCCCCCACCGGGCAGGAGCCACCCGCCGCGCCGGAGCCGCCCCTTACGGACGCGGCACGCACCGCCGACGCGGCACGCACCATAGAACGGCTCGTGCACCTCGACGCCACGCGCGGTGCGCGCGCCGCCGTCCCCGCCGCCCGCGAGGCCGTACGCCGCCACCCGGAACTCTCCGCCGACCCCGAACGCCTGCGCGGCCACTCCCGTGACCGGATCGCGGTGCTGGCCGAGCTGTGCGAGGTCATCGGCTGGATCCTGTTCGACGCGGGCCTGCACCGGCACGCGTACCGGGCCGACGCCCGCGCACTCGCCCTCGCCGAACTGTGCGGTGACCGCTGGACGGCCCGGCTGGTGCGGCTGAACCACAGCATGCTCCAGACCCACACCGGCCACCCCCGCGCCGCCCTGGAGACCGTCTCGCGCGTCGCCGGGCCGCGCCCGCTGCCCGCCCGCGTGAGCAGCCTGGTCCTGATCCGCCAGGCACACGCGACCGCCCTGCTCGGAGCCCGGCGCGAGCCCCTGGAGCTGATCGCCCGGGCCCAGGGCCACTTCCTGGACGGCGTCTCCCGCCGTGACCCGCACTGGGCGTGGTGGATCGACCAGGCCGAGCTGACCGGCCACCAGGGCTGGGTGCTGGCCCGGCTGCGCCGGTGGGACCGGGCCCTGCCCCTCCTTCACCGGGCGGCCACCGCCCCCGGCCCCTCCTACCGCCACCTGTTCGCCGCGGAACTCCTCGCGGCCCTGGCCCGCGCCGGGGCCTGGCGCGAGGCGGAGGACCTCATCACCGACCTCGCCCCGCGCGCCGCGGGCATCGGCTCCGCCCGCACGGCCCGGTCGCTCCTCGGGACGGCCCGCCTCCTGCGCGGGGCACCCCGCGTGCCCGCGGGGCTGCGGGACGCGGCGGTCTTCCTGCAAGAGCACCTGCCGGGCCCGGAACCCGCATCCGCCCCGCGGCCCACCCCCAGGTAGCCCCGAAGGCTCCGCCGCCCGAGGCTCCCCCCCCAGGACCCACCCCCCGAAGACTCCACCCCCCGAGACCACCGCCACAGATAGGGACCCCATGCGCCCCATACGGATATCGATGCCCGCAGCCGCCGCCGTACTCACGGCGGCCGTGCTGTTCTTCGCCTCCGCAAGCCCGGCGTCGAACGCCACCTTCCAGCCACCGGCCGCCGCCTCGGCGGTGAACCAGGACGTGGCCGCGGAACGGGGCAGACCGTACGTCTCCACCAGCCTGTACTTCGGCACCGGCCGGCACGACGGCAAGCCGCCCATCACCGACGAGCAGTTCAACAAGTTCATCGCCGACGTCGTCACCCCCCGCTTCCCGGCCGGACTGACGCTCCAGGAAGGCCGCGGCCAATGGAGGGACAAGGAGGGTGACATCAACCGCGAGAAGTCGTACGAACTGACCGTGCTCTACCCCGTGACGGAGGCCCGCGCCCGGGACGCCGACATCGAGTACATCCGCAACCTCTACTGCGCGATGTGGGAGCTGGAGTCCGTGGGCCGCGCCGACGCCCGCGTCCAGGTCGACTTCTGACCCGCCCCGGCGGGCGGCCGCCCCGGCCGTCCGCCGCACGGCGACCGCAGGGCCGCGGGCCGGGCACTCGGTTAGGGTGAATCGGTAGGAAACAGGCCCACCCGGGGTGAGGTCGGTGCGTTGGACACATACCGGTTGACGAGCGAGGTACCCGATCAGCCGCCGGGCGTCGTCGGGTACGCGGGCGTGCTGCGGGAGCTGCTGCCGATCGCCCTGTGGCGCGAGGACGCCGACGGCCGCGTCGTGCAGTGGTCGCTGGCCGCCCAGGACCTGCTCGGCCACCGCCCCGAGGAGATCATCGGCCGCCCCGGGACCGCCGTCCTCGTCCCCGACGCCAACCGCGAGCTGGCCGAAGACCTCACCCGCCGCGTCCAGGCGGGTGAGACCGTCGTCGGGACCCTCCCCGTACGCCACCGTGACGGGCACCGCGTGACGATGGAGATGTGGATCGTGCCCGCCCTGGACCCGCAGGGCCGTCCGGGGGCCATGCTCGTCGCCGTGGAGACCTCCGAGGTCCTGCACATGCGGGACTCCCTCGCCGCCCTCCAGAGCCTGTTCACCCAGTCGCCGATCGGCCTCGCCACCCTCGGCACCGACTTGCGCTTCCTGCGCGTCAACGACGCGCTGGCCCGGATGAACGGCGTCCCGGCCGCCGACCACCTCGGCAAACGGCTCACCGAGGTGGTCCCGGGCGTCAACGCCGTCGCCCTGGAGGAGACGATGCGGCAGGTGCTGCAGCAGGGGACCCCCGTCGTCGACGTCCGCCGCACCGGCCGCACCCCCGCCGACCCCAGTCACGACCGGACCTGGTCCTGCTCCTACGCCCCCCTGCTCGACCCGGGCGGCCGCCCCCTCGGAGTGATCGCCTCCCTCATCGACGTCACCGAAGGCCAGCGGGCGCAGCTGGAGGCCGAGCGGGCCCGTACCCGCTTCGCCCTGCTCGCCGAGGCCGGCGCCCGCATCGGGACGACGCTGGACCTCGGCCAGACCGCCCGGGAGACCGTGGACCTGCTGGTCCCGCAGCTCGCCGACTCCGCCGACGTGCAGCTGCTGGAAGCGGTCCTCGGCCCCGACGACGCCGCATTCTCCAACCGCGGGGTCCTGCGCAGGCTCGCCGTCAGCTTCCCCGACCCGTCCGCGCCGACGGCCGCCCTCGCCCCCGGCCAGACCTTCAAGATCCCCGCCGGCACCGTCTACGAACGGGTCATCGCCGAAGGCCGGCCCATGAACCTGTACGCCTTCGACGTCCCCGCGCTCATTACCGACCCGCGCGCCGACCCGCTGCGCAGGTACCTGGCCGGCCTCGGCTCGGCGCGGCTGGTCCCGCTGGTGGCCCGCGGCACGGTCCTCGGCGCGGTCACCGTGACCCGGCTGAGCGAGCGCGAGCCCTTCGACGCCGAGGACTGCGTCCTGATCGACGAGCTGGTGGCCCGCGCGGCGCTCAACATCGACAACGCCCGTATGTACACCGGCCAGCGGCGGGCGGCGCTCACCCTCCAGCGCAGCCTCACCAACAGCGCCGTGCCGCGCGTCGACGGCCTCGAACTGACGGGGCGGTACCTGCCCGCCAGCGCGCATGACGTCGGCGGCGACTGGTTCGACGTCATCCAGCTGCCCCGCGGCCGGACCGGACTGGTCATCGGGGACGTGATGGGCCACGGCATCCACGCGGCGGCCGTCATGGGGCAGCTCCGCACCGCCGTACGGACCCTCGCCCGCCACGACGTGCCGCCCGAGCGGATGCTGCGCTCGCTGGACGCCGCGGTGGCCGACCTGGGCGAGAACGAGATGGCGACCTGCGTCTACGCCGTCCACGACCCGGCGGCCGGCGGCTGCCTGATCGCCCGGGCCGGGCACCCGCCGCCCGCGGTGGTCGACGCCACCGGGAAGGTGACCTTCCTGGACGGCCCGCCCGGGACACCGCTCGGAGCGGGCGGCACGGATTTCCGTACCGAGGAGGTGCCGCTGCCGCCCGGCAGCCTCCTGGCGCTCTACACGGACGGGCTGATCGAGGCCCGCCACCGCGACCTCGACCAGGGCCTGGACGAGCTGGCGAGGGCGCTGGGGCAGCCGGACCGGCCGCTGGAGCAGCTGTGCGACGAGATCCTGGAGCGGCTCCTGCCGGTGGCTCCGCAGGACGACGTGGCGGTGCTCCTGGCCCGCACGGTGGCCTCGTAGGGCCGCACCGGGAGGCGCCCGTCACCGGGCGCCCGCCTCGCCGGGCCGGGCCTCACCAGGCCAGCCCCTCCAGCTCGTCCAGGTCCAAGGTGAGCGCCGCCAACGGCTCCGCCCCGCCGTCCGTCAGCGGCAGCTCCGCCCAGATGACCTTTCCCCGCTCGGTGTACCGGGTTCCCCAGCGCTCCGCGTACTGCGCGACGAGGAACAGGCCCCGGCCGCCCTCGTCAGTCGAGGCCGCGTACCGCAGGTGCGGGGAGGTGCTGCTGCCGTCGGACACCTCGCAGATCAGGGTGCGGTCGCGCAGCAGCCGCACCCCGATGGGCTCGGACCCGTACCGGATGGCGTTGGTGACCAGCTCGCTGAGGATCAGCTCCGCGGTGAAGGAGATCTCCTCCAGACCCCACGCCTGGAGCTGCGCCGAACCGGCGTTGCGCACCCGCGAGACGGCCGCCGGGTCGTCCGGTACCTCCCACTGCGCGATGTGGTCCGCGTCCAGCCGCCGGGTGTCGGCGATCAGCAGCGCGATGTCGTCGCTGGGCGAGGGGAACAGCAGCGCCGACAGCACGTCCACACAGGCCTGATCGGGGCTGCGTCCGGTCGTCGACAGCGCCCCCTTGAGCAGTTCCAGTCCGGTGTCGATGTCGCGGTCGCGGTCCTCCAGCAGCCCGTCGGTGAACAGCACGAGCCGGCTGCCCTCGGGCAGCCGCAGCTCGGCCGTCTCGAAGGGCATCCCGCCCACGCCCAGGGGCAGCCCGGTCGGCAGCTCGGGGAACTCCACCCGGCCGTCGGAGTGGACCAGCGCCGGACCGGGGTGTCCCGCGCTCGCCACCGAACAGCGGCCGGAGACCGGGTCGTAGACGGCGTACAGGCAGGTCGCGCCGGTGACGCCGGCCGGGTCGTCGCCGCCGTCCCCGCTCTCGGCGGTCAGTCCCGTCTCGTCGCGGTCGATCCGGTCGATCAGCTCGTCCAGGTGCCCCAGCAGCTCGTCCGGCGGCAGGTCCAGCGTCGAGAAGTTGTGCACGGCGGTGCGCAGCCGGCCCATCGTCGCCGCGGCGTGCACCCCGTGCCCGACCACGTCGCCGACGACCAGGGCCACCCGGGCGCCCGGCAACGGGATCACGTCGAACCAGTCGCCGCCCACCCCCGCCTGCGCGGGCAGGTACCGGAACGCCACGTCCACGGCGCTCAGCTCGGGCAGTACCCGGGGCAGCAGGCTGCGCTGGAGCGTCACCGCCGTGGAGTGCTCCCGGGTGAAGCGGCGGGCGTTGTCGATGGAGACGGCGGCGCGCGCGCCCAGCTCCTCGGCGAAGGACAGGTCCTCCTCGTCGAAGGCGTCCGGGGTGTCGGCCCGCCAGAAGTTGGCCATGCCCAGCACCACGCCCCGCGCCTGCAGCGGCACCGAGATCAGCGAGTGCAGCCCGTACTCCAGCGCCAGCCGGGTACCCTCGGCGTCCTGGGCCCGCCAGCCGAAGGCGGTGTTCAGGTCCGCCGCCAGCACCGCCCGCCCGGCGGCCAGCGCCGAGGCCATCGGCGCGGTCGGCACCACGAACCGGATGATCTCCCCGACCGGTTGCAGCGGCTGGTCGGTGCGCACCCCGCTCATCGCGGCCCGGCGCATCTCGGTGTACACGCCGGACAGCGCCGAGGGCTCCTCGCCCCGCAGCACGGGCTCCAGCAGCTCGACGGTGACGAAGTCCGCGAAGCGCGGAACGGCGACCTCCGACAGTTCCTCGGCGGTGCGCACCACGTCCAGGGTGGTGCCGATCCGCACCCCCGCGTCGTACAGCAGCTGGAGCCGTCCGCGGGCCACTTCGGCGCGCCCCGAGAGCGCGGTGAGCTCTGTGGAGTCGCGCAGCGTCATGACGCTGCCCGAGGGCATGCCCCGGTAGGGCTTGGTGGGCCGGACGTTGACGGCGAGGAGGCGGTCCCCGGCCAGGTGGACCTCGTCCGTCACGACCCGCCCGGAGGCCAGCAGGTCCGCCGTACGGGGGTCCAGGCCGAGGTCGGTGACGTGCCGCTGTTCGGCGTCGGGCGGCAGGTCCAGCAGCCGTCGTGCCTCGTCGTTGGCGAGCACCAGCCGGTGGTCCGCACCCATGATGAGCACCCCCTCGCGCACGGCGTGCAGGACCGCCTCGTGGTGCTCGTTCATCCGGGTCATCTCGGCCTCGCCCAGGCCCCGGGTCTGGCGCCGCAGCCTGCGGCTGACGAGGGCCGCGCCCCCGGTGCCCAGCAGCAGGGCGCCGGCCGCCGAGCCGAGCAGCAGGGGCAGCTGGTTGCCGACCGCCTCGCCGACGTTCGCGATCTCGATGCCGGTGGCGACGAGTCCGACGACGGCCCCCGAGGCGTCCTGCACGGGGACCACCGCGCGCACCGCGTCGCTGGGGGCGCCCTTGAACGTCTCGGTGAAGGGCTCCCCGTGGACGGCGCGCGAGAGGTCACCGGTGGCACGCTTGCCGATGAGGTCGGGCCGGGCGTCGGTGTAGCGGACGCCGTTCTTGTTCAACACGGCGATGAAGTCGACGCCGGAGGCGCGGCGGGCGGCGTCGGCCAGGGGCTGGAGCACGGCCGAGGGGTCCGGCGAGCGCAGGGCGGCGGGCAGGCCGGGCGCATGGGCGAAGGCCTCGGCCGCCGCGAGTGAACGGTTGCGGGCGTCGCGGGCGCTGTCGTACCGGGCCTGGAACACCAGCGCCAGCGTGGCGGCGGTGATCAGCACCAGCACGATCACCGCCTGGAGGAGGAACACCTGGCCGGCGACGCTCCCGGGGACGTGGGCGAAGCGCGCGAGCAGGCCCGGGGGCCGGCCCGCCGGCGGCGATTCCCTGGGTCGACCCGAACGTCCGGTCATGAGCCATTTCTAACACTGTCGCGGTGATTTGGGATGGCGGCGGCAGCCGCGCGGTACGCGCGCGGGCTCTGGCCGACGTACGCGGTGAAGTGCTGGCGGAAGGTGACCTCGCTGGCGAACCCGGCGCGGCGGGCCACTTCCGGGACCGGATGGTCGGTGCGCTCCAGCAGCCGGCGGGCCGCGTCGAGGCGGTGGCCGAGCAGCCACTTGTGCGGGGTGCTGCCCGTGGCCGCGGCGAAGTGCCGGGCGAAGGAGCGCGGCGACATCCCCGCCCAGCGGGCCATGGTGGCCACGTCCAGGGGCTCGTGCAGCCGGCGCAGCGCCCGCTCCCGTACGGCGGCCAGCGCCTCGGCGGTCCGGTCCGCGGCCGGAGTGGGCCGGTCGAGGTACTGGGCGTGGTCCCCGGGGCGGAACGGGCCCGTCACCATGGAGCGGGCGATCGCCGCGGCGGCCTCCGCGCCGTGGGCCTCGCGCACGAGGTGCAGGCACAGGTCGATGCCGGAGGCGACCCCGGCGGAGGTCCACACCCCCGAGTCCTCCACGTACAGCGGGGCCTCCTCGACCAGCACCGTGGGGTAGCGGGCGGCCAGCCGCGGCGCCAGCCACCAGTGCGTCACCGCCCGGCGGCCCTCCAGCAGCCCCGCCTCGGCCAGGACGAACGCACCGGCGCACAGGGCGGCCACCGGCGTGCCCCGGGCGTGCGCCTCCCGCAGGGCGGCCAGCACGGGCGCGGGGCTCGGATCGTCGGGCTCCGCGAGCGCCGGTACGACGACCAGATCGGCCTCGGCCAGCCAGTCGAGGCCCCGGTCGGGCACGAGGGTCAGTCCGCCGGGCAGTGCCACCGGACCGGGCGCCGGGGCGCAGCGGCGCAGCTCGAAGGAAGGCACCCCGGAGCGGCTGCGGTCGGGGCCCCAGACCTCCGTGATCACGGCGAGGTCGAAGGCACGGATGCCGGGCTGGACGACGATCGCGACGCGCTGCATGCATCGATTCTCCCAGAACCCCGGCTGTCACTGCCAACCTGGCAGGATCCCATCGGTCCGGGGCTCCGGTGGCCCTGTCGGGCCGGCGCGGCCGCGGACACGATGGAGCCATGACGACGAACGAGATCGAGATCGCCCCGAACAGTGCCCTGCTGATCATCGACGTGCAGAAGGGCTTCGGCGACGCCTCCTACTGGGGGCCGCGCAACAACCCGGCCGCAGAGGCCAACATGGCCGCCCTGATGGACACCTGGCAGGAGTCCGGGCGCCCGGTGGTGCTCGTCCAGCACGCCTCGCGGACGACCGGCTCCGTCCTGGCCGCCGACCAGCCCGGCTACGCCTTCCAGGACTTCGTCGAGGAGCGCCGGGAGTCGGCCGCGCTGCACGTCACCAAGACGGTGAACTCCTCCTTCTATGGCACCCCCGACCTGGCGGAGTGGCTCACCGCCCAGGGCATCGGCCAGCTCGTCGTCGCCGGGATCCAGACGAACATGTGCGTGGAGACCACCGCCCGGATGGCCGGGAACCTCGGCTACGACGTCCTCGTCCCCCTGGACGCCACGCACACCTTCGACCTCGCGGGCCCGGACGGCGCCCGCCTGAGCGCCGACGAGCTGGCCACCGCCACCGCCGTCAACCTCCACGGCGGCGGCTTCGCCCGCGTCGTCGCCACCGCAGAGCTGCTCGCCGCGTCCCGGGTCCGGCTCACCGCGTAGTCCGCGGGGCGGTGCACGAGAGAGGGCCGGCCCCCGCACGGGGACCGGCCCTCTTCGTCTCCTGACGCGTCAGAGCACGTCGGCCGCGATGTTGGCCGCCACCTGCTCCAGCAGCGGACCGGCATTCGCGATGCACTTCGCCGGGTCCGGCTCGATCTCCGTCAGCGGGTACGCCCGCCGGATCCCGGCCGCCCGCAGCGCCTCCTGCCCCAGCAGCAGCCGCCCGCACACCGCCACGACCTCCTTGCCCGCCGCCCGGGCCGCCGCCGCGACACCGGCCGGGGCCTTGCCGTGCAGGGTCTGCTCGTCCAGCGAGCCCTCGCCGGTGATCACCAGCGTGGCCCGCTCCAGCGCCGGAGCGAAGCCCAGCACCTCCAGCATCAGCTCGATCCCGGGACGGAACGTCGCCCCGAGCAGCAGCGCCCCGTAGCCGATGCCGCCCGCGCCGCCGGCGCCGGGCAGCAGCGCGCACTCGGTGGCCTTCGCGCCGATCGCCTTCTCCAGGACCACCGCGAAGTGCGCGAGCGCCGCGTCCAGCGTCGCCACGTCCTCGGGGGAGGCCCCCTTCTGCGGCCCGTACACCGCGGGCGCGCCCTTCGGGCCCGTCAGCGGGTTGTCCACGTCGCTCGCGAGCACGAAGTCCACATCCGCGAAGCGCGGGTCGACGCCGGACAGGTCCGCCGTGGCAAGGGAGGCCAGCGCGCCGCCGCCCGGACCGACCGGTTCACCGTTCGCGTCCAGGAACACCGCGCCGAGGGCCGCGAGCATCCCCGCACCGCCGTCGGTGGTCGCGCTGCCGCCCACGCCGAAGACGATCGAGCGCGCGCCCGCGTCCAGGGCGGCTTTGAGCAGCTCGCCCGAGCCGTACGTGGTCGCCGTCAGCGGGGCGAAGACGCCCTGGGGCAGCAGCTGGAGTCCGGAGGCCTCAGCCATCTCGACCACGGCCGTCGGGCCGCGCAGTGCGAAAGCGGCCGTGACCTGGTCGCCGAGGGGCCCGGTGACCCGTACCTCCCGGCGTTCGAAACCGGCCGCGACGGCGGCCGCGACCGTACCGTCGCCGCCGTCCGCGACGGGGAGGGTCTCGATCTCCACGCCCGGTACGGCCTTGCGAAGGCCGGCCGTCACCCGCTCCGCGACCTGTACGGCCGTGAGCGAGCCCTTGAATTTGTCCGCGGCGATGAGCACGCGCGCGGCCTCAGTTACTGCTCCGTCCGTCACCTTTGCTGATCCCTTGCTATCGAACAGTGCAGTCGCGCCGCCCTGAGCCTATCCGGAGGATCCTCCTATGCCCATGGGTGGCCTGGGACACACGGGCGACCCATACCCCCAAACGGGTACATACGGCCCGGGTCGGGCCCGCCGCCCGCGGCGCGAGCGCCTCGCGTAGTCCGAGGAGTGAGACGGCGCGGACGGCGGCCGGGCCGTGCCCGGGGCATGATCCACGCGTCCCCGGCCGCCTGGGTAGGGTGGCGGCGTGACCACCACGGATGACTACGCCACCTACATCGCGAGCCTGCCCCGGGTGCTGGCGGGCGCGGCCGCCCTCTTCCGGGACGCCGAGGGCCGGGTACTCCTCGTCGAACCCAACTACCGCGAGGGGTGGGCCCTGCCGGGAGGCACCGTCGAGTCCGACCGGAACGAGTCGCCGCGGACCGCCGCGCGGCGCGAGAGCGCCGAGGAGATCGGCATCGACCAGCCGCTCGGCCGGCTGCTCGCCGTGGACTGGAGCGTGGACGCCGGCCGCCCCCCGCTGGTCGCGTACCTCTACGACGGCGGTGTGCTGGACGCCGGGCAACTCGCCTCCATCAGGCTCCAGGAGGAGGAACTGCTCTCCTGGAAGCTGGTCGCACCGGCCGAACTGACCACGTACCTCCTCGGATCGCTCGGCCGCCGCGTCCAAGAGGCCTACCGGGTCCTGGAGTCGGGCGCGAGCACCGTCGAGCTGGAGAACGGCCGCCGCCCGGCGGACGCGTAACACCGTTATCCGAGGCCTACTCCGACCAGGACAGAATGCAGCGCATGATCACGATGTACGCCTGGCCGAGCACGGCCGACGGACCGGACGCCCTCCCCATGGTCCACTTCACCACCGACGAGCAGGCCGGCGGCGAGGTCACGCCCGAGGGGACGCCGGTGTGGCTGTTCGACGGCGCGATACGCGACGGCGGCTGGGCCGAGTTCGCCGACTTCGACGCCTGGTCGGTCCCGGCCACCGACTGGCAGGCCTTCTACCGCCGTGAGGACGACCTCCTCGCCGTCACCGGGCCCGGCAGCTGCGAGGGCTGGTACCAGGGCAAGCTCGGCGCCGACGAGGAATGGGTGTCGGCGGCGGCCGAGCAGCGGAGCGTGGTCCTGCTCGCCGCGCCCGTCCAGCACCCCTCCCTGTACGCCTACGCGGTCGAGGCCGGCGCCGGGTTCGCACTGCTGGTGCCGCTCGCGGTCATCTGACGGCCGCCCCGCGATCCGCCGGGCGATCCGGCCCCGCGAGCCGCCGCGAGGCCGCCGGTGATCACGGGACAGCCTCTTCGGCCCATGCCCGGGCGCGGGCCCTTTGCAGACGCCCGTTCAGACCGGCAGGGCCCGCTCGCCGGCCTCGAAGGCCAGCAGCCGGACCTTGCGCTCGACGCCGCCGCCGTAGCCGGTCATCGAACCCGAGGCACCGATCACCCGGTGGCACGGGACGATGATGCCGACCGGGTTCTTGCCGTTGGCCAGGCCCACGGCCCGGGACGCACCCGGCTTGCCGAGCTTCGCGGCGAGCTCACCGTAGGACCAGGTCTGTCCGTAGGGGATGCGCACGAGCTGTTCCCACACGCTGCGCTGGAACGCCGTTCCCTCCAGCCGTACGGGGACGGTGAATTCGGTGAGCTCCCCGGCGAAGTACGCGGTCAGCTGGCGCGCGACGTCGGGGAAGGGCTCTTCGACGGGCGAGACCCGCTCGCCGAAGGACTCCTCCTGCGGGCGGTGTCGCTGGCCGGTCATGTACAGGCCGCTGAGTACGCCGTCGGTGGCCACGAGGGTCAGGGGGCCGTACGGGCTGTCGACGACGGTGTGCTGCTTGCTGCTGCTGTTCATGGCGGGTCGTACTCCTCAGACGGGCAGGTGGTTGATGGGGTGGCTGTCGGTGGCCCACAGGTACTGGACGGCGTACGCGCGCCACGGCCGCCAGCCGGCCGCCCGCGCGGTGAGGGCGGCCGGGGTGGAGGGCAGTCCGAGCCCGGCGGCGGCGCGACGGACCCCGAGGTCGGAAGGCAGGAAGGCGTCCGGGTCGCCGAGGGCCCGCATCGCGATGACCTCGGTGGTCCACGGGCCGAAGCCGGGCAGCGTGCCCAGCCGCGCGCGGGCCGCCTCCCAGTCGCTGTCGACACCCAGCGGGAGCGAGCCGTCGGCCAGGGCCGAGACCAGGCCGGTGAGGGTCGCGCGGCGGCTGCGCGGCAGGGCCAGCGCCTGCGGATCCAGCGAGGCGAGGGCCTGCGGGGACGGGAACAGGTGGGTCAGCCCGCCCTCCGGGTCGGGGTCGGCGACCGGCTCGCCGTGTGCGGTGACCAGCCGGGCCGCGTGCGTACGGGCCGCCGCGGTGGAAACCTGCTGGCCGAGCACGGCCCGTACCGCGAACTCCGCCGCGTCGACCGTACGGGGCACCCGGCGCCCCGGGGCCTTGTCGACGAGCGGGGCCAGCAGCGGGTCCGAGCGGAGCTGCTCGTCGACGGCCTCGGGGTCGGCGTCCAGGTCCAGCAGCCGGCGGCAGCGGCTGATGGCGATGGTGAGGTCCCGCAGGTCGGTCAGGGCGAGCTGGCAGGCGATGTGGTCGGGCCGCGGGGCGAGCGCGACCACGCCGGTGCCGTACGGGAGCCGCAGCGTCCGGCGGTAGGCGCCGTCGCGCCATTCCTCGACGCCGGGGACCGCGGTCGCGGCGAGGTGGCCGAAGAGGTTGTCGGGGTTGAGGGGTGCCCGGAAGGGGAGCCGCAGGCTGATCGAGCCGGGGATGCGGGGCTGGTCGTGGCGGCCCCCGGCGGAGCGGGTGCGCAGCTCGCTCGGGGAGAGGGCGAACACCTCGCGGACGGTGTCGTTGAAGGCGCGGATGGAGGCGAACCCGGCGGCGAAGGCGACGTCGCCCATGGGGAGGGCGGAGGTCTCGATGAGCAGCCGGGCGGTCTGCGCGCGCTGTGCCCGGGCGAGGGCGAGGGGGCCGGCGCCGAGTTCGGTGCTCAGCTGCCGTTCGACCTGGCGCGTGGAGTACCCGAGGCGGGCCGCCAACCCGGGGACGCCCTCGCGGTCGACGACCCCGTCCTGGATGAGCCGCATGGCGCGGGCGACGGCGTCGGCGCGGGCGTTCCACTCGGGGGAGCCGGGGCTGGTGTCGGGCCGGCACCGCTTGCAAGCCCGGAACCCGGCCTGCTGGCAGGCGGCGGCGCTGGGCAGGAAGGTCATGTTCTCGACCTTGGGCGGCACGGCGGGACAGCTGGGCCGGCAGTAGATCCGCGTGGTCAGCACCGCGGTGAAGAACCATCCGTCGAAGCGGGCGTCCTTGGACTGCACGGCCCTCACACAGCGGTCGATGTCGGTGTACATGCGTCCAGCATCCCGTCCACCCCGGCGTACGGCTGGCAGTTTTCCGACATCAAGCGTACGGCCACCGCCGGCCGCCGGGTCGACGACCGCATCGGCGCGGGCCCCCGCGACGCTGTGACGGAGGCTCCGCCCCACGGGGGGCGGCGGCCGCACACCCGGCCCGTTGCGGTCGAGCGCCGGGGTGCGGACGCGGAAGGGCCCCCGGGGCCTTGACGGCGCCCGGGGGCCCTTCGTGAAACAGCGGCCGGCACTAGCGCGTGGCGGCTCGCGCCTCACGCCGGTTGTGCCGGAAGGTGTTCGCGCGACGGGTCGTCGCGAACAGCGGGATCGTCGCCGCCAGGGCGATCTGCAGCGCGCACCCGGTCTGGAGCAGCAGCTGACCGCCCGGGGCGTCGAACGCCCAGGCCGCCAGCAGCCCCATCGCCCCGATGATCCAGCTGAGCATCGCCACCGCGAGGACACCCCGCGGCTTGGGGTACTCGACCCGGCTCACCATCAGCCACGCCACCCCGATGATCGCCAGCAGCGTCGGGATGAAGGGAAGCCCCAGCAGGACGACGGAGACGACCGTCAGCGCTCCGAAGGGGCTCGGCATGCCCTGGAACATGCCGTCCTTCATCGTCACGCAGCTGAATCTCGCCAGCCTCAGCACCACGGCCAGCAGCACCACGATCGCCGCCAGCGCCGACATCTTCTGGTGCGCGTCATCCGCGACCATGCCGTACACGAGCACGAAGTACGCCGGCGCCAGCCCGAAGCTGATCAGGTCCGACAGGTTGTCCAGCTCGGCGCCCATCGGCGAGCTGCGCAGCTTGCGGGCCACGATGCCGTCGAAGAGGTCGAAGACCGCCGCGAGCAGCATCAGTATCACCGCGGTCGCCGCGCTGTGCCGGGCCATGCCCGACTCGCCGCTGCCGGTGAGGTGCGGGATGAGGATTCCGGTGGTGGTGAAGTACACCGCCATGAATCCGCAGGTCGCGTTGCCGAGGGTGAGGGTGTCCGCTATCGACAGCCGCAGTGAGAGCGGCATGTCTTCCGCGTCCGCGTCCTCGTCCTTGGCCTCGGGAACCCAGCCTGTGGCAGGGGTCTCAGGGTCAGTCACGGTCAATTCGGGTCACCCCCGCGGTGGTGGCCTGACCGACCTCGACCGCGACCTCGACGCCCTCGGGGAGGTAGATGTCGACGCGCGAGCCGAAGCGGATCAGACCGATGCGTTCGCCCTGCTCCACCTTGGTGCCGGCCGGCAGGTAGGGGACGATGCGACGCGCGACGGCACCGGCGATCTGCACCATCTCGATGTCGCCGAGCTCGGTGTCGAAGTGCCAGACGACGCGCTCGTTGTTCTCGCTCTCCTTGTTGAACGCCGGGACGAACCCGCCGGGGATGTGCTCCACGGACGTCACCGTGCCGGCCAGCGGCGCACGGTTGACGTGGACGTTCAGGGGGCTCATGAAGATCGCGACGCGAGTGCGCCCGTCCTTCCACGGCATGATGCTCTGCACCACGCCGTCGGCGGGCGAGATGACGCGGCCCTGTGCGATTTCGCGCTCGGGGTCGCGGAAGAACCACAGCATGCCCGCCGCGAGAGCGGTGGCGGGCACGGCCGCCGCGGCCCAGCGTCCGGACTTGCGGGCCCGGGTGAGGCTGAGCGCCGCGGTGGCGACGGTCGGCAGGAGCCACGGCGATGCTCCGCGCGCGAGGCGTCCACCGAGGAGGCCGACGCGAGGTGCAGAGGTTTGGCTGTGGGGCATGGATGACCTTCGTAGCGGGTGATGCCGCGCCGCAAACGGGGGGACGGGACGGCGGCTTTACTGGAATGCTATCGGTTGCACGCAACAACTGGGCAAGCCAGAAGCCGAGTCGATGACCGTCGGCCAGTGACTGGCAGTGACCCTTTTGCGGAAAACCGTCCGGCGATCCGCCGCAAAAGGGACTTTCAGCCCTGGAGTCGGTACTCCTCAAGCAGGCGTCGCCCGATGATCATTTTCTGGATCTCGGCCGTACCTTCACCGATCAGCAGCATCGGGGCTTCCCGGTAGAGGCGCTCGATCTCGTACTCCTTCGAGAATCCGTACCCGCCATGGATACGGAAGGCGTCCTCCACCACCTCCTTGCAGTACTCGGAGGCGAGGTACTTCGCCATCCCCGCTTCGAGGTCGTTTCGTTCCCCGGAGTCCTTTTTGCGTGCTGCGTTGACCATCATCGCATGGGCGGCTTCGACCTTGGTAGCCATTTCGGCCAGCTTGAACTGGATGGCCTGGTGCTCGGCGATCGCCTTGCCGAAAGTGTGACGTTGCTGGGCATAGGAGACACCCAGCTCGAATGCACGCTGAGCGACGCCGCAGCCACGCGCCGCCACGTTGACACGGCCGACCTCGACCCCGTCCATCATTTGGTAAAACCCTCGGCCGGTCTGGCCGCCGAGCACCCGATTGGCCGGAATGCGCAGTCCGTCCATGATGAGCTCGGTCGTGTCCACGCCCTTGTAGCCCATCTTGTCGATCTTGCCCGGGATGGTCAGGCCCGGACGGACCTCACCGAAGCCGGGCTCCTTCTCGACCAGGAACGTCGTCATCGACTTGTGCGGGGCGGTCCCCTCCGGGTGTCCTTCGTCACTCCGGACCAGAACGGCCACCAGCGTGGAGGTGCCGCCGTTGGTGAGCCACATCTTCTGGCCGTTCAGGACGTACTCGTCACCGTCCTTCACCGCCTTGGACGTGATGGCCGACACGTCCGAGCCCAGGCCAGGCTCCGACATCGAGAACGCGCCGCGGACCTCGCCCAGCGCCATGCGCGGGAGGAAGTGGTCCTTCTGCTCCTGCGTACCGTGCTGCTTGAGCATGTACGCCACGATGAAGTGGGTGTTGATGATGCCCGAGACGGACATCCAGCCACGCGCTATCTCCTCGACGCACAGCGCGTAGGTGAGCAGCGACTCACCCAGACCGCCGTACTCCTCCGGGATCATCAGGCCGAACAGGCCGAGTTCCTTGAGACCGTCGACGATCGCTTGCGGGTACTCGTCGCGGTGCTCCAGCTCGGTCGCGACCGGGATGATCTCCTTGTCGACGAACTCGCGGACCGTCTTGAGGATCTCGCGCTGGACCTCGTTGAGGCCGGCGGTCTGGGCAAGTCGGGTCATGGCTCTTACTTCCCCTGTTCCTTGAGCTGCGGGCGCCCGGGCTGCTCGCCGCCGCGCTCCTTGATGTACGTCTCGGTCGGGACCATCACCTTGCGCCGGAAGACGCAGACGAGGGTGCCGTCCTGCTTGTAGCCCTTGGTCTCCACGTAGACGATCCCGCGGTCGTTCTTCGACTTCGAGGGGGTCTTGTCGAGGACCGTGGTCTCGCCGTAGATGGTGTCGCCGTGGAAGGTCGGCGCCACGTGCCGCAGCGACTCGATCTCCAGGTTGGCGATGGCCTTCCCCGAGACGTCGGGGACCGACATGCCGAGCAGCAGCGAGTAGATGTAGTTGCCGACGACCACGTTCTTGCCGAAGTCGGTGGTGTTCTCGGCGTAGTTGCTGTCCATGTGCAGCGGGTGGTGGTTCATGGTCAGCAGGCAGAAGAGGTGGTCGTCGTACTCCGTGACCGTCTTCCCGGGCCAGTGCTTGTAGACGGCCCCGACCTCGAACTCCTCGTACGTGCGTCCGAACTGCATGGCCCTACGCCTCCGCCGTCTTCTCGGTCTCGGGGTGTTCGAACTTGGTGGTGCGCTGCATGCCGGCGGCGCGGCCCTTGCCCGCGATGACCAGGGCCATCTTGCGGCTGGCCTCGTCGATCATCTCGTCGCCGAGCATCGCCGAGCCCTTCTTGCCGCCGGCCTCGGAGGTGCACCAGTCGTACGCGTCGAGGATCATCTCGGCGTGGTCGTAGTCCTCCTGGGACGGGGAGAAGACCTCGTTCGCCGCGTCGACCTGGCCGGGGTGCAGCACCCACTTGCCGTCGAAGCCGAGGGCCGCGGCCCGCCCGGCGACCTCGCGGTACGCGTCGACGTCGCGGATCTGCAGGAAGGGGCCGTCGATCGCCTGGAGGTCGTGCATGCGGGCCGCCATCAGGATCCGCATCAGGATGTAGTGGTAGGCGTCCGCCGGGTAGCCGGGCGGCTGCATGCCCACGACCAGGGACTTCATGTTGATGGAGGCCATGAAGTCGGCCGGGCCGAAGATGATGGTCTCCAGCCGGGGGGAGGCGCCGGCGATCGCGTCGACGTTCACCAGGCCCTTGGCGTTCTCGATCTGCGCCTCGATGCCGATCTTGCCGACCTCGAAGCCCATGGTCTTCTCGATCTGCGTCAGCAGCAGGTCGAGCGCCACGACCTGCTGGGCGTCCTGCACCTTCGGCAGCATGATGCAGTCGAGGTTCTGGCCGGCGCCCTCGACGACCGTGATGACGTCACGGTACGTCCAGTGGGTGGTCCAGTCGTTGACGCGCACCACACGGGTCTTGCCGGTCCAGTCGCCGTTGTTCAGCGCGTCCACGATCGTGTGGCGCGCGCCCTCCTTGGCGAGGGGGGCGCAGGCGTCCTCCAGGTCGAGGAAGACCTGGTCGGCCGGCAGGCCCTGGGCCTTCTCCAGGAAACGCGGGTTCGAACCCGGCACCGCGAGGCAGGAGCGGCGCGGCCGCAGCCGGTTCACCGGGGAAGCGGGCGTGGTCATGCGGGAACCTCCATGGGGTCGAGCTTGTTCGCTTTGCGGATCTCGTCGACGATACGGCCGATGATCTCCGTGATGCCGAAGTCCTTGGGTGTGAATACGGCGGCCACCCCGGCCGCTTTCAGTGTCACCGCGTCGGCATTGGGGATGATGCCGCCCACGATGACGGGTATGTCACCCGCCCCCGCCAGACGCAGGCGTTCCAGTACGTCGGGGACGAGCGCGCAGTGTGAGCCGGACAGGATGGACAGTCCCACGCAGTGCACGTCCTCGGCCAGCGCGGCCGAGGAGATCTCCTCCGGCGTCAGCCGGATGCCCTGGTAGACCACCTCGAAGCCCGCGTCACGGGCCCGCACCGCGATCTGCTCCGCGCCGTTGGAGTGGCCGTCCAGGCCGGGCTTGCCGACCAGCAGGCGCAGCCGCCCGGAGCCCAGCTCCTCGGCCGTACGGGCGACCTTCTCGCGGACGAGGGCCATCGGGGTGCCCTCCTCGGCGGTGACGGCCACCGGCGCCGAGGAGACGCCGGTCGGCGCGCGGAACTCGCCGAACACCTCGCGCAGCGCGCTCGCCCATTCACCGGTGGTGACACCGGCGCGGGCGCACTCCAAGGTGGCCTCCATCAGGTTCTCGGTCCCGGCGGCGGCCTCCTTGAGCCGGTCCAGGGCCTGCATCACCGTCGGGAAGACGAACGGGTCGCCGTCGCCCTGCCGGTCCGAGGACTCCTGGCGCTCGGCGCGCCAGCGGACGATGCGCTCGACGATCTGCGCCTCCACCGCCCCGTCCACCGTCATGATGGCGCCGTCCAGGTCGGCCGTGAGCGGGTTCTCCTCCGTCTGCTGGAAGCAGTTGACGCCGACGATCTTGTCCTCGCCGGCCTCGATCCGGGCGCGCCGCTCGGCGTGCGAGGAGACGAGCTGGGACTTGAGGTAGCCCGACTCGACGGCGGCCATCGCGCCGCCCATCTCCTGGATCCGGTCGATCTCCTCCAGGCACTCGGCCACCAGGGACTCGACCTTGGCCTCGATGACGTGGGAGCCGGCGAAGATGTCCTCGTACTCCAGCAGGTCGCTCTCGTGGGCGAGGACCTGCTGGATGCGCAGCGACCACTGCTGGTCCCAGGGCCGGGGCAGGCCCAGCGCCTCGTTCCAGGCCGGCAGCTGCACCGCGCGGGCGCGGGCGTCCTTGGAGAGGGTGACCGCCAGCATCTCCAGCACGATGCGCTGGACGTTGTTCTCCGGCTGCGCCTCGGTCAGTCCGAGGGAGTTGACCTGGACGCCGTACCGGAAGCGCCGCTGCTTGGCGTCCTCGATGCCGTAGCGCTCGCGGGTGACCTGGTCCCAGATCCGGCCGAAGGCGCGCATCTTGCACATCTCCTCGATGAAGCGGACGCCCGCGTTCACGAAGAAGGAGATACGGGCGACCACCTCACCGAAACGTTCCTCCGGAACCTGCCCGGAGTCGCGCACCGAGTCCAGGACGGCGATCGCGGTGGACATCGCGTACGAGATCTCCTGGACCGGGGTCGCCCCCGCCTCCTGGAGGTGGTACGAGCAGATGTTGATCGGGTTCCACTTCGGGATGTGGTTGACCGTGTAGGCGATCATGTCCGTCGTCAGGCGGAGCGAGGGCCCGGGCGGGAAGACGTGCGTCCCGCGCGAGAGGTACTCCTTGACGATGTCGTTCTGGGTGGTGCCCTGGAGCTTGGAGATGTCCGCTCCCTGCTCCTCGGCGGCCACCTGATAGAGCGCCAGCAGCCACATGGCGGTGGCGTTGATCGTCATCGAGGTGTTCATCTGCTCCAGGGGGATGTCCTGGAACAGCCGCCGCATGTCGCCCAGATGGGAGACCGGGACCCCGACCCGGCCCACCTCGCCGCGGGCGAGGATGTGGTCCGGGTCGTAGCCGGTCTGCGTCGGCAGGTCGAACGCGACCGACAGGCCGGTCTGGCCCTTGGCGAGGTTGCGGCGGTACAGCTCGTTGGACGCCTCGGCCGTGGAGTGGCCGGCGTACGTCCGCATGAGCCACGGTCGGTCTTTCTGGCGCTCTGTCATCTCAGGCTGTCCCTTTGGCCCTTGAACGATCGGACGTGTCGGCTGTCAGATGTTGCGGAAGCGGTTGATCGCGTCCAGGTGCTCGGCCCGCATCTCGTGGTCGCGCACGCCCAGGCCCTCCTCGGGGGCCAGGGCGAGGACGCCGACCTTGCCCTGGTGGAGGTTGCGGTGGACGTCGTAGGCGGCCTGGCCGGTGTCCCCCAGCGAGTACACCTTCGAAAGGGTGGGGTGGATCTTGCCCTTGGCGATCAGGCGGTTGGCTTCCCAGGCCTCGCGGTAGTTCGCGAAGTGCGAGCC
>NZ_JBITDH010000011.1:0-140319 GCF_044454045.1 Streptomyces sp. NPDC051578
CCCTTCGGACCGGTGTCCTGCGCTTCGCTCCGGACTGTTCGGGGTTCCGTTTCACTCCACCCCGAACGGCCTGCTCCGCAGGCCTGGGTGACCCCGTTTCACGGGGTCCGGGCCTACGGCCCGTTGGGTGGGTTCGCTCCGCTCCCCCACCCCGGGTCCTTCCGGCTCCGCCTCCAGGACCAGCCCGCTCCGCGGGCGCTGGCAATGAAAACAGGGCGGGTGTCAGCCCAGCTGGCCCACTACACCCCCCACCGCTTGACCGGCTGCCCCCTCCGCCTCAGCGATCAGGCTGTAATTCGCGAGCACGGTCGCGGTCGTATCGGCGATCACCTTCGCATAGTCACTGACATCCGCGCGTTCGGAGAGTCCGGAGACTGGGGAGTCAGCGTGGGCGGGCGCGGCCATCATCAAGACCGCAGCGGGCAACATGAGCGCCGGAACGACGCGAGTGATCTTCATACCCACCCCAACGACCACCAACCACCAAAGGTGACAACCCACCCCCGCACGACTCCCCCGGAGCCCCCGACCTTCGGCCCGTAGGGGTGCCAGCCGTGAAGTCAGTCGTATTCGCATCCGAAGACCGCCCGACCCCGCGTGCTCTGCCCTTTTCTGCTTCATTGTGAATCACGGATTGACTCTGGCCTGACCTAATGCCCCCGCTGTGGGCGCCCCGGGGAATCCGCCAACGCTCGCCGGGGATCGTGAGGGCAGACCGCTGGACCGCCGGCGAGGGGTGCGGGGCGACATGCCGGAGGAGGTCGCCGCTCATCTGATCAGAAAAGGAGCGCATCAGGCCAACTCGTGGGGTGCTGACCTGACCCGGGGGCCATCGGCAGGGGCGGTTGAGGCTTTTGGTGCAACGGTTTCCCGCCGTCTTCCCGGTTGGACATCGCGACACGGTTTGTCAGGCACCCGGCTTGGTAGTTATGCCCTGGCCGCACCCGCGGCCTCCTCATGCCCTCTACCGACGCGCCCCCTGGAGGTGCCGGATGCCCTTTCTGATCTCCGAAGACAAGATGAAACCCATGGACTCCCTGGAATGGAGCGTCATGGCCTCCGCCGGGTTCTTCAACAGCTCCTTTCTGGCCGCGATGAGCTGGAGCGAACCCCCTCCCGGCGGTGACCCCGAGGACGTCTACCCGATGGTCGGCAAGTGGCACATCAGGGACTTCATCGCCTGGCTCTACACCGACGACGACGGCCGGCCCCTGGACACACTCGAGACGGCCGAGCTCCTGGTCTCCGTGGACGACAAAGTCGTCGTGCTGACCATCGAACCCGACCTCAGCACCCTCACCACCGACGGAACCCAGAACCAGGACGGAACGCCCGCACTGCCCAGGTTCGCCCTGGCCACCTCCACACCCGACGACAACGCCACCTACCACGCCCTCGCGGAGCTCCAGTGACCTACTCAGCCAGCCACTACCGCGTCGTCAGCCCCGAGCCGGTGCCGTACTACCCCGCGAAGTACACCGCGATGGCCGAAGGCATGGTCGACGTCCCCGCCGGCGCGGTGGCCCCCTACCAGACCATGCAACTGGAAACCCTGGATCCGGAACAACTCCTGATGGAGACCTCGCAGCGGGACACCCTGCGTGCCGGAAAAGAGCTCACACTCACCGGCTACGAAGCCAAACACCTGGTGCGGTTCATCTTCCAGAAAGATGACGAGTGGAGCCTGCCCCGCGGCATCCGGGAGGGGATCGGGCTGCTGTTCGCACAGGACAGCAAACCCAAGGCACTCCACCTCACCTACACACCAAACAAGGACGACAGCAGCAAGACCACCCTCAAGCTACGGCTCGCCGACCCCACCGTAGGCACCAAATACCACCTGTACTACTGGATCACCACCAAGGGCATCGTCGAAGTGAAAAACGCCGGCGCCACCGACGCCTTCTTCGCCAAAAACACCGTCACCCACTGGAACCACCCGGAACGCTAGCAACCCCCACACCCACCACCCCCACCACCGGCCGGTGCACAGCAGCGCGCTGAAGCCGGCGACAGTGCCCTCGTTCAAGCACACCGGAGCCCGGCCGCCAGCACCTTCGAGGCGGTCGGGCGAGCAGCGTGAACCGTGCCGCCCACCACCATCAGACGGGTGGCGCCGTAGCCGACGCTGAACCACCCGGCGACCACCACACGCCTTGCGCCGCCGGGCTTCGCCAGCACCCAGCGGGGGCGCTCACCCAGCCGCCGACACCGACCCCTGACCGAACGGCGGAACCTCATCCACCGTCACGTCCACACGGACCCGCTGGAAACGGAGCGGATGGCGCCACACCCCACCCCGGTCCACAGCCCGATCCGCACTGACCTCCGCCACCACATCCGGGCGGACCAAGGTCGCGCCCAAAACGCCACGAGACCCCCAGGACGCCGCGAACGACACGCCCTCCCACGGGTGTCCGAGACCTGCGGCCACCAGGTGCTCCGCCACCTGCCGGGCCTGCTCCGGGCGCAGCGCCACCGTCCGACCGACCGCACGCAGCCGGCCCTTCTCGTCGTGGCGGCCCAGGACCAGGAGCTGCGGGCGGGTCAGGGTGCCGGTGATGGCGGCCACGATGGCTTCGGTGGTGTCGCGTCTTTTGATCTTGGTCCAGGCGCGGCGGCCTGGCTGATACGGGGCCCCATCGGCTTGGCGAGCACTCCTTCGAGACCGGGGACGGCGGTCCAGGACTCCAGCCAGTCCCTCGCCGTCGCCAGGTCCGTGGTCATCGGACACAGCGACCACGGCGACGCTCACCGCACTGTCACAAAACCGAGAGATCGCAGGGTGCCGTCAACGAGCGGCGAACCAGGCTAAGTAACCCGTCAGTAGCTTTTGGGGCGGAGGAAGCAACCTGGGAACGGGACAGCCGGTCAGGGCGGCGTATCGCTGCTCTGACCGGCTGTTCATTGTGCTGAGGGCCTGCTGTGGCCCCCGGGTTCACGGAGGGTGAGGGAGTTCAGGGGTTGTTGGCTTGGGCCGCCGCTTGTTCTTGTGCGATCCCTGTTTCCATCTCGGGAGTGTCGGTGGTGGAGGTGCGCGGGTCGTAGCCGCGATGGACGACCAGGAGTTGGTTTTCTGTGCCGTACTTGTCGCGGTAGGCGATGGCGGCCGGCCCGGGGCCGCTCCAGTGGTTCGGGAACCTCTGGTCGGTGCTCCAGGAGCTGCCGCTGTAGGTGCTCCACCACAGGTTCTGGTCGGCGGTGCCGTAGCCGCGGTGGATGCAGTACAGCTTGTTGTCGAATACGGCGAGTGCGGGGCCTTGCACGCTCTCGTGGCCGGGAAGCTTGGTGTCCCGGCTCCACCCGGTGCCGTTGTAGGTGGCGTGGAACAGGGAGAGGTCGTTGCCCATTCCTCGGTGGACGAGGTGCAGCTTGCCTTGGAACTCGGCCAGCGCGGGGTTCGCCCCGGTGGCGTGGGCAGGGAGTTTGATGTCCGGGCTCCAGCGGGTCCCGTCGTAGGTGGCGTGGAACAGCGAGGCGTCGTCGTCGACTCCGCGGTGGACGAGGTGCAGTTTGCCGCCGAATACGGCGAGCGCCGGTCCGGTGGAGCTCATGTGGGCGGGGAGCTTCGTGTCCTGGCTCCAGCGGGTGCCGTCGAAGAAGGTGTGAAACAGGTGCCCGGTGTTGGTGCCGCGGTGCACGCAGTGCAGTTTGCCGCCGAACGTTGCGAGCGCCGGTCCGGCGTCACTCATGTGGTTGGGGAACTTGGCGTCCGGACTCCAGCCCTTGTCCGGGTCAAAGACCGTCCACCACAGGTTGTGGTCGTCGTCGTGGGCGTTGGTGCCGCGGTGCACGCAGTACAGGTTCCCCTTGTACTCGGCCAGGGCCGGGTTCGCGCCGGTCACGTGATCGGTGAACTGCTGGTCCTCGCTCCAGCCCTTGCCGGGCACCAGGACGGTCCACCACAGGCTGGGGTCACCGGGGTCCGGAGGAGCGTCCAGCGCCTTGGGGACGAGCATCGTGGGCGAGAACCAGGGGGAGACCAGTTTGACGCCGCCCCCCTTGGACACGGCCTGGATCCATACCTTCTGGGCCAGGACGGCCAGACTCACAATCGACGAGAGAGGCTCAGGTAGAAACCCGCCGATCACATCGTTGAGCAGGTCTCGGATGTCGTTGAGGGTGTTGACAGCCCGCTGACTGAGGATGACCTCGAAACCCCACCACTTCGCCACGAACCTGACGGGCGAGTCTTGCGCGGCGAGTTCCTTACTGGCTTGGGCCGCTCGTTCCACGGCCTCCGGTGACGGGGCCGCCCCACTGCCACCCCCGGCATCCGTGCCCTGCTCTTGGTTTAGATCTTCGGCCATCGGTGCGTTCTCCCGCCTGTCATCGCAGCAGGTTCACAACACGACCAGCCCCGGAACTCGCAGGCCGGCCGTCATGTGCTCCTGCCGTGGGTGAATCAGAACCTCATGCGCAGGAACAGGTCCTCCCTGGCATGCATAACGCAAGCACAGCCACACATGCAGCGAGGGCAAATATCGGCATAGATGTCCAAAACCATGCAACTCCGTCCGGAAGCCGCCTGTCCCTCCCAGGGCACAGCCGCGGCCGCCCCGACACCCGCGGCCTCCGTCGGGCTGCCGCCCATCGGCTCGGAGGTCGCCTCCTCGATGCTCGCGAACAACGTCCCGATGACATACAAGAAGCAGTTGTTCTCCATCGATCTCCGCGGCGGCATCAAGCAGCGCGTCGAACGCAACCCGAGCGACCCCGACCACAGCGTCCTGCTGCGCACCGAGGGCTTCCGCGTCTCCGGGGAACACGACGGAGCGAGCGGGACGGCGACCTTCGAGCAGAGCAAGGACACCAACCCACAAAGCACCCTGTGAAAGGTGCAGGAATTCCCCCCCATCCCCCCAGGTACGAGGAACGCGACGTCATCCCTTTCACCGCGGTGATCAACTTGCCAGACAGTGAGCACGTCGTGCTCCACCCGAAGAAGCCGATGGTCCTGCACGCCAACCTCGCCCAATGGCCGGCCCGCGGGGAGGAATACCGCTTGGAGCAGCCGGTCGAGCTCGTCGACCCGGCACACCCCAACACCGTCGTGGCCACGCTGGAGAGGTTCCCCGCCAAACGAGGCGCCCTGTAACAGCCGGCGCAACAAAGGAACCCGACACAGCACCCGCTCCGGGTCGGCGGCCACCACCGCCCGCGACCACACCCGGGTACCGGCATCCGCCGGCTCGACCAGACCGCACCCACACAGCGACACGCCGCTCGTCACGCAATGCCCGGGACCCATACAGGCGACGCTCAGCCGGCCGCCTCGCGGCTGGCCCCTGCCCGAACCGGGGAACGTCCCCCACGGCCACGTCCAGGCGCAGCCGTTTGAAGCGGAGCGGGTGGCGCCACACCCCGCCCCGGTCCATGGCCCGGTCGGCGCTGAACCCACCAGATCGGGGAGGACCAGGCGCACATCCAGGACGTCACGGAGCCCCCAGGTCGCGGCGAACGTGACGCCCTCCCACGGGTGGCCAGGGCCGGCGGCCGTCAGATGCTCGCCGACCAGACGGGCCGCCTCCGTGCGCAGCGGGACGGTGCGGCCGACCGCGCGCAGCCGGCCGTCTTGGTCGTGGCTTCGGGACGGGAGTAGCCGATGTACGGCTGTTTTCGCGCTTGCCCCGGGGCCGGTGGCGTCGTGGTCAGGACTCCCTGCCGGCCAGCACCCGGTCGGCGAGATAGTGCGGACACGTCCGCTCGTGCCAGGTGACCGTCAGGCGCCCTCCCCAGAGCGCGAGCGTTCGCACCGCGCCGGCAGCAGGGGCCGCCTCGCAGAAGGGACACACCACCGCCTGAGGCCGAAGAACATCCACCCGACCCACTCCCCTCCCGGCTCTCGCGCACCCGATCGAGACCACCCCTACCAGATACGCCCGGGCCACGAACCCATACCCGCCGGTACGGGCTCCCTACTTCACAGGGTGGCCAGGGGGAACTGGCCGAGCCCTGCCGCCCTCACCCTGGTTCGCGCCCGAGGCACCGTTGTCCCGATCCGACTGCCAGCACGGGCCTCGTTTTGTGCCCGTCCCCATCGACGTAAGCCGGGCGCTGGGTCTGTGGGGTGGTGGCGCTGCCCTGTGCCACCTGCCTGCGGTGTGTGTATTGCCGGCCGATCTGTGGCCAAGAGAGCGATCTTGCCGTGCGGGGGCGAGGGGGTGTGGCACTCTCCATGCGACCCGTCATCAGCAGGCCCTGGTCCGCATCGTGTTGGTACCCCAGTTGTGGGGCGGGGCGAGTAGGAAGAGGATCATGCGCCCTATCCGTGATGTTGCCCGTAGTCCCCGCCGGCTTGGCGGGAGGTTGCGGCGGGTGGCACTGGTGCCCCTGGCCGCCGCGGCCGCGCTCGCCGTATTCGTGGTGCCGGCCCAGCCCGCCGCGGCCGTCGTCGGCGGCACCGCCGCCGCGCAGGGGCAGTTTCCCGCGCAGTTGGCCATCACCGTCTCCGGCCGGCTGCGGTGCGGTGGCGCGCTCGTCGGTGCGGACACGGTCGTGACGACCGCCGGCTGCGTCAGCGGGGTGAACGCCTCCTCCTTGCAGATCGTCGCCGGGGAATGGCAGCTCGACCAGGTTTCGGGGACCGAGCAGCGGCGCGTCGTCGCCGACGTCGTCATCCACCCCGACTACAACGCGGCCACCCATGACAGTGACCTGGCCGTCCTCCACGTCTCACAGCCCTTCGTCCTCAACCAGAGCGTCGCTCCCATCACTCTCGTCCCCCAGGGCAGCGACCCCGTGCCCCTGCTCTCCGGCGACATCACGACCGCCGGATGGGGCACCACCAGCGAGAACGGTTCCCCCAGCAACACCCTGCACAGTGTTCAGGAGCCGGTGATCGCCCGCACGGTGTGCGCCCTGGACTACGGGCTCGCGGTGACCGGCACCATGTTCTGCGGCGGGCACGAGTTCGTGGGCGGGTCCGGGTTCTGTCAGGGCGACGAAGGCGGCCTCGCCGTCATCAACGGACGCCTCGCGGGCCTGCCGTCCTGGCACAGGGGCTGCGCCCGACCCGGCAGCCCCGACGTCTACACCCGCATCGGCGCCTTCACCAACTGGATCCACACCCACACCACCTGACCCCCCACACCAGCGGGGGGGCCGACCCCGGACAGAGCCAAGGCCACGGCGCGGGCCCAGCCGGTCGGCCGGGCCTACGCCCGCCGCGTTCCTCCCCGGTCTCGTGCACACACCCGCCCGACGACCGTGGTCGATCGCCGAACAGCGACACATCGCATCTCTTGATGAGGAGACATCGAATGACTCACGTCGTGACGGAGCCGTGCATCATGTGCCGGAACACCGAATGTGTCAGCGTCTGCCCGGTCGACTGCTTCCGCCAGGGTCCGAACATGCTCGCCATCGACCCGGACGAATGCATCGACTGCGCGCTGTGTGTCACCAAATGCCCCACCAACGCCATCTTCGCGGAGGAAGACGTCCCCGGCAGCCAACAGCAGTTCATCGAGCTCAACGCGCAGCTGTCGCGTCTTTGGCCCGGCATCACCCGGTCCGTGGCGCCCCTTGAAGAAGCGGAGGAGTGGAAGGACGTACCGGACAAGGCCCACCTCCTCAAGCGCTGACCACCGCACTCCCCCGCCCAGGCCCACCGACGACGACGCCGCACCGGCGGCCGGCTCCCCACCCACTCCGCCGGATCTGCCACCAAGCCACGCCTCGTCGGCGCCGGCGGCCGGCAGCGGGCGGCGGCGGGCGGCCTGATGAGAGCTCGCCCCCAGCCGGCCCGTCGTCGTCCGCCGCCCGGCCACCCGACTCCGCTCAGGTGTGTGTGTCGCGGAGCCGGTCGAGGTACTGATCGGCGTTCGGATACGGGCGGTCTTGGGCGCCGTGGCGGTGCAGGTGGAGTCGTCCGTCCGGATGCAGGCGCAGTGTGGTGGTCGCAGCACGGGACGGTTCGCGCGGGTCGCGGTCGGCGCCGGTGAGCGAGGTCGAGCCGAGGACGGCCACGGTCGGGGGGAACATCGCGGCGGCTTCGGTGGCCGTGGCGGCGGGTGGCCGGCCGGTGCGGTTGGCGCTGCTGACGTAGAGGATCGGGTGGTCGGCGAGGAGGGGCAGCAGAGGTGTCCACCGGGCGCCGAACAGCAGGGTCCAGCCGTCCTGGCTGGCGGGTGACAGCCAGGACGCAATGGATGTGCCAGGGCGTAGCGGCACCAGCAAGGTCACTCGTTCCTCGATGAGCAGCCGGCGTGTCAGGGAGGTCAGGGCCGTATCCAGGTCGAGGTAGTCATCGAGGGTTGCGAGGGTGTCGGGGTCGTGGGCCCAGAGTGCGACGGCCTGTTCGGCGGGCCTTGCCTTGGCGGTGTTGACGGCCCGTGGGTCGGTCGCGGCCACGGTATAGGTCAGGGGTGCGGGGTTGGGCAGCACGACCGCGGCGCCTCGGCCGAGGGCTTTGCGTGCGCCGTCGGTGTCGACGGTGCCGATGTCGGGGTTCACAGCTGCTCGCCCGTCCTTGTGGTCCGTAGTGCGTTGAGGTAGCCGGCGAAGGCCGGGTCGTCGACCACGGCTTGCCCGGTGCGGTAGGCGCGGGTCTTCACCCAGCCCATCGCGGCGTGTGCCTGTGCGTCGTCCAGGTCGTGGCCGAGTCGGGTGGCCACCGCCTTGATGACCCGGGTGCTGGCCAGGTGGGTGAGCACCACGCTCGGGGTGATCCCGAGGACCTGCTGGGGGTCGAAGGGCTGGAAGAGCTGTGGGTGGACGAACGGGGTGCCGGTGGAGATGGTGCCGACCCCGCTGCCGACGATCGGCGTCGTCACGCTCAGCGGCACGCCTGTCTCGCCGGAAACCATTCGTGCGATGGCCGGCAGACGGGTGAGGTCCGGAGCCGTCCACCAGGCGCTGGAGTCCGTGCCGAGGATGTGCGTGCTGCGCTCGGGCCGGTGGGCCAGCAGGAACAGCAGCTGCTCGGTGGCCACCATGCCGCTGCGCTCGGCGATGCCCAGCCAGGAACTGGAAACGACCCGTACCCCCGCCCGCAGGGCCTGGAGTGTGTTGGCCAAGCCCAGGCCCAGGTCGTTGTGCAGGTGTGAGGCGAGCACCACGTCATCGCCGGCGGCGGCTCGAACCCGGGTGAACATCTGCGCGACATCGGCGGGTAGTTGGTCGCCGACGGTGTCGGCCAGGATGACGGTTCCCGCGCCCGCCGCGGTCAGCTCCGTCGCGTACTCGGCCACAAGAGCGTGGTCGGCGCGGGATGCGTCCGCCAGGCAGACATCCGCCGCCACCCCCTCATCCAGCCCCCGGGCTTCCTTGACGAGTGCGACGCCCTCCTGCAGCGCCTCGCGCGCCGGGCGATGGGACATCACCTGGGCCATCGGATCGGACGCGGGCACGACGACCATGATCCGGGCGTGCGCGGTGCCCTTGACCGAAGCGACGGCCTGGCGCACGTCCGCCGCCTTCCCCCGGCACACAGCGGCCACGCTCACTGCGTCCTCGGCCTCCACCGCGACCCTGCGAACCGCTTCGAACTCCTCCCTGCACACCGCCGGGAAACCCGCCGCGAAAACCACGTGCCGCGGGCCGTCCGCACCGAAGATCCGGCCCTGCTCCCGCGCCAGCCGTACCCGGAAATCCGCGCTCATCAACGTCTTGGCTTGCGCGCCGTCGCGGGCCGACTCCTCCCACAACACCACCCGCCCCGCTAAAGCCGACTCCCGCACCACGTCGCCGCCCACCGCGCACCCCGATCTCCACCCGGCCCAGCGGCCGACGCCCACGCCCTCCACCGACGGGAAAGGCAGCCGACTGGGCACTCTAGTTCCGCTCAACCGGATAGCCGCAACATGGCGCCGCACAAGGCACCATGACCCACCCGCCCCGGCACGGTGAGCAAGAAACACCTCCTGCTACCCAGCCGGCCAGACCGCCCACATGCTTCTCGGTCCCGCCGCGGCGACACCGACGCCTCGGTCAGGCCGGAGCCGCGGAAGAAGCTCCCGCCGCGGGGACCGCCCCCGCTCCGTTCAAAGCGGTGACCGACCGGAACCCGCGGGCCGCTCACCGCGGTGACGCCTCACCGCGGTGACGCCGTCGCGTCGGCCTTCCCCGCCGCCGAACCGGCGCCTCCTCGCGACGGCAGCCGGCCTCTCGGCATCCGAGCGCACCTACGAGCGGGCCCACGCCGCGGTCAAGCTCGCAGGTTCCCTGCCCGGCCGGACGCCGGGACGGCCGGTCCCGGTCGACGCAAGAGGCAAGCAGACCGCCCGATTTCCCTCTATCGGCTGCCCGCAGTCGGCCACCGGGCTCGCGGCCGCTCTGCTCTACTGCTCGGTCTGCTCGGGTGAGGCGATCTTGACGAGGGCGATCTGGCCGCGGCCCAGCCGGACGACCGTGGGCTTGGCGGGGTCCAGGTCCAGTGTTCCGTCAGGGGACGCCCCGTCGACGAGAGCCGGGATTTCCTGCGCCAGGGTGGCCGACGCCTCGACAGCAGAGAGGCCAAGCGCATCCCCGAGGAGGGTCAGCCGCTCCTCGCCGATCAGGCCGGCCACCTGCTGCGGCGGGAGGGGCTCGTTGGCTCCTGTCGAGACCCATGATTCCACCTGGGTCAGGTCCTCAAGCGGGATCACCAGCTCCTGGTCAGAGTCATCCACGCCCTCCGTCGCAAGCGACCGCGAACTGACGTTGGCGAACGGGTAGGTGACCAGCAGCGCGACTTGGCCGCCGCCGGCACCAGTGGGGAACGGCACCGAGTTATCAGACATGCAGGAGCTCCAAACGTCATGTGAGTGGTTGGTGAATCCCCCGCCGGCTCCGTCTCTCGCTGAAAGGCCGCAAGCAGAGCAGAGCATGGTGGGACTATCGGGCAGTATCTGACCGACAGTCCCACCCAGCAGGCACAAGTCCCCATGTGCCGGAAAGGTTGGCCGGATGTCATTGTCGTTGGTGGCCAGCCTCGGACGCCGACGCTCAGCCGAACCTACTCAAGCGCTGAAGGGGAGATCGGCTGCTCGGTCACACGGTTTCGAACTGCCGGCCACCGAGCCCGCCGTCCGCACCCAGACCCCCAACACGCGCGGGCGTCCACCCGCGGTCAGAAACCCGACCGGCAGATCGCCGCCCTGCGACGACGCGGCAGATCCCCCCGCTGTACGAGGAACGCGACGTGATCCCGGCGCGGTATCACCCGTAGGGAGGACATGGCTGCCGGAACCACTCCGGGACACGGCGTGAAGATCGACAATCCTCGGTATGACGTCTCACCCCACCCGCCGCCGTCTGCTCGGCCAGGTCGTAGCGGCCGCCGGCGGCACATTGCTCGCGGGCCAAACCGGCCGCGCCTTCGCCGCCTCGCAACCTGCGTCGCTCCCGCCCATCGGGCAGACCATCAACCTCAGCCTGAACGCCTTCGGCGCCACGCTGGCCGTGAACCTCCCACCACCGCTGCCCACACTGAACTTCATCGGCTCCATGCGCGTGAAAGTCCTGGCCGGCGGTACGGACTTCGTACGACTGCAGACACTCCACCTCACCATGGCGGCCCACCACCCGTTGTTCGGGACGGTCACCCTGCGCCTGCCGGACCTTGATGTCGGACCCCTCAGCATCCTCAAGATCGGCCCCGGCGGGATCACCGCGAACTGGAACCAATCCATGGAGGCCACCTTCGAACGATCAGGCGACACCGAGGGCCCGTTCGTCTACGAGACCCTCGACCCGGCGAAGTGGGTCGCCCACCTCACCCACTACCCGCCGCCACCCCAGCAGACCAACCCCAACGGGTCACCCACCGGCGGTGCCCTGTTCCAGCTGCAAGCCCCGATCCGCCTGGGCACGGTGTCGCCGACCGGCAAGAAAACTCCATACGCCCAACTCCAGGGCATGAACGTCAACCAAGGGCAGCTACCGGGCCCGGCCTAGGCGATGCGCCGGCCGATCATCTGCCTGTCGCCCCCGGGAGCCGCCAGGATCGACCGGCCAGTCGCACCCTGACGTAGCGTCATGAAAACATCGAGGCCACTGGCTGAACATGCGGAGAGGACAACAATGCCCAACGAAATCGAACCCACCGAGGACGACACCACCACCTCAGATCAGGCTGAGCCGAGCCTGAGGAACGCTGGGGCGTCCGTCGCCGAGCACACGCCGGCGCAGGACATCGGCAAGTTTGCTCCGACTTCCGACAACCCCTACTAGGACTCGACCGGACGATCATGTTCGGAGCCCGAAGGTGACGGGCTGCGACCCAGGCGGTGCCGAGGCAGACGCAGCCGCGCTTGTCGTAGCGGGCGGCCACCGCCCGGTGCTGCTTGAGACGGTTGATAGTCCGCTCGACGGTGTGGCGTTCTTGCACCGCTATTCGTCGAAGCCGGGTGGCCGCCCGCCACGTGAGCCTTCGCGCAGGCGGGCGGCCTAGGAGCTGTCCGGCCGATCATGCGACCTCACCGATACCGGCGCGCCGCAGCCACCGCCAGAGGAAATAGCCGGTTGCTTTCCCAAGAGCCGACCGAAAAACACCTCTAGTAACACCTGCCGCTCCTCCAGAACCTCGGCTAGAACTTGTCCAGCCGATGATGTGACTGTTCTGTACCCCCCAGTCGTTGCCCCAGGCCTGGGGCCGGGCTATCTGAGTGATGGCGAGCGGGAACAGCTGCGGCCGTTCCTACCGGTCAGCAACCGGCCGGCGTTGTGGCCGGTGGCGAGATCACCGGCAGGTGATCGACGGAATTCTGCACCGGGTGCGAGCCGGACTGCAATGGCGCGATCTGCCCGAACGGTTCGGCCCGTGTAAGCCCGTCTATGAACGCCACCGGCTCTGGTCCGCCGACGGCACCTGGGAACGACTGCTCCAGAAGGTCCCGGGAGACGTATCCAGCCAAACTCATGGAATCGGGTCCACACCTCGACAAGTCGGACTACTTTCCGTGATGTCGCAGATCTAGGTGACTGCTGACCCATGTGACCGTCCCTCTTACAGGCAGGAACATCCATGTCCGCTGAATCTCTCGACAGCACCGAGGCCACCCCTGTGGACGAGAAAGCGCTCGATCCCAAGGCGGAGTTCCACACGAAATGGTGGGGCTTCGAGGTACACCTCAATCAGCCGGCCATCGACCTCGTCCAGGGCTTCCGCGACGTCATCGAGGAAATCGTCTCGCCGTTCCTGCCCACTCCTCTTTCTGAGATCGTGTCGGCAGCCTGCCTGCTCCAGCGGGAGTGGATCAAGGCTGTCTCCAAGGGCCACGGCTGCAAACTGGTCTCGCCCTGGTTCTCGCCCACCATGCTCATCCCCGTGCCGCTGAACGCTCCTACCAGCGACACCAACCTGTGGTGGACCGTTTTCGAGCCGGACAAGGGCTGGAGCACCGACGAGGTGTTCCCGGCCCATGGCAGCGCCGGGCACCCGGCCCTAGCCGTATTCAAGGACAAGCTCTACTGCGTCCACCGCGGCTACGGCGGTAACGACGCCGACCTGTGGTGGACCGTCCACACCCCCGACCGCGGCTGGTCCCCGGACAACAAGTTCCCCGCCCACGGCAGTGCGAGCGGGCCGGCCCTGGCCGTCTTCCAGGACAAGCTCTACTGTGCCCACCGCGGCAACACCGACGCCAATCTGTGGATCACGTCGTTCAACGGCACGTCCTGGAGTGCGGACCGGCAGATCCCCTCCACCGGTAGCAGTACCGGACCGGCGCTGGCCGTGTTCGACGGCAAGCTCTACATGGTGTTCAAAGGCAACTCGGACACGAACATCTGGTGGACCTCCACCAGCAACGGCACGAACTGGACCTCTCCCCAGGCCATCCCCAACCACGGTACGGGCGCGAACCCAGCGCTGGCAGTGTTCAACGGCAAGCTCTACTGCGTCACCCGTGGTACCACCGACGCCGACCTGTGGTGGACGACCTTCAACGGCAGCACCTGGACCACACCACGCAAATTCCCGGCACATGGATCGAGGGAAGGAGTTGGCCTCGCGGTGTTCAAGGGCAAGCTCTACTGCGTCCACCGCGGAAACACGGACCAGTCCCTGTGGTGGACTGCCTTCGACGGGAACAACTGGAGCGCCGATACACGGCTGCCCGCCCACACCAGCGGCGCCTCCCCGGCCATGGCCGTCTACCGTGACCAAAACGGCACCCGCGACCAACTCATGTGCGTCCATCGCGGCTTCGGTGAGCGCTTCGTGTCCCAGGACGGCGAAGTCCTGACCGCCGAAGCGCCCGGTGATCACAGCCAGGACCCGGCGCCGCAACGGTAGACGCCCAGCGACTCGCAAGGGCTCGTCAGCATGGCGGCCTCCCCCGCGGCCAGCACTGTTCCGGTGGCAGCGTCGACGGCCCAGGCGTGTGGGCGTGGTTCCACCAAGCACGGAGGAGCCCCTTGCGCCCGACGCGGGCGGGGTCAGCCGTGCGCGGCCACCGAGGCGTGCCGACGGGTCAGGGCCGTGCAGCGCAGTCCGCCGCCGGGGTGCCACTCCATCACCGGGGCGGCAGCGGTTCCGTGCTCGGGGCACCAGGTCACCGGGTCCAGGTTCGCCACAGTCGAAGCGGCGGCACCCGCACCCCTCCCCCGGCGCCGCGTATGGCACCCCATGCTGGACCACCCCGCCCGCCCGACCCTCCCCCGCCACACCACGAAGCCCGGCCGGCCAGGCCAGCGTCACCCGCAGGCCGCCCGCCCCCGAACGGAACAGCTCGACCACCCGCACCCGGCCTGCCACCGCAAGCGGCGCCGTGCCCCGGCACGGTCAGCCGGCGCACCGACGCCCCACCCTCGCCGGCCGCAGGCCGCCGGGAAGCTCGGCAGCCGGAAGGAGTACTGGCCAAGCGGGTTGACATGGTGGCGCACGAACGGCGAGAGGTCGGCGACCTCCAGGTCACGGACGTCGTAGTCGTCGGCGCGAAGCCGGGTCAAGCGGTCCGTGCAGCGGGGTGCCGAAGAGCAGAAGGGCGTTGCCCCTCTCGGAACAACCGGCGGGCTGCCCGCTTCCCGGCCCCCCTGCCGGCTCAAGCTCAGGTGTCGAGCATCTCGTTCAGCCGGTCGCGTTCGGCTTCGGTGACACTCAGCCCGTAGATGGCTTGACGTGCATCCAGACTTTGGAGTACCTGCACCAGTACGCCCGGGACGGGGAGACCACGGGTCCGGAACCGGTCGCCCTTCAACCGGTTCGACGCTGCCGAGACCGCGAGCCGTCCCCTGCAGTGATCGCCGGGCTCACCGCTCTCGTGCCACACGGGGAGGGGCGGCTGCGGTGACCGGCCCGTGCCGCGTTCGTTGAACGCATCGTCGAGACAGGCGGCTGCGGACGCCACGATGTCCGTCATCGAAGGGGAGGCACGTGTGAAGGGTTCACCGGCAAGGCGTGTGACACGGGACTGGGCGCGGCGAACACGGTGGGTGGGCGTTGCGCTGACGGGGGTATGCCTGGCCCTGGCCGTGACGCCCGCGCACGCGATCTCCGGTGGCACCGATGTGAGGAGCGCCTCCCAGTTCCCCTACATGGTGTCGGTGCAGGCGCCGGTTGTGATGTGCGAGGGGGCGCTGGTCGACCTCAAGCACATCGTCACCACCGCCACCTGCGTCAACAACCTCGCACCCTCCGATGTTCAGATCCGCGTCGGCTCCAACAAGTACTACGACGGCGGACTCGAAAAAGCGGTGAAGGTGATCACCGTGCATCCGGCGTTCGACAAGAACACCTACGACAGCAACATCGCCGTACTCACGCTGGCCGGCAGCCTGCCCGCCGGCCCGTCGGTCAAGCCGATCCCCCTTGCCGAGAGCGACCCCCCGGCCGGGAGTCCCGGTGTCATCACCAGCTTCGGCGTGACGAACACCAAAAACGAGATCCCCGCTCTCTTGCAGCAAGCCCAACTCACCACGTTCTCGGCCACCCAGTGCCAGAGCTTCAAAGGCAAGAGCGTCACCAGCCGCATGATGTGCGCCGGTGACCCGAACGGCGTCAAGGACCTCTGCCCGGCAGACCAGGGCGCCCCACTCGCCCACCAGGGCCGGCTGGTCGGGATCTACTCCTGGGGCGCCGGCTGCGGCCTGGCCGCCCCCCACACCAGCAGCCCCGTCTTCAACCGCATCAACACCTTCACCACCTGGATCAACACCGTGATGCGCACCGGCTGACCCTGACCCGAGACACCCCAAACCCGGAAATCGGCGGCCTCCAAGCAGGTCGAGGGCGAGCGGTTGTGGCATACCTGACGTTCCATCCCGGCCGGCCAGGACACAAACCTCCAGGTCAGCTACCAGATCCGATCCTTCAAGCCCCAGTAAGGCCGCGGCCGGCGCGAGTCAGCCCCACATGCATGACAATCGGTTCACGTTCGGTGTCAGCAGACAATGACACCCGCCGCAGGCCCGATCCAGGCCTTCCTACATCTCCTGGCTGCGATCTCCCGGCTTCACGTCAGTACCTGCTTTTAAACCCCGAAGCTGTCAGGCGCGGAGCACAACCGGTTGGTCCTGGACTCGTTGATGATGTTGTGAACAACCACAAGAAAGCGGCGGCCGTGGCCGCCCTGGCGTTCGGCATCGCGTGCAGTACTGTCCCCGCCCATGCTGATGCCCCCAGCGGCAATTTCCAGATCCGCAAGCTGCACGAGACAAACCGCTGTGTCGGCTGGGGGGATAAGCAGGGCCACCTTCGGCCGGTCTCGAACCAGCCGTGCTGGGAGAAGGAGCGGACTACGTGGACCTACACCGCTGACCACCGCCTCGTCAGCGACGGTGAGTGCCTTGAGGCATGGAACGTCGCCGGCCACCTCCCCATCCTGGTGAAGTGCGAGCCTGGCAAGGCCACACAGGAATGGAACATCCGCGCTGAAACCTACGGACACACGATCCGTCCGGCGGTAGCTGACTGGCTCCTCCTCACATGGGTTGCGCGGGAGAGCAGCTTTTTGGACCTCAGGGCGGATTTCGGTCAGGGCGACACCTGGCAGCGCTTCGACTTCCTCAACGCCTCCTGAGCACCTACCGGCGGCGTTGTCGCACGTGTCTGCAGCAGGCTAGACGTCGTCGGGTCAGCCCCCGAGGGCGCAGTGGATGTCCGAGTAATACGGAATGTACTGGTTGACGCGTTGTAGACCTTTGGTACGTCGCGTATGAGGAGCTGACAGGACCGTCGCTTGCCGCGACCTGCGGCCGCTCGCCGGGATCGCCGCCGCCGACACGGCCAGCACCATCGCACCGACACTCACGCACTTGATCAGAGTCTTCTTCATACCGTGATCAACCGCCCCCGCCCAGGGTCACGGGACACCACCAACAGCCCGCCACCACGTCAGCCGGCCGCAACACCAGGACCCTGCCCGAACCCCGGAACATCCCCCACCCCCACGTCCAGGCGCAGCCGCCGGAAGCGGAGCGGGTGGCGCCACACCCCGCCCCGGTCGACAGCCCGGTCGGCGCTGATCTCCGCCACCAGATCGGGGCGGACCAGGCGCACATCCAGGACGTCACGGGTCCCCCAGGTCGCGGCGAACGCGACGCCCTCCCACGGATGTCCGGGGCCGGCGGCGGCCAGGTGCTCGGCGACCAGGCGGGCCGCCTCCGTGCGCAGTGGGACGGTGCGGCCGACCGCGCGCAGCCGGCCGTTCTGGTCGTGGCGGCCCAGGACGAGGAGCTGGGGGCGGGTCAGGGTGCCGGTGATGGCGCCGATGATCGCCTCGGTGGTGTCCCGGCGCCGGACCTTGATCCACGTCCCCCTTTGGCCGGGCATGTAGCGGCTGGTCTGGGGCTTGACCACGATGCCTTCGACGCCGGACACGTCCGTCCAAGAGTCGAGCCATTCGCGGGCCTGGGCCGGGTCCGTGGTCATCGGACACAGGGTCCACGGGGCCGTCAGGGCGTGGTCGGTGAACAGGGCCTCCAGGCGGGCGCGGCGCTCCACATACGGCAGGTGCAAAAGCTCTTGGCCGCCGAGCTGCAAGACATCGAACGCCACGAAAAAGACCGGCAGCCTCGCGGCCAGGCGGAGGGCGCCGCCGGCGCGGGCGGCGGCCCGGCGCTGCAACGCCTCGAACGACAGGGCGCCCGCCTCGGCGTCCCACACCAGCAATTCGCCGTCCAGGACCAGGCCGACGGGCAGCTGCGCCTCGGCGGCCGCGACGAGATCAGGGAACGCGCCTTGGACCAAGGAGCCGCGACGGGTCTGGAGCAGCACCCGCCCACCCGGGCCGGCCGGGGTGAACACCAGCGCCCGATACCCGTCGAACTTCTGCTCATACGCCACCCCGGAGGTGAGCGGACGCACCGGCGGGACCACCTCGGCGGCCTGCGCCAACATCGGCTCCACCGGCGGTCTGAGCACCATCCCGGGGCCTCCCTCGCAGTCGCCCGCCCTTCCCTTTCCAGGGTCGGCCTGACCAGCGCAGGACGGACTGTCGTTCCGACTGATCGCCTCTCCCCTGTGGTCAGTCACAACCTACGGCCGCTGACTGCGATCTCTCGGTTCCGTGTCAGTGCGCCACCTGCACGAACACCATCCCGTGACAGTGGAATCACCGAGACCTCTCACATCCATCACAGTGAGATCCGCTCTGGAAACAGGCCCCGACCAGCAACAACGCACAAGCCTTCGCTGTCTCTCACCCCACTGTCACGAAACCGAGAGATCGCAGATGAAGCTGGGGGTGTGGGTTTCGAACACCAAGTCCCGGCGCGACAAGCTCACCGCCGACCAGGTCGCCGCCCTCACAAAGCTCGGCATCGACTGGTCCTGACCGAGCTCTGTGCGCGAAAGCGCCCCGAGTCATCGGCGCCTGGTGGGCTTCGCTGCGTGGTCAGTGGGCTGTGGCCCTGGCCTGGTACCTGTCGTGCAGTCGGTGGAGCAGCGTCCTGGTATGCCGTGTCAGCGGGCGGTGCTGGCCCTCGTCGATGACCAAGGCCATCAGGTAGTGGTCGGGGCCGCTGCGCACGGCGTCGATGGGCATGGATGCCCGGAGATTGGGCCAGTACCGGCCATGGGCGAACCCTGACGCCGCGCGCCAGGCGGCGGTGACCTCTCGGGCTTTCAGACCGGCGTCCTCGGCAGCTTCCCCGATTACCTTCCCCGCCTCTGGCTTGCTGAAGGAGGCGGTGGGAATGCCGAGGGACAGGGCGAGGTCGGCTATGTCCTGGCGGCGCTCGCGACCGGTCTTGCCACCAGGACCTGGCTGGTGGTCCGTGTCCTCCTCGTGCTGGGCCCGGTTGCGCATGTCCTCACGCCACAGGGCCAGGGTGCGCCGGCGGCGCTCGGTGCGGTCGTTGCCGCCCAGGATCCAGACGGCAGTGGCGAAGTTCCAGCGCCCCCCGCATAAGGGTCCACGGGCTCTGCGGGTCTACCTCTCCCGCGTGCACGAGCCTGCGCAGCGCATCGGCGTGGGCGACCCCCGCGCTGTAGGAGTTCCGGATGAGCGTGGACGCGGAGTACATGCCCAGCGGTGCATCGTCCGTCGTGAGGCTGCTCGACGGCTGTGGTGCCGGCAGCTGCCGGTAGGCACCCTCTCCACGCAGTCGCTCCACGTCCGCGAACAGCGGCTGCAGGTAGGCGAACTTGAACTCAGACCGTGTCATCACGCCAGGGTAGAGACACCCCCTGACAGAAGGCAGCACGAAGGTGGGCGTGGGCGTGACGGGTTGCCCGGCACGTCGTTGAGCGGGGAGGTCAGCGAAGTGGAGGCCCCGGGGCGTCGTGACCCCCGGGGCTTTCGTCTTGCCCACCGGCACCGGACGGCGGTGCAACACGGAGCTGCAACGCGGGCCCCAGACCGGCCTTCGGCCGGTGTTCTTTCAGGTCACAGGTGCAACGTGCTCACATGTTGCAGAGCCGGTGTTGCACGCCCGAGCGTTGCGTGGCAGTCGCCGGTGTCCTGTGACAACGAACCCGGACTGGTTGCCACCGAAGTTGGACCAGCAGCCGTTCGTGACAACGAAGCTAGACCACTGCAGGTCAGACCACAGGACGCGGGCCCAGCAGCCGTAGGGCCCAGCTCCGCCTGTTGACTGGTCAGGACCGCCAACCGCGGACGGGGTGTCAGAGGCTACTGGCATGCTGCGGTCATGCCGTATAGAGACCACCCCTACGAGTTCAAGATCGAAGTTCTTGACGCCTACGAGGCCGCGCCATCCGGCACGAGGAAGGACGTGCTGAAGCGGTACGGCCTCTATGCGCCGACGGTGATCAGGTGGCGAAAGGCGCGGGAGAGCGGAGAGCTTCAACCGCCGACTCCCAGGGAGCCGATCCGTTGTGTCGCGGTCGGTGGACGATGCCCTCGCGAGGCGAATGAATACAGGACCCTCAAACTGTGCCGCCGCCACTACTACCAGATCTGGCGAAACGGGATGGCCGGCTGCTCCCAATGCGGTGCCTACACAGAGCTGCGCCGTCGCGAGTGCGGTACCTGCATCGGGGCAGAATTCAAGAAGTACGGATTCGACTTAGTCGGCACCTACGTAAACACTCATACGCCAGTCGCGGTGAAGTGTCAAGAATGCGAGAAGTCCTTCCCGATTCGGCTAAATAATCTGCGTGAAGCGCAGAAGCACGGCACTCGAGGGTGCTCCAGCTGCCTCAGGCTGACCGACGAGCAGGTGCGTGAGAACCTCTCTCAAGCAGGACTCCGCAAGGTTGGACCGTTCCTTACTACGCACGTGCCGGTCGACTGCATATGCACCCGCTGCAATCAGCCATATCGTGCAAAGGTTGGCCATATCCGCCATCGCCTGCGGCGGGGGCTTCGGGTCTGGGGGTGCCAGCCTTGCGCACTGAAGGCGATCCGGGTGGTCGAGCTCACCGAGCAGGAGGCTCTTGAGGAGTTCTACGAACTCGGTGTGAAGGATGTGAAGGGCTGGGTCAACGCAGGCACGGCGGTCGAAGGGCGCTGCATCCATTGCAACAGGCGCACCACGCCACGACTCACGGTTCTCCGACGGTCCAGCACTGGGGTCGCCTGCGCCTCATGCAACGGCCGAGGATTTTGGAGCATTCCTGCACTGCGCAAGAACAGGAAACTCGCTGAAACACCCGCGTTCATATACATCTACGAGTTCACCGACTTCGACGGAACCTTGTTCCATAAGGTCGGAATCACGCGCGACACCAATGGGTGGAGTAGCCGCCTGGACGAGCACGAGCGCTTTGAAGGTGAGCTTGTTCAACTCTCCAGTGCCACCCGTATCGTGTGCCGCATGGCTGAGCTGCTAATCCTCAGACATGTCGGCCCGAATGCGTACGAGCCCTCGGAGGACAGACTGGCTGCGGGCCATAGCGAGTGCTATCTACCTCAGAGGGCGATCGACCTTGAAGACTGGCTGAGGATCGCTACCGCCAAGCTGGAGGAAGGCGAATAACGTGACCAGCCCCGAGATCGCATATCCCAGGGCAGTGGCCTCCAGCCCGCGCCAGGGGCGGGCCCGCACCACGCCAATCTCGACTGCGCTGGCAGCCAGGAGTGGGCATGGTTCCTGTAAGGCCCGGACGTAGGACCTCACCCGCGTCCGCCGTCAGCAGGCGAAGCTGGGCGCTGCGGCTGCTGGGTCCGCGTCCCGGAGGCTGACCTGCAGCGGTCCAACTTCGCTGGCACGAACGACTGCCGGTCCAGCTTCGATGGCAATCGGTCCGGGTTCGTTGACAGGACAGCCGGTGCCGCGTCACCGCTTCGAGTGGCTTGTTCGTCACCGGCCCCGGGGAGCCTTGCCGGGAAGCACGCACCCCGGCGGTCCCCGTCGGCTATACCGGAGCGGGGCCGACTGCCCTGCCCGCCGTAGGAGGAGCCCACCGCCTCATGACCGACGCCGCGAACACGCCTCCGGCCACCCGCGCCGCCCGTGTGCTCACCACCGTCTTCGTCATCATCGCCGTCGCGTACATGGGCTTATGGGCCTTCATCTCTGTCCCTCAGCTCACGGAGTTCCTCGGCGGCCGGGACATCGACTACCCGGTGTTCCTGGCCATCGCGGCCGTGGCTGGCCCCGCCCTGTTCTGGGCGTACATCGGTCTCGGCTTCGGGCTCACCGTGGTGGGATGGGCGGCCGGTATCGCCCTCACCGGCATCCTCACCAGCCTCACGTACGGGTGGCTTCTCGCCTCCTCCGACGGCCATGGCTTCTCCTACTGGCTGTTCCTCACCGCGATCGTCGCCGTCACCCTCGGCGCCTTCTGCGTCATGCCCTACGCCCTCGTCCGCGGCACCATCAGGAGCCGCTGACCTTCCAGGCCGTCCTGCTGTGCCTCGCCCCACCCGCGCAGGCCACCGCCTAGGACTGCTCTCCGCCCTCTGGCTCCGCCTGCCGGCGAAGTCCTCCAGGGCGCGGCGCTGCTGTTCCTCGCGGGCAATCTGCCGGGCGAGGACGCCGCGGTCGATGTAGGGGTCGACGGCGGCGAGGACCAGGCGCTGGAGTTCGTCCGGCTCCAGCGCTTCCACTCCCACTGGACCGGGTGCTCGATGTCGAAGCCGTAGCGGCGGGCGAAGGCCAGGCCCCCGAACACGGGACAGGCCTCTTCCTCCGGCTATCGCGGAGAAAGAGGTGTCATTTTCCGAAGGGGGCTTGCCCACGGCCCCTGACCTGTACGAATGCAGGATCACCGTGCTCTGCGGCCGCTCGGCAGCCTGATAGTGCGCGGGTGGCGTCAGGAGCGGCCCAGGCAGTACGAGCAGGGACAGTAGGACAGGTAGTACTTCGAGTAGGGGTACAGCTCAGTGCGTATCCCCAGGCCGATGTCATCGAAGCTGTACCAGCGCCCTGCCGCCTTCGACTTGGCATAGGGCAGCCACGCGGGCTCCAGCAGTACCGACCGGTCAGCGACTCCGCTCAGCCCCATCTGCAGGCCGACCGGCTTGCGCCACCGCCGCCACCCCGCGGAGCGCAGGAAATGCTCGTCCCGCCAGAGCAGAACGTGAGACACAGGCCGTTCGTACACCTTCCAGATTTCCTCATAGCCCAGGGCGATGGACATGGACGGGCTCCCCCGTTCGGCGACTGCCGACAACAGAATGACACTCCTACGGCCGCGAGGGCGAGTGGGTGGGAGGAGGTCCCCCGCCCCCCACGATCCTCACGTGCGTTTATCGATTCCTCCACGCCCACTGCCCCACGGCACTACGCCCAACACCCCGCCGGACACCGGGCTCGGCCCGATTCCGCGCGCTCGACTCCCCATGCTCCGACCCACGCAGTAAGCGAACACCGGCATCCGCATCCCCGAAGACACCTTCCGGGGAAATCACGGACGGCATTCTGGCGCCCGGCGGCCGATCGAGGTCAGGCGCTCACGAACCATGCACAGTGCCCGCTCCGCCAAGCCGGTGGCGAAGCCGGATCAGGTGGGAAAGCTCCGCCGCGACTTTGAACCGGTCAAGAAGGAGACCGATACGATGATCATCTCCCTCGCGCACGGCGGCAGCGATGGCATCGACAAGCTGGTCAGGGTCCACAGACATGCGAGAAGTCTTGACTGGTGAACAGCACTTCACACACGCCACCGGAAGCCGGTCCACATCCGCCGGCACCAGATGTCCGGCGGCGAAGCCCGTCCGTCAGCGAGGAGGGCGTCCGTATCGGCCGCGGTGAACAGGCTCTTCACCTGCGGTGTCCGCACCCTGCACACGCCGAAGCAGATACCGCGGTGGCGGGCATCGGCGCACGCAGCCGTTCGAGCTGGCGGCCGCCCATCGCCGTACGGGTGATGAGGGTGATGGCCGCCCCCGCAATCGTGCCACGCACAGACCCAGTACTGCCCATGGCCGGAGTAGGTCACGCCGTGCCGGACCACCCGCACCGACCCGACCGAGGCCAGGCCCCGCACGCCGGCCCGCCAGGACAACTCCAACCGCAGGCCGCCGAGTACTGACGAACACCAGGCGCGGGACCCGGCGCACTTCGCGCCGTCACCCCAGAGCGCCGTGTGAACCAGCCGCAGCGGACAGCCCGGTATACCGATCGGCCTCCCCCACGTCGTCCAAGGGCAGGCCGCCACCCGTACCGGGCTGCGCGCTGCGGTTTCCGCGATGAAAACGAGACGGCTCCGCCCTCGGGGAGGGGGAGCCGTTTGCCGTATGCGGTGGGAGGCGTGGGTCAGGCGTGGCTGTGGTGGTGGCGCTTGTTGCCGGTGACCAGGCGGTAGAGGGCCAGCAGGATGACGGAGCCGATGATGGCGGCGATCCAGGTGGAGAGGTCGAAGAAGCCGTCGATGGAGTCGACGCCGAATATGACCTTGCCGAGCCAGCCGCCGAGAAGGCCGCCCGCGATCCCGATGAGCATGGTGATGATGATGCCGCCCGGGTCCTTGCCCGGCATGATCGCCTTGGCGATGAGGCCCGCGAGCAGCCCTATGAGAATCCAAGCCAGAATGCCCATGACGCGTCTCCTACCTCGATGTATAAAGCTAGTGTCAGCGATCGTCTGCACCGCGCACGCGTTTCCAAACGTCCCCGCTCTTCGGAGCCGCGGCCAAGTCGTGTCCTATCCGCGCTCTGGAACGGCCAGTTCTCCCCACCGGGGGAGCAGGGCCAGCTCGAAGGCGTGCCGGAGCCGGCCGAGCGGGATCCGCAGGGGTTCGCTATCCATGCTCTCGTCGTGTCGACTCAGAGGCCGTGCCGGTGCCGGCTCGGCCTGACAACCCGGGCCCAAGGCCTTTCCCTCACGGCAGATCGTCACGTCCCAGCCATGCCGGCTTCACCGGCACGCCGTCCACGTCGCGCTCCACCGGCAGCACGGGCGGCAACGACGGCGGAGGGAGGGGTTCATGTGTCCTGACCGGCGCCATGGCCGGCGGTTCCTCAGCCGCGGTGGGTTCATCACTGACCCCTACCGCTGGTGCAGGACGGTCGGTGTCGTCCAGGAGTTCGGCAACGGAGAAGCGGGTGGCGTGGGAGTGCCACACGCCGTCGATAACCAGCAGCAATCCATCACCGTCGCGGTAGAGCCGGCGACGCTTGGGTCTCCTGGGGTGCTCCGGCGTATAGGCGCGCGCCCGCCTCTCCAACTCCGCCAGAGCCAGCTCACGCCCACCCTCCACGTGCGTCATCACGTACGCCTGGGTGTATTGGCGCTCCCCCGAGCCGACTGCCGTCTCCAAGATCAGCCCCCACGTCGTCATGGCCGCCTCCTTTCCCTGTCCCATCGAGCAGTGCAGCGGCGCGCGAGCCCGTCGTCACCGCAGACGACCATCTGCCCTGCCTGCTGATGCGGTTGCCGTGCGGCGGTCGAAGTCACGGCCCCAAGGATGCATGGGCATGCGCTCTCCTTTGTCTGCTGGGACGTAAGCGCCGCCCGGGGCGGATTTCATGGCAGGGCCGGACCCTCATGGGCGGGCCTCCTTGGTATCGACTCAGGGGCCCGGTGTGCCGGCTGCCGGCGGCGGAGGCCAGGGCGACGGGGCGGTGCTCAAAGGTGGCGGCCAGGAGGTGTCGGACGACGGCCAGGGCGTGGGAGCCGGCGGTGTGAACGGGCCGGCCCGGTTCGCCATGAAGATCATCATCGTTGCGGCGAAGAGCAGGCTGATGACGATCAAGGCGAGTCCGACCGGGTTGCGCGGGTTGTAGTAGTAGCGGTTCGTTCCCCACTGGCTGCGTTTGAAGACCGGCTCGTCGTCGTCATGCACAGGATGGATCCCAAGGTCGTCGTGAACAGGCGGCGGGGCGCGCGGGCGCCCCGTGACGAGCGCCCGTCGCCCGTGGGTCGCTGTCATCGTGGAGGAACCGGTATGAATGGGTGGCCTTGGGGCCCACCTCCCCCTCTGTGGGTCCCAAGGCCTGCCTGGCGGGCTATCCGTTGATCTCGATCTTCCCGTTGAGGGCGTCGGCCTCGACCGTCTTCGGGCCGGTGAGGCCCTTGAGGAGCTGGGCGAGGTCGACGCCGGTGGTGGATCCGAGGAGTTCCATGCCCTGGGCGACGTTGTCGGCGACGGTGCGGGTGAGCTTGCCGGCGCCGTCGGTGGAGATGACGGTCATCTTGTCGATGGCGGCCAGTGGTTCGGCGGCCTTGGCGACGACCTGCGGGAGCGCCTCGACCATCATCTGGATCATCGCCGCGTCGCCGTAGGTTTCGAAGGCATCGGCCTTCTTCTGCATGGCCTCGGCCTCCGCGGCGCCCTTGGCCGCGATGGCGGCTGCCTCCGCGTCGCCCTCCAGGCGTACGGCCTCGGCGATGGCCGCGCGCCGGGCGCGTTCGGCCTCGCCGCGCTTGGCACCCTCGATGGCCTCCGCCTCGGCCAGCGCGGAACGCCGCTGCTTCTCGCCTTCACCGGTCAGCCGGGCCCGCTCCGCTTCACCCTGGGCGGCGGCGATCGCGGCCAGGCGCTCGGCCTCGGCCTGCTTGACCCGGGCCACGCGCTTGGCCTCGGCCTCTTGTTCCGCCTGGTAGCGGCGGGCGTCGGCGGGCTTGCGGACTTCGGTGTCGAGCTGGCGGTCGGTCAGTGCCGCTTGGCGTTCGGCGACCTTCTCCTGCTCGGTGAGGATCTGCTGCTGGCGGTCGGCTTCCGCGAGGGGGCCTGCCGCGTTGGCCTGGGCGGCGGCCGCGTCGGTCTCCGCCTTGATCCCGGCCTGGCGCAGGTACAGGGTGCGCTGGGCGACGGCGATCTCCTCCTCTGCCTTGAGGCGGGCCTGTTCGGCGGCTTGGCGGGAGTTGGCCTCGGCGATGTCGGCTTCCTGCTTGGCGCGTGCGGCTTCGGGGCGTCCGAGGTCTTCGAGGTAGGAGCCTTCGGTGGTGATGTCCTGGATTTGGAAGGCGTCCAGGACCAGGCCTTGGCCGGACAGGCTGGCCTCGGCCTCCTCGGCGACCTGTCCGGCGAACGCGGCGCGGTCGCGGATGATGTCCTCGACCGACATCCGGCCGACGATGGCGCGCAGGGCTCCGGAGAGCACTTCCTGGGTGAAGCCGACGATGCCGTCCTGTTGCTGGAGGAAGCGCTGGGCGGCGGCGCGGATGGCGTCTTCACTGCCGCCGACCTTGACGATCGCGACGCCTTCGAGGTTGGCCTTGATTCCGCGTAGCGTGACGGCACCCCGGACGGCGATCGGGATGTGGCGGCTGGAGAGGTCGAGGGAGTAGCGCTGCTGGACGAAGGGGACGACGAAGACGCCGCCGCCGACGACGACTTTTTGGCCACTGTTGTCGGTGGATATCTGCCCGGTGTCGGGGTCGGTGGACTTCTTTCCCCGGCGGCCGGTGATGATGAATGCCTCGCTGGGGCCTGCGACCTTGTAGCGGGTGACGACGACCAGGGCGAGCAGGACGAGGAGTACGAGCACTCCCACGACCGCGATGACGACTGAACTCATGGTTGATCCCCCCTGCCCGCTCTCGGTCGAGGGGACAGATCGGTGGTGGATGAGAGAGTGAAAGGGCCGGTCAGTGCTGGACGGCGCGGACGCTGACCGAGGAGGACGACGGCGTCGCCGTCACCCAGACCTCCGCGCCCCGGGCCAGTGGCCTCTCGGCGGTCGCCGCGTACTTGGCCGGTTGGCCACCGTGGCGCAGCAGGACCTCGCCGTAGCCGCCCGCCGGGATGGCGGTGACCACGATCCCGGCGGAGCCGAGGAGTTCGGCGGCGCGCGGGGCGGCCCCGCTGCCGGCGCGGGCGAGGGCGCGGCTGAATCGGTACGTCAGCCAGCCGGCTCCCGCACCGGCCACGGCTCCCGTGGCGGCTGCCGCTCCCGGCCCGAAGCCGGTGGCCCCGAGCACGATCGCCCCCGTGAAACCGAGCATCGAAGTGAAGCCCGCGACCACCGGCAGCGACAGCCATCCGTCGAACAGTCCGTCCAGGGCGCCGTCGAAGACCCCCTCCAGCACCCCGTCGAACACCAGCGAACAGGCCAGCAGGGCGATTCCCCCGATGCCGAGACCCAGAAACAAGTCCATGAGCACCTCCCTGCTTGACACGCGTTCGCGCCGGACAACGGCATCGTGCCGGAGCGGGCGGCTGCCGCACATTGCCTACCTTCGGCAATCTTTACGGGGCTTTAGCGCAGAACCGGCAACTGGGCAGGCCGCCAACGCGCGCACACCACCACGTCGCCTGGACTGGCAGAGGCGGTGTCGGTTGTGGCCCAACCAGCGTCCCGAGTGGCTCCTGACTCCGGGATTCGTCTGCCAGCCTGCCCTTCGCATACCGCATACCGCATACCGCAGACCGCGGCGGCGCTGAAGCTACGGCTCGTGGCAGAGTCCGAAGTGTTCCTGTCGTGACAGGCCATGCGGGCGTCGCACCTCACGTGCCGGGTGCTCCTCAGCGGCGCTGCGAACCGCGGGGACAGCATTCTGGGGGCGACGGACGTCGGGCGAGTTGAGCGGCTCGGATAAGGCAGCCGATGGTTGCCGCACCGAAAGCGGCCCCTGCCGCCGTGCATCCGGTCAAGACAGCGGCGGGCGCGTGCAGCAAGCGGGGGAGAGTGTTGAGGGGCGCGGCGGCGTACAAGCAGAGCATGGCCCAGGCGTACGGGATGGCGACGGGGCGGGCGGGCAGGCCCGGCGGGGCCCAGCCGGCGAGAATGGCCAGGGGGAAGGGAAGGATGAGGAGGGTGGCCGCCCCAAGGGCGATGGCCTGGTAGAGCAGGTTCGGATCCATCGATACCTCTCTGCTGCGTCCGGCAGACACTGCAGCGCTCTCGCTAGGCTCGAGTGGCAATGAACTGTGGTCCACTGCTCGGCCGGTTTTCCATCCTGCTCTTGGTCGCGGTCGGCCTCTGCACTTTGAACCGCGTGTCTGCTGGCCGGACGGCGTGGCGGGGAGGGTACGGGCTCCGCAGCAAACATGGTGTCGGGGCGCGATCTACTGGCCGAGTGTCCGGCCGGTGCCGTCGCACGCAGACCGTACGTCCTCAAAGAGGCGAGCTCGATGCTTGCGGGGCGGGGCGTGCCGACGGCACGGCGATTCCTCCTTGGGGTTTCGCCGTCCGCACCGGTGGTCGAGACCGCGGGAGGGCAGTTGCGGCCGCCTCGGGATCGGAACTGGCCCCGGACGGCCCCGTGCTGATCTGGGTCAACGGCTTGGACCTGGCACACCGGCCAGACCACACGACTGCGTTACGCCGAAGACCGGGGACCGGTGCGGCCATGCTGTCCACCACTGGTCCGCTAATGGCGTCGGGCGGTGGAACCCAGCATGGCCAGACCGGTAATGAGGATGGAAAGACCTATGACCACCAGGGGGACGCCGGGGCCGGGAAGGACGAATAGGGCGGCGCCTGCCAAGGCGGTGGGCGCGCCCACCACTACCAGGCCTACGGCCAGACGGGACTCCGTGAGATTGCGGCGCGTCCATGCCCTGACTCGCTTGTGCACTGATCAGCTCGCTCGGGTGGGGATACGGCGTACGGCGCGCTCGGCGCGGATGAAGAAGACGGCAGAAGCCGCGAGGGAGACGAACCCGAGCAAAGTGCAGGCCGTCACGGTGTCCGCGGATGCGTCCAGCATTCGGGGGACGGCGTTGATCGGCATGAGGGTATAGAGGCAGAGGACTGCCCAGGCGTAGGGGCGGGCAGCCGACCGTCGTCCCCGGAAGCGGCGTGGCGTCCAGCCGGCGAGGATCCCCACGGGGATGGTCGGCACGAGGAGCGTGCCGACCGCGAGGGCAATGGCGTGGTAGGTGGGGTTGCCGTTCATCGGTACCTTCCTGGATCGAACGCCCACGTTAGGCGGCGTTTCGGTGGCATGTGCATGCCGGAGTCCGGCAAGGTTCGGTTCGCTCAACTGCTGTGAGGGAGCCGTCAACGCGGCGTATGGGACGTGTAAAGTCCGCCGTGGTGTGCCGGGAAGCCTGGTCGGCGATAGGGAGAGCTCTCTTCGCGGATCGGGGTCTGACGTCATGGTGCTCGTCGCTGTTTTCGGTGTGGCGCTGCTGGTCGCGGTGCTGCTGTCCGGCCTCGCGGCCAGGACCGTGTTGTCCACCTCGCTGCTGTTCCTGCTGGGCGGGGCGCTGGTCAGTGACGGGTTCGTCGGTCTGATCCACATCACGGCCGACAGTGAGATCGTCTCGGTGACCGCTGATCTGGCCCTGTTCGCGGTGTTGTTCACCGACGGGATGCACGTTTCGTTTCCCAAGCTGCGGGAGAATTGGAAGAACCCGGCCCGCGCGTTGGGGCTGGGTATGCCGCTGGCCATGGCCGGGATGGCGCTGATCACCCACTACCTGGTCGGGCTGGACTGGACGACGTCGTTCCTCGTCGGCGCGGTGCTCGCGCCGACCGATCCGGTGTTCGCCTCCGCGATCGTGGGCCGTAAGGAAGTGCCGGCCAGGCTGCGGCAGCTGCTGAACGTGGAGAGCGGCATCAACGACGGGCTCGCGCTGCCCGTCGTCCTGCTTCTCATCGCCGCGGCCGGCCCCACCTCCGGTCAGACCGATGCCTCCGTTGGGGAGATCGCTCTGGAGCTCGGTCTTGGTCTGGTCTTCGGGGTGGTGCTGCCGCTGGTGGTGGCGGGTCTGGTGCGGCTGCGGCTGCTGGGGGCGGAGCCGAAGCTGCAGCCGTTGCTGCCGCTGGCGACCGGGGTCATTCTGTACGGGCTGTGCCACCTCACCCACGCCAACCCCTACCTTGCCGCGTTCTCCGCCGGCGCCGTCCTGGCCTCCGTCTCGCCCGACGCGAAGTCGGTCTTCGAGCCGCTCGGCGAGATGCTCGCGGAGCTGGCGAAGTTCGCCGCGCTTCTGGTCTTCGGCGCGCTGCTGACCCCGGCCCTGTTCGGTGATCTGTCGGTGGGCGGGTACGTGGCCGTGGTGCTGGCGATCGTCATGATCCGCCCCGCCTCGTTGCTGGTGTCGCTGCTGGGGGCGCGGATCGGGCGGCGGGAGAAGCTGGTCGCCGCCTGGTTCGGCCCGAAGGGCTTCGCGTCCGTCGTCTACGGCCTGCTCGTTCTCCAGGCCGGCATCCCCGAGGGCGAGGAGGCGTACACGCTGATCGCCGTCTGCATCGCCTTCTCGATCATCGCCCACTCCAGCACCGACGTGCCGATCGCCCGCCTCTTCGACGTGGAAGACCTCGCCGGTATCCCCGGCGACGACGATCACGACGCTCCCACCCCGCAGTCGACCGATGACACTCCCACCTCGAACCGTGGACTCGACCAGGAGAAGCCCCATGATCGCCCGTGATCTAGCCGAGCCTTACCCGCACGTGATGACCAACGACGCCGCCGTGGACGCGGTGCGTCTGGTGGCCGAGCAGAACCTGCCCGCCCTGCTGGTCCTGGACGCGGACGGGACCCCGTACGCGGTCGTCCCCGGCTCCCAGCTGGTACGCCAGCTGGTACCCGAATACGTCATGGAGGACCCGCTGCTGGCCGCGGTCATCGACGACCGGCACGCCGACGCCCTCGCCGACGAGCTGGTTGGCAAGACCGTCGCCCAGTGGATCCCGGGGCGTTCCTTCAAGCCGGCGTTCGTCGGCCCCGACGCAGGAATCCTGCAGATCGCGGCGCTCATGGCCCGTACCCACGTACCGCTGGTGGCCGTCATCGACCGCGACAACGAAGGACGCCGGCTTCTCGGGGTGGTCTCGGGCGCTTCTTTGATGCGCCATCTCCTCGATGTGGGAGGGCAGGCGTGAGCGGCTGGCAGAGCTGGGCGGCGGTCGCGGTTTTCGCGGGCGTCTACTTGCTGATCATCACTGAGTGGGTCCACCGTGTTGCCGCCGCGCTGGGGGGCGCGGCGCTGATGCTGGCCCTCGGCGCCACCGACGACCTCTCGGCCTTCTACTCGGACAAGACGGGCATCGACTGGAACGTCATCTTCCTGCTGCTCGGCATGATGATGATCGTCGGAGTCCTCAAGCGGACCGGTCTCTTCGAGTTCCTGGCGATCTGGTCGGTGAAGAAGGCCAAGGCCAGACCGTTCCGGGTGATGGCCATGCTGATCGTCATCACGGCCGTGGCCTCGGCTCTGCTGGACAACGTCACCACCGTGCTGCTCGTCGCCCCGGTGACGCTCCTGGTCTGCGACCGCATGAAGCTGTCACCGGTGCCGTTCCTGCTCGCCGAGGTGTTCGCCTCCAACATCGGCGGCACTGCCACCCTCGTCGGCGACCCGCCCAACATCATCATCGCCAGCCGGGCCGGTCTCACCTTCAACGATTTCCTCGTCCACCTCGCCCCCCTCGCCGCGGTCCTGACCGTCGTGCTGGTCGGGTTGTGCCGGGTGATGTTCGCAAAGCACTTCGTGTACGACGAGAAGCGCGCCGCGGAAATCATGGAGCTGCGCGAACGCGAGGCCATTAAGGAGCCCCGCCTGCTGATCCAGGGCCTGAGCGTCCTCGCGCTGGTCGTCGCCGGATTCGTCCTGCACCCCGTCCTGCACTACGCGCCCAGCGTCGTCGCCCTCCTCGGCGCCGGCCTGCTGATCGCGATCTCCAAAGTCGAGACCGGCGAGGTGCTCGGGGAGGTCGAGTGGCCCACCCTGGCGTTCTTCGCGGGCCTGTTCGTCATGGTGGGCGCCCTCATCGAGATGGGCGTCATCGGCGAACTCGCAAGCTCCCTCTCAGAGGTCATCGGCGGAGCGGAACTGGGCGGCTCCATGCTGCTGCTGGGCGGCTCCGCCGTGTTGTCGGCGATCGTCGATAACATCCCCTACGTCGCGACCATGGCCCCCATCACCAGCGAGCTCGTCACCGATATGGGCGGCGACCGCGATCACGTCATGTGGTGGGCCCTCGCCCTCGGTGCCGACCTCGGCGGCAACGCCACCGCCATCGGCGCCTCCGCCAACGTCGTCGTCCTCGGCATCGCCGAACGCAACCGCCACCCCATCACCTTCTGGCAGTTCACCAAATACGGACTCGTCGTCACCACCGTCACCATCGTCATCTCCGCCCTCTACCTGTGGCTGCGCTACTTCGCCCTGGCATAAGAACCGGCCGGCCCCTCCCCTCTGGGGGAGGGGAGAACGGAACCCTTGCATGAACCGCAGCCGACGAGCAGAAGCCGCCTCCCTTGCCCTGTGGTGGGGGGCGCTCACCGTTCTCTTGTGGGGCGGAGGAAAGCTCCGCGACGCACCTGCCCCGCTGGTCGCGTGTGCGGCAAGCGCCGCCCGTTTGATCAGCCTCGGCGAAGTAGCCCACTGGTTGCGCTGCCGCATCCGGGAGCACTGGGCGGCCCGCAGGAACCGCACGCGCTGACGCGCGGGCTTACGCCTCGGTGTCGGGCCAGTCGAGCAGGCGGGCGCCGATCACCGCGGTCTGCAGGGTGTAGCGGTTGACCGGGTCGGCCGGGTCGGCGCCGGTCAGGCTGTGGATCCGCTCCAGCCGGTAGGTCAGCGCCCGTACGCTCAGCGACAGCCGGCGCGCGGCCTCGGTCGCCACGCAGCCGCTGTCGAAGTAGGCGGTGAGGGTGTCGATGAAGGTCTGTGCGCCGCCGCGCCCGTTGCGAAGCGGGCCCAGCACGTTTTCCACCAGGTCGGCCATCGCCTGCCGGTCCCTGGTCAGGACCGGGTAGACCAGCAGATCCGCCGCGTGCAGGACCGGCCCGTCCAAGCCCATCCGCTCGGCCAGATCGAGGGCGTTGAGCGCCTCCTCGTAGGAGTGCACCACGCCGCCGGCGCCGGGATGGGAGCGGCCTATGGCCACCTTGCCGCCGTCGGTTGCGGCATAGGCCTGCTTGGCGAAGAACGCCAGAACGTCCGGCTGGTCCCCGGGGGCCACACAGATCAGCCGCCCGTCCTTGGTGGTGAGCAGGATCTGCCGGCCTGCGAACCGGGTCAGCACCGCCGATTCGATGCCACGGGCCACCGGGTAGCCGTCGCCGTACGGCTCAGATCCGCTCGCCACAGCCACCGCGTGGGCCTGGGAGAGGCGCAGCCCGAACCTTTCGGCGCGCTCCGCCAGCCTTCCGAGATCGCTGCGCCCGTAGAGGAGGTCGTCGATGAACTCCCGACGTGCGGCTTCCTCCTGACGCACGGCCTGGTGCTGGGCGCGCTCGTACCCCTCGACGAAGGCGTCCACCGCCTGCTCGACCACTGCCAGCAGCGGCCTGGAAGCCGGCGCCGGCTCCACCGTCCGGGCAGCGGCCAAGTGGTCCCGTATCAGCGCCCGCAGCGGCCATCCCGCTTCCGCCGCCCGCTCGCCGTCGGCCCGACGGGCCTCCAACTCGGCACGGGTGAGACGGCGTCCTGTGGCACACGCGTCGCGCAGAATCCCGGCGTACCCCGCCAGATGACTCTCCGGTGTCTCCCGGTCCGCCACATCTTCCCCCGATACCGATACACATGGTCATTCACGCGTCTTTGACGCGACGACCAGGGTTACACGGGCACAAGGGTGACCACGGCCACGGCCGGCCCGGCGAGGGTCACACTGCCTGGAGAGCCGCCGCTCCGAAGGACACGTTGAAGCGGTCGCACCAGATGGTGACGCTGGTGTAGTCGGCGAGGTTCACCTCGGCCGGGATCTCGTAGTTCTGGTCGCCCTTATTGCCCTTGAGCTTGCCGAGGCTGACGTACTTGCCGTCGTCGAAGACGCCCCAGCCCGCCGTGCCCTGCTTCACGGGGGCATCGGTGAGCCATACTCGAAGGTCCGGGCCATTACTGGTCTCGAGGTGCTCCAGCCGGAGCGTACGCGAGCCATCGGGGAGCCGGATCAGCTTCACCGTGCCAGTGGTGGCGTGCTCGTGGCTGATCAGCAATCCCTGGGCAAGTACCTGCGGTCCGCCAGGAGCGGAAGGTGTTGCGGTGGCGGCAGCCGTGGGCGACGAGATGAGACCCGGGGCAGTGGCGGTCGGCAGCGCGTCGTTGACCGTGGCGTCCTGCCAGAGCTTCCACGGCTGGAACCAATACAGCCCGGCGGCCAAGGCCACCAGGGCCGTGACCAGCCCGCCGACGACCAGCCCTGTGCGCCGCTTCCCGTCCTGCACTACCGCTCCCTCACCGTCACACAAAGGTCTTGTCGCCCGTAATTCAACGAGGTGGGCGCAGAGGTCGGCCAGGCCTGGCGGATGACGGTTCCCTTACGGCCTCAGCGCCACCGGGCGGCAGTCCACACCGCGGCGGCGGTGGCCAGAGCCAGCGCGCCAAGGGCCAGCAACGGCAGGGCGGTGCTGGCCGGCAGCAGGTACCTCACCGCGCCGGCCGCCGTCATGACGACGCCGAAGGCGAAAAGAGGGGACGCGGGACCGGACCGGGAAGGTCGACGCATGGAAGGGGCTCCTGGCAGGGAGGGTGATGGCCCCAGGCTCTCACGGCAGCGGAGTGCGGTACAGGTCCCACCCCTGCACGGCCCGCGCTCTTTACCGCCGACGGTTACCGCTCCCGGAATCAGGCCCCGGGTGTACGGGCATGCCCGCGCCCGAGCAGTTCCGCCAGACCCCGCCGGGTAGCGGCCAGGACAACACGGTCCTCGGGGCGCAGGACGTAGCCGGGGTGCAGCCGCCACACCAGTCCGGGCTGCTGCCCGTTGCCGTCCGCGAGGGAGCTCGCGAGGTCCGGTCGCCGGTCCTGGGGAGCTGCGGCGTCCAAGGCGATCACTCGCCATGCCCCCGGCCGGCAGGACTCGGCGATGCTGCGGCCCTCCAGCTGCGGGTGGCCGCAGCAGAGTGTCGTCCACCGGCAGCGAATGGCGGGTAAAGACTGCCGGTCGACGGCAGTGCGCTGCGGCGAAGCGGCGGAGAGGATCAAGGAACGCCTGCGCCGAGGAGAGCTGTGCCGTGCGTGCCCGGTACCGGGGGTCACTCGCCGCGCGGCAGCGCTGGACGTGGCGGGCATTGACCGGCGTCCACCCGTAGCTCCCCGGACAATCGTGGGCCTGTGGTCTGTCCGCGAGCAGGGGCCGTTTGGCGGTCTGCAGGCAACAGCGCTGTTTGAGTTGAACGGGGGCGGTCGTGTCGGGAGACTTCACGCGGGAGTGGGGCAGCGAGAAGGCCAGGGCCGCCGACCATGCAGCGATGCGGCTCAACGGCGTTCCGGCAGCCGACGGCAGTGGCGGCGGGGGGACTTTCGCGTCGACGCCGGCGCAGAAGAGGTCTGCCGCGAACACCATCGAGACCGAGCTGGAGCCGAACACCAAAAAGGCCACGGACCATGCGGACGAGAGCACCAACACCGCAGTCAAGGGCTTCGAGGGCTGGGACGCGGCCGTGGGCCTGAAGAAGGTTGCGGACACGTGGGACCAGCAGGTGAAGGTCCTGATGGGCCGGCTCGGCTCTGAGAAAGGCTCCTTGCGCGGCGCTTCGGGCCTGTTCGTACGGAACGACCTCGGCACGGGGGACGACTTCCGCCCCCTGGGCACTCGGTCGAAGCTCAACGGTCTGTAAGGGGGAGCAGTACATGTTGACGTACCACGAAGTGATGTCGACCGACCTGGGTCTGCTGACGACGGCAGCGGGCAAGTGGGACGAGATGGCGGGCGAGCTGAAGAAAGTCGAGACCCGTTACGGCGACAGTGTCCAGAAGATCACCGTCGGGCCCGACTGGAGCGGCGTCAGCGTAGGCGTGGCCCATTCGAACTTTGCCGCCACCCGGTACGAGTACTCCGCAGCCCAGATCCAGGCCAAGGCGGTCGCGAGTCTGCTGCGCGATGCCCATACCCAGTTCACCGACCTGAGGAAGCGCGTCGAGTCCGCGCGTGACGACGCGATCAAGGCGGGGATGACCGTCTCGGAGCAAGGCACGGTCGCGTTCGACTACGCCAAGCTGACACCCGCCGAGCGCAGCGCCTACCACCACGACCCCGACGGCCAGACCACCATCCGTGACGCGGTCAACAAGTGGCAGCAGCACATCAACGACCAGGTCAAAGCCGTTTCCGACGCCGACCAGGGCGTCAAGATCGCTCTTGAGGCGGTCGTGGTGGACAGCAACAAGGACGCCTTCGGCAAGGGCAACGACGAAACCCTGGGCGGCTTCAACGCCGACGCACAGGGTGATATCGAGGTCTACGAGGCCCGCAATGCCGAGGACATCGCCACCCGCATCAACAGCGGCGACAAGGTGTCGGCAGCCGACTACGCCGAGCTGGACCGCTCCTTCCGCGACAACGCCAAGAGCACCGAGTTCAACCAGACCTTCCTCAACGGAATGGGCGCGCAGAACACCCTCAAGTTCACCAACCGGCTCAATGATCTTGCCTACCAGGACGACAAGAAGGGAAAGCAGACCTACCTGAACCTGGAGAAGGGTCTCGCCAACTCCCTGTCCAACGCGATGCAGGACCCGAAGTCGAAGTTCTACAAGGACTTCCGGGACCAGCTGAGGAAGGCAGGCGTCGAAAAGTTCGACCTCAAGGAAGCCGCCGAGGGCCCCAACACCATCAGCCGCGGACACGGGCAGCAGGTCCGCGGCTATCAGAGCCTGATCACTCTCATGCAGAACGGCGACGGCTATTCGGCGCCCTTCCTGCACGACCTCGCTGACGACATCCGCACGGCGGAGGACAAGAAGCGCGGAGGCGACCCGAACATCTGGGACCTGCAGGGCGATTTCAGCGGCGAGAACGGGGGATGGTTCGCCAACGACCCGCTCGACGGCCTGCTCGGCATCATGTCCAAGGACCCGGCCGCTGCCACCTCCTACCTCGACCCGGGTACGGACCACAAGAACGACAACCTCGAGTACCTGCTCAAGGAGCGCGACTGGAAGTTCGATGACACTCCCGTCTGGCACGGGAACATCGAGACGCACAGCGACATCGAGAGCGAGGGCAAGGACGCCCGCACCGGTCTGGGACTCCTTCTCGAATCCGGCACGACCGGCCACACGCCGCTCGGCCCGAACCAGGACCCCTGGCCGGCGACCCCTCACACCGAGGGACAGGCGCGCATCATGCACGACGTGATCGGCGGGCTCGGGCCCGACCAGAGCGTGCACGAGAACATGCGCGAGCCCCTGGCCCGCGCCCTGGCCACGTACACCGCCGACACCCACGAGATCCTGGGGGGCCTGGACTCCAAGTACATCTCCGCTGCCGGGACCGGGTACTTCCACGACGGCGACAAGACCCACATGGCGGTCAGCCAGAAGGACCTCGTGCAGTTCATGCGAGGCCTCTCGGAGGACCCAGAAGCCTACGGAACGCTCCACAAGGCGGAGTCCCGCTACATCGACCTCTCCCTTGAACAGATCCCCAAGGGGGCACAGGGACCGGATGTCACCAACCCGATCAACAAGGCGGGCACGGCACTGGGCGTCATGAGTTCCATCCGCGAAGACGTGATCAACGACGGCCGGATGGCCGGGTACAGCGAGGCCGACTGGAAGTCGAAGCTCGCCTATCACGTCATCGGCGGCGCGGTCACCCCCATGTACTTCACCACGGCCGGCGGTGTCTCCATCGCCTTCGGCGACTCCATCCAGCGCGGCGTCGACACCTGGGCCTGGGAGTGGGGCAACCGGATGAAGGGCGAGATCGACGCCAAGGTCAACCCCCAGATCGCGGACGAGTACCTTGAGGTCAACAACCAATTGCCGATCATGATCCGTGAGTGGGCCAAGGACAGGCCGGACATCCCAGAGAGCTTCGTTCAGGACTACAGCCGCGACGTCCTCGAAGGACGCACCCGCGGAACTGAAACAGCTCACAAGTATCTGACCGACACGACCAACTGATCGGGCAGTAAGAAGGCGAAATGGGGACGTCGATGACGGGCAGCAGGGGACGCCGAGCCGTTCCGGTGAGAGCCTGGGCCGGGGCGGTAGTGTGCCTGGCCCTGCTCGGCACATTCGGGGCTTGGTTCCTCCTCAGGCGCGAGACGCCCCCACCCTGCAACGGCCTGGCCGAAAACGCGAGCGTACAGAAATCGGTAGGGGCTGCCGTTCACCCCGGCATCAGCTGCGCGGCACTCGGCGAGGCGATCGTAAAGGCGACCGCGGGCAGCCAACCAGGGCGTCACACCCAGGCGCAGGCTCAGGCGATGAAGGACGTCGTCTTTGCGCTCGGCTGGGGGCAGTCGCAGAAGATCCAACTCGACCCCGCATTGAGGGTGCCCCTTGCCACCGCCCTGGCCGACTACGCCCCCGACGTACATGAGATGCTCGCCGGTTTCGACAACGAGTACATAGTGAACGCGGGCGACAACAAGCCGCCATGGGAAGCCGAGGGTACCTACCACCTGTCGGTCTGGAACAGCGTGCTCACAAAAACCTTGCGCGCGGTGGCGGTGGACCCCCGGGCATACGCCCTGCTGCGGATGGCAGAAACCCACACCGCAGCTGGGCGGCTCGCGGCCGTCCCTGCGGACGCAACCGGCGTGGACCTCTCGTTGCAGCCGACGAAGAACGCCCGCGCTCTTGGCATCCTGGACGGCCTTTCCGACACGTACACCCGTGATGGAGCGTGGCGGACCGCCGTCCGCGACCGCTTGCTGCGCGAGCCAGCCGCCCAGGACACCTACCAGGAGGACCCCGCCGCCTACCTCACCGCGACATGGCTCCAAGGCCTCAGGAACACGCCGGAGGCGGAACTGGCCAACCGCCTCCGCGCCCAAGGAGTCGACATCGCCCGCGCATGGACCCAGGCACGAAATACTGACGAGTCCACTCGGCAGGCCCTGATCGCCGAAGTGGACCAGAGCGCGCAGAGTGCCTACCGCGAGGCCAAGTCATAACCCAACTGCCTGGCGCGGCAGACCCGCCAGCAGGGGCGGACATCGTCGAAGCGGCATCAGTTGCGGTCCTCATCGCGTGGGGGAGCGAGCCGCAGCGACTGTAGGCGCGTTGGCCGGCCTCGATATCCGCTGCCGACTGCGCGCGGCGGCATCATCTGCTGCCTGTTCCCGGTCGGCACTATGGGCGCGCCCTCGGCGAGCTGGCCGATCCGTTCCTGGCCCTTCTGGCCCACGCCGCGGCCGTGATGAACGCGGCCTACTTGCGGCACGGAGCCAGGCAACTGCGGGGAGGGATCGTTACCTCCCGGCTGGTGAATCGTTCCTCCAGGTGTCGCGATGGAATACACACCGCTCCCCCGCGGTAGGCGACACCGGCCCGAGCAGTCACTCTTCCCCCCTGACTCCCGGGGCCTCACCCTCTCGTCCCCCACCGTCGACCCTGTGACGGCCAAGGCCCGACCCCACGGGCGTACCCCTGGCTCCCGGCCAGCCCCGGAGCCTGTACTGCCCTGCTCCGTTACCCGGGCCGGCCGGCTCGCCCTGTGGAGTGTGGTGCGGGCGGTCGCCCGCCGTCCAGGCGGCCGCCCGCACCCTGACACCGGTCAGTGGTGGCGACGGCCCCACGACTCGGTGTCGACCGTGCGGCCGCGGTCATCGCGCAGCGTGGCGGTGTCGGCGTGGTTGTCCCAGATGTAGTCGCGGCGGTTTTGGTACAGGTCGGTTCGGGTGTTGTGGCCGGTGCCGGTGTGGATGCGGATGGTGGCGCGGCCGTTGATGCGGATGTTGTCGAAGCGGTAGCGGTTGCCGTCCTCGTCGCGCAGGGTCCAGCCGCGGAGGTTGACGGCGTCGCGGGTGGTGTTGGTGATCTCCACCCACTCGGCGTTGAGGGAGCGGTTGGAGTGGTCGTCGCGTCCGGGGCTGTCGGCCTGGACCCGGCTGATCTCCACCCGCGGATGCCGGCCGTGGTCACGGTCCTGTGCCGTGGCCGGCAGCGCGGCCGCGCCCACCACCGCTCCGGCGGCCAGGACGGTCGCGGCGATACGACGAACGGAAGAAGCAGAAGACATGGGTGACGCTCCCTCAACAACAGTGCCCCACCTGCCGAAGCAGGTGACGGCAACCGGTGCGGAATTCCCGGCCCGGAGTGAGCCGAGGGCCACACTCTCGACCCCCTGCCCGCCTCGTCGCAGCACGCTGTGAGGGCGGTTACCGGACACAGACATTTCCGTCACACACGCCTGTACACCCCACACACGTCCGCCCGGCGTGGCCCTGACATGCGCCGCCCCCACGCTCACCCGCCCCACAAACGGCACCCATAGACAACGCGCTCCGGCGCACCACCAGGCGCACTCCTCCCCCGCCTCACCCACCCGGAGTAGTTGATCAAGTAACAACCGTTCTGCGCAGTTCTTCGCACGCACACCCATAGCCCGCATGCCACTTCGACCACGGAACCGCTGCACCCCTCAGCGGCAGGCCGACCCGGCCCACGTTCAGGCACAGCTGCTCCCCCGCATGCACGCGGGCTGCACTCACGAGAAAGGCGCCCTAGCCGCCGGTGTTCGCCGACCCGCCGCAACGCCTTGGCGCGGCACACCGGACGGGGACCGCCGCAAGCAAGCTGTGTCGTCGACCTCGACGCCCCGGGCATGTCCGGTGCCGAGGGGCAGGTCTCCTCGTGTGATACGCCGCAGTTCCTCGAAGCCTTGGCCGCCTACGGGTATGGGACGACCATCGTGACCTCCGGGCATCAGACGCCTTCGCAGGACAAGTCCCCGCTCCAAGTCGACATAACCCATCCCACGTTCAGATGCATCAGGGAATCGCCCGAGGTCAGCGGGTCGAACGAGCCACCGCCGCCGTCACAACCCGGCACGGACACAGCGAAGCGGGGCCGCCACCAACCGGTGACGACCCCGCTCGGCCCGGGTGCCGTCGCGCTTCCGGTCCACTCCCAAGGGCGCTCAAGGGGTGAGGGCGGGGTCGTCTCGTCCCGGAGTGGAGTGGAGGCGCCTCGTGTTGATCGTGAAGTTCTGCGGCGGCCCGTTGGGCGGTCGCGTGATGGTCACGACCCCGGAGCTGCGGGCCGGAGGGTGGATGAACGTGGGCGAGCAGGGGTGGGCGTGTACGGCAGCTTCCACCATGACCCCGTGACAAGGGTCGTCCTTGCGGGGTTCGTGGAGCGGGGGCTCCAGAGCGGGCGCTGACTGACGTACCGGGGTGGGCCCCGGGTCGGCTACCACCCCGCGGGGCTGGCTGGGATTCTGCGCCAGGGGCCGTCGTACCGGCCGCCGCATAGCTCGCATCGGGCGATCAGGAATGCCGACGCGGGGGTGGTCTCCTCGCATGGCTCGACTGCCTCGGGTCCCTCGGGGAACACGGCGTGCGGGCGCGGAGTCGGGCAGATGCAGGGGGCGGCCGTGCGGGTGCTGTCGGTCGGCTGCTGCGGGATCGACACGTGCAGCGGGGTCGACACCGGCACGGTGACCTCGGCCGGGGCCGACGGGTTGAAATCCAGGGTGAGCGTCACGTATTGGTCCGCGACGTCCCATGGCGGCGGCGGGGCCTGCGCCAGGAACCGGGTACGTAATTCCCAGGTGGTGAACACCAGCACGCACGCGGCCAGGACCCGGGAGCCGGCCCGGGCGGGATCGGGGTCGATGACCGCGACCGGGTGGGCCGCCTCGCCCATCAGTGGGACACCGCCCGCGTAGCGGTCATCGCCGAGGGTTCGTCCGACATAATCCGCGTGGAACCCTCTCGTCTGGAGTGCGTCGCTCGCCCATCCCGCGGTGTCCTCGCCCGCCTCGCCGAGGTGGGGCAGCGGCATGCCCGCGGCCCGGTGCTTGCGCTCGACGACGGCGAGGACGCGGCGGACCATGCGTCGGGTGATCTGTTGGAGCCGCAGGCGGCGTTCCTCCGCGTCGGTCAGTCGCCACGACGGGCCGGCCGCTTCCTCCTCCTCGTAGAGGCGCGACTCCAGCAGGCAGTCCTCTTGACGTTGTCGGGAGTCGAGGAGGCGGAGGTCCTCCTCCTCGCGGCGGCGCTCTGCCTCGGCCCGTGCTCGCGCCGACTCCACCGTTTCCTGGTAGTCGGCCTCCGCGCGCAGGCACCGCTCATCGACCCACAGCACGTCGAGGACGAGGCCCTCGGTCCGACGCTCCGGGCTGTAAGCCACCATCTGACGGTCGAAGACCCGCCGGAGGAACTCGGTCAGCGTCATCCGGTCGGCCTTGACCCACTGTCCGTCGTCGAAGCGGGCCAGGCCCTCCACCACGACGGCCGTTTTCGCGACCTCGCCCACGCGCACTGAGGGCACCACGCCGAGCCAGGGTGCCCGCCGGTAGCAGAACCACACCGAGGGCACCCCGTCCCCGAGCATCCGGTCCGAGCGGCCCCGGATGTCGTCGGGCGTGATCTTGGACAACTGTGCTTCCAGGGCGATGCGCCACCGGCCGCCCGGATCGCTCGCCAGGACGTCCGCCCGCCACGCGCCGTCCGGGCCCTCCACCTCCTCGGCCGCGTCCGCGCCCGCCTCCTGCGCCGACGTCAGCAGGCACCACTTCAGGTACAGGTGATCGGGCGACTCGCCCCCCGCCTGGCAGTCGTCCGGTGCCCCGGGCTGGTGCGCGAAGTGCGGCACCTGAAGGGGTGAGAGCCGGGCGTTCATCGGCCAGCCGCAGTCCTCGCACGTGAGCCGTGACGGCTTCACCCGGTAGACGTCGTCCCACGACCGGCCGCATCCCAGATCGGACAGGTACGACTGTATTCGTCCCCACTCGGCATGTTCGGCACAGAACATGGTGCCTGCCCCCTCAAGTCCGGTGTCACCCGCAGCGTTCCGTGTGACTCGACCCGCGCGCAGCTTTACCCCTCCTGCTCCGATTTCAGTCCGGGCTCAGGTAGGGCGGTAGGGGTGGGGGGGACATCAGCACGTTTCACCAGCGTGGCGTACCGCCCGATCCGGCGGGCAACACCCCGGGACGGTGACGCTCAGCGGCCGAACGCGCAGGAGACCGCCGGCGCCCAGGTCGGGCCCTCCGGACAGGAGCACCGACGGAAAGCTCCCAGAGCGACACAATCCGCTTCGGTGACTGCAAGGAGATGTTCGCCGGCCAGCGGGGCATCAGTGGGGGACTGATCGGATGGCGCAGCGCGCCCTGAAGGTGGCACGCTCAGCGGCAACGGAATCTGCGTAGCTCCCTCCAGCACGTAAACCCGGTGCTACGTTGTTGCAAGGTTCCCTCTTGCCGGGATCCAGCTGCGGCAGGTAGCCGCACGGCTTGGCCAGCTCGACCGGTGGTGGGGGACGTGGCGAAGGCGCGATCGCATTCGGCGGCAGGCCAGATGATGGGCTACCTCTATCAATGCGAGCTGGCCCTCCTGGAACTCGCGCGCCGCAGCTGGGACGACATAACCGTCGAGGTGCGCATGGAACTCCTCGACGACATCGAGTTCCTGCACCACGAAACGCAGGACCCCCTTGAGCTGCTGCAGTCCAAGTATCGAGAGGCGGCAGGGCCGCTTAGCGAAACCGGGAAAGACTTCTGGCGCTCAGTCACCTCCTGGATCGACTCTCTGGCGGTCAGCGGCACCCCCTCGGCCATGCCGCTGCCCATTCTGCGACTCGTCTCGACGCAAGTTGCCAAAGAAGGGACCTTCCTCCACTGGCTGCGTTCAGGCCCGGACCGGAACGTTGGCCTGGCCCTCGCGCGGATGGAGGAAGTCGCTGGCGACGCAGACGGGCCCGGCACCACGGGTGAAGACCGCGCGCTCTTCATGGCGCTCACGTCAGCGCAGCGGCAGCAGCTCGTCAACGCCATGGTGGTCGCCGACGGTGCACCAGTGATGTCAGACGTCGACCGTAGTCTCGCTAAGGAGCTGGGCATCACCCCCAGCGAGCACTCCAGCGCGGTGCTGGACGAGATCAAGGGCTGGTGGTATCGCGTGGCCGTGCGTCTGCTGGAGCGCAAGGACCCTACCTACAAGCTCACCTCCGTCAGTGCCGAAACACTTCTGTGCCGCCGCGATGAAGCCGTCGAACGGTACACCGGCAGGAGCCTGCCAATCACCGAGACCCACCGCAACCTCACCGAGGCCGAGATGGCTCCCTACCGGAACCGACTGGTCGTATCGCAGATGCAGTGGATCGGGCTTCCCGACCGAGAGATCACGACGCATCTTCGCGACTACCACTACGCACGGGCGCAACGCTCGGAGTGGCTGCGGAACTTCAAGGTCACTGCGGACGGGCTGGACGCATACGAGCGTGACCTCCACTACGAGTGGGAGAGCGTCTTCCTGCGCCGTACCCGTCGCGTCGATAACGAGACCGACGAGGCCGCGCGACGGGAGATTGGTCAAGCGATCCTAGACGACACCATGGAGAAGGTCGCCGATAAGGCGGCTCGACCCGGCACCAGCACGGCTCCCTGGATCGGCCGCGGCTCAATCCACGACCTCTGTGACAGGGTGGAGAACGTAGGCGGCGATCGAGCCGTGGGCTGGCACCCCGATCACCCCCGCTTGTGCAAGGACCACATCGAGGCCGCAGAGCAATGACGACATCGACTCCTTCGGCTGAGACCCAGGCGCTCCTCAATCCGGCTTTCGGCGGCTACCTCTTGGCCACCAGCATCTACGCTGCGCAGAACAAGAGGGAGGGGTTGATGCCATGGCCGTCTGCATTTCTCGTACTGCCGCTCGTCCTCCCCGCCAAAGCCAGGATCACGCTTCCAGGGAATTCGACCGTCTCCCTCATGGCGTGGGCCAACGAGAACCCCCTTCAGCAGGCGGCCTTCGCCGAGCGCGCGATCTCACTGACCGGACTCACCCGCATGAGTCTGCGTATGGCAGTGCGCCACGAAGTCGTGGAAGTCACCGCCCTGGGTCTGCGTTGCCCGCGCAAACCCAGAGCAGCCCCCGACTTCCGGCACGAGGTTGCCGACTGCGCGCGCGCCGCCGCTCTGGTAGGGCGTTGGCTTGCAGTAACCGACCCGAACCGCGCCTATACCGCTCTCGGCGTTCGTCCCTGACCAAGGAGTCACAGAACCGCCATGCAACTGCTTGCCCTGGCCCTCTACCACCAAGACAACAGGAAGCCCCCCAGGGTCCTGCGGTTCCGCCCCGGCCGGCTGAACATCCTGACCGGCGAGTCTGAGACTGGGAAATCCGGCGTCCTCGCCATCGTCGACTTCTGCTTGGGCCGTAACAAGCCCGGGCTACCCGACAACCCCATCGACCGTACCGTCGGTTGGTACGTGCTCCTGGTCGAGTTCGGTGACGGACGCCGGATGGTTCTCGCCCGCCCTCGCCCGGCTGGCGAGTCCACCATTGAGGCATTCGTGCGCTCCGGGGACGGAACCCTCGGTCTTCCGGCCTCCGAGGAACTCATCGTCAACTCGAATGCCACCGCGTTGCGAGGCGAAGTCAGTGCACATCTCGGGATCGAAGACTTCCGCTTTCAGCCGCCGACGGGCGCCGCTCGGAACTCTTTCAACGTCTCCGTGGCTCAGGCCGCACTGTTGTGCTTCCAGGACCAAGACGAGATCGGAGCCTCGCATACCCTGTTTCACCGTCAGACCGAGGACGGCATCGAGCAAGCGATCAAGGACACCTTGCCCTACTTCCTTGGCGCCGCCGGCCCCGAGCAGGCTCTTCGTCAGCACCATCTCGGCGAAGCCCGGCGCGAGGTACGCGCCGCCCAGCGGAAACTGGACGCCGCTCTGCGACAGCGTCAAGTCCTGGACGCCAATGGCATCGCTCTGCTCAGACTCGCTCAAAGCGAAGGGCTTCTCCGCGACGTTCCCGTGGCGCCCGACGCCGGCACGGTCCACGCACTACTACGAGAGGCACTCACCGTGCCGCCCCTCGCCCCAATCGCCTCCGACATCGGTGACCGCCGCCAGGAGCTGAATGAGGAGCGTCGGACGCTGCGAGCCAAGCTGCAGGAATTCGATGCCGCTCTCGCCACCGTGGACCGTTGGCAACGCCGAAGCTTGGACTTCACGGGAGAACTCCACTTCCAGATCGACCGGCTCAAGACACTCGCCCTTCTGGGACCTGAACGGGATCGCAACACCGACGTCTGCCCCATGTGTACCCAGCCTCTCGAACACCCGGACCCGTCAGCCCGGGACATCGCCAGGCTCACAGACCGGCTCTCGGAGGAACTCGAACAGGCAACCGGCGTCCAACCCGTCCGTCAAGAGCATCGCCAAGCCCTGCAGGCCCAGCGTGACCGCCTCGTCGAGCTGCTCAAAACGAATGGCGTGCTCATGAGGGAACTGATGGCCAGCGACGAGAACATGGTTCGCCTCCAAGAACAGCACCTGCGAGCAGCACACCTCCAAGGACGCATCGCACAAACCTTGGCTCATGACGGCAGGCCGACCGACGACGTCGGACAGTTGCGCCACGTGCTGGCATCCGTGCAAGAAGTCGTCAGCACGCTCGAAGACCATGTGGCAAACGACGACGTCCCTGCCGAAACGGAACGTCGTCTCGCGGACATCGCCGCTGACATGACCTTATGGGCGCAGCAACTCCGACTCGGACAGTCCACGGCTCCGAACGAAGCAGGCATCAGCTTCAACAGCCTCAAAGTAGTCATCCGGCGCCCCCAGGGACGCCTGGCGCAGGAACGCGTGGGGAGCAAGAAGAACTACATCGGCTACCACCTCGTGGCCCACCTCGCTCTGCACACCTACCTACGCCGCCACCACAGGCCTGTTCCGAGCTTCCTCGCGCTCGACCAGCCCACCCAAGCGTTCTTCCCCTCCAAGCCCCGTGACGCATCCACCGTTCCGGACGCAGACTGGTCCACCGTCACCGAATACTTCCGGCTCCTCCACGACGTCGCAGAACTCAACGAGGGGAAACTTCAGATCATCGTCTGCGACCACGCCAATCTCCCCGACGACTGGTTCCAGGACTCCGTGATCGACAACTGGAGGCCCGACGAGGACGGCACACGCAACGCGCTCATCCCCCCAGACTGGCTCACCTGACATACCCCTCCCCGCCCCCGCGTGGCCTCCCGGCGGGGGCCGGACACCCACCGCCGAGACCTTGCCGGCGGAATCCGGCTCACTACCCCCATCGCGTCACCCCTGCGGAATGCGGTGGGGACGGATGCCGGTCAGCGCCAAACCGTCCAGAGCCGCAGGAGTCGATCGAGGTCTCCGGCGAGAGCGTTCTGGAAGGCCAGAGCGTAGATCCGCGCCCGGTACTCGTCGGGTACCCCGGTCACGGCCGCCACGGCGCTGGTGCTACCTCCCCCCAGGGCGTCGCCTTCGCGTACCAGCCGCGCGACGGCCTGCGCCAGGATCCGTGTGACGGCGAGATGGGGTCGGGCTGCGGGATCGGTGTCGGGCTGGGCGTAGACGCACCAGCCGCGGTCGGTTCGGCTGATGCCGACGTAGACCCGCCCGGCGGCCCGCGCTGTCTCGACGGCTGCACAATGGGCTGCTGCTTCGGTTGTATCCGGTACCTGGTGCGGTTGGTTCAGCAGGCCTCGCGCCGGGGAGGGCGGCATCGCGCAGGTCGGGAGCACCTGCCCGGGGGGCGACGGGGCGAGGGACGCGGCCTGGGTGCATTCTCGGTGCTGTGCCACAGTAAGCGCAGGCGGCTGTAGTTCGGGCGGCAGCGCGTTGCGCATCGCGTTCCAGGCTCGGTGGGCGGCCTGCTCGGCCGGCGGGAGGTTCACGAACTCCTGCGCAGTCATCATGTACGGCTGGCGGTCGTCGCACTCCCGGGCGTGCTCTTTCGATTCGGCCCGCAGCCTGGCGTACGAACGGCACTCGCTCTCCCACTCGCAGACGCGGCAGGTCGCCACGTACGTGGTGCGTCCCGGGCAGCGCGGATCGGGTGGACGCTGGGTGTGGCGGCCCTTGCCGGTGCGGGGGCAGCGGCTTCCGTCGGCGTGTACCGCCCGGATGACACCGTCGAAGTAGGTGTACGTCTCCTCCGTCCCGTCGGCGCGGAGCAGGGTGCTAGTAGGCATGGTCGTTGACCTCGTTGTCGCAGTTGATCTGCCTAACGGCCTACGCGGCCTGCTGTCACCCTGCTGGCGGTGGGTGGCTTAAGTGCAGCAGCGCGGGCCGCCACTGGGCGAGGGTGTCGGCCCGCACTGCTGCGCCAGGTCAAGGCCCTACCACGGGACGACTTGGAGTCTCCGCCCGCACCCCCGGGGTAGGCCCTCAGCCGCCAACACGACGACTGAGGACGGAACGCACCGCCTCCTACAAGGGTCTGCTCGGGCGGAAGCGACTGTGCGGGCCCGCGGTAGCGACGCGAGGGTCATGCTGTGGGTGGTGATCATGAACTGGCAGCCCTGTGCGACCCTCTCGTACATCCACTGCACTTGCAGCCTGGAGGCCTCCGGCTGCAAGCCGGCCTCCGGCTCATCGAGCAGAAACAAACGGTTTGGCCCATCCATACCCTCAAGGAGGGCATCCGGACCTTCTGGCGAGGTGCCCAGGTACGAGACAAACAGGCGGCTCTCAGGCTCCCGAGATGTGGACCACTGCGCCTCCATCCCCGAGGCCAGCTCACGGCTGATCGGACTGAGGTTGGACGGCAGGCCGCCGTCGCTGAAGCAGCATCCTGTGAGGAGTGCCAGCGCTCCGAGGAGCATCGACTTCCCCGTCCCATTCGGGCCCGCCAGGACGGTGATCCCTGAGTGCAACGGCACTCCTTTCTCCAAGCTCCGGATGATCGGCAAGGAGGACAGCCCGGTGTGCGGACCGCCGACGAGCCGCACCGACTGAAGGAACCCCTCTGGTGTGCCACGGTGGTGAGCGAACTCATCGGAAAAGCGGTCAAGCACCTCTCCGGCGATCTCTACCTCTTGCCGGGCCGCGCCCAGCGCGCGATCGATGTCAGCAAGCTCCCACTCGTTCAGGTCGAGAGTCGATGGAGAGCTTGTCCCCGCGAGGGTCGGCTCAACGTCGCGGTCAACGCGTGGATGGCCGGCCACATCCACGGCGAGGACGGCTGCACCGGCTGTCAGGACAAGCGGCCCACCGGCACCGACTGGCGGGCCCGCATGGACACCATCACCGCCATGCAGCCCGACATCACGAAGTGGTTCAACCGGGAGGTCTGGACGTCCGCCCTCAACGACACCGGCTACGGCGTCACCCGCCGCTGACAGGCCGTGCTCATCCAGTGGCGAGCGGGCAACTCTGCGAGGGCTCGGCGGTGGGGCCGCGCCCGTCTCAGCCCCGCGACCGGTTCGGACGGTGGGGCCGGCGCCGGCCCGGTGAGGGGTCGGGAGCGGCCTCCGGTGAGGAGAACCCGCCCGGTACTGCGGTGCGCTGCGCCGGCTGCTCCACGGAAGGGGCCGCCGGGGTGGGGACGGCGGGCTTGGCCCCAGCCAGGATGGTGATGTGCGGGATGTGGCGGGCGCAGGTCTGGCAGACCTCTGCCAGGGTCCAGACCTGGCCGACGGCCGGGTTGTGGACGAGGACCAGCAGGCTGCTGCCGGCGCACTGGACGGGAGAGTCGTGGAGGGCGCAGTGCGCGCTGCCGCAGCTGCAGGCGACGTTGGGGCGGGCGCCGGCGAGGCGTCCGTGTGCCCTGATGTGCTCGGCGGCGAAGCGGCGCATGCTCGCGGCGTCCTTCGAGCGGGGCGGCATCCGGCACGCGGCGGTGCTGCAGGCGACGGACACAGTGTGATCGGGGTGGCCGGTGAGGCGGACCGTCCAGGTCCGACCCGGCACGCGTGCTCCGGGCATCAGAGTCAAGTCGGGGTCCCGTCGTTGGGCTGGTACGTGCCGGCGTTCTGCCGGGCTCGTGCAGGGGGCCGCGTGCGTACGCCGCGGCCGAGGGGCGTCCCATGGGCGGCGCAGGGCGCTCTTGCTCAGAGCGCGCGCAGGACTGCAACTACCTTGCCGAGGATAACGGCGTCGTCGCCGGGGATCGGCTCGTACGCCCCGTTGTGCGGCATGAGCCAGTCCTGGCCGTTCTCGCGGCGCAGCCGTTTGACGGTGGCCTCGCCGTCCAGCATGGCGGCGACGATGTCGCCGTGGTCTGCGCTGTCGGCCTTTCTCACGGTGACGATGTCGCCGTCGCAGATGGCGGCCTCGATCATGCTGTCGCCGACCACCGGAATCCGACGGGTTCGCCGAATCTTGGAAGGCTCAGGAAGGGAACCGATGGCAGACTGCGCCCGATCGCGTGCGGCCTGACGTAGGTTCGCGTGCCCCGCCGTAGGATGATCGGCATGCCGAGCGAGGAGAGCCCCCAGAACGCTGTCAAGCACTGGCAGGAGTGCGCCGACGTCTACGATTTCCTCGACCAGATCCGCCTTCGTCCCGGCATGTGGCTGCCCGACGGTTCGCTTCAGCACCTGCAGTCCATACTCACCGGCTACCGCGTCGCGCTGGGTATCCATTCCATCGATGAACCCTTCGACCTCTGGCCCGAAGGCGACTTCACCTGCTGGCTCCGGAATCATCGCGGGGTCTCCAGCTCCTTCACCTGGGCATCTGAAATTGAACGGACCACGCCGGAGGGATCAACTCCGGTTGTCCAGTTCTTCCAGTTGCTCGATGAGTACCGCAGCCGATAGAGCTCTCACTCCACCTCAGCTACGTCGGCAAAGGGCAGTCTGTGCCACTCGTGGCCGCACCCGTCGGAACAGAAACGCTCGCGTCGGCGATCGTCGGCAACCGCCAGCACTGAGTTCAACAGGCGGAACGCCTTCCGGCGCTCGTCCAGGGGAGCCAGACTGGCGATCTTCCCCAGCTGTTCGTTGATCCGGCCGCGTGTGATCAGAACTGCCGGGGTGTGGTCGCGCGGAGGCCGACGCGGCGAATGGCCTCCGGTCCGTCGTCGGAGGTGGCTCGCGCCTGGATGCAGTAGTGAGACAGGGGCCGCAGGGCTGCGACCTGCTCCTCGACGAGGAGTCCGTCGAACCAGGCGATGCCCTGTGCCATCGGGCGCCGCTCCAGAGCCAACTCGTTGAACATGACGGCCCACTCATTCACGGCTCATCCCCCTCGGCCAGAATGCCAAATGTTCGTTCCCCGGCATCGAACCACACCGGCCATTCAGCCGATCCACGCGAGCATGTAAGAGCCCGCTGCTAGCATCCGCCTGTGAACCCGGAGCTGTTGTCGTCCCTTGCTGTCCCACTCCCGCCAGGCCGGTTGGTCGCCTCCGATGAAGGTGATGGACGTGTCGAAGCTCTGTGGCTGAGCGACGGGTCTGTATCTGCGGAATTGTGGACGCGCATCCACGCCGAACGTCCCCGCCGAGGCGTGTGGCCCATTTTGCTGGACTCGCGTGACCCGCAGGACAGTGAGTTTCGGCCCTGGGGCACCGGCGAGTTCTTCCCCGAGCGGATGTCATCACTGGATGACCATGACCCGGCCGAGTTGCTCGCGAAGTGGTGGGCGACGTACACCGCGGTCGATGAGGACGACGACATGCTGTCGCCCGACCAGCGGCTGGCCGTTACCGCCCCCTTCGGCCAGACCTGGCCGGGCCTCGCGCCGGCCGGTCAAGCGGCAGCAGATCCCGACGATCTGGCCGCGGAGTACGCAGCGCGGTTCGTCCTCAGCCGGCCGCAGTCACGTCTGGGCCTCGTGGCCGCGCATTCGGGTGCCGACGCCCTCGCCGTCGTAGGTTGGGACGGGCCTGCCAACTGGGACAACGACACCGCCACGTTCGCCGCCGTGGTGAGTGACTGGGAACGGCGCTTCGGCGCACGCGTGGTCGCCGTCGGTTCCGACACACTCCATCTGAGCATCGCCGCACCCCCGACGACCGCCGAAGCCGCCCTGCTCGTCGCGGCCGAACACTTCGCCTTCTGCCCGGACAACATCTGGCAGGGCCCCCGCCCTCAGACCCTCGCGTCGTACGCCGAGCGACTCATCGACACCCACTGCTGGGAATTCTGGTGGGACTGACCCCGGACCAGCCGGGAAACGATCATCGCGGAGATGAGAAGCGCTCTTCGAGACGTCGCCTTTGAGCTCAGGTCAGCGGTACTCGTGAGCAGCCCATCAGACCTGGCGGACCTCACGGCGCGATGGGGCCACTCTTCTTGTCCGGGTGTGCCGTCAGGACATAGCGGGTGGCGGAGAGGTTGGACAGGCCAAAGAGCTCCATCAGCCGGACGGGGTCGGCGCTGTGGCGTGCCTCGTCGACGATCCGGTCCACGCGCAGCTGGCCGGCAGGCAGGCCGACTCGCTGGAAAAGCAGCTGGACCACGCCGGCGCTGATGGGCGGGCCGGAGTCGTCGACGGCGGTGTTGCGGGTGACGAAGAAATGCGGGTTGGAGCTGTCGGGCCAGCGCCGGTGGCGCTGGAGCTCCCACTCTCTGGTCAGGCGCAGAGTGAAGACGTCGAGGTAGACGACGGGGGCAGACGACAACGGCCGTCCTCGGCCTCGCGCGGCTTGCAGCGGGGAGGCGCACCGCTCATGATCCGCATGTGCCGTTTCACGTCAGGCTTAGCTTCGGGCCGCCGTCCTCCCCCGCCGTCACAGGCACCTGGGACAGCGAGGCGACCGCCGAGCGGAAGTTCCGGGGTTTCATCGGTCGCTACGGCAGCCGGGCCGACGTGCGCATCGAGCTGCTGGAGGAGACCGCTGGCGGACAGCTCATCGTGGTGAGGAGGTGGACGAAGGACCACGGGGAGGAGACCCGTCCTCGTTCGTGAGGCCCCTCCACAGTGGGCGGCGGGTCAGCACAGCTCTAGCCTCCGGCTTTGAGACCCACAATCCGCAAGGCCGCGTCGGCGGTCGCCTGTGCAAGATCCCCAGTCGACCTCGCCGAATCACAGCGGCGAGCGAGGACCGCGCCCTCGACGACGCCACTGAGCGGCCCACAGTGACGGCTCACCGAACGGAACTACGGCCTCAGTGCCTGTACATCTCAGCGTTTTTGCTCGGCAGTGGCGGCCTGCTCTACCCGATGGGGCCTGCCTGGCTCAGGCGCTGCGGGGTTTGCGACCGGCGCTCTTCTTCGCCGGAGCCTGCTTGGCGGCCGCCTTCTTCGCGGCAGTCTTCTTGGTGGTCTTCTTCGCGGCGGGCAAATCGTGGACGGTGGCATCGGCCCCGTCGCTGCGGGAGGCTTTGGCTTCGCTCACGGACTTCTCCAGCATGGCCATCAGGTCCACGACCTCCGCCGAGGCCGGCTGGGGGGCCTCGACCGGCTCGGGCCGGGTGCCGGCGGCCTTGGCCTCGATCAGCTTCTCCAGCGCCTGGCGGTATTCGTCGCGCATCTCGCTGATGTCCCGGCCGGAGAGTGTGTCCGCGAGAGCGATGGCCGCGTCGATCTCCTCGTCGGAGACCTCCACGTCCGGGACCTCTACCTGGCCGGGGTCCCGGATCTCGTCCGGCCATCGCATCCCATGCAAAACGATCACGTCGTCCAGGACCCGCAGCAGCCCGAGCCGCTCGCGGTCGCGCATCGCGAACTTGGCCACCGCCACCTTCGAGGACCGCTCCAACGCCTGGCGCAGCAGTTCGTAGGGTTTGGCGGCGACGCCTTCTGCGGCCAGGTAGTAGGAGGCGCCGATGCGGATGGGGTCGATGCTGTCTATTGGAGTGCGCGCGGGTTCCTGCTCGGCGTCCCCGGATCTCGGCGCTGCAATTCAGCAGGTGGGTGACGCGCGTGCGGCGTTGCTCCGTTGGTGTGAGATTCGTGCAGCAACTCGCAGATTATGGAAGAGATCCCTCTAATCTGCGGATTTGTGTCAGATTTCGAAGGTCGCACACTGACCCTGGTCGGCTCTGGCGTGGACCAGGTGCCCCTGGAGACAGGGATGGCCGATGTCGTGACGCTCCAACGCCGCCGTCAGGCGCGCGTATCGGCGGTGGACGAGGAGAGCTTCTTCCTGGACACGCTCTCGGAGTACACCTGGGCGCGGGATGCAGCCGGTCTGGCTCCGTCGACTCTCGACGGGCTCGTGAAGCCGGTGCTCGAGGTCTGCGAGTTCTACGGGACGGCGCCGTGGCGGCTCTCGCCGCGGGAGGTCGACCGGTACTTCGCGGGGCCGGGCAAGCGGGCGACCTCGACGCTGCGGGCGAAGGCCAACAAGATCGACGCCTACTTCGCGTTCCTGGAGCAGCGGTACGCCGGCGAGATCATGCGCCGGTTCGGGGCCGCGGTGGAGTCGCCGGTCGACCCGTTCAACCGGCCCAGGCACCGAGGCGACTTCGGTCTGCGGGTGCCGCCGTCGCAGCGGGCGATGAAGGAGTTCTTCGCCCGCTGGCGCGAGCAGCTACCCGGTGCGCGTAAGTACGCGGTGGCGTGCCGGGACTACGTGATGGCGAAGATCGCGTACCTGTCGGGGGTGCGGGCGGCGGAGCTGTGCGGGGTGTGCCTGGGGGATGTGCACTGGGAGCTCGGCCAGTGGGGCCGCTTCGTCGTGCACGGCAAGGGCGCACACGGGTCCGGGCCCCGGCCGCGGGAGGCGTATCTCTTCCAGGAGGGGCGGGCGCTGCTGTGGTGGTACGTCGAGGAGGTCCGCGGCGAGTTCGGTGACGACGCGGAGCACCCGCGGGCGCCGCTGTGGCCGTCGGAGCGCAAGCCCGTCGGGGTGGAGGCGTTGAACGTGCCGGTCGCTCCTTCGATCGTGCCGGCGACGTTCCGCCGGGTGCTGCACCAGGCGGCCGGCCGCTATCTGACCGGGCCGGTGAGCGATCTGTACCCGCACCTGCTGCGGCATGCGTGCGCGACCCACAACTACGAGCGCGGGATGACGTTGTGGGAGGTGCAGAAGGTCCTCGGGCACGACTGGGCCACCACGACGCTGCGGTATCTGGCGACCGCGCAGTCGGATCCGGAGGTGGCCCAGGTGGCGGCCAGTTCCCGGGCGGCGGCGCGGCTGGTGATGGACAAGGGGAACTTGCGGTGAAGTGGAATCTGCGGATGGTGGCAGCACAGCGGGACCTGTGGCGGCCGACCGAGGTGCTGGAGGCGTTCCGCGCGGTGGGGTTCACGCCCTCGCTGAGCAAGGTCGCGGCGCTGTGGGGCGGTACGCCGGTCACGCTGCGGCTGGACGACCTGGACCTGATCTGCACCGCGCTGAACTGTACGGTGGCCGACCTGCTGCAGGCCGAGCCGGTCGCGGTCGCCCAGTCGGTGCCCGAGCCGGCCACTCGGGTGGCTGGTGGCGAGGTCGCGGCTGCGGTGGGGCCGGTGCCCCGGCGGCGTAGCGGCGGTCCGCGTTCGCTGCCGCCGAGCTGATGCGCTGCGAGCCGGTGTGGTCCAGCTGCGGGGAGTGCCTGAGCTGGACGGCAGTGGACGTGAACCGGGCGTGCGAGGCGTGCGGGAAGTGGCGGCAGGCCAATCCCGTACGAGGCGTGTGCCCTCGGTGTCAGCGCGAGGTGCACCTCAACAGCGATGGCCTGTGCCGGGCGTGCCTTCGCGCGATCCGTCTGGAGGACGACGCCGACTGGGTACTGGCCCCCGCCGTGGCGCGGCCGCGGGCGCTCCAGCTGGTTGTGGGCCTGGGCGTCGGGCAGTCGGGGGCGGCGCGAGCGCTGCGCCGGCCCGGCACCGTGGGCGCGGCCCCCAGTACCTGGCAGCGCAGCCTGAAGCCGGCTGAGGCCAACGACCGGGACCGGATCCTGCCATTGGGGGCGCCGGGGCAACAGGCGTTGTTCTGGAGCCGACGCACGCTGACCGCGTCGACCGCGACGGCCCTGCGGGGCCGGGTCCTGGCCGGTGAGGCACAAGCACGGGCTCAGTCGCTGGCATTCGCCGCCGAGTACGGCCTGGCCCGGACGTGGTCGTACAAGGCGGCGCCCATGATCCGGCTGGCCCTAGCCGTGCGGGACGCCGAGGGTACCGAGCAGGTTCCCGACCGGGTGTTGGCCGACCTGCCAGAGCTCGGCACGGCGGTGGGGCTGATCCTGGACCGGGCCGGCCTGCTGGAAGGCGATGCGGCCCGCGCCGTCGAGGCGGGCACCGTGCGGCCGGTCGCCGCGTACGTGCCGGCGGCCGTGGGACGGTCGTGGCCGGTGCCGAGATCCTGCCGGGACTGCGACGGGTGGATGAGCGGCATTGCGGAGCACGTGTGCCGCCCATGCTCGGCCTGGCGGTTGGAGCCTCGCGGGAGCTGCGCAAACTGCGGGCGCGCGCAGGCGCCATTGCGCGGCGGGCGGTGCCGTCCCTGCCACGTGGACCCCGGCCGGGCCGGCGGCCGGCAGCTGGCGATCGTGATCCGTGCGGCGGCCCAGGGACGAGCCCAACCGGCCCGCGCGGGCGAGGAGGCGCCGGGACGACGGGAGGCGGCGGCGTTGGTGCCGTACGGTCAGCGGGTGCTGTTCCAGATGCGGCGCGACTGGACGCCGGTCCTGGACCGGGTGCACGGCGGCCAGGAGCTGCCGGAGCTCTCGGAGCGGGCCCAGGCCCTGCTGGCCGCGTTCGACAGGCAGCGGCGCGAGCGGCGCCGGCCCGGCTCGGGCCGCGAGGCCCAGCGCACCCTGGCCCTGCTGCTGCGCTTCCTGGGGGCGGGCGCCCCGGTCTGGGAGCACGACGTCCACGACCTGGCCCGCGCGGGGAAGGGCCTGCACGCCCGGGCGGCCTGCGAGTTCCTCGCCGCCCACCACCTGCTGACCGAGGCCCCTGACCTGCGGCGGGACCGGGACCAGGCGTGGGTCCAGGCCACCATCGCCGACCTGCCGGCCGGGATCGGCGCCGAGGTGCAGGCCTGGACGGACGTCCTCCGAGGCCAGGGCCGCCGCAGTCACCCCGCGCGCTCCCACCGGTGCATCCGCCGCTACCTGGCCGCGCTCCTTCCGATCTTGGCCGGGTGGGTGGACCGCGGGCTCGGCAGCCTGCGCGAAGTCATCCCGGCCGACGTGGTGGCGGCGGCCGGAACGCGGACCGGCGCCTCACGCCGCCAGCTGGCCACCGCCCTGCGCAGCCTGTTCCGGGCCCTGAAGCAGGAGCGGATCATCTTCCGGGACCCGGCCCGCACCCTGGGCGTGGCTGGCTACCGGGGCCTACCGCGGCCCGTTCGCTCCGAAAGGCTCCCGGACCTGTTCGCCGGTGTGCCCTCGGCGTTCGGGCGGCTGGTCGTGGCGCTGGTCGCGGTCCACGCCCTGGGCGGGGAGGACATCCGGGCCCTGCTGCTGACCGACGTCGACCTCGCTCGCGGCCGAATGGCTCTCCGGCGCGGGCCGGTGATGCGCACCGTGCTGCTGGAGCCCTTCACCCTGCGGCTGGCTGCCGACTGGCTCGCCGAGCGCCACCGGCGCTGGCCCGCTTCGACCAACCCGTACCTGCTGGCCACCGGACGCACCGCCCTGACCGCAGCCGCGGGGCCCGTGGACGTTACCACCGTCCGCGCGGTGTTCCCCAAGGGCATGCGCCTGGACGCCGTACGCCAGGACCGCATCCTGGAGGAAGCCCGCACCAGCACCGACCCGCTGCACCTGATCCGCCTATTCGGCATCAGCACCATCACCGCGATGCGCTACATCACCGCCGCTCACCCCGAACGCACCAGCCGGCTCCCCCGCTGAGCGCCCGGCAAGCCTTCACAGCGGGCACGTACCAGCCGTGGTGGGCCGGGACCTCAGGGCTCAGCCGGGCACCAGGCAGCGGGGAGACGCAGTTCGGTGGGCTGAGGCGCACCGCTGGGCGGTACCAGGCCAGCCGGTGGTTCACCGGAAGCTGTGCTGAAGTTGACCTCGCTGCCGGAGAACATCGCATCGTTGAAGTCGACCACGGCACCGGAGAACGTTGCGCCCTCGAACGTGACCTCGCCGCCCATGAACAGGGCGCGCTTGAAGGTGACCGCGCCGCCTGAGAAGCGCGTGTCCTTGAAGGGGACTGTGGTGCCGAAGGCAGTGCCATCGAAGGTGACCGTGCCGCTGGAGAACTCTGCGTGGGTGAAGTCGACCGTGCCGCTGTCGAACAGCGCACTGTCGAAGGTGACTGTGGCGCCCGCGAAGTCGGCCCCGTGGAAGGTGACCGCGCCGTGCGAGAACGACACATTGCCAAAGTCGACCGTGCCGCCGGAAAACATAGCGTGGAAGAAGTTGACCTTGCTGCCAGAGAACCGCGCGCCATCGAAGTCGACCAGGCCGCCGGAGAACGTTGCACCCTCGAAGGTGACCGTGCCGCTGGAGAACACCGCGTTCGTGAAGCTCCCACCGTCGAACACGACTCCGGTGAAGTCGAAGTCGTGGCCCTGCCAGGAGTGCTTGTGCCCAGGTTCCAGGCGGAGATGGTCACGGATGAGCCGGATGACGGTGTGCCGTACCTCCCGCATGGCCAGGTAGTCGTGTCGGCCCTGGGTGTCGCCGGGTTCCAGGTCGGCCTGGTTGGTGTAGGGCAGGCGGAGGTAGGCGCACAGGACGTCGATGCAGGTTTGGCGTAGGTCGCGGGTGGGGGCGTCGTCTGCGAGGCCGGCCAAGGCGTGCACCCCGCCGAGGCGGACTGCGGCGGATTCTTGGCCGAGCTGGGAGACAGCAGTGGTGAAGCGTTCGGTGTGCAGGCGGGTGGAGTCCCGCAGCGCACCGTCCTCGTCGACGCGTTGGCGCCGGTAGGCCACGACCAGGGCGACGAGGGCGCCGGCCCCGGCGACCACGCCTAAGGAAAGCTTCACCAGGTCAAAGAGGATTTTGGAGTCGAGGCTTGGCTCGGGCTTGAGCCCTCTGGCGCCGAGCAGGTCCCACCCTGCGTAGAAGGCGGCGCCCCCGATGGCTATTGCGGTGATGAAGACCAGGGGGAGGACGAGCCAGATGTGCCATAGGCGCAGACCGCGCCGTTCGGCCTGGTTCTGGGGAAGGGAGAGTCTCACGGTCAACACGACGGTGCGCCACCGCTGCCGGTTCCCACCTTCTGAATCGGCTGGAGCGGCGCGTCTGCGGCCTCATTGAACGGTGCTACCTCAGCGGTCATGCCGGTTTCCGCGCCGCCATCGAACATGACCGGATTGGTGGATCGGGCCTTGGGTGTCGCCCAGGCCCATCCACGGCGAACGCGGGCTCAGCACATGCCGACACTGCCACCGCCGCAACCCTCTGCCTCTGGCTTGCACGTGATCGCCAGGACACGTTCTGACCCTAGGAGCGACGATCGAACCTGCACATGCCCCAGCACTGAATCCTGGGGTGGCCGTACAGGTTCTCCCCTTTCCTCTTGAGGGAATCCGCGAACCCGCGCGCTTCGGTGGGCACGAAGGCCACGATCTCGATGGCCTTCGCCGTGGGCAGCGGCAATGCGTCCAGGTCCTCGTCCGTGACCGGGATAGTGCCCGCTGCTGTTTCGTATCCGCGGGTGATCTCTGCCTGGGTCAGCTCCTTGCCGTCGACCTCGCAGACCTTCCGGTACCGGATCCGGCCCCCGTCGGCGGTGTGGAACTGGTGCAGCGCGATCGACTGCGACTCGGTTGCCGGAAATACTTTGATCGGAATCGTTACTAGACCAAAACTGATCGCACCGGACCAAATAGGGCGCATCTACTTATCTCCTTGCGAAGGCTCTCAATCCAGCCTCGCACCATCACCGGTACCTCCACCGCCACAGGGGGCCGGCCGGGCGAACGCCCGACGGCTGGCAGGCCGCCCCCACGGTCGGTCGGCCCCGCATGCCTGTGACGACGAAGGTTGCGGGGCGTTGTGGTGGCATGGACGAAGACTTCCTCGACGCGCTCCTCGATGCCGTGACCGAAACCCGTCTCAAGCTGCTGACCGAGGACGAGGCCAGAGCGATCATGATGCTCTGGGCGCCCTTGAAGGTGAGACCCGCTCGGAGGAGGTTCGCCGGGCCGCGGGCGAGATGCGTTTCCGTCTCGGATCACGTCTGGGGGCCCCGGCGGACTGCGACGGCCCGATGCCGTCCTGACGGCAGACGCCAGACGCTGCCTGTGGGGAGGTGTGCTGCCTCAGTCTGCGGATCTGGCTGTGTCCGCCTCGAACCGGGGTACGTCCCGCGCGGTGAGGTCCAGGCGCAGGCGTTTGAAGCGGACGGGGTGGCGGTAGATGCCGCCGTGGTCGATGGCGGTGTCGGCGCTGATCTCGGCGACCAGCTCGGGGTCGATCAGGGTGACGTCCAGGGCGTCGTGGCTGCCCCACGTCGAGGCGAATCGCATGCCGGTCCAGGGGTGGCCTTCGTCGGCGGCGGTGATGCTTGCGGCGACGAGGCGGGCCGCTTCCGGGCGCAGGGGGACCGTGCGGCCGATGGGGCGTAGCCGGTCGTGGCTGTCGTGGCGGCCCAGGAGGAGGATGTGGGGGCGGGTGAGGGTGCCGGTGATGGCGCCGATGATCGCCTCGGTGGTGTCCCGCCGCCTCAGTTTGTACCAGCCCCTGTATCCCGGCCGGTAGGGCTGGCCCATGGCTTTGACCACGATGCCCTCGAGGCCGGGAACATCGGTCCAGGACTCCAGCCACTTCTGCGCTGTGATCAGGTCCGTGGTCATCGGGCACAACGTCCACGGCGTCTTGAGCCCGTGGGCGGAAAACAACGTTTCGAGTCGCAGGTGGCGCTGCCGATACGGATGGCGTAGCACCTCGATGCCGTCTGCCTGGAGGATGTCGAAGGCGATGAAGTAGGCGGCAGGGACGCGGCGAGCTCGCGCGCGGTGCGACCGCGGGCGGCGGTGCGGCGCTGGAGTCCCTCGAAGGACAGCCGGCCCGCTGCCTTGTCCCAGACCACCAGCTCGCCGTCGAGGACCAGGCCGGCAGGCAGCTGCTCGCCGGCGGCCACCAGGTCGGGAAACCGGTCCTGGATCAGCGTCCCGCGCCGGGTCTGCACCAGCAGCCGGCCACCCGCATCGGTCGGCGTGAACAGCAGCGCCCGGTAACCGTCGAATTTCTGCTCATACGCCACCCCCGAAGCGAGCGGACGCACCGGCGGGACCACCTCGGCGGCCTGCGCCAACATCGGCTCCACCGGCGGACGCAGCATGACTGGCCTCCTCGCCCTCGCACGGCACTCAGCACCAGCCTCACCCGAACCGAGCGCGACGGCCCGACGGGCGGGCCGCAAGCCCCCCCCCGGCCGCCGAGCTGCGCCACGCGTACGCCGTGACCGCCCCACGATCACCGCCTTGCGCCTCCTGCACCCACCGCCAGCACGCCGCCGACCGCACATCCGCGTCGTGACCCGGTCGGACCCTCGCGCAAATATTCGAACACGTGTTGCAATAGAGAGGTGAGGCAACCGTTCCGTTTCCCCGATGACCTGCTCGCCCTCCAAAGGGCGTGGCTGCGTACTTACACCGATCTCGCCGAGGCCCCGCCCGCCTCCGGTTTGACCGCGCTGCGGCGCCGATTGATCGCCCTGTCCGGGCGCCTGTACACCCATTCGTACTGGACGGCCCCCGCCGGATGGCGGGCCGGCGGCGTCGAGCTGCGCCGCGCCGCCCGCAGCCACACTCCGACACCCGCGGAACGGGAGACGGCATGAACGAGCCCGAGCACACCCCCAAGCCCCGCCCGCAGCTCGTCACGTGGGCGCCGAGCCAGGCCGGACCCTGCGCCCGGTGCCACGCCCCCACATGCAGGTACGGGACGGGCGGGAACCCGCTGTGCACGGCCTGCAGGGCGCTGCGGCAGGCGCAGTACGGAGGCTGAACCATGTCCGTCCTGCCTCCGGATATGCCGCGTCTGCGGACGCTGGTCACCTACCTGCGCGGCGAGCTCGGCCGCGCCGAGCGGGCGCTGAACGCGGCCGAAGCCGCCGAGGAAGCCGCCGCCCGGCGCCGCCCGCCCGCAGAGCCGCCCACGTGGTTGGTCGAGCGTGAGATCGGCGCCGGCCGGCCTCCCGGACGCGTCCACGTCGGAACGTGCTGGGACACCGGCAAACGCTGCGCCCCCGCCACCGCCGACCAGATCCGGGACCTGCTCGCCCAAGGCGTCCCCGCCTGCCCTCAATGCCGCCCCGACACCGCACTCGGAATGCTGGAATGACCACCTCGCAGCAGGGTGAAGGAATGAACCCCGCCCCGCGCATCATCGTCTACCCACCCGACGCCCAGGGCGGACGCCGGGTCCGCTGCGACGGCGAACTCCTCGGCCGCGCCCTCGGCCCCGGTGATCTTCTTGAGTTCCTTCGGCGGGCCGGCCTCGACCCCGACGACGTCGACCTGGACGACCCGCGCCTGATCGAGTGGCGCGGCGGCGGCCCCACCGTGTGGAGCCCCAGACCCGGCGAGGAGTAGACGCCGGGGCGGGGCGGGTCAAACGGTCGGTATCCCCGGGTACTCGTGGCGCGGGTAGCCGCACCCGTCGCCGTGCCAGTTGTCCGGTCTACGTGAGGGTGGCGCCCCGATAATCATGACGAATCCGCTGTGACGGCGTTACGGCTGTCCGTGCTGGTCGTTCGAGCCGTTGACCGGATCGAGGCTCGGTCGGCCTGCCGTAGCCAATACGCCTTCTGACGGCAGGCCGGCCCGTAGTACGCAGAATCCGCACGTCCAGTCGTAACAGGCTTGCCGCACCCGCAGCCGCACAGGCGGCCCGATCCCCGCCCGCCGTTACGCTTGCGCGTGAGGGAAGTGCGGCAGGCCCGGCCCGCAGGTTCCTCGACCAAAGGAGCCACCCCGCCACACCCGCCTTCATAGCTCATCTGACGCTGAGGCGGCCGACAAGGGCTACTCGGGCCCGACGATTGCGGGCCACCCCGTGGCCTGCGATTGTCCCCAAATCAGTGCAGCGGGCCAGCGATCGCCGCGAGCGCGGCGACGTGGCGCCGGTAGACGGCCAGCCCTTCCTCTGTCAGACACAGCCAAGTCCGCGGCCGCCGTCCGACCTGCCCCTTCTCGACCGTCACCCAACCCGCTTCCTCCAGGCGCGAGACCTGTTTCGACAAAGCAGAGTCGGTGATCTCTACCAGAGCACGCACGTAGGCGAACTCGGCCTTCTCCACGCCGGCGAGGGCCGCGACGATCGACAGACGCACGGCCGAGGCCAGAAGGGGTGCCAGGCCGTGCCGCGGATGAGGGACCTGCCCGACAACCGCCGATACCTCCGACGTCATAGAGCGCGCCCCTTCCGCCAGGCGTTCGCAGCAGCCGGCAATGCGCATGCGAGGGCCGCCACGGCCGCGAAGGCGGCACTGTCCAGGAAGATGGTGTATCCGAGCACCAAGCTCAGGATGTACGCAACCGCCCAGGCTCCGATCACCTTGAGGTGCCTGCCCCCGTAGCCGCGCAGTACCACCGGTTGTCGCGTGGCGAACAGAGACAACCCCATGACCACGAAAGCATTCGCCATTGTGCTGACAAGTGTCCCCGTCCGCCCGTGCCACAGCAGCACTGCGGGAACGAGGACGAGCTGCCACAAAGAAAAGAGCCAGAGGTAGCCGGCGTACCAGCCGCTTCGCTCCCGCACGGCGCCCTCAATCCGCCGGACCCCCTTCAACGAATCTACTGCATCGGCCTGTTCCAGCACGGCAATCCCTCCCGTCGTCACCGGGCAACCCTGAACATGCCAGCCCGGCATACACTTGCCACATTAGCAACTACTTGCCGATGGTCTGTGAACGCACTCGGGCTTCAACCGCCTGCTCTCCACGCTGACCGACAACTTCCCCGCCTCTGCTGCCACTGCGACTTCAAAAGCAACGGCGTCCGATGTCAGCGCGTCAGCCTTGAGAGTGGCGGCGAGTTCGTGCGGCAGGTGTCGGCCGATGAGGAGGACCTCGATGAGCGTGCGGGTGCCGTCCCGCTCACCGTGTGCCTTGACGGCAGCGTCCCAACAGGCGTCGTGGGGGAGCGGACCTGCCTGGGGAGCGCAGGCGATCAAGGCTGCAGAAGATCAGGAAACGAGCCGGCGCATCGGAGAGGTCCTCCAGGCGAAGGAACTTGGCTGTTCCCCTCCGTGTCGCCACAGGCCACCTCTACGGTGTCGCCATGGACTACATCCCGCGGCGGGCGGCCAGTGATCTACCCTTCGACGGCAGCGACATCGTCTTGCGCTACATATTCGAACACCCTGCGCTCTCGTTTGAGTTCGAGGACACGCTGGAGGTGTGGTCGGTTGCCATCTTGCGTTACCACTCAGAGGACGACTGTCCGCAGTGCCCGCCCGACGCCAGTCTGTGCCGTTTCCAGGACGGCACACCGCTGGGTGAGATGAGTTTCGTCCGGATCCGCGACTACACCAGGGACCCCGCCTGGGAAGCCGCCGACTCCCACACCGGCGACGTCGAGAAGATCGTCTCGGTGTGCACCGACCCCGCCGATGCAATGACGCCCGGACTGCACTGGTCACCTGCGTTCGAAGAGCGGATCGAGGTGCCGGCCGGCGACCTTCTGATCATGGACCGGGTGCGGATCGAGCCACCGTGGCGCGGATTCGGGATCGGCGCCCTCGCCGCCGCCGAGGCGATCCGCCGCCTGGCCGATGGATGCTGCGCTGTCGCCTGCGAGCCAGCACCAACCGACGGGGACTTCGAGAACGACAAGCCTGGCTACCAAGCAGCTCAGGCCAAGATCGCGAAGGTGTGGGAGTCGGTCGGATTCGAGGCGTTCCACGACGGCATCCACCTCCTGGACCCCGCCCTGAAGCACCCCGTCGACTGCCGTACAAAGTGGCAGAAGCACTTCGGACGCTAACGACCTGGAGCGCAATAGTGGTTGATCAGCCCGAGGGGTGCAGGCGGGCGGCAACGCGGAAGCGTTCCAGGACCGCCGGGGTGGCGTCGTGCACGGTGAAGCGGGGGTCTCCGAGTACTTGTCGCATCTCGTCGCTGTGCCAGAACAGCTCGTGTTCTGCCCGCCAGTCTTTGACTGTGGTGTAGCCCTCGCCCTCGTCCACCGCGTGGCTGATGTCCACTTTCCCCAAAGGCTCGACGCGCACTTCCGTCACCTCGATGATCGCCACCGGGCGATCATCGGAGTCGACCACCACCGAACGGCGGCCGACGGACGGCAGCGGCTCCCCCTCATGTTCGTACTGGGCGAGCAGTGCGGTGGTCGCGGTCTTGGAGCCGTCGAGGATCGTCGCGACAAGCCGGTCACGCAGGGGACCCGGAAAGGCGAACTCAGCCTTGGGCAGCAACGCGGGGTCCATGTTCTGAGCTGGGTCGACGGTCATACGACGACCCTAGCGCTGTCGCATACTACGACGGACTCGACTGGTCAGCCCGTGACCTGAGAACGGCCGCACGGGTTGGGCGAGTTGTGAGGCAAGCCTGGGCCCGTGCGGCCTGTTCCCATCCTGCCCTGTCCGGAGTCTCCCGCGCACACTTCGGCGAGTTGCTCGAAGAACTCGCCCCGAAGTGGCAGGCCGCCCGCGAGTCGGCGCTGCGCCAGCGGCGCGGCGGGGATCGGCGCCGGAGCGCGGGTGCCGGACCGAAACAGCAGCTGGTCTTCACCAACCGGCTGCTGGTCACCCTGGTGCACCTGCAGCTCGGGCTGCCGCACGCTGCGCTCGCCGAGCTGTACCGGGTGGACCGCTCCACCTTCTCCAACGCCATCCGGGAGGTACGGCCGCTGCTGGCGTCCCGTGGGTTCGCCGTCCCCGACCGGCCCGGCATCCGGCTGCGCACGCTGGAGGACCTGTTCGCCTACGCGGCGGCCGAGGACGTCGAGCTGAGGATCGACGGCACCGAGGTCCAGGTCCGGCGCCCGAAAGCAGGCCGGCCGGGCCGCAAGGCCTTCGTGTCCGGCAAGAAGAAGCAGAACACCATCAAGACCACCACCTTCAGCGGCGACCAGGGCCGCACCCTGTTCAGCGGTGTGGTCCGTCCCGGCCGCATGCACGACCAGACCGCGGTTCGCACCGAGGGCATCGCCGAACAGTTCCGGCAGCACCCCCAGCTCAAGGCCAAAGTCGATGAGGGCTACCGGGGCCTCGCAAACGAGTTCCGCGACCAGGTCGACGCCCCGCCGAGAAAGCCGAAGGACGACTCGCCCCTGGGCGAGCACCACGCCTGGCGCGAGCAGCGCCGCCGCCAATCGTCCAGGCGCATCTGCGTGGAACACACCAACGCCGAGTACAAGCAGTGGCGGCCACTGCAGCGGTTCACCGGTCGGCGCGAGACCTACCCCGAAACCCACCTCGCCATTGCCGCCCTCGTCTCCGACCGCTCCGCCCGCAGGCCCACACGACGCAAGCCCAGCACCGAACTGGTTCTCGCCCGACCGACCTCCTGCTGATCACTCACCAGCCGACCCGCCAGGCCGGCACGCCCCGATCTCAATCGCTCCCAAGGTCGTAAGGGCTGTCCCGTAACTGATCTTTGAGGTTGCCAGTTCCGGGTCCGTCGGCCCGCTCGCAGCTCGGGCGTCGAGAGGTAGCTCTCGTGGTGGAGGGCGGATCCTCTGTGCGGATGACGCGTGTCGTCGCCGTTCGGATCATGATCGAGTCATGCCAATCATGCGGTCCTCGGAAGACACAGTGCGCCCCGTCCCGCGCCGGGCAGTCCGCCTTCGTCTGAGCAAGTGGCCTGGATACGCCGCTGCGACGTGGGGGTTCTTGTTCGCGGTACCCAGTTTCGTCTGGGCGACGGGCAATACTTTCGGCGCGCAGTCGACGGTGTCGCCGTCGTTGGTGAAGCTCGCTCGCGACGGAGTGCCGTGGTTCCTGGCTGTCCTGGTGATAACTGGCTTCCTGAAGCTCTTCGGGGCGCTGGTCGGCATCGGCTTGACGCGACCGCGAGGCTCGCGGATCAGCCGGCTCTTGGTGCTCTGCGGCGGTGTCGCAGCGATCCTGCTCACTTGGCATGGCGGCCTCTTCGTCGTCCACGGTGTGCTGGTCGAGGCTGGTGTCATCTCTGTTGAGCCAGATCTGGCTGCGCTGACCGGCTGGTACCTCTACCTGTGGGGGCCATGGTTCATCGTCGGTGGTCTGGCCTTCGCCGGGGCCACCGCGCTGTACGTCCGTCAATGCGATGATCGGCGCAAGCTGCGGCTCTACGGCGCTGTGGGCGCGGTGGGCGCCCTGGTCCTGTCCTTGGCCTCGACGGCTACCGGGATCGGTTGAGAGCTGTCACGTAACTGCTGGTCACGGGTGAGATGATCTCGCGGTGGCTGGTGTGATCACGGCGTCGGAGCCGTCCTGGATAACTCCGTTCACAGGGCTCAGCCCGCGTCAATTTCGTAAGCTGGTGACCATGCTGCGGCGCCAGGAAGCCGGCAGGGTCCGCCCGGGGCGGCCCTGGTGCCGTGTTCTCCGAAGGGCCGGAAGAGGGTGACCAGCCGTGGATCAGCGGGTGAAGGTGCTCCGGCGCCGGCGGACGCTGGTTTCCATGGTGTGGGGGGCGGTAACGGTGCAGTCTTTCGGGACGGTCCGGATGGCCAGTGTTACACCGCTGGTGATCTGGCAGCGGCGGCCGATGGCGACACCCGGCCCGATGCTGATGTTGTTGCCGGTTTGGGTGTCGTCGCCGATGACGGCTCCGAATTGCGTGGTCCCTGACCGGTACAGGCCACTGCCGGTCCGCATGATCACTTCTCGGTCGGGCTTCCGCATGTCTGAGGTCATGTTGATCGCGGCCACGGTGACTCCGGCGGACAGGTGGGCTCGGGCCCCGAGGATCGTTCGGTTGATGCCGATCCGGTGCCCGAGCACGGCGCCTTCCCCGACGAACGCGGCGGTGACTTCGCAGTTGAAGCCGACCCGGGCTCCGGCGCACAGCACGCTGCCCTTGCGCACAGTCGTGAACTCATGGACCTGTACATCCGGACCGATGATCACGTCGTCGCCGAGGATCGCTGTGGGGTGGATGAACGCGGAGGGATGGATGCGCCGGTCCTCCCCCAGTGTGACAAGGGCTTCGCGCTGCAGGCCCGTCCACTGGGCCAGGAAGTCGGCGAGCTCGAACTTTTCCAGGCTGCCGTACGGTGTCGTGGCGATGGCCCCCCGGGTGGGGGCGGTGACGTAGTCGCCGAGGATGATCCGTTCCATTGCAGTGGCCTTTCGTACGGTTCGGGGCTCAGGTCCGTCGGGGGTTAGCTCGCCGTTCATGGGGTCCCGGAAGGACGTGGACCTCGGCGTGTGGGTGGCGCTGACCGTGGCACCGCACCAGGTCCGTGGCGGGGCTGAGGGCCTGGTGCGCGGGCTTCACCGAGGGTGTCCGGACGTCCGGCGGCCCCCGGCGCCCGATGCGCTGGCGGATGGTCCGGTGACTGACCAGCCGGGGCTTCCCCGGTCGTCTAAGCCGCGGTGTGCTCCCTCCTAAGCCATTCCGGGGCGGCGGCCGGGGTGTCCTGGAGCCACTTCACGTATCGGGTCACCCCCTCGGCGATGGTGACCTTCGGCTTCCAGCCCAGGATGTTCTCCATCCGGCGAATAGCCGCGTACCCGCCGAGGGGGTCGCCGGCGGGAAGCGGCGTCTCCAGGAACGGCGTGTTCGGGTAGTGGGACTGGACCAGCTCGGCGACCTGCCTGACGCTGGTCGGGACGCCGGTGCCGATGTTCAAGGTCTCGGTGTGGGCGCGAGGGCTGACCAGGGCCCGCAAGGTGCCCTCAGCGATGTCGTCCACGTGGACCATGTCCCGCACCTGCCTGCCGCCGCCATTGAGGTGGAGCGGGAGACCGAGGTGGGCCCGTGCGGTGAACCAGGCCACGACCCAGGAGTGGGAGTCGGGCTTGATGGTCTGCGGTTCGCCGTAGACGGAGAAGTACCGGACGATCGCGTAGGAGGTGCCGACCTGGCCGAGGACCAGCGCGGTCTGCTCCTCACCCCAAGCCTTGGAGTTGCCGTACACGGACTTGGGACGCGTGCGGGTGAACTCGTGGAACTGGGGCGGGATGCGTCCGTGGACGGATTCCAGTAACTGGCGCATGGTCAGGAGGTCGGGGCTGTCGGTCTCCTCGGGGTTCCCGTCGCCGTAGACGCTGGCAGAGGAGACGAACACCATCCGGCGGACGCGCTCGGTCGCGGCGACGGCGTCCAGCACGCTCTGGGTCCCCGCCACGTTGGTGTCGATGGCGGCCAATGGGTCGCGGGTGCAGGCGGCGACGTCCGCCAGGGCGGCGGCGTGGATCACGTAGTCCGATTCCGCGACGAGTTTCCGTACCAGCACGGTGTCCCGGACATCTCCCAGCACCACGTCCAAGTCCCCCAGCCGGACACCGAACAGGTCGGTGTACACCTGCTCGGGGTAGGCGTTCATGGTGCACAGGACAACCGGGCGGGCGCCGAGGTCGCGCAGCTGAGCGGTAATGCGAGAGCCGATGAGACCGGCGCCGCCGGTCACCAGGACGGTGGCGCCGGTGAGAGCACCGAGGTCTGAGCGGTGGTGCACGATGCCTCCAGAAACGGGTTCGGGTGGAACGTGGCGGGCGGCCGGCCTTGCAATCAGTGAAGCGGTGATCACAGTGCGCAGGTACCGTGGGCACTGGAGCAGTCCGTTCAATCCGTTCAAGATCGGTTCAAGGGGTGCGAGTTGTCGGACAGCCGGAATCCGAACATCGCGCTGGCGGACGTCATCGCCGAGGCCGGGTGCACGTACGAGTCCCTGGCCAGGGAAATTCGCACCATCGCCGCCGAGGCCGGGACGGAACTGCACACCTCCCGCTCAGCCGTCCACTCCTGGGTCACAGGCGGTACCCCTACCGGCCAGACCCGCGCCTACATCGCCGAGGCCCTCACCAGACGGATGAAGCGGAAGGTCACGCTCGCCGAGATCGGTCTAGGCTGCGCAGGCATCGGGGAAGCCCTGGGGGCCGATCCGTTGGCCACCGCCACAGACCTCGGGAGATTCGTGATGCTCCGTCGCAGGGACTTCCTCAACGCCGCCTTCGCCACGGCTGCCGTCGGTCTGCCGCTCACCTACGACCACGAAGCTGTCGCCGCCACACTCAGGGCGGCCGAACGCGGCGGCAGCGTCGGTGCGGAAGAAGTCGCCACCGTCCGGCAGCTCACCGAAACCTTCCGCACCGTGGACGACCGCCTCGGCGGCGGCCACGGGCTGACCACAGTGATCGCCTATCTCACCGACACGGTCATCCCCATGCTGGAGGGACGCTTCGGCTCCACATCGGTGCGGCAAAGCGCCTTCGGGGCGGCGGCGACTCTGGCGTGCCTGGTCGGCTGGAAGCACCACGACCTGGGCCGCGAAGGCGCAGCCCAACGCTACTACCTGCTCGGATTCCAACTGGCCTGCGAGTCCGATCCGGACGGGCACGGTGCGTGGATGATGCGGGCCCTGACGCACCAGGCGCTCGACCTCGGCCACCCCGCCTCCTGCATCGGCCTGGCGGAGGAAGCGCTTCGGCGCTCCTCGGGCAAGGTCGACCGCCAGACCGAAGCACTCCTGCGAGTCACGTGCGCCAGGGCGTACGGAGCCGGCGGAGAGGGCGAGAAGGCGGCGGCGGCCTTGGTGTCGGCCGAAGACGCGATGCTCGCCGGCAACGACCAGGTGCCCTCGTACGCGGCCGCCTCCGGGCCCGTCTCGGCCACCCTCGCCTCGCACACCGGCAAGACCCTGACCGAGATGAAGGACCACCGGGCAGCGGAGAAGCACTACCGCGCGGCGCTCAAGGGACGGGTGCCGGGCACCTACCAGCGCGTGCACGGCCTCACCATGGTCAACCTCGGCAAGTCGGTCGCCGCCCAGCACCGGCACGAAGAAGCCGTGGCCCTGTGGAATCGCTCCCTCGACTTCATGGACGGCGTGGCCTCCGACCGGAACCGCAAGGAAATCCGATCGATCCAATCCGCGGCGGCCGGCTACCGACAACGCCGAATCCCCGGAGCCGACGCCCTCAGCCAGCGCGCCACCGACCTGCTGCGAGCCCACGCATGAACCACCCCCGTACGAACACGCCCACCGTCGGCGTCGTGATCCTCACCATGGGAGACCGGGATAAGGAACTCCAGGCCCTCCTCGACTCGGTGGCAGCCCAAGAAGGGGATCCCGCGCAGGTCGTCGTGCTCGGTCAGGGAGTAACCCTGCCTCCCCTTCCCGACGGGGTCGCGGCCGTCGAACTACCACAGAACCTGGGCATCCCCGAAGGCAGGAACGCCGGAGTGCGGTGGCTGCGCGAACACGGGGGCGTCGACATCGTTCTGGTCCTGGACGACGACGGCCTACTCCCCCAGACCGACACGCTGCGACTGGTCAGGGAGGCTTTCACCACCAACCCGCGCCTGGGGATCGTCGGCTTTCGCATCGCGGACGAGGAAGGCCTCTCCCAGCGCAGACACGTTCCCCGCCTCGGCGGCGCCGATCCACTGCGCTCAGGACGGGTCACGACCTTCCTGGGCGGCGCCCATGCCATCCGGATGAGCGTCATCGACGAGGTCGGCGACTTCCCCGCACAGTTCTTCTACGCCCACGAGGAAACCGACTTCGCCTGGCGCGCCCTCGACGCCGACTGGGACATCGACTACCGCGCGGACATGGTCCTGACCCACCCCAGGACGGCGGCGTCCCGCCACGCCGTCTACTACCGCAACACCGCACGCAACCGCGTCTGGCTGGCGAAACGGCACCTGCCCGCCATCCTGGTGCCGGTCTACCTCGCCTCCTGGGCCGCGTACACCCTGGCCCAGCGGCCCCCGATGGCAGGGCTGAAAGCCTGGTGGGCCGGGTTCTTCGAGGGCATGCGAACCACGTGCCCGCCGCGCCGTCCCATGCGATGGCGGACAGTGTGGCGTATGACCCAACTCGGCCGGCCTCCTGTGATCTGACCCCCTACTGATCTTTTCGTAAGTTCAGTGGGTGTGGTGGGTGGATGGTCAGGCCGGTGTGGGCGAGGAACGACCATGGCAGTCGGGGGTTGGTGTTGATGCGGTGGATGCCTTGCTCGGTGGCGTCGGCGACATCGGCGAGATGGTCTCCGGCGAGGTTGGCGAGTTCCCGTTTCTTGAGCGAGGACCACAGCAGTTCCACCGGGTTCAGCTCGGGAGCGTAGGCGGGTAATCGTTCCAGAGTGAGCCAGTCCTGTTCGGCGACCCAGGCCCGCATCGCCCGGCTCCAGTGGGCGGACAGGCCGTCCCAGACCAGGACCACTCGCTCGCCGCGGTAGAACGGCTTCATCTGCTCCAGGACCTCGATGAGGGCGGCGGTGTCGTAGCTGCCGGGCTTGAGGTGGAAGCACAGGCGGGCCCCTCGATCGGGGTCGGTGGAGTGGTATCCCAAGGCCCCGGCCATCGACGCGCGCTTCCAGTTCAGCCGGTGCCGCAACAGCGGCGTCCGACCTCGGGGCGAGTAGGTGCGGCGGATCTGAGGCAGCAGGGAGACGCCTGATTCGTCGAGGAACACGATCCAGGCACGTGTGTTCATGGCCCCTTTTTGATGCGCGGCCACTCGTGAGCGATCCAACGGGCGATCTCCGACTCGTCCCGCTCGACCGCCCGCCGCTCGGGCCGTTGCAGGCTCCATCCGAGCCGGCCGGTCAACAGCCGCCACACCGACGCCCTCGACAACACCACCCCCGTTGCCCGGGTGACGACCTCACCGACTCGTTCCAGGGTCCACAGGTCGGCCTCGAAACCATGAGCCTGGGCACCTTGCTCCAACGCGGCCCGGATCGTCTCGACCTGGGTGTCGTCCAGCTTGGGTGGGCGTCCGGTGGCTGCCCGTCTCCGCAAGGCCGAAGCACCACCTTGCTCCCACACCCACCGCCAACGCCGCACACTCCCACCGCCCCCGCGATCTCCGCATTCGAAACACCGTCCTCGAACAACTCGACCGCCCGAACACGACGCGCCTCCGCCAACTGAGGCCGTGACAACGGAGGAAGGGAGGAACCGGCAACCGAGGGGGAAGGTCGATAAGCCACCCCGACAGCCTCCCACCCACACGGCCACCACACCCACCGAACTTACGAAAAGATCAGTAACTGATCGTTTCAGAATGAGTTGAGCTGTGGGTCTTGCGCTCGGCGATCTTGGTCGGCAGGGTGTCCGGGGTGCGTGTTGATCTTGTTCCTGACGACCTGTGGGAGCGGGTGGCTCGGCTGTTGCCCCCTGCTCCCGAGCGGCGCCGTCGCCATCCGGGACGGTTGCGTGTTCCCGACCGAACGGCGCTTGCTGGCGTCATGTATGTGCTGCGGACCGGTGTTGCCTGGCGTGACGTTCCCGCAGAGAGTGTGGACTGCTCCGGTGTGACGGCCTGGCGTCGACTGCGGGACTGGACCGATGCCGGTGTCTGGCCCCGCCTGCACGCCACCCTGCTGGGCGAGCTGCGCCGCGCCGACCTGCTGGACTTGGACGACTGTGCCGTGGACGGCTCTCACATCCGGGCTCTCAAAGGGGGGACCACGTCGGTCCCTCACCGGTCGACCGGGCCCGCCCCGGCTCCAAGCACCACCTGATCGTCGACCGGCACGGAACCCCGCTCGCCGTCACGCTCACCAGCGGAAACCGGCACGACGTCACCCAGCTTCTGCCCCTGCTGAACGCGGTTCCCTCGATCCGGGGCCTGTGGGGACGCCCTCGGCGCAAGCCCCGGCGACTGTACGCAGACCGGGGTTACGACTTCGACAAGTACGCCCGCCTGCTGTGGAAACGCGGCATCAAACCCGTGATCGCCCGACGTGGTACCGCCCACGGCTCCGGACTGGGCAAAGTCCGCTGGGTAGTCGAGCGCGCCTTCGCCTGGCTTCACCAGTTCAAACGACTCCGCATCCGCTACGAAAGACGTGCTGACCTCCATCAGGGCCTACTCGAACTGGCCTGCAGTCTCATATGCCTTCGCCGCCTACGGACTCGTTGTGAAACGATCAGTCAGTCGCCCAGGACCCGCTCCCACAGCAGCCCGTCCCGCCAGCTCCCGTCGAGAAAGATAGACGAGTGCGCGACGCCGTACGGGCTGAACCCGTTGCGGCGTAGCACCCGTTGCGACGGCAGATTCTCCAGATTGGTGGACGCCTCAGCGCGGTGCAACCCGAGTTCGTCCGTCATCACCTGGAGTACAAGCCCGACGGCGCGCCCGGCGTGCCCTTGATTCTGGGCGACGCTGGCGATCCAGTATCCGACGGAACCGCGGCGAAGGTGGGGCTGCGGCAGGATGCCTCCGACGGTGACCTGCCCGATCACCTGGTCGTCGGCGAGTACCACGCCCGGCCAGACCGTGCCGGCCCGGTATCCGGCCAGCAGCCTGTCGATCCGCTCCGCCTGACCCTTCGGGGTGAAGAAGTCGGCCGGCTGGGCAGGTTCCCATGGCCGGAAAGTCTCGAAGTCCCGCACCCTATGCGCGGCGATCGGGGCGGCGTCGCTGAGCTCTATCAGGCGGATCCTGGTGCTGTTGTACATGGGCTGATCCTCGTGGCGGTGCGTCGGATGAGACCTGCCAACCTATGCGAGCCGCAGGAGCCAACACTTCTGGCCAAGCGCTTCATTCTGAAACGATCAGTAAGCCACCAGCAACGCGACCAGACCGAGCGGCGCATCCGCGCGGCCATCGACCGACTGCTGGCCGGGCAGATCCCGCCCGGCGGCGCCTGCGACGTCAAGACGCTCGCCCGCGAGGCGGGCATCTCCCGCGCCTCCTTCTACCGGACCTGGGGCCACCTCAAGGACGAGTTCGAGAAGCGGCGGGCAGCCGCCTGGGCAGCCGGCCAGCAGCCCGACCCCCGCGAGGCCCGCATCACCCGACTGCAGGACCTCAACCAGCGGCTCACCGGCAAACTCGCCCGCACACACACCGAGCTCACCCAGCTCAAGGAGCGACAACGGCTCCTCCTGTCCGTCTTGGCCGCCAAGGACGACGAGCTCCAGCGGCTCCGCCGCGAGCTGAGCACGTTGAGCTGCACATCCCTGGCTCCCGTCCCGAAACAGCAGGAGGACGCCTCCACGGGCGTCCTCCCCGTGCACCGGGCCTGAGAGGGTTCAGTGAAGATCCGACTGAACCTCGGTCAGTCGATGCCTTCGACGATGCGGAAGTCGCGCTCGAAGCCGTCGGGGAGGGCCACCAGCGCCTTCTGGTATGCCTCGCTCTCGTATGCCGCGACCGCCTGTTCAAAACTTTCGAACTCGATCAGAACGACGCGTTCGGTGATTCCGGCCTCGTGGGCGACGACTCGACCGAAATTGGACAGGACGCGCCCGCCCCCGGCTTTGACGGCCGGAGCGGCCAACTCGTTGTAGGCAGCCAGCTTCTCAGGGTCTGAAATGGTGCGGTAGACGCTGACCCAGTAGCCCTTGGGCATGGAACCTCCAGTGTTGGGATGAGTGCATCTGACTTACGGGTTGGTCTCGGACGAGCGTCGGCGGGCGAGAGCGAGGCTTGTCAGGGTCGTGATCGCCATCGCGCCGATGCCCACCAGCGCCGCTGAGGTGTAGGCGCTGTCGTCGGGGAAGAGGTGGCCGGGGCCGGTGCCCGCGGCGAGGATCAGGCCGCCGATGGCGCTGCCCAGGGAGTACCCGACGCTGCGGACGACGTAGTTGAAGCTCATGGCGCTCGACGTCTCGCTCTTGGGGGTGACGGCCAGGATGACGCCGGGCATCGCGGCCGAGAAGCCGCCGACGCCGAAGCCGAGCACGCCCATCGCCGCGAACAGTTCGGCCAGGTCCGACCGGGCCGCCGCGAACAGGGCGAACCCGCCACCGACCACGACGGCGCTGCCGGCCAGGAGCAGGGGGTCGGCGATCCGCGTCCGGACCCGCGGCGTGAGCGTGCCGGCGACGAACCCCAGCACCGAGAACGGGATGAGGACCAGCCCGGCGACGAAGGTCGTCAGCCCGAAGCCGTAGCCGACGCCGTGCGGCGTCTGCGCGTACCGGGTGATGAGCGTGAGCAGGAGGTACATGCCGATCCCGCCGACGAACATGGCGAGGTTCGCCCCAGCGACCGCCGGGTGCCGCACCGCCCGCACATCGACCAGGGGCGTCGTGCTGCGCAGCTCGATGACGGCCCAGACGCAGAGCAGCACCACCGCGACGACGGCGAGGCCCGCCGCCACGGCGAGGTGCCGGCTCCACAGATTCCGTTCACCGGCGAGGAACAGCACCAGGAGCAGCGCAGCGGCCAGGACGACCGCGCCTACCACGTCCACGTGGGCGGAGCGGCCTTCGGGGGCTTTGGGCATGGAGCGCCACGCGGTCAGGAGGGCGGCGGCGGTGACGACCAGGCCGAGGCCGTAGGCGGCCCGTACCCCGCCGAGCTCGGCGAGCAGTGCGGCCACCGGGTAGCCGACGCCGGCCCCGATGATCGAGACCACCGAGATCAGGGCGATCACGGCCGCGCTGCGCTCCTCGGGGAGGTGGTCCCGGGCCACGCCCATCATCAGCGCCGTCAGCCCGAGCCCGATGCCCTGGGCCGCCCTGCCGGCCAGCAGCCACGCGAACGGCAGCGGCAGCACGGTGAGCGCGCTGCCGGCGACGACGACCGCCAGCGTGGCGAGGATCGTGGCCCGCCGGTGCGGGCCGGCTCCGAGCCGGCCCAGGACCGGCGTGGCGACGGCGCCGCTGAGCAGCGCGACGGTCAGCGTCCACTGTGCGCTGCCGAGCGAGACGTGGAACGAGGTCGCCACGCTGGTGATGAGCGGCGTCCCGAGGCTGGCGACCGCCGCCACGACCAGAGCGATGAACATCAGGGCGGGGACCAGCAGCCGCGCCTCGGAACGCGCCACCGGGAACGCCTTCGCCGCTGCCCCGCCGACCGGCTGCCCGGTCATTGCTTCGGCCCTTCGCGGTCCTGGCTTTCGAGCTCTGCCAGATGCTTCAGCGCCGGAAGGGCCGCCACCAGCGCCTCGACCTCGTCGCCGGTGAGCTCGCCGATCAATCGCTCGAACGCGTGGACGCCCGCCTGGCGCCGCGTCCGGACATAGGAGGCGCCGGCCTCGGTCAGGCACACCAGCGTGACCCGCTTGTCGGACGCGTCGCCCCGCCGCTCGACCAGGCCGGACTCCTCCATCACCCGGACCAGGGCGGTCATCGCGGGCTGGGTGACGCCCTCGACCGCGGCCAGATCGGTGATGCGCCGCGGGCCGGTCCGGTCCAGGGTGGCCAGGGTGGCGGCGGACGTCAGGCTCATGTCCCGAGGCAGGCGTCTCGCGGCCCTGGTGGCCAGGCCGTAGAGGGCTGCCCCGATGGCGGCGGACGCGCCAGGAGTGGTGTCTTGACGACTCATGCTCCAAGCATAGCGCTTTTATATTCATAGTTTATGGAAATGGTCGACTGGCGCCGGCTCTACGAGCTGGGCTCGGGGGCCGAGGGCAGCATCGAGGAGTTCGTGGACGGCCACCGCGGACGCCGGTGCCGCTACCGCGGCCTCGCGAAGACGCACGTCCAGCACGTCCTGACCGTACTCGCGATCAACGTCGAGCGCTGAGCCTTCAAGAACCCGCCGACGGTCCCTACCGACCGCGCCCGCCCACGGCGTTCCAGCAGTGCCTCGCTGCACGGGTTGGTGCCGGACGAGTTCACCCAAACCACGGCATGCGGCGGCTTTTGCGCCCTGTGGACTCCTCAGCGACATATTCCGCCAGGTCACCGGCATGCCCGCCGTGAAGCCGCTCCCGATCATCCCCGAACAGCAGCTCCTCACCCAGCTGCGACGACCCCAGGAGACCGCCCCGTGAGCACCGAGGAGCTGTCAATGCCGCAACCCACAAGGAGCGATCGCATTCTGCGTGACACGCTGTCACATGCCTGCGGCGGTCCTGTGGATACGATCCCTGATACCGGACGGCTGGAGCAGGACTTCGGCATCGACAGCCTGGCCCTCGCCGAGCTGATCGCCGCCCTCGAATCCCGACTGTCCGTGATCATCCCCGACGAGGAGACCGGCCGCCTGCGCACAATCGCGGACCTGCGCTCCCTCCTCGCCCGCCTCGCCCCGGACGAAACGGATACCCCGTGAGCCTTCGTCAGATCGAGCCCAAGCAACGCGGGTTCCTCATCGTCAACGCGCACCCCGACGGCGCAGCCCGAACCGTGCACCGCATGTGGGAGGCGATCCCCGCCCGCAGCGACGGTCGCCGCCCGGTCGCACTCATCCTCGGACACTCCGCCGGCTACGGCCTGGCCACGCTCCTGGCCGGACTGCGCCAGCACGGCATCCGTGGCATCGGCGTCGCCTTCGAGACCCCCGACACCGGCCGTCGCACCGCCAGCGCCGGTTGGTACCGCACCGCAGCGACCGCTGACCTCGCCGCCGCCGACGGGCACGACATCCGCTTCGTGAACACCGACGCCTTCTCCATCGACGCCAAATCCCACGTCGCGGACCTGCTGGAGGAGCATTACGGGCCGGTCGACTACCTCATCTACAGCCTTGCCGCCCCCCGCCGCACCGACCCGGCCACTGGAGAAGTCCACCACTCGGTTATCAAACCGCTCGGCGCCGCCTACGAAGCCCCCGCGCTCGACTTCTCCGCCAGCGAGCCCGCCATCTCATGGACGCGGATCGAACCCGGCACCGTGACAGAGACCCGCGCGACGGTCGCGGTGATGGGCGGCGAGGACTGGTCGGTGTGGGTCCACGTCCTGGCCGCCCGCCGGCTCCTGGCCCCCGGCTTCACCACTGCTGCCCTGACCTACGTCGGCTCGGAAGTGACTGCCCCGGTCTACCGGCAGGGCACCATCGGCGCAGCCAAGGAACACCTGGAACAGACCGCCCGCGACCTCAATGACTCCCTCCTCCTCAAGGAGAACGAGGGCCGTGCGTTCACCGTCGTGGCCGGCGCGGCCGTCACCCAGGCCTCCAGCGCCATCCCCTCCATCGCCCTCTACACCGCCTTCCTCCGCACCGTCCTCGGCGACAACGGCTTCCGCACGACGGCCCAGCAGGCCACTGACCTGTGGGACCAGCTCGAAGGACGCACCCCCCTAGTCCTCGACAACGAAGGCCGGGTCCGCCTCGACGGCTGGGAACTCGACGGCCGCGTCCAGGACCAGGTCCGCGCGTTGTGGGCCGACCCGCAGCGCAGCCTGGAATCCTCCCGCGCTGGCGCCCACTGGTTCATGGGCGAGGTGAGGGCCCTGTACGGCTGGAACGTCGACGACGTCGCCTACGACCAGCCGGCCGAGACCGACATTCCCTGGCCCACGCAGAGGTAGAGGACACCCGATGCCTGGCGGGCCGGACCTTGGACTCGACCGTCCCTCGGGTCCGGCCCCTCTCAACCTGCCGAGCTCCTGCCTGGCCGGAACACCACACCTGCCCGGTCCCACCGGCGCGCGGTGGTGCGGCGGATCTTGCCCGTGGCCACCGTTTTGAAGGCAATCCCCTCCGCCGGGGCGACACGTGCTTCGAGGCCGTCCTCCGTCCCAATCCACACCGACCGCATCGACAAGCTCAACGACAAAGGCATCGACAAGTGTCACCGATCCAAGCTGGCATGGTCGAGGCAGGCAAAGCTTCCGGGTAACTCGGGTTCGATCGGAGCCATGGCCGACAATCTTGACCCTGAGATGGAATACCACTTCATAGCGTGCTCCGGAGCACGCACCTACAACATCCTCGCCAAGGGCCAGTCCAGCGAGGTGGCACAGGTCGAAGCCGGATACCTGGACCAGAACACCAGCCTGGTGACACTCAGCATCGGCGGCAACGACGCCCGCTTCAGCGAGATCATCACGAAGTGCATCGACGTCCCGATCCTGTCTCTCACCACGTGCCGGTATGCGGAGCTCGACAACGTTGATCCCGCTACCGGTAACAAGACAGGCGGTACGACGGGTCTCCTGAGGGACTGGGCGCCAAAGTGGCTGCACGACTCAGTACGGCCGCAGATCTCCAAGACCCTGAATGCCATCCACGCCAAGGCGCCAAACGCGAAGGTCGTCCTCATGGGCTACCCGCATTTGGTGGAGAAGGACCATAGCTGTCTTCCCAATGCCTATGAGGACGGCGAATACAACTGGGTGCGCCTCCTGGCCGACACCCTCGCCACCGAGATGAAGGGAGCTGCTCAGGATTCTGGATCGTGGGCGGTCTTCTCCGACCCGCGGAGCAACTTCGATACCAAGGCCATTTGCGGTAGCCCCGAGAGTATTCACGGCATCGTGATGACCGGGCGGGAGCGGGCGGACAACGACCTTCCGGTGCCGTCCATGCAGTCCTTCCATCCCAAGCCCTCCGGGGCTCGTCTCTACGCGGATGCCCTGGAACAGACGTTGCAAGGCAAGTGACAGACAAATGACTAGGGGGGCCTGAGTACGTGTACTCAGGCCCCAGGCCACCGATGAGAGAAGACTCCAAGCATGTACACCCCACACGCAGAGCCACGGACTGTGATGCCAAAAGTGTTCGGAGCGGCTGTTACCGGTGCGGTTCTAGCCTACGGTGTCGTGCAGTGCTTCTTCTGGGTCGAGCATCGCGAGAAGAAGGTATGCGAGGGAGTAGACGGCCTCTGTTGGACCTGGTGGGACTGGGCGGCGATCCCTCTCGCCCTTACGACTGCCTTGATCGTCCTGACAGTCGTCTACAAACAGTTGGACATCGGAAACCGGCTCGCAGTCATCCTGCCGACGATCATGCTGGCGCCGTTCCCTCTCGCCGCCGCACAGACGGCCGTCGGCTCGTGGGCTGCCACCATTACAGGTGGAGTGTGGTCATGTATTCTCGCGCTGGCCGCGTGGAGCCGTCACCGGATCCTGGGGCTCTCAGCTTCGGCTGCCCTGCCGAGGCCCGGTTGTGGGCTGGTGAGCTGAAACCGCGGCCTTGGCTATCACCACCTTCGTGTCGAAAGTGACCGTGTCGTCGATGCCGGCGGCCCGCTGGCACGCTTGCCCACCCGCTACGGCCTCTGCCACCGCTGCGCCGAACGCCCGGTCCTCCGTCCATGACGTGGGGAGGTAGAGGCGGCGGTCGATCAGGGTGCGGCCGCGCCGGCCGGCATAGGCGAGGAAATCGCCCAGTCATAGACGCGAGGGCCGTGGGCGCCGTCGCCGCAACGTTGACCGAGGGGGACCTGAAGCTCTCCGGGATCGCCGACTCCTACGGTGGAGGCAGAGCAACAGCCAACTACGGATTCACCGACCAGGGCGCCTCCGCCAAAGTTGAGGCATCAGCTGGAGTACGGGGACTGGCTGAGGGCCGGGCCGACTACGGCTATGTCGGCCAATACGTGAGGGCCGAGGGATTCGCCGGCGCCGAAGCCGGTGTCACCGCCAAGGCGACTAAGGAAGAGGTCACCATCGGCGCCAAGGGGTTCGCGGGAGCCAAGGGGACCCTCGCTGGGGGCGCTGAGGCGTTCGGGATCGGCGTCGGTGTCAACGCCGAAGGGTGGGCGGGCCCCGGCGCAGAGGCGTGGTGGGGCTACAAGAAGGACGAGAAGACCGGCGTGTGGAAGATCGACGGCGACGCGGGTCTTTCCCCACTTCTCGGCGGCAAGGTGGGACTCGAAATTACCATTGATCCCCACAAGGTATCCAACGCCGTCGACGACGCCGCCGACGCCTTGGGCGATGCGGCCCACGCGGTTGGCGGCTGGTTCGACTGATGCACAACCTTATGGAAGGAGGGCTCCCAATGCCCGCGACGCTGCCCGTGCCGATCGAATTCCGCCTACCCTACGGCTGGCTTCCGGCCAAGCCGAACGCTGTCGCCACCGACGAAGTGGCCTTCGCCGCAGTGCATCCGCACCCGGATGCAGGATTCGCCGCCAACATCACCATCGACGGCGGCATCCCAACGCAGGCCGAAACGCTGGCCGACCTCGCCGACGCATCAGTGGAGCGACTGCGGCACGCCGCCGACTCGGCGGTGGAGGTCACCCACCGCCGAGAGGTCGGCCCACCGGATGGACCGGCCCTGACCCAGCACCTGGCCTTCTCAGCCAGCATCCGAGACGCACGTCGCGACCTCATCCAGTCCCAGGTCTACCTGTCCCTGCAGGACGTCACGGATTCACACGAGCGCGCGGTGATCCGGCTGGCCTTGACCACCACGGCAAACCAGCACGACTCCGTCCTGGCTGAATTCCAGGAATTCGTGCGCACCGTGCGCCCAGGAAGCGGGGCGGGGGCGTAACCATGAGTCGCTTCACGGACAAGTTGACCGGCACCAAATATCCCCGCAGGGGAGTCACCGCGCTGCCGTGGCCGGAGGTGCGGGCCGCACTCCTCGCCATCAACGGCCCGAACGTCAGGTTCCTCGTGCGAGAAGGAACCCCCGAGGAACGCGCTGACGTAGTAGCGGAGTTCGAACACCTGCCGTTGGACCTGACCCTCAAAACCCGCATGCGCCTGAACCCCGCAAAGCACGAAGTCCGTGTCCTTGAGGAGATGTGGGAGCCCACGGCCGACGCAGCCCGCAGACAGTACGGACGCGGACCGGCGCACAAGGTGTATCGGCAGTGGGAGAAGCAGCAGGGGGCGGACGGCCGCCCACATAAAGTCGAAACATTCCGGTTCGCCACCCAGGACATGAGGATCCCCCTACAGCAAGTGGTCCTCGGCGCGGGCTGGACGTGGCGCGGCGTGCTGTTCAAACTTTAAGCTTCTTCCTGGTCTGATTTGGTCACACTCGGTGGTGGTTTCGGCCATTTGACCGTTGGGCCACGTCGTTGCGGGCGGCGGCTTGGTGGTGTGACCGAGCGATTCACAGAAGCACTCAGGGACCCGCTCGGAGACCTCTGGCCCGCTACGCTCAAGTCCACGGGCAGTTCACGACCAACGCTGCGGCCGACCGCTTCTGCCTGCGGACTGCGTACCGAAGGCGCCCTTACGCCGACTGGTTGCGGTGGCCGCCAGGGGCTAAGACCGTGTCCTACATGGTCAGTTTGAGGAGCCGTTTGTAGCAGCAGAGGGCTGCGGCGAGGCCGAGAAAGGCCAGGTAGTTGCCTGGTTTTCGTTCGTAGCGATGGTTGAGTCTGCGGTAGCCGGTGAGCCAGGACATGGTCCGTTCGATGACCCACCTGCGTCGCCCGAGTCGCTCGCTGGACTCGATGCCCTTCCGTGCGATACGGACGCCGATGCGCTTGCCCCAGAGCCATTTCCGCAGTTCAGGGATGTCGTATGCCTTGTCGGCATGCAGGCGCTGGGGCTTGGAATCGGCTGCGTGGGATTCGTGTCCCATGTGGAAATGGGACAACATCGGCTTGAGGGCCAGGCTGTCGTGGGTGTTGGCCGCGGAGAGTCCGACGCGTAAGGGCAGTCCTGCCGCGTCGGACAGGACATGCATCTTGGAACCGGACTTACCCCGGTCCATGGGGCTCGGACCTGCAAGTTCGCCCCCTTTTTAGCGCGGACATGAGCGGAGTCGAGGACCGCCCGAGACAGGTCGACCAGACCGTGGCCATCCAGGAGCTCGAGCACCTTCTGGTGCAGCCGGCCCCAGACCCCGGCTCTGGACCAGATCAGGAACCGGCGATGCACGGTCGACTTCGACGCCCCGAAACACGGCGGCAGCGCCCGCCAGGCGCAACCACTGACGAGCACGTAGACAATCGCGGCGAACACCGCCTCATCATCGATGTTCGCGACCCCACCACCCTGCGGCCGCACGCGAGCAGGAGGTAGTAACGGCTTCGCTATCTCCCACAGCCCGTCCGGAACGATCCATCCCCACCGTCCACTCCCCATGACGAGCACAACGGGCAACCAGCCATGTAGGACATGGTCTAAGAGGTCGTTTCATTTGGTGAGGCGGCGGTGGCAGATGAGGGCGGCTGCTATGCCAGCGAAGGCGAGGAAGTGTTCTGCCTTGCGTTCGTAGCGGCAGTGGAGTCGGCGGCAGCCGGCGAGCCAGGACACGGTCCTCTCAACGACCCAGCGGTGGCGGCCGAGCCGCTTTGAGGACTCGATGCCCTTGCGAGCGATGCGGTGGCGGATGCCGCGTTTGCGGAGCCATCGCCGCAGGTGGTCGTAGTCGTAGCCCTTATCTGCGTGGAGCTCGCCGGGTCGGCGTCGACGCGGTCCTCGCCGGGACCGGATCGGCGGGATCCCGCGCACGAGCGGTTCAAGGCCCAGGCTGTCGTGCATGTTCGCGCCGGAGATGCCGAGCGAGAGAGGTAGTCCGTTCCGGTCGGCGATCAGGTGGATCTTCGATCCCAACTTGCCTCGGTCGGTCGGATTCGGTCCCGTCAGTGGCCCCCTTTTGCCGCCCGGAGGCTGACGGAGTCGATCGCACACCGGGACCAGTCCAGTTCCCCGCGGGCGCCGAGTTCGTCGAGTATGACGCGGTGGAGCCGGGCCCAGACCCGGGCCCGGCTCCATTGGGCGAAGCGTCGGTAGACCGTCTGCCAGCTCGGGCCGAACACCGGCGGCAGTTGCCGCCACGTGCAGCCCGAGGTCGCCACGAAGACGATCGCGGCCAGGGCCTCGCGGTCACCCGCCCGGCGCCGGCCGCCGCCCTGCGGACGTATCACCTCTGTCGGAGGCACCACCCGCCGGAACAACACCCACAACTCATCCGGCACCAGCCGCTCAATCAGATCCGCCATGCACGATTCAACGAACGATCACGCCATAAGAAACGCTGTCTTAGTACTCCAGTGTGACTTCGTAGTTGCACGTCACGTCGCGCGTGTGGTCGCTACTGGGCGGTGTCCTGCCCGATCGCGTGCAGAACATCGGCGAGCCAGACCAGGTGGTGGCCCACGGCCCGGTTCGGGTCGGCAAGGAGGTCCTCAAGGTGCTGCCACGACTCGGAGAGCTGCCCGATGGTGATCGTTTTCGGTTCGTTCGGGACGTCGTAGAGTTCGTCGCCCGGAATGGACCAGAAGTAGTCGTGTTCGAGTGCCACTGCGCTGCCAGCTGACGCTTCGATGTGTTGCAGTGCCAGCTCGAAGGCCGTCCGAAGCTGATCAAGGGGGATCCGCAGAGGTTCGCTGTCCATGTGCTCATTGTGTCGATCAGGGGCCGTCGGGCCGAAGCAAGGAGTTCGGCACTGCCCAGGACCGGCCTGGAGCGAAAGTGGCCACCGCGTGATCATCGGGGGTTGTGTGGACTCCTGAAGATCGTGCGGTGGCTGCTGGCCATAGCGGAGACCCGGTCCGGTGGCGGGCGCTGTTCGACCAGGCCATGGCCCGGATCGTGGGCCGGTTCCGACGCGTGGAACCGCAGGCGACAGCCCGCGCGTACCTGCTCGGGCTGCTGTCCGGCGTCGAGCGGAAGAACTGCTGGCGACTGGCCGAACGGGCTGGTCACGCACGTCCCGGACCGATGCAGCGTCTGCTGCGAAGCGCCTGCTGGGACGCTGATTCCGTCCGCGACGAAGTCCGCGCGTACGCCGTCGAGCACCTCGGTGGCGATGGTGGCGTTCTGATCGTCGACGAGACCGGCTTCCTGAAGAAGGGCCGGTCCTCGGCGGGCGTGCAGCGGCAGTACACCGGCACCGCCGGACGCATCGAGAACAGCCAGGTCGGTGTCTTCCTCGCCTATGCAACCAGCCGGGGGCGGGCGCTGATCGACCGCCGGCTCTACCTGCCTGAGCATTCCTGGTGCACCGATCCCGAGCGCCGCCAGGCGGCCGGGATACCTGACGCGGTGCAGTTCGCGACCAAACCCGCCTGGCCTGTGAGATGATCGCCGCCGCACTGGACGCCGGGGTGGACGCACCGTGGGTGACTGGCGACGAGGCATACGGACAGGACCCGCAGCTTCGTGCAGTCCTGGAGACTCACGGGACCGGCTACGTTCTGGCTGTCGCCTGCTCCATCCGGGTCCGGATCAACTCCGGCCGCACACCGGTTCGCGCGGATACGGTCGCCGACCGCCTGCCCGAGGCAGCCTGGCACCAGCAAAGCGCCGGCAACGGCGCGAAGGGCCTACGCTATTACGACTGGGCGTGGATCCATATTGGCACCGGCGAACACCGTCATCTGCTGATCCGCCGCAACCCCGCCACAAGGGAACTCGCCTTCTACCTGTGCTGGTCACCCGCCGCAGTGCCCCTGGGCGAACTCGTCCGCGTGGCCGGCAGCCGCTGGAGCGTTGAAGAGTGCTTCCAGGCCGCCAAAGGCCAAGTCGGCCTGGATCACTACCAGCTGAGGAACTGGACCTCATGGCACCGGCACGTCACGCTCGCCATGCTCGCGCTGGCCTTCCTCGCCACCGTCGCCGCCGATGCCGCCCCCGACCGGCCAGCCGACCCACATCACCGCACCCGGGGCAGCAACCCGGTCTCGCTGACCGTTCCGGAGATCCGCCATCTGTTCACCGCCGTCCTCAACCCACCAGTCGTGTCCCCTGCCAGACTGCTGCACTGGTCGAACTGGCGCAGACGCCACCAGGCAACAGCCCGGCGCAGCCATTACCGACGACGCTCAGCCCACGAAGCCAGCGGATAGATCACGAAACCGCACTGGAGTACTAGCCGGCTGATGTCCGTGCGGGATGAGTCGATCAGGGCCCCTGCCGGGAATCCATTTCCCCGTTGAAGCCTCTGTGACCGGGTGGCCGTGCCCGGATGGCCGCCGCCTTCCCGGACACGGTCGTTACCAGGTGCTGATGACGGCCCAATCGCGCCTTTGGTGCCCTTGGCGCCGTTGCCACCGGAGCGTGCGTAGCCGCCGTCCAGGCCCTTCCACTTGCCGCCCTTGGCGTTGCCGACGTTGGGCTCCCACTTGCCTCCCAGGCCGCCGCTCCCGCCTGACGTGCCGTGCGCTCCCGCGCCGCCGTGGCCGCCGGCGCCGTGGGACTTGCCGTTCGACACGGTCGCGGCGCCTCCCCTGCCGCCGGCACCGCCACCGATCTTGCCGTTCGTACCTCCCCTACCCCCTTGCCCCCGCTGCCGGGCCGCCCTGCCTCATCGCTGAATCACCCCGTCGCGCCCGCAAGCGAATGCAGGCGTCGGAGTACGACGACGAAGTTGTCCCAATCCCCGTCGCACTCCGTGCCCGCTGTGGCTGTGGTTTCCTGCGGCATCGTTCCCAGGTCGGCTTCGGCCGCGCTCTTCCGGCACGTGATGGACCGTCCCGGATGGTGGGTGGGTCAGGTGGTGGTCGGTGGGGCCTGGGTGAGGGCGCGGGCAGCCGCGAACTCGGCCAGGTAGGCACGGTGGTCCTCGTCCAGGTAGCCGTAGGCGTCGTCGCCGATGGGGATGCGCAGGGGCGTGGCGTCGGCCCGGACGATGTCGAGGACCTGGGCCGCGAAGTCCTCGGGGGAACCGGTTTCCGGGTTCTCCGCCAAGCCGCGGGCGCCTTCGAGCATCTCGCGGTTGGTGATGTCGTAGGCGGGGACCCGGTGGTGGGCTTCGGCCATGGAGGTTCCGTAGCGGGTGGCGAACATGCCCGGTTCGAGCACGGTCACGCGGATGCCGTGTGGTGCGGCCTCGATGGCAAGGGCTTGGCTCATTCCTTCGAGGGCGTGCTTCCCGGTGACGTAGGCCGCCAGCCCCGGGAAGGCCATCCGGCCGACGACGGACGAGACGTTGACGACATGGCCATGGCCCTGGGCCCGCATCAGCGGCAGCACCAGCCGGGTGAGCCGCCACGGGCCGACGACCAGTGTCTCCAGTTGGTCGCGCAGTTCCGCGTCGGAGACCTCCTCGACGGCGCCGAACAGCCCGACACCGGCATTGTTGACGAGGACATCGATGCCTCCCAGACGGTCGGCGGCCGTGCGTACGGCCTGCTCGCAGGAGGCGGCGTCCCTCAGTTCGAGCGGGATCGCAATGACGCGGCCGGGCCAGGCGGCGGCGAGTTGCTCCAGGTCGGCGGTCTTGCGCGCGGTGACCGCCAGTTCGTCGCCGGCCTGCGCGGCGGCGGTGGCCAGGGCCTGTCCGAGCCCGGAGGAGCATCCCGTGATCAGCCAGCGTCTCGCCATGGTTCCCCCGAAGTGTCGGTGCCGCGTGTTCCCGCCGAGCAGCGGACGCCCATGGTCGACGGGTCTCCCGGCCCATGGCCATCCCTCCCAGGGGGGCGCGCGGGGGCACGCGGGTAGTCTCGCGGCGTTGCTCACGCCCCCGCTCACGGCGACCTGTGCTGAAATCCCCTCGGTCGAGGACAGCGGTGAATCTGTGGGCCGGTCAGCGGGCGATCGAGATCGCGAAAGGCTCGAATCCGTTGGACCGCATCACGTGCGGTACGAACAGGATCGCGGCCTCCGTGGCGCGGGCGGTCTGGATGCCGCCGAGATCGGCGATCCACTCCTTGCGCCAGCCGAGGTCGATGAGCAGGTCACGGACGGTCTCCTTGGCCTGCGGGTCGTCGCTGGAGAGGAAGGCGTCGGGCGCCTGGGTGAGCACGGCGGGCGCGGTCATCACCGGGAAGAGCATGGTGTTGAGCGTCTTGACGACGCGCGTCTGCGGCAGCGCTTCCTGGAGTTGCTCGGCGAGGCTCGAGCCGGGGTAGAGCAGGTGGGCGGGCAGTCCGTCCGGGCCGTCGACGGTGGCGTTGGACACGTCGACGAGGATCTTGCCGCGCAGTTCCTCCCGCAGGGCGACGAGCCGGTCCAGCGAGCCGTCCCCCGGGGTGGCGTTGATGACGATCCGGGCCGTGCGGGCAGCGTCGGCGGCGGCGCCCGGCGTGCGGTCCGTCACGGTTACCTCGTGCCCTGCCCGGGTGAGGGCTGTGGCCAGGCTGCTGCCGACGCGGCCGTTTCCGAGAACTGCGATCGTGGTCATGATGATGTGGTCCTTCCGTGCGTGTGGGTTGTGGTGCGACGTCAGCGGGAGAGGGTGGCGACGGCCTCGGCGTGGACGCCGGGCGCGGCGGCCAGGAGGCTCTGGCTCAGGGGGGTCCAGGGGCGCCCCTCGGCGTCGGAGATCCGTCCGCCCGCCTCGGTGACCAGCAGCGCCCCGGGCAGCAGGTCCGCGCGGGCGCCGGCGTACTGCCAGAAGGCATCGATGCGGCCGGTGGCCACGTCCAGCAGGTGCAGGGTCGCGGGCACGGCGGTGCGCACGACGAGCGCGTCGAAGAGCATCGCGGTGATCGAGGAGCCGATGCGCCGCACCACCGTCTCGTCCTCGTCCGGCCGGGCCTGGCTGGTGGCCACGATGCTCAGGCCGAGGTCCGCGGTCTGGGAGACGTGCAGCGGTCGGCCGTCGAGGTAGGCGCCTGCGCCGGTGAGCGCGGTGTAGGTCTCGCCGGTCAGCGGTACGTGGACCGCGGTGAGCACCGGCTGGTTCTCCCGCACGAGGGTGGCGGTCACCGCCCACTCCGGCAGACCGTGCAGGTGGTTGACGTTGCCCTCGGCCGGGTCCACGACCCACCATTCGCCGGCCGGCAGCGCCCCGCCGTCCAACTCGTCCTCCACCCAGCCGGCATCGGGGCGCAGGCTCGTGAGACGGGGGCGCAGGATGGCGAGGACCGATTCGTCGTTGGTGGCGAGCGCGCTCATCAGCTCTTCGCGGGTGCGGTAGCCGGCCACCTCGCCGAAGCGCTCGCGCAGCACCGAACCGGCCGCGCGCACGGTGTCCGCGGTCTGGGCGAGCAGGTCGGCGTCGGAGGAGGCGAGGCCGGTGGTCCGAAGCGTTGTGGACATGGTGGTGCTCCAGTCTGAGGAGGGGTGTTGAGCCGGTCGCGGCCGCGCTGTGCGTTCCGTCGTGCGCTCTTCCTCGAAGGTATCCAGCACAACGATTAACAACAACTGCATGTAAAGCACGGCTAGGATTACTCGCATGCAATTGGATTTGAACCTGCTCACCGCGCTGGACGCACTCCTGGAGGAGGGCAGCGTGGCCGGGGCGGCCGCGCGCCTGCATGTCACCGCGCCCGCGATGAGCCGGAGTCTGGGCAGGATCCGGCGCACGACCGGGGACCAGATCCTGGTGCGCACGGGCCGCACGATGACCCCGACCCCGTATGCGCTCGCCGTCCGGGAGCAGGTGCACGAGCTGCTGCACCGGGTCCAGGGGGTGTTGGCTCCGAGCCGTGAACTCGATCTGGCGACGTTGGAGCGCACGTTCACGCTCCGCTGGCACGATTCGCTGGTCGCTGCGAGCGGCCCCGCACTGCTCTCGGCGGTACGTGGACAGGCACCGGGCGTGCGATTGCGCTTCGTCGCGGAAGCGGGTATCGACACCCCCGGATTGCGGCGCGGCGAGGTCGACCTGGAGGCGAACGCGAACCCCCCGAGCGCGCCGGACATCCGTAGCGAGAGCGTGGGCGAGACCCGCCTCGTCGTCGTCGTGAGGCAGGGGCACCCCCTCACCCGCGTCAGGACCCTCACCGCGAAGCGGTACGCCGCCGCCGAACACGTCACCGTCTCGCGACGCGGAAACCTCGGCAATGGCCTCGACGACGCGCTGGGGCGGCTCGGCCTCGCCCGCCGCGTAGTGGCGAGTGCGCCCACCGAAGCGGCCGCGCTGGAGTTCGTGCGCGGCTCCGATCTGCTGATCAGCGTCCCCGAAGCCACCACGCGCTCCGCGGTCGCCGACCTCGGCCTGGTCGTACTCCCTCTCCCCCTCGAACTCCCGTCGGCACGCGTCTACCTGTCGTGGCATCAGCGCTACGACACCGACCAGGCCCATGCCTGGCTGCGCGGGCTGGCACGTACCGCCCTGGCCGTGGACGAGGCGTCGTAGCCGGCACCCCACCCGGGGCCTCGTAGCCGGCACTCCCGCCCGGTCGCCTCGCCCACCGGCCCCCAAGGGACCACGTGCTGGTGCACGGCCGGCGCCGCCGCACAGACGATGCGACTCTGGTCGCAGAGGGCGTGCCTCGGACTGCGACTTCGGTTGCACGCGACGGCGACCCGGGAGTGATGTGGTGGGGGTCGTCCCGCGCCAAGGATGGCCGGGTGACCGAAATCATCACGGGACTGCACATGTCCCCCCTGGAAATCCTGGTGCTGCTGGGCGCCGTCGCGTTGGTGGCGGCGCGCTGGCTTCCTGCCGCGGCGCGCCCTACCGTCACCGTCGCGGCCGGCTCGGGTCTCGTGCTGTCCGTGCTCGTGCTGAGCGTGGTGGGGCTGCGGTGGCAGATGGTCCCGGTACTGGCGGGCGCCGCCTTCGTGTTGCCGTTCGCCGTCGTTGCCGTGCTGCGACGCCGGCTCGGCCGGCCGGTGGGGCGGGCCCGGTGGTGGCTGGCGTTGCCGGGATCGGCGGTCTGCGTCGGCCTGATCACGATGGGTCCGGTGGCCGCCTGGTCCTGTCCCGTCCCCGTGTTCCCCGAACCGACGGGCAGCTTCGCGGTCGGTACCCGCGTGATGCAGTGGACCGACCCGAACCGTCCGGAGACCGCCACCGCCACACCCGACGACCGGCGCACGGTCGTCGTCCAGCTCTGGTACCCCGCGCGGAAGAGCCCCACAGGCGCGCAGCCGGCCCAGTACCTCGGCCGCACCCGGCAGGAGGCACGCACCGTCTCCGACGCCCTCGCGCACTACGCCGGGCTGCCCGGTTTCCTGGTCGACGGTGTTCCGCGCGCCCACACCCATTCGGTCTTCGACGCCCCGGTGGCCGACGGGGCCGCACGGTTCCCCGTCGTGCTGTTCTCCCCCGGCCTGGGCGGAGTGCGCACGCAGAACACCGCCTGGGCGGAGGAACTGGCCGCCAACGGCTACGTGGTCGCCGCCCTGGACCACCCCTACGACTCCGCCGCCGTCGTCCTGACCGACGGCCGGACGATCGACACCGAGATCGCCTCGACCGGCGACGACGACGAAGACGACAAACGGGCTGCCGAAACCACGCGGATACGGGCCGCAGACCTCAGCTTCGTCCTCACTCAGCTGGACTGTCTGGACCGAGGTGAACTCGCCGGCCCGCTGACCGGACGTCTGGACACCGGCCGGGCCGCGGCGACCGGCCACTCCCTGGGTGGCGGCGCAGCCCTCCAAGCAGCTCGCCAGGACAGCCGGTTCGCCGCCGTCATCAATATGGACGGCTACCCCCGCGACCCCGATCCGCGCCCCTTCCACCAGCCGGCGCTCGCCCTCACCCAAGCCATCGGCCCGCAGACCGACTCGCGTTACATACCCCGCCTCACCGAGGTCCTCAGGCTCAGCACCGCGACGAGCTACCGGCTCACCATCCCGGGCGCCGCGCACCTCACTTTCACGGACGCCCCCCTGTACCTGCCGCCGGTGCCCTCGGTAGTCGGCTCTCTGGGCCGCACCGAGAGCCAGCACGTCGTCGCCGCAACCACGCTCGCCTTCCTGAACACCACCTTGCGGCACGCACCCGGTGACCTGGCCGGCGCCCTGTCCGCCTACGGCGGCCTCAGCGTCTACGACAACCGCTGATCGGCCGCGCCGCCGTCTGCCGAGGGCACGACCGATCCCCGGTCCCCTTTGTCTCCTGCTCTCCGGCAGGTTGATGCCGAGTCACCGACTCCGGCGGCCACTGCGAGGTTCAGCGGCGTCGGCCACGGGTGGGGGTGGCCCAAGCGCTGCCTACGCCGGCCACGTGGAGGGCGAGCAGCATCAGGCCGAGGACCATGAAGTTGCCGGACGAGAACACGTGGTTCGTCGAGATCTCCGCCGCGTTGATGAGGAAGCTTATGAAGAACAAGACCGCGGCTGCGATACCAAGCATCACTGCTCCTTCCAGAAGGTGGGGCACGTCTGCCCGCGCAGCGCCACCCCATGCGGGCGTCGCGGAATCCCCTGAGCGATCCGGTCCGTACGGGCGCGCCGGAGGGGAACGGACGTGACGGAGCCTGGTGTCCGGCCTTGCGGGAAGCGGCCCTGGAGTTCGGCATGGACGACCGCTCAGAGGCGGTGCCCCTGGGCGGTGAGCCAGCGGTGGACCGCCGATTTGTCGGAGACGCTGATGCGGGTGGGTCCCGTCTGAGTCGGGCCCTCCTCCTCGTTGAATGCCGTATCGGTGACACGAGCCGTCACCCAGTCGGCCAGCTCGCGCGCGGCCTCGCCCGACAGACGCCGGTGGTGCTCCCAGTCCTTCCCGGCTTCCTCGGCTGTGGGGGAACCGTGCACCCGCGCCTCCCGCAGCCACACCGGCACGAGCCGTTCGACGACCTGTCCGTCCGACAGCGCGGAGGACTCCTCACCCGATTCACTCATCCTCGTAGGCTGACAGCTCAGGCCCTGACCACCGCTCTCACACTCCACCCGATCCCCCTGATGCCACACCTCGGGGCCCGGCTGTGCCGCCGGACTCCGTGGTGAGTGAGGGTCGGGCCACAAGCGTGCTGGGCGCGGTCAGGGAAGAGGGTTTCCGCGTGCGGTCAGCCACAGCTCGTACCACTCTGCGTGGCTGAGGTCCGGTTCACGTCCTGCGGCGTCCGCGCAGGCGCGGATGCGGGCCGGGTGGGTGCTGCCGATCACCGGGGCGATGTGTGCCGGGTGCCGCTGCAGCCACCACAGCAGGACCGTCTCCGGCGTCGTGTTCTTGGCCTCGGCCAGGGTGGCGATCAGTTGTGCGGTGCGTTCGTCGTCCGGCGTCCTCGGCCGCCCCGTGTAGCGGCCCTGGGCCAGCGCGCCCCACGCCTGGAGGCGGACGTCGTTCTTACGGCAGTACTCCAGGGTGCCGAGGGGGAATCCGTTGTCTGCGGCGGCGGCGGTGTTGACGAGGACGCCCGCTTCCAGCCAGTCCCTTCGTGCCAGGCTCATCTCCAGCTGGTTGGCGACCAGGGGGAGATCGAGGTGGTCCTGCAGTTCCCGGATGGCGGGCGCGCCCATGTTGGAGACGCCGAAGCGGCGTACGAGTCCTTGCCGGTGCAGGGACGTCAGTGCGGCCGCCACCTCCTGCGGGTCGGCCAGCGGGTCGGGCCGGTGGAGCAGGAGCACGTCGATGACGTCCGTACGCAGGCGCTCCAGGGACTCCTGCACCCTGCGGAGGATCGTTTCCCCGCGCAGGTCGTAGATGCCGGGGCGGACACTGTCACCGAGACGGATACCGCACTTGGTCTGGATGACGATCTTCTCCCGCAGGCCCTGCGCCCGGCCGAGGACCTCTCCGAAGACGGCCTCGGCCTTGCCGTGGCGGTAGATGTCCGCGTGGTCGAAGACAGTGATGCCGCTGTCCAACGCGGCCTCGATCGCCGCTTCCGCGCGCTCCACGTCGGCCGAGCCGTAGGGGGTGTCGTCCCAGTCACCACCCAGTCCCATGCATCCGTACAGCAGCCGGTGGGTTTCGGGGGAAGCCGTCATGCCTCCACCCTAGTCCCAGGTCACCGCCGAGTCGAAGACGGCCGCCGGCTTCTCCGGACCACGCGGGCGTGTCCATCGGCAACCACGAGGGGCCGCTCCCGTGTTACCTCGGCGCCGGGAAAGCCGGCGCAGTGCGGCGAGCGGTGCATGGCGAAGGCTGGTCGGCGGCAGTGCTCGGCGGCGGCCCACGGATAGAGTCGGGAGATGGAACTGCGGCAGCTGAGCTACTTCGTCACCGTCGCCGAGGAACTGCACTTCGGCCGCGCCGCCGACCGACTGCACATCGTGCAGTCAGCGGTCAGCCAGCAAGTGCAAAGGCTGGAAAGGGCATTGGGAGCCACCCTCTTCGACCGCTCGCCGCGCCACGTACGGCTCACCGGCGCGGGAGAGCGGCTCCTGCCGGAGGCACGCGCCGTGCTCGCCGCCGCCGAACGCGCCAGGGCCGCCGTGCGCGAACAGACGAGCCTGCGCATCGGCACCAGCACCGGCCTCGGTGACCACCTGAGCCGGGTGCTCGGACACCTGGCCGCCCAGGCCCCCGATACGACGGTACAGCTGGTTTCGGCCGCGTTCCGCGACCGCTTGGAGCAGGTCGCGGACGGTCGCCTTGACGCCGCCTTCGTGCGTTCTCTGGAGCCCGCCCCAGGGTTGCGCATCCTGCACCTGGGGGCCGACCCCCTGGTGGCAGCCCTGCCGGCGGTCCATCCGCTGGCCCGCCAGAGCGAAGTGTCCCTCTCCGACCTGGCCGGCCTCCAGCTCTGTCTGACGGCCCGCCGCAACAACCCGGTCTTGGTCGACCTGGTCGTGGGAGCCTGCCACTCGGCCGGTTTCGAGCCGGTGCCCGGTCCCGTCACCGGATCACTACAGGACATCCTCGCCACCATCGGCACCGGCCCCCTACCGATGTGGACGGTGGTGTACGCGGCTCACGCACGCGTACTGCTCAGCCCCCGGGTCGCCTTCCGCCCGTTCCGGGCCCCCGGCCTGGCCCTGCCCATCGGCCTCGCAGTACGCCGTGACACTCCCTCCGCCGGTCTGCAGGCGCTCCTGAACACGCTCACGACCCTCCCCAACAGCAGCGATCACGAAAGCTGATTGCTGCGGTCGCAGTCTGCTCCTTGGTCGGGCTCCACCGATCGGGTGGACTGGGGTCACGCCGGTGAGCGACCCGCAAAGGCCGGGAAGCCGCCGCTGGAAGAGGAGTTACGCCATGCCCATCGTCACCGTTCAGCAGGGTCCCCGCGACGTCCAGCTGAAGCGAGAGCTCGTCAAGCAGATCACGGACGCCTTCGTGGACGCGTACAAGATCCCGGCCGAGACGGTCCAGGTATGGATCCACGAGGTCCCGACGGACAGCTGGGGCGCCGCCGGCACGCTCACCGCCGACAAGTAGCACGCATCCCGTACGGGGCGTCGGAAGATGCGGTGGGCATCGATGGATGCCGTGACCATCGGGTCCACCGCGCCCTCGGCCCGGGGCCGCCGACAGGTGAAGTCGCGTCAGTCGCGAATCCACTGCAATGGCCGGTCCGCCCGTCGAACCGTCGTCGTCAGCGGCTGCCGTTCACCGCGCGGCTCGCGGAGTGCCAGCGGTGATGGGGGAGGTAGCGGACGTCGAAGGCCTCTTCGGCGGCGCGGAACGCGTCGGGCGTGGGCAGGGCCGGCCGGTGGGGGAGGCCGAGCTCCTCGGTCGGGGCACCGAGGTTCTCGAAGAACCGCTCGAAGGTGATGCCGGGACCGGCAGCCACGCCGACGACGCGGCTGTGGTGGCGCTCGATGCGGTAGGCATGCGGGCAGTTCTTCGGAACGAAGCCGAAGTCGCCGTTGGTCAGGAGCTTTTCGTGCTGTTGGCCTTCGAGGTCCTCGACGAAGAGGCGTACCGCGCCGTCGGTGACGTAGAAGACCTCGTACGTGTCCGCGTGGGTGTGGGTGGGGATGATTTCGCCCTTGGGGCCTTCGACGGTGAAGAAGTTGAAGCTGTTCTCCGTCTGCTCGCCGCCGGCGTAGACGGTGACCAGGTCGGTGATCAGGTGGGCGCGGTCGCCCAGGCCCTTCTCTATGAAGTAGGGCACGCCCGGCTCTGCGGGGATGTGCGAGCGCGAGCGGTAACGGGTGGTGAACTCCACCGTCACGGGAAACCTCCGGAGGTGCGGGAAGCGATGTCTATCGTCAGGCTACCTGACACTTCGGGGGTGGTCCTTCGGATCGCTATGCTCAAGCCCCCCACTGTCAGAGGAGCCATGAGCGAGTCCGCCCCGAACCTCCCCCAGTTGCTCACCCGGGCCAGGCGCTGGTGCGAGGACGCGCTGCTCACCGCCATGCGGGCCGCGGGCGAACAGCCGGTGACGGCCGCCCAGGCCGCCGTCTTCGCCGTACTCGACGACGAGGGCACCTCCATCGCCGAACTCGCCCGCCGGGTCGGCGTCACCCGGCAAACGGCCCACCAAGCCGTGCACAGCCTGATCGGAATGGGGCTGCTGGAGCAGGTGCCCGACCCCGCCTCGGCCCGTAGCACCCTGGTCCGCGTCACCGCCGAAGGCGGTCGCGTGCACCGGCGTGCGTTGGCCGCGATCTCCGTGATCGAGGAGGTTCTGGCCGAGCGCATCGGCGCCGGCCCTGCCACCGCACTGCGCGCGGCCCTGACCGCCGACTGGGGCGAACCGCCCCTGGTGGACGTTCCCGGCCGAGCGGGCTCGCGTGGCACGATCATGCCCGACCACGGTCCGAAGGGACGGTCATAGGGCACCGCGTCCGAGGAGCCTCAGGTCTGTGGGTGCGCGCCGGGCGCCTCGTGCCGCCGGAGCCGGGCGGGCGGGCCCGTAAGCCCGCCGCCCGGCTCCCCCGCTCAGGCTCGTCCCAGCAGCGCCGTACCGGCGACTGCCTCGCTGCGCGCGGTGAAGAACTGGGCGAACGCGGCGACGAACTCCTCCTCGTCGATCCGCCCGTCCCCGTCGGCGTCCAATTCCCGGAAGCCGTCGTTGAGTTCGGCCGGGTGCACTCGCGGGCCGCCGAACAGCACCCGGTACTCGTCCGGACCCAGGTACCCGCTCCCGTCGGTATCGGCCGCCCGGAAAAGCGCCCGCACCGCGGGTACCAACCCCCTCTCCAGGTACCCGGGGTCCTCGTCCACCCCGGCCAGCATCGCGCGGACGAACTCCGCACACGTCACAGCGCCGTCCCCGTCGGCGTCAGAGCTCTGGCGCAACTGCTGCCACCAGCCCTCGAACGCGGCGTACACGGCGTCTTCCCGCTCCACGGGCAGTTCGAGCCGCCAGCACATGGTGTGGACCATGGCCTGGAGGTCGGCGGAGTCGACCCGGCCGTTGCCGGTCTGGTCGAGCACCTGGCGGAAGAAGGTCTCCAGACGGGCCGGACGGGAGTCGACGCCCCTCGGCCGCGGCACGCGCGCGGGCGGTGCGCCGCCGGCCTCGGACCGGTGGCGGTAGCGCACGCGGTCCGGGGCGAGGTTCATGGCGTGACGCAGTCCGTGGTGCAGCGTCCACGACAGTACGGCGCCCGCACGCCCGCGGGACGTCCCGAACCGCTCGTGCCAGGCCGGCGGCAGATCGCTGACGGTCAGGGTGGTCAGCGTCCACGCGATCGCCGCCCGCACCACCGGCCACGCGGGCCCCAGCCCTGCCAGCCGCCGCGGTACGGGCGCCTCGCGCAGCATCTCGTAGAGCAGGTGGCGGACCTCGTCGCCGTACTCCAGCACCTCCCGCACATGCCGATCGACGTACGCGGCCACCTCCGCGGCGCTCGCCGGGACCGCTGCGCGGGGAATTCCCAGCGCCCCGCAGACCTCCAGGAACTCGCCGTACAGGACGTCGAGCTCCCGCGCCGACAGCGGATCGCCACTCAGCTCGCGCATGGCGGTCATGGCCTCGTACAGCGTCACCATCACCCAGGCGCGCACCTCGGGGTCCTCGGCGGAGTACGCCCGTCCGGCCGCGTCCGTCCCACGGATCCGGCGGTGCGTCCGGGCCAGCCGCGCCACTTCCAACAGCCGCTCTTCGGGCCCGGCGAAGAACAACCGACTCCCGCTCTCCATGGTGTGCTCGATCCGCCGCCAGGGGTGCGCGCGGTAGGTGGAGTACCGGTCCATTCCGGCCGCGACGACGGGATGCGCGATCTGCAGCACGAGCAGCCGCCAGGCCACCAGCCCGATCCGGCGCTCTCCGAGCGTCCGCCGCAGCAGGGACTCGACTTCAGGTGACACCGCAGAGGGCACAGGAGACTCCTCGTCTCACTAGAAAAACCACGTCACCCCTACAACGCCGCCACTCGCCATCCCGCCCCGTTCACCACTCTGACGTGCGTCCCCCCGAACACCCACACGCCTCCCAGTACCATCCGCATCAGCCCGGAAGCCCGGCGGTGAACCGTCCGTTTTGTCAGGCTCAGGAGGCCGCGACGAGGTCCCGGCCGACCGCGTCGCCCCTCCCTCGGGCGAAGCCCGGGGAGTCGCCCGCCCGGCACGAGCTGCCGTTCGCCGGTATCGCCAGACCGCGTAGCCCGTCGTCCGTGGGGTAGGCGCGGCGTATTGGCGGCGAGTAGAGGAGGTCCCGCATGTCGGCGCGACCGGGTTCGGCCCACACAGCGCAGACCCCACTCGGCTCCCTGCTGGGAGGCCGCTACCGGCTTCGGGCCCTCATCGGTTCGGGCGGGACGGCGGACGTGTTCCGCGGTGTCGACCAGGTCCTGGAACGAGAGGTGGCGGTCAAGCTGTTCCGCCCCGGGGCCGACACCGTCACCGCCGATGACTTCTGTGACGAGGCTCAGACGCTGGCCCGGCTCTCGCACCGCGCCCTCGTCACCGTGTACGACATCGGCCGTCACGGACAAGGGGCCTACATGGTGACGGAGTTGATACCCGGCATGACCCTGCGCACCCGTATGGACGCCGGTCCTCTGAGCCCCGTACACGTCATCCGGCTCGGTACCGAGATCGCGTCGGCCCTTGACCACGTCCATGCGCACGGCATCATCCACCACGACATCAAGCCGTCCAACGTCCTGCTCAGTGACGACGGCTCACCCTTCCTGGCCGACTTCGGGCTCGCCCGTGCCGTCGACGACCATTCCCGCAGCGCACCGCAAACGCTCGTCGGAACCCTCGCCTACATGGCTCCCGAGCAGCTCCGCGGCCAGGGGGCGGGCATGGCGAGCGACATCTACGCCCTCGGCCTGACGCTGCTGGAAGCGCTCACCGGTGTCCGCGAGTACGTGGGCACGCCCGCCGAACTCGGCGTCGCCCCGCTGTTGCGTTCCCCTGAGGTACCCGAGCGGATACCCGGCGATCTGGGGAGGCTGCTGACGGCGATGACCGATCCGGACCCGCGGGCACGGCCGGACGCCGCGCGCGTACACCTGACCCTGCAAAGCCTCGGGGCGGTGCGAAAGCCGCCCCCGGGCGTCGCGTTGCATCCGGTTTCCGTCGCCGTTCCGGCGAAGTCGGCATCGGGCACGCACCGCGCCCCCGTCCCGCTCAGCCGCCTTCCGCGCGACTACGGTCCGGGGAAGCACTCGCGCCGCCCGTCCCGCCGTACCGCGGGAGTCGTCGTGATGGCCGCGAGCGTTATCGGCGCGTCCGTGCTCCTGGTAGGGGCGACCGACTCCTCCCACGCGCCCTCCGACAGCCCACCGACGACTCCCCGGGCGGCCGCGCGTCCGTCGCTCACACCCACACCGCCGCCCGCTCCTTCCGGACCCGGGGCCACGAGCCCGGCCGCCACCACCCCGGGCACCGAGACCCTGGTCGCCGAGGACCGGAACCGGGCATCCGCTGCCGATGCTGCCGCCTCGACGCCCGACGAACCCCGTCAAACGGGTCACGGGCCGGCGGCCAAGAACATGGAGCAGCAGGCCGGAAACAAGGAAAGCAAAGGGAAGAAGGACAAGGGGAAGGGCGGGGAGAAGAAGAGGTAACCGCCGGGATGAGGTGGACGGCCTGGACCGTCCGGAGGACCTGCTCGGCCGCCTCGCCGGCCGCGAACCGGACAACGGCTCCTATCGCCGGCGCCCACGGGATCGAGCGCGGAACGGTCCCGGCTCCCCATGGGGAACGATGCGTCCGCAGGGCTTCGCTCCTGATCGCTGTCGGGTTCAGGAGTCCTCGATCGGCCCGGCCTGATCCCATCCGGGTGCCCGCACGTCGATCGTGAGACCGCCCGACCCGACCTCCTCACCGCAGGTCCGGCACGTCGACGTCAGGTCGAGGTCGTGCTCGGCGTCGTGCTCGGAGCCGGGCCCGCCACGGTGGCGGAAGGCGACCGGCGGGGTGTCCACCGCCCAGCGATCACCCCAGGCCAGCAGCGCGCGCATCACCGGTGCGAGGTCCCGGCCGGCCTCCGTGAGGTGGTACTCGAAGCGCAACGGGCGCTCGCTGTAGGCGCGGCGCTCGACGACGCCCGCCTCATCCAGTGCGCGCAGTCTGGCGGCGAGGCGGTCGCGGGGGGCGCCGGTGTTGCGGACGATCCGGTCGAAGCGCCGGTTGCCGTAGAAGATCTCCCGGATGGCCAGGAGGGCCCAGCGTTCGCCGACGAGTTGCAGCGCGGCGGCCACGGAGCACGGCCGGCCGGGTACTTCGGGGTGCGGAACCGCGTTCTCGCCCTGCTTCGCGTTCGAGGTCACGTCTCCATCATCCCCCGGGTCCGTTGTGTTTTCAAACTCACGCGGCTAGCCTCCGGCCCATGATAGTTGGAATTTCAAACCCACACGGGCCGTCCCGAGCATCCCGAGCCGTGCTCGCGACCGTCGCGGCCGCGGTCTTCATGTCGAACCTCGACCTCTTCATCGTCAACGTGGCCCTCCCGGCGATCGGCCGCTCGTTCGGCGGCAGCGGCCTCGGCTCCCTCTCCTGGGTCCTCAACGGCTACGCGATCGTCTTCGCGGCACTCCTCGTAGTCGCCGGCCGCGTCGCCGACCGCTCCGGCCACAAGCCGGTCTTCCTGACCGGCTTGGCGGTGTTCACCCTCGCCTCGGTCGGATGCGCACTCGCTGCCGACGTCGGGACGCTGGTCGCGGCACGGCTCGTGCAAGCCGCCGGCGCCGCCCTGCTGATGCCGACGTCGCTCGCGCTGCTGCTCGACACGACGGCGCCCGAGAGGCGCGCCGGGGCGGTGCGGGCCTGGGCGTCGATCGGCGGGATCGCCGCCGGGCTCGGGCCGGTGGCCGGAGGGTTGCTGGTCGAGGCCGGATGGCGCTGGGTGTTCATCGTCAACGTGCCGGTGGGGGTCGCGGCCTTCGCGCTCGGCGTCAAGGTCCTGCCGTCGCCCGCACGCGCCGGGGCGGCGAAGGCTCCGCTGCCCGACCTGTTCGGCGCCGTCCTCCTTACCGGATCCATCGCAACGCTCGCGCTCGGCCTGGTCAAGGCGCCTGACTGGGGCTGGACGAGCCCCGGCACCCTCGGCGGCCTGGCCGCCGCGGTGCTGCTCGGCGTCTGGTTCGTCCTGCGCTCGGCCCGCCATCCCGAGCCGATCGTCGAGCTGCCGCTGCTCCGGGTTCCGGCGTTCGCTTCCGCGGCGGCCGCCCTGACGCTCTTCACCGTCGCGTTCGCCGGAATGCTGCTCGGCGCGGTGCTGTGGTGCCAGGGCGAGTGGGGCTACTCGGCACTGCGCACCGGTTTCGCCATCGCGCCGGGTCCCTTGCTGGTGCCGCCGGTCGCGTTGGGGATCGGGCCCGCCGTTGCCAGATTCGGTGCGGGCCGCATCGCGCTGGCGGGAACCTTCCTGTTCGCGACCGGCACCCTGTGGTGGGCCGCGACGCTCGACACCGGCTCGGCCTACGCGACCTCGCTCCTGCCCGGCATGATGCTGACCGGCCTCGGCGTCGGCATGACGCTCCCGGTGCTGACCGGGGCGTCGGCGGCGGCCCTGCCGCCGGCCCGCTTCGCCACCGGCTCGGCCGTCACCTCGATGGGCCGCCAGCTCGGCGCGGTCCTCGGCGTCGCGATCCTGGTCGGCATCCTCGGCACCCCGGCCCCCGGACACGCTGTCACCGCGTTCCGGCACGGCTGGTACGCGGTCGCCGTCGCGTCCCTGCTCGCCGCGTGCGCGACGGTCCCGCTCGTCCGCAAGCCGCGACCTGCCGCTGCCGAGGTGGCCGACGTCGCGGAGGTCGCGCAAACCGGCGCCGTCTGAGAGGCGAGTCCCGTCCGCCGACGGACGGACGGGACCTTGACCGTCGACGCCTCGCGGTCCCACGCGGCTCCGCTGACCGGCCTCCGGCCGCGGGTCCGCCCGCTGGCGCCGGCATCAGGGCCGGCTCCGCCGGTGGTTCCGGACGGGGCGCCGGTGTGCTCGGTCAGGTCCGGGCGGCCGAGGGACCTCCGCTATCCACCCCACCGGGCCCGCACTCCGGTACCCGCGTACGGCCGCCTCCCCGGCCCGTGGGTGGAACGGCGCTGACCGCCGCACGCCCACGGACCGAGGCGATCAGGACAGGTCGCCGTACACCACGCCACGACCGTAGCCGCCCAGGTAGACCCGCCCGTAGGCGTCGGGGTCACCACTGATGACGTTGATGGCGCTGCCACCGAACTGGTGCTGGTCATCGTTGATCCGGACCCAGGCCGAGCCGCCGTCGGTGGAACGGAACAGCCCGGCGACGCCCTTCACCTGCCCGCTGAGGTAGAGCGCCTGGTACCCGGCACCCGGGGCCGGCTTGCCGAAGCCGACGGCGGTCGCCTGCTCCACGCCGCCGAGCTTGCCGAAGCTCTTCCCACCGTTGGTGGAGTGCAGGAGTCCGTTGCCCCCACCGGCGATCCACAGGTCACCGGCGATGCCCGGAACCGCCTTGAGCTGCCCGGTGCCCAGGCCGGTGGCCCGGGCGCCGAAGTGCTTCCCGCCGTCGGTGCTGGCGTACAGGGTGCCGCCGCTGAGGGCGTAGAAGGTGTCCGGCGCCGAACGGTCGGCCACCACGGGCGTGTCCTTGGGCAGACCTGAGACCGCCGCCCAGGCCGAGCCCCGGTTGGCCGAGTAGAACGGAACCTGGCCCGCGGGGGTCCACACCACGACGGCGCCGTCCGCCGAGACGGCCGCGGAACCGCCGCCCGCGTCGCGCACCGGGGCCGCGGCGAAGGGTGCCCAGTCGGCTCCCCCGTCGGTCGAATAGGCGCCGTGCTGCTCGCCGCCGAGACCGACCCGCACCATGAAGTGCGGATTCGACTGTGCGAAGTCGACTCCCGTGGTGTTGGTGAACAACGGTCGGGAGAGCGCCTTGGAGGGGACCTTTGTCAGATCCTCGTGCCGGAACCCGCCGACATCGCCGAGCGCACTGATCAGGGGAAGACCGGGGGGCTTGATCAGTCCGAGAGTCGCGGTCTCCTCCAGGCCCTCGGCCGGGATCGTCCAGTGCGTCGCCCGCCCGCTGTCCGCCGCGGTCACGTCGCGGCTGCCCCACATCCCCGATCCGGTGCCGTACAGCACGTGCCCGGAATCGAAGGGGTCGATGGCCAGAGCTCCCATCCAGTGACCGATACCGGTGCCGACGTAGGGCGCTGCGGAGTCGTCCCGCACCGAAGTCGCGCCGAGTGCCTTCCAGGAGGCGCCGCCGTCGGCCGACCGGTAGATCTCGTCAGAGGGCCACCAGCGGTCCAGGGTGGTGACCATGACCGTGGAGGGGCGCTGCGGATCGACCGCCAGGCCGGCGAAGCCGAACCCGCCGCTGGACGGCGAGATGTTCTTCCAACCCCCGCTGGTCGGCGTGTACTTCCACACCGAACCAGCCGTCACTCCGTTCGGGCCCGGCGCGTTGGTGTACGTCAGGTACAGCGAACCGTCGCCGGACAGCACACCGTGCTGCGGCAGCTGCCCCGTCGGCTGGCCGGGCACGGCCTGCCAGGTGCTGCCGCCGTCGGTGGAGCGATACAGCGAGGTGGTCTTGTCGGCCACCCCGACGTAGATCGTCCGGCTGCCGGACGGGCCGAAGGTCACGAAGGAGAGGCCCACTCCGCTGCTCGCACCGTCCTTCACGGGGAAGCCGGCGACCTGGTTCCAGGTCAGGCCGTAGTCGGTGCTGCGCCACAGCCCGTTCTTGCGGGTACCCAGGTAGAGCGTGCCGTGGTCGGACGGATCCACCACCAGCCGCTCGCCCATGGACCGGCCGTCCTCGTTCCCGCCCAGTTTGAACGGCAGGTCGGTGCGCTGGAACGTCCTGCCCTGGTCGGTGGAGCGGAGGATCGCTCCGCTGCCCGCCCAGTCGTTGGTGTAGGTGCCGCTGGCGAGGTACAGGCGGTTCGGGTCGACCGGGTCGGTCGCCAAACTCTCGGTCCCCAGCAGGTTCCAGTCGGCTCCGCCGATCCAGTCGGTCAAGGAGGTCCACCGGGCGGCGGTCGCGTCCCAACGGTAGGCGCCGCCGATGTCGGTCCGTGCGTACAGCAGGTCCTTGCGGGCGGGGTTGAAGACCAGCCCGGTGACGAACCCACCACCGACGATCTGCGCGTTGTGCCAGACGTACCCCCCTGGGCCGGATACCTTCACCAGCCTCCACTGCTGGTTGGTGCTTCCCCTGTCGATGTATTGGATGAGCGGCACCCCTTCGTCGGTGGAGCCGCCCCACACGTCCAGCACCATGCCGCTGCTCCGGGAGACGAGTTTCACCGCCGTGCCGCCGACGTCCTCGATCCTCCACTGCTGCGCGGCACCACCGTGGTCGGTCTGCTGCTCGACGGCGGCCGCCGGCTGCCCGGAAGCATCCCGCACTCCGAGGACCTTCTTGCTGCTGCGGTTCTCCAGCGCGTAGTAGCCGTCCCCCGTGGGCCTCAGCCGCCATTGCTGACTCGCGGCACCGGCCACGCGGCTCTGCTGCCGTGTCCAGGCACCGTCCGACGTGTCCGCCCCGGGCACGTCCAGCACCTTGTCGCTGCGTACCGATACCAACTCGTAGTAGGCGCCGGAATCCGGCGTCGCGGCCTCCGAGTCGGCCTGCACGAACAGCAGGTAAGGGCCGAGTACACCGGGCACGCCCAGCGCCAGACCCCACCTCGTCCAACGCCGGCGATGGCGTCCCCGCGTACGCCGCTCGGCACCGCCCGCGCCCGTGCGCCGACCGTGACCGCGCCCGGCGGGATCCGTCTCGTTCATGGGAGCTCCTTGCTTCGGCCCTGCCTTGCGCGCACCCGCTCGGTCAGCGGTGCGCAGCGGCATGCGGCGGTGTGATCGGACGGTCCGTGGACGTGATCGTCTTCGTGTCACCCCTCAGTCGCCACGGATCCGCGAAAGGTTGCCGCCTGACGAAGTCCTCCTACGACGGCGGCCACGGAGGCCGCTGGTCCCGCCCTGTACGCTCGCTCACCGCGGAGGTGCACCTGTTCTTGCAGCGGATCCGACCTGGACACTGGAATCCGCGCAGCTCAGAGGTACTTTCTCCTGACTGGTTGTCAGCCGGTCAAACACGGTTGCATATCCGGGCAAGGGCGCGGCGCCGTATTCGGCGGATCGCCGGCCCGAGGGAGGTGGGAATGGGGCTCATGGATGCGGACCACGCGGGGTGGGTTGTCGCCGCGCAGGCCGGTGACGACCGGGCCCGCGAGAAGCTGACCGCCGCATACCTGCCGTTGCTCTACAACATCGTCGGGCGAGCGCTGGGCCGGCATGCCGATGTCGACGACGTCGTCCAGGAAACCCTGCTGCGCATGGTGCGCGACCTGCCTGCCCTGCGTGCTCCCGAAAGCTTCCGTTCCTGGCTGGTGTCGATCACGCTCCGCCAGGTCAACACCTACTGGCACCGGCAACGCGTTTTCGCCGGCCGGACCACGGTCATCGACGAGGCAATGCATGTCCCCGACTCCGGCGCCGCACCTGAAGACGTGACGCTCCTGCGTCTGCACGTGTCGGACGAGCGCCTTCGGGTCGTCGAAGCCTGCCGGTGGCTCGATCCGGACCATCGGGTGCTGCTGTCGCTGTGGTGGCAGGAATGCGCCGGCTCGCTGAGCCGTGATGACATCGCCGCCGCGACGGGGCTCACTGTCGCCCACGTCGGAGTACGCCTACAACGCATGCGCGAGCAGCTGGAACTGAGCCGGACGATCGTCGCCGCGCTGGGGACCGACCCGCGCTGTCCGGAGTTGGACGAGACGGTCGTCGGCTGGGACGGCCTCCCCGCATCGGTGTGGCGCAAACGGATCGCGCGGCACACCCGCGGCTGCCCGGTCTGCACGGCGACGACGGCACAACGGATTCCCGCCGAACTGCTGCTCCTCAACCTCGCGCCGCTGGCCATCCCGGCCGCACTCATCGCCGCGCTGGCCGCCAAGGGTTTGCTGTCGGGTACGGCCGCGAACGCCGCCGGACTGGCCACAGCACCCGTCGCCTTCGGTACGGCGACGGGTGGAAGCAGTCTGCACAGCTCGCTCATCGGCAAACTCCACGCGATGACCACCGCTCACCCGCTGGTGGGTCTCGCCGCCGGCGCGGCGCTCATCGCCGGGGCGGCCACCTACGCGACCTGGCCCGAACCGGCGCACCGGGAGCCGGGTGTCATCGCCGCTCCCACGGCCGGCAACCCCACGCCTACTCCGTCGAGCACCACTATCTCGGCCGGGCCGTCCCCCGTGAGCCCGTCCGCCGTCGCAGGCACTGTTCCGCTGGGCGCACAGTCGCTGCAGTCCGTGGACGACCCCGCCCTGTACCTGACGTATGCCGAAGACTTCGCGACGCTCGGCCGCGTCTCGGAATCCAGCAGCGCGCAGACACGGCAGCGGGTCACCTTCACGGTCATCCGGGGGCTTGCCGACACACGGTGCGTCACCTTCCGTGCAGCCGACGGCCGCTACCTGCGTCATCGCAACCTGCGACTGCGGCTGAGCGGCAACGACGACAGCGAACTGTTCCGTGAAGACGCCACCTTCTGTCCGCTCCCGGGGGCGGTCGCCGGGTCGGTGACCCTGCACGCTCACAACTATCCCGGATCAGTCCTCCGCCACCGCGACGGTGGCATCTGGCTCGATGGGTCCGACGGCACTCGGGCCTTCGCCGATCAGGCCTCCTTCAGCGTGCGCAGGCCCTGGGCGACCGCTCCTTGAGTAGGTGAGACCGGGTCGCGCCGCTGCGACGGCCGGTGATCCTCCACCACGATCGCGTACCACGGGGTCCCCAGGGCATCGCGCCCCTTCGGTAAGGACGACCAGACCGCAGGGCTTGCCATAACGTTTTTCGCCTGCGAGATGCATCACTGAGCGATCGCCCGGGCGGCGCGAATTTTTCGTTACGAGACCGCGGGTTCGAAAGCCTCCAATTCGTGGGGCCCCTTCCCGCCGCCTACCTGACGTGCCGGCGGCGGCAGGGTTTCCCGGCTCCCCCGTTGACGTTTCTCCTGAAGAAAGCCTTCCGATGACACGACACACCCACGAACGCCGGGCGACCGGCGGGCAGGAACGGCGCCACGTCCCGCACCGCGCCCGTCCCGCGGCGGATCAGGCCGTGCCGGCCGATCCGCGTACGACCACGGCGCCGAGGGCGACCCGCAACCCCCGAGGAGAATCGTGAAGGGCTTGCACCGACGCGGTCGGCGTCGCCGGACATTGACGATAGGACTGTCAGCCGCGGCACTGGTGGCTGGTGTCGTGACGCTCCTCCCCAGCTCCGCCGGAGCCGCGAACCTGGGCACGCAGGCGGCCCCGTCCGGCAGGTACTTCGGCACCGCTGTGGCCGCCGGGAGGCTCGGCGACTCGACGTACGCCGCGATCTCGGACCGGGAGTTCAACATGATCACCCCGGAGAACGAGATGAAGTGGGACGCCATCGAACCGTCCCGCGGCACTTTCGACTTCGGCGCCGCCGACCAGATCGTCAACCATGCCACGGCACACGGTCAGCGCATGCGCGGCCACACCACGGTCTGGCACTCACAGCTCCCGTCGTGGGTCAGCTCCATCGACGACGCGGACACCCTGCGCAGCGTGATGAACAACCACATCACCACCGAGATGACCCGTTACAAGGGCAGGATCTACGCCTGGGACGTGGTCAACGAGGCGTTCGCCGACGGCTCCACCCAGCACCGCAGTTCGGTGTTCCAGAACGTGCTGGGCAACGGGTTCATCGAGGAAGCGTTCCGCACCGCCCGGGCCGCCGACTCCTCGGCCAAGCTCTGCTACAACGACTACAACATCGAGAACTGGTCGGACGCGAAGACCCAAGGCGTCTACACCATGGTCAAGGACTTCAAGTCCCGCGGCGTGCCCATCGACTGCGTCGGCTTCCAGAGCCATTTCGGCACCGGCGGTCCCCCGTCCAGCTTCCGGAGCACCCTGTCCAACTTCGCCGACCTGGGCGTTGACGTCCAGATCACCGAACTGGACATCGCCCAGGCGTCGGCCACCCACTACACCAACACGGTCAACGCCTGCCTGTCCGTCTCCCGGTGCACCGGCATCACGGTGTGGGGCATACGTGACAGCGACTCCTGGCGCCGGGGCGAGAGCCCCCTGCTGTTCGACAACAACGGCAACCCCAAAGCCGCCTACACCGCCGTCGTGAACGCCCTCAAGGCCGCTTCCGGTGCCACCGCCGGGTCCGGTACCGGGGCGATCAAGGGCGTCCCCTCCGGTCGTTGTATCGACATCAACGGCTCCGCCACCGCAAACGGCACCCAGGCGCAGCTGTGGGACTGCAACGGACAGAGCAACCAGCGCTGGACGTACACCTCAAGCAAGCAGCTGGTGATCTACGGCAACAAGTGCCTGGACGCCATGGGCAACGGCACCGCCAACGGCACCGCGGTGGTGATCCGGGACTGCGACGGCGGCGCCGGCCAGCAGTGGAACTTCAACGCCAACGGCTCGATCGCCGGCGTCCAGTCCCGGCTGTGCCTCGACGCCGTCGGCGCGGCCACCGCCAAGGGCACCAAGATCCAGCTGTACTCCTGTTGGTCCGGCACCAACCAGAAGTGGACCGGCCCGTCCGGGACACCGGGCCCGACAACGGCCCCGTCGACGGGCGGGACGTGTGCTCTTCCATCGAGGTACCGCTGGACGTCGACGGGTGCGTTGGCGCAGCCGGCGAACGGGTGGACCGCGGTGAAGGACCTCACCGACGTGATGTACAACGGCAAGCACCTGGTCTACGCGTCGAACGTGTCGGGATCGTCGTACGGCTCGATGATGTTCAGGCCCTTCACCAACTGGTCCGACATGGCGTCGGCCGGCCAGACCGGAATGAGCCCGGCCGCGGTGGCCCCTACGCTGTTCTACTTCGCGCCCAAGAACATCTGGGTGCTGGCGTACCAGTGGGGTGCGTGGCCCTTCATCTACCGGACGTCGAGCGACCCCACCAACCCCAACGGCTGGTCGGCGCCGCAGCCGCTGTTCACCGGCAGCATCCCCAACTCCCGCACCGGCCCGATCGACCAGACCCTGATCGCTGACGGACAGAACATGTACCTGTTCTTCGCCGGTGACAACGGCAACATCTACCGGGCGAGCGTGCCGATCGGGAACTTCCCCGGCAACTTCGGCTCGTCGTACACGACGGTCATGAGCGACACGACGAACAACCTGTTCGAGGCGCCGCAGGTCTACAAGGTCCAGGGGCAGAACCAGTACCTCATGATCGTCGAGGCGCAGGGTGCGAACGGGCGCTACTTCCGTTCGTTCACGGCCTCCAGCCTGAGCGGTTCGTGGACCCCGCAAGCCGCCAGTGAAAGCAACCCCTTCGCGGGCAACGCGAACAGTGGTGCCACATGGACCCGCGACATCAGCCACGGTGACATCGTCCGCAACAATCCCGACCAGACCATGACCATCGATCCCTGCCACCTGCAGTTCCTCTACCAGGGCAAGTCCCCCACCGCGAGCGGCCCCTACGACCAACTGCCGTACCGGCCGGGCGTCCTCACCCTGGAGCGCTGACCGGCCCGGTATCCGGAGGGTCGCGATTCGGAAGGCCCGCCGGCCGAGCGGTCTACCGCACGGGCAACCAGACTTCGTCGCCCTGCGCTGACGCGCGGGTGGTGGGGCCCGGCGCCTGGCCACTCACCCGGTGGCCCGGCGCCGGTGGTTGGTCCCCACAGGTCAGCGCGTGGCGTTACTCCGTCGGCGGCGCGCGTACGCCAGCGCACCGCCGGTCGCCGCCAGGGCCGCAGCCCCGGTTGCGGCTGCCGACTGCCAGATCGTGTCGGTCGCCGGTCCGCCGAACGCGGTCACGGTCTCGGCGGTCACGGTGTCGGCTGGTTGGCCATCCACCAGGCCGCCGTACCCGCCGGCCAGGCCCTTCCGGTCGTACTCCGAGCCGGGCAGCTTGTCACCGTAACGGGCGGTGACCAGCTTCTGGTAGGCAGCGAGGGACACGGAGTGCTTTCCGCCGAGCCCGGACGTCGCCTCCGCGTTGAGGGGTTCGATCACGCCATCGGCGGTGAGCCGGTACCAGGCGTGTATCTGCGGCTCGGTGAAGGTGCGGGCCTCGGGGGTGCCGCGTTCGGCGAGGCTGAGCTCGGTGTCCCCGTCCCGGATGCCGGCCAGCTGCCAGCCCTGGGAGCCGACGGCCTGCCCGCCGCTTCCCGGCGCAGCCGGGTTTCCCTGAGGCGAGAGCAGGACGGCAGCCCGGTGGCCGTCGGAGGCGGTCACTCGTGAGGCCAGATAGGAGAGCCGCAGCGCGGTCTGCGGGCTCGCCTGGGTCTTGCCGGCCACGAAGTCAGGGCTCACCTCGAACATCGGCACCGGGTCCTTGAGATCGAAATGGGGCGGCGCGGCCACTGCGGAGGGGGCGTTCCGGGGGGTGCCGACAGCGCCGCCGTCCGCGGCGGCGGCAGTGCCGGGCGGTCTGGCCGAGACCAGGAAACGGGAGACGGTGCCCCGGAGCTGGTCGCTCCGGAGGGTCTGCTGGGCGGACTGGTAGCCCGCGATGCCATCGCCGTCGGCACCCTGCGCGGAAACGTTTCCGCACAGGGTGGCGGCGAGCGCGGTCGTGGCGAGGAAGGCGGCCCGGACTGCCGTGCGCTTGGTGCGTCGCATGCTCTGCATGGTCGGTCTTCTCCTCAGCCCTGGATGCCGACGCGGGAGTGCGTCCACTGGAACGAGTTGTTGTTCGCGTAGGTGGAGTAGTTCCACCAGGTATAGGTCTGGGTGGTCTGCCACGGGTCGCCCACCGCGATCATGTTGCTGGAGCTGTCATAGCCGTAGATGACGTTCATGTGGCCGCCGCCGCTGCGCCAGCCGATGCGGACGGCGAACGGCCGGCCCGCGGCGATCTCGGTGGTCGACTCGCTGAACGAGGCGTTGCGGTACAGGCTGCGGCCGCTGTTGCCCAATCCCACCCTGGCCAGGCCGTTGGCCATGTCTTCCAGCGTCGCGGGCTGGTTGTTGCAGTCCACCCAGCTTCCCTGGGCGGCGAGTTGACAGAATCGCTCCTGGCTGACGGAGCGGCCCCAGTACTTGGCGATGGTCACGCCCGAGGCGTCCCAGCACCACTGGGTCCTGACCTGCTTCTGCATGTCGATCGGGAGCGTTTTCGCGGTCGTGGGGGTGGGCTTCGGGTTCGAGCCGCAGACCGGCAGGACGGTGGTGTTCTCCCGGATGAACGCGTCCGCGATGTAGTACGAGCCGGTGTAGATCCACCGCGGGTTGCTCTCCACCGTGTCGCCGGTGGTCCGGCAGGACATCTGGATCCTGTCACCGACCCTTGAGGAGCCGTTGACCTGGGCCGAGAGGGACGGCTTGGCACGGTGGTTGACGGTGCTGTAGTTGCCCTGCCCGCCGATGACCGTACCGCTGACCACATCGGCCTGGGCGAGGGCACCGAAGCCGAACAGCAGGCCGCCGGAGAGGGCGGCGGTGATCGCGGCTATCAGCGCCTTCTTCCGGCGGGACGTGCGACGTTTGTGCATCATGCTCCTCGATTCGGGAAATTCCGGCACCGGGCGCGGTACTCCCCGGACCCGCGTGCAGACCGGCGCAGAGCATGCCGGTCGGCGGAGCCGAGGTACCGCGGGCGCCGCTTGGGGCAGCCCGCCCCGCCTGGACGTAAACGCCGATGCGGAGTCACCCGAGGCGACAGCCGGCGCAGCGCCGCGTTCGTCGGCGAAGGCGGTTGCAACCGACGGCACACGGGACTTGTGCCGCGGTTTGACGCGCTTCCGCAAGCAGGCATAACAGCACCGCTTCCTCGAGTGGATTGGGTGCGGGAATCCTGCCAGACAGATACGGAGAGATTTAAACGCCGTTGCTCTACGCGCAAAGATGTCGCTACTTCAACTACTTGAGCATCGTGTGACGGTCCGTCAATTCACCTACTTAGACTGCAACTTGATCAGTGCATTCCTACTGGTCCAGGCCATTCCAGCGGATCCCTGAGTGTTGGGACTTTACGCAAACTTGACGGATGATCACCTTCATTAGACGATCCGTCAAATAGGCACAATCGCCCAGCGTACAAGGGATGTGACTGACAATCATTTCCCAGGAGGGCAATCGCGTCTCCACGTATGCGCGCAATAGGGCCGAAAGCGAGGAGAATGCGGCGGCAGTCGGCGCCGAGCCCGCACAGGCCACGTCCGCTACCGCGCCGCCTCCCCTTGCGCCGGCTACGAGAGGTGGGCGTCCGCGCAGACGTCCAGAGGCAGCGTGGTGCGCGGCGCGCGATGTGAGCGCGGCTCGGACGGCCGCAGCCGCCACGCGTTCACCACCACCGCCGTTCAACTGCAACAGCTGAAATAGGTGGGGCGTCGCCCCGGCGCGGCGTAGCAGCCGGACGGCGATCCCACCGACCCAGCCGACTGCGGGGTAACCGCCACCCCATGGCCCCCGCCTGGTACAGGGGGCACGTCAGGCCGGTTGCCTGTGATCATGTCATCGGGGAGAGATGGGCGGTTGCGATCCGTGGGTGGCAGAGAGGTCGACGAGTCCGGAGATGGTCAGCACGGGTTGCAGGAGGGGGTTGGCGACGATCTCGATACGGCCGGCATGGGGGAAGATCACGCTCAGGCCGGCGCTGTCGAGGTAGTCGACACCCGTGAGGTCGAGAACGAGGGGCCCGGAGATTCCGGCGAGGGCGTCGGCGAAGGCTCTCGCGTTGCTCATATCGATTTCACCGACCGCGGTCAGCAGCGCGGTGCCGTCGTGCCGGTGGCCCGCCGTGAGGGTCAGGGGGGTGGTCATCAGGCGATCCTCGTGTGCATGTCGACGGTGGTACCGGTCGGGCCGGGAGTGATGGTGACGTGCTGCATCAGGGCGCGCATCAGGCCGATACCGCGACCGCGGTCCGTGTCGAGTTCGGGTTGGGGATCCTTCCACCGTCCGGTGTCCCTGATGGTCAGGCGCACGTTGTCGACGGAAGCCTCGGCACGGAGGTACACGAGGGTGCCGGGTGCGTTCCGGTGCCCGTGCTCGATGGAGTTGGCACACGCTTCACCGGCGGCGACGAGGACGTTCTGTACGGTTTCGGGCGGTAGATCGCACGTGTCGAGCCAGCCTCGCAAGGCCTTGCGGACGGGAGCGAGCTGGCCGGATTCTGCGGGGAAGGACACGCCCAGCGGGGCAGGGTGCCGGTACAGCAGCAGGGCGACGTCGTCGTCGTAGCCGTCGGCGGGTGCGAGCCGGGTCATGACGTCGGTGGCCAGGGCATCGATCGGCATCTTGCGGCCGTCGTGGAGTGCCGCGCCGGCCAGGTCGATGCCCACGGTGAGCGGGCGGCGGCGGCGTTCGACGAGTCCATCGGTGTACAGCAGGAGGGTGGAGCGGGCCGGGAGGGTGAAGGTGCCTTCCGGGTAGCGCGTCCTGTCCTGGCGGACGGCCAGAGGCAGGGAGCGTCCCTCCTCCAGGAGGTGGGTGGTGCCGTCGCTCTGGACCAGGATGCCCGGCGGGTGTCCTGCGCTGGCGTACGTCAGCTGCCCCGTTTCTGCGTCGAGGACACCGCAGAAGACCGTCGTGCAGGTCGCGCCCGGGACGCCGGCCGCGAACTTGTCGAGGGCCATGAGGGCACGGGCCGGACTGGCGTCCTGCAGGAGCAGGGCCCGGCAAGCGCTGCGCAGCTGTCCCATGACGCTGGCGGCTTGGAGGCCGCGGCCGACGCAGTCGCCGACGACGATGGCGATGCGGCCGTCGGGCAGGGTGACCGTGTCGTACCAGTCGCCGCCGACTTCCAGGGGCCGGGTGGCCGGTTCGTAGCGGACGGCGAAGCCGTCGGGCAGGTGGGCGGGGCCGAGGATGGCGCGCTGCAGGGCGAGCGCGGTCTCGCGCTGCTGGTCGATCTGGTGGGCGCGGGCCAGGCCCTGGGCGAGGCGGCCGGCCAGGAGGGACAGCAGCAGCTGGTCCTCGCTGGTGAACGGGCGCTGTTCGCCCAGGTCGATCCACAGGACGAGCCGGCCCTCCGGGTGTTCCAGGAGGATGCTCGCACCGGTGTGGTCGGCGACGGGGGTGAGCACCGGTTGCCGGCGCAGGCCGGCGAGCGTCCGCCGGCGTTCGTCTGGCATCTTCTGCCAGCTGAGTGAAGGGTCGGTGGTCGCGACGGCGGGTTCGTCACCGGGCTCGGCACCCGGTTCCTCACCGCGATCGTCACCCGGTTCCTCGTCGCGACCGAACACGGCGGCCACCACGCGCTCTGCGCGCCACAGCTTCTTGAGCTCCTCCAGCGCACCGGCCAGCGCCTCGGGCAGACTGGTGGCCTCGGACAGGCATGCGCCCAGGGCCGCCAGCGCGCTCTCGCGTTGGATGGCGTAGTGCTCGGAGGTCACGTCGCGGAACGTGCCGACGATCATGGTGCGACCCGTGTCGGAGTCTTCTACCTGGTTGAAGGTGGCGCTGGCCCAGACCCGGTGGCCGGCGCGGTGGTTGACGGGAATGGTGTAGGTGCCCTTGGGCTCGCCGAGGAGCTGGGCGAAGGCGTCGTCGACCTGTTGGTGGGCCTCGGGGTCGGTCTCGGCGTCCGGCCACCAGGGGTGGACCGGCGCGTAGGGCAGGCCCTCGGGGCCGTAGCCGAGGATGTCGGTGAAGGCCGTGTTGATCTCGATGACCGTGCCGTCCTCGTCGCAGACGAAGAAGGCCTCCTGTAGGGAGTCGACCAGGGCGGTGCGCCAGCGGGCGTGCTGGTTGCGCAGTCGGGCCAGCTCGACGTTCGCCTTGACGCGGGCGAGGAGTTCGGCGGCTGCGAACGGCTTCACGAGGTAGTCGTCGGCCCCTGCCTGCAGGCCCTCGATGGAAGCCTCCTGACCGGCACGGGCGGACAACAGCAACAGCGGCACCGACGCCGTCCGCGTGTCGGCCCGCAGCGCCGCGACCAGTCCCAGGCCATCGAGGCCGGGCATCATCACGTCGCTGATCACGAGGTCGGGAGCATCCTTCCGGACGGCAGCGAGAGCCTGCCGTCCGTCGTTGACCGCCTGGACCTGATAGCCGGCGCTGCGGAGCAGGCGGGTGAGGTACTCACGCATGTCGGCGTTGTCGTCGGCGACCAGCAAGCGCGCCGGGGTCCGCCGGTCGGCCGCAGGCGCGTCTGCGCCCGCCGCCATGGCGCTGCCGGCGTCAACGACTGGCGGAACGGCCTGCTCACCGGGCAGCCAGCGCAGGGCCTCCTGCAAGAAGGGCTCCCCTGCTGTGGTGGGCGCCGCCGTCGCGTCGGCCGCCGGAAGGAGGGCGTCCTGCGGCAGGTGGGCGGCGCCGAACGGCAGGCGGATGGTGAAGCAGGTGCCCTGGCCCTCCGTGGAGACAGCGGTGATGGTGCCGCCGTGCAGAGCGACCAGTTCCTTCACCAGCGCCAGGCCGATGCCGCTGCCCTCGTTCGACCGGGACCGGACGTTCTCGATGCGGTGGAACCGCTCGAACAGTCGGGGCATCTCCTGGACCGCGATACCGATTCCGGTGTCCTCGACGGTCACCACTGCCTGCCCGTCCTCGGCCCGGACCGTGAGACCGACGGATCCGGAGAAGGTGAACTTCAACGCGTTGCTCAGCAGGTTGAGGATCACCTTCTCCCACATGCCCCGGTCGATGTACACGGGCTCGGGCAGCGTGGCGCAGTCGACGCGGAACGCCAAGCCGGCCTTGCCCATGGCGGAGCGGAACACGCTGGCCAGCTCACCCGTGACCGCCGCCAGGTCGACCGGCTCGTAGCTCGCCTGCATCCGGCCCGCTTCGATACGGGAGAAGTCCAGCAGGGTGTTGACCAGCTTGCCCAGGCGCAGTCCGTTGCGGTGAATGGCCTCCAGTTCCTCGCGTACGCCCGGATCCGCGTCGGCGAGACGCTCCTGGAGTTCGTGGACCGGCCCCATGATGAGGGTCAGGGGTGTGCGGAACTCGTGGCTGATGTTGGAGAAGAACGTCGTCTTGGCGCGGTCCAGTTCGGCGAGCTCTTCTGCCCGACGCTGCTGCGCCTGATAGCTGCGGGCGCTGGCGATGGCGGTGGCGACGTGCCCGGCCACCAGCTCCAAGAAGCCGCGGTAGCCCTCGTCCAGGGGGCGGAAGCGGTTCAGACCGGCCACCATGAACCCGTACGGCTCGCCGCCCTGCTGCAACAGCGGCACCACCAGGGCCTGCGCCGGAGACCGGTCCCAGACTGCGGTCGGCAGGTCCGTCAGGCCACTGACTTCCAGGGACACCAAGGCGGACTGGCCACGGGCCGGCGCGGCCGTGGGCCACAGCGTCTCTGATCCCGCCGGGAGGGCTTCGGCGGCGGCCCGATGACCGGCCGGGATCACGGTGGCGGCGGCGAGGCGGGCGCTGCCGTCGTCCTCGAAGAGGTAGGTCAGCGTGAAGGGCAGGTCATGCGGATTGCGGCCGAGCTGCTCGTTGATGAAGCTGAGCATCTCCTGCTCGGTGCGCACGACGCTGGGGTCGGAACCCAGATCGCGCAGCGTCGCCATCCGGCGCTCCCCGATGACGCGCTCGGTCTCCTCGCTGACGACGCACAGCATGCCGACCGTGCGGCCGGCGTCGTCACGCAACGGGCTGTAGGAGAAGGTGTGGTAGGACTCCTCCGTGTACCCGGAGCGTTCCAGGAACAGCAGCAGGGCCTCGTCCCAGGTCGCTTCACCTGTAGCCAGGACGGCGTCGATACGGGGACCGATGTCGTCCCAGATCTCCGCCCACACCTCACGGGCCGAGCGCCCCAGCGCCCACGGGTACTTTTGTCCGAGGGTGTCGCGCCGGTAAGCGGCGTTGCAGAAGAACGTCAGCTCCGGGCCCCACGCCATCCACATGGAAAAGCGTGACGACAACAGGATGCTCACGGCGGTGCGGAGACTCTGGGGCCAGCCCTCGGGCTCCCCCAACGGGGTGGCCGCCCAGTCCACGCGGGCCAGGTCCCGCCCGATCTCCTCATCGGCGCTGAATACGTCGGCCCCAGCCGTGGGGGGCTCCGCACACCCGGCGTCTTGCGAACGCGTCACGCTCACCCTTTCCTGCACGTCCATCCTTGCCTGCCGCCCCCGCCTGGCGGCCACGTCCACTGTGCCCGATCGCCGCACGCCCCGGAGGCCGCTTGACAGTACGCGCCTTATCTCGCCGCTTCGGCCGCCGTGGAAGCCCGAACACGCCATCCGTAGGATAAGACAGCGGCGCTCGGAGCCGGCGGGACCGCATCGGGTTGGGAGGCGACATGGCGACGACCAAGGACGGCGTCGACCAGGACATCGATCAGAACGCTCATCCGCGGGCAGCGGATGGTCCGCGGCGGCCGTGCCGGCTACGTCATCGGGGAAGAATTCGTCCGACACCGGTTCGTCCACCGGACCGGGAAGACCCGACCGGGAAGACCGACAGTCTGCTCACCCCGGTGCGCACACTCCTCGTCGATCTGGGCACCGGACTCACGACGACGCCACGCGCCCTGCGTTTCGTACCGCTGGGCAGCGCCTCCTCACCCTCACAGGAGAACCGGTGACCAACCGCACCCTGACCACCACTCGATGTCTTCACCACGCAGGCGCCACCGTATTGGCCGTCACGGGGGAACTCGACCACCACACCGCGCCGGAGCTCACGCGCGCGATCGGGGAAACGCCCTTCGGTCCCCACGCTCCCGTGGTGTTCGACCTGAGCGGTCTCACCTACTGCGACTCGACGGGCATCACGGTGCTCATCTCCGCGTCCAACCATGCGCAGCGCACCGATGGCCGTCTGGTCTTCGTCGGTCTGAACGCCGACCTGATGCGTGTGTTCCGCATCGTCGGGCTGGACCAGATCCTCACCTTCCGGCCCACCCTCGACGATGCCATCGACGTTCTTCAGTCACCGGGCGGCCCCTGAGTGGGTGACCGGCGCAGGCGCCGCTGATGCGTCCTTCGTCGGTGCGCCGCCGCGGCAGGGGTGTCGGGCCTTCATGAGCGGTGGGCCGCGGCCGTACCGGGGCAGTGGGGGTTGGCGCGCTGGTGATCACATGATGCGTTCCACGCTCCACAGGGGCAGACGCTGGAAGAAGGTGACCGCTTCGTCTCTCCAGCGGGGGCGCCAGGTGGCAGCTTCGGCGGCTGCCAGGGCGGCGTGGTGCCGCACCTCATCCCGCAGTCTCTGCTGCACTCCGCGCCGAAGGGCGATCTCGCGGATGGCGCGGATGGTGTCCTGGTCGCAGTCGGGATCGCCGAGCGCCGCTTCCACGACGGCCCGCTCGGACGCGGTGGCCGTGTTCAGCAGGGCGCTGACGGTGTAGTTGCGACGCCCTTCACGGATGTCGCCACCGCTCGGCTCGTCCACGGACTTCGCGTTGCCGAAGAGGTCTTCGTAGTCGTTGCACATCTGCTCGGCGATCCCGACCAGGCGTGCGTAGCGGCTCAGTTCCTTCTCGAAGCGGGTCGGATCCTCGCCTGCGGCGAGCAGTCCCAGCTGCATGGTCGCCAGAGCGGAGTAGCGGCCGGACTTGTATTCGGCGACATCGTGCAGGACGTCCTCACCGGGGATGGGGGCGAAGTCCTTCTCGATGTCGGTGATCTGGCCCACGAAGGTGTCCGAGGCCGCCTTCAACTGCGTCTGGACCATGGCCTGGCGCACGGGGAGCGGGGCTTGGGAGTCGAGGAGTACCCGCAGACACAGGGCGAGCGCGAGGTCGCCTGCGAGCACGGCGAGCCCGAGAGCCGTCTTGGGCTGGTCGGGGTACCTCGCCCGGTAGGCGTAATAGGTGGAGGGGCCGCCCCGGCGGGTGGGAGAGTCGTCGATGATGTCGTCGTGGATCAATCCGTGGGTCTGCAGCAATTCGATGCTCAGCGCCGCCTCGTCCAAGCCCGCGACGGGCTCCGGGGTCACCAGGCGGGCAGCCTCGTAGAGGAACGCCACCCGCGTCCGCTTCCCGCCCCGCAGGGACAGGTCCCGCAGCAGGTCCAGGCACTCCGGCGTGAACCGGCTGAACACCGGAGCGTCGTAACTGGCGGACAGGGACCGGAAGTACTCCTCGAAGAGCTGGCCGAACCGGCGCTCGTACGCGGCGAGACGGGAGCGGATCTGTCCGCTGGGATCAGCTGTTGCCATGTCGGTCATGAGAGGGCTCTCCTGTTCGAGTACGAGGATGCAGACTCGCACAGGACACCCTTGACCGGTTCATGCGAATGGCGCGCCCCCCGAAGGCACCGGATCTCCTTCGGAGGACCAGGCCGTTGACCACGGCGTCCCGGTCGTTACGGAGGGAGGATGCGAACAGTGAGACTGCGTTCGGTATGAGGGAAAACGTTCCCCGGGCGGCCACACTGGAGCGATGAGCGAGCATCGCCCCATCCCCATCCCCATCCCCATCCCCGACCACCAGACCGGCACCGGCCGCGCACCGATCCATGCCGGCGCTTCCCCGTTCCGCCACAACCTGCGGTACGAGAACCCGGCCGGCAAGGCCTGGACCAGCCCCGAGGGGCACACCCTGCGCACTCCGTCCGGGCTCACCGTCGTGACGTGCACCTGCGGCCTCGCCACCGAGGCCCTGCCCAGCGATGACGCACGGCTCATCTACGAGGAGCACCGCAACGCGATCCGCGACGAGATGACATAGACGGACCACAGCCCGGCGCCCGGCTGCCATGCCGGCACGGGCGATACACCCACGCGCCCGGCACCAGGACGCCGCGGAGAGCCCTGCGCCTCCGTGCGGCCGAAGACCTTCTCCGGCCGCCGCCGTCATCCTCCCCGGCGCTCCAGGAGGGCGGCGGCCGTAGCCGGACGGCAGGGATCAGCCCAGGGGCAGTGCCAGACATGCGGCACTGCCGTCGGGAGAGGTGATGGTTGTGGTGCTGCCGTCCACGCTCGCGTCCGAGTAGAGCGGGTCCTTGCTGGTGATCACCAGCATCAGCCGGTGGTCCGGGGGCAAGTCGTAGCCGGCAGCCTGGAGCTTCCAGGTGGCACTGCGGTCCTGCTCGGGCGTGAGGCCGGAGAGGGTGAGGGGCTCGTGCGTGATGATGCGGGCCATGCGGTCCGGGCCGACGTCGAACAGGTAGGCCACCAGCGTCGTCGAGTCGGCTGTGCTGCGTACGGAGAGCGTGAGGTCGCAGATGCCGCGGATCCGGCGGGCGGCGCCACCCGGGCTGTCAGCCTGGATCGGGTCGCTCGTCCAGACCGCGAGATACTGCCGGTCGAACTTCTCCGTGACGTAGGTCTTGGGGGTGCCGTTCCATTCATCCTGGCCGCTCGTCATGACGGCGTCCGCCGCGATGGCCTCGGTCACCTGCCCGGCGGTGAACTCCCGCGCCCAGCCCGTTCCCGGTTCCCCGCCCAGACCGCCGTCTCCCTCTTCCGACGCGGTGGCCGTCAGGTACCAGCGCTCAGTGGAGGTGGTGAAGTCCTGCCAGGACGGGCTGGACTCGCGGGCAGCCGGTGTGACGATCTCGGTGTTTCCCGTCTGGGGGTCGGTCCGGGTCTCATACGTGAACATGATCTGGCTGGTGACCGAGGACCAGGTGGGTACTTCGTTGTCGATCCCGAGGACGTGGTGGTCCAGCCAGGCGAACGCCTCCTCGACCGGCACGTTCGGTCCGCTGAACGGGATGGTCAGACCGGCGCCTTCGGGTGCGGCGTGGTCACCGATCCACAGGTTCAGGTGCTTGGGCACGGTCAGGCCGTTGAAGTGCTCGATGACCTGGTTGGCCGCGAACAACGTCTCGTGCCACGTGTTGGAGAGGAACGTGGGGACGCCGCGGACGTTGGTCTTGTCGGCGTATGCCGACGGTGCCCGCTCCTGGCCCCACTGCACCACTTTGTCGAGGTTCCGGCCGGCCTGGAAGTCCGCCAGGATTCGCTGGGTGGCCGCGTCGAACTTCCGCTCGACCGGGCCGCCGGTGAACTTGAGCAGGGCGGTCACCGCCGCCAGGTGCCGGGTGTCGTTCTGGTAGAGACTCGCCGCCAGGTCGCCCCACGTGCTCAGAGCCACCACCGCGGCCACACGCCCCTTGGGATCGTGCGCCGCGACCAGCTGGCTGATGCCCGAACCATACGACTCGCCGAGGAAGGCGATCCGGCTCGGGTTGAAGTGCCGCTCGGCGTAGTCGATGACGGTCGAACCATCCGTCCAGTCCTTGGGCCCGGCCACGTCGAGCGTGCCGCCGGAGGTGAACGGGCCGTCCACGTACCCCTTGCCCGGCACGGCAATGGTGAGGCCGAGCCCACGCGGGGTGTAGGCCAGCACGTGGTAGCCGCGCAGCGCCAGCTTGAGGTAGGTGAACTCGAACAGGCCCCAGCCGAACGGCGTCCAGCCCGCGGGGACGATCACCACGGGACGGGGCTCGTCGGTGTTCAGCTTGATCGTGTGCGCCGACAGTCGCACCCCGTCCTCGGCAGTGATCTGGGGAAAGCCGATGCTCGCCCTCTGCTGCACCTGCTCCACCATCCGCTGGAGGTCAGGAGGCAGCACCGGCTGCTCGGCCGTGCCGTCCAGGGTGGCGATCAGCGCCTCGGCGAGGTGGGTGGCGGCCGGGTCGAGCGACGTGGGTGAGGTGTAGATGCCGTGCTGGGCGACCCGGCTCAGCTGCGCTGCGGTGAAGGTGCTGACCCCGTCGTTGTGCGGGTGGCTCACGATGCCCGTCCTCTCGCTCACGCCGACCGAGCCTGCGGCACCGCCCGGCATATGCCATATGCCGGGGACTCCGGCATTTCCTAGATCCTTTCCTTCGCCGCAGCACAGTGGATAGGGCGTGCGGAAGCACCCCCACCACTCACCGAGCGCCATTCGTGCGCCCCTTGTCGTCACACGCCCCCGCGGCCGGTCCTGCGACCACGGGTGTGCCGCAAGAGTGTGTGGGCGGCTGCGAGCCAGATCCTGGACCGCAACTCGTTCCCCACGAGCCCGGCGGACGAGTATCACTGCCTGGAGTGACAGGGCCTCGCGGCGCGAAGCCATCGTCTGGTGCGGGCAGCCGTTCGCGGCGCCGGGCCGGGCACGTACGTCGGCACGCTGCCAACCCCGGCCGAGGTCGAGTGGGCACGAGCACGCGACGGAGAAGAGCCGGTGCCCCGACCGGCACGACACCCCTCCAGGGCAACCGTCCGCCAACACTTCGGCCGCCCACCGGTGCAATCCCGTGCGAGGGCCGCGCCGGGCACCGCTCGGGCCAGACCGGTTCCGCCGGGCCTACCGCTCGGCGCGTCCGCGAACGGCCCCGAGCGGGCAATGAGCATCGCGAGCACCAGGGCGCGCAGCGGCGGCGGCGACCCGGCGCTGCCGTCCGACTGGCTATGTGGTGGTACCGACCCGACCGAAATGGGCGGCAACCTTCTCACCGGCTGCGGCCACTGAATGGTGAACCACCGGCACGCTCCTACGAGGGGATGAACATGCAAGAGACACGCCAGGCCGCGCGGCAGCGCCGGCGCAGGGGCAGACGCGGGCGGATGGTGGGCGCCATCACGGGGCTGCTCGTCGCGGGGCTTCTCCTCTGTCTGGCCATGACGATGCAACCGGACGGTAAGGCGGGTGGGGGGCGGGCCACGGCCGTCGTCGACGCCCAAGAGGGTCGGCCGCCGACATCGCCGGGAGAGAAGTTCTTTTCAGCTTCCCCTTCGGCCCCCTCCGCGCCCCTGTCGGCCTCCGCGAGGCCCCCGATGCCGGCCGGCGCCACGTCCCCGACTGCTGCCCCGAGCACGTCGGCGGCGCCGCCCGCGCCGGCATCCCCGCACGGGACCCCCGCCACGGCACCCCTGGCCGGGCGGATTCGGCCCAAGACCACCTACCAGGGAGTCGCCACCGCCTACAAGGCGGGAGTCGGGGACGGTGCCTGCTCCTACGGCCCGAGCGACGACATGATGATCGCGGCGATGAACACCGTCGACTACCAGACGTCCAAGGCCTGCGGGGCGCACGTGGTCGTCCGCGCGGCGAATGGCGCCTCCGTCACGGTCCGGATCACCAACGAGTGCCCCCTGCCGTGCGGGGCCGGCCAACTCGACTTGAGCGAGCAGGCCTTCGCCGAACTGGCTCCCCTCTCGACCGGCCGGATCGCGATCACCTGGAGCCTGGTCAGTCCCGACACGGCGGGCGCGATATCGATCCGCTACAAGAACGGCTCCAGCCCCTACTGGTGCGGCATTCAGGCCATCGGCCACCGCAACCCGCTGGCACGGCTGGAAGTCCGGACCGGCGATGGCTGGCGCCAACTGGCCCGCACCGGGTACAACTACTTCCTCTCCCCCGACGGCAGCGGATGTGGCGGCGCCATCAGGATCACCGACATCTACGGCGAACGACTGACCATCGAAGGGATCGCTCTGCGGCCGGAAGCGGTGCAACCGACACAGGTCCAATTCACACCGCACTGATCTTCCGCACCATGCCGGCCCTCGACCGAGGCGGACGGGCCCGGCAGCGGCAATACGAGACCGGCCTCCGGTCAGCGGGAGACCGGCGGTGGAATCAGGTTCTTTCCGACGACGCGCGGCGGGGGTGGAAAATCACCCCGCCCCACTCCGCGGTGCAACCTGCGTCCAAGCCTCGGTCACCTGGCGGTCGACCACCGTTTCGACCGCACAACTGCCCGAATGCGGGTCTGCTGTGAAGGCTTGAGGGGAGCAGACCTCAGTGCGCGACGCGACGCCGACGAGGCCTGGCACCAGCAGGTGTCCCTGGGTCATACCCCCCGGTCCTCCGCCACGGGCAGGCGTTCGGCAAGCAGGTCGACGACGTCACGCCAGGCTCGCTGCGCGTGCTGTGGGTGATAGCCCACCCCGGGGACCGTGGCGTGGTCGACCGGCGGGTGGTGGAAGGCGTGCAAGGCTCCGCCGTAGACCGTGAGGCGCCAGTCGACGCCCGCGGCCTGCATCTCAGCGGTAAACGCGTTGCGTTGCGCGGGCGGCATGATCGGGTCTTCCGACCCGACCCCTGCCCACACCGGGCAGCGAATGCGCGCCGCCTCGCCCGGTCGGCCCGTGGTCAGTGCGTTGACTGTCCCGATCGCGCGCAGGTCGACGCCTCCGCGCCCGAGTTCCAGCCCGACGGCGCCCCCGGTTCCGTAGCCGACGGTGGCGATCCGGTCGGGGTCGGTCCGGGGCTCGGTGCGCAACACGTCGAGCGCCGCACGGCCGATCCCCCGCCCGCAATCGCCCCCGACACACCTCGTTCGCCGCCCCTCGGAGGCCACGGCACCTCGGATCGGATCCGCGTCACTGGCGGCCCGAGCTGCGGCAGGCCCGTTGCCGGTGCTCGGATGCGGCGCCGCTGCACCACAGGACGCAGGGCCCGCAGTGGGGGCTGGGGAGGCATGAGCGGCCGGGGCGACCTCCGAGCACGGTGGTGCCGACTCCGCCGAGGGGCCGGTGGCCCAGGCCCGTAGCAACTGCCGTGGCGAGCTGAGTGATATCACCTCGTTTGTGGTCGTATGGGAGGCAAGGGCTTCGGCCGCTGCCGGGCGGGCGTACCGCGTTCCACCAGGGAGGTCTCCATGAGCCGGGAGCATGTTCTGCGGGGCCGGACAGCGGTGGTCACCGGCGCTGCGCGCGGGCTGGGCGCCGGCCTGACCCGTGAGCTGGCCGAGCGCGGCATGCGCATCGCGCTTCTCGGGCGGGAGCGCGAACGCCTGGAGCAGGTCGCCCGGACCCTGCCGGTCGAGACGTACTGCCACGCGGTCGACGTCACCGACGACGCGGCTATGGAACGCGCCGCCCGGGCGGTCACGGACGCCCTGGGCGTACCGTCCGTCGTGATCGCCAATGCGGGGATCGCCGAGGGCGGCCCCTTCGCCACCTCGGACGCGGCCTCGTGGAGGCGCGTCATCGAGGTCAACCTGATCGGCAGCGCCGCCACTGCCCGTTCCTTTCTCCCGGGGCTGTTGTCGACACGCGGATACTTCCTGCAGATCGCCTCCACCGCCGCGTTCGGCTCAGCGCCCCTGATGAGCGCCTACTGCGCTTCGAAAGCCGGGGCTGAGTCGTTCGCGCAGTCCCTGCGCGCCGAGATGGCCCACCGGCGCGTGGGCGTGGGGATCGCGTACGTGCACTGGACGGACACCGACATGATCCGCGATGCCGACCAGCACACGGTGCTGAGGGAACTGCGGGCCCACATGCCGCCGGGCGCCCGCCGGACCTACCCGGTGGCCCGGGTGGCGGCCTGGGTCGCCCACGCCGTGGACCGCAGATCCGCGACCGTGTACGCGCCGCCGCGACTGCGCCTGGTCCAGCCCCTGCGGCCCGTTCTGCCCCTCGCCGTGACCGCGGTCTCCCGCTGGGCGCTGCCGCGCCTGGCCGAGTACGGCCCGGTGGAGCCGACGGGCCTGCTGGGCGCCGGCGGACAGGCCGACCGGCACGGGATCGGGCACACGCCGGAAGAGCCCTGACCGCACCGTCGACGCACTTGCCGGTCACGCACGGGCGGGGGGTGAGCAGGCAGGGGCCATGTTGCGGCTCGGGGCCGGCCGGGACGGCCGTCGATCGTTGGAGGTGAGCAGGTTCCCTGCTGCGTCACGGCGACCGTCCCGGCTGCTGCCCGGATACCCGGAAATACTCGTTTCCACCCCTTACCGGGAGGTATCTGGGCCAAGACGACGTGACGGTGGCCTGCCGCCCCCTCCGAAGGGGACGGCAGGCCACCGTCATCCAGCATCACGCTGCGTTGTGCCGAGCGGCTACCAGCGATACCAGCGGCCGCTACCTCCCTTGGGACGGGCGACGAAACCGATCAGCCACAGCACCAGCACGGCGATGGCGACCCACCAAAGGATCTTCACCGCGAAACCGGCACCGAAGAGGATCAGGGCGAGCAGAAGAACGAGAAGCAGGGGAACCATAGTTATCAACCTCCGAAGCACCGTGTGCCCTGCCATCCCCCAACCATGCAGCTGATTTTTATGTGTTTCTTATGCCGGTTGGCGGGCAGGAGAACGCGCTCGTGTTTCCGGAGCGATACGCCCCAAGGCCCCGTCCACGGCCCTCTCCCTTGGCCTCAGTTCGCCGCTAGGGCGCAGGCCACGCCGCATAGCGGGGCGTTCGCCTCCCTGCTTCACGCCCGGGCAGCCCTGATGACCGCATGGTTCCTCGGGGGTACGACTGCCGAGCCGTGCGACCCAAGACGCTGACGCAAACGGGCTGCGTCGTGGGGGTTGGGACCGACGGTCGTGAGGAGAAGAGCGGTCACGACCAATCCGGTACTTCACGAGGAGGTCCCCATGTCGGGCACGGAGAAGAGCAAGGCGCACGCCGAGAAGCTCAAGGGCAAGGCCAAGGAAACCGTCGGACGCGCCGTCGGCAACGACCGTATGACCGCCGAGGGCCGCGCCGACCAGGCCAAGACCAGCGCCCGCCAGGCCAAGGAAGACACCAAGGACGCCTTCCGCCACTGACCACCTCACCATGAGACCGCTGTGCACCAGCGGGCCCCGACCCTCTCCCCCAGGGTCGGGGCCCGGTCATGTCCCGGTACCCGGCCCCGGCGCGGCGACGGCCGCCACAGCGAAGGGGGCGCCGCCGTTGACGGATGGCCGTTGCCCTCACCCCAGTCAGCGGCCGGCTATTGCATCAGGTGGGGCGAGGATGCGGTGACGGCGTCCGTGGACCGCCAGAACACAGCGATCTTGGGCATGCACACATCCGGGTGGTCGAACGGGCACCACAGCGCCTGGAGCAGGTCCGCCTGGCTGGGCGGCCCGCCGGCAGACCCAGTCCCTGACCGCTGCGGCGACGGCTGAGCCCGCTGAGGGGAAGGCCTTCGCTTGAGTGAATTGTCTCCGGGTAGACGGGTCACCGACGAACGTTGCTTCCTGGAGGTCCGGTCGAGAGGGGTGCCACATGCTGGGGCAGTTGCAGTCCGCCGAAAGCGTCGACGTGAGGACGGTGTACAGCTGCCGTCCCCTGTATGCCGCCCAGGCGCGGGAGACTGCCGGAGCCTTCCTCTCGTGTCTCAGTCCGCCCCCGCCGTCGGGCACCGCACAGGACGTGATGCTGGTGGTCTCCGAGCTCGTCACCAACGCAATCCGTCACGCAGGTAGGGTTACCGCGGTACGCCTTACGGCCAGCCCTTTCACGCTGCAGGTCGATGTCCTGGACCCGAGTCCCGCCTTTCCACAGAACCGGCTGCCCGACCTGACCGGGCGAGATGGCGGATTCGGTTGGCCTATGGTCCAGCGGATCGCCCGCTCTGTGGCTGTGCGGCGCAGCCCGCAGGGCAAGGTCGTCCGGGTCACCCTCAGTCGTTGACGGCCGACGGATCCGGCCTGCCCTCGGCATCACTGCTTGCGGCTCCGCGGCGGTGGTTCATCCGGCCTGATTGCGGATGACAGTCGGTCCTCGCCCCCTGGCTTGCCGGCTACGTTCCCGGTGGTGGACGTCGATCTGGATCCACCGTTCCCGAGTGCACCCGGCCTGCGGGCTGTAGACCTTCGGCGCGCCCGGCTCCGTCGCCCGGTTCGGTCGCACGTGGCGTGAACGACGCCGGCACCGGCCGGGGCCGCCGTCGGCCCGGGGAATCCGGCGAGTTGCATGCGGGTGATCACGCCGCCGTGGGTGGCGAGGCCGCGCCGCTTGGACGGTTGTCAGTCCTTGAGCTTGTACATGCAGGGCTCGGGCGACTTGCCGTCCTGATTGTCAGCGACCAGCTTGCCATCGACCTTGATCGTGCACGGTGCCGCCTTGAGCATCCCGTCCGAGGCTTTGACGGAGCCGGGCACCACCGACACCGTGACGCCGACCTTGAGCTCGGCTCCCTCCAGCTGTATGGACTCCGTCTTCGTCCAGGGCAGCGTCACCTGCTCGAAGTGGTTGGTGTTCCCGATCCACATGACCTTGGACGCGCCCGTGCCGCCCACCTCGAAGACCACCTGGTGCGGAACGCCCTTCATACCCGAAGACGAACCCTTCGCGCCGCTGCTCGCCGACGCACTCGGCGAAGCGCCACCCGTCTTGGCCGGGCCTGCGTCCTTCTTCTCGCTCCCGCACCCGGTCAGCAGCATGGCCGCAGCGAGCAGGCTGAAGGTGAGTGTTGCCGTCTTGCGCATGTGCGTGCTTCCCCATTGCTGAACTGATCGGTACCCGTGTGCAGTAGAAGACCGTAGATCATGGCCCCGCGCGGAACGAAACCGCCCGACGTGTGCCGTGCGATCCCGCACCGCATGGTTCCTGCCGAGGTCCGGAGGCCCGCTCGAAAGCCCCGTCGGACACCCCTCCCCCGCTGTTCCGGCCCTGTCCGCCAAAGGCAGTCGAAGACGTGCTCGACGCAGGTGCGGACCGCTTGGGGACTTGGAGCGCGAGCATGGGTCCGCGGAGGCCGACTGCGCGTTGTCCGCGGACATGGCTCATCAGACGCAGCGAGTTGGCACACCATCAGATTCGGGCCCCATGGTCGGCCGCGGTACGCAGTCGCTCGATCCGGGTATACGGCGGCAATGGACGGAAAGGTCTGGCTCACGCTGGCCGCGGTCGTCGCGGCCGGGCTCGCGCTCTACGCGGCCGTACTGCTCGTACGAGTCTTCAAGGCGCGGCGCCTACTGCTCGACGCCGGGATCCCGCTGCGCGACAAGGCCCTGTTCTGGGTCGCCGTGCTCTACACGATCTCGCCGGTGGATTTGATCCCGGATCCGGTGTACCTGGACGACATCGGCGTCCTGCTGCTGGCGCTGCGCTCGCTCCAGGCGGCGGCGGCCCGGCTGCCAGCGCCCAAGAACACCCCCTCGTGAGTGCGGGTCACCAGATACCCGGGACCTCGATCGGGCGATGATACGAGGGCCGACCGCCCCGCCGAGACGCCCTGCTGCTCTTGCCTCCGGTGCCGGCCCTGGCGCGCGCGGAAAGAGAAGGGTGTCGACGGTCTCCTGGGCAGTGCCGATCACGGCTATGACGCCAGTGGAGAAGCGGCTGTCGATCTCCTGCCTGTCCTCCAGGACCAACCGCTCCGTCCGGGTCAGTGGTGGAGGCGGTCGTGTCCGTTGCACCCAGCGGAGGTGGTCCTCGTCGGAATCGTCCTGGACAGGCCTCATCACGGGATCGAGTCGCCGTCGTTCGGGAAGATCGTGAGGGGCGCCGCGGCGCGAGGGTGCCGGTGGTGGAGCGGCGCGGCCGCTTCTCCGGGAGCCCCGGCGTGGCGCCCGGGGAGCCCTGGTGCCCGTACACTCGGGCCATGAACCGCACACGCGTCACGGAGGAGTGCCCGCCGCAGGCCGCTCCCGCCGCCTGTGCGGCCCGCGCGGAGCGGGCGGGCGTCAGCTCTCGAACAGCCGTCGACGGCAAGGCCCCCGCGGGCGGCCGCGGTGCCCTGCACGGCCACGGCTAGCGCTTCACGCCGCCGGTCCCCCGCCGCCCCACCTCCCCCGGTCCCTCCCGTACTTCTGCCCGGGACGGCTCCACCCACCTCCGGCCGCCCGGCCTGACCACCACGCCCCGGCCGTCCCGGTCCCGTCGCCCCGCGGCGACCCCGAGCCCCCACCGCATCACCGCAGTACCGGCGATCCGTCGGTGCTGCCGCCAGGCGCGGGCCCCCTGTCGGGCCGCCGCCGCTCCCGAAGGGACCACCGTGAAGTTGAGCGGGTTGTTGACCGGCCACGAGCACCACGTCATCTACGGGGACGCCGCCTCGACGCGGATCACCGCGGGCACCACCTTCGACGTCGAACGGGTCGTGCCGGGCTCGCTCTTCATCGCCGTCCCCGGCCACCACGGGGGCGGCCCCGCCACGGTCGGCGCGGCGCTCGCGCGCGGAGCGGTCGCAGTGATCGTCGACGCGGCGGGAGCGGCTTCCGTACCCCCGCGACGGGACCTGCCGTCCGCGGTGTGCGTCGTACGGGTGGCCGACACCCGCAAGGCCGCCGCCGTCGCCTCCTCCCGCTATTTCGGCGAGCCGGGGCGGCAGATGGACGTGGTGGCGGTCACCGGGACCAACGGCAAGACCTCCATCTCTTACATGGTCGAGTCGCTGCTGAGGATCTCCGAGGGCGCCTCGGTGGGCGTCATCGGAACGGCCGGCAGCCGGATCGGTGACGAGGTCATCCCCATGCCTCCCTCGGTGCTGACCACTCCGGAATCGCCCGACCTCCAGTACCTCCTGGGCCGCATGCGCGACCGGGCTACGGGCACCGTGGTGCTGGAGGCAACCTCCATGGCGCTGCACACGTACCGGATGGACCGCACGTTCGTCGACGTCGGCGTCTTCACCAACCTGACCCAGGACCATCTGGACGACCACGGCTCGATGGACCGCTACACGGACGCCAAACTCCGTCTGTTCCAAGGGCTTTGCCGGCATGCGGTGGTCAACGTGGACGACGCTGTCGGGACCAGGATCCGGGCGATGATGCCGGACGCGGTGACCACGTACGGACTTGACGCGGAGGCCGACTTCCGCGCCGCGGACCTGGTCGCGGACGCCTCCGGTACGCGGTTCACCCTGCACCACGCGGGCACGGCGTACCCCGCGGCGGTCCCGGTCCCGGGGCGGTTCTCCGTGTCCAACGCGCTGGCGGCCGTGGCAGCCTGCCGGGTCCTGGGCCACGACCTGGACGGACTGGTCGCCGCGCTCGCGCAGATGCCGCCCGTACCGGGTCGGTTCGAGCGCTTCGTAACCCCCACCGGCACGTCGGTGATCGTGGACTACGCGCACTCGCCCGACTCCCTCGACAAGGTCCTCACGGCCATCCGGGGCTTCGCCCGCGGCCGTGTCATCACCGTATTCGGCTGCGGCGGCGACCGGGACACCACCAAGCGCGCCGAGATGGGCCGGATCGCCGGAACCCACTCCGACCTGTGCGTGCTGACGTCGGACAATCCCCGCACCGAGGACCCCGAAATGATCCTTGACCAGATCGCACAGGGCATCGCGGGCACGAGGAGCCCCTACGAACGCTCCGCCGACCGGCGCAGGGCCATCGGGCTGGCGCTCGCCGCCGCGCGGCCCGACGACATCGTCCTGATCGCCGGAAAGGGCAGCGAAGCGCACCAGATCGTGGGGGAGGAACTGCTCCCCTTCAGCGACATGGCGACCGTGCGCGACCTCGCCGGGGCCGGCCCGGCGTCCTGACCAACGGACATTCCCGGATACGGGGGTACGTCTGCCCCGGGTAGGGGGCGCCAGTCAGTGAGCCTTTCAGCTTCGCCACCTCAGGGTGACGTCGTGGCCCTCGCTTGAGTCCCGGAAGCTTCTCGGCTGGCCCGCCGGGCACAGTGGGTTGTCTGTGGAAAGTCGCGGGCGGTCACTTCACTGAGGGGCCGACCCTGCGCTTCGGGGCGGAAAGACGGGTTCACGCCCGCCTTGCGCTCACTCACGGCTCTCATGGGTGCGGGGTCATTCGGTTTGGGCGCACTTGCAGTATTCGCAACCCAGAACGGGACCGGCGCGGCAGCGCTCACCGTGTTCGGGGGCGTCTTGCTTCTCGTCGCTCTGCTCGGCAGCCGCATCGAGAGCCTTGAGTTCGGAGGTGCCGCGCTGAGGATTCGGGCTGTCGCAGCGGAGAGGTTCGCGTTGGCGGAAGAGTCCGAGCGGCGCGGAGACATCGCCACCGCTCGTGAACTGCGTGCAGAGGCGAGGGCTCTGTTGGACGCTGCGGGACCACCCGCGCACGCCATTCGAGCAGTACCACGCCATGCGCCTCGCGCTGCAAATGATCGACGAACTCAACACAGAGCAGGCCAGGAGGTTGGCCGAAGCAGTCGAGGCACAGAGGGGTATTCGCTTCAGAAGAGACTCGGATCACGTGCGGCTTCGCGAGGACATCCTCCAGAGAGTGCGTGGGCGTCGGCCGGAGGGGTGACACAGAGCTGTGGGCCAATCGGCACTGGCACAGGACCGGGCCCTTTCCACCGCGTCTGTCAGAGACACGGACCGGCAGGGCCCGGAGCCCGGAGACACCACGCCAAGACGCCCAGCGCCGACTACCTCGGAGACACTCGCACCTCGGCGAACCACATTCGGAGGTCACTCGATCAGGGTGGCTCCCAAAATCACCGCCTCACTGTCACGGCAGATTCTTCTGCGCATCGGGGTGAGGCGCCCCCACCGGTTGAACCGGTGCGGTGGTAGGGGCGCGGCGTCGCCGTGTTCAGGTACCGACGCTTCGACACCGCCGTCCGCGGGCTGCCGGAGCGGGACACGGACGGGTGGATCAGCGCAGCCCGGCGAAGAGGTCGTTCTCGGGCACGGGCGCGCCGGTGGGGTCCTGGACGCGTACGAAGGTCTCCATGCCCATCAACTGGCCGAACCTCTCCTTGCCCATCCTGAGGAAGAAGATGTTCTCGCCCTGACTGGCGTGCGCGGCCAACGCGTCGAACTTCTGACCACTGAACGCGGTGGTGTCCACCCATGTGGTGATCTCATCGTCGGGAAGACCGAGGTCGGCCAGCGCGGCGGCTTCGGCCGGATCAGGCTCCGGCATGTCCGCTTGGAACTCACGCATGACCTCGCCGAACCGCTGCATCGCCGAGCGGGGCACCGTGGTCCAGTACACCTTCGGTGTCAGCGAGGTCATCTCCAGTGCCGCCATCGTGATGCGGTGGGCCTGGATGTGGTCGGGGTGGCCGTAGAAGCCGTTCTCGTCATAGGTGACGACCACATCGGGCCGGTAATGCCGCATGAGTTCAGCGAGTCTGGCCGCGCCTTCCTGCACGGGGGTCTGCCAGAACGATCCGGTGGCGTCGTTGCTCGGCCAGCCCGCCATCCCGGAGTCGGCATAGTCCAGCATCTCCAGGTCGCTGACCTTCAGGACGGCGCAGCTCGCTTCGAGTTCTCGTCGGCGCATTTCGGCGACCGCCGCGGGGTCGTGCCCCGGGTCGCCCGGCTTGACGCCTCCCGCGCCGTCTCCGCAACCACCGTCGGTGCACGTCACCAAGACCGTGCGGACGCCTTCTGCCGCGTAGCGCGCGAGGATCCCTCCCGTTCCGGTGGCCTCGTCATCGGGGTGGGCGTGTACTGCCATGAGCGTCAAGGGCCGGCCAGTCATAGAACAGTCCTCCTGCAAGGAAAAGGCATACGTCTTGCTCCGGGCGCGCGCGCTTGGCGCGAGCCCGGGTTCCGGATCCTGATGGCACGCACGACCTTATGGTCCTTCGAGTTCCCTGTGCGCCGCCGGTCCCTCGTACGGTGCAACCGTGCGGCCGGACCGGGTGTTCCCGGCACGACCGTCCGGCCTGCCAGACGTCGGCGCACGACACGAACCAGGCACGGCGCGACCTTGTTCGGTTTCAGGTCGAGCCTGCCCCGGTGGGTGGCGACTGTCCGCTCGGAGATGGGGGGCGGCAGGTACGTGGCGTAGGTTGGCCACCGACCTGGACAGGTACATCTGGTATCCGACCTCCGGCCGGGGGGTGTGCGCACGCACTGCGCGTACCCCCGTTTCTCTGCAAGCACCGAACCCTCACGGCTGGGAGCCACCATGAAGATGCTCGAAACGACGGGACTGGCCTGGCGTGAGCCGGTCTCGCGCGTGTACCTGGCCATACTCGCGGTGTGTGCTCTGTGGGCGGTGACCGGTGGCATCGGCCTGGGCGAGGAATGGCGGCTACCGCGCATCTTCGCGGTGATCCTTACGATGCCCTGGATCCTGCTCGTCCACCTCTTCCTCGTGGTCACCCAGATCGACTCGTTGCTGCTCGGCTACAGCTTCTACTTCGAGTCCCCGGCCTGGCTGTTCGAGCCCTTCTTCATCGCCTACTGCCTTGCCGCGGGGTTGCTCAACGCCCATCTCCTCGGCCGCTGGACGCGTTCCTCGAAGCGGTCCTGGCCGGTGCCGGTGGGCGCCGTGGGCTTCTTCGCGGCGGCCTTCGCGATCTGGCGACTCTGACACTGAGGCAGCAGGGTTGGCGGGGGCAGATCGCCGGGCCCGGGCATGGTCCGGCCCTTTCCTGGTCGTGCGGCTGCGCCCCAAGGGGTTGTCGGGCTGAGGTGTGCCTTGACCATCGAATAGTTAGCTGCCATATTACTTCCTATGAGTGACGAGGACGCGATGGCCGGTGCCGTACCCACGCTCGATCAGGCACGGAAGCAGATCTCACGGTACGGGCTTGACGCCGATCCTCAGGCGGTACTCGTCGCCGTGCGCCTGATGGCGGCCGGGGCGCGCCTGGACCGGGCGTCAGAAGTGCACTTCTCGCGTTCCGGGCTGTCGACGGGGCGCTACCGCCTGCTGGTGGACCTGGAGGACAGCGACGGAGAGAAGTCGCCGTCGCACCTCGCGAGGAGCCTCGGCGTCTCGCGCGCTACCGTGACCGGCCTTGTCAGCGGGCTGGAGCGCGAGGGCCTGGTGGCCCGCCGCGCCTCCGCGGAGGATGGGCGGGGCGCGGTGGTCGTACTCACTGCGCGCGGCGCCGAGCGGCTGCGCGACATGGCCGCGGACCACTTCGCGCGACTTGAGGCGCTGGTCGACGGATTGAGCGTCGACGAGCGAGGGCTGTTCCTGGACCTCCTGGAGCGGATCACCCGGCGGATCGGCGCACTGACCGCCGACTAGCACTCCCCCCTCTCGGCAAGAAGCAGTCGACTTGGCTGAGCGGGGCTCACTCACACCCTAATAGTTAGCTTCCTAATTACTGTCGAGGAGACGTATGAGCCCTCCCCATAGAACCTCTTCCTCCCGTTCTGCCACGCGCCCGTTCGTCCTTTGGCAGGAAGTCGCGGTCGCCTACCTGGCCCCCGCTCTCACCGCCGGGCTCGGCGGGTTCCTCACCGGGCAGCCCGAACTCACCATGGCCGCCCTCACCTCCATCGGGGCCACCTCCGCCCTCGTGGCCTGTGTCGTCGGCGCGTGGCTGCACCAACGTGGCCGGCCTCGGCGCTGGACGACCTCGGCGCCGCGACTGGCTCTCGCCACCGCACTCGCCGTTGCGGCGGCCGCAGTCGCCGGACTGCTCGGGTGGTTCGCATCCCAGTGGCTGCCGTCGCACACACAGGTGCCCGACGCCAAATGGCTGGAGCGGCTGCGGAGCGACCTGCCGCTCTCGGCGGCGCTGGCCGCCGCCATCGTCACCTGGCGGTGGCACGGCGCGGCCTCCCGGCAGCAGACCTGAGCGCGCCCTTCCCCACCAGTTCGCCAGACTTCTCGACCGTGAAAGGCTCACCGTGATCACCATCATGGGCGCGACCGGCGCCACCGGCGGCGCGCTGCTCCGCCGGCTGGCCGGACTCGACGTCCCCTGCCGGGCCATCAGCCGTACTCCCGGCACCCTGCGCGCCGCCATCGGCGCCAGCACCTCGGTCGAGGTCGTCGGCGCGGACGCCGCAGATCCCCGCACGCTCCGCGACGCCCTCAAGGGATCCGCACAGCTGTTCCTCGCCATGGCCAACAGCCCGCGTCAAGCCGAGCTGGAGACCAACGCCATAGACGCCGCGGCCGCGTGCGGGGTACAGCACGTAGTCAAACTCTCCGCCCCGGCGGCCGAGCCCGCCTCACCGGTTGCCATCTCACGAGGACACTGGCGGGTCGAGGAACACCTGGCGGCAACCGACATGACGGCTACGTTGCTCCGACCGTACGCCTTCATGCACAAGCTGCTCCTGAACGCCCCGGCCGTCGCCCAAGGCGTGCTCATAGGGGCGATGCGCGAGGCGCCCTGCAACTACATCGACGTCCGGGACATCGCCGACGTGGCCGCCGAGACCCTTCTCGTACCCGGCCTCGCCGGCGCCGAGTACACCCTGACCGGTCCGCAGGCTTACAGCCACTCCGAACTCGCCCGCCTGCTCGGCGAGCTGACCGGCCGCCCCGTCCGCCACATCGACCTCTCACCGGACGAGTTCCACAGCCATCTGTTGACGACCGCACACATGCCACCCTGGCTCGCCGACCACGTCGTAGAGATCCAGCTACTGGCCATCGACCGAACGGAATCCCCCAACGACACCATCGAAACCGTCCTCGGCCGCCCCGCCCGGACGCTCCACGACTTCCTCCGCGAGCACGTGCACGCGTTCACCGCCACCACCTGACCGACAGCCCGGCTCTCCGGCCGACCGGAGGGCCGGGCGGCTGTCAGTTCTCCATTCCGAAGTAGCGGCTGAGGTAGTCGATGATCTCGGCGCTGTGGGGAAGCAGTTCGGGCAACTGGGCCGCCAAGGTTCGCGGGTGGTGGCGGCGAGCGCGGCGGCGCTGGTGGCGGCGGGCGGACGTACGGTTCGAGGCGCCTGATCAGCTCGTAGTTGCTGTCGATGTTCTCGGCGCGCATCGCCATCTCCAGTGGCGGTGCCCTGGGCGGCGGGACGGGCGCCAGTACCCGGCTGACGTAGGTGACGCGGTGCAGGATCCGCCAGCACGGGGGTTTCGCCGGACTCTGGCGGGTCTGCCGCAGTGCGGCGGCGTCGGGGGCGTCGCTGCCCGACAGCCAAAGCGGGTCGACCACCTTGTGGTAGAAGTCGTCGAAGTTGGCGCTGTTCTCGCCGAGGTAGAAGGTGAGGAAGCGGTAGGCGTCCACCTTGCCCGGCACCAGGACCGGCTTGCCCGGCGCGTCATAGACCGGCTTGCCGTCCTTGTCGCGGCGTTGCAGGTCCCCCGAGAGTGCGCACTGGACGTCCATGCCGCAGGAGCGGGAGGCGTCCTTGCCCTTGGCCCGGGTGGTACTGAAACCACCGCCCCGGGAGGCGTCGAAGTGGGCCGACCAGCCGAGGCCGAGGGCGCCGAAGGTCAGGTCCATCGACCCGCCGAACATGTTGCCGAAGGTGTACGAGCCGGAGGTGGTCTCGCTGACCGCGTCGGTGGCTTCGGTGGTCTCCGCGAAGAAGCCGCCCTGAGCGGTCCAGACGTAGGTGTTGACCAGGTCCCGGTGCGAGAAGCCGGAGGCGGCGGCGCTGCCGTCGGTGCGCGCCCGGTGGCGTCGTTGTGGGCGAACAGCTGCCAGCGCTGCACGCCGCTGATCGCGGTCGGTACGAGCACCGCGGCGAACCGGCCCTGGGCCAGGTTCCGGACGAACGACAGCTCCTGGGTCGACTCGCAGAACGGGCGCCCCTCCATGTCCTCGATGCCGAGGCTGTCCTTGGCGGACTCGGGGCGGGTGGCGTGCCGGAGGTGCCGCTGGTGCGCAACACCCTGCTGTGCGGCCCCGCTGAGCACGTAGTCGCGGCGGGACGCGTCCCCCGAGCAGCCGCCACCGGTCAGCTTGAACAGCGCGTCGGGGTGCGCCTCGTCGATCGACTGCCGCAGGGACCACCACGTACGCGCCGTCGGATATCACGTGGAACGGGGCGTCCGCGGTCAGCCGCGCGGTGGTGGACAGGAAGGGGTCGGTCTCGCCGGCGGTCGGCCGTTCGGCGGCGGCCGCCTCGACCCCGCCCCGCTTGACGGTCGGCATCGCCGTCGCACCGACGACGGCGTACCCCACCTCGGCCAGTTCCCGGGGTAGAGCAGCTCGGCCGGGTTCTCGCTCCAGTACGCGGCGTCCGCGTCGCCCTTGGCCGGCGGTCCGGACAGGTCCAGCACGGAGTAGACGACCCGGCGGGACGCGTCCATCGCGAACGCGATGGCCGTGCCCTGGTGCCGCGCCATGGTCACGTGCCGGTACGACCGGTCCCCGTAGACCTTGAGCAGGGATTCCTGAGGTGCCACTGTTCCCCTCCCACGAGCATGGACGCCGGGTCTCCGGTTCCTCCGGTGGTCCGGAGCGGCGCTGGACTCTCGGTGCACCCCTCGGGATGCGCCGGTCAGCTGACATGGGGGGCTTCGGTGGAGAGCCGTAGCGAAATCACTTCATGAGCACATGACCTGATACTGCATCAGATGGCTGGGTTTAGCCCTCCACGCCGGGTGTGGGACCACTGCCCCGCCGACCGGGCCCCGGGGCCCTGGCAGGGCTATGACCCGGACGGCACGAGCGGCGGCCTGGTGGTTCAGCAGCGCTGGTCGGCCGGTTACTCGTACCGGTACTTGAGCGAATCCGCCTCCGCCTGCTCGATGTCGGCGATCGTCAGCTCCGGCATCCGCAGCTGGGCCAACGTCACCTCGGCCGAGGTGGGCTGGGCGTCCGCCGGTAGCCACTGCTCCGGCTTCCAGGCACCGCTGCGCAGGAGCGACTTGGGGCAGTGCGGGTAAACCTCCTCGATCCCCAGCACCAGCGCACTGGCCGGCGGCTTGCCCACGGCAGTCAGCCGAGACAGCAGCTCCGGGCGGGTGGAGACGCAGGCCCGGCCGTTCACCCTCAGCGTCGTGGTACGCCCCGGGATGACGAACAGCAGCCCGGCCCGACCGGTGGCCACAACGTTCTGCAGGGTGTCCAGACGCTTGTTGCCCGTCGCGTCCGGTATCGCCACCGTCCGTGCGTCCAGGACGGTGACGAACCCGGCGGGGCCACCGCGCGGGGACACATCGCAGTTGCCGTCGGCGTCCGCGCTGGCGATCAGGACCAGCGGTGAGCAGCTGATCAACTGCCGTGCGTGATCCGTCAGTTCGGTCATCTGCTTGCGTACAGCCGCGTCACTGGGGAGTGCGTAGGCCAGGCGCAACGCGTCCTGGTCGGGCACGGCGTCGAGGCGGAGCGCGTCGAAGGCACTGCCGGCAAGGGAAGTCGTCATGCCCCGACTCTAAAGGGGGCCGAACTGCTGTCTTACGACGTGTCAGCCGGCGCGGGATGCGATCTGGCGACGGGCGGCCCCCCAGACGTCCTCGAATTCCACGGAGGTGAGCTGTTCGGCGTCGTAGCCATCCCATTCCGAGACGGCCGGCTCGGCTGTGGTCCCGAACCTGCTGTCGCACTCGCCGAGGGAGGCAGCTGCGATCGGGGTCAGCTCAGGCCCTTCGAGTTCGACCTGCCGGGTCACCCAGCCTTCGGCGTCGACCTCGAAGTAGAATTAGGTTCTGTCTCTTTGGTCAGCGTCGTGCCCAGATGAGGATGGCGGCGAGGTGGAGTGCGGCCTGGTAGGCGATGGCGAGTTTGTCTGTTCGTGTGGCCAGGCCGCGCCACTGCTTGAGGCGGTTGATGCACCGCTCGACGGTGTTGCGCTGCTTGTATGCCTCCGCGTCGAAGCCGGGTGGGCGCCCGCCTTGGCGGCCTCGCCGCAGGCGGTGGCCAATCTGGTCCGATGGCTGCGGGATGACCGCGCGGATCTGCCTACGGCGCAAGTGGCCGCGGATCGCGCGGGATGAGTAGGCACGGTCGGCCAGGACCATGGTGGGGCGGGTTCGGGGGCGGCCCGGGCCGGTTCTGGGCACCCGGATGCGGGCCATGACCGTCTCGAAGGCGGGCGCGTCACCGGCCTGACCTGCTGTGACGGCCAGACCCAGGGGCCGTGCAAAGCCGTCGGCGACCACGTGGATCTTCGTGCTCAGCCCGCCGCGGGAGCGTCCGAGTGCGTGATCGGCCGGCTCGTTGCGGTCTGCCGCCCCCTTTTGAGTGCTCCAGCAGCGTGCTGGTGAGCCCTGACGACGGTGGAGTCGACCGAGACGGTCCAACCGATGTCGTCGACGGCGTCAGCGGCCGCGAGGACGGCGGTGAGGATCTGCTCCCACGTGCCGTCGACGGCCCACCTGATCAGCCTTTTGTGGGCGGTCTGGTACGAGCCGAGCTCGTCGGGGAGGTCCCGCCAGGGCGAATTGGTGCGGTACTTCCACGCGATGGCCTCGAGGGTGCGGCGGTGGTCGGCCCACGGTCGTCCGCGGACCGGATCGGCCGGCATCAGCGGCTCGATCCGGTCCCACATCGCATCAGTGATCACTAATCGGACAGGCACATCCGATCAACTGATGAGCCCACCAAAGAGACACGCTCTAGTCACCGTCCTCGCCGCCCAAGTCACCTCGCTGCTGGCTGCGAGCGCCGGCCCCGACGGCGATCCGGAGGCCCTGTTCGACACGATGATCCG
>NZ_JBITDH010000012.1:0-129972 GCF_044454045.1 Streptomyces sp. NPDC051578
TGGCGTTGATTTTTGGCACGCTGTTGAGTTCTCAAGGAACGGACGCTTCCTTTGTACTCACCCTCGCGGGTTTTCCTCCGGGCGCTTCCTTTGTTTTTCGTTTTGTTCTTGCGTTTCCGACTCTATCAGAGTCAGTCCCGCTCGTTTTCCGCCGTCCAGGGCTGCGCTTTCGCGTTTCCCTTTCCGGCGGGACCGACTCTATCAGTGCTTTTCAGTCCCTCTGACCACTCACCGTTCTGCCGCAAGGCATACGGAGAGAAGCCGAGTTCAAGATCAGTACTTCGGAGGGGGGTTCCCGTCCATCGGCGGTTCGCGAGATGTTCACGCGGCGCGTCCTGGCGGGACTCACGACAGTACAGGGCCGGGAGTGCCCAGGCAAATCGATTCAGGCTATGGTCTAGTCCACTACGTTGGTGTCGCGGCAGCACGTCGGCGCCCCTCTCTGGTGGGGAGCATTTCGTGCAGAACCGGGACATCTCATGACTTACCCTTCTCAAAGTAGGCCGTCCTGACAGATTGTGACGGCGACTCGAAGAAGCCCCACCCCCCTGGGAGGCCCTCCATGACCAGCGTGACGTCCCCACTTGCCGGGCGTGCCATCGGACTCGCGGCTGTGCCCGATCCGGTGTTCTCCGGCGCGATGGTGGGACCGGGCACCGCTATCGATCCCGTGCGTGAGGCCTCGGAGGCGGTGGCGCCCGTGGACGGTGTGGTCGTCTCCCTGCACCCGCACGCGTACGTGGTCGTCGACGGGGAGGGGCACGGCGTGCTCACCCACCTCGGCATCGACACCGTCCAGCTCAACGGCGAGGGCTTCGAGCTGCTCGTCAACAAGGGCGACACCGTCACACGCGGCCAGGCCGTCATCCGCTGGAACCCTGCGGCGGTCGAAGCCGCCGGCAAGTCGCCCATCTGTCCCGTCGTCGCGCTCGAGGCCTCCGCGGAGTCTCTCGGCGCTGTCGTGGAGTCCGGGGACGTGAAGGCCGACGACGTCCTCTTCAGCTGGCAGTGACGTACCGCCCCTGTTCGGGGGCGCGTCGGACATCCACCGCGGCTGGCTGGGCCCGCCGCTCAATCGGAGACGGGTGAAATGGAGACAACGCTGCGAGGCGTCGGCGTGAGCCACGGTGTGGCGATCGGCGAGGTGCGGCACATGGGCACGGCGGTCCTCGAACCGCCGGCCAAGCAGATCACCGCGGACGAGGCGGAGCGCGAACAGGGGCGCGCCCGCAAGGCCGTGGAGGCCGTGTCGGCCGACCTCATGGCGCGCGGGCAGCTGGCCGGTGGCGAGGCCCAGCACGTGCTGGAGGCCCAGGCGATGATCGCCACGGACCCCGAGCTGATGGCGGACGTGGACCGGCGGATCGCCGTCGGGAGCACCGCTGAGCGCGGGATCTACGACGCGTTCGCCTCCTACCGCGACCTGCTCGCGGGCGCCGGGGAGTACATGGCCGGGCGGGTGGCCGACCTGGACGACGTGCGCAACCGCATCGTGGCGCGCCTGCTGGGCGTGCCGATGCCGGGCGTGCCGGACAGCGACGAGCCGTACGTCCTGATCGCGCGGGACCTGGCGCCCGCCGACACGGCGCTGCTCGACCCCGCTCTCGTCCTCGGTTTCGTCACCGAGGAGGGCGGGCCGACCAGCCACAGCGCGATCCTCGCGCGGGCTCTGGGCGTACCGGCGATCGTCGCGCTGCCGGGGGCCTGCGAGATCGCCGAGGGGACCCTCATCGCCGTCGACGGCAGCACGGGCGACCTGTTCGTGGACCCGTCGGCGCAGAAGCGGGGCGAGCTGGAGGCCGCGGCGGCCGAGCGGAAGGCGGCGCTGGCCGCTTCGTCCGGGCCGGGTGCCACCTCCGACGGGCACAAGGTGCCGCTGCTGGCCAACGTCGGCGGGCCGGCGGACGTACCGGCGGCCGTCGAGGCGGGTGCAGAGGGCGTGGGCCTGTTCCGTACCGAGTTCCTCTTCCTGGACGACAGCAAGAAGGCGCCGTCCGAGGAGAAGCAGGTCGAGTCGTACCGCAAGGTGCTGGAGGCCTTCCCCGAGGGCCGGGTCGTCGTACGGGTGCTGGACGCCGGCGCCGACAAGCCGCTGGACTTCCTGACTCCGGGCGACGAGCCGAACCCTGCTCTGGGCGTGCGGGGGCTGCGTACGCTGCTGGACCACCCGGAGGTGCTGCGTACGCAGCTGTCCGCGCTGGCCAAGGCGGCGGAGGGCCTGCCGGTCTACCTCGAGGTCATGGCTCCGATGGTGGCGGACCGGATCGACGCCAAGGCGTTCGCGGACGCCTGCCGGGAGGCCGGGCTGCGGGCGAAGTTCGGGGCGATGGTGGAGATCCCCTCCGCGGCGCTGCGGGCGCGCTCGATCCTGCAGGAGGTCGAGTTCCTGTCGCTGGGAACGAACGACCTCGCTCAGTACGCCTTCGCGGCGGACCGGCAGGTCGGGGCGGTGTCCCGGCTCCAGGATCCGTGGCAGCCGGCTCTGCTCGACCTGATCGCCATGTCGGCCGAGGCCGCCAAGGCGGAGGGCAAGAGCTGCGGTGTCTGCGGTGAGGCCGCTTCCGATCCGCTGCTGGCGTGTGTGCTGACGGGTCTGGGTGTCACCTCCCTTTCCATGGGTGCCGCTTCCATTCCTTATGTGCGGGCGACGCTGGCCAAGCACACACTGGCGCAGTGCGAGCGTGCCGCGGCCGCGGCGCGTGCGGCCGACACCGCGGACGAGGCCCGGGTGGCCGCGCAGGCGGTGCTGTCCGGCGAGTAGTCGGGCGGGCTCGCGGGAGTGAGCCGCAGGAGTCCTGGTCCCGAGGGGGCCTTCGCCACCGGCGGAGGCCCCCTCGGGCATGCACCGGCCCCTCGGGCGTTGACCGGCCCTTCGGGCGTTCGTCTTCGCCCGTCAGTGGTGGGGGTCCGGGTCGTCCACCTCGTATCCCGGGCAGTACTCCACTCCCGGTTCGGGTGCGACGGGGTCACCGGTGTCCGCGTCGGTGCAGTAGGCGTTGAAGACCGCCGCCGCCGAGAGGGCGACCAGGCGGCCGCGGTCCAGGCGCCAGCCGTGGACGCGGTCCGGTGATTCCCCGGAGGTGCTGCGGAGCACCAGTCCGCCGGCTCCCCCCAGGGCCAAGCCGGCGGCCAGCACGGTGACGAAGTCCATGCCTTCGCGGCTCTCGATCCGGGGCCGGGACCCGGTGTCGGGCACTTCCGCGTGGAGGACGGCGACCAGTTGTTCGGTGTCGGTGGGAACGCTGCACACGAGGTGGTGATGGCCGGGGCCGGCTCCCTCCACGAGGCGTTTGAAGGCGCCGGTCGCCCGTTCGAACGAGGCCTGGCCGATGTCCTCGCCGCAGTCCGCGCAGGTGCCGACGCCCGCGAGCAGGGTGGTGGCGTACTCCCAAGTGGCCTGCCGGACGGCTTCGTCGAGCAGGAGGGGGACGAGTTCCCCGATGGGCTGGCCCCGGTAGGGGAGGCAGCCGCTCGCGCCGGCGAGTTCCGCGGTGAAGCGGGTACGGGCCTGTGCCGTGTCCGGGTCGAGTCCGTGTTCCGTGCAGTAGTCGGCGTACTCCTCGGGGTCGAAGAGGGCGACGGTGGAGTGGATGCCCTGCGCCGCGAGGGAGCGGAGCAGGGCTTCGACGTGGTGGAGGTAGTCCGCGTAGTCGGCGTGTTCGGCGAAGGGGAAGCTGCGGTAGCGGCGCATGGCCGCGAAGTCCCCGGCGTCGGCCAGGAGGCCGAGGGTGCTGGGGACTTCGCGGCGGAGCCGACGGCGCAGTGTGCGCCGGTTCGTGCGGCGGCCGGTGGTCCCGTCGGCGGCCGGTGCGGCTCCGCTTCCGGCGCCGGCGGTGTCGGCGGTGGTGTTCGTGTGTGGCATGGCTCCCCCTGAGTGTCGCAACGTATTGCTCACTCACAGTAACCAAGGCCACTGACAGTCACTTCCGGCTGCGGGCCAGCTCCTCGTAGAAGGCCAGGAGTTCGGGGCGGTCGACCGAGCCGATGTTGACCGCCTTGTCCATGGGGGTGCCCTGGAGGAGGCGCTTGACCGGGACCTCGATGCGCTTGCCGGTGAGGGTGTGCGGGACCGCCGGGACCTCGATGATCTCGTCGGGCACGTGGCGCGGGGAGAGCTCCTCGCGGATCGTCGCCTTGATGCGCGCGCGGAGGCCGTCGTCCAGGGTGGCGCCGGGGGCGAGGTGGACGAACAGCGGCATCCAGTAGCCGCCGTTGGGTTCCTCCATGCCGATGACCAGGGATTCCTTGATCTCGGGGAGCCGCTCGACGGCTTCGTAGATGTCGGCGGAGCCCATCCGGACGCCCTGCCGGTTCAGGGTGGAGTCGGAACGGCCGTGGATGACGACCGAGCCGCGGTCGGTGATCGTGATCCAGTCGCCGTGCCGCCACACGCCGGGGAACATCTCGAAGTAGCTCTCGCGGTAGCGGCTGCCGTCGGGGTCGTTCCAGAAGCGGATCGGCATGGAGGGCATGGGGTTGGTGACGATGAGTTCGCCGACCTCCCCGATGAGCGGCTTGCCGGAAGGGTCCCAGGACTGGAGGTCGGTACCCAGCGAAGGCGCCTGGAGTTCGCCGATGTGGACGGGCAGGGTGGCCACGGCGCCCGCGAAGCAGCTGCAGACGTCGGTGCCACCGCTGACGGAGGCGATCCAGAGGTCCTCGGCGACCTCGTCGTGCAGCCAGCGGAAGCCGTCGGGGGGCAGCGGCGAGCCGGTCGTGGCGACGCACTTCACGGCGGACAGGTCGTAGTCGCGCGAGGGGTGGACCTCGGCCTTGCGGCAGGCCATCACGTACGCGGCCGACGTCCCGTACAGCGTCGCCTTCGTCAGCTCGGCGATGCGCCACTGGGCGCCCGTGTCGGGGTGGCCGGGGCTGCCGTCGTAGAGGACGACCGTCGTTCCGGTGAGGAGGCCCGAGACGAGCAGGTTCCACATCATCCAGCCGGTGGAGGTGAACCAGAAGAACCGGTCCTGCGGGCCGAGGTCGCTGTGCAGGCCGAGCTGCTTGAGGTGTTCGAGGAGGATGCCGCCCTGCGACTGGACGATGGCCTTGGGCAGGCCGGTGGTGCCGGAGGAGTAGAGGACCCAGAGCGGGTGGTCGAAGGGGACCTGTTCGAAGACCGGTTCCGCGTCGCCCGCGACCAGCTCCGGCCAGGGGAGCGTCCCCTCGGGGGCCGGGGTGCCCAGAAGCGGGATGTGGACGACGGCGCGCAGCGAGGGGAGCTCGGCGCGCAGTTCGGCGACGGTCTCGCGGCGGTCGTGTTCCTTGCCGCCGTAGCGGTAGCCGTCGACGGTGAACAGGACGACGGGCTCGACCTGCTGGAAGCGGTCGAGGACGCTGCGGGCGCCGAAGTCGGGGGCGCAGGAGGTCCAGACCCCGCCGACGGCGGCGGTGGCGAGGAGCGCGACGACGGCCTCGGGGATGTTGGGGAGGTAGCCGCTGACCCGGTCGCCGGGGCGTACGCCGAGGGCGCGCAGTTCGGCGGCGAGCGCCCCGACCTGACGGCGGAGCTCCGCCCAGGTGACGGGGACCGGCTGGTGGGTCTCGTCTACGCAGATCAGGGCCGGCTCCCCGGCGCGGGCCGGGTCCTCGGCGGCGCGCAGGGCGTGCTCGGCGTAGTTGAGGGTGGCGCCGGTGAACCAGCGGGCGCCCGGCATGGAGCGGTCGGCGAGGACCGACTCGTAGGGGGTGGTGAAGCGCACGTCGAACCACTCGGCGACGGCCTGCCAGAAGGTGTCGAGTTCGTCGACGGACCAGCTGTGGAGGGCGGGGTAGCCGCCTTCGGCGGGGGCGCCGTGGTGCTCGGCGGCCCAGGCCTGGAATGCGGTGATCCGGGCCGCCGCGATCCGTTCGGGGCCCGGGGTCCAGAGGGGTTCCGGCTGGGTGGCTGAGGTCATGGGTCGGCTCCCGGTCGACTGTGTGGCTCGCGCTTCGTGTGCGTACGTTGCCATCGCGCGTTCGGTGCGCGCGCGGCGGCTCACAGGGACGATGCCATGTGATCGACATCCGCACCAGAGTGGTTCGGGGCGGCGGTGTGATCGCCCGCCGGGCGCCGTCGGCGGGTGAACGGCAGCTGAACGCAGCCCGCTCGGCCGGGGGGCGGTGGCAGGGTGGGCGCCATGGACGGTCGTGATCTGGTGCGTGGGGTGCGGGAGCTCGGTACGGCGCGCGGGAGGCGCGCCTGGCGCGCGGCGTGGCGGCGACGGCGTGCGGACGCCGAGGGGCTCCTGCCCCGGGGCGCGGAGCGGGCGCGGGTGCCGGGGCTGCTGACGGGTACGGAGCCGAGGCCGGGCGGGGGTGTGCTGCGCTTCGCGCGTTCGGAGCTCGTGGTGCGGGTCACGGCCGGCGGCGCGGTGTTCTGGGGGTGGGACGGGGCGGAGCCGACGCCCTCGTACGCGGTGGTGGGCAACGGCCCCGAGCCCGATCCGCGCGCCGTGCTGGAACCGGACACGGGGGGCGGCTGGCGGGTGGTGTCGGAGCGGGTGACGGTGGCGGTGTCCCGGCACGGGGCGGTGGAGGTGCGCACACCGGGCGGGACGGTGCTGCGCCGGGAGTCGCCGCCGCGCTGGTGGGAGCCGGTCGAGCCGGGCCGGGGCGGGGCGCGGTGGCAGGTGCGCGGGGAGGTCCCGGCGGACGCGCGGTTCTTCGGGCTGGGCGGCCGGGCGGCGGGGCCGCGGCTGCGGGACGGCTCGTACCGGCTGTGGAACACCGACCCGAAGGGCGGTTTCGGGCCGGGTGACGATCCGCTGTACCTGACGATGCCGGTGCAGTGGGTGGTCGCGGACGCGGGGACGCACCTGATGTTCCACGACAACACCTGGGACGGGCAGGTGGTGCTGCGCGAGGGCGAGGAGGGCGCGGGTTCGGGCGCGGACCGGCCCGGGACGGCGGAACTGCGAGCGCTGGGCGGTCCGTTGCGCTGCTGGGTGCTGGTGGGTACGCCGGCCCGGGTGCTGCAGGGCTGGTCGGCGTTGACGGGAGGGGCGGCGGTGCCGCCGCAGTGGGCGCTGGGCTACCAGCACGCGCGCTGGGGTTTCGGCAGCGAGGCGGAGGTGCGGCGGGTGGTGGCGGGGTACGCGTCGCGGGGGCTGCCCCTGGCGGCGCTGCACCTGGACATCGACCACTACGACGGGCACCGGGTGTTCACCGTGGACCGGGAGCAGTTCCCGGACCTGCCGGGGCTGGCGCGGGAGCTGGCGGCGGACGGGGTGCGGCTGGTGTCGATCGTCGACCCGGCCGTGAAGGCGGGCGACCCGCTGCACACCGCCGGGCTGGCGGTCGGTGAGCGGGGGGCCTTCGTGCGGGACGCGCGGGGACGGGAGGTCAGGGGGGAGGTGTGGCCGGGCGAGTGCGCGTACCCGGACTTCACGGATCCGGCGGTGCGCGCGTGGTGGGGCGGGCTGTACGAGGAGCGCCTCGCGCAGGGCTTCGCCGGTTTCTGGCACGACATGAACGAACCGGTGGCGTTCGCGGCGTTCGGTGACGCGACGCTGCCCCGCTCGGCGCGGCACGTGCTGGAGGGGGCGGGCGGGGACCACCGGGCCGCGCACAACGTGTACGCGCTGGGCATGGCCCGGGCCGGATGGGAGGGGCTGGTACGCCTGCGGCCCGACGAGCGGCCGTTCCTGTTCTCCCGGTCGGGGTGGGCGGGGATGCAGCGGTACGGGGGAACGTGGTCCGGAGACGTGGAGAGCAGTTGGGAGGGGATGCGGGCCTGTCTGGCGCTGGTGCTGGGCCTGGGTCTGTGCGGGGTGCCGTACTCGGGCCCGGACGTGGGGGGTTTCGGCGGGTCTCCGTCGCCGGAGCTGTTCCTGCGGTGGTTCCAGCTGGGGGCTTACCTGCCGCTGTTCCGTACGCACGCCGCGATATGGGCGGGCCGGCGGGAGCCGTGGGAGTTCGGGCCGCAGGTCGAGGAGGCGGCGCGGGCGGTGCTGGCGGAGCGGGAGCGGTTGCGGCCCTACTTCGTGACGCTGGCCCATCTGGCACGGCGGACGGGGGCTCCGTACGTGCGGCCGCTGTGGTGGGGGTCGCCGGAGGACCGGCGGCTGCGGGACTGCGAGGACGCGTTCCTGCTGGGGGACGCGCTGCTGGTGGCGCCGGTGCTGGAGTGCGGGGCGGACCGGCGGGCGGTGCGGCTGCCGAGGGGGCGGTGGTACGACACCGCGACGGGGGCGGCGCACGAGGGTCCGGGCCAGGTGCTGCTGGACGCGCCGCTGGGGCGGACGCCGGTGCTGGCCCGGGCGGGGTCGGTGCTCGCGGTGCGCGGGGAGGACGGGGCGGTGACGCTGGAGGCGTGGGCCCCGGCGCGGGGCCGGACGGGCGGTGGGGTGGTGGTGCGCGATCCGGGGCCGGGTTTCGAGGCGGGCGAGGTGGAGCGGTACGCCGTGCGGTGGGCCGGGGAGGCGGTGGCGGTGGAGGACGAGGCGGGCGAGCCGGTGCCCGGGGTGGTGGTGCGGGGGCTCTGAGGGGTGGCTGACGCGACCGCCGGGGGGCTCCGAAGGCAGGGGTGGGGGGCGGCTCAGGCGTACTGGCCGGCGAAGAAGGCACCGACCGCCCGGGTGTGGAGGGGGAAGGCCAGTTCCGCGGGGGCGCGCAGGATGTGCCAGCCGTCCGTCTCGTCGGTCGGCACGGAGGGCGGGAGGGAGTCCGCCGGGCGGGTCGGGAGGAGGCCGAACAGGAGCAGGTGCCCGGCGCGGGAGCTGAGGGCGTCGGCCAGGGTGACTCCGGAGGCGGGCTCTTCGATGCCGGTCTCCTCCCGGAGTTCCCGTACGACCGCGTCCTGCCAGGCCTCGGCGAAGTCGACGAAGCCGCCGGGCAGGGCGATCTCGCCGAGGGCCGGTTCGATGGTCCGGGTGACGACCACCAGGCCGGTGCCCTGCTCGTCCTCCACGGGCAGGAGGGCCACGGCCACCGGGAGCGGGTTGCGGTAGGTGGTGGTTCCGCACGCGGCGCACGTACGGGGCCAGTCGGCCGTGTCGAACGGAGCTCCGCAGGTGGAGCAGTGCGAGTCCCTCAGGTGTCGCGGCATCCGGCGATGGTATGCCAAGGGGAATGAGGATGTCGGCTGTCGTGGCCCTGTTGGGGGCGCTGCTCGGCGGTTCGGCGGCGCCCGGTTTCGTGGCGCTGTCGGACGTCGATCCGACCATCGGGCAGGAGATCCGGTACGCGTCGGCGCACAACTTCACCGGCCGTCCGGTGGCCGGGTACGAGGAGCCGGTCTGCCTGCTCGCCCGGCCCGCCGCCGAGGCCTTGCGCCGGGCCCAGCGGCAGTTGTCGAGGCGCGGGTACGGGCTGCTGGTGTACGACTGCTACCGGCCGCAGCGGGCGGTGGACGCGTTCGTACGGTGGGCGGGGGACCCGGAGGACCGGTCGGCCAAGGCGGAGTTCTATCCGCGCGTGGACAAGGCCCGGCTGATCCCGGAGGGGTACATCGCGCCGAAGTCGGGGCACAGCCGGGGCAGCACGCTGGACGTGACGCTGGTGGCACTGCCGGGCGGCCGGCCGCTCGACATGGGGACGGCGTTCGACTTCTTCGATCCGCTCTCCCATACGGATGACCCGCGCGTGGGCGTACGGGCGCACGCCCACCGGGAGCTGCTGGGGCGGGCGCTCGCCGCGCAGGGCTTCGTCAACCTGCCCGAGGAGTGGTGGCACTTCACGTACCAGCCCGAGGCCTTCCCCCACACGTACTTCGACTTTCCGGTGTCCGTCTCGTCCGCGGCCCGCTGAGCGGGCCGGCTGCGTGAACCGGTGACCGCGGCGGGGCGCTCGTGCCACACTCGCATTCTGACGAGCCGTCAGATAGCGAGTGAGGGAGGGGCTTTGGAACGCAACCGCACGCCCGTCGTGAGCGGGTGGTTCACCGGTTCGCAGGAGGACGGGGACTTCCGGCTGCTCGGCACCCGGTGCTCCGCCTGCGCCGCCGTGTTCTTCCCGCGCGAGGACGCGTACTGCCGCAACCCGCACTGCCCGGGAGGCGGCGAGCTGGCCGAGGCGCCGCTGTCCCCGCGCGGGCGGATCTGGTCGTACACCGACGGCCGCTACCGGCCGCCCGCGCCGTACGTGTCCGACCCGGACGCGCCCTGGGAGCCGTACACCCTGATCGCGGTGGAGCTGGAGGCCGAGGGGATGGTCGTACTGGGCCAGGGCGCGCCCGGGGTGACGGTCGCCGACCTGGCGGTCGGGATGGAGGTCGAGGTGATCGGCGGGGTGCTGAACGAGGACGCCGGGACGGTGTGGACCACCTGGCGGTTCCGGCCCGTGGACCCGGCGGGGGTGGCCGCGTGAGCGCCGACGTGGCCGTGCTCGGGGCCGGCATGCACCCGTGGGGCAAGTGGGGCCGCAGCTTCGTCGAGTACGGGCGGGCCGCCGCGAAGGCCGCGCTGGCCGACGCGGGCCTGGAGTGGACGGACGTGCGGTCCGTCGTCGGCGCCGACACCGTGCGTTCGGGGTATCCCGGCTACGTGGCCGGCGCCACCTTCGCGCAGGCCCTCGGCTGGCAGGGCGCGAGGGTGACCAGCGTGTACGCGGCCTGCGCGTCCGGTGCCCAGGCCATCGGGGCGGCCCGGGCACAGATCCTGGCGGGGCTGGCCGAGGTGGTGCTGGTCGTGGGGGCCGACGCGGCGCCCAAGGGGTTCTTCGCCCCGGCGGGCGGGGAGCGGCCGGACGACCCGGACTGGCTGCGGTTCCGGGTGCTGGGGGCCACGAACCCGGCGTACTTCGCGCTGTACGCGCGCCGCCGGATGGCGCTGTACGGGGAGACCCCGGAGGATTTCGCGGAGGTGAAGGTGAAGAACGCGGCGGCGGGGGCGCTCAACCCGTACGCCCGCTACCGCAAGGCGGTCACCGCCCGGGAGGTGGCGGCCTCGGCGGTGGTGGCCGATCCGCTGCGGCTGCTGGACATCTGCGCGACCTCGGACGGCGGCGCGGCCCTCGTGCTGACCAGCATGGACTTCGCGCGGTCGCGGGGGGTCGCGGACCCGGTGCGGATCCGGGCCGTGTCGACGGTGACGCCCACGTATCCCCGTACGCTGCTGGACCTGCCGGACATCGCCACCGACGCGGTGACCGCCTCCGCCCCGGCCGGCGGTTCGTTCCGGGCCTCGATCGCGCGGGCCGCGTACGAGGAAGCGGGGCTGGGGCCCGACGACCTGTCGCTCGCGGAGGTGTACGACCTGTCCACGGCACTGGAACTCCAGTGGTACGAGGACATCGGGCTGTGCGGTGCGGGCGAGGGGGCCAAGCTCGTACGGGAGGGGGCGACGGCGCTCGGCGGGCGGATCCCGGTGAACACCAGCGGCGGGCTGGCCTCGTTCGGGGAGGCGGTCCCGGCGCAGGCGATCGCCCAGGTGTGCGAGCTGACGTGGCAGCTGCGGGGCAGCGCCGGGGACCGGCAGGTCGCCGGGGCACGGGCCGGGATCACCGCCAACCAGGGCCTGTTCGGCCACGGTTCGGCGGTCGTCGCGGTGCGGTAGGCGCCTCGGCCGGCCGTGGATCAGGCTCCTGACCGGCGGGTGCTGTCCGAATGCTTGACGGCCCACGGTGGCGGGTTCACACTCACTCCACGGTCCCGCACGACCGGGATCCCCGAACCCCCCATGAGAGCTGCGGCCCGTACCCCAGTCGGCGGGGGTACGGGCCGCCTCCGCGTGCGGACCGCCCGCTCAGGCCCCGGCCGACAGGCTGTGCCGGCGGGCCCTGGCCTGCGACATGGCGTGTTCCACCACACCGACCAGTACGTCCTTGACCGACTCGCGGTCGCGCGCGTCGGTCAGCAGCACCGGCACGTCGGGGTCGAGGTCGAGCGCCTCGCGCACGGTCACCACCGGGTGCCGGTCGGCGCCGTCGAAGCAGTTGACCGCGACCACGAAGGGGATGCCGCGCCGCTCGAAGTAGTCGATGGCGGCGAAGCAGTCCGCGAGGCGGCGGGTGTCGGCGAGGACCACGGCGCCCAGCGCCCCCTGCGCCAGCTCGTCCCACAGGAACCAGAAGCGGTCCTGTCCGGGCGTGCCGAACAAGTAGAGCACGAGGTCTTCACGCAGGGTGATGCGGCCGAAGTCCATCGCCACGGTCGTGGTGCTCTTGCCCTCCACTCCCCCGGTGTCGTCGATGCCGATGCCCGGCTCGGAGAGACGTTCCTCCGTCCGTAGCGGTCTGATCTCACTCACCGCACTGACCAGGGTGGTCTTCCCCACCCCGAAGCCGCCCGCGACCAGGATCTTGAGGGTCAGCGGCTCGACCGGCGACACGGCATGCATGGCGCCGGTGCGGCTAGAGCGCCCGAAGGCCATCGATCACCTCACGCAGAATGGATTCGTCGGGCAGTTCGGCCGGTGGTACCGGCCGGGTGACATGGACCAGTTCGTCGTCGACGAGGTCGCCGATCAGGACGCGGACGACCCCGACCGCGAGGTCGAGGTCGGCCGCGAGTTCCGCGACGGACTGGGGGCGTTCCCGGCACCTTCCCAGGATGTGGGCGTGTTCCGGGGACAGGGTCAGGTCCCAGACCGGATCGTCGGCCGCCGGTTCGGCGACGACGAGCGCGATCAGGTCGAGGCGGTGCTGGCCCGCGTGGCTGGTCCGGCCGCGGGTCATGGCGTACGGGCGCACGACGGGGCCCGCCTCGTCGTCGAACCAGTGCGGGTGCGCGGGGTCCTCCGCCCCGCCCGGGGTCTGTTCGGGGTGGTACCGGCCTGAATCGCTCATGCCGTCCGTCTCACCCTCCGGCTGGCAGCCCGGAGCGCGGGGCGGTCGCCAGGTGGTCGCCGACGCGCTTGACCATGAGGGTCATCTCGTACGCGACCTGGCCGACATCGGATTCGGCGTCGGCCAGCACGGCCAGGCAGCTTCCGTCGCCCGCGGCCATCACGAACAGGAAGGCCTCGTCCAGTTCGACCACGGTCTGGCGGACGTTGCCGGAGTCGAAGTGCCGGCCGACGCCCTTGGCCAGGCTGTGGAAGCCGGAGGCGACGGCCGCCAGGTGCTCGCTGTCCTCCCGGGTCAGGTCCTTGGAGCTGCCGGTGGGCAGTCCGTCGCCGGAGAGGACGACCGCCTTGCGGATGCTGCCGACCTTGTCGACGAGCTCGTCGAGGAGCCAGTTGAGCGGGCCGGAGCCGCGGCCCCTGGTGTCGTTGCCGGTCTGCGGTGCGGTCATCGACCGTCCCCTTCGTTCTCGGTTCCGGGAGCCTGGGCGGCGGGGGTGCCGGCCTCGGCTTCGGACTGCTGCGGTGCGTGCTGGTTGCGGCCCGCCGTCCAGCCGCGCTGGAGGGCGGACATGCGCGTACGTACGTCCTCCGCGTCGCGGTCGGTGACCGCCTTCGCGGTGGTGTCGGCCGGTGCGGGGGCCGGGGCGTTCTTGAGCTGGGGCGCCAGGTTGGCCTGGCGGACCCGGCGGGGGAGGCCGCCGGAGGCCGGATCGGGCGTGCCCGGGCCCTCGCCGCGGGCCGCCTCCTCGCCCTGCCCGGCCCGGCCGGCCATCGGCACGGAGCGGGGCTCGACGCGGCGGCCGTGGTCGGCGACCAGCGTCGGGGTCGGGCGCCGGCGGGGCAGGGGGATGGCTCCCGCGGTGCGGGGGCCTTCGGGGTCCGGGCGGGGGCGCTCCATGCGGACCGGGCCGGACGGGGCGACGGTCTCCCCGGCCGGGGGCGTGCCCCGCTCGCGGTGGCGTTCGCCGAGCCGGTCGCCCTTCCGGGCGGCGGAGCGTTCCGGGTGCCGGCCGGTGCCCGGCCGGCCCGTGGGGCGCAGGCCCAGGACGGCGCCGGGGATGCCGCCGGGCGGGGTCTCGTCGTCGAGGGTGGCCATCGGAGGGCGGCCGCCGACTCCGGTGAGGCCGGCGATGCCGGCGGCCTCGTCCAGGGTCGCGGGGTCGTCGTCCAGGCCGTCGACGCCGTCCAGGCCGAGGACGCCGAGCGGGCCCTCCAGCTCGACGGGGCCGCCCAGCACCCCGGCGGGCAGCGGCCGGCCGGCCGTGGCACCGGCGACCGTGGCCGGACCGCCCTTGCCCGTCGGCACCGGCCGGGCGGTCTTGCCGGCCTTGCCGGTCTTGGCGTTCTTGAGGCCTTCGAGGCGGATGCCGGTGCCGTTGGTGTCGGGTGCGTCCGTGAGCAGCTCCGCCGGGAGGAAGACCACCGCGGTGGTGCCCCCGTAGGGGCTGGGCTGGAGGACCACCTTGACGCTGTGGCGGCGGGCGAGGCGGCTGACGACGAACAGGCCGAGCCGGTCGGTGTCGGAGAGCTCGAAGTCGGGGGTCTCGGCGAGCCGGAGGTTCGCGTCGAGCAGTGCCTCCGAGGTCATGCCGAGGCCCCGGTCGTGGATCTCCAGGGTGAAGCCGTTGGCCACGCGCTCGCCGTGGACCTGGACGGCGGTGTGCGGCGGGGAGAACACGGTCGCGTTCTCCAGGAGTTCGGCGACCAGGTGGGTGACGTCGGCGACGGCGGGGCCTTCGATGCCGATGCGCGGGAGCCTGCGCACCTCGATGCGCTCGTAGTCCTCGACCTCGGCGACGGCGGCCCGTACGACGTCCATCAGCTGGACCGGCTTGCGCCACTGGCGCGAGGGCGCGGCGCCGGAGAGGATCACCAGGCCTTCGGCGTGCCGGCGCATGCGGGTGGTCATGTGGTCGAGGCGGAACAGGTCGGCCAGTTCCTCGGTGTCCTCGGTGCGCCGCTCCATGGTGTCGAGCAGGGTCAGCTGGCGGTGGAGCAGCACCTGGTTGCGGCGCGCCAGGTTGACGAAGACCTCGGAGACGCCCCGGCGCAGTTCGGCTTGCTTGACGGCGGCTTCGACGGCGGCGCGCTGGAGGCTGTTGAGGGCGAGGGCGACCTGGCCGACCTCGTCCTTTTCGAATTCCAGCCGGGGTGCCTCGGTCTCCACGTCGATGTTCTCGCCGGCGGCGAGGCGGCGCATCACGCTGGGCAGCCGGACGCCGGAGGCCTCGTGGGCGTCCTTGCGGAGCCGGGACAGGTCGCGGATGAGGTCGCGGCCGATGCGCACGGACATGACGAGGGAGACGATCAGGGCGATGAAGCCGAGGATGCCCGCGACGGCGGCCTGGACCAGCACGTTCATGGCGACCGGCTTGACGCGTTCCTGGTAGCGGTCGCCGGCGGCGGTGTTCATCTCCGCGAGGTCGCCGAGCACCTTGCCGGCGGCTTCGTCCCACTGGGCGGCCGTGAGGGTCCGCGGGGGCTTGGCGGCGCCTGCGGAGATGAATCGTTCCTCCGCGTCGCGAAGCGCCTTGGTCTCGGGGCCGGCCCAGTACTGCTCGAAGGCGTCGCGGTCGGCGCCGGGCAGGATCGCGAGGTTGAAGTCGTAGAGCAGCGCGCGGTTGGCGGTGTAGTCGGAGACGTGCCGGATGTCGGCGGGGCCGATGTTGCGGGCGGCGAGGGCGGAGGCGATGACGGCGTCCTCGCGGGAGAGCGTCTCGCGGGCGCGGGTGATGCCGACGAGGGCCCGGCCCTGCTTGTCCATCTCCACGTCCTCCAGGGCGTGGAGGTTCATGAGGAACTCGTAGCAGGGGTCGACCAGCCGGCTGTAGAGCTCCATGGCCTGGTCGGGGGCGAGGCTGTTCTGGTCGACGGAGTGGCGCAGGGCTGCGATGCCGTGGAAGGCGTCGAGGATGGAGCGCAGCCGCTGGGCGTTGGCGGGGCTGAGCTGGTCGGCGACCTTGGGGCTGGAGGCGTCCTCGGTGATGTCCTGGACGGCGGTGTCGGTGGCGCTACGGCTCCTGGCGAGTTCGGCTGTGGCGGCCGAGGCGCGGGGGTCGCCGATGACGACGAGGGTCTGGCGGCGTTCCTTCTGCAGGACGCGGACGACGTCCTCGATGGGGTAGCCCACCTTGGCGATCACGGGCGCCACGCCGAGGAGCTGCACGGCCTGGCGGCCGGTGATGACGGTCGCGAAGGCCCACAGGGCGGTGAGGGAGACGAGCGGCACAAGGAGCAACGCCACGATCTTCCGGCGGATCGACTTCCCGCGAAAGCGCATGGCCTCCCCAGCCTCCCCCAGGTCAACCCCGCTGCCGGGGCTCGGTGTTCCGTCTTTTAAACGGCGTGAGCCTACTACTGCCGGGGAGAAGCTTCGAAGGCGTGTCCGGACGTTTTCGGCCTGCTGCCCTTGTGAAGATCATGAGTTGTCCGGTAGGTCCTGGCAAGTCCCGCCCGTTATGTGGCACATGGCACCTCGTGGGGCGTCGGTTCCCTCAATCGGATGGATGGCTGGAATTCCTCCTCCGGGCCCCTTCGAACGCGTGAACCCGTTCGGCGATCCGGGAATCTCGCGGCCTCCCCGATCGTCTGACGGGGAAGACGGTCGAAACCGCACAAGGGGGTATGAGGTGTGGGTAGGCAACGGACCGTGCGGTGGGGAGTGAGTGGACCATGAGCACGACGGACGACGCGGTGTGGGGCGGCGCGGTGAGGGATGACGCGGTGGGGGATGACGCGGTGGCGGACGCCTCGGCGTACGGGCGCCACAGCGGGGCCGGGACGACGGCCACGAGGCGGTCGCTGTGGGTGGAGGAGCCCGCGCGCAGGTACCGGATGCCCGATCCGGTGCGGGCTTCGGCGGTGCGGGCGGTGCTGATAGTGGCCCTGACCCTGATGCAGGCGACGGTGAGCTTCTTCCTGACGCTGACCGGCTCGTGGCTCGCGCTGCCGATGGTGCTCGGCGCGATAGCCGGGACGGTGGTGGCCACCTGGGCCGTGCTGGACGTGCTGATCACCCGGCAGATGTGGAACCAGCGGCACGGGGTCGTGTCCCAGCCGAGCAGCACGGCGCGCGGTGGCCGCGGGGAGGCCCGCCGGGCGGGCCGGGAGGCCGGCTCGGGGACGCCCGGCCGGGTGCCCCGCATACGTCCGGCCGAGGGCGGCCGGCTGGCGGCCCACGGCCGGGGCTGACGGCACGGGGCGGCCTGCCCGGCCGCCCCTCGCCCGGCAGGCCGCCCCCGGGCAGGCCGCCGGGCGCCAGGTGTCAGACGTCCGGCGTTGGGTGTCGGGCCGCCGCGCGTCAGGCGTTCGCGGTCGAGCGGCGGTACATGCGGGTCGCCGTGATCTCGCCGTGGATGGTCTCGCCGTCCGGGGACTGCTGCGGCAGACCGGGGCGCAGGTGCTCCTCGACGCTGATGTACTTGAGGCCCGCGCGCAGGTCCGCGTCGTTGCGCAGCCGGATGACCAGCGGGAACTCCGCGAGGGCCGTGGTGTCGAACAGGCCGGTGGTGTACAGCAGCTGGACGCCGAGCGCGTCGGAGACGGCCCGCTGGAGTTCCAGCAGGTACGTGGCGTTCGCCCGGCCGATGGGGTTGTCCAGGAACAGCGTGCCCGCGTGGCGGTGCTTGTCGCGGCCGCGGTCGTTGCTGCGCAGCGCCGCCATGGTGCAGTAGAGGGCGATCGCGGCGGTGAGCAGCTGGCCGCCGGAGAAGACGTCGCCCATCTGTCCGACCGGCACCCGCTCGGCGCGCAGTACCGCGTCGGGCTTGAGGATCTCCACGGAGATTCCCTTGGGTTCCAGGGCCGCCTGGACTCCGCGCAGCAGCAGGGACATGCCGTCGCGCCGGCCTTCGCCGAAGGAGGCGGTGCTGTTCTTCTTGACGGCGGCGCGGGTGGCCTCGTCGATGACCTCGCCGAGCCGCTCGGTGAGGGTCGCCTGGTCGGGCTCCTCGAAGCGGATCCGCAGGAATTCCTGGCCCGACCACTCGCCGAGGCCCTCGGGGAGCTGGGAGAGCCGCTGGGCGGAGCGCAGGGTGGCCAGTGCCGATTCGACCAGGCCGCGCAGCCGGTCGACGATGCTGTCGCGGTTGCGCTCCAGCTGCGCGAGCTCGTCGGTGAGCACCCGCAGCCGGGGCGCGAACGCGGTGGCCCAGGCGGCCGCGTGCTCCGGCAGGGCGGAGGCGGGCAGTTCGCGGATCTGCTGGCGGGCGGGGGTGCGTACCTGCTCGTAGCGGTTGGCGTTGGCGTGGCGGACCAGGATGTCGCTCGCCTCACGTACGGCGGATTCGGCGGCCGACAGGTCGGCGGCGCAGCCGCGCAGGGAGCGGCGGGCCTCGGCGGCGGACTGGCGGGCCTCCTCCAGGGTGCCCCGGTGGGGCGCCGGCTCCTGCTCGTCCTCCTGCTGCGCGTGATCGCGCAGCAGGTCCCTGAGGAGGGCGGCGGTCTCGTCGAAGCCGCCCGCCCCGTCCTCGGCGGTGCGGTGGGAGCGCAGCAGGTCGGCGTGGGCGGCGCGGGCGCTCTCGACGGCGGCCGTGTGGGCGGCGAGCTGGGCGGTGGCGGTGCGCAGCAGGCCCTGGGCGTGCTCGACGTCGCCGGGCACCAGTTCCTCGGGCAGGTCGGTGTGGGCCTCGCCGTCGGCGGGGGCGTGCCGTTCGGCCTCGCCGCGCAGCCGGCCGAGCTGCTCGCTCGCTGCCGACGCCCGGGATTCCAGCATCTGTACGAGGGCCTCGGCGCGGGCGGCGGCGGCCTGCCGGGAGGGGCCGTCGGCGCCGTCGGTGCCTTCGAGGAGCTGGGCGGCCCGGGTGCGGACCTTGTTGGTGAGCCGGTCGAGTTCGGCGAGGGCGGCGCTCTCGTCGCTTTCGGCGCGGGCCTGTTCCGCGCGCAGGTCGGCGCCGACACCGACCTTCTCGTAGAGCCGGGATGCGGCCCGGTAGGCCTCGCGCAGGTCGGGCAGGGGGGCCTTGGGCGTTCCGTCGTCCTCGGGGAGGGGGTCGGGGGCGCCGGCGATGTCGGCGCGCTCGGCGCGCAGCGCGCGGGCGGTGCGGCGGGCGTCGTCCGCGGCCCGCTGGGCGGCCCGGCGGTCCTCGTCGGCGGCGCGGGCACGGTCCAGGCACGCTTCGGCGCGGGCCTCGGACTCGGCCGCCTCGTCGGCGAGTTCCCTCAGCCGGGCCTGCCAGCCGGAGCGCTCGCGCAGGCGGTAGGCGAGGCCGGAGAGGGCGTCGGCGGCCCGGCGGGCGCGCTGGGCGGCGTCCTGGCGCTCGTCACGGACCCGGGCGGCGTCGGCGGCGGCCTCGTCGGCCTCGGCGCGTACGGTACGGGCCTCCGCGAGTTCGGCGTCGCATTCCTCGGCGAACGACCGTGCGGCGGCGGCGTGTTCGGCGAGCTCGGCGAGACGGCCGGGCGGGCAGCCGGTGCGCCAGGAGGCGAGCCGGGCGGCGAGCTCCCGGTCCCCGGAGAGGCGGGCGGCCAGGTCGCGGATCTCGGTGTCGCGGGCGGTGGCGCGGGTGCGCAGCGCCTGGCGTTCCTCGTCGGCGGCCTGTTCGTCGTGCATGGCCGGGTTCGGCGAAACGATGAAGATGCCGGAGCCGGCCGGATCCGCGTCGGCGGGCGGGACCGGGGCCAGCAGCGCGGCGGCCGTGCCGACGGCCACCGTGGAGCGCGGCAGCAGGGCGGCGCCGGAGAGGACCTCCCGGGCGCGGGAGTGGGTGTCGGGGTCGGTGATGACGACGCCGTCGACCAGTTCGGGGCGGGCGGCGAGGACGGCGGCGTGGTCGGCGGGGTCCACGGCCTGGGCCAGGTAGCGCCAGCCGGGCAGGGCGGGGATGCCGTGCTCGCCGAGGTACTCGACGGTGGCGAGCACGTCGGGGCCGGGCGGGAGCAGCCCGCCGTCGCCGAGGGCGCCGAGGATGCGGGCGTCCTCGGCGGCGGCGGTGCGCAGCTCGAACAGCTGGCGTTCGGCGGAACCCACGGTGTCGGCCAGCATCCGCAGCAGTTCGTCGCAGCCCCGGTCGAGGTCGGCGACGGTGAGCCCGGGGGCGGCGGAGGCCTGGGCGGTGGGTGCGGGCCCGGGGGCGGCGGAGGCCTGGGCGGTGGGTGCGGGCCCGGGGGCGGCGGAGGCCTGGGGGGAGCCGGGCTGCGCACCGGCGCGGGGGCGCGGGAGGAAGGCGTCGGGGGCCGGGGGAAGGCCCAGCAGCTCCGCGAGGCGGGGGGCGGAGGCCAGGGAGGCGGCGGCGCGCTCCTCCGCGGCGTGGGCGGCTTCGGCCGCGTCGGCGGCATCGGCGGCGCGGGCGGCGGTCAGTTCGGCGCGGGCTTCGGTGGCGGCGGCCTCGCGGGCGGCGTCGGCGGCGGCCCGTGCGGCCTCGCGGGACTCGTCCCAGGCGGCGACGGCGCTCTTCTCGGCGTCGCTCGCGGCGAGGGCGGCGCGCGCCGGGTCGGCGTCGGGCGCCGAGTCGTCGAGCCAGCCGGCCCGCACGGCTTCGGCGGTCTCCTGCTGGACCTCCGAGAGGCGGGCGCGAAGGTGTTCGGCTTCGCTTCGGGCGCGCTGGGCGGCCGTGGCGGCGGCGGTGGCGTCGCGGTGGGCGGCTTCGCCCGCGGCCTGGAGGACGGCGGAGCGCTCCTCCTCCTCGTTGGCCCGCGCCTCACCCTGCTCGGCGGCCGTGTGCAGGGCCCGGACGAGCCCGGCGGCGGCCGTGGCGCGGGCGGCCAGGGCGGGGGCGGCGTCGCGCTCGGCCTCCAGGATGGCGGCGGCGACCCGGGCGGAACGGTCGGCGGCGGCGCGGTGGCGCAGTACGGTCTCGGCGGCCTGCCAGGCGGAGTGCAGGGTGCGCGCTTCGAGGAGTTCGCGGCGCTGGGCGGCGGCAGCCTTGTCGGCGACGGTCAGGGCCAGCGAGGCGTGCCGGTAGGCGAGTTCGGCGGAGATGGCGGCGCTGCGCTCGCGCGCGGACTCGGCGGCCGTGACGGCGTGGGCGGCGGCGGTGACCCGCTCGGCGAGTTCGGCGGCGCGGCCGCGTTCCTCGGTGGCGCGGGCGGACAGGCGCCGGGCGAGGGTGCGCGTACGGCGTTCGGCGCCCGCGTGGACGTCGCGCAGCCGGGAGCGGGTCTCGGCGGCCTCGACGATCTTGGTGAGGAGTTCCACCGACCCGGCGGTGAAGTCCCGTTCGGCCATCAGCTCGGAGCGGCGGCCGAGCTTGTTGCCGAAGCCGTGGACGAGGTCGGCGAGGCCGTCGGTGTCCCGGGTGTCGGTGACGGCGCGCAGCAGGAGGTCGGTGAAGTCGGAGTCCTTCTTGACCGCGAAGAGGCCGGCGGCCTCGCCCTCGTCGGCGTTCATCTCGCGCTGGTAGCGGAAGAGTTCGGGGTCGAGGCCGAGGTCGGTGAGGTGCTCGTTCCAGCGGTCGTGGATCTCCTCCCAGTACACCTCCAGGTGCGGGTACGCCTTGCCGGCCTCGGTGATGGAGTCGCGGAAGCCCTTCATGGTGCGGCGGCGGCCCTGGGCGCCGGAGGCGCCTTCGACGGGCGGGCGCACCGTGGTGGCTTCGGCGACGGGCAGGTTGTCGAGGCTCAGGCCCGGCCCGGGGCGGAAGGAGTACCAGGCCTCGGCGAACTTGCGCGGGTCGTTGGAGACCTGTCGGCCGCGCCATTCGCTGACCTTGCCGACGACGACGCATTCGCCGGTCTGGGTGTGCTGCCACTCCAGGGCGACGTGGCCGCAGTCGTCGGCGAGCAGGAACTTGCGCAGCACGCCGGAGCTGGCACCGCCGAGGGTGTTGCGGTGGCCGGGCAGCATCACCGAGAAGATCAGCTTCAGCAGGACGGACTTGCCGCCGCCGTTCTCCAGGAAGAGCACGCCGGCGGGCGCGGGCCGGCGGGGCGGCCCCGTCGGCTCGTCCTCGAAGAACTCCGCCTGGGCGGGCGCCGGGTGGGGCACCGGCTCGCCGACTCCGCGCAGGTCGAGCACGGTGTCGGCGTAGCGTGCGCCGGCGGGCCCGATGGAGTAGAGGCGGATCCGGGACAGCTCGTACATGGCGGCGGGTTCTCGCGGTCTCTCGTGGTGCGTACGGGGGTCGGGGCGCGGGGCTCAGGCGTGGAAGGGCAGGCCGGCGTCGGCGGCGAGCTCCAGGTCGTCGCCCTCGGGCGGCGGCAGGAGGGTGGCGGAGCCGTCGCTGACCGGGACCACGCCGAGCTCCAGGAGTTCCGCCATGGCGGCGCTGCCCGCCATGTCGCGGACCTGGAGCTGGTAGCGGGGGGTGGTGCGGTAGGTGCCGCCGGAGTCGTCGCCGGTGCGCTGGAGGAAGCCGGACTCGGTGAGGAAGGCGGCGGCCTTGCCGACGATGCCGGTGGTGGAACCGGCGAGGCGGCGGGCGTCCTTGGTGGCGCCGGTCGCACTGCGGCGGGCGTAGACCCGCCAGGCGGCCTCCAGGCCGGGGGTGTCGGAGGCCGGGTCGGTGTTCTCGCCGAGTTCCTCGGCGCGCTCCTCCAGGCGGCGGCAGGTCTGCCGGACGAAGGAGTCGACAGCGTTGACGGTGATCCGGCCGATGTAGCCGTCGTCGGCGAGGTCCTCGGGGCGGGGGAAGGCGAGGGCGGCGACGGCGAGGTGGGCGAGGCCGTGCAGGAAGCGGTCGCCTCCGTCGGCGGCCGTGCGGCGGGCGTAGTCGCCCATCCGGACGGCGAAGACGGAGTCCTCGTCGGCGGCCACCGCCATGCCGGCGCGCGGCGAGACCTCCAGCACGACGAGGCCGAGGCCGGTGGCGACGGCGTCGGCGAGACGGCCGAAGGCGGGCTCCTCGCGGTAGCGGCGCAGCAGTTCGGCGTACTCGGCGTCGCGGGCGGGGAGCAGCTTGGGCTGGAGCCCGAAGGCGACGAGCCGGGCCGCGTCGGCGGCGTCGGCGGGGGTCACGGCCGCGGCGCCGGTCGCCGGCGCCGGGCCCGGGGCCGCGTCGGGATCGCCCCACGCGGGGGCTTCGGCGTGGTGGTCGCTCACGGGTGGTGCCTTTCGTGTGGTGCGGTGGATTCGACGGCGGGCGGCGGGGTGACGGCCGCCCCGCCCCGCGCGGCTCTCGGCGGAACCCGGCCGCCCGGCCGACTCCCGGGACGGCAAGCCCCGGACTTCGCCCCCGACGTGGGCGTGCTCCCACTCGTCGGCCCGGGCAACGGCCCGGCGCAGGCGCCGAGGGGCGCGGCCTGCGTCACGGCGACGGACCGGGAAGACATCCGAGCGACCGGCGCGGGGGGCACCGAGGACGCCGGCGCGGCCGCCGTCGACATCGCGGACTCGGACCGCACGGTGGACGGCCGCCGGGGACGCGTCGTGGCGCAGGCGCCGACGGACGACGTGGCCCCCGGCACGGGAGCGACCGGGGCGACGGGCCGGGCAGCCGTCGGCACGGGGGCCGGCGCGGTGGAGGCGGGCGCGCGCCCCGGAATCGGGGCGGCGGACGGCTCGGGGAGGACCGTGGGGGTCGGCCGGGGCGGGGTCACGACGCCTCCGTGCGGGCGGCCGTCATGGCGGCGGCGTCGAGGAGGGCCGTGCCGACGATCAGGTCGGCACCACCGAATTCCGGGTCGTCCAGCTCGGTGCCGTCGTCCACCGCGAACAGCAGGCGCTCCTCGCCCTGCCGGTACGCCGTGCCCACCGCCGGGCTCGCCGCGTGGACGGCCAGCAGCGCCACCAGGTACGGCAGTTCGGGGTCGCTGCGCCGGGCCTGCGCCAACAGGCCGGACAGCCGGCGCGGCGCGTCGTGCGGGAGGTCCAGGAGCGCCATGGCCTCGGCGAGCTGCTCCTCGCTGAACCGGCTGTCGTCCGGGGTGGCGATCAGGTCGGGCTCGGGCATCTCCACGCCCAGGTGCTCGCGCTCCACCGGCGGCGTCAGCAGGATCTCCACCAGGTCGGCCACCCGCACCGAGACGGGCGTGCGCAGCCCCGCGCCCCGGGCGAAGAACGCGTCGGTGACCCGGGTGGCCCGTTCCAGCGGCATCGGCAGCACGGGGGCGATCAGCTGCCCGTACAGGTCGATGCCCGAGCGCGGCGCCGGCGCCGCGAAGGCCTGCCGGTCCTGTTCGGCGCGGAAGAGCGGGCCCGCGTCCAGCAGCCGCGACTGGAGCTGGGTGTGCCGGCGGATGCAGTCCTTGACGATGTCGACCAGCTCGGCGGCGCGCCGCTTGTTGTCGGGGTCCTCGGCCTCGTCGCGGGCCTTGCGGATGTTGGTGAGGATGGCGTTCTCGTGCCGGTAGCGGTCGGCGACGTGTTCCAGGGCCTCGGCGATCATGTCCGGGACGGCTTCGAGCCAGTCCACGGCCCGTACGTTGCGCCGCGTCGCGTCCAGCGTCCGGCGCAGCGTCTCCGCGTACTGGACGGTGCGGTACCGGGCCTGTTCGGCGGCGAGTTGGGCGTCGGCGAGCCGGCCGCGGCTGATCAGCACCTCCAGCTTGACCTCGGCGGCGATCTGCGCGCTGGTGACGTCGGTGTCCAGGGCGCCGACGAGCACGTTCACGGCTTCGTCGGTGGTGCGCAGGTACACCGCCCCGCCGTAGCCGGGGACTTCCTCGATCAGCTTGAAGTCGTAGTCCCTGCGGACGTAGACCCCGTCGGGGCCGAAGGTGCCGTAGATCGCGCGGAAGCCCCGGTCCACGCTGCCGACGTTGATCAGGTTCTCCAGGACCCAGCGCGCCACCCGCTCGTGCTCGGCGGTGGGCCGTGCGGGGGCCTGGGCGGCGACGCGCGGCAGCAGCCGGGCCACTATCTGCTCGTGGTCGGCGCCGGTGTCGAAGTCCATGTTGAGCGTGACCAGGTCGATCGCGGCCAGCGCGACCTCGGCCATCGCGTAGACCCCGTACTCGCCGGCCAGATTGGCCTTGCGGACGTCGAGGTCGTGCAGCGGGGCGGTGCAGGCGAGGGCGCGCAGCCGCCGGGCCAGGCCCTCGTCGGCGGCCGGGCCCGGCGCCGGGGAGACGAGGGGCTTCGCCGGGGCAGGGAGAGTCACGACGGAAAGACTAGGCGCTGACACGGACAACATCCCAAACGGCACGGTTCGGCCGGATCCTCCCCGGGGTCCCGGCCGCACGACGCCCGTTGCGGGCAGGGCCTGTTCTACGCTCACCGCATGGCCCCCGTGATCACACCCGTCATCGACCTCAACGCCGATCTCGGCGAGGGCTTCGGGCGGTGGACGCTGACGGACGACGAGGCGCTGCTGTCGGTCGTCACCAGCGCCAACGTGGCCTGCGGCTTCCACGCCGGGGATCCCTCGATCATGCGGCGGGTCTGCGAGCTGGCGGCCGAACGGGGCGTACGGATCGGGGCGCAGGTCTCGTACCGGGACCTGGCGGGTTTCGGGCGGCGGGCGATGGACGTGCCGCCGCGCGAGCTGGCCGACGAGGTGGCCTACCAGATCGGCGCGCTGGAGGTGTTCGCCCGGGCGGCCGGCTCCGCCGTCTCGTACGTGAAGCCGCACGGCGCGCTCTACAACCGCACCGTGCACGACGCGGGCCAGGCGGGCGCCGTGGTCGCGGGGGTGCTGCTCGCGGCCGGGCCGGGCGGGCTGCCCGTGCTGGGGCTGCCGGGTTCGCTGCTGCTCGCGGCCGCCGGGGAGGCCGGGCTGCCGGCGGTGCCGGAGGCGTTCGCCGACCGGGCGTACACGGCGGCCGGGACGCTGGTGCCGCGGGGCGAGCCGGGGGCGGTGCTGCACGACCCGGACGCGGTGGTGGCCCGGGCGGTCGGGATGGCGGCCGAGGGGGTCGTGACGGCGGCGGACGGGTCGGCGGTCCCGGTGGGTGCGCGCTCGTTGTGCCTGCACGGGGATACCCCGGGCGCCGCGGGCCTCGCGCTGCGGGTGCGGGAGGCGCTGGGCGCGGCCGGGGTACGGGTGGAGGCGTTCGCGTGAGGCCGCTCGTCGTGGGCACCGGGGCGCTGCTGCTGGAGACGGACTCCGCCGAGGAGGTCGCCGCGCTCCACGCCGAGCTGCTGCGGCGGCGCGGGGAGCTGGGCGGCGTACGGGACATCGTGCCGGCCGCGCGGACGGTGCTGCTGGACGGGGTGGCGGATCCGGCCGGGCTGGGGGCCCGGATCGCCCGATGGGAGGTGCCCGCCCTGGCGGGGTCCGAGGGGCCGCTGGTACGGGTCGCGGTGCGCTACGACGGGCCGGACCTGGCGGAGGTGGCCGCGCTGTGGGGCGTGGGCGCGCGGGAGGTGCCGGGGATCGTCGGCGGCATCGAGTTCCGGGTCGCGTTCTGCGGTTTCGCTCCCGGCTTCGGCTACCTGACGGGGCTCCCGGCCCGTTTCCACCTGCCCCGCCGGGCCACGCCGCGTACGTCCGTCCCGGCCGGCTCGCTGGCCCTGGCCGGCGAGTACGCGGGGGTCTACCCGCGCTCCTCCCCCGGCGGCTGGCAGCTCATCGGGTCGACGGACGCGGTGGTGTGGGATCCCGCGCGGGAGCCGGCGGCGTTGTTCGCGCCGGGGGTGCGGGTGCGGTTCGAGGAGGCGGGCGGGTGAGCGGGCTGCTGGTGCTGCGTGCGGGGGCGCTGACGACCGTCCAGGACCGGGGGCGCCCGGGGCTGGCGCACCTGGGTGTGCCGCGGTCGGGGGCGCTGGATTCGGGGGCGTACGCGCTGGCCAACCGCCTCGTGGGCAACCCGGCGGGCGCCGCCGCCCTGGAGACCACGCTGGACGGGGTGGCGCTGCGCGCGCGGGGCCCGGTCACGGTGGCGGTCACGGGCGCGCCCTGCGCGGTACGGGTCTCAGGGCGCCCGGCGGCCTGGGGGGCGCCGGTCCGGCTGCGGGCGGGGGCGGAGCTCGATGTGGGCCGGGCGGAGCCGGGGCTGCGGAGCTACGTCGCGGTGCGGGGCGGGTTCGCCGTCCCGCCGGTGCTGGGCAGTCGCTCGACGGACCTGCTGTCGGGGCTCGGGCCGGCCGTCCTGTCGGCCGGGACGGTGCTGCCGGTGGGCCCGGCCGGGGCGGAACCGGTGAGCGGGGCGGACGCCCTGGGGGTGCCGGGGCCGCCGCCGGTGCTGGTGCTTCCGCTGCGGCTCGGGCCGAGGGCCGACTGGTTCGAGGCGGCTTCGGTCGCGCGGCTGCTGCGTTCGCCGTACCGGGTGTCGGCCCGGTCGAACCGGATCGGACTCAGGACGGAGGGCGGGCCCCGGCTGGTCCGCCGGCGGGGCGGGGAACTCCCGAGCGAGGGCATGGTGCTGGGGGCGTTGCAGATCCCCCCGGACGGCCTGCCGGTGCTGTTCCTGGCCGACCATCCGGTGACGGGCGGCTATCCGGTGCTCGGCGTGGTCCCCGCCGGCCGCCCCCTGGACGCGGCGGCCCAGGCGGGCCCGGGCCTGGAGGTGCGGTTCGTCCAGGCGTAGCCGGCATACCCCCGGCCCCCCGCTCAAGGCGCGGGCCGTCTCGTCCGGCCCTCCCCCGACCCGCGCCATCGGGCACCGCACCTCGCCCGCAGCCACCGCCGAAACCCGGGAACACCCACGACGCGGAACCCCCTCCGCCTCGCGTGCCCGGCACCGGGCGAGGCGGCCCCGGCCGGGCAGGATCCGCGAGAGACGGCCTGACCGGCCGCCCCGAGGTGCTTGCGCTACACCGCCGACTCCGGGGCGATGCGGCTGCGGACCGCCGACTGGACGTCTTCTTCCTCCGCCGGGTCGGCCGCCAGGCGGCGCAGGCGGGGGGCCACGCGGGCGTCGGCCGTCTCGGCGTGGCGGGCGGCCACCTCGCGGGTGGTCTCCTCGCAGTCCCAGAGGCATTCGACGGCAAAGCCGGCCGCGAAGGAGGCGTCCGTGCTGGCCAGGGCCCGGGCCGCACGGCCGCGCAGGTGGGAGGAGGAGGTCTCGCGGTAGATGTGGCGCAGCACCGGCGCCGCGCAGCCGATCGCCAGGCGGCCGGCGCCGTCGACGAGGGCGAAGAGGCGCTGCGTGTCGGGGCCGTGGCCGCGGACGGTGGAGCGCAGGGCGCCGAGGACCAGCCGGGCGTCTTCGGCCGAGCCGCGGGCGGCGAGGAGGGCGCCGGCGGCGCCTCCGAGGGCGTCGGGGCGGTGGACCCACTGCCGGGCCCGCTCGACGGCCGCGGGGCCGCACATGCGCTCGTAGGCGGCCACCGCGGCCTCGTCCCCGGCGGCTTCGATGAGGTCCAGCACCGCCGGGTTCTCCGGTTCGGAGAGGACGAGGTGGTGCAGGGCCGTGGCCCGGGCGGCCTCGCCGTAGGCACCGGCGGCGGCGGCGAGGACGGCCGGGCGGTCCTCGGGCGCGGCGACGGCGGCCAGGCACCGGGCGGCCGGCACGTGCAGCGGGGTGCCGCGGCGCAGTCCGTCGGCGGCCCACTCGAAGACGGCCTCGACGCCCCAGCCGGGCTGGGGGCCCCTGGGGGTGAGCTGGCGCTGCCAGCGGTCGAAGGAGCCCTGCTGCCGGGCGGCGCGCAGCCGCTCCCCGTAGGCGGCGCTCTCCTCCCACAGCCGCCAGGGCCGGGGCTCGTAGGCGTCGCGGACCGCGGCGGCCAGCAGCGCGCCGCCCTCCTCCGTGGCCGGGAAGCGGGCGAGCACGGGCGCGGCGAGCGACCGCAGGCCTTCGTCGTCGTCGCGCAGGGCGAGTTCGTCCAGGGCCCAGGACCAGTTGGCGCCGCAGGCGGCGTAGCGGCGCAGCAGCATCAGCGCATCGTCACGGCCGTAGGCGGCGAGGTGGCCCAGTACCGACAGGGCGAGGCCGGTGCGGTGCTCGTCCTCGTCGAGGAGGTCGTCGGCGGCGAAGAGGTGGGCTTCGATCTCGCCGAGGGGGCCGTCGAGGTCCAGGTAGAGACGGGCGTAGTACAGCGAGCGGTTCTCGACCTGCCAGTCCTGGCGCGGATCGCTGATGACGCACTGGTCGAGGGCCGCGAGGGCCTCTGCCCTGGGCGCTGCGAGCGCGTGCAGCGTGCCGTCGCCGCGGCCCCGCTGGAGGAGCCCGAGCAGGGTGCCGCTCGGCGCTATGACTGGTTCGAACATGGGAATGGCCTCAAATCAAGCTGGGGACGCAACCGGGAATCGGGATTCACAGGGCCGCGTAACAGCATGTGAGGACGTTCGCCGTCTTGTTCCGCTCGATGTAGACCATTGCCTTCTCACTCTCGTCGGTGCTTCGCGATCAGTACGGCCGGTTCGGCGGGGGTGGGCGGAACGGCGTTCGTGTCCAGCCCGCTCCTGCCCGTCCGTCATGTCCGCGAATCGAATCCGACGCCATGATGACCCAGGCGGTTTGTGCGCCGCGACCACATTTACGTCTCCCGTGACCAACCCGTGAGGTCCGTGAGGGGTCGGGGCCCGCCCGGTACCGGCCAGAAGCGGACTACTTGGCTCCGAAAAGTTCCAGCAGGTCGGCCTTGGCGAACATGCGCGCCGTGTCCACGGCGGAGGGGGTCCCGGCGTACGGGTCGGCCCCGCCGGCGAGCAGGGCGCGGATGACGGCCTCCTCGCCCTTGAAGACGGCGCCCGCGAGGGGGGTCTGCCCGCGGTCGTTGGCGCGGTCGGCCTCGGCGCCGCGGGCCAGCAGGGCGGTGACGGCTTCGGCGTGGCCGTGGTAGGCGGCGAGCATGACGAGGGTGTCGCCCCGGTCGTTGGTGAGGTTCGCGGGGACCCCGGCGTCGAGGTAGGCGGTCAGCGCGGCGGTCTGGCCCTGCCGGGCGAGGTCGAAGATCTTGGTGGCCAGCTCGATGACGTCCGCGTCGGGAACGTCCTGGGAGCCGGAGCCGTCCGGGGTGTGCTCGCTCATGGTTCGTACCGCCTTTCACTCACTGTCGTCGGCAAGAGTTTCCCCAGGCCGGAGGGGCGGGGAGCGTACGGAACTGCGTCCGTACGGGTGAATCGCCAGAGTAGCGCCCGGGTCCGCACATGACGGGGGCGACCTGAGGCAAAGATCACCCTTGGCCCGGTTCACCCCGGCCCTTTTCACCCGTCCGCCGCCGCTCCGACGGCCCCTGACCGCTCCGCCGCCGACGCGCCAGCCGGGAGCGGCCAGTCAAGTGAAAGGCGCCAGGATTCACCCGGATGCACCTTTTGTCGCATTGATACTTTCTGTGAGCCTGGAAGAACTGATGGTGACCGTCCCACGTCCCCACCCACCAGGAGAAGTCGTCATGGTCCTGTCCATCTCAGGCGTCGTTCTGCTCGGCATCATCTGCTTCCTCTTCTTCAAGAAGGACGGGATGAAGCTGACCCACGCGTTCGTGTGCTCCCTGTTCGGCTTCTTCCTCGCCGGCTCCGCCATCGCCCCGAGCATCACGGCGAGCACGGCGAGCCTCGCGAGCCTGCTGGGCGGGATCAAGCTCTGAGCCCGCCGTACGCCGTTCAGGCCGGCCGGCCCGGGCCGGCCTGACGGGCCGTCCGTCCCCGCACCCGCCCTCGAAACCCCCCGTCCCGAAACCTCCCGCCCGAACCCCCCGTCCCGAAACCTCCCGTCCCCGACCGCACCGTCCCGCCACACCACAACTCCAGGAGACGCCCGTGGCCCGGCGCCCACTCCCCCGCATCCTCATCAGCGGCACCACGTCGCTGACCCGGGGTCGCGACCTCGCCCGCACGGCTGCCGACAGCGCGACGGACGTACTCCATCCGCTGATCGTCGTCGGGCGGGGCCTGCGCGTCCTGGCGGCCGCCGGACGGCGCAAGTGGGCCGACACCCCCAAGGACAAGCGCGGTCCCGCGCTGTTCCTGGGGGCCGCCGTCGTCCTCGTCCTGGCGCTCGTGCCCTACGGTCCCCTCCTCGGCCTGATCACACTGATGGCGGCGGCCGCCTGGCACGGGCGGGCGCGCACCCCGGTGAAGACCGGCCCCAGCGACGCCGAGACCGAACGTCTGCGCTCGCTCTACGAGGCCCTCGTGCCGTACTTCTCCGTCCCGGAGGACCCGAGTCCCCTGTTCACCCACGGCGGGAGCTGGGACCAGGCGTTCAGCGACCACACCTTCGACGGATCGGGCCGCGTCACCCGCCTGCGCATCCGCTACCCGGCCTACTTCGCCGACGGCGAGCCCGCCGCCCGGGCCCGGATCGAAGCCCTGCTGCACGCCAAGTCCGGGCGGGGGCGGGAGTACCTCTTCGCCTGGGACGAGGAGGGCAACCAGCTCGACCTGCGGGTCCTGGAGGCGCTGCCGACGGGCATCGCCGCGCAGCCGTTCGTGACCGCCCCCGGCGAGATCGTCCTCGGGTTCACCGATGCCGTGAGCGTGCAGCGGACGCTGCCCGTCCTCGCGGGTGACGAGCCGCGTGACGTGCCGCCCGTGATCTGGCGCACCGGGCCCCGCTCCACGGAGCCGCACCTGCTGGCGGCCGGCCAGCCGGGCAGCGGCACCACGACGCTGCTGCGCTCGATCGCCCTGCAGGCGCTGCGGCACGGCGGCGAGGTGGTGGTCGTCGAGGGCGCGGGCAGCGGTGAGTACGCGTGCCTCGCCGGCCGGGCGGGCGTACTGGCCGTCGAGTGCGGTCCGAGCGGGGCGCAGGCCACCTTGGAGTGGGCGGCGCAGGAGACCGAGCGGCGGCTGACCGCCGCCCAGCGGGCCCGGGAGTCGGGGGGCGCCATGCCCGAGGACACCCGCCGCCCGCTGTGGATCCTGCTGGACCGGCCCAGCGTGCTCGCGCACCTGGCGGCGGCCGACGAGGGGCACGATCCGCTGGGTCGGCTCCAGGTGCCGCTGCGGCACGGGCGCGGCGTGCACGTCACCGTGGTGGTGGCCGAGCAGTTCGACCAGCTGGACCTGCTGGGCGACGCCGTCTGGCAGCACACCCGGGCCCGCGTCGTGCTCGGTCCCGCCGGGATCCAGCAGATCGCCGAGGTGCTGGGGCTGCCGCCGCACACGACGCCGACGGCTCAGGTACCGCCGGGCCGCGGGTACGCCCGGCTCGGGGCGGGTCCCGTCCTGCGCCTCCAGGTGCCCTCCACGCCGGACCCGTACGACGACGCCGCGTACCCGGCGCACCGCCAGGCGGTCACGGAGCTGCTGCCGGAGCGGACGGAACGGCGCGCGCCGAGGCCCGCCGCTGCGCAGCACGCCACCCCGGCCGTCCCGCTGCGCATCGTCCAGCCGCCGCCCCAGGCGCAGGGCCCGTCCATCGACGCCGGGCCGGGCGGGAGCGGCGCCACGGAGGTACGCGAGGAGCCGCAGCCGGTGCGGGAGGTCCCGGCGGAGACGCCGAAGGCTCGCGGCCCCTGGCCCGTGGGGCCCTGAGCCGACCGCATCCCGCCGCGGCCCGCGGGCGGCCCGCGGGCCGCCTAGGCGACGAAGGTGCGTGGCGGCTCCGCCCCGCTGCCGCCCGCTCCCGTACCGACCAGCCGGGCCGCCGCCGCCAGCCGGGCGGCGGCCTCCTCGGCGACGGGCCCGCCCACGGTGAACGGCAGCCGGACGTATCCCTCGAACGCCCCGTCCACACCGAACCGGGGGCCCGAGGGGACCCGGACGCCGACCCTCTCCCCCACCTCGGCCAGCCGCGACCCGGACAGTCCGCCCGCTCGGGCCCACAGCGTCAGACCGCCCTGCGGGACCTGGAACTCCCAGTCGGGCAGTTCCCGGCGCACCGCCGCGACCAGCGCGTCCCGGTTGTCCCGGGCCTGGACCCGGCGGATCCCGACGGCCTCCTCCCAGCCCCCGGTGCGCATCAGCCAGTTCACCGCGAGCTGCTCCAGTACCGGGGTTCCGAGGTCGGCGTAGGCGCGCGCCGCGACCAGGCTGCGGATGACGTCGGGGGCGGCGCGGACCCACCCGATGCGCATGCCGGCCCAGAACGCCTTGCTGGCGGAGCCGACGGTGACGACGGTGGAGCCGGCCGGGTCGAAGGAGCACACCGGGCGGGGCATGGCCAGTGCGGGGTCGAGCTGGAGTTCGGCCATGGTCTCGTCGGCGACCAGGACGGTGCCGGCGGACCGGGCCGCCTCGACCATGGCGCGGCGCTGCTCGTCGGAGGCCAGCGCGCCGGTCGGGTTGTGGAAGTCGGCGACGACGTAGGCGAGGCGCGGGGCGGAGTCGCGCAGCACCTGGCGCCACACGTCCATGTCCCAGCCGCCGAGCCCGGAGGCCATGGCGACGGGTACGAGGCGCACGCCGGCGGCGCGCATGAGCTGGAGGATGTTGGCGTAGGAGGGCGATTCGACGGCGATGCGCTCGCCGCGGCCCGCGAAGAGGCTGCAGATGGCGTCGATGGCGCCCATCGCGCCGGTGGTGACCATGATCTGCTCGGGCATGGTCGGGATGCCGCGTTCGGTGTAGCGGTCGGCGAGCATCCGGCGCAGCGCGGGCAGCCCGGCGGGGTAGTCGCCGTGGGTGTGGGCGTAGGGCGGCAGCTCCTCCAGGGCTCCCTGGACGGCCTTGGTGAGCCAGGGTTCGGGTGCCGGCAGGGCGGCGCAGCCGAGGTCGATCATCGAGCCGAGCGACTCGGGCGGCAGGGGTTCCAGGCCGCGGGCGGGCAGCGGGTTCCCGGCGGGGACGGCGGTCCAGCTGCCGGCGCCGCGCCGGGATTCGAGGAAGCCCTCGCCGCGCAGCGCCTCGTAGGCGGCGGCGACGGTGGTGCGGCTGAGGGTGAGCGCGACGGCCAGCTCGCGCTCGGCGGGAAGCCGTGCGGCGACGGGAACGCGGCCTTCGAGGACGAGGAGGCGGATCCCGTCGGCGAGCACGCGGTAGGCGGGGGGCTTGCGGGCGCCCGGTACCGGGGGCCGGTCCTGCTGCGAGGTGATCAGACGGGCGAGCTGTGCGGCACCGACCGCCGAGGTCCACTGAGCCATGGTGTCCGGTCCACCTTCATCGAATTGGCAGCGACCGGCCGGTTCCGGGCCGGTATTGGATTGCCCCTGCGGGGTCAGGGTGTCATGGAGCGGTCCCTTCGGGCCAGGTGGGCCGGCGTGTCCGGCCACGTGGACCGGCGTGTCCGGCCACGTGGACCGGCGCGTCCGGTCAGGTGGACCGGTGCGTTCGGTCAGGGCCCCCGCGCGTTCACCCTGCGTCCATGCGGCCGCTCCCGCCCCACCGGTGACAACGGGCATACTGCCGCCGTGACGCACGTACGCCTTCGCCATCCCTATCTCGACCACCCGGCGCCGATCCCCTTCGCGCACCGGGGTGGTGCGGCCGACGGTCTGGAGAACACCGCGGCCGCCTTCCGGCGGGCCGAGCAGGCGGGCTACCGGTACTTCGAGACCGATGTGCACGCCACCGCCGACGGCAAGCTGGTCGCCTTCCACGACGCCACCCTGGACCGGGTGACGGACGCGCGGGGGCGGATCGCCGAACTGCAGTGGAAGCAGGTCAAGGCGGCACGGGTGGGCGGGACGGAGCCGCTGTCGCTCTTCGAGGACCTGCTGGAGGAGTTCCCCGGGGCCCGCTGGAACGTCGACATCAAGGCCGAGTCCGCGCTGTACCCGCTGGTCAACCTGATCGCCCGGGCCGGGGCCTGGGACCGGGTGTGCGTGGGCTCCTTCTCGGAGAGCCGGGTGGCCCGGGCCCACAGGATCGCGGGTCCGCGGCTGGCGACCTCGTACGGGGTGCTGGGCGTGTTGGGGCTGCGGCTGCGCTCGTACGCCATCCCGGCGGCCCTGCGGGTGGGCGCGGTCGCGGCGCAGGTCCCGGAGAGCCAGGCCGGCGTACGGGTGGTGGACCGGCGCTTCGTACGGACGGCGCACGCGCGCGGGCTCCAGGTGCACGTCTGGACCGTGAACGAACCGGAACGCATGGAGGCTCTTCTCGACCTCGGTGTGGATGGCATCATGACCGACCGGATCGACATCCTGCGCACGGTGCTGGACCGCCGCGGAGCCTGGGCCTGACCGCCCGACGGGCCCGTTCGCGGGCCCGGACGGCCGCGGCGGTACGGGGAACAGCGAGGGGGACACCGGATGACGGCGCAGACGACGGACGAAGCGGAACCGGGGGCGGAGGACGGCAGATCCGCCGCCTCCCGCAAGCGCGAACAGCACGGCTGGTACTTCTACGATTTCGCCTGCTCGGTCTATTCGACGAGCGTGCTCACGGTGTTCCTCGGCCCCTACCTGACGGCGGTGGCCAAGGCCGCGGCGGACGCCGAGGGCTATGTGCACCCGCTGGGCGTCCCGGTCCGGGCCGGGTCCTTCTTCGCGTACGCGGTGTCGGTGTCGGTGATCGCGGCCGTACTGGTCATGCCGCTGGCCGGTGCGGTGGCCGACCGCGGCGGCCGCAAGAAGCCGCTGCTGGCGGCCGCCGCCTACACCGGCGCGGCGGCGACCACCGGGATGTTCTTCCTGAGCGGGGACCGCTACCTGCTGGGCGGGCTGCTGCTGGTCGTCGCGAACGCGGCGCTGGCCGTCTCGATGGTGCTGTACAACGCCTACCTGCCGCAGATCGCCACGGCCGACGAGCGGGACACCGTCTCCTCGCGGGGCTGGGCGTTCGGGTACACCTCGGGCGCGTCCGTGCTGGTCCTGAACCTGGTGCTGTTCCAGGGCCACGACTCCTTCGGCGTGTCCGAGGGCACGGCGGTACGGATCTGCCTCGCGTCGGCGGGCCTGTGGTGGGGCGCCTTCGCGATCATCCCGCTGCGCCGGCTGCGCGACCGGGCGGTGGTGCGGGAGCCGGGGGCTGCGGCGCCGGTCAGCGGCTGGCGGCAGCTGCTCGCGACGCTGCGGGACATGCGCCGCTTCCCGCTGACGCTGTCGTTCCTGCTCGCGTACCTGATCTACAACGACGGCGTGCAGACCGTGATCTCGCAGGCGTCGGTCTACGGGTCGCAGGAACTGGGGCTGGAGCAGTCGACGCTGATCGTGGCGGTGCTCCTCGTACAGGTCCTGGCGGTGGCGGGCGCGCTCGGGATGGGCCGGCTGGCGCGTGCGTACGGCGCCAAGCGCACGATCCTCGGTTCGCTGGCCGCGTGGGCGCTGACCCTGGCCGCCGGCTACTTCCTGCCGGCGCGGACCCCGGTGGGGTTCTTCGTGCTGGCCTCGATGATCGGGCTGGTGCTGGGCGGCAGCCAGGCGCTGTCGCGGTCCCTGTTCTCGCACCTGGTACCGGCGGGCAAGGAGGCCGAGTACTTCTCCGCGTACGAGATGAGCGACCGCGGACTGAGCTGGGTGGGGCCGCTGGTGTTCGGCCTGACGTACCAGATGACGGGCAGCTACCGGACGGCCATCATCTCGTTGGTGGTGTTCTTCGCACTGGGTTTCGTGCTGCTGGCCCGGGTGCCGGTGCGGCGCGCGGTGGAGGCGGCGGGCAATCCTGTTCCCGAACGGCTCTGAGCCCGACGGCCCGGGACGACGGCTCCGGGAACGAATTCGGAACGAATTTCGACGTTGAAGCAAAGGGCCGGTAGTGTACGCCTTTGGCCTGCCAGGCGGACCGTTACTGCGCGCACCCGAGGGATGGGCGCTGGGTGACATCTGCTGCCAGATGTGACAAACCGGGCACTGGTGGGTACAACAAGGGGCGGCACGACGGGCGACGCACGACCCGGAGCGGGAATCTATACCGCCGACCGGACGTTGACCGGATGACGACGACAGCGACACCTGTCCTGTGGGCGATAAGCCCGGGAGGCACGATTCATGAGTGAGCGAGCTCTCCGCGGTACGCGGCTCGTGGTTACCAGCTACGAGACGGACCGCGGCATCGATCTGGCCCCGCGCCAGGCGGTGGAGTACGCATGCCAGAACGGACATCGATTTGAGATGCCGTTCTCGGTTGAGGCAGAAATTCCGCCGGAGTGGGAGTGCAAGGCGTGCGGCGCCATGGCACTCCTGGTCGACGGGGACGGGCCCGAAGAGAAGAAGGGCAAGCCCGCGCGAACGCACTGGGACATGCTCATGGAGCGACGCACCCGCGAGGAACTCGAGGAAGTGCTGGCCGAGAGGCTGGCGGTCCTGCGTTCCGGCGCCATGAACATTGCCGTGCATCCGCGGGACAGCCGCAAGTCCGCCTGACACCCGGACGCAGAACGAAGCCGAGGGCCCCCGCCACTTCCTGTGGCGGGGGCCCTCGGCGTGTTCGCGCGTCTCAGGAGGCCAGCGGCGGCCGGTAGCCCGAGTCGGGGCCGGAGGGTCCGGGGGTTCCCGAGGGGCCGTGTCCGGGTTGCGCCCGGTCCTCGCGGACGACCTCGCCCCGGACCACCTTGCCGTCGGGCTGGTGGATGCGGACCTGCTGGTACGCGGCGCCGAAGCCGCCGGAGGCCGAGGTCATCGAGCGTTCCAGGGAACGGGCGAACCGGCGCGCGGCCAGCGCCCGCACGGGCGGCAGCAACAGGAGCAGGCCGACGGCGTCGGAGAGCAGGCCCGGCAGGATCAGGAGCAGGCCGGCCAGCATGACCAGCGCGTTGCCCTGGCCGGGCTGCTGCGCCGTGGGCGCCTTGCCCTGCTGGGCCTGCTGGAAGCCGGCCGTCAGGTTCCGGAAGGCCCGGCGGCCCGCCCGCTTGATGACCACACCGCCGAGCAGCATCCCGCCGATGACGAGCAGCGCGACGGTGAAGCCGCCGGCCGCGCCCGCGACCAGGCTGAGCAGCCAGATCTCCAGGATGAACCAGGCGGCGAGCGCCAGGGGGAGGAACGTACGGGCGGCCGAGCGCCGCCGGGGAGCAGTCGAGGTGCCGGTCGTCATGACCCCAGTGTGCCCGGGTTGGCGTAAAAGCGGCCTCAGTCGGAGGTACCGGACATCCCCTAAGGGGGACCCGGAGCGCTCGGCGGCCGGGGGCGCTACGCCTCGGGCCGGCCGGTGAGCCTGGCCGTGCGGGCCTTGATGCCCCACTGCGTGACCCGCCACAGGGCCTCGACCACGATGTCCTTGCTCATCTTGCTGTCGCCGAACTCGCGCTCGACGAACGTGATGGGGACCTCCACGACCTTGAAGCCCTTGCGGACGGCCCGGCGGGCGAGGTCGACCTGGAAGCAGTAGCCCGCGGAGGCGACCTCCTCCAGGCCCAGCCCCTCCAGCGTCTCGCGGCGGAAGGCGCGGTAGCCGCCGGTCACGTCGCGGATCGGGACGCCCAGCATCAGCCGGGAGTAGGTGGAGCCGCCGCGGGAGAGGACCTCGCGGCTCTTGGGCCAGTTGACGACCCGGCCTCCGGGCACCCAGCGGGAGCCCAGGACCAGGTCGGCGCCGCCGAGCGCGGTCAGCAGCCGGGGCAGTTCCTCGGGCTGGTGGGAGCCGTCGGCGTCCATCTCCACGATGACGCCGTAGCCGCGCTCCAGGCCCCAGGCGAAGCCCGCGAGGTAGGCGGCGCCGAGCCCTTCCTTGCCCTTGCGGTGCAGGACGTGCACGTGGTCGTCGGAGGCGGCCAGCTCGTCGGCGAGCTTGCCGGTGCCGTCGGGGCTGTTGTCGTCGGCCACGAGGACGTGCGCCTCGGGCACCGCGGCGCGGACCCGGCCGACGATCAGCCCGATGTTCTCCGCCTCGTTGTACGTGGGGATGATCACCAAGGTGGTGCCGAGGGGCCCGTAGGTCCGTTGTCCGCCGTCGCTCACTGGGTCCCCTTGCATGCTTCTCGTCCAGCCCCGCCTCGTCCGTCCCGTCACAGCGGGACGATTTTAGAACAGGGATCGGGGCCCGCGGTCCTTCGGGCCGGCCAGGCTCCCGCTGGCTGCGGGTGACCGTGGCCGTTGTCTACTGGACCGCCGGGCCCCGACCTGAGGCCACCCTCCCCCAACTGCCGCTGGGGGCGCCCGCACCGGCGAAACCTTCCCTCGCCCCCGAGGCGCGGGCGCGCTGGGCGGACGGATCCGTCCGGAAGGGACGTCCTGTGGTGGACCCGGCCGAACCTATCCGGGTCGGGCCGCCGGTACCGAACCGAGGCCCACCGGATCACCCCTGTGGCCGTACGAATACCTCCCGGCCGCCCACGACCGTGGCCAGGCACACGGGCAGATCCGCGCCGGGCGTCAGGTCGGGCAGCCCGGGGGTGCCCGAGCGCGGATCCGTCGACCAGCGGGCGACCCGGTCGTCGGGGGCCTGCACCACCAGTTCCTCCGTGCGCCAGACGGCGTAGTCGGCGGGAGCGCCCGGCACGAGGGTGCCCGCGTCGTCCCGGCCCAGCGCCCGCCACCCGCCGCGGGTGTGCGCGGCGAAGGCGGCCCGTACGGAGATGCGGTGCTCCGGGGTCCGGTGGAAGGCGGCCGCGCGCACGGTGCCCCAGGGGTCGAGGGGGGTGACGGGCGCGTCCGAGCCGAAGGCGAGCGGCACCCCGGCCTTGAGGAGGGCGGCGAAGGGGTTGAGGGTCCTGGCCCGGTCGGCGCCGAGCCGGTCGGCGTACATGCCGTCCTCGCCGCCCCAGGCCGCGTCGAACGCGGGCTGCACGGACGCGGTCAGCCCCAGCTCCGCGAAGGCGGCGATGGTGGCCGGGGTCATCATCTCGGCGTGCTCGACGCGGTGGCGGGCGGCCCGGATGCGGGCGAGGCCGACCTTCTCGGCGGCCGCGCGGACCCCTTCGACGACGGCGCCGAGGGCCGCGTCGCCGATGGCGTGGAACCCGGCCTGGAGACCCGCCTCGGTGCAGGCGGCGACGTGCGCGGCCACGTCGGCGGCGTCGAGGTAGCCGGCGCCGGTGTGGGCCGCGTCGGCGTACGGGGCGTGCAGGCAGGCGGTGTGCGAGCCGAGGGCGCCGTCCACGAAGAGGTCGCCGGCGGCGCCGGCCGCGCCGAGTTCCCTGGCGCGGTCGATGTCGCGGTCGGCCCAGTAGCCGAAGACGCGCGGGCCGCGGTGGTGGGCGGCGAGGTCGAGCAGGGAGGCGAAGTCCTCGGGGGAGGAGATCTCGGGGCCGCCGCACTCGTGGACCGAGCCGATGCCCAGGGAGGCGGCACGGTCCAGGGCGGCGCGCTGCGCCTCGGCGCGCTGGGCCGGGGTGACGGCGTCGAGCGCCGCCCGGCGGACGGCGTGGTGGGCGTCGCGGGTCAGCGGCTCGTCGCCGGCCGGGCGGACGCCGGGGACGAGGTCCAGCAGGGCGGTGGTGACGACGGCGGAGTGCACGTCGACGCGGCTGAGGTAGAGCGGACGGCCACCGGTGGCCTCGTCGAGTTCGGCGCGGCGGGGGGCGCGGCGCTCGGGCCAGCGGGCGGCGTCCCAGCCGTGGCCGAGGAGCACCCGGTCGGCGGGGCGGCCGGCGGCGTGCTCCCGAACGAGGGCGAGGGCCTCGGGGAGGGAGCGGGCCGCGGAGAGGTCCAGGCCGGTGAGGGCGAGGCCGGTGGAGGTGGTGTGGACGTGGGCGTCGGTGAACGCGGGGGTCACGAGCGCCCCGTCGAGGTGGACGACCTCGTCCACGCCCTGCGCGAAGGCGTCGGCGGCGCCTTCGGAGCCGACCCAGGCGATGTGGCCCCGCTCGACCACCATCGCGGTGGCGAAGGGGTCGGCGGGGCTGTGCACCTCGCCGCCGCGGAGCAGGACGGTGCGGGGGGTTCCGGAGGCGGTGCGGTCAGTCATGCCCCCAGTTTCGCTGGTCGCCCGCCCCCGCCCGGACACGCCCCCCTCGCGGGCGGCGAGCGGCGCGGGACGGGGCGCCCCCGGCTCCGGGCGGTGCCGGGGGCGCCCGGACGGGGCCTGCGGCTCACACGCGGGGCGGCCTGGCTTCGTAGGGGGTGGACAGGACCACGGTCGTACGGGTGGCGACGTGGGCCAGGGCGCGCAGGCGCCCCAGGAGGTCTTCGAGTTCCAGGGGCGTGGCCACGCGCACCTTGAGGATGTAGTTCTCGTCGCCCGCGACGCTGTGGCACGCCTCGATCTCCGGGACCCCCGCGAGCCGCTCGGCGATGTCGTCGGGGGCGCTGGGGTCGAACGGTTTGACCGAGATGAATGCCGTCAGCGGCAGCCCGACGGCCTCGGGGTCGACGACGGCCGCGTAGCCGCGGATGACTCCGCGCTGCTCCAGGCGGCGTACTCGCTGATGGACCGCCGACGTGGACAGTCCGGTGGCCTTGCCCAGATCCGTGTAGCTCATCCGCCCGTCCCGCACGAGCAGATCCACGATCTGGCGGTCCAGCTCCTCCATTGCGCTCATAGCCGCTCAACCTATTGCCCAGGACCGCTCCAGGCACAGCGGTGTCCACGGCGAAACGGCACCTGCGGCAGGCATGTGACCAAGGCCACAGGGGTATGGATGCGTACGCCCGGCTCTCGTGGTTACTCGTGCCGCGCGACGGGAAGTGCTTGCTGTGGCCGTGGCCGAAGAAATCTGCCCGCCCGGCCCACCCAAGGGGGAGTACATCCATGCAGAACACCAACCGTGCCGACCGCGTGAGCGAAGCCGCGTATTCCGAGTACGCACAGGACGCGGACGACGGGGAGTACCTCGAAGACGCCGACGGGTTCGAGATCCACCATGCGGTCTGCCCCGACTGCGGCCAGTCGATCGCCCTGGTCGCGGACGAGGAGTACCTGCCGGAGCACGCGCTCTGCCTCACCCCGTGGAACCCGTTCGGGCTCACGGTGTGCGCGGGCACGGGCCGGCCGGCCTCGGAGGCGCTGGCGACCGTGGGCGCGTTCCAGCCGGACGCGCAGGAGCTGGACCCGGTGGTCATGCTCACGCTGCCGCAGGGGCTGGACTGGCGGACGCAGCCCTTCTCGCACGTCGGCGGTCCGGGCTCGCGTCCGGTGCGGATGACGGCGACGGTGCTGCCGCCGCAGATGCGTCAGCACGCGCAGGCCGCCTGACCGGCCCGGCCTGGGGCCCTACCAGTACGTTCCCTGCACCATCGCGGCGAGAGCGGCGTGGTGCAGGATGAGGCCGTCCGGGTCGGCGGGGACCTCGACCTCGCCGAAGTGCGCCTGGCGGTAGGCGATGCGGAGCATGACGATGCCGTGCCGCAGGGCGGCGTACAGCGTGTGGAATTCCATGTCGCGCGGGACGTGTCCGGTGAGTTCGGCGTAGCGGCGTTCGAGGTCGTCGCGACGCAGGAAGCCGGGCAGGCCCGGCTGGCCGAAGCCGACGGTCAGGTCCTGGAAGAAGCGGTGGAGGTAGACGGTCCAGCCGAGGTCCACCTCGCGCGGGGCGTACGCGGCCATCTCCCAGTCCAGTACGGCCACCGGCTGGAAGCCGTCGGGCTGGTAGATCACGTTGCCGATGCGCGCGTCACCCCAGTTGAGGACGGGCTCGCCCTCGTCGCGGGGCCAGAGGTCCTCCAGCCGGTCGAAGGCGCGCTCCAGCAGCGGCGAGGGGGCCAGGCCCTCCACCACCCATGCGTAGTAGGCGCGTTGGGCCTCCACGTGACGGCGCAGCGGGGTCCCGGGGCCGGGTGGGAGAAGGAACTCCCCTTTCTCCGCCGGGAATTGGTCGTGGAGGCGGGCCAGGAGGGAGATGCTCGCCTCCTGGAGGACGGCGCGTTCGGCGTCGGTGGCGGAGTGCAGCCAGTTTCCCTCGTAGGTGTAGGGCATGACGTCGGGCGGGACGCGGCCTTCGGCGCGGGCCATGACGAAGAAGGGCGCGCCGAGCGGTTCGGGGTCCTCCTCGAGCCAGCGCACGCGCGGTACGGGCAGATCGGTGTGTTCGGCGACCAGCCGCATGACGCGGTACTGGCGGCCCATGTCGTAGGTGGGGAAGACGGTGTAGGCGGCCGGGTCGGCGGCCAGGCGCAGGGCGCAGGCGCGGTCGGCGGCGTCCGGGTGCTCGATGTCGAAGAGGAGGGTCTCGCTGGACATGCCGTTGGAGCCGGGTACGGAGGTGTTGGTGACCTTCGCACCGGGGAGGCGGCTGTCGAGCCAGGCCGTCAGGCGCCGGCCGAGCTCCTCGGGCTCGCGGGTGGAGGTGCGGGGACGTGGTGCCGTTGCCATGGAGTCCCTCCGGCTGATTCGGGTGGGGTGTCGGCTCGGGTCGGCCGCTATGGCGCGACGGAGGCGTAGTCGGCGAAGCCGCTGGGGTCGTGGCGGCCGAAGCTGCCGTGCTCGAAGATGCCGTGCCCGATCAGGCCGTCGAGGGTGAAGCGGGCCGAGTGGTCGGTGACGCCGAAGGCGGCCATGGGGTGGGCGGCCGGGTCGGAGAGGTCGTAGACGCGCCGGTCGGTCCAGCCGCGGCCCTGCCAGGTGCCGTGCTGCCAGTCGGCGGCGGGCGGGTATCCGGCGCCGACGGCGAGCGGGGAGGAGTTGAGGATCTCCACGCCGAGTTCGAGGGGTTTGCGGGCCGGATCGGTGAGGTGGACGACGGCGCTCTCGGGGTGGCGGCCGCCGGGGCGGTAGCGGATGTCGGTGTGCGGCCAGCCGAGCTGGACGTCGCCGCGGCCGCTGCCGTCGGGGAACACCTGGACGGCCTCGCTGAGGGTGCGGTGGCCGTCCGCGTCCTCCTGGGTGATGACCATGAGGAAGCGGTCCTCGAAGCGGACGGGGATCCAGAGCCAGTGGAAGCCCTCGGGGCGGTACTCGTCGGCGGCGCGGCCTCCGTCCTCACCGGGGATGGGGCGCACGCCCCAGCTGCGGTCGCGGGTGCCGGTCCAGGCGCCGGGGGCGAGGGTGAATTCCTCGCCCTTGGCGCGGATGGTGCCGGTGGCGCTGCCCGCCTGGACGAAGCGGCGGCCCTCCAGCATCAGGCGGTCGCCGCGCCGCTGTAGGTGGTGCGGCTCCCAGACGGCGGGGAACTCGGCGGTCCAGGTGATGTCGCAGGAGAGCCCTTCGGGGTCGGCGGGGTCGGCGTCGCAGTGGAGGCTGATCCGCCGCAGGGGTTCGTCGACGGTGATGCGCAGGGGGCCGACGGAGAGGTTCATGCGGTCGTCGGTGAGGGCGTCGGAGGCGCGGACGGCGAGGAGTTCGTCGCCGAGGCGCAGGGTGGCGTAGGCGTCGATGACGCCGGCGTTGGGGTAGACGCCGAGCCCGAGGATGAGGACGGCCCGGCCGGCGTGGTCGAAGACGTGGAAGATGCAGCGGTCGTAGGCGTTGCGGTCGCCGCTGACGAGGTGCTTCATCGACAGCGGTGCCTGGTGGATGGGGTACTCGTCCAGGGCGACGGGCCGGTCGGCGGGCATGACGAACCTCCTGCGCAGGGTGGGCTCCGCTCGGGCGGATATGACGGTACGTCAGAAACCGCTACGGACAACAGGGTTGTGGCACACCGCGCCACCCCGGCACAGTCGGCCGGCTCGCCGGCGCGCGGCCCCTCCGCGGGCCACGGTCCCCTCGTGGCCCGGGGGCCGGTGGGGTCCGCCGCGCGAGGAGGACCGGCGCCGTAGTTTGGCCGGGTGACGACCACCACAGCGCAAGAGGCTTTTCTGCGGGCGTTCCACGCCGAGCACCCGGCGGTGACCACCCAGGCGTTCGGCCGCGGCCTCTCTCCGGACGGCCGGTCCAGTTACGAGATCCTGTGCGATCGAGTGGCCGGAAGCAGGCGAGTGCTGGATCTCGGCTGCGGTGACGGCCTCCTGCTCGAACTCTTGGCCGGCGGGGAGGGGAGACAGCTCGCAGGGATTGACCTGTCGGCGCATTCCGTGGCGCTGGCGCGACGTCGGCCGGCGCTTCGCGGGGCGCAGCTGGAAGAAGGCCGGGCCCAGGAGCTTCCCTTCGCCGACGACGGCTTCGACGCCTGCGTCTCCCACATGGCGCTGATGTTGATGAGCGAGGTCGGGCAGGTCGCGGCCGAGGTCGCCCGAGTGCTGGCCCCCGGAGGGGTGCTGGCGTGCGTGGTGGGAGGCGGGGCTGTCGGCGGTGAGGCCTATGACCGGTTCCTGGGGCTGCTGCGGCGCACGATCGAGGAGATGCCCGCCTCACGGCGCATCCCGGCGTTGGGGGACAGAAGGGCGCGCAGTCGCGAGGGGCTCGACGAAGTCCTCGGACCGGCGGGCTTCGCCCCGGTGGAGTGGGAGACCGTTCCCATCGATCTGAGCGGTCCGGCGTGGGAGGTGTGGGCTGCCGTCTCCACGCTCTACGACGTCGGTCCGCTCGACGGGGCGAACGTGGAGCGGCTGCGAGAGGCCTTTTTCAGTGAGGTGCGGGACATGACGACACCGGAGGGGCTCGTCCCCTGCGGGTTCAAGATCCACGTCGCGACGACGCGGCTGCGTGAGCGGGCCGGCGGCCGGTAGCCGGCGGCCGGGGTGGTGACCGGGCACGGGTCACCGGCGGTCACGGTCCGGCGGCCCGCCTCCCCTTGCCGGGATGGCGCGCCGACCGGTCGGGGTCGTTGCCGGGGGCGCCTCGGCAGTGGACCGGGGCGCCCCCGGCATGCCCGCGCCGCGGCTCCGGCCGGGTGCGGTGACGGCAGTGGTGGCCAGGTGTGCCCCATGAGGCCCCGCCCGTCGGTGCGGCGGCGAGGCCGGTTGCACCGCCGTCGACGGCGCTGGGGGGGCGCCGCACGGCCTCCGCTTCCAGGGCGTTCCCGGCGCCCGAGGAGCAGGGAAGGTGCCAGCGCGTCGGTCGACTCGGCGCGGCGCACACCCGAAGAGGCCGGCGCCCCCGGCAACCGGTCAGGGCCGCGTACGGCGGTCAGCGGACCGCAGCTCCCCTGGCTGCCGCGAACCGCAGGGCGCCGACCCGCTCCGTTACCGCGCTCTGCCCGCCTCCCAGCGTCGGCAGAAGGCTGCGGGCAGCTGGTGGCACAGGCACGCCCGACGAGCGGTGCAGGTGGCCCGGGCGAACGACTGCCTCCTCGCACCCGGCGGTCCGGCGCGCCCCGCGAAAGGCGGCCCCGGATGCCGCACGGCGCCGACCGCCGCCACCGCCGCGCCCCGCACCGGCCGAGGGACGGGCACGGGCGGGAGGCAGTGGCCGGGGCGACGGCTGCGTCACCGCGGCGGCTCCGGTGCGCAACCCTGAGGAGCCGGGGCCCCGTGCGGTCGGTCGGGGCCGCATTCGGCGGTCGCCCGATGCCGCCGCACGGCCCGCCGCACGGGCGGAGCGGGGCGGTCGGGGCCGTGCCGGTCGTTTCCCGCGGCCGCCCCGCTGGGGGCGCCCCGCCGAGGCGGGTCAGCGGGATTCGGGGCCCGCCAGGTGGCGGGCGATGACCATGCGCTGGATCTGGTTGGTGCCCTCGACGATCTGGAGGACCTTCGCCTCGCGCATCAGCCGCTCCACCGGGAAGTCCGCGGTGTAGCCGTACCCGCCGAGCACCTGGACCGCGTCCGTCGTCACGGCCATCGCCGCGTCGGTGCAGAACAGCTTCGCCATCGCCGCCTGGCGGGAGAACGGCTTGCCGGCGTCCCGCAGGCGCGCCGCCGCCAGGTACAGGGACCGGCCCGCCTCGATCTTCGTCGCCATGTCGGCCAGCATGAAGCGCAGCCCCTGGAAGTCCGCGATGGGGTGTCCGAACTGCTTGCGGTCCAGCGCGTACGTGAGGGCCTCGTCCATGGCGGCCTGCGCGACGCCGATCGCGCAGGCGGCGATGCCCAGCCGGCCCGCGTCCAGCGCGGCGAGGGCGATGGTGAAGCCCTGGCCCTCCTCGCCGATCCGCCGCGCGTCGGGCACCCGGACCCCGTCGAAGTGGAGCTGGGCCGTGGGCGAGCCCTTGAGGCCCATCTTCTTCTCCGGGACGGCCGCCGTCAGGCCCTCGGCGTCACCCGGGACCAGGAAGGCGGTGATCCCCTTGGGGCCCTCGCCGCCCGTGCGGGCGAGCACGGTGTAGAAGTCGGCGACCCCGCCGTGGGTGATCCACGCCTTGGTGCCGGTGATCACCCAGTCGTCGCCGTCGCGCACCGCCTTGGTGCTCAGCGAGGCCGCGTCCGAGCCGGCGGCCGGCTCGGAGAGGCAGTACGCGCCGAGCAGGCCGCCGCCCAGCATCGCGGGCAGGTGGGCCGCCTGCTGCTCCTTGCTGCCGTACCCGGCCAGCCCGTGGCAGGCCAGGGAGTGCACGCTGACGCCGAGGCCGACGGTCAGCCGGGCCGCCGCGAGTTCTTCCAGCACCTGGAGGTAGACCTCGTACGGCTGCTCACCGCCGCCGAACTCGCCGTCGTACGGGAGGCCGAGCAGCCCCGAGTCCGACAGCAGGGCGAAGACCTCGCGGGGGAAACGGCCGGCGTCCTCCTCCTCGGCGGCCCGGGGGCGGATCTCCCGCTGCGCGATCTCTCGTACGAGCGCGAGCAGATCGCGGGACTCTTCGGTGGGCAGCTGACGTTCCACCGGCTGCGGGGCGCGGTCGTTCATGGCGGCGCTCTCCTCCCTCATCGGGCACGGCGACGGCGCGTGAGGTGTGGGACGCGCCGCCGGGTCTCGGTGCTCTCACAGCCGATACTGCCCTCCCGGATCACGGAAGGGCCTGTTCAGCGGCTGCGGCGGCTTGAGTATGCCCGATCAGGGGCTTCCCGTCACCGGTAGTTGATCGCCAAGGTCCCGGACCTCGGCCGAGGCCTGCTCAAGTACGGGTGGAGCCGGGCATTGCGGTACGAATTCCTCGATCACCGTCAAAGTGGCCCGTAGCTGCCGCACCAGCAGCGCGGCCAGTTCCGCGCGGCCGGGCGGCCCGGGCCGTCCGGCCAGGCCTTCGCCGCCGTCCGCCCCGAGCCCGCCGATCCATTCCAGGGTGGTCCCCTCGACCCCGGAGAGCCAGCCGACGAGGGCCAGGCGGGCGATCGGCGGGAGGACTCGGCGCCCGTACGCGCCTTCGGCGATGGCGGCCACCAGTTCCTCGCGCACCGCGTCGCGGATGGCGAGCACTTCGGCGTCGGACCCCACGCCGCCCGTGACGATGGTGCGGTACGCGGCCTGGTGGTGCTCGGCGTAGAAGAGGTAGCCGTCGATGGTCCGGCGGGCGCGCTCGGCACCGGTCAGTTCGGTGTCCGCGCCGGCGCGGGCGACGAGTTCGGCCACCGAGTCCTCGACGATGGCGAGGTAGTAGCCGCGCTTGCTCTTGAAGTAGTAGTAGATCAACCCCTTGGCGATGCCCGCCTGTTTGGCGATGTCGTCCATGGAGAGCGCGTCGTACGGGGTGTCGGCGAACAACTTGCGCCCGATGGCTATGAGTTCGGCCCTGTGGACCTGCGAACGGCCGGTGGCGCCGGGCTGCCTGCCGCTCCCCTGGCCCCGCCCGTGACCGCGCTGTTGACTATTATTCAAATTCGGCCCTAGCCTCGAACTCCCACAGGACGCCCGCAGTATGGCAGACCTGTCTTCGGCACTTCCCTGCGCACGGACGACGTACGGGAGGCACTTCCATGAGCTCGGACACCAGGCCCGAGGGCCGGGTCGACTGGCGCAAGACGGCGGCCGTGGCGCTGCCCGCGGTGGCCGCCATCGGCGTGATGGCGACGGTCATGGCCCAGGGCGCGCTGGCCGCGTCCTTCGCCGTATCGGGGACCGCTTTCCAGGTCTCCTCCTCCAAGTTGAGCAGCGAGGGCCTCGCCTCCTACGTCCAGACGGACCGGTCGGCGGACGGCAAGGGGCATCCGGTGGCGCTGCTGGGGATCGGTGGGGCGACGCTCTCCGACATCTGCCAGTCCGCCCGGATGGACACCCCGCTGGGCACGGTGGTGTTCAAGCTGACGGCCGGCGGACGGGCCGGGCAGGTGACCGCCGGCAACCTCGTGATCGACGGCGAGGACCTCGACGGTGACGCGACGTTCGGCACCGCCCAGATCGGCCGGGACGCCTCCACCCTCGACCAGGTCGACGGGGTCACGGGCGAGCCGGGAAGTTCGGGCTCCAGGCGGGGAACATCGAGGTGCTGAACGTGAAGTCGCACTCCTGGTCCGCCACGGGTGGCAACTTCCGGCTCAAGGGCATGCGGCTGAACGTCAGCCTGGACGGCGAGCAGTGCTTCTAGGCAGGGTGCGCGCCGCCCGGTGGCGGCGAGTGCTCCCCGCCCGATGGCGGCGGTTCCCGCTCCCCGGCGCCCGGCGGCGGCTGCGGACCTGGCGCCGGACCCGGCCGTTCTGGGGCGGGCTGCTGGTTCTGCTGGGCGGGGCCGAGCTGCTGCTGGTCCCGCTCTCACCCCTGACGGTGCTGGTCAGCCTGGGCCTCGGCGGGGTCGCGGCGATCGGGATCGGGGCCGCGCTGATCGTGGCGGCGCTGTTCCTGTGGTTCCTGCCGCAGACGAGGGCGTACGTCTCCGTCCACGCCCTGCTGCTGTCGGTGCTGTCCTTCGTGGCGACCAACCTCGGCGGCTTCCTGGTGGGGATGCTGCTCGGCGTCGCGGGCAGCGCGCTGGCCTTCGGATGGACCCCGCGCCCGGAAGGGGGCGGGGAGCCGGGTGGTGCGGGCAGCCCCCGGCGCGGCACTCCGCGCGTCATGGCCGCCGCGCTGCCGGTGGCGCTGCCGGCGTCGCTGCCGACGGGCGCGGCCGGCGCCCCCCGGGCCCCGGCCGCGCAGGCGCCGGTGACCGCGGCGCGCACTCCCCCGACCGTGAGCACCTCGCTCTTCGCGCCCCAGGGCTTCGCCTTCGCCGGGGTCACCGAGGTCGCCACGGTCGACGGGCCGCGCAAGGCCCTGGTGCTGAGGATGACGGCCGCCTCGCTCAGCGACTACCGGCTGCGCACCCGGGACGGGCGGGACGAGTACGGGCTGGCCGCCTCGTCGCTGGAGCTGCGCGGCGACGTGACCCTGTACCTGACCAGGTTCAGCGGGTGCATCGAGGGGCTGGTCTGCGTCACGTTCAGCCCGGAGGGCCTGCCCGCTCCCCCGGCCATCCCCCCGTTCGTCTTCATGACGCGGGTCAGCGCCGAGCAGGTACTGGTCACCTCGGACGTGATCGTCACGGACGGGCTGCGGCTGGAGGCGTCGTGAACCGGCGGGCGCGGCGCGCAACGGTCAGAGCCGGCGGGACGCTCAGAGCCTGCGGGGCGCTCGGCGCCGGCGCGACGGTCAGAGCCAGCCGACCTGGGTGACGAACATGGCCACCACGACCACCAGGGTCCAGCCCAGAACGTGTTCCAGCCAGGCGGTGTCCCCGTCGGGGCCACCGGTGCCGACGCGGCGGCGGAGGCGGGTGGGGAGGTCGGGGGCTGCGGCGGTGAGGACGGAGGCGCGTGCGGTCATGCCGTCCAATGTGGCAGTCTTCGCGGCTTTCGCGGTAGAGACGCACGTCACGGGTGGCCCACCTCACACCGCAAGCCCCGCGCACCCGATGGCGGCGGTCCGCACGTCACGCCCGCCGCGGGGGCGGCGGGCGTGAACGGGTTGACCGAACGGGTTGACCGACCGGCTGGGACACGGGTGCATGCGTCCGGGCGGCGTCGCCGTCAGGCGCGGCGCATGCGTCCGGCGCCGCGGCGTCCCGGGTTGGCCATGGCGGCCATCGCCAGTGCGAGCAGGGTGCCGACGGCGCCCGCGATGACGTTGCTGACCACCGTGCGGGTCGTGTCCACGTTGCCCGCGATGACCCACGGGGCGACGATCGTCCAGACGGCGATGCCGACGGCGGTCCACGCCATGGCGTGGGTGCGCTCGTACGCGGTCCCCAGGCCGCCCATGCACAGGCAGTAGGCCAGGCCTGCGATCAGGTTGTTGACGGCCAGCGCGCTCAGCACGCTGAATCCGGCGATCCACGGCGAGGCCGCGATGTAGAGGCCCGTGATGAGGGCCAGTGCCTCCACCGCCTGCGCCCGGGGTGTGCTGGTGACCTGCTCGAACCGCGTGCGCATCTCGGCGAGGTCGGGGTGGTGTTCGATGCTTGAGTGCGTGGTCATGACGGACTGCCTCCTGTTGAAGCTGCTCCTGCACCCCCTCTGCCCTTTATGTCCCACTTATAACCCATTCGGCGGCGAATAAATCGACCGGTGGTCCGCAGGTCAGATCACCCCGACCGAGCGCAGGGCACCGAGCTGCGCGACGCCCGGACGGGCCGGAACGTAGAGGTAGCAGATGCCGCCCGCGGCCTGGACTTCCTTGCCCGCGGCGTTGTGTCGCCGGGTGCGCAGCCAGACGTTCTCCCATTCGGTGCGCCGGTAGACCCGGCGCACGGCGGCGTCGTCCGCCGAGTTCGGGTCGTTGGCGATCACGTCCCCGGCCCCGGTGAAGCCCACGACGGTCATGATGTGGCCGGAGGTGCCGTACCCGGCGCCGGTGAGTTCCTCGGCCAGGAAGGACTGCGAGGTGATGACCGGGATCCCGGCCCGGACCAGGGTCTCCAGGTCCGTGAGGGAGGCCAGCCGGGTCACCACCGCGGCCATGTCCCGGTAGGTGGCGGCGTAAGCGGCGTTGAAGGGCCAGTTGCCGCACCCCTTGTAGGCCGCGTCGTAGGTGGAGCGGGCGGCGTGGCAGACCTGCGGGTCGGAGTAGGAAGGGTCCACCCAGGCCAGGTCCGCGGCAGTGGGCTTGCGGCCCCAGAACTCGATGATCATCTGGGAGGACGTGGGGCTGCACCAGGCCTCGCCGCCGTTGTCGTACTCGGGGTACCGGCCGATGTGGATCTCCTGCGAGTAACGCGGGACCTTGAGCTCGTGGGCCGTGCCGGAGGGCTTCGACGGGGGCACGGTGAACCGGTCCGGGACGTCCGAGGCCATGGCTCCGGCCAGCCACACGGTGGGCCCGCCGGCGCTGCCCGGCCTGCGGTACAGGGTCAGCCGCAGCTGCCAGTCCCGCAGGCGCAGGCCGCTCGCCTTCGCGGGGGTGTCGAGGGCCAGGGTGTCGGTCCAGATGGTGGTGCGGCCGTCGCTCTGGCCGTCGAGCGAGGTGCGGCGGATGTCGCCCTCGCCGGAGGCCCAGCGGCCCATCACGTACCAGGGTGTGGCCGTGCCGTCGGTGTAGGTGCCGCGCAGCTCCACCTGGATCCAGGTACCGGCCGGGGTCCGGGCGTTCCACGAGGCGACGGCCTCCGTGGCGGGGACGGCGCAGCGGTGTACGGGGGAGGTCCAGGTGGCGTGGTCCCAGGCAGCCGTCCTGCCGGTGTGCGGGTCGGTGTACTCGGTCCGGCCGGCCGCGGTCCCGATCTCCAGTCCGGGCCGGGTTCCCGCGACGGCCCTGGTGCCGCGGTGGGTGCCGGCCTGCCAGTGGGCGGAGGAGTACCAGAACCGGTTGTCGATCGTCGGCGCGGCGGCGCTCGCCCCGGGCTCGCGGCGGGGCGGGGTGGCGGCCGTGGCCTTCCCGCCCGGGACCGTGGCCACGGCGGCGGCCGCGAGGGCTGCGGCGAGCAGGGCCCTGCGCGGGGTGGGTGCGGTCATGGTGGTGGGCCCCCTGGGGTCGGTACGACGGGATCGGCTGCTGCTCCACCCTCCCAGTTCCCGCCCGGCGGGCGGCGGAAGCCGCGGGACCGTGTCGGGGGAACCCAGGCCATAGGCTGGCCGGGTGGAGCAGCCCGAGCAGTCCCCCCTCTCCCCCGGCCGGCCCCTGGGCCCGCTGGCGCGGGAGCTCGCCGCCCTGCCGCCCTCCCTCGGGCCGGTCCGGCTGATCGGCGTCGACGGGCACGCCGGATCCGGCAAGAGCACCTTCGCGCGGCACCTCGCCGAGGCCCTGGGCGGAGCTCCGGTGCTGCACCTGGACGACGTGGCCACGCACGAGGAGCTGTTCGACTGGTTCGGGCGGCTCAGCGCCCAGGTCCTGGAGCCGCTCGCGGCCGGTCGGCCCGCGCACTGGGCCCCGTACGACTGGGTTCTGCGCCGGTTCGGCCCGGAGCGGGTGCTGGAGCCGGTCCCGGTGCTGGTCGTCGAGGGGGTCGGGGCGGGCAGGCGGGCCCTGCGTCCGTGGCTGGCGCGGCTGCTGTGGATGGAGACGTCCCGCGAGGTGTCCTGGGGGCGCGGGCGCAGCCGGGACGGGCGCGGACTTCACGGATTCTGGGACGAATGGGAGCGCGCGGAACTCGCGCACTTCTCGCACGACCCTTCGCGCCCCTTCGCCGACACCCTGGTGCGCCAGAGCGGTACGGGATACGAGTGGACTTCCGGGGCTCTTGCGACTGCGCCGACCCCGGCTTCCGTCACGGAACGTCACGGACTCCCCCGGGCCTGAGCGCCGCCCGCGCCGGCCTTCCGCCGGGGGTTCCCCGAGCCGCTTGACCTCGCCCCCGCGGCGGCCTTACGTTCTGAATGCACGGTCCGCAGGGACCGCAGCGGACGCGAAGCCCCCGATTGTTCCCCCGTGATCGGGGGCTTCGTTCTGCCCCGGCACGGCCCGCGAAGGGCCGGCCGCAGCTGCGATCACCTCCGTTTCCTTCACCCTCAGTCACCACGACGGTCCGCGAGGGGCCGACGACCCGCGGCTGCCGCACCCTGGGTAAGGAGCGTCACCGCAGGTACGATGCAGCCCTGATTTCATCGGCATGGTGGACAACTGCGGGAACGGTTCCGAGGGTTGCCGCGCACCACGGGGGCAGGCTTGTGGGGGATGTGATGGACTTCGGCATGCCGGGCAGCACCCACGCCCCGGCCGAACTCGCCTGGCTGCGCGGGGTCGACGCCTGCACCATGGGCGCCTATCCGCAGGCCGAGGAGGAGTTCCGCACGGCGGTGCGGCTCGATCCCTCGATGGCCGACGCCTGGCTGGGCCTGCACGCGCTCAGGGCGGACACCACGAACGCGCTGCTGCGCATGTACGCGCACCGAGACCGCTTCGGCGAGCAGCGCGCCCGGCACCGCAGGACGCTGAACTCCTGGTACTGGCTGGGCTGGTGGGTGCAGCCGGTCCTGGAGAGCCGCCGTGACCTGCTGCTGGCCCACGCCTCGCACTGGCTGGACGGCCGCCACGTGCCCGAGCTGGACCAGGCGCTGGCCGCCCTGCCGCCGGTGGACACCGATCCGCAGGTCCGCTTCCTGCACGCCTGCCGGGCCTACCTGGTCAAGGACTGGGAGCAGTTGGTGCGGCACACCGAGCCGCTGGTGGACGACCCGCAACTGGGCATCGAAGCCCGCCTCTTCGGCGGGATGGCCCGGGTGCGGCTGGAGATGTACGGGCAGGCGGAGCCGATGCTCGCGGCGGCGCTGATGCGCTGTCGCAGCGAGCAGCCGCAGCGCAAGGAGCTGCGGTACTGGCTGGCGCGGGCCCACGAGGGGACCGGCCGCAGCGCCGCCGCGCTGCCGCTGTACCGGGCGGTGCACCGGGTGGACCCGGGGTTCATGGACACGGCGGCCCGCCTGACGGCGATCGCCGACAGCAGCGACCCCGACGACATGGCCGGTTACGCGGCCTACGGGCACTCGGGCGAAGGGTTCGCCGGACACGGGCCGGCCCCGGCGGGCGGGGACCTGGCGGCGGTCACCCTCGGCGGCGGGGGCGGCGCCCCCGCACAGGACGTCGCGGCGGACGGCCAGGCCGAGCCGGACCCGCTGTTCCCCGACCCGCCGCAGCCCCGTTTCGGTGCGCCGGACGGCGGCCGGGCCGACGGCATCCGCCACAAGGCGGCGTTACCGGCCCAGGGCACGCCCGCGGGGCTTCCGGCCGGGCCCGCCGATCCGCGGGCGCTGGCGCAGGCGCTCGCGGAGCTGGAGCGGATGGTGGGGCTGGAGCCCGTCAAGCGCCAGGTGAAAGCCCTCTCGGCGCAGCTGCACATGTCCAGGCTGCGGGCGGGCCAGGGACTCCCGGTGCAGCCTCCCAAGCGGCATTTCGTCTTCTCGGGGCCTTCCGGTACGGGCAAGACCACGGTGGCCCGGATCCTGGGCCGGGTCTTCTACGCGCTCGGTCTGCTGGGCGGCGACCACCTGGTGGAAGCCCAACGCGCGGACCTGGTGGGCGAGTTCCTCGGGCAGACGGCCGTCAAGGCCAACGAGCTGATCGACTCGGCGATCGGCGGGGTGCTGTTCGTGGACGAGGCGTACAGCCTGTCCAACTCCGGCTACAGCAAGGGGGACGCGTACGGCGACGAGGCGTTACAGGTGCTCCTCAAGCGCGCGGAGGACAACCGGGACCACCTCGTGGTCATCCTCGCGGGCTACCCGGCCGGGATGGACCGGCTGCTGAGCACCAACCCCGGATTGTCCTCGCGGTTCACCACCCGGGTGGACTTCCCGAGCTACCGGCCCCTCGAACTGACCGCGATCGGGGAGGTGCTGGCGGACGGCAACGGCGACCGCTGGGACGAGGAGGCGCTGGAGGAGCTGCGCAGCATCAGCGGGCACGTGGTCGAACAGGGCTGGATCGACGAGCTGGGCAACGGCCGCTTCCTGCGCACCCTCTACGAGAAGAGCTGCGCCTACCGGGACCTGCGCCTGGCGGGTTTCGCGGGCGACCCCTCCCGGGAGGACCTGTCGACCCTGCGACTGGCGGACCTGATGCAGGCCTACGGCGAGGTCCTCTCCGGCCGCGGCCCCCAAGAACGCCCGGAGGCACCGCCGATGTAGCGACGGAGCCGCGCGAGCGGGGTCCGGGGTCCGGGGCAGTCGCTGCGCCGCAGGCGGTTAACCTGCCCGCATGGTGACGGAAGGGGCCGAGGGCATCGGCATGGACCCGGACTCCCGGGAGTGGGGCTCCACCCGCTCCTGGGTGGAGGAGCAGTTGTCCGGGGGCGAGTACATCGAACGGGCCGTGCGGCTGCGCGGCGGCTGGACGTCTCGGATGCGCCGGCTGGACATCCGAGGACCGGGTGGCCCGCGCTCACTGGTCCTGCGGTCCTTCGTCGAGCCGTTCTACCTCCGGCACGCGCAGGGCCTGCTGTCCCGTGAGGCGGCCGTACTGCGCCTGCTCGACGGTACGGGCGTGCCCGCGGCCACCCTGGCCGCGGTGGACGCGACGGCGCTCCACTGCGACCACCCCTCCTTGCTGATGACCCTGCTGCCGGGGAGCGTGCGTCTGGACGAACAGGACGCCGACGAACGCGCCGACCTGCTGGCCCGGCAGTTGGTGCGCATCCACCGGCTGCCGGTCACCGCGCGGCAGCGGCCCCGCACCTACCAGGCCTGGACCTCCCCGGAGCGGGTCAGCCCGCCCGCGGACACCGGGCGGCCCGGGCTGTGGCGCCGGGCCGTCGACGTCATCCGCCGTGAACCCCCCGCCTACCGGGGCTGCTTCCTGCACCGGGACTTCCATCCGGGCAACGTCCTGTTCACCGGTACCGGCGACGGCCTTCGGATCAGTGGCGTCGTCGACTGGGTGGAGACGTCCTGGGGGCCGGCCGACCTGGACGTGGCCCACTGCTCGACGGCACTGGCCCTGCTCCACGGTGCTCCCGCGGGCATGCGGTTCGCCGACCGCTACGTCACCGCGGGAGGGACCCTGGCCGAGGACCGCGCCGACCACCTCTACTGGAGGCTCCTGGACGCGCTGGGCTTCGCCCCCGACGCGGAGAAGGTGGCCGTCCCCTGGCGCGAGCTGGGCCGCACCGACCTGGCCGCCGGGGTGCTGCCCCGGCGGCTGGAGGAGTACGTCCAGGCGCTGTTCGACCGCTACGCCTGAGCGGGCCGGCGGGGTCAGCCGGCCATGACGTCTTCCGGGGCGGGGGCCTTGCGGGCCTGCGGAGGCGTGCGGTGGGCGGGGTCGCGGACCTCGCCGACCAGCATCTCCAGGACGTCCTCCATGGCGACCAGGCCCAGCACCCGGCCGCCCGGGCCGGCGACCTGCGCCAGGTGGGTGGCGTCGCGGCGCATGACGGTCAAGGCGTCGTCCAGCGGGAGCGTGGAGGACAGGGTCGTCATCCGGCGCCAGACCCGCTGCGGCACGGCCCGCTCCCGCTCCTCCAGGTCCAGGACGTCCTTGACGTGCAGGTAGCCCATGAAGGCGCCGTTGCCCGAGCGGACGGGGAAACGCGAGTAGCCCGTCCGCACGGTCAGCTGTTCGATCTGCCGCGGTGTGACGTCGGGGCCGACGGTGACGAGCCGGTCCCGGGCGAGGAGTACGTCGGTGACGGGGCGGGTGCCCAGCTCCAGCGCGTCCTCCAGGCGCTCCTGTTCGACCGGCTCCAGGAGCCCGGCCTGCCGGGAGTCCTTGAGGAGCCGGCCGAGCTGGGCGCTGGTGTACACGGCCTCGACCTCGTCCTTGGGCTCGACCTTGAAGAGCCGCAGGACGAAGGCGGCGCAGGCGCCGAGCGCGGTGGTCACCGGCCCGCACAGGCGGGCGAAGGCGACCAGGCCGGGACTGAACCACAGGGCGGTCTTCTCGGGGGCGGCCATGGCCAGGTTCTTGGGGACCATCTCGCCGATGACCAGGTGGAGGAAGACCACCGCGGCGAGCGCGACGGCGTAGCCGAGCGGGTGGACCAGGCCCTGCGGGACGTGGACGGCCTCGAAGAGGGGCTCCAGCAGCCGGGCCACGGTGGGTTCGGCGACGGCGCCGAGCGTCAGCGAGCACAGGGTGATCCCGAACTGCGCGGCGGCCATCATGCGGGGCAGGTTCTCCAGGCCGTGCAGCACCTGGCGCGCCCGCTTGGAGCCGGCTGCGAGGGGTTCGATCTGGCTGCGGCGTACGGAGACCAGGGCGAACTCGGCGCCGACGAAGAAACCGTTGGCCAGGACGAGCAGCAGGGCGAAGAGCAGTTGGAGCGCGTTCACCGGCCGACCGCCTCGAGTTCGGCGGGGGCGGTGAGCGGGGCGGTGCGTACGAGCCGGACCCGTTCGGCCCGGTAGCGGCGCACCTGGCGGACGGACAGCCTCCAGCCGGGGAGTTCGGCACGGTCCCCGGGGGCCGGGATCCGGCCGAGCAGGTCGGCGACGAGCCCGGCGACGGTCTCGTACGGGCCTTCGGGTACCTCCAGGCCTATCCGGCGCAGGGTGTGCACGCGGCAGCTTCCGTCGGCCTCCCAGGACGGGCGGCCGTCCTCCGCGGGAACGGCCGCCAGCTCGGGGCTGTCGTCCTCCGCGAGGTCGTGTTCGTCGCGGACCTCGCCGACGAGTTCCTCCACGATGTCCTCCAGGGTGACGACACCGGCGGTGCCGCCGTACTCGTCCACGACGACGGCCATCGGCTGTTCACTGCGCAGCCGCTCCAGCAGCGGCTGCACCGGCAGCGAGCCGGGCACCAGCAGCGGGGCGACGCAGATGCGGGTCACGGTGGTGCGCGCGCGCTCCGCCTCGGGTACGGCGAGGGCGTCCTTGAGGTGGACGACGCCGGTGACCTCGTCGATGCGCTCGCGGTAGACCGGGAAACGGGACAGGCCGGTGGCCCGGGTCAGGTTGAGCACGTCGGCCGCGGTGGCCGTGTGCATCAGGGCGCTGACCTTCACCCGGGGTGTCATGACGTGCTGGGCGGTGAGCCCGCCCAGGGACAGGGTCCGTACGAACAGGTCGGCGGTGTCCTGCTCCAGGGCGCCGGCCTGCGCCGAATGGCGGACCAGGGAGACCAGTTCGCCGGGGGTGCGGGCGGAGGCCATCTCCTCGGCCGGCTCGACGCCGAGCGCCCGTACGAGACGGTTCGCCACGGCGTTGAGGGCCGCGATGACCGGCCTGAAGGCCCGGGAGAAGGACTGCTGCGGTCCGGCGACGAACCGGGCCACCTGGAGCGGGCGCGAGACCGCCCAGTTCTTCGGGACGAGTTCGCCGACGACCATCTGGACGGCCGAGGCGAGCAGCATGCCGATGACGACGGCGGCGCCGGAGACGGCTCTCGCGGGCAGGCCGGTGGCCGCGAGCGGACCGGACAGCAGGGCCGCGAGGGCCGGTTCGGCGAGCATGCCGACGACCAGGGAGGTGATGGTGATGCCGAGCTGGGTGCCGGAGAGCTGGAAGGACAGCTCGCGCAGGGCGCTGACGACCCTGCGGGCACGGCGGTCGCCGTCGGCCGCGGCGCGTTCGGCCTCGGGCCGTTCCACGGTGACGAGGCCGAACTCGGCCGCCACGAAGAAGCCGTTGGCGAGGATCAGGGCGAATGCCGCCACGAGAAGGAGTAGCGGGGTGGTCATGCCGCCGCCTCCACGGGGAGGGCGGCGCGGGTACTACCGGACGATCCGTCCATTGCTGGAGGGAGTCACTCCTCAGGTCGCAGTTGCCCACGGGCCACGGGGTCCCGGGGCCGGTGGGAGGGCGCACGGCTGCGCCCCGCCACCAGGGTAGTCATTGGGATCGCCGCCGCAATGGGACGCAGCGGGGATGCCCGGGCTCAGTGGCCCTTTGCACCGGTTCCGCGGCTTTCGGCCAGCGCGCGCAGGGTGCGCGCGTCGCCGATGGCCCGGGCCTTGGCGATGCCGGGCTGGATGCCGAGGACGGGCAGGCTGGTGCCGTCGTTCAGGTCGAGGAAGACCCAGGGGTCGCCCGGACGGAGGTTCACCCGCAGGATCTGCGCCCACTCCAGGCGGCGGGTGCGGGTGAGGTTGACGACGGTGACGCCGGCCTCGTCCGCGACCACCTTGGGGCGGCTGAGCAGGACGAGGACGGAGCTGAGCAGGACCGCGGTGAACACGAAGCTGATCCGCTCGCCGGGGTGCAGGTCCAGCAGCAGGGCGATCGCCGTGATGGTGACGAAGATGGCGAGGCCGGCGCCCAGCAGGACGGCCCTCGTGCGGGTCGGCCGGAAGGTGACCGGCAGGGCGGGCGGTTCGGGCTGGGCGGCGGCGTCGGCCATGGTGTGCGCTCGGTTCTGCGAGGTGCCGGCAATGGCGGCGGGGTGTCCGTGACGGGGTGGGGTGTCGGAGACGGGCGGGGTGTCAGAGACGGCAGGCGTGGATCGAGGTGGTGAGGATGGCGCGCGCGCCGAGCTCGTACAGGTCGTCCATGATCCGCTGGGCTTCCTTGGCGGGAACCATGGCGCGCACCGCGACCCAGCCCTCGTTGTGCAGCGGGGAGACGGTCGGCGACTCCAGGCCGGGGGTGAGGGCGACCGCGCGCTCCAGGTGCTCGGCGCGGCAGTCGTAGTCCATCATCACGTAGCTGCGGGCCACCAGGACGCCCTGGAGGCGGCGCAGGAACTGCTGGGCCTGCGGGTCCTGCGGGTCGGTGCCGTTGCCGCGGATGACGACCGCTTCGGAGGTGAGGATCGGCTCGCCGATGACTTCCAGGCCGGCGTTGCGCAGGCTGGTGCCGGTCTCCACGACGTCCGCGATGATCTGGGCGACGCCGAGCTGGATGGCGGTCTCGACCGCGCCGTCGAGGTGGACGACGGAGGCGTCGATGCCCTTCTCGGCGAGGTGCTTGGCGACGATTCCCTCGTACGAGGTCGCGATCGTCATCCCGGTGAAGTCCTCGGGGCCCTTCGCGGTGCCGGGAAGGGTGGCGTAGCGGAAGGTGGACCGGCCGAAGTTCAGCGGCAGGATCTCCTCGGCGCTGGCGCCGGAGTCCAGCAGCAGGTCCCGGCCGGTGATGCCGATGTCGAGCTTGCCGGAGGACACGTAGATCGCGATGTCCTTGGGGCGGAGGTAGAAGAACTCCACCTCGTTCTCGGGGTCGACGACCACGAGCTCCTTGGACTCCTTGCGCATCCGGTAGCCGGCCTCATGGAGCATCGCCGACGCCGGTCCGGAGAGTGAACCCTTGTTGGGGACGGCGATGCGCAGCATGGGGGCTTCCTTGGGTGCGTAGGTGCGAAAGAGTGGTGCGGGCGGGGGGCCCGCGCGAGAGCTCCGGGCTAGAGGTGCGCGTAGACGTCGTCGAGGGAGATCCCGCGCGCCACCATCATCACCTGGACGTGGTAGAGCAGCTGGGAGATCTCCTCGGCGGCGGCTTCCTTGCCCTCGTACTCGGCGGCCATCCAGACCTCGGCGGCCTCCTCGACGACCTTCTTGCCGATGGCATGGACGCCCTTGCCGACGAGCTCGGCGGTGCGGGAGGAGCTGGGGTCGCCGTTGGCGGCCTTGAGCTGGAGCTCGGTGAAGAGCTCTTCGAAGCTCTTGGAGGGTTTGTTCGCCATGATGGTCCTCAGAATAAGGGGTCCCCCGCCGCCACTCAGCGCCAGGGTTCGCTGACGGTCCGCAGGGTCATGGCGGTGGAGACGGCGGCGGTGACCGCTTCGTGCCCCTTGTCCTCGTTCGACCCCTCAAGCCCGGCGCGGTCCAGCGCCTGCTCGTCGTTGTCGCAGGTCAGGACGCCGAAGCCGACGGGGACTCCGGTGTCGATCGACACCTGTACCAGGCCTTGGGTGACGCCCTGGCAGACGTAGTCGAAGTGCGGGGTGCCGCCGCGGATGACCACACCGAGGGCGACGATGGCATCGTAGCCGCGACCGGCCAGTACCTTCGCCACGACCGGCAGCTCGAAGCTGCCGGGGACGCGCAGCAGGGTGGGCTCGTCGATGCCCAGCTCGTGCAGGGCCCGCAGGGCGCCGTCGACCAGCCCGTCCATGACCTTCTCGTGCCACTGGGCCGCGATCACGGCGACCCGCAGGTCGCCGCAGTTCTTCACGCTCAGTTCGGGTGCGCCCTTGCCGCTCACAGCTCTGCTCCTCGTTGGTGGTACGTGGGTGGTCGGGGTGGTGACGGTGTTACTGGTTGCCGCAGGCGGAGGTGGTCACGGGACCCTCCAGCCAGGGCAGGTCGTGGCCCATCCGGTCGCGCTTGGTGCGCAGGTACCGCAGGTTGTGCTCGCCCGCCTCGATCGGCATCGGCTCCCGGCCGGCGACGGCGATGCCGTGGCCGACGAGGGCGTCCGCCTTGTCGGGGTTGTTGGTGAGCAGCCGCACGCTGTGGACGCCGAGGTCGCCGAGGATCTGCGCGCCGGCACCGTAGTCGCGGGCGTCGGCCGGCAGGCCCAGCTCCAGGTTGGCGTCCAGGGTGTCGCGGCCGCGCTCCTGGAGTTCGTACGCGCGCAGCTTGGACAGCAGCCCGATGCCGCGGCCCTCGTGGCCGCGCAGGTACACGACCACGCCGCAGCCCTCGGCCTGGATGCGGGCCATGGAGGCGTGCAGCTGCGGGCCGCAGTCGCAGCGCTGGGACTGGAAGATGTCGCCGGTCAGGCACTCGGAGTGCATGCGGACCAGGATGTCCCTGCCGTCGCCGACCTCGCCGTGGACGAGGGCGACGTGCTCGACCCCGTCGACGGTGGAGCGGTAGCCGTAGGCCGTGAACGTGCCGAAGGCGGTCGGGAGGTTGACCTCGGCCTCGCGGCGCACGGTCGGCTCGGCGGAGCGGCGGTAGGCGATCAGATCCTCTATGGAGATGATCGTCAGTCCGTGCTTGCGGGCGAAGGGGATCAGCTCGGGCAGCCGCAGCATCACGCCGTCCTCGCCGGCGATCTCCACGATGGCGCCGGCCGGGCGCAGGCCCGCGAGTCGAGCGAGGTCGACGGCGGCCTCGGTGTGGCCGTTGCGGACCAGGACGCCGCCGGCCTTGGCGCGCAGCGGGAAGATGTGGCCGGGGCGGACGAAGTCCGAGGGTTCGCAGGTGCCGGCGGCCAGCAGCCGCAGGGTGGTGGCGCGGTCGGCTGCGGAGATGCCGGTGCTGACGCCGTGGGCGGCGCTCGCGTCGACGGAGACGGTGAAGGCGGTCTTCATCGACTCGGTGTTGTGCTGGACCATCTGGGGAAGTTCGAGCCGGTCCAGCTCGGGCCCCTCCATGGGCGCGCAGATCAGGCCGCGGCACTCGCTCATCATGAACGCGATGATCTCGGGGGTGGCCTTCTCGGCGGCGATGACGAGGTCCCCCTCGTTCTCGCGGTCCTCGTCGTCGACGACGACGACCGGGCGGCCCGCCGCGATGTCGCGGACGGCCTGCTCGACGGGGTCGAGGCGGAACGTCTGCGCGGGGAGGCCTTCGGGCATGTCCGGCACGGGCTTGAGGGTGGTCATGCCGTTGCTCCTTCGAGGGCCGGGGCGGTGGTGGTGCGCGAGCGCTGGTACCAGTCGTACGCGCCCCACAGGACGAGCGCGAAGTAGACGACGTAGACGAGGCCGGAGAAGGCCAGGCCGCCCGTGAAGGCGAGCGGGACGCCGACGAGGTCGACGAGGAGCCAGGCGACCCAGAACTCGACCAGGCCGCGGGCCTGGGCGACCATCGCCACGATCGTGCCGACGAAGATGTAGGCGTCGGCCCAGGGGCTCCACGACAGGTTCGGGAACAAGGTGAAGAGGCCGCCCACGGCGAGGGTGCCGAGGGCCGCTCCGGCGAGGAGCAGGCCGCGCTCGCGCCAGGTGGCGGTGCGTACGGCGATGGAGCCGTCCTGGGCCTGCTGCCTGCCGCGCTGCCAGGCGCGCCAGCCCCACACGGCCACGCCGATGACCAGGAGCTGCTTGCCGACACCGCCGGAGAGGTGGGCGGAGGCGTAGGCGGCGATCAGGATGAGGCCGGACAGGAGCTGGGCGGGCCAGGTCCAGATGGAACGGCGCCAGCCGAGCGCGAGAGCGGCCAGGCCCATCAGGTTGCCGATCATGTCGGACCAGATGACCTTCTGGCCGACGATCTCGAAGGCCTCGGTGTTGAGCCAGGTCAGGGCGCTCACTGGGCTTCTCCTTCGGTGCGCAGCGGGTCCACTCCGGCGGCCAGCAGGCGTTCGACGTACTTGGCGAGGACGTCGACCTCCAGGTTGACCGGGTCGCCGGGCTGCTTGAGGCCGAGCGTGGTCAGGGCGAGGGTGGTCGGGATGAGGCTGACCGTGAACCAGTCGGCGGCGGCCTCCACGACGGTGAGGCTGACGCCGTCGACGGTGATGGAGCCCTTCTCCACGACGTAGCGGGACAGGTTCGCCGGCAGGGCGACCTTGACGATCTCCCAGTGCTCGGAGGGGGTGCGCGAGAGGATCTCGCCGGTGCCGTCCACGTGTCCTTGGACCAGGTGGCCGCCGAGGCGTCCGCCGAGCGCCATCGGACGCTCCAGGTTGACCCGCGAGCCCTTGGCCAGGGCGCCGAGGCTGGAGCGGTTCAGCGTCTCCTGCATGACGTCGGCGGTGAACTCGCCGTCCGCGGTCTCCACGACGGTCAGGCAGACGCCGTTGACGGCGATGGAGTCGCCGTGCTTCGCGCCCTCGGTGACGAGGGGGCCGCGCAGGCGGAAGCGCGAGGCTTCGGCGAGCTGCTCGACGGCGGTGACCTCGCCCAGTTCTTCGACGATTCCGGTGAACACTCAGTGCTCCTTGGGGGCGGTGGTGGGGACGGCGGTGGTGGGGACGGCGGTGATGCGCAGGTCGGCGCCGACGCGGACGGCCTCGGTGATGTCGAGGCGCACCGCACGGGCGATCGTGGTGATGCCGGCGTCGGCGAGGGCCGCGGGGCCGGAGCCGAGCAGGGCCGGGGCGAGGTAGCCGACGACGCGGTCGACGGCCCCGGCTTCGAGGAAGGCGCCCGCCAGGGAGGGGCCGCCTTCGAGGAACACGGAGCGCACCCCCCGGGCGTGAAGGGCCGTGAGGAGCCCGAGGACGGGAAGGCGCCCGTCGTGCAGGGGCAGCCGGAGCAGGTCGACGCCGGGTAGGTGCCGGGTGTCGGCGTCCTCGGCGACGACGAGCAGGGTCGGGGCCGCGTCGTCGAGGATGCGGGCTCCGGGCAGGAGGGCGGCGTGCGTGTCGAGGGCGACGCGCAGCGGCTGGGTGGCTCCTTCGACGCCGCGTACGGCGAGGTGCGGGTCGTCGGCGCGCAGGGTTCCGCCGCCGACGAGGACGGCGTCGGCCTCGGCGCGCAGCCGGTGGACGTCGGCGCGGGACTCGGGGGAGGTGATCCAGCGGCTGCTGCCGTCGGCGGCGGCGCTGCGGCCGTCGAGGGTGGCGGCGTACTTCCAGGTGACGTGGGGGCGGCCCAGGCGTACGGAGGTCAGCCAGGCGGTGTTGCCCGCCTCGGCCTCGGCCTCCAGGAAGCCGCCCTCGGTCTCGACCCCGGCCGCGCGCAGGGTGGCTGCGCCTCCGCTGGCCTGCGGGTTCGGGTCGGGGACGGCGTAGACGACGCGGGCGACGCCCGCTTCGAGGAGGGCCTGCGCACAGGGACCGGTGCGTCCGGTGTGGTTGCAGGGCTCCAGGGTGACGTAGGCGGTTCCGCCGCGGGCAGCGGGTCCCGCGGCCCGCAGGGCGTGGACCTCGGCGTGCGGGCCGCCGGCCCGCTGGTGCCAGCCCTCGCCGACGACCGTTCCGGCGGCGTCGGTGATGACGCAGCCGACGACGGGGTTGGGGCTGGTGTGGCCGAGGCCGCGGGCCGCGAGGGCGATCGCACGGCGCATGGCGGCGGCACCCGTCTCGGGTGCGGTCTGCGCGGCGTCTGTCGCCACCGGGTCCTCCTGCCTCATCGGGCACGGACTCCGGGGCCTGTCGGGATACGACAGATGAAGCGGGAAGCACACGCGGGGACGCCGGGGCCGGAAAGCGGGTCCCCTCGGCGGCATCCCGTGGGATGCGCCCGATGGACCGCCGACGGCGGCGTACCGGTGACTGGCCCGCCGCGCACTGCCTCCCATCCGGACTTTAACCGTCGGTCCAGGAATTTCACCTGGTCAACCGGCCGCTGGCTGCGGACGGGTCGCGGACTATAACCGCCGGTTCGGAATTTCACCGACCCCGGAGTGCGCTGCTACTGGTACTAGGGCCAGTGTGCCACGGCCGATCTGCGGCCATGTGGGCGAAGAGCTGTGGCCTGGCTCACAAACCGGCCGTTCTTGAGCGCCTCTATTGCGCCACCGCCGGCGCGGCACGCGCCCGCCAGAACCCCGGAGCCCGCTTTGGTCCAGACCTATTGACGCGGTGGTCTAGTCCTCTTAACGTTCCCTTCATCTTCCCCGGGAGGCGGTCCGTCGGCGTGCGCACGCCACGGGCCAACCAGCGTCACCACTTTGCACGTTGCCCCACGCTGCCCAGGTCGTGTCCCGCCATCCTCCCCTCCCCAGGAGGCACCATGCCGTCCCCCACACGTACGAGAGCGATGCTCCTGGCATCCGGCGCCGCGATCGCCGGACTCCTGGTCGCCGGGCTCTCGACGGGCGTCTCCCAAGCCGCCGACAACCAGGGCTGCCGCCCCGACGGGCTGTACACGACGCCCGGTGTCGACGTCCCGTACTGCTCGGTCTACGACGCCCAGGGCCGCGAGAAGATGGGCGCGGACCACCAGCGGCGCGTCATCGGCTACTTCACCGGCTGGCGCACCGGCAAGGACGGCACCCCCGCCTACCTCGCCACCGACGTCCCGTGGTCCAAGGTCACCCACGTGAACTACGCCTTCGCCCACGTCGGCTCCGACAACAAGATCTCCGTCGGCGCGGACAACGCCGGCAACGCCGCCACCGGGATGACCTGGCCCGGCGTCGCCGGAGCCGAGATGGACCCGGCCCTCCCCTACAAGGGCCACTTCAACCTGCTGAACAAATTCAAGAAGCAGTACCCGAACGTCAAGACGCTGATCTCGGTGGGCGGCTGGGCGGAGACCGGCGGCTACTTCGGCGACGACGGCAACCGGGTCGCCTCCGGCGGCTTCTACTCCATGGCCACCAACGCCGACGGCTCCGTCAACCAGGCCGGCATCGACACCTTCGCCGACTCCTCCGTCGCGTTCATCCGCACGTACGGCTTCAACGGTGTCGACATCGACTACGAGTACCCGACGACGATGAAGGACGCCGGCAACCCGCTGGACTGGCAGCTCTCCAACGCCCGCCGGGCGGGACTCGTCAAGGGCTACGCCGCGCTGATGAAGTCGCTGCGCGAGAGGCTCGACCGCGCGGGCGCCGCCGACGGCAGGCACTACCTGCTCTCGGTCGCCGCCCCCTCCTCCGGCTACCTGCTGCGGGGCATGGAGACCTTCCAGGTGCAGAAGTACCTGGACTACGTCAACATCATGTCCTACGACCTGCACGGCGCCTGGAACGAGTACGTCGGCCCCAACGCCTCGCTCTTCGACGACGGCAAGGACGGCGAACTGGCCGCCGCGGGCGTCTACTCCACCTCCCAGTACGGCGGCATCGGCTACCTGAACGCGGACTGGGCCTACCACTACTTCCGCGGCTCGATGCCCGCCGGCCGCATCAACATGGGCCTGCCGTACTACACCCGCGGCTTCAAGAACGTGCAGGGCGGCACGGACGGCCTGTGGGGCAAGGCCCCGGCCACGAGCTGTCCGGCCGGGGCGGGACTGACCAAGTGCGGCGACGGCGCGGTCGGCATCGACAACCTCTGGCACGACCTGGACACGGCGGGCAAGGAGTCCCCGGCGGGCTCCAACCCGATGTGGCACGCGAAGAACCTGGAGAAGGGCGTAGTGGGCGACTACGTCACCACGTACGGCTTCCCCGCGAACACCACGCTGACCGGCACCTACCTCCGCAAGTACGACTCCACGCTGGTGGCGCCGTGGCTGTGGAACGACCAGAAGAAGGTGTTCCTGTCGACGGAGGACGAACAGTCCGTCGCCGCCAAGGCCGACTACGTGGTCGGCAAGGGCATCGGCGGCACGATGGTCTGGGAACTGGCGGGCGACTACGGCTACAACGCCGCCAAGGGCCAGTACGAGATGGGTGACACGCTCACCACGACGATGTACGAGAAGTTCAAGTCGGCCGCGCCGTACGGGGCGAAGACGGCCGGCGCCGCGCTGCCCGCACAGGCCGTGGACATCAGGACGGAGTTCACCGACTTCAAGCTGGGCGACTCCAACTACCCGATCACCCCCAAGCTCAAGATCACCAACAACACGAAGACCACGCTGCCCGGCGGCACCGAGTTCCAGTTCGACTACGGGACCTCCGCCCCGGCCAACGCCTCGGACCAGTCCGGCTTCGGCACCAAGGTGATCAGCACCGGCCACGGCGGCAACAACATCGGCGGCCTCAAGGGCGACTTCCAGCGGGTCTCGCTGAAACTCCCGGCCTGGCAGACGCTGGCTCCCGGCGCCTCGGTGGACCTGGCGTTCAACTACTACCTGCCGGTGTCCACCCCCTCCAACTGGACGGTGAACATCTCCGGCACCACCTACGCCCTCGCCGGTGACCTGGCGCGCGGCACGACGGTGGTCGAGCCGGGCACCCCCCAGCCCCCGACCACCCCGCCCACGACCCCGCCGACCACCCCGCCGACCACCCCGCCGACCACTCCCCCGGGTGGTACCTGCACCGCTCCGGCGTACGTAGCGGGCACGGTCTACACCAGCGGGAACCTCGTCTCCCACAAGGGCCACACCTGGAAGGCCCAGTGGTGGACGCAGAACGAGGAACCCGGCACCACGGGCGACTGGGGCGTCTGGAAGGACCAGGGCGCCTGCTGACCACCGCAGGTGAGTGACGGTCAGGACCCGGTGGCCCGGCGGCCACCGGGTCCTGCCGCGTACGCTGCTGACGTGAGCACGCCTGCAGCCGCCTCCGCGGCCGACTTCGAAGAACACCGGGGCCGGATGTTCGGCATCGCCTACCGGATGCTGGGCTCGGCGCACGAGGCCGAGGACACCGTCCAGGACGCGTACCTGCGCTGGAGCGCGGCCGACCGGAGCGACGTCGAGCACCCCGGCGCCTGGCTCGCCAAGACCGTGACCCGCCTGTGCCTGAACCGGCTGACCTCGGCCCGGGCCCGGCGCGAGGAGTACGTCGGCCCCTGGCTCCCGGAACCGGTGCTCACCTCGGACGGCACGCTCGGCCCGCTGGACTCGGCCGAGCGCCGGGACAGCGTCTCCATGGCCCTGCTGGTGCTGCTGGAGCAGCTCACGCCGGTGGAGCGGGCGGTGTACGTGCTGCGCGAGGCCTTCGCCTACGGGCACCGGGAGATCGCGGGGCTGCTCGAGATCACCGAGGCCAACTCCCGCCAGCTGTACCGGCGCGCGGCCCAGCGCGTGGAGGCCCCGCGTCCGCGCTTCCGGCCGGACCCGCAGCAGTGGCAGGGCCTGGTGGACACCTTCATGGCGGCGGCGCGCAACGGTGACGTGGCGCGGCTGGAGACCCTGCTGAGCGCCGACGCGCGGTTGGTGTCGGACGGCGGCGGGGTGGTCAGCGCGGCCCGGCGGCCGGTCGTGGGCCGGGACAAGGTGGCCCGCTTCCTGGTCGGCGTCCTGGACAAGTACGCGGCGGACCTGCCGGTCGCCCTCGCGGAGGTCAACGGGATGCCCGCGCTGGTCTTCGGCGAGGTGGCGGTGCTCGTCGTGGAGTTCGGGGACGGCCCGGACGGGCTGGTGACCGGCATGCGGGCGGTCCTGAACCCCGAGAAGCTGGAATTCCTGCGGCGGCAGCTGTCACATCCGGGGAGGCTGTCCGGTCCCGGCTGGTGAAGACACCTTTACCGGGAAGGAAGACACCATCATGAGCACGATCCTGGTCACCGGAGGCACCGGCACCCTCGGGACGCTCGTCGTCACCCGGCTGCGGGACGCGGGCCACGAGGTCCGCGTCCTGAGCCGGCACGCGAAGGAGTACCCCGTCGACCTCCGGGACGGCAGCGGGCTGGACGCGGCGATGGCGGGCGTCGAGGTCGTCGTGCACTGCGCGAGCTCGCCGCGTGGCGGTGACGACGTGGCGGCCGGGCACCTGATCGAGGCGGCCCGGCGGGCGGGGACGGTCACCAACATCGTCTACATCTCGATCGTCGGGGTGGATGTGGTGCCGTACGGCTACTACGTGACGAAGTTCAAGGTGGAACGGATGCTGGAGGAGTCGGGGCTGGGTCTCACGATCCTGCGGACGACCCAGTTCCACGACCTGGTGGCGCAGGTGGTGAACGCGATGGGGAAGCTGCCGGTGGTGCCGGTGCCCAAGGGGGTGCGGATGCAGCCGATCGCGGTCGGGGAGGTAGCGGACCGGCTCGTGGAACTGGCGGTGCCGGAGCCGGCCGGACGGGTGCCGGACATGGGCGGCCCCGAGATCCGGTCGCTGACGGACCTGGCCCGCGCGGGCCTCGCGGCGACGGGTCGCCGGCGCCGCGTGCTCGACGTCCCCCTGGCGGGCAAGGCCTACGCGGCCTTCCGCCGCGGCGGCCACCTGGCCCCGACCCACGCGGTGGGCCGCCAGAGCTTCGAGGAGTACCTGGAAACGGCGCGGGTCTAGCCCCGCCGGTGATCGAGGTGCGGCGGGGGGAGCATGAGGTGCGGGGTGCGGGGTGCGGGGTGCGGGGTGCGGGGTGCGGGGTGCGGGGTGCGGGGTGCGGGGTGCGGGGCACAGCCCGGTGCGGCCGGGGCCGCTCACGACGCGGCGCCGCGCGCCGGATGCCGCCCCCCGGGCCGGGGCCGGGCACCGGGCCCGGTCGTCGCGCCGCACACCACCGGTAGGTTGTCGGCATGACGACCGGGGACAACGACCTCACCCCCACCCGCCTGCGCGGCGCCCGGCTCGCGATCGCCGCCGTCTTCTGCGTCCACGGCGCGGTCACCGGCTCGTTCGCCACCCGCATCCCCTGGATCCAGGAGCACGCCGGACTCAGCGCCGGCACGCTGGGCCTGGCGCTCGCCTTCCCCGCCCTCGGCGCCGCCCTGGCGATGCCGCTGGCCGGCCGGATCAGCCACCGGTTCGGGGCCCGCGGCGCGCTGCGCGGTCTGCTGGCCCTGTGGACCGCGTCCCTGGTCCTGCCGGGTCTCGCCCCCGGCCTGCTCGCCCTCTGCGGCGCCCTGTTCGTCTACGGCGCCACCTCCGGCATGGCCGACGTGGCGATGAACGCGCTCGGCGTGGAGACGGAGGACCGGCTCGGCCGCTCGATCATGTCCTCCCTGCACGGCATGTGGAGCGTGGGGGCCCTGATCGGCTCGGCGGCCGGTACGGTCGCCGCGCACTCGGGTACCGATGCCCGGCTGCACCACCTCCTGGCCGCGCTCGCCCTGACGGCGGCCGGGCTGGTCGCCGTACGGGGGGTCCTGGACCCGCGCGGCGACGCCGAGGCCGAGGCGCCGCCGCACTTCACGCTGCCGCCCAGGTCGGCGCTGCTCATCGGCGCGGTGGGGTTCTGCGCCGTCTTCGCCGAGGGCGCGGGCCTGGACTGGTCCGCCGTCTACCTGCGCGACGTCCTGCACACCGACGCGGGCCTCGCGGCCGCCTGCACCACCGCGTTCGCGCTGACCATGGCCGTCGCACGGCTCGCCGGGGACCGGGTGGTGGACCGCTTCGGCCCGGTGCGCACCGTGCGGGCGGGCGGCGTACTGGCCACCGCGGGCGGCCTGTCGGTGGTCGCCGTCCGGCATCCCGCGGGGGCCCTGGCGGGATTCGCCCTGATCGGGCTCGGTATCGCGGTGGTCGTGCCACTGGCCTTCGCCGCCGCCGCGCGCAGCGGGCCCGCTCCGGCGCAGGCCATCGCCGGGGTGGCGACGATCACGTACACCTCGGGCCTGATCGCGCCGTCGGCGATCGGGGCGGTGGCGGACGCGACCTCGCTGGTGGTGTCGTTCGGGCTGGTCACGCTCCTGGCGTTCGCCCTGGTCGCGGGGGCGGCGGTGCTGCGGCGCGGCCCGGCGGACGAGGGCGGGCGCGGCCCCGCCGATCAGGACGAACCGGCCGCCACCCGGCCGTAGGATGTCCGCTGGCTCGCGCGGGTGGTTGACCGGCTGCAGCCGATATCGGTGACCGGCCGGCGGAACGGAAGTGGTGGACATGGGCTTCGGCGTGGGCTGGACCCTGCACGGGGACGGGCGGACCCCCGCTCCCGGCGCGGTGGTGCGGCCGGACGAGCGGCTGTCGTGGCCGCGTACCGTGGGGCTCGGCGCCCAGCACGTGGTGGCGATGTTCGGCGCGAGCTTCGTCGCACCGGTCCTGATGGGCCTGGACCCCAACCTCGCCATCATGATGTCGGGCGTCGCGACCGTCGTGTTCCTGCTGGCGACGCGCGGCCGGGTGCCGTCGTACCTGGGCTGCTCCCTCTCCTTCGTGGGCGTCGCCGCCGCGATCCGCGCGGGCGGCGGGGACAGCGCCGTCGTCACGGGCGCGGTGTTCGTGGTCGGCGCGGCGCTCTTCCTCGCGGGCCTCGCCGTGCAGCGGTTCGGGGCCCGGGTCATCCACGCGGCGATGCCGCCGGTGGTCACGGGCGCCGTGGTGATGCTGATCGGCTTCAACCTCGCTCCGGTGACCGCGTCGACGTACTGGCCGCAGGACCAGTGGACGGCGTTGCTGGTGATGCTCTTCACCGGACTGGCCGTGGTGTGCCTGCCCGGGTTCTGGTCCCGCATCGCGATCTTCCTCGGTCTGGTCTTCGGGTACGCGATCTCCTGGGTCTTCGACCTCCTCTTCGGCAAGATCCACTCGACGGTGGGCGGCGGACCCGCGGTCGACCACTGGCGGCTCGACCTCTCCGCTGTCTCCAAGGCGGACTGGATCGGGTTGCCTTCCTTCCACGCGCCGGCCTTCGAGTGGTCGGCGATCCTCGTCGCGCTGCCGGTCGTCATCGCGCTGATCGCGGAGAACGCCGGGCACATCAAGGCCGTCGGGGAGATGACCGGCGACCCGCTCGACGACAAGCTCGGCACCGCCATCGCGGCCGACGGCGCGGCCTCCATGCTGTCCACCGCGCTCGGCGGGCCGCCCAACACCACCTACTCCGAGAACATCGGCGTCATGGCGGCCACCCGCGTCTACTCCACGGCCGCGTACTGGGCGGCCGCGGGCTTCGCCCTGCTGTTCGGCCTGTGCCCGAAGTTCGGGGCGGTCGTCGCGGCGATCCCCGGCGGGGTGCTCGGCGGCATCACCGTGATCCTGTACGGGATGATCGGCCTGCTCGGCGCGCAGATCTGGCTGAACGCCGGGGTGGACCTGCGCAACCCGCTGAACCTGGTACCGGCCGCGGCGGGCATCATCATCGGCGTCGGCGGGGTCAAAGTGCACATCACCGGCTCGTTCGAGCTGGGCGGCATCGCCCTGGGCACGATCGTGGTGGTCGGCGGGTACCACGCGCTGCGGTACTTCGCCCCCGCGCACCTCAAGGAGCAGCGGCCGCTGCTCGACGCGGGCACCTCGGCCTACGACGACCAGGATCCCGGGGACACGCGCGGTTGACGGTGTTTCGCCCGAACCGGGGAAGGCTGCGGCCAAGTTCCCCGATCGGGCGGTCCGGGCTGCGACGCTGCCTCCCATGGAAGCGGTGCTCGCGCGGATGCGCGCCCTGGACGAGCGGCTGCCCGCGCGGGACGGTGTCGCGGTCTTCAACCGGGTCTACCTGACGGTGACGGAGGCGCTCCAGCGGCGCGTCCGGGACGGGGACTTCCCTGCGCCGCGCCGGGCCCAGACGCTGACGGTCAGCTTCGCCGAGCGCTATCTGGCGGCGGTCGAAGCGGACCGGGCCCCGGCCTGCTGGCGGCCGCTGCTCCAGTACCGGCGCCACCCCGGTGTGCGCCCGCTCCAGCACGCGCTGGCCGGGATCAACGCGCACATCGGCCACGACCTGGCCCTGGCGGTGGTCTCCACCTGCCGCCGGCTGGACTGCGAACCGGCGGCGCTGGAAGCGGACTTCGACCGGGTCGGGGACGTCCTGGTCTCGCTGGAGGAGCGCATCCGCGAGGACCTGATGCCCGGCCCCGACCTGCTGGAGGTCGCGGACCCGCTGACGCACCTGCTCGGCTCCTGGAGTCTGGAGCGGGCCCGCTCGGGCGCCTGGGCGGCGGCCCGCCTCCTGTGGGCGCTGCGCGGTGCCCCGGAGCTCGCCGAGGAGTTCCGCGAGTCCCTCGACGCGGGCGTCGGCCTGGTCGGCCGGTGCCTGCTGACCCCGACGGTGCCCGGTCTGCGTGCGGCCCGGGTCTTCGCCACCTGAGGGGCCCGGCGGCCCCGGGCATGAGAACGGGCCGCCGCCGCGCCGGGGGAAGCGCGGGGGCGGCCCGTGATCAGGGGCCGAGGGGCCGGACGGGGGGCTAGTCCTCGGGGAGTTCGACCGGGGCGATCTCGTCGTAGACATCGCCCGGGCCGGGGTTGGTGGAGTCGGTGGAGCCGCCCAGGTGGTGCATCACGCCCCAGACCGCGTTGAGGGCCGTCTGGACCGCACCCTCCGCCCAGCCCGCCGTCCAGGAGATGTCGTCGCCCGCGAGGAAGATGCCGCGCTTGTCCTCGGGGAGGCGGTCCTGCATGAAGTGGGTGAACAGGCGGCGCTGGTAGCGGTAGTGGCCCGGCAGGTTCGCCTTGAACGCGCCCATGAAGTAGGGCTCGTTCTCCCAGGACACCGTCACCGGGTTGCCGATGATGTGACGGCGGATGTCGACCTTGGGGTAGATCTCGCCGAGGGACTTGAGCATGACCTCCATCCGCTCGTTCGCGGACAGGGGCAGCCACTTGAGGCTGTCGTCGCACCAGGTGTACGAGAGGCAGATCACGGCCGGCTTGTCCGGGCCGTTGTCCAGGAGGTACGTACCGCGCGTCATCCGGTCCGTGAGCGTCATCGACATGACGTCGCGGCCGGTCTCCTCGTCCTTGTCCAGCCAGAACGGGCGGTCCACCGGCACGAAGAGCTTCGAGCTCTCCATGTAGTGGGTGCGCTCCATCGCCGTCCAGTGGTCGATCGGGAACAGCGTGTCGTCGCACTCGATCTTCGACAGGAGCATCCAGGACTGCGCCGTGAAGATCGCGGCCCGGTACGTACGGATGTCGCCGGAGGCGTCCGTGACCGTGATGCGGTTGCCCGCCGTGCGGTGCAGACGGGTCACGGCCGGGCGCGGGGTGCCGTCGTGCAGGGAGGACAGCGAGGTGCCCTGGGCCCAGTGGACGATCTTCTCGGGCTCGCGCTCCCACAGGCGCAGCGGCAGCTGCTGTGAGCCGCCGACGATGCCGCGGTGGTGGTCGTCCGCCTCGGTGTAGACGACGCGCAGGATCTCCAGGATGGAGTTGGGGAAGTCGGTGTCCCAGCCGCCGGTGCCGAAGCCGACCTGGCCGAAGATCTCGCGCTTGCGGAAGGACTGGAAGGCCTCGGACTTGCAGAGGAAGCCGTAGAAGGTCTCGTCGTCGAGCTTCTCGACCAGCTTGGCCCAGATCTCGCGGATGCGCGGGACGTCCCGCTCGCGCATCGCGGTGTTCATGTCGGAGAAGTCGGCGCCCTCGTCCAGGCAGGCGTTCCAGGCGGCGGACACGTCGCGGTAGATCTGCGGGAGGTCCGCGATGGTCTCGGCGTAGTGCGTCTCGCCCTTGAGGTCGACGACCGTGGAGGGGGTGGACTCGGCGAGCGGGTTCGGGAAGGGCTCCGTCACCAGGCCGACGAGGTCGATGTAGTGCTGCAGGGCGGTGGAGGAGGGCGGGAAGCGCATGGCGCCCATCTCCGCGGTCAGGCCCTCGGTGCCGGCGCCCTCGAAGCCGACGGTACGCAGCCGCCCGCCGATCTGGTCCGCCTCGTAGACGACGGGCTTGAGGCCCATCTTCATCAGCTCGTAGGCGGAGATGATGCCGGAGAGTCCGCCGCCGATGACGGCGACCTCGGTGCCGAACTCGGTGGCCGGTATCTGGCCGAGTCCCGCCGGGTGGGCGAGGAAGTCGTCGTACGCGTACGGGAAGTCCGGACCGAACATGGTGATCGGGGGCTGTCCGTCGCTGTGCGGGACGGCGGGGGGCACCGTGGACGTCATGGGGGTACGGCTCCTTGCGAACGGACTGTGCGGCAGGTGGTGGGGACGGGCGGGGGCGGCCCGGGGAGGTCAGACGAGGGAGGCGTAGAGCCCCGGGCGGCGGTCGCGCAGGTACGGGTTGGTCTCGCGCGAGACCCGCAGCAGCTCGGGGTCGACGTCGCCGAGGACCATCTCCTCGCCGCGCCCGGCCCGGGTGCGGGTGACCCCGTCGGGGCTGGCCAGGCAGCTGAGGCCGACGAACTCGAACTCGCCCTCGGGACCGGTCCGGTTGACGTACGCGACGTACATCTGGTTCTCGAAGGCGCGTACCGGGACCAGCTGTTCGGCGACGAACTGGAACGGGTGCATCTGCGCGGTCGGGACCAGGAGGAGGTCGGTCCCGGCGAGCGCGTGGGCCCGGACGTTCTCGGGGAACTCCACGTCGTAGCAGATCATGATGCCGACGCGGAGGCCGTTCAGGTCCGCCTGGACGACGGGGGCGTCGCCGGGGGTGAAGGCGTCCTGTTCGAAGCAGCCGAAGAGGTGGGTCTTGCGGTAGTTCGCCAGCGCGGTCCCGTCGGGGCCGATGAGCTGCGCGGAGTTGTAGACCGCCTCGTCCGCCCGCTCGGGGTAGCCGTACAGGACGGCGACGCCGTGGCGGCGGGCGATCTCGCCGATGGCGACGGCGGACGGGCCGTCGGCCGGTTCGGCGAGCCCGGGGATGTCCTGGAGGTCCAGCGCGTAGCCGGTCAGGAACATCTCCGAGGTCACGAGGAGCCCGGCCCCGCCCTGTGCGGCGCGCGCCGCGGCCTCGTCGAGCCTCTTGAGGTTCTCGGCGGGGTCGCCGAGGACTCCGGAGCTCTGGAGGAGAGCGGTGCGCAGCGGGGGCATGGGCGTACCTCTGTGACGGGTGGGGAGGTTGTCCTTAGACGGTACGTTCGTCCGTTCGACCGCGACAAGACGTCTCCGTTGCGCTCGGAGCATCGATTCGTTGCGTGTTTCGCAGCCGGTACGGAGATTCGTTGCGCGGGGCGTTCACGGGCCGTGCTCCCCCGCGGCCGGCGGTCCACGTACGAGGGTACGCGGGGGCGGGCAGCGGACGGTGACGAGCCCCTGGCCGGCCGGGCATAAACCGCTCCGCGCGGACGCTGACGACCTCGGCCGTCCCCGACCCGAAGGATCCCGCATCCCATGTCCCCCGATCCGGACACCCTCACCGCCACCGGCACCCACCCCCTCGACAACCCGGTCTGGGCCGCGCTGACCGGCACGCACCGGGACTTCGCCGAGGTGGCCGGCCGAGCGGCGCGTTACCTGCCCGACGCCAACCCCTTCGCCGCCCTCGCCGACCCGGCGGACCCGCGGTCCTGGGCGGACCTCGCGTCGCTGGTCGGACCGGGCCGGGAGGTGTGGCTCACCGGCCTGCCGACGCCGCCCGAGGGGTGGCGGACGCTGCGCTGCATCCCGGGCGTGCAGCTCGACGGGCGCGAGGTGCGGGCCGAGGCCGACCCGGAGGCCGTCCGGCTGGGGCCGGCCGACGTGCCGGAGATGCTGGAGCTGGTGCGCCTCACCGAGCCGGGCCCCTTCGCCGCGCGCACCGTGGAGCTGGGCACGTACCTCGGGATCCGGCGCGGGGGCCGGCTGGTCGCGATGGCCGGAGAGCGGATGCGGCCGCCGGGCTGGTCGGAGATCAGCGCGGTGTGCACCCGTCCCGGCCACCGGGGCGAGGGCCTGGCCGGGCGGCTGGTCCGCGCGGTGGCCGCCGCCGTGCGCGAGCGCGGGGACGTCCCCTTCCTGCACGCGGCCGCCTCGAACACCGGCGCGATCCGGCTGTACCGGTCGATGGGGTTCATCCTGCGCCGCGAGCCGGTGTTCATCGGGCTGCGCACCCCGGGCGCCGGGCCGGACGCGGCCCGGGATGCCGAAAAGAGGCGTTAACACGGGGTTCATTGAGTGCGGCCGGCGCCTCCCGTAGCGTCGGCGGCGGGTTGAGTGATGAACAGGGGGGTGGCGGTGGGCACGCTGCGGGCGGGGCGCCCGCCCCACCCCCCGCCCCTGGCACCCCGGGCGGGCGCGGGCCGGCCCCCGGTGAGCGGAAAGGCGGGGATTCCCGTACGGGAGAAGGGGTTTCAGTGCGCGGGGAAGGGTCACACGCGCTGGTACCGACGACTTCCCACGGAAAGGAACCGCCATGTCCGACGTCTCCCGCCTGCCGGGTTCCGCCCACCACTACTGGCAGTGGCAGGCCCGCGCCGCCTGTCGGGACCTCGGTTCCGGCCGGTTCTTCCACCCCGCCGGTGAGCGGGGCGAGGACCGCGAGGTCCGGGACGAGGCGGCCAAGCGCGTCTGCGCCGGATGCCCTGTGCGCGCGGCCTGCCTGGAGCACGCGCTGACGACCCGCGAGCCGTTCGGCGTGTGGGGCGGCCTCACCGAGGAGGAGCGCCGGGCCCTGCTGGACGACCGCACGCCGGCCCGCGTCAAGCAGTCGGCCTGAGCCCCGGGCCTAGGCCGGGGCGCCGGAGGTGAAGCGGCGCAGCAGCGGGGAGAGGACCAGGACCGACTTGGTGCGCTCCACGAACGGCTCGCCCGCGATGCGCTCCAGGACCCGCTCGAAGTGGCGCATGTCGGAGGCGAAGATCTGGACGAGGGCGTCCGCGTCGCCGGTGACGGTCGACGCGGACACCACCTCGGGGTACCGCTCCAGGCCCCGCCGGATGTCGTCCGGCGAGGTGTTGTGGCGACAGTAGATCTCGATGAAGCCCTCGGTCTCCCAGCCCATGGCGGCCGGGTCCACGCGGACGGTGAAGCCGGTGATGGCCCCTTCCGAGCGCAGCCGGTCCACGCGCCGCTTGACGGCGGGGGCGGAGAGCCCGACCTCGGAGCCGATGTCCGCGTAGGAGCGGCGGGCGTCCTCGGCGAGGGCGTGCACGATGCGTTCGTCGAGATCGTTCAGTCGCACTGCGGGTGGATCACTTCTCTGCTGTGGCCAATCGGGAACGGCGGATGCCGTACAGGAAGTAGACCACGAGGCCGACGGCCATCCAGACACCGAACGCGACCCACGTGGCGCCCGGCAGGCTGTACATCATGTAGGCGCAGGCGAGGAAGCCGAGGATCGGCGTCACCGGGAACAGCGCCACCTTGAAGGTGCGCGGCATGTCGGGCTTGGTGCGGCGCAGGATGACGACGGCGACGTTGACCAGGGCGAAGGCGAAGAGCGTGCCGATGCTGGTGGCGTTCGCCAGCTCGCCGAGCGGGATGAAGGCGGCGAGCGCGCCACAGAACAGCGAGACGATCACCACGTTGGCGCGGGGGGCGCCGGTCTTGGCGTCGACCTTGGCGAAGATCTTCGGGACGAGGCCGTCGCGGGACATCGCGAAGAGGATGCGGGTCTGGCCGTAGAGCACGGCGAAGACGACGGAGGCGATCGCGACGACCGCGCCGGCGGCGAGGACGACGCCCCAGACGCTGGTGCCGGTGACGTTGGTCATGATCTGGGCGAGCGCGGCTTCGGTGCCCGCGAAGTCCTGCCAGGGCATGGCGCCGACGGCGACGAAGGCGACGAGGACGTAGAGGATCGTGACGATGCCCAGCGAGAGCATGATCGCGCGCGGCAGGTCCTTCTTCGGGTTCTTGGCTTCCTCACCGGCGGTGGAGGCGGCGTCGAAGCCGATGTAGGAGAAGAAGAGCGTGGAGGCCGCGGCGCTGATGCCGGTGACCCCGAGCGGGGCCAGCGGGGTGTAGTTGCCGGACTTGATGCCCATGACGCCGATGCCGATGAAGAGCACGAGCGTCACGATCTTCACGCCGACCATGATCGAGTTGATGGTGGCGCTCTCCTTGGCGCCGCGCATCAGGAAGACCATCGCGAGCAGCACCACGACCAGCGCGGGCAGGTTGATCCAGCCGCCCTCGCCCATCGGGGCGGCGAGCTTCTCGGGGAGGGTGACGCCTATGGTCCCGTCGAGCAGCTCGTTGAGGTACTGGCCCCAGCCGACGGCGACCGCCGCGACGGACACCGCGTACTCCAGGACCAGGCACCAGCCGCAGATCCAGGCGACGAACTCGCCCATGGTGGCGTAGGAGTACGAGTACGAGGATCCCGACACCGGGACGGATCCGGCCAGCTCGGCGTAGGACAGGGCCGAGAACAGCGCGGTCAGGCCCGCGATGACGAAGGAGATCGTCACGGCCGGGCCGGCCTTGGGGGCTGCCTCGCCGAGGACGACGAAGATGCCGGTGCCCAGGGTGGCGCCGATGCTGATCATCGTCAGCTGCCACATGGTGAGCGAGCGGCGCAGCGATCCGCCCTCACCCTGGCCGCCCTCGGCGACCAGCTGCTCGACCGGCTTGCGGCGCAGCAAAGGATGGGCAGGCTTGCTGGGCTCGGACGTGAGCGGTGGCGCCTGGCCGGTTTCGAGCACGAAAGGACTCCTTTGACACTGCGGATGGGGACTCTCAGGCGTCGACCGCAGCGGTCCGGAGCAGGAACAGGCGAGCAGGAGCCTGCCTGGGCATGGGGGACCGCCGAGCAGGCGGTCCGCGCCACTCCACGTACAGCGAGTGAGCCTACGAGCTGAGTGATACCGCCCGTAATGCACCATCCTTGCACATTGCCGCACGATCGTTGCGCGGATCTGTCCCAGATGGTCCTTTGTTGCGCGCGGACGATCGATCACTGCGCAGACCGCCTCGGCGCCCCATTTCCACGGGTTCGGCCGCACGACGGTCGAAGCCCTCCGGGCGGGGTACGAATCGAAGCGGTTCCCGCACCCGACGACGGAGGCGATGCGTGAGAGCAGTGAGCGGCGCGGACGACGCGTGGCAGGACCCGGGCCCCTTCCTGCGCGGGGTCGCCTGGCTGGACGAGGGCCGGCCCGTGCGCGCGGACCCGGCGGACACCATGCGGCTGCCCTGGGACACCGGCGAGCGCGCCGCGCTGCCCATCGGGGTCCGGCTGGAGTTCACCCCCGGGCAGGCCCGCGCGGTGGAGATCCGCTACCGGGCCACCGTGCCCGGCCCCACCGACGCACTGCGCGACATCTCACACGTCTTCGCCCTGTGGGACCGGCACGGGGTGGTCCACGAGGTGTGCGCCGAGCCGGCCGCGGAGGCCGTCGTCAGGATCGGCCTGCCCGGCGGCGACGGACCGTTCACCGTCCACCCGCCGGAGGCCCAGTCGCCGCTGATAGTCGGCCTGCGCGGGATCGGCGGCCCCCTGGCCCCCGCCCCGCGGGCCCCGCGCTGGGTGGTGCACGGCGACTCCATCACCGAGGGCTGGTGGTCCACCCGCCCCGCCCACGGCTGGGCGGCCGTCGCCGGCCGGGAACTCGGCTGGGACACCGTCAACCTGGGGTACGCGGGCGCCGCGCGGGGGGAACTGGCCACCGCCGAACAACTCGCGCGGCTCCCCGCCGACGCCCTGACCCTCGCCTTCGGCACCAACTGCTGGTCCCGGGTGCCCTTCTCGGCGCCGATGCTCTACGAGACCACGCGCGCGTTCCTCGACCTCGTGCGGCAGGGCCACCCGCAGACCCCGCTGCTGCTCCTGTCCCCCGTACTGCGCCCCGAGGCGGAGCGCACCCCGAACCGGCTCGGCGCCACCCTGGGCGCCCTGCGCGACGCCATGGAGCGCGCCGTCCGCGACCGGATCAGCGCCGGGGACGGCCGCCTGGCCCTGCTCCCGGGCCGGGACCTGCTCGGACCCGAGCACCTCGCGGACGGGCTGCACCCCAATGACGAGGGGCACCGGACCCTGGGCCTCGCTGTGGCCACGGCCCTGCGGCGGACCGGGTTCGACGCGGGATAGGTGAAAGAGGACACACCGCCCCGGCTGAACAGGGCGCCGCCCCCACGACGTGTCCTGCACACGTAGCCGACGCTCCGGCGACGGACCCGGCGGACACCACACGTGGGAGAGATCACCATGGGTATCAAGCGCGGAACTTCCCTGGCCGCGATCGCGGTCGCCGTCACCCTGACGGCGACCGCGTGCGGCGGCGACGACAAGGCGGCTGGCAGCGCCGCTCCGGCCGCCGCCGCTGCCGAGGCTCCCGCTTCGGACACCTACGGAGCCGGCCCGGCGGCGGCCGGCGCCGCCGGCGCCTCCGGCGCGAAGGGCGCCGGACAGCTGGCGATCTCGGCCGACGCGCAGCTGGGCCCGGTGCTCACCGACAGCGCCGGCTTCACCCTCTACCGCTTCGACAAGGACACCGCCAAGCCGCCCAAGTCGAACTGCGACGGCGACTGCGCCAAGGCGTGGCCGGCGGTCGCGGCCGGCGACGCCACGGCCGCCGCCGGCATGGACGCCGGGTTGCTCGGCGAGGTGGTGCGCACCGACGGGAGCAAGCAGCTGACGGTGGCGGGCTGGCCGGTGTACCGGTTCGCCAAGGACACCAAGGCGGGCGACACCAACGGCCAGGGCGTGGGCGGCACCTGGTTCGCCGCGGCGCCGGACGGCAAGAAGGCCGCGAAGCAGGCCGCCGCGCCCGCCGGCGCCGGCCAGGCGGCCGGCGCGCTGACCGTGGCCAAGGACCCGGCGCTCGGTGAGCACGTCGTCGACGGCAACGGGATGACGGTCTACCGGTTCAAGCCGGACACCGCCTGGCCGATGGTCTCCCAGTGCGAGGGCGACTGCGTGGCCAAGTGGCCGGTGGTGCCGCCGGTGGACAAGGCGAACGCCAAGGGGATCGTCGAGAAGAACTTCCTGGTGCTGGACCGTCCCGACGGCAAGAAGCAGCAGACGGTGAACTGCTGGCCCGTCTACACCTTCACCGGCGACAAGAAGGCCGGCGACACCAACGGCCAGGGCGTGGGCGGCACCTGGTACGCGGTCGCCCCCGACGGCAAGCTCATCACGGCTCAGTAGACCGCGGCGGACCACCTGACCGCGCGGCCCCCGTCCTCCCCTCCCCCCGAGGGCCGGGGCCGCGCACCCGTGTCCGCCCTGGACAGCGGGAGAGCCCTTGAGGTCTGTCCCGTGATCCGCGCCGGGACAGCCCTTAGACTCGGCTCCATGCTGCGCGTACTCGCCGTCGACGACGAGAAGCCCCTGCTCGAGGAACTCCTGTACCTGCTGCGCTCCGACGCGCGGGTGAGCAGCGCCGTGGGTGCCTCGGACGCCACGGAGGCCCTGCGCCGGATCACGCGGGCCCTGGAGAGCGGGCCGGACGGCCCCGGCGGCATCGACGTGGTCTTCCTCGACATCCACATGGCCGGGCTGACCGGACTGGACATCGCCCGGCTGCTGGCCGGGTTCGCCCGTCCGCCGCTGGTCGTGTTCGTCACCGCCCACGAGGGTTTCGCCGTCCAGGCCTTCGACTTGAAGGCGGTGGACTACGTGCTCAAGCCGGTGCGCCCGGAGCGGCTGGCGGAAGCCGTCCGCCGGGCGTGCGCCCAACTGGACAGGCCCGCGGAACCCGCGGCGGACCCGGCCGTACCCGCGCAGCGCACGCCGGTCCCCGAGGTCCCGCCCGCCGACCGGACCACCGAGCAGATCGCCGTCGAACTGGGCGGGGTGACCCGCTTCGTGGCGATCGCCGACATCGCGTACGTCGAGGCCCAGGGCGACTACGCCCGGCTGCACACCGACGACGGCAGCCACCTGGTGCGGATCCCGCTGTCGACGCTGGAGGAACGCTGGGCGGCGCGCGGCTTCGTCCGGATCCACCGGCGGCACCTGGTGGCTCTCGGCCGGATCGACGAGCTGCGGCTCGACGGGGGCACCACCAGCGTCCGCGTGGGGTCGGCGGAGCTCCAGGTCAGCCGCCGCCACTCGCGGGAGCTGCGGGACCTCCTGATGCGGCACGCGACCGGCTGACGCAAGGCCCGGGCGCCGCGCCGCCCGGCCTGCGGTGTACGGCGTCCGGCGACCGTCCGGCGCGCGCCGGACGCCGTTCGTCGCGCCGGGACGGGCGTACGGCGACGCGCCGGGCCCGTCGGCCGCAGCGGTGGACGGCGCCCCCACCGTCCGGGCGGCCCGCGCGTATCGTGGATCTTCCGGTTCGGGAGGAGCCCCGCACATGTCCGACATCCAGGCGCTGCTGGACGCGCTCACCGGACTGCCCCGGATCCGGCCCGCCGGCCCCGTCGAGGCCGAGGCCCTGCTCGCCCGGCTGCGCAGCGTGGCGGCGCACTGGGCCGACGTGCTCTACGAGGTCCAGGACGGCGCCCGGCGGCAGTTGCCGCCGCGTGCGGAGGCGGCGCTGACGCTCGCCTTCCGGCGGGCCGAGGAGTCGTACGTCGAGCTGGAGATCGCCCTGCGGGACTGCGCGGAGCACCGCGACCCGGCCGTCTGAAACAGCCGCCTCACGGGCGCCGTTCGGCCACCTTCGAGCCTGATCGCGTCTGTCGCCCGGCGCGGGGCGCTGCGTACACTCGCCGGACCCCTCTGCCTGCCGAAGGACGCGCCGGTGAACCAGACGTACGCGCTGACCGCGGTCACCGTCGTCGTCCTGGTCACCGTGCTGGTCGGCGCGCTGGGTCTGCGCATATCCCGGACCACCTCGGACTTCTACGTGGCTTCGCGCACCGTCGGCCCCCGCCTCAACGCGGCGGCCATCAGCGGCGAGTACCTCTCCGCCGCCTCCTTCCTCGGGATCGCCGGGCTCGTGCTGCTGAAGGGGCCCGAGATGCTCTGGTACCCGGTGGGGTACACGGCCGGGTACCTGGTGCTGCTGGTGCTGGTGGCGGCCCCGCTGCGGCGCTCGGGCGCGTACACGCTGCCGGACTTCGCCGAGGCCCGGCTGGAGTCCCGGGCCGTGCGGCGGATCGCGGTGCTGTTCGTGGTCGGCGTCGGCTGGCTGTACCTGCTGCCCCAACTGCAAGGGGCCGGGCTGACCTTGAAGGTCCTGACCGGGGCCCCGCACTGGGTGGGGGGCGTCGTCGTCGCGACGGTGGTCACGGCGGCCGTGGGGGCCGGCGGGATGCGCAGCATCACCTTCGTGCAGGCCTTCCAGTACTGGCTCAAGTTCACCGCCCTGCTGGTTCCCGCGTTCTTCCTGATCGGCGCCTGGGCCGGGGACGGGGCGCCGCGTGCCGCGTTCGACGCCCCGGCGGTGTTCCGCGAGCACACCGCCGTCACCGCCGCCCAGGACATGCGCATCATGCTGGGCGCGCCGCTCACGCTGACGGTGACCGGGCAGGTGGACGGCCGTTCGTACGCGGCCGAGCCGCTGACGCTGGCCGCCGGGCAGCACACCGTACGGGCCCACGCGCTGCTCCGGTTCACCCCGGACAGCGTGGTGCCCGACGCCCGGGCGGAGGCGGGGCTGGGCGTGTCGAGCTGGTCGGAGCCGCTGTCCGGCAACCGGCACCGGCTGTACGCCACGTACGGGCTGGTCCTGGCCACGTTCCTCGGCACGATGGGCCTGCCGCACGTCGCGGTGCGGTTCTACACCAGCCCGGACGGGCGGACCGCCCGCCGCACCACGCTGGTGGTGCTCGGCTTGGTCGGGGTGTTCTACCTGCTGCCGCCGGTGTACGGGGCGCTGGGCCGGATCTACGCGCCGGAGCTGGCCCTGACGGGGGACGCCGACGCCGCGGTGCTGGTGCTGCCGGGGCGGATGCTGGGCGGCCTGCTCGGGGAGCTGCTGGGGGCGCTGCTGGCCGGGGGCGCCTTCGCGGCGTTCTTGTCCACGGCGTCGGGGCTGACGATGGCGGTGGCCGGGGTGCTGCACCAGGACGTGCTGCCGGGGCGGCGGGTGCGGACGTTCCGGTTCGCGGTGGTGGTGGCGATGCTGGTGCCGCTGGTGGGGGCGGTGGCTTCGGCGGACGTGCCGGTGGCGGATGCGGTGGGGCTGGCGTTCGCGGTGTCGGCGTCGTCGTTCTGCCCGCTGCTGGTGCTGGGCATCTGGTGGCGCGGGCTGACCCCGCCGGGCGCGGTGGCGGGGCTGGTCACCGGTGGCGGGGCGGCGCTGGGGGCGGTGGTGGCGACCCGGGTCGGGCTCGTGCCGGCGGGCTGGGCGCACACCCTGCTGGCGTGGCCGGCGGTGTGGTCGGTCCCGCTGGGGTTCCTGACGATGGTGGCGGTGTCCTTGGCCACCCGTTCCCGCGTCCCGGCCGGGACGGCGGCGACGCTGGCCCGGCTGCACCTGCCGGAGGACGTCACCGGGGACCGGAGCGGGGGCGCGCGGTGGACGGGGCGGTGACACAGACCCTGGCGGGGGCGGCGCCCGCGGCGGTGGCCCTGCTCGGCGCGGCGGCCCTGCTGGCCCTCGGCTGGGCCGGCGGCAGGTGGCAGGCCCGGCGCGGGGAGCGGGCCGCGGGGCTGCATCTGGGGACCCCCGTCGAGCGGGCCACCTTCCACACCCTGCACACCGCTTCACTGGCCGCTCCCCCGCTGCGGGCGGGGCTGACGGAGGACGCCGCCCGCAAGGCGGCGCGGCGGCTGCGGTCGCTGCTCGGTACCGAGGCGCTGTGCCTCACGGACCGGGAGGCGGTGCTGGCCTGGGACGGGCCGGGCGCAGACCACCACGAGCGGCGGGCGATGGCCCGGGTGGCGAGGATGCTGGAGTCGGGGCGGAGCATGAGCCTGCGTACGGACTGCCAGCGGCCCGACTGCCCCCTCAAGTGGGCGGTGTTCGCCCCGCTGACGGGTGAGGACGGGGTGCTGGGCGCGCTCGTCGCCTACGGTTCGCGGGAATCGGCGGTGCTGGTGCGCGCCGCGACGGAGGTGGCCCGCTGGGTGTCGGTCCAGCTGGAGCTTTCGGAACTGGACCGGTCGCGGACGCGGCTGATGGAGGCGGAGATCAAGGCGCTGCGGGCGCAGATCTCCCCGCACTTCATCTTCAACTCCCTCGCCGCGATCGCCTCGTTCGTGCGCACCGATCCGGAGCGGGCGCGGGACCTGCTGCTGGAGTTCGCCGACTTCACCCGGTACTCGTTCCGGCGGCACGGCGATTTCACCACGCTCGCCGAAGAGTTGCGTTCCATCGAGCAGTACCTGGCCCTCGCCGGAGCACGGTTCGGCGACCGCCTGACGGTGACCTTGCAGGTGGCGCCGGAGGTGCTGCCCGTGGCGCTGCCGTTCCTGTGCCTCCAGCCGCTGGTCGAGAACGCGGTCAAGCACGGGCTGGAGGACTCCACCTCCCGGTGCCGGATCACGATCGCCGCCCGGGACGCCGGTTCGGAGGCGGTGCTGGCCATCGAGGACAACGGCGTCGGGATGGATCCGGCCCTGCTGCGCCGCATCCTGGCCGGCGAGCGGACGGGTTCCTCGTCCGGGGTGGGGCTGCCGAACGTGGACGAGCGGATGCGGCAGGTTTACGGGGACGACTACGGGCTCGTCATCGAGACGGGGGTCGGCGCCGGGATGAAGGTCACGGTCCGGATCCCCAAGTACCGTCCGGGCGTCCACCCTTCGGGCCCCGGACAGCCGCGCCACCGCGGCTGAGCGCGGCGTGCCCGGGCATGCCCGTGGCCCCGCCGCGCGTCCGGGCGGACGGGGGCGGGGCCACGGGGTGGTACGGGTCGGCTCGGGCTGTGGTTGCGGGTCAGCTCCAGCTGGCGTGCAGGGGCTTGCCCTCCGCGTAGCCGGCCGCCGACTGGACGCCGACCACGGCCTTCTCCTCGAACTCCGCGAGGGAGCCCGCGCCCGCGTACGTGCAGGACGACCGCACGCCCGCGATGATCGAGTCGATCAGGTCCTCGACGCCGGGCCGCGCCGGGTCGAGGAACATCCGCGAGGTGGAGATGCCCTCCTCGAACAGGCCCTTGCGCGCCCGGTCGTAGGCGGACTCCTCCGAGGTGCGGTTCTGCACGGCGCGCGCGGACGCCATGCCGAACGACTCCTTGTAGAAGCGACCGTCGGCGGACTGCTGGAGGTCGCCCGGGGACTCGTACGTCCCGGCGAACCAGGAGCCGATCATCACGTTGGACGCACCGGCGGCCAGCGCCATCGCCACGTCGCGCGGGTGGCGGACGCCACCGTCGGCCCAGACGTGCTTGCCGTACTTCTTGGCCTCGGCGGCGCATTCCAGCACCGCCGAGAACTGCGGGCGGCCGACGCCGGTCATCATGCGGGTGGTGCACATGGCGCCGGGGCCGACACCGACCTTGATGATGTCCGCGCCGGCGTCGATCAGGTCCCTGACGCCCTCGGCGGCGACGATGTTGCCGGCCACGATCGGGACCTGCGGGTCCAGCGCGCGCACGGCCTTGATCGCGTTGATCATCGACTCCTGGTGGCCGTGGGCCGTGTCGATGACGAGCGTGTCCACGCCCGCGTCGAGCAGCTGCTTGGCCTTGCCGACGAAGTCGCCGTTGATGCCGACGGCCGCGGCGATGCGCAGCTTGCCGTTGGCGTCGGTCGCCGGGGTGTACAGAGTCGCGCGCAGCGCGCCCTTGCGGGTGAGGAGGCCGACGAGCCTGCCGTCCTCATCGACGGCCGGGGCCAGCTTGCGGTGACCGGCGTCGAGCTTGTTGAAGGCCTCGCGGGGGTCGATGTCGGCATCGATGAGCAGCAGCTCCTTCGACATGACCTCGGAGAGCTGGGTGAAGCGGTCCACGCCGCTCAGGTCGTGCTCGGTGACGACGCCGACGGGCCGGTTGTCGGCGTCGACGACGACTCCGGCGCCGTGGGCCCGCTTGGGCAGCAGGGACAGGGCGTCGGCGACGGTCTGGGTGGGCGCCAGGGTGATGGGGGTGTCCAGCACGAGGTGGCGGGTCTTGACCCAGGAGATGACGTCGGTGACGACCTCGATCGGGATGTCCTGCGGGATGACGACGATGCCGCCGCGGCGGGCGACGGTCTCGGCCATCCGGCGTCCCGCGATGGCGGTCATGTTGGCCACGACGAGCGGAATGGTGGTGCCGGTGCCGTCGGGCGAGGAGAGGTCGACGCCCTGACGGGAACCGACGGCGGACCGGCTCGGCACCATGAATACGTCGTCGTACGTCAGGTCGTACGGCGGCTGCTGGTCATTGAGGAAACGCACGTGCTGAACATCCCAGTCGATCGGAGTTGGCCCTCGACGGGTCAGCCGAGGAAACGCACGTACTTCATTCTCCCATGGCCCGGTGTTTATGCAGCCCGGTCCGATCCTCCAGGACATAAGGGACCGGCTGGTCCCTTCCTCCAGGATCGGCCCGCTCGGCCCGGCGCGACCGGAGCGTCCGGGCGGCGCAGAGTCGAAGGAGTCGAGCGGAAGAGCGGGAAAGGTTCAGCCCCCCGCCGGCGGACCACCTGGGAGGAACCATGCCCGCGAGGAAGCGCGACGAGACGCCCGTAGCCCTGGAGGGCGGCGGCCTGGACATCCGCGTCGAGGAGATCGGCGGCGGTCTGAGCGTGGGCTTCTTCCACCTGCCCGAGGGCACGGACATGGCCCCCGCGCTCACCGGGCTGCCCGGCGACATGTGCCCGTGCCCGCACTGGGGCTAGCTCCTCAAGGGACGGCTGCTGATGCGCTTCGCGGACGGGGAGACGGTCTACGAGGAAGGGCAGGCGTTCTACTGGGGTGCGGGTCACGTCCCGGTGGCGCTCACCGACACGGATTACGTCGACTTCTCCCCCAGTGAAGGGATCAAGCAGGTGATCGACCACGTCAAGGGCCGGTCGGGCTGACCGACCGGCCCGCGCCGGCCCCTCACCCGCGCCCCGCCGGCCCGCCCACCGGGAGCACCCACCGGTGGACCGGGCCGGTCCTGTCGGCGAGCGGGGTCACGCTTGCGCCGTGACGGACCGCGGTGAACTCGGCGGCGATGGCGAGGGCGGTCTCCTCGGGGGTGCCGCCGCCCAGGTCCAGCCCGATGGGTGAACGCAGCCGGGCCAGCGCGGCCTCAGGCAGGCCCTCCTCCCGCAGCCGGGCGGCCCGCTCGGTGTGGGTGCGCCGCGACCCCATGGCCCCCACGTACGCGAGCGGCAGCCGCAGGGCCAGGGACAGCAGCGGTACGTCGAACTTCGCGTCGTGGGTCAGGACGCAGACGGCGGTACGGGCGTCGAGCCGGCCCGCCTCCCATTCGGCGGCGAGGTGGCGGTGCGGCCATTCCACGACGACCTCGTCGGCGCCGGGGAAACGGGCCGGGGTGGCGAAGACGGCCCGGGCATCGCAGACGGTGACCCGGTGCCCCAGGAAGGCCCCGAGCCGCGCCAGGGCGGCGGCGAAGTCGATGGCCCCGTAGACGATCAGCCGGGGCGGCTCTGCGGCCGACTCGACCAGGAGGGTCAGGGGCTGCCCGCACAGCCCACCGGCCGTGCCCAGCTCGACGGTGCCGGTCCGCCCGGCGAGCAGCAGGTCCCGTACCCGTTCGGCGGCGGCCCGGTCCAGGTCGGGGCCGCCGCCGCCCAGGTGGCCCTCGTAGGAGCCGTCGGTCCGGACGGCCAGCGCCCGGCCGAGCTGGCGGGGCGGCCCGGTGACCACCCGGGCGAACGCGGTGCGCCGGCCAGCCTCGGCGTGGTCGAGCACCGCGCGCAGGACGGGGCGCACGGGGTCGTGCCCGCGCACCGGCGTGATCAGGACGTCCAGGACTCCGCCGCAGGTCAGCCCTACGGCGAAGGCGTCGTCGTCGCTGTACCCGAAGCGGTGGACGCCCCCTTCCCCGGTGGCGATCGCCTCCAGGCACAGCTCGTGGGCGGCGGACTCGACGCAGCCCCCGGACAGGGAGCCGAGCGCGGTGCCGTCGGCGGCTACGGCCAGTGAGGCACCGGGGCCGCGCGGCGCGCTCCCGCTGACGGCGACGACGGTGGCGAGCGCGAACTCGCGCTGCTCGGCGCACCAGGTGCGCAGTTCCCCCGCGATGTCGAGCATCAGCGTATGTACTGGCGGCGCGCGGCCTGCCCGGGTATGAGCGGCCTGGGCGGCAGGACGGCGGCCGGGCGGGGCCGGGCCGGGCCCTGGTAGGGAAGGGCCGCGGATTCCGGGATGCGGGTGCCGGCGCTGCCCAGCAGCCGGGCGGCGTGGGCGACGCTGGCGAGGGTGGCGTGGTGGTGCCACCCGCGGAAGGAGCGGCCCTCGAAATCGCGGATCCCGACGGGTTCGCAGGTCTCGGCGAAGTCCAGGGAGACCCGGTCGGTGAGCTTGGCCAGCAGGAAGAGCTGGGCGAGCGGCCGGTCCCCGATGTTGGTGATCCAGAACTCCGACGGCAGCAGTGCGGCCTCCGTCCACGCCCCGACGAGCAGCAGCGGGGTGGGCGGCGCGGGGGCGGGCCGGTCCTCGCCGGGCGTGGCGAGGATGGAGGCCGAGGTCAGCAGGGTCACTGCGCCCTCGGCGCGGCCGTGGCGGGTCCATTCGACGACCCGGCGCTGGGAGCGCAGGGAGTCGATGAGCTCCCTGGCGGGCGCCGTGTGCGGTCCGGGCTTGTGGCGTCCGGACCCGCCGAAGGAGACGGGCAGTGAGCCGTCGACCTTGAAGACGAAGGGGATGTCCTGGAGCGCGAAGGACTCGATGCACTGCGCGAGGTCGCTGTTGGACACCTCCATCACCACCGGGCGCCGCTGGAGCTGCCAGGTGGCGGCCATGCGCTGGACGGCGTGCACGGCGTCCTGTGCGGGGGTGAGCGAGCGCGCCGTGTCGGGGATGCCGGCCCGTCGCCGGCGCAGCAGTTCGCTGGTCCAGGGTCCGGGGAGGGTGAGGGTCCATTCGACCGGGAAGCTGGCCTCGCTGGAGGCCAGCCAGATGCCGCCGGCCTGCTGGCAGTTGGCGGTGCGGCCGAGCTGGGGGACGAACTGCCTGCCCACGCCGACGGAGCGGTCGCCGGCCTTCTCGATGACCATCGGCTGCACCACCCAGGCCAGCGGCCGCTGGGCGGTGCGTTCGATGTGCTGGGCGAGGGAGCGGCGTACGGGCGTCCAGTCCCACGGGGACTTGCTGATGAACTGCTGGAGGCTCTGTTCGACGGAACTGGCCCCGGTCCCGGCGAGGTTGCGGATTGTTTTCTTCCCGTTGGTCCGCACGAGACCGTTGAGATATACGCGGGCCCAGTTTCGCTGGTCCCGCCGGGGTAATGACTCGAAGAACAAAGAGATCAGGACGTCGATCAACTCGGAGATTTCCTGTGCGGAATCCTCCGGCAGGACTACGCGAGCCATCTGGGCCTCCCCCGCGACCAGCTAGATCCAATACCCTACTTGACCGCGGAGAACGGCCGTAGGCCAGGGCGGCTACTTCCTGAGGTCGCCGGCAGTTGCGAGCCGCTCTTCCTCTACCACGAGTGGGATCGGGATCTGGTTCGCCGCATAGTAGAGCGCGATCAGGAAGTGTGCGACCAGAGTGAGCGGTGCGGAGAAAAAGGACAGGAGCACCGTCATGGGGTAGGCCACCGCCCCCAGGCCGAACCGCATTCGGGTCGCCCGGGCGCCTTCTTTGTCCACGCGTTCGTGGAAGAGGTGGCCGACCCGTGTGACGTACCACCAGAAGGCCAGAAAGGCCAAGGCGTACGCCACGGTGATCGAGCTGTAGAGGATCGCGGCCGCGTTGGCCGATCCGCCTTCCTCCATGAGGTGTTCGGCGAGCACGGTGGTGGTGTACGGGATCACCGACACCACCATCAGCACCAGGAGATTCAGGAACAACAGCGGTCGGTCCACCCGCTTGAGGTGACTGAAGATGGTGTGGTGGTTCACCCACATCACGCCGATGATGAGGAAACTCACCACATAGGCGGCGTAATGCGGCCACTGCTCCCACACGCCGTTCCAGAACTCCGATCCCGTCTCTTTCGGAACTTTCAGTTCCAGAACGAGAATGGTGATGACGATGGCGAACACGCCGTCGCTGAATGCCTCGACGCGTCCGGTTTCGCGCTCCATTGACTCCCCTTTGTCACTCGTTCCGCGCATGCGGGGAGAGCGCTGCCCCCGCTCCCCCCGCACACGCTACCCAGTTCTCGGGGTTCAGCTGCCGAACCCGGCGGTCTGGCGCCAGATCCGGCCATCGCGGACCACAAGTGTCCCGAACGCGTGCTCCGGCTGACCGTTCAGGTTCATGATCGCGCGGTAGAAGATCGTGTCCTCGGTCTCGATGTACTCCTGGAGTTCGACCAGCGTGGGCTTGACCGAGAGGTACCCGGTGAACGTCTCACGGACGGCCTCGATGCCCACCGAGGCGCCCTCGAAGCGCAGCAGCACGGCGTCGTCCGTGTAGTTCTTCATGACCGCCTCGATGTCGAGGGCGGCGAGCGCCTCCATCTGGCGGACGAAGACCGGGTGCAGCTTGGAAATGTCGTACGTGGCCATGTTCGACTCCACTCTCTCTGGGCTGGTGATGGCTCAACTGGTGCTGGTGGCGGTGGCGGTCGCCGCCGCAGGTGTGGCGAGCGGCAGCCGGACGACCATCCGGGTCTCCCCCGGCCGGGAGCGGGCCGCGATCGACCCGTGGTGGCGCTGGGTCACGATCCGGTAGCTGAGGTGCAGCCCCAGGCCCGTGCCCTTCCCCACGTCCTTGGTGGTGTAGAAGGGTTCGAAGATCCGCGGCAGGACGTCCTCGGGGATGCCGCGGCCGGTGTCGACGACCTCCACGACCATGCACACGCCCTCCGCGCGGGCACGCACGGTGAGGGTGCCGGCCCCTTCCATGGCCTCGGCCGCGTTGTCGACCAGGTTGGTCCACACCTGGTTCAACTCACCCGGATAGCCCGTCAGTTCGGGGAGGTCTGGTTCGTACTCACGTACCACGGTGATGCCGGAGAGCTTCGACCGGAGCACGACCAGCGTGTTCTCCAGTCCGTCCGTGACCGGGAAGCGCTGTTCGGGGGCCCGGTCGAGATTGGCGTAATCGCGGGTGGCGGCGACGAGCTGGGAGATGCGCGGGCCCGCGGCCCGGAGCTCGGCGGCCAGGGAGCGGATCTCCAGCAGCGCGGCCAGGTGGTCCAGGGCGGCGGGCAGGGCCGGCTCCCCGATCCCCTCCAGCCGCTCCAGCAGCCAGCCCAGCTCCAGGCCGAGGTCCGAGACGCCCGAGCCGAGGAGCCCCGGCCGTTCGGTGCCCGCCTCCTCGGCCCAGTCGGTGATCTCCTCCTCGGCGTCCGCCTGCGCCAGCGGGTCGGAGGTCTGGGGCGGCGGCAGCTTGTCCAGCTCGTCGGTGAGCCGGTCCAGCAGGGAGCGTTCGGCCCCCGAGGCGGCCGCGCCCCAGGCGTGCGCGGTGCGGGTCAGCCGGTCCAGGGCGGGGGCGAGTTCCTGCGCGGCGCGCGCCACCGCGGCCGCCGGGTTGTTCAGCTCGTGCGCGAGGCCCGCCGCGAGCGTGCCGAGGGCCTCCACCGTCGCCCGCTTGCGCGCCTGCACCTCGGAGGACTTGATCCGCCAGGCCAGAACGGGCAGCAGCACGGCCGCCACGCCGTGGCAGCGGGACAGCATCTCGAAGAACACCGGCTTCGGGTAGCCGACGACGGTGGTCGCCGGACCGGACGCGGAGGCGGTGGCCACGTACGAGCCGTCCGTCAGCAGCGGCAGCTCCCCGGTGAAGCGGTGCGCGGCGGAGGGTTTGCCGTCGTGTTCCTCGGCCGCGGCGCTCTCCTCCTCGGTGGAGTGCCGGGTGAGGACCTCCTCCCGGCCGTCGATGACCTTGGTGACGACGAGGCCGCCGGAGAGCAGCACGTGGAAGCAGGTGGCCTCGTCCCCGTCGCGGAAGAGCACCTCGCCGTCGGACAGCACCCGGGGTTCGGTGACCGAGACCAGCCAGTCCAGCTGCTCCTCGGTGAGACCGGCGAAGATCTCCAGCTCGCTCAGGGCAGACCGCAACTCCGGGCCGCTCATGCCGTACTCCCCTCTGCCCGCGTACGGGCGGACAGCCGCAAGGTGACGATCAGGGCCAGCGCGCACACCCCGGCGACGACGGCCATGAAGCCGACCGAGGTGCGGTGCAGGCCGTGGATGTTGGTCAGCATTCCGGCGAGCACCGACGGGACGCTCATGGCGAGGTACGCGAACACGTACACCGCTGCAGTCAGTTCGCCGCGGTGCGCCGGTTCGGCGAGCGCGCTGAGGGCGCGGAACGAGCCGAGGAAGGCGGCGCCCCAGCCGCTGCCCAGCACGGCCGTGGCGATGAGGAAGACGGGAGCCGAGCCGAGCCCCAGCGCCAGCAGCACCAGCGCCAGGCCGGCCAGCAGCCCCAGCAGCCCGATGACCGCCGTGCGCAGCGCCTCGGTGCGGCCGAGCAGCAGCTGCGCGCCGGTCGCGGCGCCCGCGAGCAGGGCGACGGTGGCGCCGCCGACCAGGTAGTTGGTGCTGCGGAGCAGGGACAGGGCCAGGTGCGGGCCGAGCGAGAGGTAGAAGCCGCCGACCGACCAGACGGCGACGATGGTGAGCACCAGGACGGCGAACCGGCCGCCCGTGCCCGGCGGTATCCGGATGCGGCGCGGGACGACCCGGAAGCGGCCGCCCCGCAGCCCCGGTGCGCTCTCGCGCATCCGGACCACCCCGACCAGGGTGAGCGCGAAGGCCCCGACGAGCAGGGCGTAGCTCAGTACGGTCGGTGCGGGACCGTACTGCACGAGGAGCCCGGCGCCCAGGCCGCCGAGCCCGATGCCGACGGTCGGGCCCGCGCTGTTGACCTGGGCCCCGAGTGCCGGTTTGGAGCTCGGGGTCAGCTCCAGCAGGGCCGCGCCCATCGCCCCGGTGGCCAGGCCGACCGCGAGCCCCTGTACGGCGCGGGCGGCGAGGAGCAGCCCGAGCCCCTGGGCTCCGGCGAACAATCCCATGGACACGATCGCGAGGATTAGTGCGGCGCCCAGCACGGGCCGCCGCCCGAGGGTGTCGGACAGCGACCCGAAGAGCAGCAGCCCCGCCAGGACGGTGACGGCGTACAGGGCGAAGACCACCGTGACGGTGCCCGACGACAGCCCCCACTTCTGCTGGTAGAGCACGTAGAGGGCGGAGGGCACGGAGGAGGAGAGCATGAGCAGGACGAGGACCGCGCCCACCACCCAGAAGCCGGAGCCTCTGGGCGCACCGGCCCGCCGGCCGGCCGGGTGCACGATGTCCCCCGTGGTCGTCTTGGTCGGTTCGGCCACTCTTGTCAACTCCCCCGTGGTGGGCGGTGATCAGGCGTGCGCCTGGGCCCTCGCCAGTGCGCGGGCGGTCAGGACCCCCGCGAGGTGGCCGAGGTACTCGGCCGAGGTGCCGCGGCCCGGGACGAACAGCTCCCGGGGCTCGGCGCGGAAGGCCGCGAGCACGCTGTCCGTGGTGTACGGGCCCCCGCCGAGCCGGTCCTCGACCCCGCGCAGGCGCAGGGCGCGGGCGGTGGCTCCGGTGACCGCGATGCGCGGACCGTCCGCGGTGATGCGTACGGCGCTCGCGCACAGCGGGTAGCGGGTGGCCCGGTCGGCGCTCTTCTCGAAGGCGCCCGCCGGTCCCCCGGGCGGCACCAGCAGGGCCGTGATCACGGTGTCCGCCGGTACTGCGGAGGCGGCGAGTTCCTCGGCCGTCACCGTGGAGCGCCCCCGGCTCCCGGCCAGTTCTGCCCGCGCGCCCGCGGCGATGGCCGCGACCGGCAGGTCGGTGGGCCGGCCGGTGGCCGCCAGGTTCCCCCCGGTGGTGCCGAGGTTGCGGACCTGGGGGTCGCCGTTGGCGCGGGCCGCGGCGGCGATCTCCGGCGCCTGCGCCAGCACCAGCGGGTGGGACGCCAGTTCGGCGAGCGTGGTCAGCGCCCCGATCCGCAGCGTCCCGTCCGGGGCGGCTTCGACGCCGCGCAGTTCCTCCAGGTGCCGTACGTCGACCAGCAGGCGGGCCCGGGCGGCGCCGGTGCGCAGGTCGGGCAGCAGGCTCTGGCCGCCGGCCAGGGCCCGGGCGCCGGGGGCGCCGGCGAGGAGGGTGAGCGCCTCTTCCAGGCCGACGGGCCGTACGTAGTCGAACTCGGTGAGGATCACTGGGCTTCCCCTCTCAGGCGGCGCCAGACCTTCTCGGGGGTGAGGGGCATGTCGATGTGCCGGACGCCCAGGTCGGAGAGGGCGTCCACGACGGCGTTGACGACGGCGGCGGCGGGCGGCACCGTGGCGATCTCGCCGGCCCCCTTGGCGCCGAGCGGGTTGTGCGGGCTGGGCGTGGTCGTCTTGTCCAGGGCGAAGAAGGGCGCGTCGGCTGCGCGCGGCAGGGCGTAGTGGCTGAGGTCGGAGCTGATGAGCAGCCCGTCCTCGTCGTACTCGGCGGCCTCCATGAGGGCCTGGCCCAGGCCGTGCACGATGCTGCCCTCGATCTGACCGCGGACGATCTTCGGGTTGCCGATGTTGCCGGCGTCGTCCACGGCGGTGTAGGCCACCACCTCGGTCTCGCCGGTCAGTTCGTCGATCTCGACCACGGCGACGTGCGTCCCGAACGGGTAGTTGAAGTCCGGGGGGTCGAAGTGGGTGGTTTCGTCGAGGGCGGGTTCGATCTCGGGGGGCAGCCCCCAGCCGTACCACATGGCCATCGCCAGCTCGGCGAAGGTCTTCGCGTTCTCCTCGTTGCCCTCTTCGTGGACGCCGCCGCCCGCGTAGACGACCTGGTCCTCGGGGACGCCCAGGAAGACGGCTCCCGCCTTGACCAGCTTGGCCTTGAGCTTGCGGGCGGTGAGGGCGACGGCCGGCGCGGCCATGCTGTAGGAGCGCGAGCCGTAGGTGCCCTGCCCGTACGGGGCCTTTTGCGTGTCCCCCTCCAGGACCTGGACCTGTGCCGGGTCGATGCCGAGCTCGTCGGCGGCGACCTGCGCGAAGACGGTGGCGTGGCTCTGGCCGGTGGAGGCGGAGCCGACGGTCACGGTGACCTCGCCGGTCGGGTGGACGCGGATGTTCGCGCTCTCCCAGGTGCCGCCGAGCATGCCTTCCTTCGACATCCTCGTGGAGGGACCGACCCCGCAGATGGCGACGTAGGAGGCGATGCCGACGCCGAGCCGCTTGCCGCGGGCGCGGGCCTGCGCCTTGCGGGCGGGCATGTCGGCGTAGCCCGACAGCTCGATGGCCCGGTCGAAGTTCAGCTGGTAGTCGCCGGAGTCGTAGGTCCAGCCGAGCCCGTTGTCGTAGGGGAACTTCTCCTTCGGCACCAGGTTCTTGCGCCGCACGGCCGCCGGGTCCATGCCGATCTCGACGGCGTACCGGTCGACGAGGCGTTCCATCAGGAACGCGGCCTCGGCGCGCCCGCTGCCGCGCTGGGCGCCCAGCGAGACGGTGTTGGTGAAGGCGGCGTAGACCTCGCAGAACGCGGCGTCGATGTCGTACATGCCGCTGATGGAGCGGCCCATCAGGGCGGTGGCGACGCCGGGCCCGATGGTGGAGGGGTAGGCGCCCAGGTTGGCGTAGCTGGTGGCGCGCACGGCGGTGATGCGGCCGTCGCGGGTGCCGGCGAGGGTGACGTGCTGGCGGTGGTCGCGGCCCTGGACGGTGGAGTTCATCAGGCCGGTGCGGGTGTCCACCCACTTCACGGGACGGCCGAGCGCCTTGGAGAGCAGCAGGACCAGCGCCATGTCGGGGTAGAGGTAGCCCTTGGTGCCGAAGCTCCCGCCCACGGTCGGCGCGATCACGCGCAGCTTGTTGAAGGGGATGCCGAGGACCAGCGCGGCCAGCAGGAAGCGGTGGTTGTGCGGGCCCTGGGTGGAGGCGTAGAGGGTGTACTCGTCGGTGGCGGCGTTGTAGTCGCCGACCGCCCCGCGCGGTTCGATGGGGCTGTTGATGGTGCGCTGGTTGACGAGGTCGAGTTCGACGGTGACCTCGGCCTCGACGATGGCCGCGTCGGTGCGGTCCTTGTCGCCGCAGGTCCAGTACGCGTTCAGGTTGCCGGGGACGGCCTCGTGCAGCTGGGGCGCGCCCTCGGCGAGGGCCTCGTCGGCGCGGGTGACCACGGGCAGCGGTTCGTACTCGACGGCGATGGCGGCGAGCGCCGCGGCCGCCTGGCGCGGGGTCTCGGCGACCACCACGGCGATCGGGTCGCCGACGTGGCGCACGCGGTCACCGGTCAGGACCGGGCGGGCGCCGGGAAGTCCGTAGGGGTGGGGCGGGAAGTGGCTCTCGACCCCGCCGGGTATCCAGATGCAGGGCAGCGGCATGACGTCGGTGAAGTCGGCCGCGGTGGCCACTTTCAGTACGCCGGGCAGCTCCTGCGCGGCCTTGGTCTCGATGGACACGATCCTCGCGTGGGCCACCGGACTGCCCAGGATGGCCATGTGCGCGGTGCCGGGCAGGTCGATGTCCGCGACGTACGTGGCTTCGCCGCGCAGCAGCTGCGGATCCTCGCGGATGTCCAGCGGCTGGCCCAGCACTCCGTCGCCCTGGAGAGCGCTCTCCCCCGTTGCAGCGGTCACGGCCTCACACCTCCTGTCCGGGCGCGGCGGGGGCCCCGGCCGCGGGTTCCCCCGCACGGGCGGCGGAGCAGGCGCGCTGCACTCCGCGTACGACGCTGTGGTAGCCGGTGCAGCGGCACAGGTTGCCGGTGAGCCACTCGCGGATCTCCGGCTCGGTGGGGGCTTCGCGGCCGGCCGTGTTGTCGACCAGTTCACCGAGGGCCATGACCATGCCGGGGGTGCAGAAGCCGCACTGGGTGCCGTGCTCCTCGCGCAGGGCCTCCTGGAGTCCGGTGAGTTCGCCACCGCGGGTGGTGACGCCCTCGATGGTGGTCACCCGGGAGCCGGCGGCCGATGCGGTGAGGACCAGGCAGCTCTTGACGGACCTGCCGTCGATGCGGACGACGCACGTGCCGCACTGGCCGGTGTCGCATCCGACTTTGGTCCCGGTCAGTCCGAGGCCGTCACGCAGCCGTTCCACGAGCAGTTCGTTCGGCGGGGCCGAGAACTGCTCGGGTCTTCCGTTCACGTTCAGTGAGAGATCCATGCGAGCGCCTGCGCTTCCGTGAGCGGCCGGTTGAAGAGGGGTCCGCCGGGCTGTTGGAGAATTCCTCCGGAGTGCAGCGGGCCGGTGTCGACGGGGGCGAATCCCAGGTCCGAGATGATTCCCGCGACGATTTCCTTCGATTTCCCGTCGTCGCCCGCCGTGAAATGGGCCAGTCGTTCGCCCCCTGCGGTACCGGCAACGGCGAGGGTCTCGAAATGCATGGTGTTCAGGGATTTCACGACCCGGACGCCGGGGTACCACTCGGCGACCAGGTCGCTGGATCCGCGTCCGCCGAGATCGGCGGGGGTCCCGGGGCCCGCGAACGCGTTGGTCGCGTCCACGAGGACCTTGTCCTGCACCACGTGCGGCGGCAGCAGCCCCCGTACCTGGTCGAAGGGCACCATCAGCACCACCAGGTCGGCCCGGCCCGCGGCTTCGGCGGGGTGCGCCGCCGAAGCCGCGGCGCCGAGTTCGGCCACCAGCGGGGCCAGGGCCTGCGGCCCGCGGGCGCCTGCGAGGACGACCTCGTGGCCGGCGGCGACCAGGATCCGTGCGAGGACCGTGCCGATCCGGCCGGTGCCGATGATGCCTGTCCGCATTGACGCTCCTCAGTCCATGCCGATCCAGACCGACTTGGTCTGGGTATAGCTTTCGAGGGATTCGGGCCCGCACTCACGGCCGTAGCCGGAGGCCTTGTAGCCGCCGTAGGGCACGGAGGGGTCGTACTGGTTGTAGCAGTTGACCCAGACGGTGCCCGCCTTGATCTGCGAGGCGACCCGGTGGGCCCGGCGCAGGTCCTTGGTGTGCACGCCGGCCGCCAGTCCGTAGGCGCTGTCGTTGGCGATGCGGATGGCGTCCTCTTCGGTGTCGAAGGGGATGATCGACAGCACCGGGCCGAAGATCTCCTCCTGGGCGATCCGCATGCCGTTGTCGACCCCGGTGAAGACGGTCGGCAGGAAGTACAGGCCCTGGCTGGAGGCACCCTCCGGGGTCCAGCCGGTGCCGCCGGTCCTAAGGACGGCGCCTTCCTTCTCGCCGATCTCGATGTACGAGCTGACCTTCTCGAACTGCCCCCGGTGGGCGAGCGGTCCGAAGAGGGTCGCCGGGTCGCGGGGGTCGCCGGGCCTCAGGGCGGCGGCCCGGCGGACCAGGCGTTCGACGAGTTCGTCGTGGATGGGGCGTTGGAGGAGCAGCCGGGAGCCGGCGGTGCAGATCTCGCCCTTGTTGTAGTAGATGCCGAAGAAGGCGAGTTCCTCGGCGGCGTCCAGGTCGGCGTCGGCGAAGACGATGTTGGCGGACTTGCCGCCGAGTTCCATCGTCACCTTCTTGAGGGTGCCGGCCGACTTGCGGATGATCGACTGGCCCACCGCGGTGGAGCCGGTGAAGGCGATCTTGTCGATGCCGGGGTGGTCGGTGAGGGTCTCGCCCAGTTCCACGCCCGGTCCGGTGATGACGTTCAGCACCCCGTCGGGGATCTCCGCCTCCTGGAAGAGCTCGGCGATCTTGAGGGCGGTGAGCGGGGTGGCCGGGGAGGGCTTGTGGACGACCGTGTTGCCCGCGGCGAGGGCCGGGGCGATCTTGGTCATCGAGAGCAGCAGCGGGAAGTTGAAGGGGGTGATGGCACACACCACCCCCAGCGGTTCGCGCAGGGTGTAGGCGAGCTGCCCGCCGGCCGGCGCCCGCGAGGAGCCGTCGACGCGGGTGACCGCGCCCGCGTAGTAGTGCATGAGCTGGGCGGCCATGGGAGCGTCGACGGTGCTGGAGAAGGCGAACGGTTTGCCCATGTCCACCGTCTCCAGCAGGGCGATCTCCTCCAGGTCCCGCTCGATGAGCTCCCCGACCCGGTTCAGCCGCAGCGCGCGTTCCTGGGCGGACAGTCTGCTCCACGGGCCTTCCTCGTACGCCGCCCGGGCGGCGGCCACGGCCGCGTCCGCGTCGGCGGCCGTCGCCTGGGCCACCGGCACGATCTCCCGCCCGTCCACGGGGCTGACGTCCGGTTCGGTCCGGCCGTCCCGGGATGGGACCCATCTGCCGCCGATGAAGAGTTTCCCGGGGTTGGCGAGGGGCTGGCCGCTCAGCTCACGCTTGGTCATGGCTGCCTTCCGTGTCGGGGTGCGGGGGGCCTGTCAGCCCTTCGCGAGCTGCGCTAAGAAGGTCTCGGCGAGGGCCTTGGAGGAGTAGGGGTTCTGGCCGGTGGTGAGCCTGCGGTCGACGACGACGTGGGAGTCCCAGATCGCCTCGGCCTTCTCGTAGCGGGCGCCGAGCCGGGTGAGTTCGACCTCCAGGATCAGCGGCAGCCGGCCGGCCATGTTGGTGACGAGCTCCTCGCTGTGCGAGAAGGCCGTCATCCGGTAGCCCTCGAACGGCCAGCGGCCCTCGCCGTCGCGGAGCGCGAGGAGCGAGGTGTGGCCGTGGCAGACGGTGGCCAGCGGCTTGTCCTGGGCGATGGCCCACCGCAGGATCTGGGCCAGCTCGTCGGACTTGGGCAGGTCCCCGATGGCGCCGTGGCCGCCGCTGACGTAGATGCCGTCGTAGTCGGCGATGTCCTTCTCACCGAGGGTTTCGAGCGCGATCGGGTGCGCGAGCTGCGGGGTGTCCCCGATGACCCGTACGTATTCGGCCGCGTTGGCGGCGTCCTCGTCGGGGGAGCCCGCCGGGCGGACCCACTGGAGGAACTGCGGGTCGATGCTGGTCTGGTCGACCGTCGGGGCCTGGCCGCCGATCGTCGCCACGTCCACGGTGTGGCCGGCGGCACGGAAGAGGGTGTAGGGCACGACGAATTCCTCGGCCCAGAATCCCGAGGGGTGCTGTTCCCCGTCGAGCAGATGGAGCGTGGCCTTTGCCGTCATGACGACGAGGATCTTCATGACTGATCTCCTTGTTCTGGAATCGCTGCCGATTCAACACGCCCCCTGCGGGGGGCGTAAGGGGGGAGCGTCAGGCGCGCGATACTTCGTCACGTGCGTCCAGCGCCGAGATGATGGTGCGGAATTCACCGACCAGGGGGTGGTCGGGATGGGCTTCTGCGAATATGCGCTCGCCGTACAAGGCGGCCATTTCCGGTACGTACGGAAGGATTCCGGCCAGGGGTGCGCCGTAGACCTCCTCGGCGCGCCGGCGGGCGTCCGCCCGGTCGACGCCCTCGGGGGCCATGCTGAGGACGAGGGCCCGCCGGCAGGCCAGGCGCCCGGCGAGGGAGACCGTCTCCTCGACCCCGGAGAGGTCGACGCGGTCGGCGCGCGCGAGGATCACCACCACGTCGGCGCCGGCCATGGCCGTCACCGACTCGTTGTTGAGCCCGGCGTGCGTGTCGAGCAGCAGCACGTCGAGGGCGTAGTGCTCGGCCAGCCGGTCGAAGCCCTCGGCCAGCAGCCCCACGTCGTAGCCGGTGGACATCAGCTCGCGCAGCGCCGCGGTCCCGGTCCGGGCCGGCACCACGTACAGCCCCGGCACGCCGCTCTGCCGGGCGGCGGCCTCGATCTCGCAGCGGCCGAGGAGGTAGTCGGCCAGGGAGGCGCCGGGCGCGAGCCGGAACAGCAGGTCCAGGCTGGGTGAGTGGATGTCGGTGTCGACCACCCCCACCCGGCGCCCCCCGGCCGCCATCAGCAGCGCGAGGTTCGCCAGGACCGAGGACTTCCCGGTGCCGCCTCGGTGCGAGTGCACCACGATGGTCCGGGTCATCAGGCCGCCGCCCTGAGGTCTGCGTGCGGCCCCCGCGCCGCACGAGGCCGGTGCAGGGCCAGCATGGTGACGTCGTCGTGCTGCTCGGCGCTGCCGGTGTGCTCGCGCACCGCCAGGTCGATCCGGTCGACCACGTCCTTGCCGCTCGCCGGGGGACCGGAGAGCAGTTCCAGCATCCGGTCGTCGCCGAGGAAGGTTCCCTGCGGACAACGGGCCTCGGGTACCCCGTCCGTGAACACGAAGAGGGTGTCGCCCGGGTTCAGCTGGGCGTAGCCGAGGGTGTAGACGCAGTCGGGCAGTACGCCGACGGCCGGTCCGGTGACGTCGAGCGGTACGGGCACGTCACCGGAGCCGGACAGCAGCAGGGGCGGGTTGTGGCCGCCGTTGATGTAGACGAGGCTTCCGGTCTGCGGGTCGAGCACGCCGAAGAACAAGGTGGCGAAGTAGCCCTGCCGCAGGTGGTTGCGGGTGAGGTAGCCGTTGGTGGCGGTGACGGCGTTGAGCAGCGGGGTGGCGCCGACGACGGGCGTACGTCGGCTCCCGCCCGTGCGGCCCGCCGCCATCAGGTGCTGGAGGCCGCTGTTCTCGGCGGTGTGCCGCAGCAGCGAGCGGATGAGGGCCATGAAGAGGGCGGCTCCGACGCCCTTGTCGCAGACGTCGGCGACGACCACCGCCAGCCGCCGGCCCCGGGACATCTCGAAGACGTCGTAGAAGTCCCCGGCGACCTGTCGTGCGGGCCGGAAGCGCACGTCGATCTCCCAGCCCGCCGGGACGGGCAGCGATTCGGGAAGGAAGCCGGCCTGGATCTCCCGGCCGATCTCCAGCTCCTTCTCGTAGCCCATCAGTTCGGCACGGGCGTCCGCCTCGCGCAGGGTGCGGCCGAGCCCGGCCCGCTCGGAGCAGCTGTGCAGCCGGGCGCCGACCAGGGCCGGCAGGAACGGGGGTACGAGGTAGTCGTGGCCGAGCCGCACGTGGTGCTCCAGTGCGGCGAATTCCGTCACGGTCCAGACGACCACGATCGGGGCCCCCGCCCAGCGGCGCAGCCTGCGGACGGCTGAGCGGATGCTCTCGCCGTCGGCCTCGGCCGGGGCGAGCAGCACGTCCGCCACGGGCAGCACTTCCAGTGGGCCGCGCAGCAGTTCCGCGAGGGTGCGGGGGACGAGTTCCGCATCCATCAGCCTGAGTGCGTCCAGCAGTTCGGGCGTGGGAGGCGGGTACTCGTCGAGGATGATCACGGTCGTGGAGGGCATGGGTCCGTCTCCTCAGCCTTCACAGTCAGCGTGCTGGTGTTCCGGCCGTCCATGCGTGCGTAGCTGTATTCGTCCACGCTGGTGAGTGCCAGGTGGATGCCGAGGCCGCCGACCCGCCGCCGGTGCGGGGGTACCCCGAGAGCGGGGGGCAGGCGGCCCTCGACGGGGTCGAAGGGGGGTGCGGTGTCCTCCAGGACGATCCGCACCCCGCCGGGACCGCAGTGGCCGCGGACGGTGATGCGTCCGCCGCCGCCGCGGTACCCGTGCATGACGATGTTCGTGGCCAGCTCGTCCACGGCCAGCCGGATCCGGTACGTCGCCTGCTTGCCCAGGCCCGCCCGGCCGGCCAGCCGCAGGACGAACGCGGCGATCTCGCCCAGCGCCCCGATCTTCGCGGGCACGTCCAGTACGGAGGGTTTGCTCGCCAGTTCGACCATGTCGCCCACGGCCGTCAGTCGTCGGAGAGCTGGATGCTCCGGTCCAGTCCGGCGGTGCGGATGGTCCGGGAGACGGGCTCGATGGCGCCGACCACCTTGATGGTGACGTGGTCGGCCACCTTCTGCTGGGCGAAGACCAGGGAGCGCAGTCCGGCACTGGCCATGTAGCCGACGCCGGCCATCCGGATCTCGACCGTGCTGGTGCCGTGGCCCGCGGCCTTCTCGATGGTCTGGTGGAAGTCCGGCGCCGTCTTGGCGTCCAGCTCGCCCTCCAGTTCGATCACGGTGGTGTCACCCTCGATGCTCAGGGTCACGGAAAGCGGCATGTCAGATCTCCTTCGGTCAGAACGTCCCGGTCGTCTCGGGCTCGTTCGTACGGCCCACGAGGATCACGACGGAGCGGGGGCCGATCAGGTACTTGCCGGCGTTGTCCAGCTCCTGCTCCGCACCGGGGGTGCGGATGTCGTACGGCGCCTCGGCCGAGGTGTCGGCGAACAGGTGCCAGGTCCGCCCGCCCGGCAGGGCGGGCAGCTCCAGGTCGTGCGACTCCCAGTGCGCGTTCATGGCCACGTACACCACGTCGTCGTCCCCGGTGCCGCAGCGGGCCACCGCCAGCAGCCGGCTGTCCTGCGACCAGTCGGGCTGCCAGGCCCGCTCGCCGTGCCAGCTGATGTCGGGCAGCCCCAGGGTGTCCCGCATCCGTCCGGTGGGGTGGGAGGTGGAGCGCAGTTCCCGGTGGTGCTTGCGAAAGGCGATCATCTCCCGGGTGAAGCGCAGGAGTTCGCTGTTCTGGTCGACCTGGTCCCAGTCGAACCAGGACAGTTCGTTGTCCTGGCAGTACGTGTTGTTGTTGCCCTGCTGGGTGCGCGCCACCTCGTCGCCGGACAGCAGCATCGGGATGCCCTGGCTGGTGAAGAGGATGGCCATGGCGTTCTTCATCTGGCGCAGGCGCAGGGCGTTGATCTCCGGGTCGTCGGTGGGTCCTTCGGCCCCGCAGTTCCAGCTGGCGTTGTCGTTGCCGCCGTCGTTGTTGCCCTCGCCGTTGGCCTCGTTGTGCTTGTCGTTGTAGGAGACCAGGTCGGCGAGGGTGAACCCGTCGTGCGCGGTCAGGAAGTTGACCGACGCCGAGGTTCCGCGGGTGGCGTACAGGTCGGGCGAGCCCGCGACCCGTGTGGCGAGTTCCCCGGTGACTCCGGGGTCGCCCTTGAGAAAGCTGCGCACGGTGTCGCGGTACTTGCCGTTCCACTCGGCCCAGCGGCCGTAGGCCGGGAAGTTGCCGACCTCGTACAGGCCGCCGGCGTCCCAGGCCTCGGCGATGAGCTTGGTGTGCCGCAGCACCGGGTCGAAGGCGAGCGACTCCAGCAGCGGCGGGTTGGGCAGCGGGGTTCCGTCGGCGGAGCGGCCGAGGATCGCCGCGAGGTCGAAGCGGAAGCCGTCGACGTGGTAGTCGGCGACCCAGTGGCGCAGGCAGTCGAGTACGAAGTTGCGGACAACGGGGTGGTTGCAGTTGACGGTGTTGCCGGTGCCGCTGAAGTTGAAGTAGTAGCCCTCGGGCGTGAGCATGTAGTACGTGGCGTTGTCGAGCCCCTTGAAGGAGATCGTCGGGCCCTGCTCGTTGCCCTCGGCGGTGTGGTTGAAGACGACGTCGAGGATGACCTCGATGCCGGCCGCGTGCAGGTCCTTGATCAGCGTGCGGAACTCGTCGCCCTGCATCCCGTAGCGTCCGGTGGCCGCGTAGCCCGCCTTGGGCGCGAAGAAGGAGACGGTGTTGTAGCCCCAGTAGTCGTAGAGCTTCTCCCCGGTCTCCGGGTTGCTGCGCGGGTTGTCGCTCTCGTCGAACTCGAACACCGGGAGCAGCTCTATGCAGTTGATCCCGAGTTCCTTGAGGTACGGGATCTTCTCGCGCAGCCCCGCGAAGGTGCCGGGGGCGGTGACCCCCGAGGAGGGGTGCCGGGTGAAGCCGCGCACGTGGGCCTCGTAGACGACGAGGTCTTCGGCGGGGATCCGCAGCGGGGTGTCGTCGCCCCAGTCGAAGTCCTGGAGGCAGACCCGCGAGCGGTACTGGTAGCCGCGGCTGCGGTCCGGCTCCACGCCCCACACGTCGCGGCCGGCGATCAGCCGCGCGTAGGGGTCGGAGAGGACCTGGCGGGCGTCGAAGCGGTGGCCGGTGACGGGGTCGTAGGGCCCGTCGGCCCGGTACCCGTACTCGATGTTCTCGTGGTCGAGGCCGAAGACCGTCATCGCGAAGACGCTGCCGGTGCGGAATTCCTCGGGGAACTGCAGCTCGGCCATCGGTTCGGCCTCGCCGCGCTTGTAGATGACCAGGGTCATGGAGGTGGCCTGGTCGGAGAAGACGGCGAAGCTGACCCCGCCGGGGACCACGTTGGCCCCGAAGGGGAACGGCTTGCCGGCGCGGACGCGGAACCCGCCCACCTCGTGGGTGGGGTAGGCGTCGACGCGCAGTACCTGTTCGGTCGTGGGTTCGCTCATCGCACGGCCCGGGCCTTCGCGTTGGCCGCCTCGGCCTCGCCGGCGGAGAAGAAGTCCAGGAAGCCGGTGGCCGACATGACGAACCGGACTTCCTCGCTCACCCCGTACAGGGTGACGGCGACTCCGGCGTGCTGGGCCTCGCGGTAGACGACGAGCAGGGTGCGCAGCCCGGCGCTGGAGACGTAGGTGACGGCGGTGAGGTCGATGCGCAGCGACCGGCCTTCGCGGACGAGCGGCAGCAGGGCCTGGAGCAGCTGCCCCGAGGTCTCGCTGTTGATCTCGCCGGTGGCGACGAGTACCGTGCCGCCCTTGTTCCGGCGTTCTTTCACGTGAAGAGTCATTGTCTTCTTCCCCTCATGGTGGGGCGCCCCCCGTTGGGCATTACCTGGTGACCGGCCGCAGCCGGACCTTGACCTTGACCCGGCTCTGGACATCGGGCAGCCGGACCGTGAGGCCCTTCGCGTCGAAGTCCGTCCACGGCTTCTCGTCGATCTCCACGGACGCGACCTCGATGGAGCCCGCGGGCAGGAGGTCGGGCGAGACGCGCAGGACGCGGTCGGGCAGGTCGCTGGGGTCGGGCTGGAAGTGGAAGTCCATTTCCCGGCCGTTGATGAGCAGGTTGTTGTAGACGGCGGAGAGGTAGCACAGCTCCGCCGAGTGGTACATGGACATCGAGTGGCTGCCCTTGAGCCGCTCGGTGCCGAGCAGGTACGGCGTACCGCTGGCGAGCACGTTGAAGTAGACGGCTCCCTCGTCGTGGTCGAGGAAGAAGGTGTTGTAGAAGGACTCCGCCTGCCGGGCCTCGCGCAGGAAGTCGTCGCCGCCCACGGTGCCGTCGAGGATGAGGTAGGCGAGGATCGCCTGCTCCTGCTGCCACCACGCCTTGCGGTCGTGCCAGGCGAACCGGTACGTCTCCTCGTCGCCCTGCTTCACCCGTTCGACCACGTCGTACCAGCCGCCGCGCTGTCGGTCGCTGCCGACGGCCGGCATGATCTCGCCGATCTTGCGGGCGAGCTCCTCGTAGGCCGGCTTGGCCTTGAGGGAGTTCATCCGCATCAGGTTCCAGGCGATCTTGAGGTTGTGGCCGACCACGGCGCGGTTCTGCTGCCAGCTGTGCGCCGTGTCGTGCGACCAGTCGCGGTGGAAGCGTTCCTGGACGAAGGGGCTGTTCTTGTAGTCCGGGAACTTGTCCGCGATGGTGTCGAAGGTGTACTCCAGGAAGTCGGCGTACCTCTGGTCGCCGGTCGCCAGGTACAGGTTGATCAGGTAGGCGGGCGCGTGGTCGCCGACCGAGTTCCAGTTCTTGCGCTCCGCGTTCTCGCCCAGCGACTCGTGGTCGGCGCTGAACAGGATGGGGTCGATGTGCGAGTAGTAGCCGCCCAGTTCCTCGTCCTTGAAGAACTTGTCGAAGAGCCGGATGGTGGCGTCCGCGTCGTTCTTGATGCGTACGTCTCCGGTGACGCGGTACGTCTGGATGGGGCCGGCCAGGGCGTAGATCTGCTCGTACATCGGGATCGCGTCGTAGTCGTCGGAGAACTCCGAGGTGAACAGCTTGCGCTCGCTGTCCCCGTCGACGCGGATGCCGTGGTACCAGAAGACCACGTCCTCCTCGCTGTCGACGACCCGCATGTGCTTGCGCAGGTATTCGGTGCCCCGCTCGGCGACCTCCAGGTACTCGTCCTTGCCGGTCAGCAGGTAGGCCGAGGCCATGCCGTAGACCAGGCGGGAGATCGTGTCGGTCTCCTGGACGTGGCTGGCGGTCTTGTCGCCGCCGAGCCGGATCTCGGTGCGGTACTCGGTGAAGTCCACCGGCCCGTCACCGAACTGGGCCCGCTTGTAGAAGTCGGCCAGCGACTCGATCTGCTTGATCCACCAGCTGGGCTCCTCGAACCGGTAGTCCTCGGCGCCGCGGCCCAGGAAGACCAGCCGCTTGGCGTCGAAGTGGCCGCCGGACTCCGGGTAGTGGACTCCGTAGACGAACAGGAGCCGGCCCGGTGAGAGCATCTCGTCGATGTGCCCGGAGGCGTCGATGTACGGCTCGCCGAGGTTGCGGACCAGCTCGGCGCTCGGGTCCCCGGCCAGCGACACGTCGAACTCGCGGCCGTCGGAGGTTGTGAGCCGCAGCATCCGGCCGTGGGAGTCGAAGCGGACGACGTAGCCCGCGATCGTGTCGGAGAAGGAGAAACTCACGGCGTCAGCCATGTTTCACACACCGTCCTTGTCGTGAGAGCTGTCGTCCTCGTATCCCTGGCTGACCTCGACGATCACCCCGTCGGGATCGCGGACCCACACGGTCCGCCACCCGCAGATGAAGTCGTCGAAGTCCAGCGGCCCCAGGGTCACTTCCGCCGCGTCGCCCAACTCCGCCAGGAACGCGTCCACGCTGTCGGTCTGGAAGGCCAGGTGGCGCATCCGGCCCGGCGCCTGCGGCCCGTCTCCCCCGGCCGGCGCCGGCGGCGCCGCCGCGGGGCCGGCCGCGAAGAGCTCCAGGTACGCGTCCCCCTTGCGCAGGAACACGATCTGCGAGTCGCCGAGGTCGACCACCCGGGCCCGGGCGAAGCCGAAGTAGCGGGTGTAGAACTCCTCGGTCGTCTTCTGGTCCGTGCAGTTCAGGCCCACGTGGGACCAGACCATCGCCCCCATCAGCCGGTCCCCCGGCCCCGCCCCGCCGCGATCAGCTCGATGATCCTGCGGGCGAAGAGGTGGTGGTGGGCGCCGGTGCGGCCGGTGACCAGGTCACCGTCGACGACCACGTCCTCGTTGACGTACTCGGCGCCCATGTTGCGGACGTCGCCGATGAGGTTGTTGTGGCAGACGACCTTGCGGCCGCGGATCTTGTCGGGGATCGAGGCGGCCAGCCACATGCCGTGGCAGATGATCCCCTTGAGGACCGTCGGCTCCTCGAAGGCCCGGCGCAGCAGCTCCGTGGCGGGCGCGAGGACGTCCACGTCCTCGGTGTAGCGCAGCCGGTCGGCCACCATGCCCGAGGGCACGATGATCGCCGCGTACCGGCGCAGTTCCTCGTCGCCCAGCCCCTCCAGGGACCTGTCGGCGGTGAACGGCGCCCGGTACTCGTGCCCGGTGAAGGTGATGGAGTCGTTGCCCCACAGCCGGGTCAGGAAGTCGACCTCGGCGCCTTCCTCGGCGAACCGGCGCTGGTAGTAGAAGATCTCGGGCTCGTAGAAGTCGCTCTCGACCAGGACCGCGATCCGGGTCCCGGACAGCGCGCCCTCGCGCAGTACGGCGTCAGGCACGGGAGGTCCCCCTCAGGAAGTCCGCCGCGCGTTCGGCGATCATCGCGATGGCGGTGTGGCAGTTGCCCGACGGGACGGCGGGCATCACGCTGGCGTCGACGACGCGCAGGTTCCGTACGCCGTGCACCCGCAGCTCCGGGTCGACGACGCAGAGGTCGTCCATGCCCATGCGGCAGGAGCCGGCCTGGTGGTGGTAGCTCTCCGACTTCTGCTTCACGAAGGTCCGCAGGTCGTCGTCGCTCACGTGGCCCGGTCCGGGCTGGAGCTCCTGCTTGTACCAGGGCGAGAACGCGGAGGTCGCGAAGAGCTCCCGGGCGAGTTTGACGCCCTGCACCATGCGCTCCAGGTCCCACCGGTCGCCCAGGTAGTTCGGGTTGATCAGCGGGTGGGCCAGCGGGTCGGCGCTCGCGAGCCTGATCCAGCCGCGCGAGACGGGCCGCACGACTCCGGGCAGGATGCTCACCGTGTCGGGGTGGTCCTGGCCGACGATCACGTCGAACGGCACGTGTACGAAGGCGATCTGCAGGTCCGGCGCGGGAAGACCGGGACGGGAGGACAGGAACAGAGCGCTCTCCGAGAGGTTCTGCGCCGGTGGCGGCAGTTCCTGGGTGACCTCGGCCATCAGCCCGGTCAGCACGTGGTTGTGGAAGTTCTCGCCGACGCCGGGCAGCGCCGCGGTGACCGCGATGCCGTGTTCGCGCAGCTGCTCGGGGTGCCCGATGCCGGAGAGCAGCAGCAGCTTCGGGGACTCGATGGCCCCGGCGGCCACGATCACCTCGCGCCGGGCCCGTACGGTGTGCGGTCCGGGTTCGGCCGGGGAGCCGTGTCCGTCGCCGACCACGCGCCCCGGGAACGGGGCGGGCGGGGCGAGCCGGACGTACTCGACTCCCGTGCAGGTGTCCCCGTCGAAGAGCAGCCGGGTGCTCTGCGCGCTGGTGCGCAGGGTCAGGTTGGCCCGCTCCAGCGCCGGCTCCAGGTAGGCGGCGAGGGCGCCCTGGCGGCGGCCGTCGGCGACGTCGATGTGGTGCCAGCCGGTGCCGAAGAGGCCGCGCCGGGGCCCGTCGGTGTTGAAGTCGGGGATCTCCTGGTGGCCGAGCTCGACCGCCGCGTCGATGAAGGCGCGGGAGACCGGGTTGGGGCCGTGGAGCCCGGCGTTGGTGATGCGCTGCGGGCCGCGGGTGCCGGTGGTGGGCGCCGTGGCGTCCTCCTGGCCCTCCAGGAGGGCGAAGTAGGGCAGTACGTCCTCGTAGGACCAGCCCGCGGCGCCCTGGTAGGCCCAGTCGTCGAAGTCCGAGGCGTGGCCCCGGATGTGCATCATGATGTAGAGGTTGCTGCTGCCGCCGGGGGCCTTGCCACGTGGTTCGTAGGTACGGCGGCCGTCGAGCCCGGGCTGCGGGACGCTGGTGTAGCCCCAGTCGACGGGGCCGCCCAGCAGCTTGTACCAGGAGGACGGGTCGTCCACCTCGGGCGGGATGCGGTCGCCGCCGGCCTCCAGGACGAGGACGGAGACGTCCGGGTCCTCGGAGAGCCGGTTCGCCAGGACGCTGCCGGCGGTACCCGATCCCACGATGATGTAGTCGTACTCATCTCTCGCCATCACGCCCGCCCCTCAGCCCTGGCCGAGCACCTGGAAGGGAACGGTGTCGTGGTAGTTCGCCATGTAGGCGATCTTTCCGTCCACGATCCGGAAGTAGTTCATGACCTCGGCCTCGATGGTCTCGCCGGAGGCGCTGACGGCGGAGAGGTGGGAGACGGCCGCGGCCTGCTCACCGTCGACGAGGAAGTGCACGGGCTCGTTCCGGAAGACCCGGTACATCGTCCCCATGCCCTTCATCATCGAGCGCAGGACCTCCAGGCCCTCGATGTGTCCGGCCAGTTGCTCGTCCATGACCTGGTCGTCGGCGAACAGGTCGCACCAGCGGTCCCAGTCCCCGGCATTGGCGTACTCGTAGTACTTCCGCAGAATCTCTCGTGCGTCCGACGCGCTCATCACGCTCATCCCCCTATCGGTCCCTGCGGGTTCCGTCCGGCGCGAAGGGCGCCCAGAACTGGCTGAAGGCGGTCGCCGTGTCGCCGAAGAGGCCGTCGCGGCCCTCGACGATCCGCCCGTCCCGCCACCGCATGAAGTGGAAGACCGGGTAGTCCATCCGCTCGTACGGGGACCCGCTCGCCCCGTCCGCGCCGTCGCGCACGGCGACGTTGCGACACACGTCGGCGCTGCAGTCCTCACCGACCAGCACGGCCTGGATGTCCATCCGGAAGGTGCCGCCCGTGAGCTTGTGGGTCTGCCCCATCAGCTCCAGGAAGGCGTCCAGGCTCTCGTACCAGCCGGCGAGCGGATGGTTGCCCGGCACCAGCCAGCGCAGGTCCTCGGAGTAGTACTCCAGGATGCGCGCCCGGTCGCCGGAGCCGAGCGCCTGGTAGGCCGCCCGCACCCGCTCCCGTGTCACTTCGGTCATCGCCGCTCCTCCTACGTCTTCGCAGCCGGTCAGAGGGAGCCGGAACCCGGCATGGGCACCAGTTCGTTGACGGTGTACTGCTTGATCAGCGGACCGTCCTGGCCGGCCACGACGACCCAGGTCTGGTAGGCGTCGAAGCCGAGCCACTGGCTGCGCGCGGCCGGCGGGTCCCAGATCTTGGCCTGCCAGTTCACGAGGACCCGGACGATCGCCCGGTCGCCCTCGATGACCGGCTCGACCTTGGTGACGGTATGGACCTCGTCGAAGAAGCGGGAGGTCACGGCGGCGTACCAGCGGCCGAAGCCCTCGTGTCCGAGGAAGGTGTCCTCGGGGACCTTGAACTCCAGGTCCTCGGTGATCATGGCGAGCACCTGTTCCAGCGGAAGGTGCTGGTCCAGGGCCACGTACCAGTTCTCGGCGAAACTGCGGATCGCGTCCTCGATCAGCCGCTCGACGGGCATGCGGTCTCCTCCTGTCCGTACCGGTGCGGTGGTGTCAGGGCGTGGTGGGTGGTGCGGTGATCAGATCTGGACGTCCACGAGGTACGGGCCGGGGTGGGCCAGCATCCGGCCCACGGCCGCGACCGCCTCGTCCGGCTTCTCCACCCGCGTCCCGTCCGCGCCGAGGGCCCGTGCCAGCCCGGCGAAGTCGATCTCGGGGTGCGAGAGGTCGAAGGACCCCGGGAAGCCGTGCTCGGGGATGTCCCGTTCCCGCCAGTACTGGGCGATGTTGTCGTCCAGCAGCCGGTACTTGCGGTTGTTGCAGACCACGAACTTGGCGTTGATGCCGTGCCGGACCGCGGTCCACAGCGCCTGGTAGGTGTACATCGACCCGCCGTCGCCCGCGAAGCCGACGACGAGCCGGTCCGGACGGGCCAGCTTGGCCCCGACCGCCCCCGGGAAGCCCACCCCGAGCGAGCCGCCCCGGGTGAGGTGGTAGTCGCCCGGCCGCTCCGCCGGCAGGTACTTGGTGACCAGCGGCGAGGTGGTCAGCGCCTCGTCGAAGACGATGAGGTCTCCGCCCGTCCGCTCGGCCAGGGTCCGCAGGAAGACCGCCATCGGCGCGGCGTCGGTGTCCGGTGCGTCGGCCTGCGCGGCCCGCTCCCGGGAGCGGGCGTCCAGCCGGGCGGCCGCGGCCGCGCGCTGTCCGGTGGTGAGCCGGTGCTCCAGCACGCCCGCCAGTGCGCGCAGCGCCTGCTTGGGGTCGGCGGCCAGGCCCAGGTCCACGGGGTGGTTCTTGGCGATCTCGTAGGCGTTGAGGTCGATGTGCACGACCTTCGCGCCGGCCCGGAAGGGGCTCTCCAGTTCGGGGAACACCTCGGGGAAGACATAGGTGCCGACGATCAGCACCCCGTCCGCCTCGGCGATCAGCCCCTTGCTGTGCGGGCCGAACATGTGGCCCGTCTGGCCGCGGCGCAGCGGGTGCGACGCCGCGATGTTCACCTCGGAGGAGTCGACCTCGTACACGTCGGCGCCCAGCAGCTCGGCGACCCGCACGAGTTCGGCCTGCGCCCCCGAGAGCGCCACCCCGTCGCCGATCAGCACGACCGGGCGTTCGGCGGCGGCCAGCAGCTCGGCCGCCCGGCCCACCGAGGCGGGTGAGGGTGAGACGTCGGTGAGCGGCACGGCGGCGGGCAGTACGGGCTCGGAGTTGAGCTCGTCCAGCACGTCCATCGGCAGCGCGACGAACACCGGTCCCCGCGGCGGGGTCAGGGCGATCTTGACGGCGCGCCGGACGGTGCGCAGTACGGAGCGCGGGTCGGTGACCCGGGTCGCGTACTTCGTCACCGGCTTGGCCATCGCGACCAGGTCGGACGCCATCTGTGCGTCCATGGCGTCGTAGCGGACCCCGGCGTCACCGGCGACCACGACGAGCGGGGTGTGGCCGCGCAGCGACTGGTAGAGCATGCCGATGCCGTTGCCCAGGCCCACGCCAGAGTGCAGCTGGAGCAGGGCCGCCCCGCCGGTGGCCCGGGCGTAGCCGTCGGCGATGCCGGCGGCGACCGTCTCCTGGAGGGCGAGGACGTACCGGAAGTCCGCCGCCGCGTCGACCGCGTCGAGGAATCCCTGTTCGACCGTCCCCGGATTTCCGAACATCACATTCAAGCCGTCGGCCTTGAACTGCTCGATCAGCCTTTCCCGTCCGGGAGTGGCTTCCATGAATTCCCCCTCTTTCCCCGGAGTTACCGGATTACCATCCGTACCGGGTGAGCCCGTCCTCCAGGACTTCGACGATCTTCCGCCCCGTCAGATAGGAATCGGGGGTCGACCGTCCGGTCACGAAGGGGAAGTCGACGATCACCGATAGGGGGTGGCCGAAATTCCCGTGGTACGCGCCGCGCGGGCCGGTGGCGTCGCGCAGGATGTACTCCAGCGGGTACGGCGGCGGCCCCATGTTGAAGTCGGTACCGAGGAATCCGGTTCCGTCCTTGTAGTCGTATTCCTTGCAGTGGCCGGTGACGTGCTTGCCCCAGATGATGCTCTTCCGGTCGCCCCAGTCGCGGGCGAAGGCCAGGCAGGCCACCCCGTAGCACTCGGCCGCCACGACCTTCCCGGCGTTCTTGAAGGCCAGGATGAGGGCGTGCACCCGCTCGTTGTTGGCGAGGTCGACGATGGGGCCGCTGCCGCCGACGATGAGGACCGCGTCGAAGGAGGCGATGTCCTCCTGGAGCTTGTCCAGATCGCGGTGGTACTGCTCCAGCTTGGGCAGGTAGTCCTTGTCGCTGGTGTACGGCCGCTCGGGGGCCCACGCCTCGATGTCGAGCGGCGAGTCGAGCCGGCTCGACTGCTCGAACTCGCGGCCCAGCCGGGCGTTCTCCTCGGTGGTCACCGAACGGCCCAGCGGAGGGTCGATGTAGTCGGCGTCGAGGCTCGGCGGAAGTGCGTGGGCGCGCTTCCCGGTCGGTGTGGCGAATACGACTTCGTAGCCCCGCTCGTCGAACTGCGATACGGGCCCGATCAGTTCTTCGGCCCAGTAACCGTGTTCGGAGACAATGACCAGAATCTTTCTGCTCACAGATTCCTCCAGGCGCCGCCTGTTGTGTTGGCGTCCCCCACACTGCTTCTGCGCGGGGCCTGCGTCAAAGCGCCCGTATGCGACTTCGTGAGGTAGGAGGCCATGCCGTCCCCACACCTCAGGTAGTCGCCGCGCGAGGTCATGAAGTAGGTCCCGTACTTCATGACTTCGGCCGAATCGATGAACCATTGCGCGACCCCCGTCCTATGGTCTGGACGCGCCCGTGATTCACCGGCGTGACGAGCGGTACGAGTGCGCGAGGAGAGGGACGGGGACGATGACGAAGGACCTGTTGTGCACACACACCGACCAGATACGTCCGGTGAAGCCCGGGACCGACGGCTGCGAGGAGTGCCTGGCGACGGGAGACGGCTGGGTGCACCTGCGCATGTGCCTGAGCTGCGGGCACGTCGGCTGCTGCGACTCCTCGAAGAACCGCCATGCCACCCGGCACTACCGCACCGCCGGGCACCCCATCGCGGCCTCGCACGAGCCCGGCGAGGACTGGGCCTGGTGCTACGCCGACAAGCTGATGCTGGACCCCGCGTGAGCGCGCCCCGGGAGCACGCCGAGGCCCCGTCCGCCGCGGGCCGCTCCTCCGCCGCCCCCTCCGCCGCGGGCCGCTCATCCGCCGCCCCCTCGTCCGCGGGCCGCTCATCCGCCGCCCCCTCCTCGGCCGTCGACCGGACCGGGACCACCGCGCCGGCGACCGCGGCGGGGCATTCCCCGGCGGCCGCCGAGCGGTCCGAGAACCGCAAGCCCGTCATCCTCGCCGTGGACGACGACCCCCAGGTGCTGCGGGCCGTGCGGCGCGACCTGCGCAGCGCCTACGGGGACCGCTACCGGGTGCTCGGCGCCTCCTCGGCCGCCGACGCCTTCAAGATCCTGGACTCCCTGGACGAACGCGGCCACGACCCGGCGCTGTTCCTGGTGGACCAGCGCATGCCGGACGTGACCGGGGTCGAGTTCCTCCTGGAGGCCGTCAGCCGCTTCCCCGACGCCCGCCGGGTCCTGCTGACCGCCTACGCGGAGACCGACGCGGCGATCACCGCGATCAACCGGGTCCGACTGGACTACTACCTGCTCAAGCCCTGGGACCCGCCGCACGAGAGGCTGTTCCCGGTCCTGGACGACCTGCTCTCGGACTGGCTCGCCACCTACCGCCCCGCCTACGACGGCATCATCGTCGCGGGCCACCTGGTGTCGCCCGGCACCCACGCCGTCCGGGACTTCTTCACCCGCAACGGGCAGCCGTTCCGCTTCCTGAACGTCGAGCGCGACCCCGAGGCGCTGACCGTGCTCGCCGCCGCCGACCCCGACGCGGCGCTGCCACTGGTCCGCTTCCCGGACGGGACGGTGCTCTCCGCGCCGACCGATACGCAGCTCGCCCAGCGCCTGGGCCTGGCCACCACCGCCTCCCGCCCGCACTACGAGTGCGTCATCGTCGGCGCCGGCCCGGCGGGCCTGGCGGCCGGGGTGTATTCAGCGTCCGAGGGCCTGTCCACCCTCATGCTGGACTCCCGCGCCCCGGGCGGCCAGGCCGGCACCTCCAGCCTGATCGAGAACTACCTCGGGTTCCCCTCGGGCCTCTCGGGCGGCGACCTGACCCGCCGCGCCACCATCCAGGCCTCCCGCTTCGGCGCCGAGATCCTGCACCCCGTGGAGGTGGTCTCGCTGACCCGCGACGACCCGGCGAAGATCCTCACCCTGGCGGACGGCACGGAGATCAGCGCGGAGACGGTCCTGCTCGCCACCGGCGTCTCGTACAACCGCCTGCAAGCACCGGGGGCGGACCGTTTCGAGGGAGCCGGGCTCTACTACGGCGCGGCCACCACCGAGAGCTCGGCCTGCATCTCGCAGCACGTGTTCATCGTGGGCGGCGCCAACTCGGCCGGCCAGGCCGCGGTGCACTTCGCCAAGTACGCGGCCCGCGTCACGATCCTCGTCCGGGCGGCGTCCCTCGACGCCAGCATGTCCCGCTATCTGATCGACGAGATCGCCCGCACCCCGAACATCGAGGTCAAGGTGCGCACCACCGTCGTCTCGCTGGACGGCGACGAGCACCTGGAACGGCTGACCCTCCACGACGCCGACACGGGCGCCGACACCGAGGTCCCGGCCCGGTTCATGTTCACGTTCATCGGCGCCCGCCCCCACACGGACTGGCTGGCCGGGATCGTCGAGCGCGACGAGTACGGCTTCGTGCTCACCGGCTCCGACCTGATCTCCAACGGGGGCGAGCTCCCGGCGGAGTGGAGCCTCGAACGGGCACCGTACCCGCTGGAGACCAGCGTCCCCGGCGTCTTCGCGGCGGGCGACGTGCGTGCCCACTCCGTCAAGCGGGTCGCGTCGGGCGTCGGCGAGGGGGCGATGGCCGTCTCCTTGATCCACCGCTACCGCTCGATGGGCTAACCCCGCCGAGGACCAGCCGAGAGCGAACGGGCAATCCCCGGCGTTTCCTTGCGATCATGAGGGCAGCGGATGCAACGTTGATTACATGATTACACCCGAGCAGCAGACACAGCTCCGTACCTGGTTCGCGGACCGCCTGCCGGTGGACGTCTACGAGTCCCTGGTCTCCGTCACCGCCGACCGCGAGGAGATCACGGTCATCGGCACCCTCCCGGCGAACGAGTCGGTCAAGGACTTCCGCGAACGCACCCGCGAACAGCGCATCGAGGTGGCCCGCGAGGCGGAAGAGCTCTACCGCCGCAAGGTGTCCTGGGGCGTGCGCTCCGGCGACGAGACCACCCTGTTCACCCACCTCGCGGTCCCGGTGATGACACGGCTGCGCCAGTCCGAGCGCCAGGTGCTCGACACACTGGTCGCGGGCGGCGTGGCCCGCAGCCGCGCCGACGCGCTGGCGTGGTGCGTCCGCCTCGTCAGCCGCAACACCGACACCTGGCTCGCCGAGCTGCGCGAGTCCCTCGACACGGTCCAGCGGGTCCGCTCGCAGGGCCCCGACGTCAAGGCGGACATCAAGAAGTCCGACTCCGAATAGCGGAAATCCTCGCCGGGCGCGCAAGATCCCGGAAGGGTAGCCGGGACGGGACAACCGACCGCAGGGAGAGGCCCCACACGATGACCACCACCGTCGAATACATCCGCTACCGGATCGCCGCGGACGACCAGCCGGCGTTCGAGGACGCCTACGCGCGGGCGGCCGAGTCCCTGGCCGCCTCGCCCGAGTGCATCGACTACGAACTGGCCCACAGCGAGGAGGAGGCCGAACGCTACATCCTGCGCATCCGCTGGACCTCCGTCGAGGACCACCTCCAGGGCTTCCGCAAGGGCGAGCAGTTCCCGGCGTTCTTCGCGGCGATCCGCCCGTACTTGAACAACATCGAGGAAATGAAGCACTACCGGGTCACCGACGTCTTCGGCACGGGAAAGGCCGCCTCACAGTCATGAGCACCACGCCCGACACGACGCCCACCATCTACGAGTGGATGGGCGGGGCCGAGGCGCTGAGGCGCCTCACCGACGTCTTCTACGCACACGCCCTCCAGGACGAGATCCTCGCCCCGGTCTTCGCCGGCATGGACTCGAACCACCCGCAGCACGTCGCCATCTGGCTGTCGGAGGTCTTCGGCGGCCCCGCCGACTACTCGGCCCACCACGGCGGCCACCAGCACATGGCCACCAAGCACCTGGGCCGCGGCATCACCGAGCAGCAACGCCGCCGGTGGGTGGAGCTGCTGATGGACACGGCGGACGAGGTCGGCCTGCCGGCGGACCCGGAGTTCCGGGCGGTGTTCGCCTACTACATCGAGTGGGGCACCCGGATGGCCCTGATCTACTCGGGCCCCAACCCGCCGCCGGTCGACGCGGCGAAGATCCCCGTCTGGTCCTGGGGACAGACCCCGCCCTGGATCCCGAAGTCCTGATCCGGCCCGGGGCGCTGCCGGGCCCGCCCGGCAGCGCCCCGTCGGAACGGCTCGGCGCCGGCGGACCGGCTGGTCGGCGTAGGGGAGGCTCAGCCGCGCGGCGGCAGCTGAGCGGCGTGGGACGTGCGGGGACGGCTCAGCCGCGCGGGCGTCCGCGGGCCGGTCGGCGTGGGCGGCTCAACCGCGCGGGCGTCCCGCGGGCCGGTCGGCGAGCACCACCGTCAGCGGGGCCGCGCCCTCGCCGTCGCCCTGGCCCCGCCAGAAGTCGACGGCCTGTTCCAGGATCTCGCGCAGGGTCGCCCACTCGCCGGGCCGGGCCTGCGCGTAGTCGTGCCAGGACGTGACCGCCACCAGCCGCCCGGGCCCGTCCGGCAGCCACGACAGGTCGGTCAGCACGTCCGCCAGCGCGTCCCAGTTCCCCCCGAACCACTCCGGCACGCGCAGCGCGTCCCCGCACCGCCGCAGCAGCTCCGCCTTGCTCCCGACGCCGTCCAGGTCCAGCCGCAGCGTCGTCCAGCCGGCCTCCTCGGCGGCGGCCAGCGCCGGGCCCAGCGGTCCCGCTCCGAGGGTCATCGCAGAACCGCCTTGAAGGTGTCGTAGTGGTCGTCCGTGTAGAACAGCTCCCCGCCCGAGCCGGTCACGATCCGCCGGGCCCCGCGGTCGCGTTCCCCGGGTGTCCTCACGGTGAACTCGTGGTAGTAGCCGCGCTCGTGCCGGGGCAGTGCCTTCTCGAAGTTCCCGAAGACCGAGCCGTCCTGCCGGTACGGGTACGGGCCGCCCTTGTCGATCAGTGCCAGTACCTCGCGCGCCTGCTGCGGAAGCGCGTCCGCCCGTACGGTGGCCATCCCCTTGGCCCATCCGGGCACGCCTGTGCGACCCCCGTCGCCCGGGCCCGCGGTGCCGGGGCTCGCGGCCGCTCCGGTCCGCGCCGCGCCGGGCGTCTCGCCCCCGGGCGTCTTGCCGGCGCAGCCGACCGCGGTCACCAGCGCGGCGCACAGGAACAGGGCCCCCAGCGCACGCAGCAGCGATCGGGGCACGTTCCGAAGGATCATGCGCCGATCGTGCCAAACATCCGGTTCGTCCGCGAGCCGCCGGAAGCGTGCCGCGGAGAAGCGGGGTGTGAAGGAGCGGGGTGTGAAGACGGCTTAGAGCGCAGCCATCTTGGTGTAGGGGCTCAGGATGCGTTTTTGGACCGACCCGAAGTCGACGAGGACAGCGATCCCCTCCTCGATCCCGACGACACGGCCGAGGCCGTGCTCGTCGTGAGTGACCCGGTCGCCGACGCTGAACTGCCGGAGCGGCGGTTCCACGGGGGCCTTGAACGGGCTGGACGGCAAATGGCGGCGAGGTACTGCTGACTTAGTCATTGGGTCCAGTATGCGCCCAGCGAGCCGCCCCGCGGTCCGCCGTTCGGATCTCAATTGCGGCACCATCCCTACCGGGACGCCCCGGAGACGGGCCCGGCCGCCCTGCTCAGTCGTCGGGATCGGCCCGTTCCAGGGCCGGTCGCAGGCCCGGCTGCGACTCCGTCAACAGGTAGTCCGCCACGGCCGTGTCGGTGACCAGGCTGGTCACCAGACCCGACCGGAGCACCGCCCCGATCGCGGAGGCCTTGCGCAGCCCGCCGGCGATCGCGACCACCTCGGGGATCCGGCGCAGCCGGTCCGCCTCGACGGTGATGCAGCGCTCGCCGAGGTCCCGGCCGACCCGCCGGCCCTCGCTGTCGAACAGGTGCGCGGACATCTCGGCCGCGACACCGAGCGAGGCGTAGTGCGCCCGCTCCTCGTCGCTGAGCATGTCGTGCACGGTGGAGATGCCGGGCTCCCACGAGCCGATGGACACCGCGGCGACGGTCACCTTGTCGAAGTACTCGAAAGCCCGGGCGATGCCCGTCTGGCTGCGCAGCGCGGCCGCCGTCGCCGGATCGGGAAGCAGCATCGGGGCGTAGATCGGGTGCGCGTCCCCGCCCGAGACCTGGGCGGCACGGCGCACGGCCTCCACCGAGCCCCGCTCCGCCGTACCCGCGTCGTACACGCCGGTCAGCTGGACCACGGTGCAGGGAGGAAGCCGGTGCAGGGAGGCCGCCATGTGGATGGTCGAGCGGCCCCAGGCGAGACCGAGCACGTCACCCTCGTTGACCAGCTCGCCCAGCAGGTCGGCCGCGACCGCGCCGAGGTTCTCCGGATCCGGGGCGTCCTCGGTCGCGTCGGCCGGGGACTCGACCACCACGGCGTGCCTCAGCCCGTACCGGGCGCGCAGGGCGTCGGAGCGCTCGGCGTCCAGCTCGGCGGGGACCCTGATCTCGATCCGTACGAGGTCGCGTTCGAGGGCGGTCTCCAGGACCCGGGCCACCTTGAAGCGGCTCACGCCGAACTCCTCGGCGATCTGGATCTTGGACTTGCCCTCCAGGTAGAAACGGCGCGCCATGGCCGCCGCCTGCACCAGCTCCGCGGGTCCCATCCGCAGGGCTGACCGTCCCGCCGACATTGCAGACACCGCGTTCTCCTCACTGCTGTTCACACTCTCGACTCGCCGTTCATCCTGTCAGATCCGACGGCCGTTGATCAGCCTGTACAGCCCTCGTTCACCGAGCTGTTCATCAAGCCTTGGCCCCGTGGTCGCAAGCCCAGGGCGCCGCCGCGATCGCCGCACCCGCCTGCTCGCGCAGCGTCCGTACGGCGGCGGCCGGATCGGGCGCCCCGTAGACCGCGCTCCCGGCGACGAAGACGTCCGCGCCGGCCTCGGCGACCCGCTCGATCGTCGACGCCGATACCCCGCCGTCGACCTGGAGCCACAGCTCCAGCCCGTGCTTGGCGATCATCTCCCGGGTCCGGCGGATCTTGGGCAGCATGATGTCGAGGAAGGCCTGACCGCCGAAGCCGGGCTCGACGGTCATGATCAGCACCATGTCCAGTTCGGGCAGGATGTCCTCGTACTGCTCGATCGGAGTGGCGGGCTTGAGCGCCATGGCCGCCCGGGCACCCTTGGCCCGGATCTCCCGCGCCAGCCGCACGGGGGCGGCGGCGGCCTCGGCATGGAAGGTGACCGACCCCGCACCGGCCTCCACGTACTGCGGGGCCCAGCGGTCCGGGTTCTCGATCATCAGGTGCAGGTCGAGCGGAATGTCCGTCGCGCGGCTCAGGGACTCCACGATCGGCACGCCGAGGGTGAGGTTCGGGACGAAGTGGTTGTCCATGACGTCGACATGCAGCCAGTCGGCCCCCTCGACGGCCTTCGCCTCCTCGGCGAGTCGGGCGAAGTCTGCGGACAGGATGCTGGGATTGATCTGAACGGCCATGCCCCAAGCGTGCCATGCCGCAGGCCACATCCGGCCACGACCCCGCAACTCCCACTCCCGTTAGCCGCGCTTAAAGGGCTTCCCTCTTCACTTCACGCCTGCTTAATCATGGCCCCGCCTTCGGGCCCAGGCCCTTCATAGCGGCGGCGCTCCGCGCAGATGACGCATGAGCTGTTCCAGGGCGGTCCAGCTCTCGGCGTCCTCCCCGTCACCGAGCGCGTAGCAGTACCCCGGCCGGCCCCTGTGACCCAGCCGCACCGGCGGCTCCTTCAGCGGCGTCCTGCTCGCCGTGTCACGCCCCGCCTCTACGACCTCCGCGGGCCCGAGCACGAACGCGTACGGCAGCGGCGGGGGCTCGAAGCGCGGCGGCGCGCTCAGGTCCCGGCGTGCCTCACGCACCTGGCACATCATGGTCCTCAGTCCGTGCCGGGTCACCAGCTCGTCGGCCAGCTCCGGCAGCGCTTCCACCCCCGGCTTCTCATTCGGGCCGTACCCCACAGTGAGGGTGACGTCCTCCTCCACGCCCTCAGGGGTACGGATCACACGCAGGGTGGCGACGGCGGGCCGGTCCGGGCTGCCGACGACGACCGTCCAGGTCGGCCTCGGGGCGCGCTCGTACGCCAAGTCGGTCAGCTGCCGCCTGGACCAGACCAGTCCGGCCGGCTCCGAGGTCCCCCAGCCGGCGGGGGGAGCACCGGTCAGTGCCTGCCAGGCGGCTTCCACCGCACCGCCGAGAACGAGGTCCGCCTCGGCACGGTGCAGGGTACGGAAGGAAACGATGAGCTGACGCTCCCCGGTCGGCTCGGACGCGTGAAGGCGTCCGCCCCGGGGGTCTCGCCGCTCTCGTCCCGGTCCGGGGCGAAGGCGCCGTCCTGCCAGCGCAGTACCGCGCCGGTCAGCCCGTCGTAGTAGCCGCACCGCTCGTCCTGGACGACCCGGCGCGAGGGTGTGGACTGCAGCAGCAAGCGGGTGGGCGGGGAGAGCCGGCAGTGCGGCGGGGTGACGACCTGCAGGGACCGATCGCTTTCGACGGTGGCCCGCAGGGCCTCGGAGAGCCAGCTCGTCATGGGGACGACCGGCCGGTCCTGGAGGACGACGGCAGCCTCATCGGTGAGCATGTCGACGGCGGACTGAGCGGCGGTCCGGCCCGCCCGCGAGCAGCCCCGCCAGCTCCGCCGAGGACCATCGTGCCCGCCCACGTCGCGGCGCCGACCAAGCCCTCGCCGTACGCCGTGAACTCTTCCTCGAACTTGCCGCCGGCTTCGGCGTTCTTGCTCAGAACCCCTTGAACGCCATCCGGCTTGATGTCCCACGTCGACACGGTGCCCTACGTTCTGCAAAACGTCCCGCACTGACGTGCCACGTCTATCAACTCCACATTGCTGTCAGCAAAGTGAGTTTCAGTCACATCGGCACCTGTTACGGAGCAGTGACACGCGCGGGGGGGGCGTCGCCGGCACACCGTTGCGCCGTCGTCGTACGGCTCGCCCAGGCACGGGCGGCGGTGCCTCCCCGCCCGTGCCGGCTCGGCCGGGCAGAGCGCGGGGAGGCGGCCGGGGGAGGCCGTTACGCCGTGCGGCGGAGGAGGGCGAGGTACATGGCGTCCGTGCCGTGGAGGTGGGGCCACAGCTGGATGTCCGGGCCGTCGCCGAGCGCGGGGACGCCCGACATGTACGGGCGGGCGTCGATCAGTTCCGCCGACACCCGTGCCGTCGCGCCCGGGCCGCGGCCCTTGAGGACGTCGTCCACCACGACCCGGGTCTCCGCCAGGTGCGGCGAGCAGGTCGCGTAGCCCACGACGCCGCCGACCCGCACCGCCGACAGCGCCTCGCGCAGCAGCCCGCGCTGGAGCGGCGCGAAGCCCTCCAGGTCCTCCGGCCGGCGCCGCCACCGCGCCTCGGGGCGGCGGCGCAGGGCGCCGAGTCCGGAGCAGGGGACGTCCACCAGGACCCGGTCGAAGGATCCGGGCAGCCACGGCGGGCGGGTGCCGTCCGCCGCGATGACCCGGTAGGGTCCCGGGTTGCCGGCCAGCGCCTTCTCCACCAGCCGCGCCCGGTGCGGCTGCTTCTCTGAGGCGAGCAGGAACGCCCCGCGCTGCGCCGCCAGCGCCCCGAGGAGCGCCGCCTTGCCGCCCGGGCCCGCGCAGCCGTCCAGCCAGCGCTCGTCACGCCCCTCCACGGGCGCCGCCGCCAGAGCCATCGCCACCAGCTGGCTGCCCTCGTCCTGGACACCGGCGCGGCCCTCGCGCACCGCCTCCAGGGCGCCCGGCTCGCCGCCCTCGGCCATCCGTACCGCGTACGGGGACCAGCGCCCCGGCAGCGCCGACTCCTCGCCGACGGCCTCCAGCAGTTCCTGGGGCGTGGAGCGGCCCGGGCGGGCGACGAGGGTGACCTCGGGGCGCTCGTTGTCGGCCTCCAGCAGGTCCTCGATACCGGCGCGACCGCCGCCCAGGGCGTCCCACAGGGCGCTGACGACCCAGCGCGGGTGCGAGTGGTAGACCGCGAGGTGTTCCTCGGCGTCGTCCTCGTACGGCGGCGCGACCCGCTCCAGCCAGCCGTCCAGGTCGTGCGCGGTGATCTTGCGCAGGACGGCGTTCACGAACTTCGCGCGCCCGTCCCCGAGCACGACCCGGGCCAGCTCCACGCTCGCCGACACGGCCGCGTGCGGCGGGATGCGGGTGCCGAGCAGCTGGTGCGCGCCGAGCGACAGCACGTCCAGCACCGGCGGGTCGACCTCCCGCAGCGGACGGTCGATGCAGGCCTTGATCACCGCGTCGTACGTGCCCTGCCGGCGCAGCGTCCCGTATACCAGCTCGGTCGCGAGCGCGGCGTCGCGCGCCTGGAAGCTCTCGTCCTGGCGGGCCTTGCGCAGCAGCGGCGGCAGTACGAGGTTCGCGTACGCGTCCCGCTCGTCCACCGCCCGCAGCACCTCGAAGGCCAGCAGCCGGACGGGGTCCTTCTGCGGCCGGCGGTAGGGCTTGCCCTGCTTGCCGCCCTGGTTGCCGGACGGCTTGCCGCCGGACGGCTTGCCACTGCCGCCCGCCGCGTTGCGCCGGGGGGTCTGACGGGGCTGACGGGGCTGTTCGCTCACGTGAAAGGTGCTCCGGTTGTACGTGGTGCTCGGGGTGTGTCGACAGAGGTGGTGGGGTGCGGCGCGATCTGCGGGCGTGCGGCGCGAGATCCGCGGGGGTGCGGCGCGGCCGGTATCAGCCTACGTCTGCTGCGCCCAAGCGCTCGCCGGGCGCGATCCGCACCCCCCGCGCCCAGTCGGCGCCCTTCATCGGCTTCTTGCCCTGGGGCTGCACCCAGAGCAGTTCCACGGCGTGCGAGCCGGTGCCGACGTAGACGTTGTTCTTGGCCGGGGCCAGCACACCGGGCTCCAGGTCCGTGCGGTCGGGCACCGGGCCGACCGAGATCAGCTTGAGGCGTTCGCCGCGGAAGACGGTCCAGGCGCCGGGCGCGGGGGTGCAGCCGCGCACCACGCGGTCGGCGCGCAGCGCGGGGGCCTTCCAGTCGATCCGGGCGTCCTCGACCGTGATCTTGGGTGCGAGGGAGATCCCGTCGGCGGGCTGCGGCACGGCGCGCAGGGTGCCGTCCTCGATGCCGTCCATGGTCGCGGCGAGCAGGCCCGCCCCGGCGAAGGCGAGGCGGGTGAGCAGGTCGCCGCTGGTGTCGGTGGGGCGGATCTCCTCGGTCAGGTGGCCGTAGACCGGCCCGGAGTCCAGACCCTCCTCGATGAGGAAGGTGGAGGCGCCGGTGACCTGGTCGCCCGCCATGATCGAGTGCTGGACGGGGGCGGCCCCGCGCCACGCGGGCAGCAGCGAGAAGTGCAGGTTGACCCAGCCGTGCTTGGGGATGTCGAGGGCGCTCTTGGGCAGCAGCGCCCCGTACGCGACGACCGGGCAGCAGTCCGGCGCGATCTCGCGCAGCCGTGCCTGGAACTCCGGGTCGCGCGGCCGCACCGGCTTGAGGACCTCGATCCCGGCCTCCTCGGCGCGCTCGGCGACGGGGCTCGCCACGAGCCGGCGGCCCCGCCCGGCTGGGGCGTCGGGCCGGGTGACGACGGCCGCGACCTCGTGGCGCCCGGAGGCGATCAGGGCGTCCAGGGCGGGTACGGCGACCTCTGGGGTGCCTGCGAAGACCAGCTTCACTGGGTCCTACCTCGCTATCTCGGCTGTCAGCAGCGCACCAGTCTATGGGCCGCACGGCGGACGTCCCACTCGGTGCGCCCGGGGGCGTGCCCCGACCTGCGCGCCCCTCGCATATGCCGACACGCCCCCAGAGCGTGACCTGCACGACGGCTGCCGCGTTGGTCAAGAAAGATTGACCGAAACGGGCCGCGACCGAGAACGGTGTCCGCGGCCCCATCCGCTCTTACGCACCGGTTCGAGAGGCTTCTTCATGGCCGACCACGCCACCCACGACGCCCAAGCACGGGCCAGCCTGCACCTGCTGGTGCGGGACATCGAGCGGGTCCGCCGGCAGGTGGATGCTCTGCGCACGCTCACCGCCCAGCTCGGCAACGTGTACCGCCCGCGCCGCTCCGGTCCCTCCACGGGCTTCGTCGTCTACGGCCGGGCCCCCGCGCCCACCGTGCGGCTCGCCCAGGAACTGCGGGACAGTGTCGAGACGCTGGTCACCGCCGCGGTGGACTTCGACCGCTCGCTCGGCTTCTCCTGGGACGCCGTCGGCTCGGCGCTCGGCGTCACCAAGCAGGCCGTGCACCGCCGTTACGGGGCCCGGCGCGCCCAGGCCGCCGAGGCCGTCGAAGTGGCCGTCGACGGGACGACCACCACCCGGACCCTGGCGCCGCTGCCCACCGTCCCGGCGGCACGCTCCGTGCCGCCGCAGCCCGTACGCGAGGAGTCGGCGGCCGGGGCGCAGGGGGCGGCGGCCTCCCGCTCGCCCGCGTTCCCCGGCCCGCGCAACGGCTGACGCGCGGCCCGCCGCCGGGACGCCGACCCCCGACGGCCGGGCGCTCCCAGCCCCGCCCCGCCCCGCCCCCCGCGGGAGCGGCCCTCCCCCGAGGCCGCTCCCGCGGGGGGCGGCGGCCTGCCCGGGACCGTCTACGCCGCCCGCCGACGCGCGGGCATCGGCGCGGGCCGTCTACGCAATTCGCCCACGGGGCGCGTCCACGTGGTCCATGCGCGCGCGGGCCATCCACGCGGGGGCCGTCCACGCGACCTGTCTGCGCGGCCGCCGAGGCGCGACCATCAGCGCGGGCCGTCTACGGGGACCCGCCCACGGGGCGCGTCCACGCGCGGGCCGTCCGCGCGGGCCGCCGAGGCGTGAGCGTCTACGCGGGGCGTTCGCCGGAGGGCTTCCACCCCCGGGCCATCCACGGGGGCCGTCCACGCGCGAGCGTCTACGCGGGGCGTTCGCCGGAGGGCTTCCACCCCCGGGCCATCCACGGGGGCCGTCCACGCGCGGGCGTCTGGCCGGTCCGGCCGCGCGGGGGACGTGCGCGCGGGCCGGCTGCTCGGGCGCGTCCGGGCGGGGTCTGCGCCGTAGGGGGTGGCCTCAGCCGATGTCCGGCGGGTCGATCCTGATCCGGACCGATTCCGCGGGCGTCACCCCGCGCGCCAGCCGGGCGGCCTGTGCCTTCTTGAGGGCCCTCGCCAGCTCCGCCCCGCTTCCGGGCCGGACCCGGATCAGGACGCGCTCCCCCGGCGAAGGCTCCCCGCGCCGGCCCGGGAGCGGCACCGGCCCCAGGACCTGCGCGTCGGGCGGCAGCTCGGCGGCGGCGAGGAACGCCTCCAGCGCCTCCGGCCGCCCGGCCACCGCCGCCATCCGGGACACCGGCGGGAAACCCAGCTGGGCCCGCTCCGCGAGCTCCCGCACCGCGTGCCCCACCGGGTCCCAGCGCACCAGTGCCTGCACCGGCCGCAGCGTCGGCTCGGCGACGACCACCACCTGGCCCTCCCCCCGGACCAGCGAGGCGGCGCCGATCCAGCGCCGCAGCGCCTCCTCCCCGGCCCGCAGGTCGGGCCGGCCGAGCATGGCCCAGCCGTCCAGCAGCAGCGCCGCCGCGTACCCGGCGCCGGACGCGACGGGCTCCGCCCCGGGGGTGCACACCACCAGCGCGGGCCGGTCCGGCACCTCGTCCAGTACGTGATCGCGCCCGGAGGTGCGCACCGGCACGGCCGGGAACGCCCGCCCCAGCTCCTCGGCGGTGCGCCGCGCGCCGACGACCCGGGCCCTCAGCCGGAACGACCCGCATTCCCCGCAGTGCCACGACGGCTCCGCGCGCCCGCACCACCCGCACCGCAGGTCCCGCTCGTCCGGGGCCTCCAGGGGTCCGGCGCAGGCCCGGCAGCGGGCCGGCGCCCGGCAGCGCTCGCAGGCCAGCCGGGGTACGTATCCCCGCCGCGGCACCTGCACCAGGACCGGCCCGCTCCGCAGCCCCTCGCGCACGGTCTCCCAGGCGAGGCTCGGCAGACGGGCCGCCCGGGCGGCCTCGTCCCGGGCCAGCAGTTCGTCCCCGACGGTCCTGATCCGGGGCGCGCAGGCCCGTACCGTCTCGCGGTCGGCGACCAGCGGCCGCGCCCAGCCGGACTCGACGAGCTGGGCGGCCTCGACGGTGCAGCTCGTGCCCCCGGCCAGGAAGGCGCAGCCGTCGGTCACCGCGCGCAGTTCGAGTACCTCGCGGACGTGCGGGAACGGCGCGTGGTCGTCGCTGTGGCTGGAGTCCCCGTCGTCCCAGACGGCGACGAGCCCGAGGTCCCGCACGGGTGCGAACATCGCGGCGCGGGTGCCGATGACGGCCCTGACCGAGCCCCGGCTCACCGCAAGCCACTGGCGGTAGCGCTTCTCCGGCCCGGACTCGGCGGTCAGCAGCGCGTGCCGGCCCTCGCCGAGCAGGGCGGTGAGCGCCGCGTCCACCCGGGCGGCGGTCCGCCCGTCGGGCAGGACGGCGAGGGCGCCGCGGCCGGAGGCGAGGGTGGCGGCCATGGTCAGGGCGAGTTCACCGGCCCAGCCGGGGCCGGGCAGGGCCGTCCACACGGCGCGGGGGCTTCCGCCGCCCGCCAGGGCCCGCAGGAAGGCCGGGCCGGCCCCGTACCGCTGCCAGCCGCCGGGCTCGGGCGCCGGGGGCGGCGGCAGCGGCTCCGGCGAGGGCTTCGCCTCGGCGGCGGCCCGGCGCGGGGGCAGGGCGAGCTGGAGGACGTCGGCGAGGCTGCCCGCGTAGCGGTCGGCGACGGCCCGGGCCAGCGCCAGCAGGCCGGGGGTGAGCACGACCTCGGGCGAGACGACCTGGGCCAGGGCAGCCAGGGCCCCGTTGTAGTCGGACTCGGCGCGCCGCTCGATGATGTAGCCGTCGATCAGTCCGCCGCCCTCGCGGCGCCCGCCGTGCACCTGGTGGGCGCCCGCGCCGAAGCGGACGCGGACCCGTACGCCCGGTTGCGCGGCCTCGGCCAGCTCGGCGGGCACGGCGTAGTCCCACAGCTGGTCCAGGTGGAGCACGCCCTTGTTGACCAGGACGCGGGCGACGGGCAGTTCCTCGGCGAGGGCGGCCCCGCGCCAGGTCCGGGGCTTGGCCTTGGGTGCTTTGGCCTTCGCCTCTGCCACGATGTCCCGGATGAGCGCGAGCTGCTCCGGCGGGCCGCCGGGATCCCTCTCCCCGCCCCGCTGACCCGACTCGTCCGTGCTGCTCACACCAGCATTCTTACCAAACGCCACTGACACCCGGGCATGCGCGAGGCCCCGGACCGCAGGGTCCGGGGCCTCGTGTGCAGGCGTGACGCTTACAGGCCGGCGGCGGCGCGCAGGGCGTCGACGCGGTCGGTGCGCTCCCAGGTGAAGTCCGGCAGCTCACGGCCGAAGTGGCCGTAGGCGGCGGTCT
>NZ_JBITDH010000013.1:0-114852 GCF_044454045.1 Streptomyces sp. NPDC051578
CCGGGCGCGGTCTCCGCCGGAGGCCGGGGGGGCGCCCCCCCCGGGGGGGGGGGCGGGGGGCCCCGGGGGGGGGCCCCCGGGGGGGGCCCCCCCCGGGGGGGGGGGCCCCCGCCCCCCCCCCCCCCACCGGTGTGGGGGCACTCGGCGCAGCCTGACGGACAGCCTCGCGAAGTGCGCGTATGACCGTATGACCGGCATTGACGGAAAAGTGGTGTGACTCGGGCCACGAAGATTGGGCGTAACGCTCCGCGACGTCACGCGATGACTCAAGAGGTGATGGCCGACGGAGGGAAGACAGCCCCTTGCGGGTGCTGTGCAGCTCCCCGGCCCCTGCCCGCGCCCCCGGCCCATTCCCAGTCGGTGGTCGTCGGCCACGGTCCAGCACCACCAGGCCGGGGTCGGAAGCCGTTCCCATCGTTCCGAGAGGTTGTTCGTGTCGGCCAGCACATCCCGTACGCTCCCGCCGGAGATCGCCGATTCCGAGTCTGTGATGGCGCTCATCGAGCGGGGCAAGGCCGAGGGGCAGATCGCCGGCGATGACGTGCGTCGGGCCTTCGAGGCTGACCAGATTCCTGCGACCCAGTGGAAGAATGTTCTGCGCAGCCTCAACCAGATCCTCGAGGAAGAGGGTGTGACGCTGATGGTCAGTGCCGCGGAGTCGCCCAAGCGCACCCCCCGCAAGAGCGTCGCAGCGAAGAGCCCGGCCAAGCGGACGGCGACCAAGACCGTGGCGGCGAAGACGGAGGCCGCGCGGGCCGCCGAGCCCGCGGCATCGGAGCCCGCGACGGCGGACCCCGCGACGGCGGACCCCGCGACGGCGGTGCCGGACGCCGCCGACGCCCTGGTGGAAGAACCCGCAGCCGAACCCGCCGCGAAGAAGACCGCGGCGAAGAAGGCGGCGGCCAAGAAGACCGCGCCTGCGAAGAAGGCCACGGCCAAGAAGGCGGCGGCGAAGAAGACCGCGGCGAAGAAGGACGCGGACGAAGCCGACGAGGAGACCCCGGAGGAGGGGCCCGCCGTCAAGGCCGAGTCCGAGGAGGAGGACGACGGCGGCGAGAACAAGGGCTTCGTCATCTCGGACGACGAGGACGACGCCCCGGCGCAGCAGGTCGCCGTGGCCGGCGCCACCGCCGACCCCGTCAAGGACTACCTCAAGCAGATCGGCAAGGTTCCCCTCCTCAACGCCGAGCAGGAGGTCGAGCTCGCCAAGCGGATCGAGGCGGGCCTCTTCGCCGAGGACAAGCTGGCGAACTCGGACAAGCTGGCGCCCAAGCTCAAGCGCGAGCTGGAGATCATCGCGGAGGACGGCCGCCGGGCCAAGAACCACCTGCTGGAGGCCAACCTCCGCCTCGTGGTCTCGCTCGCCAAGCGCTACACCGGCCGCGGCATGCTCTTCCTGGACCTGATCCAGGAGGGGAACCTGGGCCTGATCCGTGCCGTCGAGAAGTTCGACTACACCAAGGGCTACAAGTTCTCCACCTACGCGACCTGGTGGATCCGGCAGGCGATCACCCGCGCCATGGCCGACCAGGCCCGCACCATCCGCATCCCCGTGCACATGGTCGAAGTGATCAACAAGCTGGCCCGCGTGCAGCGCCAGATGCTCCAGGACCTGGGCCGCGAGCCCACCCCGGAGGAGCTGGCCAAGGAACTCGACATGACCCCCGAGAAGGTCATCGAGGTCCAGAAGTACGGCCGCGAGCCGATCTCCCTGCACACCCCGCTGGGCGAGGACGGCGACAGCGAGTTCGGTGACCTCATCGAGGACTCCGAGGCCGTGGTCCCGGCCGACGCCGTCAGCTTCACGCTCCTGCAGGAGCAGCTGCACTCGGTGCTCGACACGCTCAGCGAGCGCGAGGCGGGCGTGGTGTCGATGCGCTTCGGCCTGACCGACGGGCAGCCCAAGACGCTGGACGAGATCGGCAAGGTCTACGGGGTCACCCGCGAGCGGATCCGCCAGATCGAGTCCAAGACCATGTCGAAGCTGCGCCACCCGTCCCGTTCCCAGGTCCTGCGCGACTACCTCGACTGACCGGCCCGCCCGCGTACGGCGCAGGGCGGCGCTGGTGGCCGCGCGGGTGCGCACGGCCACCGGGCATCCCACTCTGGGTGGAGTCATGCACACCCGGAGTCAGGAGGCCTCATGCGTCGTTTCTTTGCCCGTGCCCTGGCGGGCGTGCTGACGCTGGTGGCGGGAGCGGCCGCGGCGCATCCGGCCCAGCTGCCCCGGGCGGCGGCGGACGGGGTGGTGATCGGCGGCCAGCCGGTGAAGGTGGCGGACAGCCCGTGGGTCGTGGCCCTGGCCAGCCGTGACCGGTTCGGAGGTACGCGGGGCGGCCAGTTCTGCGGCGGCGTCCTCGTCGCCCCGGCCAAGGTGGTGACCGCCGCGCACTGCCTCGGGCGGCAGGTGCTGGGCGGTCCCGTCGAGGCGGTGCCCGACCTGCGGGTGATCACGGGGCGTACGGAGCTGCGGGCGTCCGACGGGCGCGAGATCGCCGTGCGGTCGGCCCGGGTGAACCCGGAGTACGACCCCAAGAGCAACGCGGGGGACATCGCGGTGCTGGAACTCGCCGAGGCGGTCCCGGCCCAGTACGTGCTCCCCATGGCCGCGGCCGGGCATCCGGCGTACGAGCCCGGCACGCAGGCGGCCGTGTACGGCTGGGGGGACACGAGCGGGTTCGGCGACTACGCCTACGGGCTGCGCGCCGCGCACGTCACGGTGCTGTCGGACGAGGTCTGCGCCAAGGCGTACCCGGGCGACTCGGACGGGCAGTACCTGCCGGAGTCCATGGTGTGCGCGGGAGAGCAGGAGGGCGGCAAGGACGCGTGTCAGGGCGACAGCGGCGGCCCGCTCGTCGCCCAGGGGCGGCTCATCGGCCTGGTGTCCTGGGGGCGGGGCTGCGGGCGCGCCGACAGTCCGGGGGTGTACACCCGGATCTCCGCGATGGCCGGCTTCGTGAGCGGCTCCGAGAGGGCCGTGCAGCGCGTCGATCGGCAGCAGCCCGTGGCGGGCGCCCCGAGGGGCTCAGCGCGCCGCCCAGCCCCCCTCGAAGGGCTCTAGGGGCTGCCCGCCGGCCCCTCGGCGCACCGGCGGAAATGAGGACGGGCGGCTCCCCCTGGGTCTCAGGGGGAGCCGCCCGTCGACCGGCCTGGCCGGTCCTGGCTCGTCGGATGCGAGGGTAGGCCTGTGTCAGCGGTCCTCGGTGTCGGCGGCATTGGCAGCCGGAGCGGACGTAAGCCGCTCGGTCTCATCCTGTATTTCCGCGGCGATCTTCTTGAGTTCCGGCTCGAACTTACGCCCGTGGTGGGCGCAGAAGAGCAGTTCACCACCGCTCAGCAGGACGACGCGCAGATATGCCTGGGCGCCGCAACGGTCGCATCGGTCAGCGGCCGTCAGCGGGGTCGCGGGTGTCAGAACAGTAGTCACGTCGCCTCTTCTCTAGCTCGACGAGCTGTCGTACCAGGGTCAACATCCAACCAGGCCGAAAACGTTCCCGCTCGCGGCTTTCTTTCGAAACTTCCTTCCGAAGCTGGCCGGCTGTTGCCGGTTGGCGGCGAAGGAGCCGTATTGCGTTGCTTTACGGTTTCGCGTTGTCAGTCGTTCGCTTGTTGCAGTTCCGTCCTCGCCGGCATGAGCGCCGGTTGTTCATGAGGACGTGCCCGAACCCTAAATGGTTCATGCGTCGAAGGGAACGTGATGTTTGCGTCACCCCCTCGGGGGATCGAACATCCGTGCGGATCTGCACTAGGCTGGGGAAGCGACGAGGGTGGCGTTGCATCGGCTCTACCAGGCCTCGGTACCCTCTGACGGGCGACCGAGCCACCCCTGCGCCCAACCGGGCCAGAAAAGAAATTCAGCGAGGAGCGAACTGCGTGACCGCCGACACGTCCGTGCCTTCCAGCGCGCTGCTGTCCGGAGCAGACCGGGACGGTTCCAACTACACCGCGCGGCACCTGCTCGTCCTCGAAGGTCTTGAGGCCGTCCGCAAGCGCCCCGGCATGTATATCGGCTCGACCGACAGCCGAGGCCTGATGCACTGCCTGTGGGAGATCATCGACAATTCCGTCGACGAGGCCCTGGGCGGCTACTGCGACCACATCGAGGTGATCCTCCACGAGGACTCCTCCGTCGAGGTCCGCGACAACGGCCGCGGCATCCCCGTCGACGTCGAGCCCAAGACCGGCCTCTCGGGCGTCGAGGTCGTCATGACCAAGCTGCACGCCGGCGGCAAGTTCGGCGGCGGCTCCTACGCGGCCTCCGGCGGCCTGCACGGGGTCGGCGCCTCGGTCGTCAACGCGCTCTCCGCCCGGCTCGACGTCGAGGTCGACCGCGGCAGCTCGACGCACGCCATCAGCTTCCGCCGCGGTGTGCCCGGGATGTTCACCGAACAGGGCCCCGACAGCCCCTTCGACCCCGCCAACGGCCTGCGCAAGACCAAGCGGATCGCCAAGGGCAAGACGGGCACCCGGGTCCGCTACTGGGCCGACCGCCAGATCTTCCTCAAGGACGCCCGGCTCAACCTGGAGACGCTCTACCAGCGCGCCCGCCAGACGGCCTTCCTCGTTCCCGGCCTGACGCTCGTCGTCCGCGACGAGCGGGCCATCGACGGCGCCGGTAAGACCGAGGAGGTCTTCCGCTTCGACGGCGGCATCAGCGAGTTCTGCGAGTACCTCGCCCAGGACAAGGCCGTCTGCGACGTGCTGCGGCTGACCGGCACCGGGACGTTCAAGGAGACCGTCCCCGTCCTGGACGAGCGCGGTCACATGACCCCCACCGAGGTCACCCGCGAGCTCGGCGTCGACATCGCCCTGCGCTGGGGCACGGGGTACGAGACCAACGTCAAGTCCTTCGTGAACATCATCGCCACGCCCAAGGGCGGCACCCACGTCTCCGGATTCGAGCGTTCGGTCGCCAAGACCGTCAACGAGGTGCTGCGCTCGGCGAAGCTGCTGCGCGTCGCCGAGGACGACGTGGTCAAGGACGACGCGATGGAGGGCATGACGGCGGTCGTCACCGTCCGCCTCGCCGAGCCGCAGTTCGAAGGCCAGACCAAGGAGGTCCTCGGGACCTCCGCGGCCACCCGCATCGTCGCCGCCGTGGTCGCCAGGGAACTCAAGGCGTTCCTGACCTCCACCAAGCGCGACGACAAGCAGCAGGCCCGCGCCGTCATGGAGAAGATCGTCGCGGCCGCCCGGACCCGTATCGCGGCCCGCCAGCACAAGGAGGCCCAGCGCCGCAAGACCGCGCTGGAGTCCTCCTCGCTGCCCGCCAAGCTGGCCGACTGCCGCAGTGACGACGTCGACCGCAGTGAGCTGTTCATCGTCGAGGGCGATTCGGCCCTCGGCACGGCCAAGCTCGCCCGCAACTCCGAGTTCCAGGCGCTCCTGCCGATCCGCGGCAAGATCCTCAACGTCCAGAAGTCCTCGGTCTCGGACATGCTCAAGAACGCCGAGTGCGGCGCGATCATCCAGGTCATAGGAGCCGGCTCGGGCCGGACCTTCGACATCGACGCCGCCCGCTACGGCAAGATCGTCCTGCTCGTCGACGCCGATGTGGACGGCGCGCACATCAGGTGCCTGCTGCTCACGCTCTTCCAGCGGTACATGCGGCCGATGGTCGAGGCGGGGCGGGTCTTCGCGGCCGTGCCGCCGCTGCACCGGATCGAACTCGTCCAGCCCAAGAAGGGCCAGGACAAGTACGTCTACACGTACTCGGACAACGAGCTGCGCCAGACGCTGCTGGAGTATCAGCGCAAGAACATCCGCTACAAGGACGCCATCCAGCGCTACAAGGGCCTCGGCGAGATGGACGCCGACCAGCTCGCGGAGACCACCATGGACCCGCGCCACAGGACGCTGCGCCGGATCAACATCGGCGACCTGGACTCCGCCGAGTCGGTCTTCGACCTCCTCATGGGCAACGAGGTCGCCCCGCGCAAGGAGTTCATCACCGGCTCCGCCGCGACCCTGGACCGCTCGCGCATCGACGCCTGAGCCGTTCCCGGGCCGATCCCGGGGCCCCGGCGCTCTTCGCCCATCACCTGAACGAGTGAAGAGCGCCGGTAAGGCCGTCCGGAAAGCCCCCATTGCCCCATCCTTGTGGCGCGCGGCCAATGCGGTCGCGGACAAGGAGAGTTCGGTGGACAAGCACGAAGGTCGTGATGCCGGAACGATCCGGCTGGACGACCCCTGGTACGACGCGCCGGCAGTCGGCTGGGACGAGGGCGCCGCGACGGATCCCGCGAGCCGGGCGGCCGACGACCGGTCCGCACCCGGCGCCCGCGACATCTACCTCGAAGTGCAGCGCAGCGAGGCCTTCCGGGAAGTGCGAAGCCGCTACCGGGGGTTCGTCATCCCCGCGACCGCCGGCTTCTTCCTCTGGTACGTCGCCTACGTGGTCGCCGCCACCGCGGCGCCCGGCCTGATGGCCCGGCCCGTCGTGGGCGCGGTCAACGTGGCACTGCTCGCGGGCCTCGGCCAGTTCCTCACCACCTTCCTCCTGACTTGGGCCTACGCCCGGCACGCGCGGCTGCGCCGCGACCGGGCCGCGCTCGACCTGCGCTGGACGGTCTTCGAACAGGAACGGGGCCGGCAGCACGACCTCGCCCGGGAGGAGGGCCGTTGAGCACCGAACACCAGGCCCTCGCGCTGGTCCTGTTCAGCGTCTTCATCGCGATCACCCTGGGCATCACCACCTGGGTGAGCCGCAACCGGCACGGCTCGGCGGAGGAGTTCTACGCCGGCGGGCGCCTGTTCTCCCCGCTGGAGAACGGGTTCGCCATCGCCGGCGACTACATGTCGGCCGCCTCCTTCCTCGGCATCTCCGGCCTCATCGCCCTGTTCGGCTACGACGGCATGCTGTACTCGGTGGGATTCCTCGTCGCGTGGCTGGTGGTCCTCTTCCTGGTCGCCGAACTGGTCCGCAACTGCGGGCGGTTCACCCTCGCCGACGTGGTCGCGGCCCGGATGAGCCAAAGGCCGGTCCGGATCGCCGCCGGCACCTCCTCGGTGGTGGTGTCCGTGCTGTACCTCGTCGCGCAGATGGTCGGCGCCGGCAGTCTGGTAGGGCTACTGATCGGCGGTTCGGGCACCGCCGCCAAGACCCTGACCGTGATCGGTGTCGGCGCGCTCATGGTGGTCTACGTGTCGTTCGGCGGCATGCGGGCCACCACCTGGATCCAGATCGTCAAGGCCGTGCTGCTGATGGGCGGCGCGATCACCCTGACCGTACTGGTGCTGCTGCGCTTCCACGGTGACGTCAACCAGCTTCTGACCAGCGCCGCCGAGCGCAGCGGCCACGGCGCCCGGTTCCTCGGCCCCGGCCTCAAGTACGGGGCGGACTGGACCGCTCGCTTCGACTTCATCAGTCTGGGCCTCGCCCTCGTCCTGGGCACGGCCGGCCTTCCGCACATCCTGTCCCGCTTCTACACCGTGCCCACGGCGCGCGCGGCGCGGCGGTCCGTCGTCTGGGCCATCGCGCTGATCGGCGGGTTCTACCTGATGACCATCGTGCTCGGGTTCGGAGCGGCCGCGCTGCTCGGGCCCGGCCGGGTACGGGCGTCCAACGCCTCCGGGAACACGGCGGTTCCGCTGCTCGCGGGCTACCTGGGCGGGGGCCTCGATTCCACCGGCGGCGCGGTGCTGTTCGCCTTCGTCGCTGCCATCGCCTTCGCGACCATCCTCGCGGTGGTCGCCGGGATCACCCTCGCGTCCTCGGCCTCTGTCGCGCACGACTTGTACGCGTCGCTCAAGCACCGCCACGGCCGGCAGCGCAGCGAGGTGGCGGTGGCCAAGGCCGCGGCTGTCGGGATCGGGGCGATGGCGATCGCACTGGGGTTGCTGGCCCAGGACCTGAACGTGGCGTTCCTGGTCGGGCTGGCCTTCGCGGTGGCCGCGTCCGCCAACCTGCCCGTGCTGCTGTACTCGCTGTTCTGGCGGGAGTTCACCACGCGGGGTGCGGTCTGGGCCGTGTACGGGGGGCTGGTGCCGGCGGTGGTGCTGGTCGTGCTGTCCCCGGTGGTCTCCGGCAGTCCGGAGTCCCTGTTCCCGGGAGCGGACTTCCAGTACTTCCCGCTCCAGAACCCCGGGATCGTGTCGATCCCGCTCGGGTTCCTCGCGGGCTGGCTGGGCACGCTCACCTCGGCGGAGGCACCGGACGCGGCGAAGCACGCGGAGACGGAGGTCCGGTCGCTGACCGGGGCGGGCGCGGTGTGACGGCGCCGGTCCCTGCCCGGGCGGTCTTCTCCGGCGCCCGGACGGGCCCTACGCCGGGCCGCGGTCCTGGGGCCGCCAGCTGTAGCGGTGTTCCGGGCGGCCGGTCTCGCCGTAGCGCAGGGCGAGCGTGACCCGGCCGGAGCGGTCCAGCAGCTTGAGGTAGCGCTGGGCGGTCTGGCGGCTGATGCCCGCCCGGTCGGCGATCTGCTGGGTCGACAGCGGCCCGGCCGCGGTGCGCAGGACCTGGCGGACCAGTTCGGCGGTGGTCGGCGAGTGGCCCTTGGGCAGGTCGTTGGGGCTTTCGGCCGCCGCCAGCGCGCCGAACAGGCGGTCCACCTCGGCCTGTTCGGCCTCGCCGCCGGCCTCCAGGGCGTGCCGCAGGGCCCGGTACGCCTCCAGCCGGGTGCGGAGCCCGGTGAAGGTGAACGGCTTGACGAGGTACTGGAGGGCGCCGAGGCGCATGGCGGCCTGGACGGTGGACAGGTCCCGGGCGGCGGTGACCATGATGACGTCGGTGCGGTGGCCGTTCTGGCGCAGGCGACGCACCAGGTCCAGGCCGTTCTCGTCGGGGAGGTAGTGGTCCAGGAGGATCAGGTCGACCGGATGGGACTCCAGGAACTCCATCGCCTCGGCCGCGCAGTGGACTTCGGCGGAAACCCGGAAACCGGGAACCTTCGCCACGTACGCCGCGTTGATCCGGGCAACACGCATGTCGTCGTCGACGACCAATACGTGCATCGGGGTCTCGTTCATCGCAGGGCCTCCGGGAGTACGACGGAGAACTCCGCCCCTCCGTCCGCTGTCCCGCCGGCCCGGACCGTGCCGCCCTGCCGCTCGGCCAGGCGGCGCACCAGAGCGAGCCCCAGTCCGCGTTCGCGGTGCGCAGAGGGTTGCTTGGTCGACCAGCCCTCGGTGAAGATCTCCTCGCGGTGGCCGGCGGGGACGCCGGGGCCGCTGTCCCGGACGTGGAGCAGCGCCGAGCGCCCTTCGGCGCGGAGCTCCACCTCGACCCAGGGCGCCGCCGAGGCCGAGGCCGCGTCCAGGGCGTTGTCGACGAGGTTGCCCGTGATGGTCACGAGGCCGCCCGGATCGATGAGGCCGTCCGGGAGCAAGGTGCGGTCGGCGAGGCGCAGGGAGACGCCCCGCTCGGCGGCGACCGCGCCCTTGCCCACGAGGAGGGCGGCCAGCAGCGGGTCGCGGACCTTCTCGGTGACCTGTTCGGCGGTGCTGCGGTGCACTCCGGCGACCTCGGTCACGAACTCCGCCGCCTCGTCGTGGAGGCCGAGCTCCAGCAGGCCGAGGAGGGTGTGGAGCCGGTTGGCGTGCTCGTGGTCTTGCGCGCGCAGGGCTTCGATCAGGCCTCGGGTGGAGTCCAGCTCCCGGGCCAGGTGCTCCAGCTCGGTGCGGTCGCGCAGGGTGGCGACGGCGCCGCCGTCCTCGGTCGGCATCCGGTTGGCCACCAGCACCCGGGAGCCCTGGACGGTCAGCAGGTCGCGGCCGGTGACCCGGCCCGAGAGGACGTCGGCGGTGCGGCCCGCGCCGAGTACGTCGTCCAGCGCGCGCCCGGAGAGCGCGTCGGCGGAGTGCGGCGCGAGGCCCAGCAGCCGGGCGGCTTCGTCGTTGACCAGGCGGACGCGGCCGTCGCGGTCGAGCGCGATCACGCCTTCGCGGATGGAGTGCAGCATGGCCTCCCGCTCGGCGAGCAGGGCGGAGATGTCCGAGAAGGCCAGGTCGCGGGTCTGCCGCTGGATCTTGCGGGAGAGCAGGTAGGCGGCGAGTGCCCCGGCCGCGAGGGCGCCGCCGGCGTAGGCGAGCAGGCCCGGGATGGCACCGATCAGCCGCTCCCGGACGCTGTCGTAGGCGATGCCGACCGAAACGGCGCCGACGATCTCCCCGTCGGCGGCGACCAACGGCACCTTGCCGCGGGCCGAGCGGCCCAGGGTGCCTTCGTCGATCTCCATCACCTCGCGGCCGGCGAGGGCGTCGCCCGGGTCGGTGGAGACCGGCTTCCCGATGCGGTCGGGGCTGGGGTGGGAGCGGCGGATCCCGTTCAGGTCCACGACGACCACGTACTCGGCGCCCGTCGCCCGGCGGATGCGCTCGGCAGCCGCCTGCACCGGGCTGTCCGGGACGGGGGCGGAGTCCAGCAGGCCGGTGGCCAGCGCCGGGTCGGCCGCCGCGCTCTGGGCGATCGCGAGGGCCCGGCGCATGGCCTGGTCGTCGAGCTGCGAGCCGAGCGGCGCCAGGAACAGCCCGGTGGCCAGCACCGCCACCCCGGCGGCGATGGCGAGCTGCGTCAGCAGGATCTGCGAGACGGCCCGTCTGGGCAGCCCGAGGCGCCGAGCGCCGGTGAGGAGGAACCGCATGGGTAGCACCGTAGGTCGGCTTCGGCACAAGCGGAATCCCGGTCCGCGCTGCGGTCGGTCCGCCGGGGGCGGGCCGGAGCCGCTCCGGACGCCGCTGCCCGCGGGGACGTCGGCGGTCGCGGCGCCGGGCCGGGGCGGGAACCGGAGGTCCTCGGCGGGGTGCACGGCCGGCCGGTCCACCGGTGGTGCGGGCTGCTCATCGGCTCCGGTAGGGCGGCCGGAGTGAGGGACGTCGCAGTCCGCCGGCCGTGGGGCCCGGCCCACCCGTCACGGAAGGGGGCGGGGTGGCCGCGGGCCGGTGTAGTGGCCACTCGGGCGCATGCGGAGCGGGCGCTCCTGGTACTCCTCCAGGGCGTGGGCGATCCAGCCCGCCGTCCGGGACACCGCGAACACCGTCTCGCCCGCCTCGGCCGGCATGGCGTACGACACCGTCAGCACCGCCACCGCCAGGTCGACGTTGGGGTAGAGGCCGCCGCCGTGGCGGGCCATCACCTCGGCAACGTCCTGCGCCGCCCGGAGTGCGGGGGAGGCCTGAGGCAGTTGCTCCAGCCGCGCGAACAGCGCCCCGGCGCGCGGGTCCTGCCCCCGGTAGAGCCGGTGGCCGAGTCCCGGTACCCGGCGTCCCGCCCGCAGGTACTCCGCCACCACCGGCGCCGCCGCGCCCCGCTCCAGGACCTCCACCAGCATCATGTGGGCCAGCCGCCCGGCGGCTCCGTGCAGGGGCCCTTCGAGGGCCCCGAGTCCGGCCGAGACCGCCGCGTACGGGTGGGCCCGCGCGGACGCCGCCACGCGGACGGCCAGGGTGGAGGCGGCCAGGTCGTGGTCGGCCAGGAGGGCCAGCGCGAGGTCCAGCACCGCCAGGGCGTCCGGGTCGGGCTCCAGGGGTGTGAGCCGGGACCACAGCCGCCGGGCCAGTCTGGCGTCACCGCCCCACTGGGCGGGCCCCACCTCGGGCAGCGCGCCGACCAGCGTCGGGATCAGGCCGCGTGCGGCGCCCAGTACGGCGGTCTCGGATAGGTCGAACCGCAGCGGATCCGCCACGGCCGCGGCGGCGACCGCCACCCGGAGCCGGTCGACGGGACCGCTGTGCTCGGGCAGCGCCGCCACCGAGCGGCGCGCGGCCGCCAGGGGCTCCGGCGGTGCGGTGAACCGGGCGCCGGGGGCCGGCTTCCCGGTCCAGAGCCACTCCGCGACCTCCTCGTAGCGGTGCCGCGAGGCCAGTTCGACCGCGTCCACGCCGCGGAAGTAGTACCGGTCGTCCTCGATCAGGGTGAGGGAGGTCCGGACCGAGAGTTCTCCCGGGGCGGCCGGGGGACCTGCCGCCTCGCGCCGGTTGCGCCGGGCCAGTGCCTCGACTTCGCGCGCGTCGAAGCTGCTGCCGCGGCCGACCGGGTCCCGGCGGCTGGTCAGCTGGCCCCGGCTCACGTACGCGTACACGGTCGCGGGCTTCACTCCGAGCGCTTCCGCCGCCTGCTGGGTGGTGAGCCGTCGCTCGCCGTCCGCCTGCTCGTTCATGACGGACACCCTACATAGATTGATTCAATCAATATTGACAAGGATTGAATCCATGATGGATGGTCGATCCATGAACCTCACCGTCGAAGTACCCCGCGGACTCGCGGGAGTCGTGGTCACCGAGACGCAGCTCGGGGACGTCCGAGGCCTCGAAGGCTTCTACCACTACCGCCAGTACTCGGCCGTCGAGCTCGCCACCAGCCGCAGCTTCGAGGACGTGTGGCAGCTGATGTTCCGGGGCGCCCTGCCCGCGGACGCCGCCGAGCGCGCCGCCTTCGCCGCCGAGATCGCCCCGCTGCGCCACCTGCCCGTCGAGGTCCGCGACGCCCTGCCCGCCCTCGCCCGGGCCACCGCCCTGTCCGGCCCGCTCGCGGGCCTGCGCACGGCGCTCTCCCTGCTCGGTGCCTCCGCCGGCTTCCGGCCCGTCTACGACCTGAGCCCCGACCGCCGGGAGGCCGACGCGCTCGCCGCCTGCGCCGCCGTGCCGACGCTGCTCACCGCGCTGCACCGGCTCGGGCAGGGCCTGGAGCCGGTGGACCCGCGGGACGACCTCCCGTACGCCGCCAACTACCTCTACATGCTGACCGGGCAGGAGCCCGAGCCGGCCAAGGCCCGCGCGGTCGAGCAGTACCTGATCTCCACGATCGACCACGGCTTCAACGCCTCCACCTTCACCGCCCGCGTCATCGCCTCCACGGGCGCCGATGTCGCCGCCTGCCTGACCGGGGCGATCGGGGCACTCTCCGGTCCGCTGCACGGGGGCGCCCCGAGCCGGGCCCTGGATACCCTCGACGCGATCGGCACGGCGGACCGGATCGACCCGTGGATCCGCGAACGCGTCCTGGCCGGGGACCGGATCATGGGCTTCGGCCACCCCGTCTACCGCACCGAGGACCCGCGTTCGCGGATGCTGAGGGACATCGCCCGGCAGTTCGGCGGGCCGCTGGTGGACTTCGCCGTCGAGGTCGAACGGCACGTCGAGGAGATCCTCGCCGAACTCAAGCCGCACCGTGAGCTGCACACCAACGTGGAGTTCTACGCGGGCGTCGTCATGGAACTGTGCGGGCTGCCGCGCGAGATGTTCACCCCGACGTTCTGCGCGGCCCGCGTCGTCGGCTGGAGCGCGAACGTCCTCGAACAGGCCGCCGACTCGAAGATCATCCGTCCCACCGCCCGCTACAGCGGCCCCACCCCGCCCCAGCCGGTCCCCGCCCTCGGCTGACTACGATCGGCCGGGTGCACCCGACATCACCCACCACCAGGCAGCCCGACCGGAGCGCTCCCACCATCCCCGTCGTGGTCCTCGCCGGATTCCTCGGATCCGGCAAGACCACCCTGCTCAACCATCTCCTCGCCCACCGCGGCGGCACGCGCATCGGAGTCGTCGTCAACGACTTCGGCACGATCGAGATCGACGCGATGGCGGTGGCCGGGCAGCTCGGCGACTCGATGGTCTCGCTCGGCGGGGGCTGCCTGTGCTGCGCGGTCGACGGAAGCGAACTCGACGCGTACCTGGAGAAGCTCTCCGCCCCCGCGCACCGGATCGACGTCATCGTCATCGAGGCCAGCGGCCTGGCCGAACCGCAGGAACTGATCCGGATGCTGATGGCCAGCGAGAACTCGGCGATCCGCTACGGCGGAACGGTGGAGGTCGTGGACGCCGCGGAGTTCGACGCGACGCGGGCCCGGCACCCGGAGACCGACCGCCACCTCGCGGTCGCCGACCTCGTGGTCCTGAACAAGACCGACCGGATCGACGCCGCCGAGCGGACCCGCATCGTGGCGGAACTCGCCGCGGTGTGCGGACCCGGTACCCCGGTGGTGACCGTCGACCACGGGCGCGTCGACCCCGAACTGCTCTTCGACCGCCGTCCCTGGACCGAGCCGCGGGGCCAGCTGTCCTTCGAGGACCTGCTGGCAGGCGAAGCCGCGGACGACGAGGACGGCCACGCCGGGCACGTCCACGCCCGGTACGAGAGCGTGGAATTCGTATCGGAGCAGGCGATGAACCCGCGCCGGTTCATCGACTTCCTCGACCGCCGCCCGGCCGGCCTCTACCGGATCAAGGGCTACGTCTACTTCGGCGTCCCCGGGCACGAGGAACGCCACGAGGTCCATGCCGTGGGCCGCTTCCTGCGCTTCGCCACCGCCCCCTGGCCGCGGGGCGCGGCACGGCTGACGCAGCTGGTCCTGATCGGCTCCGACATGGACGGCGCCGGCCTGCTCCGCGAACTGGACGCCTGCCGCGAGCCGCAGCCGCGACGGCTGAGCCCCGAGAGCATGTGGGGCGTGCTGCGGTACGCCGCCCGGCCCGTCCGGGAAGAGGACGCCGCGCCCGACGACACCTGCGCCGACGAGCCGGAGCAGAGCTACTAGCCCCGACAGGGCCCGAGTGGCTGGAAGGGCTCAGGCGACCTCGATGCCGAAGTCGCCGAGCAGGTCGCCCAGGCCACCGCGGTAGCCCTTGCCGCCGATCACGAACTTCCAGTCGCCGCCCGGGCGGCGACGGAAGGAGCCCAGCACCAGGGCGGTCTCGCCGTGCCGCCCGTCGGAGACCTCCAGCTGGTCGAGTTCCTGGCCGGCGGAGTCGAGGAGGCGGATCCGGGCCTCGGTGAAACCGGCGAGGTCGGCGTCCGGATTGACCTCCGGGTCTACGGCCGCGACGAGCACCAGGCGGTCGGCGCGCTCCGGCAGGGCGTCGAAGTCGACCTCCACGGCCGCCTTGTCGGGCGCCGTGTGCGTCCCGGACCGCACGGAACCGTCGGGGGTCCGGAGGTTGTTGAAGAAGACGAAGTGGTCCTCGCTCAGCACCCGGCTGCCCTCGCAGACCAGCGCGCAGACGTCCAGCGCGACGCTGCCGGACCATGACATGCCGAGGACGTTGTACGCGGCCGGGTCCGTCACGGGCGTGGACGCCGGAGCGGGGGTGGGCGTCGGAGCGGGGGTGGGCGTCGACGCCGCACCGCGCTCCGCCCCGGCCGCCGGGCGGCCGCCGTCGCCCAGGCGGCCCCGTAGCCCGTGCTGGTGGAGCAGCGCCACCAGTTCGGTCCCGGGAACCAACTCCAGGGGCTTGCCGTTGGCAAAGGTGTACGACCCCGGCCCGAAGGACGCGGTGGTGACCAGCACCCCCTTGTTCGCCCCCCTGTCCTGGACCGTGCCGTACAGGTCCCGCACCGCCGTCGGCGGGACCGTGTTGCGGTAGCGCTTGACCTGGACGACGATCCGCCCGCCCCGGATCGGCGCCGGGTCCAGCGCCTCCACGTCCACGCCGCCGTCACCCGACCGCTGCGTGGTCACCGCTTCCATGCCCATCGCCCGGAACAGCTCGGCGACCAGGTTCTCGAAGGCGATCGGGTCCATGGTGAACAGGTCGGGCTCCTCCTCGCCGCCGCCCGCGTGCCCGCCGTGGCTGACGACGCCACCGACCTCGCCGGGCCTGCGCCCGGGCCGTACCGCCGCCGGCTGGTCCGGCCGGGCCGACAGCTGCCCGCCCAGCCCGTCGAGCAGGCAGTCCACCGCGCTCACCTGCTCCAGGCGCAGCCCGGCGAAAGCCTCGCGCTCGGCCCGCACGGTGGCCAGGACGATCTGCGCCTCCCGCCCCGTCACCGGATCATGGTCGTCCACGAACCCGTTGACGACCACCGAGTCCAGCGCGCCGAACTCGTCCGCCGCGTACAGCTCGCGCAGCACCAGCAGCACGCACTGCGCCAGCAGGTCCCGGTACAGCGCCCGGCGCTGCGTGACGGGGCGGGCGGTCTCCTTGTCCTGGTCCGTGCTCGGCACGTACCGGACCGCCTTGGTCTCCGGTACCACCTCGAAGCGCGGCAGCTCCCAGTCCAGCACCAGCTGCCGGGCCGCCCGGTCGTACGCGGCGGACACCTGCCGGGGCAGGTTCTCGGGCCATGCCGCGGACGCGTACAGGGCGGCCGAGAAGTACTCGACCGCCGCCTCGGCGTCCCCGGTCCGCAGGGCGGCGGCCAGCTCGTCCAGCCCGCGGTTGTGTGCCCGGATCGCGGCGAGCTGCGCGGCCGCCCACCGCTCGTACTGCTGGCGGTTCTCTGCCAGTTGCTGCTGACGCCGGGTCTCTGCCGACTGGGCCTTCTGCCGGGCCCGCACGTACCGGGCCTGCTCCTCGCGCTCCGCCTGCACCCGCCGGTAGGAGCCCAGCGCCATGCCGCTGCTCTGCTGCTGGAACTGCTCGATGCGAGGCATCGCCACCGGGTGGGCCAAGGGACCCGGACGGAAGGGTTCGAGCACCTCGCTCCGCACCAGCGAGGCCATACGGAAGGCAGTCGCCCGGCAGCCCTGCGCCAGCAGGTTCTGCAGCGCCGCGACCTCGGCCTCTATGCACTCTGTGCGGCTCCGCGCCTCGGCTTCACGGCGTTGCCGGTAGGCGGCCTGCTGTTCGCGTTGGCCCCGGCTCACGTCCCGGTCCCAAGCCCGCCGTCGGCGCTCGGCCTCGCGCTGCTGGATCAACTGTGTCCGTTGCTGCCTGCGCTGAGCCTCCGCCCAGTCCCCGATCATCCCACCCGACTGACGGCTCATCAGCATTCCCCCGCCCCCACCACAAGCACCAACGGGAAAACACTAGTCGGCATTCGGGTGGTACGTCCCCCGTCCGTACCACCCGAACCGACTGCTTCCGCTACAGCGCGCCCCCCGCCAACGCCGCGACGGCGGAAGGCAGGGCGGTGCCCGAGCCGTCCCGGCGCGGGTCGACCGCCGGCAGATCGGCCGGGGCGCCGGTGGCCGTCGCCGCGCGGACCGGGGCGTTGCCCGCCCAGGCGAGCGTCAGCACGTCCTCGCCCTTGAGGAACCGCTGGCAGCGCACGCCGCCGGTGGCCCTGCCCTTGCGCGGGTACTGGTCGAACGGGGTCAGCTTCCCGGACAGCACCGAGTCGTCCAGCGTCCCGTGGGAGCCCGCCACCGTGAACACCATGGCTTCGCGGCCCGGGTCCACCGCCGAGAAGTGGATCACCTTGGCGCCCTCGGAGAGCTTGATGCCCGCCATGCCGCCCGCCGGGCGGCCCTGCGGACGCACCTGCCCCGCCGGGTAGCGCAGCAGCTGGGCGTCGTCGGTGATGAAGACCAGGTCCTCCTCGCCCGTGCTCAGCTCGACCGCTCCGACGATCCGGTCGCCCTCCTTGAGGGTGATGACCTCCAGCTCGTCCTTGTTCGCCGGGTAGTCCGGCACGACCCGCTTGACCACGCCCTGCTCGGTGCCCAGCGCCAGGCCCTGCGAGGACTCGTCCAGCGAGAGCAGGCAGATCACCTGCTCGTCCGCCTCCAGGCCCGACAGGAACTCGGCGACCGGGGCGCCCCCCGCCAGGTTCGGCGCGGTGTGGGTGTCCGGCAGCTGCGGCAGGTCGATCACCGACAGCCGCAGCAGCCGCCCGTAGGAGGTGACCACGCCGACCTCGGCCCGGGCCGTGGCGGTGACCTGCGAGACGATCAGGTCGTGCTTGGCGCGGGGCCCGCCCTCCTCCAGCGGCAGCGGTTCGGCGGTCACCGTACGCGCCAGCAGGCCCGTCGAGGACAGCAGCACCCGGCAGGGGTCGTCCGCGACCTCCAGCGGAACCGCCCCGACCGGCGCGGCACCCGACTCCAGCAGGACCGTACGCCGTTCGGTGGAGAACTTCTTCGCGACCGCGGCCAGTTCGGAGGAGACCAGCTTGCGCAGCTCGCTGTCGGACTCCAGGATCCCGGTCAGCTCGTCGATCTCGCCGGTCAGCCGGTCGCGCTCGGACTCCAACTCGATCCGGTCGAAGCGGGTGAGCCGGCGCAGCGGGGTGTCCAGGATGTACTGCGTCTGGATCTCGCTCAGGGAGAACCGCTCGATCAGCCGTTCCTTGGCCTGGGCCGAGTTGTCGCTGTCCCGGATGATCCGGATGACCTCGTCGATGTCGATGAGGGCCACCAGCAGGCCCTCGACCAGGTGCAGGCGGTCGCGCCGCTTGCCCCGGCGGAACTCGCTGCGCCGCCGGACGACCTCGAAGCGGTGGTCGAGGTAGACCTCCAGCAGCTCCTTGAGGCCCAGCGTCAGCGGCTGCCCGTCGACCAGCGCGACGTTGTTGATGCCGAAGGACTCCTCCATCGGCGTCAGCTTGTAGAGCTGTTCCAGTACGGCTTCCGGGTGGAAGCCGTTCTTGATCTCGATGACCAGGCGCAGGCCGTGCGAGCGGTCGGTGAGGTCCTTGACGTCGGCGATGCCCTGGAGCTTCTTCGAACCGACGAGGTCCTTGATCTTCGCGATGACCTTCTCGGGACCGACCGTGAAGGGCAGTTCGGTGACGACCAGGCCCTTGCGGCGGGCGGTCACGTTCTCCACGGCCACCGTCGCGCGGATCTTGAACGTCCCGCGGCCGTTCTCGTAGGCGTCCTTGATGCCGGACAGGCCCACGATCCGTCCGCCGGTCGGCAGGTCGGGACCCGGCACGAAGCGCATCAGCGCCTCCAGGTCCGCCTGCGGGTAGCGGATCAAGTGCCGGGCGGCCGCGATGACCTCGCCGAGGTTGTGCGGCGGCATGTTGGTGGCCATGCCGACCGCGATCCCGGACGCGCCGTTGACCAGCAGGTTCGGGTACGCGGCGGGCAGGGCGACCGGCTCGCGCTCCTGGCCGTCGTAGTTGGCGGCGAAGTCGACGGTGTCCTCGTCGATCGACTCCGTCATCAGTGACGTGGCGTCGGCCATCTTGCACTCGGTGTAACGCATCGCGGCCGGCGGGTCGTCGTTGCCGAGCGAACCGAAGTTGCCGTGGCCGTCGACGAGCGGCAGCCGCATCGAGAACGGCTGCGCCATGCGTACGAGGGCGTCGTAGATCGACGCGTCGCCGTGCGGGTGCAGCTTGCCCATGACCTCGCCCACGACGCGGGCGCACTTGACGTACCCGCGGTCGGGGCGCAGGCCCATCTCGTTCATCTGGTAGACGATGCGCCGGTGCACGGGCTTCATGCCGTCGCGGGCGTCCGGCAGGGCACGGGAGTAGATCACCGAGTACGCGTACTCGAGGAAGGAGCCCTGCATTTCGTCGACGACGTCGATGTCGAGGATCTTCTCCTCGAAATCCTCCGGCGGCGGGGTCTTCGTGCTGCGGCGGGCCATCGCTGCGCGGCTCCTTAACCAAGAAAGGGTGTACTCGGGGTCTGACGGTCTGGTCTGGCGGTCTGGTCTGACGGGTTCGTACCGAAGTCTGCCGGTCCGGCCTACGGTCCGGCCGGGGATCCGGCCGGTTTCGCCCGGTGTCGACGTCGACGCGGACCATTGTGGCCCGTGGCACCGACAACGCCGACTCCGACCCTGGGGTCCCCCCGGGCAGGAGCCCGGGGAGGGAAGCCGGGAACTTCTCCGGTTGCCGACGCGCTTGCATACAGTGGCAGGTCTGACAGAAATCTCTGCATCGCGATCGAAGGGACCACATGCCCATGGGTCACACGGCCACAGCTCAGGCCGGCTCCGGCGGCCTGACAGCGACCGAGCACCGGCTGGCCAACGGCCTGCGCGTGGTGCTTTCCGAGGATCACCTGACTCCGGTCGCCGCCGTCTGCCTCTGGTACGACGTCGGCTCCCGCCACGAAGTCAAGGGGCGGACCGGTCTGGCTCACCTCTTCGAGCACCTGATGTTCCAGGGCTCGGCGAGCGTACCGGGCAACGGGCACTTCGAGCTCGTCCAGGGCGCCGGCGGTTCGCTCAACGGCACCACCAGCTTCGAGCGCACCAACTACTTCGAGACGATGCCCGCCCACCAGCTGGAGCTCGCGCTGTGGCTGGAGGCGGACCGCATGGGCTCGCTGCTGGCCGCCCTGGACGACGAGTCCATGGAGAACCAGCGCGACGTCGTCAAGAACGAGCGCCGCCAGCGGTACGACAACGTCCCGTACGGCACGGCGTTCGAGAAGCTGACCGCCCTCGCCTACCCGGAGGGCCACCCGTACCACCACACGCCGATCGGCTCCATGGCCGACCTGGACGCCGCGTCCCTGGAGGACGCCCGTACGTTCTTCCGTACGTACTACGCGCCCAACAACGCCGTCCTGTCGGTGGTCGGCGACATCGACCCGCAGCAGACGCTCGCCTGGATCGAGAAGTACTTCGGGACCATCCCCGCGCACGACGGCAAGCAGCCTCCGCGCGACGGCTCGCTGCCCGAGGTCATGGGCGGCCAGCTCCGCGAGGAGATCGTCGAGGAGGTCCCGGCCCGCGCGCTGATGGCCGCCTACCGGCTTCCGCACGACGGCACCCGCGAGTGCGACGCCGCCGACGTGGCGCTGACCATCCTGGGCGGCGGAGAGTCCTCCCGCCTCCACAACCGCCTGGTCCGGCGCGACCAGAGCGCCGTCGCGGCCGGCTTCGGCCTGCTGCGGCTCGCAGGGGCGCCCTCCCTGGGCTGGCTGGACGTGAAGACCTCCAGCGGGGTCGAGGTGCCCGCCATCGAGGCGGCGGTCGACGAGGAACTCGCGCGGTTCGCCGCCGAGGGTCCGACGGCCGAGGAGATGGAGCGCGCGCAGGCGCAGCTGGAGCGCGAGTGGCTGGACCGGCTGAGCACGGTGGCCGGGCGCGCCGACGAACTGTGCCGCTACGCGGTGCTGTTCGGCGACCCGCAGCTCGCCCTGACCGCCGTCCAGCGCGTCCTCGACGTCACCGCCGAGGAAGTGCAGGCCGTGGCCGCGGCCCGGCTGCGCCCCGACAACCGCGCGGTGCTCGTGTACGAGCCGCTCTCTGCGGAGTCCGACGAGACCGACGAGACCGAGAACGAAGGGGCGGAGCAGTGAGCGACACCGCAGCCGTCACGATGACCCTCCACCCGCAGCCGCAGGCCGGCGAGGCCAAGCCCTGGGCCTTCCCGGCCCCCGAGCGCGGCTCGCTGCCCAACGGCCTGACCGTGCTGCGGTGCCACCGCCCCGGCCAGCAGGTGATCGCCGTCGAGATCAACCTCGCCGCCCCGCTGGACGCGGAGCCCGAGGGCCTGGACGGCGTGGCCACCATCATGGCCCGCGCCCTGTCGGAGGGCACCGACAAGCACTCCGCCGAGGAGTTCGCCGCCGAGCTGGAGCGCTGCGGCGCCACGCTCGACGCGCACGCCGACCACCCGGGCGTCCGGGTCTCCCTGGAGGTCCCGGCCTCCCGCCTCGCCAAGGCCCTCGGCCTGGTCGCCGAGGCGCTGCGCGCCCCCGCCTTCGCCGACGGCGAGGTCGACCGGCTGGTGCGCAACCGGCTCGACGAGATCCCGCACGAGCTGGCCAACCCGCAGCGCCGCGCCGCGAAGGAGCTCTCCAAGGAGCTCTTCCCGGGCACCCTGCGGATGTCCCGGCCCCGCCAGGGCACCGAGGAGACGGTGGCCCGGATCGACTCCGCAGCCGTACGCGCCTTCTACGAGGCCCACGTGCGCCCCTCCACCGCCACCGCGGTGGTCGTCGGAGACCTGACCGGCATCGACCTCGACGCGGTCCTCGCGGACACCCTGGGCGGCTGGACCGGCGGCAGCGCCGAGCCGCTGCCCGTGCCCCCGGTGACCGCCGACGACACCGGCCGCGTGGTCATCGTGGACCGGCCCGGCGCGGTCCAGACGCAGCTGCTCATCGGCCGCATCGGCCCCGACCGGCACGACCGTGTCTGGGCGGCCCAGGTGCTCGGCACGTACTGCCTGGGCGGAACCCTCACCTCCCGCCTGGACAAGGTGCTGCGCGAGGAGAAGGGGTACACCTACGGCGTGCGCGCCTTCGCCCAGGTGCTGCGTTCGACCGCCGACGGCAAGGGCGCCTCGATGCTCGCCATCAGCGGCTCGGTGGACACGCCCAACACCGGCCCGGCGCTGGACGACCTCTGGACGGTGCTGCGCACCCTCGCGGAGGGCGGCCTGACCGACGCCGAACGGGACGTCGCGGTACAGAACCTGGTGGGCGTGGCCCCGCTGAAGTTCGAGACGGCGGCCTCGATCGCGGGCACCCTGGCCGACCAGGTCGAGCAGGAGCTGCCGGACGACTACCAGGCGCGGTTGTACGCGCAGCTCGCCGCGACGGGCACGGTGGAGGCCACTTCGGCGGCCGTCGCCGCGTTCCCGGTGGACCGGCTGGTCACGGTCCTGGTCGGGGACGCGGCGCAGATCGAGGAGCCGGTCCGGGCCCTCGGGATCGGCGAGGTCACCGTCGTCACCAACTGACGGGAGCGGGCACCTGATTGGTGAACGGGACTCCGGCGGCTTGTCCGCCGGAGTCCCTTTTTGTCTGTTTGGTGGTGTGGTTGATCGTATGTGGTGTGGCGTAGGTAACAAAAGCGCGTGTCTGTTTGGAGATTGACTGATGATCCGCCTAGCGTCGGCCGTGCTGTCCGTCAGTTGTGCCCGCCGCACCCGCGGCACCGGACAGCGATCGCCGAGTCCCCGTCAGGCGCGAGCCTGGGGAGCCGGGGACCCACATGCGTCCCTGGGGTGAATCGGACACCTCGCAAGAGGGGCCCGTAGGAGACCTTCCTGCTCCGAACCCGTCAGCTAACCCGGTAGGCGAGAGGGAAGGAAAGGATCAAACCCTTCATGGCGTTTGGCAGTCGTGCCGCCGGTAAGCACCGTGGTTCCAGTCGTCTGAGCCGCAAGACCGCCGGTTACGCCGGCATAGCCGCCCTCGCCACCACCGGCGTCGTCGGCACCCTCGCCGGCCCCGCGTTCGCCGCGGACAAGGCGGCGGCCCCCTCGATCGAGGACACCGGTCTCGGCGCCGTGGTCGTCGCCGAGGACCTCCAGAACGAGATCCAGACCCAGGCCGAGTCCCAGAACCGCGCCGCCGAGGCCGCCGCGGCCAAGGCGCAGGCCGAAGCCGAGGCCAAGACCCGCGCCGCCGAGGCCAAGCGCCTCGCGGAGGCCAAGGCCAAGGCCGAGCGTGACGCCGCCGAGCGGGCGGCCCGCGAGGAGGAACGCAAGCGCCTCAACACCTTCGTGGCCCCGGTCGACGGCTCGTACGTCAGCACGCAGTACAAGGCGGGCGGCGGCATGTGGTCCTCCGGCAGCCACACGGGCATCGACTTCCACGCCGCCTCCGGCACCACCGTCCACGCCGTGGGCGCGGGCACCGTCGTAGAGGCCGGCTGGGGTGGCGCGTACGGCAACAACGTGGTCATCAGGCACAACGACGGCACCTACACCCAGTACGGGCACATGTCCTCGCTGAGCGTCTCCGTCGGCGAGCAGGTCACCCCGGGCCAGCAGATCGGCCTGTCCGGCTCCACGGGCAACTCCAGCGGCCCGCACCTGCACTTCGAGGCCCGTACCGGCGCAACGTACGGCACGGACATCGATCCGGTGGCGTACCTGCGCTCGCACGGCGTCAGCGTCTGACCGCACCCGCTCCGCTGCGTCCGAGGCCCCGGCTCACCGAGCCGGGGCCTCGCGCGTATCCCCATCGCCCGACGCCGCCTCCGGTCGCCCGCCTCCCGCCACGCTTCTCCGCCCGCCCGCCCGCCGGCCCGTCCGCACTCGGCAAATGTTTCGTATTTCCGGCCGTTCTCGGAAATCGTCGTGTGTTGCAATAGAGTCGCAGTACGGTCATGGTGGCAACGCCGGTAACCGGCAGTCGGAATGAGAGCGGAGTCCGGTCTTGCGTATTCCTGCGCACGCGGTATGCGCCGCAATTCGTGACGACATCGTCTCGGGCGTCTTCGAACCGGGCGGCAGGCTGACCGAGGAGGTCCTCGCCCGCCGATACGGAGTCTCGCGCGTCCCCGTCCGCGAGGCGCTGCGCACCCTGGAGGCCGAGGGCTTCGTCACCACCCGCCGGCACGCGGGGGCCTGCGTCGCCGAGCCCACCGCGCAGGAGGCGGCGGACCTGCTGGAGCTACGGGCGCTCCTGGAGCCGCTCGCCGCCGCGAGGGCCGCCCGCCGGCGCACCGAGGGCCACCTCAAGGTGCTGCGCGGTCTGGTCCGGCTGGGCCGGGAGCGGGCCGGGAACGGGCGGGGAGAGGACCTGCGCGCCCTGGGCGGCTGGTTCCACGAGACGCTGGCGCAGGCCTCGGCCAGCCCCGGGCTGATCTCCGTGCTGACCCAGACCCGGCACAAGATCGCCTGGATGTACGTGGTGCGGCCGCCGGCCCGGCCGGCCGACTCCTGGGCCGAGCACGGCGCCATCGTGGACGCGGTGGCGCGGGGCGACGCCGAGCGCGCCCGGACGCTGACCGGGCTGCACGTGGAACGCGCGGCCGGATCCCACCGGCTGCGGGATTCCCGGGTGAGGACTTCGCAACCTGCCGTAAACATGGCGAGCGGCCGTCATTAACAGAAGCCGTATACAAAGGCATCCGGTCCCTTTTCGGCGCCCCGTTCGTGTGGAGTCGGAATTCTGCTGCACGGTGACGTGAATGCGCGGCCGGCCGGATGATTTCGTCGTCCGGAATAAGGGCCGCGTGCGCGGTCGAAATCATGGCCGGAAAACAGCGCAGCCGCGGCTCCCGGTGGTCCGGGGCCGCGGCTGCGCCGCGTGCAGTCGACCCGAAGGGCCGGGGACGGGATCAGACCGTCTCCGGGAGCTCCTCGAGGCCCTCGGCGACGAGCTTCGCCAGGCGGTCCAGAGCGGCCTCGGCACCCTCGGCCTCGGACGCGAGGACGATCTCCTCGCCGCCCTGGGCGCCCAGGCCCAGGACCGCCAGCATGGAAGCGGCGTTGACGGGGTCGCCGCCCGCCTTCGCGATGGTCACCGGGACGCCGGAAGCGGTCGTCGCACGGACGAAGATCGAGGCGGGACGAGCGTGCAGGCCCTCGGCCCAGCCGACGTTGACGCGGCGCTCTGCCATGGTGATGCCCTTCAGGTTCTTACGGTTGTCTAGACCAGTCTCTCACGACACCCGGAATGCTCGGACCGACCTTCGGCCTGGATCCTCCGCCGTTCGACCTTCCCCAGCTTGCACCGGTTCGCCCCGATGTGCCGCATGCGCCGCGCACGCGCCGACCGGGGGATGCGCCCCTTAGGGTGTGCTCATGACCACCGAGTCGGACCTCTCGTACCCGGCCCACTGGGAAGCGGACGTCGTCCTGCGCGACGGCGGCACCGCCCGGATCCGGCCCATCACCACCGATGACGCGGGACGGCTGGTCAGCTTCTACGAACAGGTCTCCGACGAGTCGAAGTACTACCGCTTCTTCGCGCCGTACCCCCGGCTCTCCGACCGCGACGTGCGCCGCTTCACGCACCACGACTACGTGGACCGGGTCGGCCTCGCCGCGACCATCGGCGGAGAGTTCATCGCCACCGTCCGCTACGACCGGATCGGCCCCGACGGCCGGCCCGCGTCCGCCCCCGCCGACGAGGCCGAGGTCGCCTTCCTGGTCCAGGACGCCCACCAGGGCCGCGGAGTGGCCTCCGCGCTCCTCGAACACATCGGCGCGGTGGCCCGCGAGCGGGGCATCCGGCGGTTCGCCGCCGAAGTGCTGCCCGCCAACAGCAAGATGATCAAGGTGTTCACGGACGCCGGCTACCAGCAGAAGCGCAGCTTCGAAGACGGTTCCGTCCACCTCACCCTCGACCTCGAACCCACCGCCGAGTCGCTCGCCGTGCAGCGCGCCCGTGAACAGCGCGCCGAAGCCCGCTCCGTCCAGCGGCTGCTGGCCCCCGGCTCGGTGGCGGTGATCGGAGTCAGCCGCTCCGGCGCGGGCGTCGGGGCCGCGGTCCTGCGCAACCTGCGGGACGCCGGTTTCCACGGGCACCTCTACGCGGTCAACGAGGCCGCCGACACCGACCTGCTGGACGGCGTACGGGCCTACCGCTCCCTCGCCGGCATCGCGGCCCCGGTCGACCTCGCGGTGATCGCCGTCCCGGCGCATCGGGTGCCGGACGCGGTCACGGCGTGCGGGGAGCACGGCGTACAGGGACTGGTGGTGCTGTCGGCCGGATACGGGGAGAGCGGGCCGGCCGGACAGGAGCGCCAGCGCGACCTGCTGCGGCAGGTCCGGTCCTACGGGATGCGGCTGATCGGGCCGAACGCCTTCGGGGTGATCAACACCGCGCCCGAGACGGAACTGAACGCCTCGCTGGCCCCGGCGCCGGCCACGGAGCGGGGCCGGATCGGCCTGTTCACCCAGTCCGGCGCGATCGGGATCGCCCTGCTGTCCGGGCTGCTGCGGCGGGGCGCGGGGCTGTCCTCGTTCGTCTCGGCGGGCAACCGCGCGGACGTCTCGGGCAACGACATCCTCCAGTACTGGTACGACGACGACGCCACCGATGTGGCGCTGATGTACCTCGAAACCCTGGGCAACCCGCGCAAGTTCACCCGCCTCGCCCGGCGGACGGCAGCGGTCAAGCCGGTGGTCGTGGCCCGCGGCGGGCGGCACACCCCGGCCGGGCACGTCGTACCCGGGACCCGGCTGCCCGACGCGACGGTCTCGGCGCTGCTGCGGCAGGCGGGCGTCATCCGGGTCGACACCGTCACCGAACTGGTCGACGTCGGCCTGCTGCTGGCCGGGCAGCCGCTGCCGGCCGGGCCGAGGGTGGCGATCCTCGGCAACTCCGAGTCGCTGGGGGTGCTCACGTACGACGCCTGCCTGACGGAGGGGCTGCGGCCGCTGGCGCCGCTGGACCTGACCACGGCCGCCTCGCCGGAGGACTTCCGGGCGGCCCTGGCCGTCGCGCTGGCCTCGCCGGACAACGACGCGGTGGTGGTGACGGCGATCCCGTGGGTGCGGGAGCAGGAGCTGGCCGGCGATCTGGCGGGGGCGCTGCGGGAGGCGGTGGCGGCGGGCCCGGGCAAGCCGGTGGCGGTGGTCCACGTGGAACTGGGCGCCCTGGCCGAAGCCCTCTCGCCGGGCCGCGCCCAACCGGCGGCCCCCTCGCCCCGGACACCTCTGACGCCTCGGACACCCCAGACGCCGGAGGGCCCGGAGTCGGCGCCGACCGCGGACCCGGCGGCCGCGTCGTCCGCCGTCCCGCCCGCCGCCGACGGGGTGCAGGCGGGCATCCCCGCGTATCCCGCGGCCGAGCGCGCCGTCAGGGCCATCGCCGAGGCCGTGCGCTACGCACAGTGGCGACGGGCCAACGCGGACGCCGGCCAGGTCCCCGAGTTCGAGGACATCGACGAGGCCGGAGCCGCCGCCCAGCTCGCCGCCCTCCTCGCGGGCGTCTCCCACGACGCCGTCCTCACCCTCTCCGAGGCCGACGCCCGCACCCTCCTCGCCCGCTACGGGATCCTCCTGCACACCACCCTCCCCGCGCCGAGCGCCGACGCCGCCGCCCGGGCCGCCCGGGTGCTGGGCTACCCCGTAGCCCTCAAGACCACCGCCCCGCACCTGCGCCACCGCGCGGACCTCGGCGGCGTACGCCTCGACCTCACCACCGAGGCCGAACTGCGCCGCAGCTACGAGGAACTCACCGAACTCCTCGGCAAGCCCCAGGAGCTGCTCCCGGTCGTCCAGGCGATGGTGCCCCGCGGCGTCGACACCGTCGTGCGCTGCGTCATCGACCCCGCCGCCGGAGCCGTCCTCTCCTTCGGGCTCGCCGGCGTCGCCTCCGAACTGCTCGGCGACACCTCGCACCGGCTCGTCCCGGCCACCGACCGTGACGCCGCCGGCCTGATCCGCTCCATCCGCGCCGCGCCCCTCCTCTTCGGCTGGCGCGGCAGCGACCCCGTCGACACCCCGGCCCTCGAAGAGCTCCTGCTGCGGGTGTCCCGGCTGGTCGACGACCACCCGGAGGTGGCCGGCGTGTCCCTGGAGCCGGTCGTGGTCGCCACCGAGGGGCTCTCGGTGCTGAGCGCCACCGTCCGCGTGGCCCGTCCCCCCGCCCGCGGCGACCTCGGACCGCGCACCCTGCCCAGCTACCCCGGCTACTAGACGGGGTCCCGGCGCGGTCCAGGTCGCCCGGACGGGCCTTAGGATGGACCCCATGGCGAAATCCGGTACGACGACCCAGGGGCTGCGCGCGGCGATCGAGCGCAGCGGCTACTACCCGGCCCTCGTGGCCGAGGCCGTGGAGGCCGCGGTGGGCGGCGAGCCGATCTCGTCGTACCTGGTGCACCAGGAGACGACCTTCGACTCCAACGAGGTGCGCCGCCACGTCACCGTCCTCGTGCTCACCCACAACCGCTTCATCGTGAGCCACACCGACGAGCAGGCGGCCGACGCCGGGTCCCCGTCCCCGTACGCGACCACCTCCACCGAATCGGTCAAGCTCAGCAGCATCTCCTCGGTGGTGCTCAGCCGCGTCGTCGCGAACCCGGAGTCCTACACCCCCGGCACCCTGCCCCGCGAGGTCGTGCTGACCATCGGCTGGGGCGCCGTCTCGCGCATCGACCTGGAGCCCGCTGCCTGCGGCGACCCGAACTGCGACTCCGACCACGGCTACACCGGCAACTCCACCGCCGACGACCTCAGCCTGCGCGTCAGCGAGGCGGGTGACGGCCCCGAGACCGTCCGCCAGACCCTCGTCTTCGCACAGGCGCTGTCCGAGGCGACCGCGGCCACGGCCGCCGCCCGCTGATGTCCTACTCCGCACCGCCGAACTGGGACGAGCCGGAGCTGCTGGACGTCGCCGGCGCCCCGGTACCGCAGTACGGCGCCGGCTCCCTCGCCGACCTCCTGCCGACCCTCGCGGCCGGCCAGGGCGTCCCCGGCCTCACCGCCGGGATCGCCGAGCTGACCCCGGCCGACCGCAACTGCGTCTTCCTGGTCGACGGCATGGGCTGGGAGCAGATCAAGGCTCACCCGCAGGAGGCCCCGTACCTGGCCTCCCTCCTCACCGGCTCGCGCGGCGGCACCGGCCTCCCGATCACCGCCGGGTTCCCGGCGACCACCGCCACCTCGCTGGCCTCCGTCGGCACCGGCCTGCCTCCGGCCCGGCACGGCCTGCCCGGCTACGCCGTACGCAACCCGGCCTCCGGCGAACTGATGAACCAGCTCCGCTGGCAGCCATGGACCCAGCCGAAGGCCTGGCAGCCGTACCCGACCGTCTTCCAGCTCGCGGACGCGGCCGGGGTGCACACCGCGCAGGTGTCCGCGCCCGCGTTCCAGTCCACCCCGCTCACCAAGATCGCCCTCAGCGGCGGCACCTTCCACGGCCGGATGACCGGGGAGGAGCGGATGGACCTCGCGGCGATCCAGCTCGCCGCCGGTGAGCGCTCGCTCGTGTACACGTACTACAGCGAACTCGACGGCGCGGGCCACCGGCACGGCGTGGACTCCGACGCCTGGCGCGGCCAACTCATGTACGTCGACCGGCTCGTGCAGCGGCTCGCCGAACAACTGCCGCCGCGCACCGCGCTGTACGTGACCTCCGACCACGGCATGGTGGACGTCCCCTTCGACGAGGACTCCCGGATCGACTTCGACGACGACTGGGAGCTGGGCGCCGGCGTGGCCCTCCTCGGGGGCGAGGGCCGGGCGCGGCACGTGTACGCGGTGCCGGGCGCCGAGGCCGACGTACTGACCGTCTGGCGCGAGGTGCTCGGCGACCGCTTCTGGGTCGCGAGCCGCGAAGAGGCCCTGGAACTGGGCTGGTTCGGACCTCCGGGGGAGTGCGACGAGCGCGTGCTCGGCCGGATCGGCGACGTGATCGCCGCCGCCCACGCCGATGTCGCGATCACCGCGAGCCGCAACGAGCCGAACGAGTCCGCGCTCGTCGGCATGCACGGCTCCATGACGGCGGCGGAGCAACTGGTCCCCCTCCTCGAAGTCCGCACCTGACCCGGCGACACCGCCCCGCCCCGCCCCCTCGCCCAGACCAGATCAGACCAGACCACGACCCGAAAGGTCCCGTACTCCCCATGCCCGAGCTGGTGTTCTTCTCCGGAACCATGGACTGCGGAAAGAGCACGCTGGCTCTGCAAATCACCCACAACCGCTCGGCGCGCGGCCTGGTGGGCGTGATCTTCACGCGGGACGACCGGGCCGGGCAGGGCAAGCTCTCCTCGCGCCTCGGGCTCGTCACCGAGGCGGTCGAGGCGGGGGAGGGCATGGACCTGTACGCGTACCTCGTGGACCAGCTCTCCAAGGGCGGCAAGGCCGACTACGTGATCGTGGACGAGGCCCAGTTCCTGGCCCCCGACCAGATCGACCAGCTCGCCCGTATCGTCGACGATCTCGACATGGACGTCTTCGCGTTCGGCATCACCACGGATTTCCGCACCAAGCTCTTCCCCGGCTCCCAGCGCCTGATCGAGCTCGCCGACCGGATAGAACAGCTGCAGGTCGAGGCCCTGTGCTGGTGCGGGGCCCGCGCCACCCACAACGCCCGGACGGTGGGCGGCGAGATGGTGGTCGAGGGCGCCCAGGTCGTGGTCGGCGACGTGAACCGCCCGGCGGAGGAGATCGGCTACGAGGTCCTGTGCCGCCGTCACCACCGCCGGCGCATGACCTCCGCCGCGGCCAACGCCGGCGCCCTGTCCCCGGACGTCCTCCCGGTCAACTCCGCCTGAACTGACGGCCCGTCCTATCATGCGGTGATCATCATCGTCATGGGGGCCGGAGAGTTGAGCATCTACACGGACAGACCGGGGGCGGGGCCGCGCAATCGGGACAGGAACGGGTGCGTCACCTTCCTGTTGCTCCCGTTCGTGCTGGCGGCGCGGATCTACCGGCCGGGGCGGCCGGACCGGATCGTCGACGAGTCCATCGAGCGGGCCCAGATCGCCCGAACCGCGATCGGCATCGCGGCCACCTGCTGGCTGCTCTTCGCCTACCCGCTGCGCGAGTCGGCCGGGTCGATCCTCAACGACAAGGTCGGCGAAGTCGTCATCAGTGCGGCCCTGTTGCTGGTGCTGGGCCCGATCGCCCTCGCCGTCTTCGTGATGAGCGCCAGGCCGCCGGGCCCCGCGTTCTACCGCGGGCGTCTGCGCGGGCCGCTGACCGCCCTGGGCACCCTCTTCGGTACGGCGCTGCTGCTGTGGCTCGCCGTGAGCCGGGGGACGGCCGGCTCCATGAACCTGATGGGCTTCGGGTCCGGGCTGCTGGCGCTGTTCCTGCTGCCGTTCGGCATGGCCTCCGCGGTGCTCTGCGTCCACCACGCCTTCCGCACCGGCGATGTCCACGAGGTGCTGCCCCCGCTGATCACGCCGGTGCTGGTGTGGGCGATGTTCGTACTGCAGCTGTTCGACGACGTGCCGGTGCTCGCGCCGTTGCCCGTGCGGATCCTCTTCCTCATCGGGCCGCCCGTCTCGGTGACCGCGTTGTCGGTCTGGGAACTGCGCCGGCTGCGGACGAGGTACGGGATCACCCTGCGCCTCGCCCTCGGTCGCTGAGACTCCCGGACCTCAGCGCCGGGCCAGTGCCAGGACGCTCAGACCGAACATCAGGACGCCCAGGGGGAGGTGGACCGACGGGACGTGCGCGATGCCGAGCACGACCTGCACGGAGGCGAGTACGAGGAATCCCGACGCGTGCCAGACGGGGCGCGACGGGCCGCCGCCCGGCTTCCACGCCAGCACCGCCGCGAGCACGTACAGCATCGACGCCCCGTACATCACGCGTGCGCCGACACCGTGGACCGTCTCCCCGTAGGACGTGGTCAGCAGCAGTCCCGCGGAGACCGCCTGGAGGAAGATCGTCAGGGTCTGCAGGGCGATCGCTATCCGCAGGAACGAGGCGCCGCGCCGCGCGCTCGCCGTCGCCGTCACCTGAGTGGCCATGTCAGCCCCTTTTCCGCCCTCGGGCAGTAGATCGATAAGGTCTCACCAGCCCGACGAGACAGGGCTGCGAAAGGTAAGGCGAGGGGGCGGACGCAAGGATGGGGACGGTCGGGACCGGCGCGGACGGGATAGCCGGGGAGCGGCGCCAACTGATCAACGTGGCCTACCGGTTGCTCGGTTCGGCGACGGAGGCCGAGGACGCCGTACAGGACGCCTACACGCGCTGGTACGGGCTGCCGCGGAGCCGGCAGGAGGAGATCCTGTCCCCGGGCGCCTGGCTGACGACGGTGACCGGCCGCATCTGCCTGGACCTGCTCGGCTCGGCGCGGGCCCGCCGCGAACGCTACGTCGGCGCGTGGCTGCCCGAGCCGCTGCCCGACCGCACCGAGTGGGACCGCACGGGCGCAGCCGACGCCACCGGCCCCGCGGACCCCGCCGACCAGATCGTCCTGGACGAGTCGGTGACCATGGCCTTCCTCGTCGTCCTGGAGTCGATGACGCCCGCCGAGCGGGTCGGGTTCGTGCTGCACGACGTCTTCCGGTACCCGTTCGCCGAGATCGCCGACGTCCTCGGCCGCACCCCCGCGGCCTGCAAGCAGCTGGCTGCCTCCGCCCGGCGGCGGGTGGGGGCCGCGGCGGCTCCGGTGGCGACGGCCGGCCGCGGCGACGTGGTGAGGCACGTCAAGGAGGCGTGGGAGACCAAGGACATAGAAGCCCTGGTCGGTCTCCTCAACCCGGCCGCCGTGATGACCGCCGACGGCGGCGGGATGGCCGGCGCCGCCCTGCGCCCGGTCGAAGGCGGCGCGCGCATCGCCCAGTACATGGTCGCGATCGCCGACAAGGCTCCCGGACTCGAACTCCTGGAGCGGTCGGTCAACGGCGTGCCGGGCCTGGTGGCCCAGCGCGCCGGTGTCGTGATGACCGTCGCCTCGTTCGAGGTCCGCGACGGGCGCGTCACCCGCATCTGGGCGGTCCGCAACCCGCAGAAGCTGCGCCCGTGGGGGCGGGAGGGCTAGGCGAGGTACCGAAAGAGGCGGCCTAGGAGCCCTGAGAGGGCTGCGGCCAGGACCGTACGAGGGTGAACACCGCGCCCTCCGGGTCCGCGACCGTCGCCACCCGGCCGCTGAGCCGGTCACGCGGAGGCTGGATGACGCGTCCGCCGAGTTCCGTGACCCGGGCGGCGGCCGCGTCGGGGTCCGTCACCTCGAAGTACGTCATCCAGTGCGAGCCCCGGTCGTGCGGCAGGGCGCGGCCCACGCCGTGCACGGCGGCGACCGGACGGCCCTGGAGGCTCAGGACGAGGTAGTCGAAGTCCGCCGAGGCGTCGGGGTGTTCCCGGGCCTCGTGGCCGAAGACGTGCTCGTAGAACTTGCCGACGGTCGAGGTGTCCTGGGTCAGCAGCTCGTTCCAGACCGGCGTCCCCGGGTGCCCGTGGAGTCCGCCGCCGAGGTGGGCGCCGGCCTGCCAGATCCCGAAGATCGCCCCGAGCGGGTCGGAGCAGATGGCGAGCCGGCCCGCGTTGCCCGCGTCCAGCGGGCCCACCGCGACCGTCCCGCCGCACGCGCGGATCGACTCGGCCGTGCAGTCGGCGTCATCCGTGGCGAAGTACGTCGTCCAGGCGACCGGCAGGTGCCGGTCCGGCGGCATCTCGCCGATGCCCGCCACCTCCTGGCCGTCGAGGAAGGCACGGACGTACGGGCCGAACGGGACGGGACCCGGGACGTACTCCCAGCCGAAGAGGTCGGCGTAGAAGTCCTCGGTGGTGCCGAGGCCGTGGACCATCAGGCTCACCCAGCAGGGTGCGCCGGGCGGGCGCCTGGTCGTTTCCGGTGCCTCGCTCATGTCAGCCGTCTCCTCCGTCGTAGCCCTGCCCCCGTGTCGCGCTCCGATGCTTCCACTTCGCGGGCTCCGGCGCGGCTCGACCGGGCCGGACGGGTCGCGGGTGGGCGAGAGATGGCCGGATCGGTGCGGCGCGTTGCGGTGCGCTGCGGCGCGTTGATGTCCGGCTTGTTACGTGGGGTCGGGCCGGGGGGAGGAAGATGGGCCCATGACTGCGATTATCTCGGCTCCCGAACTGATGGTCGAGCTGACCGGAACCACCGCGCCCGTGCTCCTGGACGTGCGCTGGCAGCTGGGCGGCCCCGATCAGCGGCCCGCGTACGAGGCGGGGCACCTGCCGGGTGCGGTGTACGTGGACCTCGACCGCGAACTGGCCGGTCCCGTCAGCGGGACGGGGCTGGGCGGCCGCCACCCGCTGCCCGACCCGGAGGACTTCGGGGCGGTGATGCGGCGGGCCGGGGTCTCGTCGGGCACCCCGGTGGTCGTCTACGACGGGGGGCTGGGGTGGGCCGCGGCCCGGGCCTGGTGGCTGTTGCGCTGGACGGGGCACGGGCGGGTACGGGTGCTCGACGGGGGCCTGCCCGCCTGGACGGCGGCCGGAGGGGAACTGACGACCGAGGAACCGTCCCCGAGGGAGGGCGATTTCAAGCCGAACCCGGGAGCGATGGAGGTGCTGGACGCGGACGGGGCGGCCGCACTGGCCCGGTCCGGGATCCTGCTGGACGCGCGGGCGGGGGAGCGGTACCGGGGCGAGGTCGAACCGATCGACCGGGTCGGCGGCCACGTGCCGGGGGCGGTGTCGGCGCCGACCACGCAGAACGTGGGGCCGGACGGGCGTTTCCTCGCGGCGCCGGCGCTGCGGGAGCGGTTCGGGGCGCTGGGCGCCGCGGCGGGGGCGGCGGTCGGCGTGTACTGCGGGTCGGGGGTGTCCGGGGCGCACGAGGTGCTGGCGCTGGAGGTGGCGGGGATCCCGGCGGCCCTGTACGCGGGCAGCTGGTCGGACTGGTCCTCGGACCCGGGGCGCCCGGTCGCGACCGGTGGCTCCGCCGGCTGAGCGGTGCGGGGGCCGGGGCGGGCGTGCGGGGGCCGCGCGGAACGGCCCGGGTACGCCTTATGCGTTCCGGGCCCCCGTCACTCCTGCTTCTTGCGGCGGGTGCCGAAGACGATCTCGTCCCAGCTCGGGACCGCCGCGCGGCGGCCCGGGCGGACGCCGTCGGCTTCCGCCTGGCGGTCGGTGGTGCCGGTGAGGCGTTCACGGTGGCCAGCCACGGTGCGGGGCATCAGGACGTCGGCGTACGCGCTGCCGGCGCCCGCCGAGGCGGCCGGGGGCTCCTCCGCCTCCGGTTCCTCCGCCGGGTCGTCGGGCCGTTCCGGGACCACCATGTCGCCCCGGAAGCTCGGGACCGCCTCCAGCAGGCTGGTCAGCGTGTCCCGTTCCTCCTCCGGCTCCGGTGCCGGAGCGGCGCTCCGCTCCGGCTGGCGGTCGAGCGTGCGGTCCAGCGGCCGGTCGCGCGGCAGCCGCGCGATGCGGGGTACGAACGGGAAGCTCGGCTCCGGCGTCGCCGGCAGGTCGTCGGACTCGCCGATCAGGGAGCGGGCTTCGTCGTCCACGGCCACGACCAGCCGGCGCGGCGGGTCGTACGACCAGCTGGCGGAATGCGGTTCGCCGGCGACCCGGTAGACCAGCAGGACTTCCCAGGTGCCGTCGTCGCGGCGCCACGAATCCCACTGCACGGACTCCTTGTCGGCCCCGCGCAGCGTCAGCCGCTCCTGCACCGCCTCGCCGAGCTGCGGCCCGGTGTTCTCGCCGGGACGGCGCACCGGCGTCTTGCGGGCCCGCTCGGCCATGAACGCGCGCTCCGCGAGGACCGGGCCCTCGAAGCGGCGTACCCGGTCGACGGGGATGCCCGCGAGTTGGGCGACCTCCTCAGCGGAGGCACCGGCCCGTATGCGGGCCTGGATGTCCCGGGGGCGGAGGTGGCTCTCCACCTCGATCTCGATCTGGTTCAGGCGCGCGCGGTCGTTGCGCACGGCAGCCCGCAGACGCTCGTCGATCGGAAGCGTGTACTCCGTGCTGTCGGCAGCTTTGAGCACCAGTCGTGTGCCGTCATTGGAGACGGCCACGACACGCAGTTCGGGCATGGGGACCTCCCGGGTGGTGCCTGCCGACGTCACGTGCGTCGCTGCTTCCGCTAGTCGAGTGTGGCCTGCCCGGGTGCAGCCTGCCACAACCTTGCCGAGTTAAACCGGCGTGTCGGGCATGCGCCCTTGATCGCCGTTATGGCACGGTTACCTGTTGGGCACGCACAGTGACCGAACGATTACTGTGCGCATCAGAAACCCGTGCAACACCGCGGCATCGCCGGTCTTGAGTGCCGTTTCTCCATCGTCGGCCCCCTCTCCCGGGTCCGGACATCCGAAAGGAAGGACGGCCCCAGGGCTCGCCACAGTACTCCATTCGGGCCACCTGGGTGGACCGCCGCGCCGCCGAAGTTGTCCCGGGCGGCGGGAGTTGGCCTGCCCTGAACCGGGGTCCGGGCGTGGCCCACCTGCGCAGCGGTCCGTTTTCTGGTGTCTTGCTTCACAGAATCCGCAGAAACGGAACTATCCCTTTCGTCCGGGTGTCTGTAACGACCGGAAGAAGAGAGGCGCGAGAGGCAGGGCAGACACGGGATGGCACACGACGGCACCGCACCGGAGAAGAAGAAGCTCGATCTGAGCGTCGCTCAGATCGCCGGCTCCTCCCTCGCCACCGTCGCGGCGGCACTGCTCGCGTCGAAGCTGGGTGTGTACGGGACCATCCTGGGCGCCGGGGTCGTGAGCGTGGTCGCCACCGCGGGCGGCCCCGTCATCCAGCACGTGTTCCGCAGCACCGGCGACCGCCTGCGCATCGGCGACCGCCCCCGTACCGGCGACCGCCTGCGCACGGGTGACCGCCTCCGTACCGGCGACCGCCTGCGCACGGGCGTCCGGCCCGAGGCCGGCCCGCCGCGGCCCCCGGCGGCGGGGGAGTTCGGCGGGGCCACCGTCCACGGCACCCGCGTACGAGGCTGGAAGCGCACGGCGCTGGCATCGGGGGCCGCCTTCGCGCTGGCCGTCGGCGGGCTCGGCGTCTACGAGGCCGCGGCCGGCACCTCGGTCAGCGACGGCGGCGGCACCCTCCTCTCCGGCGGCACCCGCAAGGCCGCCGACCACCGGCAGTCCCCTCCCGAGCGCGAGGACGGCAAGGACGGCAAGGGCGGGGCCTCCCCGGACCCCGGGCGCTCCCGCGGCGGCCGGAACCCGGAGCCCGACCCGGCCCCCTCCCGCCCCGCGGACCGGACGCCGACGCCGACCCCGAGCCCGCCGGAACCGGACCCCGTGCCCACCCCGAAGCCCACGCCCACCCCGTCCTCGTCGCCCACCCCGGCACCCGTACCGACGCCGAGCTCCTCCTGAGCCGCCGTCAGGCGCCCAGGACCCGCCTCAGGTAGTCGTTGCCGAACAGCCGGTCCGGGTCCATCCGGTCGCGCAGGGCGGTGAACTCGCCGAAGCGCGGGTAGACACCGGCGAAGTACTCGGCGTCCCGGGTGTGCACCTTGCCCCAGTGCGGCCGCCCCTCGTGCGCGGTGAAGATCCGCTCGGCCGCCGTGAAGTAGGCCTGGTACGGCGTGCCCTTGTACATGTGCACCGCGATGTACGCCGTCTCGCGCCCCGAGGCCGTCGAGAGGGTGATGTCGTCCGCCGGAGCCGTCCGCACCTCCACGGGGAAGCTGATCCGCAGGTCGGAGCGGTCGACCATCGCCTTGAGTTCCCGCAGGACCCCGACGGCGTGCTCGCGCGGAAGGGCGTACTCCATCTCCACGAAACGCACCCGGCGCGGGCTGGTGAACACCTTGTACGGGATGTCGGTGTAGGTCCGCGCGGACAGGGCGCGGCTCGCGACGCGGGCGATGGAGGGGATGGCCGCCGGAACGGCGCGGCCCAGCGAGTTGACCGCCTGGAAGAGGCCGTTGGACAGCAGCTCGTCCTCGACCCACGCGCTGACCGCTCCGGGCGGGGCGGCCGGGCCCTGGCTGCGGTTGTTCCGCTTGGTGTTGCAGTTGCCGGTGTGCGGGAACCAGTAGAACTCGAAGTGCTCGTTCTCCGCCACGTGCTCGTCGAACTCGGCCGTCACCCGGTCGAAGCCCATCGGCTCCTCACGGGCGGTCAGGAAGAAGAGCGGTTCGACCGCGAAGGTCACCGAGGTGACGATGCCGAGCGCGCCGATGCCGATCCGTGCCGCCGCGAAGACCTCGGGGTTCTCCTTCTCGGAGCATGACAGCAGCCTGCCGTCCGCGGTGACCAGCTCCAGGGCGCGGATCTGCGCGGCGATGGAGGCCGAGTCGCGGCCGGTGCCGTGGGTGCCGGTGCTGATCGCGCCCGCGACCGTCTGTTCCATGATGTCGCCCATGTTCGTGAGCGACAGGCCTTCCCGGGCGAGGGCCGCGTTCAGGTCCTTGAGCACCGTGCCCGCCGCCACCGTGACGGTGCCGGCGGTCCGGTCGACCGCCGTGATGCCCCGCAGCGCCTGGGGGCGGATGAGCACCCCGTCGGTCACGGCGGCCGCGGTGAAGGAGTGGCCGGTGCCGACGGCCTTCACCCGCAGTCCGTCCCCGGCGGCCCCGCGGACCGCCTCCTGGAGCTCCCCGACCGAGGCCGGGGTCACCACCCGGGCGGGCGTCGCGCTGACGTTCCCCGCCCAGTTACGCCACCCGGTCGGCGTCCCCGCCGCCCCGGCCCGCCCGTTCCGCCCTGCTGTCGCCGTCCCCATCGGTAGCTGGCTCCTCCCCTTGCGCCGGCCTCGTCAGCCGGCGGTAACCCGCGAACGCCACCGCGGCCGCGGCCGCACCCGCCGATATGGAGACGACGTACCCGCTCTTGGCGCCGGCCGCGTCGATGACCAGGCCGGCCACGGAGGAGCCGACCGCGACACCGACCGCGAGGCCGGTGCTGATCCAGGTCATGCCCTCGGTCAGCTTCGCGCGTGGTACGTGCGCCTCGATCAGGGCCATCGTGGTGATCATCGTGGGAGCGATGGCGAGGCCCGAGACGAAGAGCGCCACGGCCAGAAACGGCAAGTTCCCGGCCAGTAGGAGGGGGATCATACTCACGGCCATCGCACAGATGCCCAGTACCCATCGACGTTCGGCCGTTCCCTTGAGGTGCAGCAGGCCGAAGACGATCCCGGCGAGGCAGGAGCCGAGGGCCCACACGGCGAGGATCACGCTCGCGAGTGGTTTGTGGCCGCGCTCGTCGGCGAAGGCGAGCGTGGCGACGTCGATCGAGCCGAAGATCGCCCCGGTCGCCACGAACGTGGCCACGAGCACCTGGAGTCCGGGGGAGCGCAGGGCCGAGGACCGGTTCCCGCGCCCGTCGTGCGGGTGCGGCTCCGGTTCCGTGGCGCGCTGCGCCGTCAGCCACCACACGCCCACCAGCAGGCACAGGGCGGCCACCAGCGACCCGGCCTCCGGGAACCAGGTCGTGGACAGGGAGATGGCGACGATCGGCCCGAAGATGAAACAGACCTCGTCCACCACGGATTCGAAGGAGTACGCGGTGTGCAGGCTCGGGGTGTCCCGGTAGATCGCCGTCCAGCGGGCGCGGACCATCGAGCCGACGCTCGGCACGCATCCCGCGAGGACGGAGAAGACGAAGAGGGTCCAGTCGGGCCAGCCGTTCGCCGCGGCGACCAGCAACCCGGCCACCGACGCGACGGCGAAGAGGGTCGCGGGGCGCAGCACCCGCCGCTGCCCGTGGCGGTCGACCAGCTTGGAGATCTGGGGGCCGACTGCCGCGGCGGAGAGGGCAAGGGTGCCGGTGAGCGCGCTCGCCAGCCCGTAGCGGCCGGTGATCTCCGAGATCATGGTCAGGATGCCGACGCCCACCATGGAGAGCGGCATGCGGCCGATGAAGCCGGCGGCGCTGAACCCCTTGGTGCCGGGGGCGGCGAAGATCGCGCGGTAGGGACTGGGCACGGGCCCTCCGTAAGGATGTCAAAGGCCTGAACAGGTTACGACCGCCGACAAGGCACCCGCATGGCGAGAAAACGGACTCAGTAAGGGTGACCTTACTTGCGTGGTGCGCCGTGTCGGCTCCCGGGTCCGTTTCCCGCCGCAGCCGCCTGGTGGCAGGATTCGAGGCATGTCCGACCAGCTCCGCGCCCCCGACGCCGGCCCCTACGACGCCCTGCTCCTGCTCTCCTTCGGCGGCCCCGAGGGCCCCGAGGACGTCGTGCCGTTCCTGGAGAACGTCACGCGCGGACGCGGCATCCCGCGCGAGCGGCTCAAGGAAGTCGGGCAGCACTACTTCCGCTTCGGCGGCGTCAGCCCCATCAACGGCCAGAACCGCGAGCTCCTGGACGCCCTGCGCAAGGACTTCGCCGAGCACGGCCTCGACCTGCCCGTGTACTGGGGCAACCGGAACTGGGCCCCCTACCTCACCGACGTACTGCGGGAGATGGCCGCCGACGGGCGCCGCCGCATCGCGGTGCTCGCCACCAGCGCGTACGCCTCGTACTCCGGCTGCCGCCAGTACCGGGAGAACCTCGCCGACGCGCTCGCCACCCTCGCCGAGGAGGGCGTGGCCGAGCTGCCGAAGGTGGACAAGCTGCGGCACTACTTCAACCACCCGGGCTTCGTGCAGCCGATGGTCGAGGGCGTACTCGACTCTTTGGCCGCCCTGCCGCAGGGCGTGCGCGCCGGCGCGCACCTGGCCTTCACCACCCACTCCATCCCGACCGCGGCCGCCGACTCCTCCGGCCCCGCCCCGGAGCACGGTGACGGGGGCGCGTACGTCAGGCAGCACCTGGAGGTCGCCGGGCTGATCGCGGAAGCGGTGCGCGCCGAGACGGGCACCGAACTGCCCTGGGAGCTCGTCTACCAGTCGCGCAGCGGCGCCCCGCACATCCCCTGGCTGGAGCCCGACATCTGCGACCACCTGGAGGCCCTGCACGAGGCGGGCGCCCCGGCGGTGGTGATGGTGCCGATCGGTTTCGTCTCGGACCACATGGAGGTCCTGTACGACCTCGACACCGAGGCGACGGCGAAGGCCGCCGAACTGGGCCTGCCCGTGGCCCGGTCGGCGACGGTCGGCGCCGACCCGCGGTTCGCGGCGGCGGTACGGGACCTCGTGCTGGAGCGGGCCGCCGCCGAACGCGGCGAAGCGGTGGAGCGGTGCGCGCTGGGGTCGCTCGGCCCCAGCCACGACCTCTGCGCGGTGGGCTGCTGTCCCGCGCGGGCACCCCGGCCGGCGGCCGCGGGCGCTGACAGTCCGTACGCGTAGGGAGTGGGACGAAGCATGGGTACCGACGAACACGACCCGGCCGCGCTGAGGGCCGAACTGCTGGCCGTGGGCCGCGAAGCCGCCCGGAGGGCGGGCGAGCTGCTGCGGGACGGGCGGCCGGCGGACCTGGCGGTGGCGGCGACCAAGTCCAGTCCGATCGACGTGGTGACCGAGATGGACATCGCGGCGGAGAAGCTGATCACGGGCATCCTCGCGGAGCGCCGGCCGCAGGACGGGCTGCTCGGCGAGGAGGGCGCCGACAGCCCCGGGACGAGCGGTGTGCGGTGGGTCGTGGACCCGCTGGACGGCACCGTGAACTACTTGTACGGGCTGCCCAGCTGGAGCGTGTCGATCGCCGCCGAGTACCGCGGCGAGACGGTGGTCGGCGTGGTGGCGGCGCCGATGCGCGGGGAGACGTACCACGCGGTGCTCGGCGAAGGGGCCTGGCTGGGGGACGTACGGCTGCGGTGCCGCGCCGCCGCGCCGCTGGACCAGGCGCTGGTGGCGACCGGGTTCGCCTACCTCCAGGGCCGCAAGGAGCAGCAGGCGGAGGTGGTCCGGCGGATCCTGCCGCGGGTGCGGGACATCCGCCGCGCCGGGTCGGCGGCCCTGGACCTCTGCGACGTCGCCGCCGGGCGGCTCGACGGGTACTACGAGCGGGGGCTGAACCCCTGGGACCTCGCCGCGGGCGCGCTCATCGCCCGGGAGGCGGGCGCCGTGACGGGCGGCCGGCCGGGCGGGCCGGCCTCGGGGGAGCTGGCGCTGGCCGCCACCCCGGCCGTGTTCGCCTCGCTGCAGCCGCTGCTGGAGGAAGCCGGGGCCTGGCACGACTGACCGCGCGCAGCCGCCGGCATGGGCGGACCCCGGCCGCCGTGGGGCGGCCGGGGTCCGAGAAGAAGTGCCGGGGGTCAAGAGGTGTCGGTCAGGCGCCTTGCGTCAGGCGGCTCCCGGCGAGGCAGCTGTCGGTGAGGCGGCTCTCGGTCAGGCGGCGGTGACCGGAACGCCGTGCTCGGCCGCGAGGCGGTGGAGGTCTTCCAGCTCCGCCTGTTCCACATCCGCGAGGTAGTCGTCGCCCGTCTCACGGGCCTTGCTGAGGTCCGACTGCGTGGCCCTGATGCGCTGCAGGAGACCCGCGGTGAATGCGTCCATGGTGGGTGCGCCCCCTCTTCGTGGGTCGCGGCGGTGCTGCCCGTGGCAGTCCGCCGTCAGGAGTGGATGGGGTGTTCCATCGTCCTCCCCGGCACCCTGGGCGCAGAAACCTCGTGAGCCCACCGAATCATCGCCTCCGTCCGCACGGAACCGGCCCCGGCGGGCGGCGCATGGCGCCTTACAGCCGGTTTACCGCCGAAACGGGCAGGATGGGCGACGCAATACACGTGTGCCCTTCTGGGCTCGAAGGAAGGAAACGACGTGCGCGTACTCGTCGTCGAGGACGAGCAGCTGCTCGCCGATGCGGTGGCCACCGGCCTGCGCCGGGAGGCCATGGCCGTGGACGTCGTGTACGACGGCGCCGCGGCCCTCGAGCGCGTCGGAGTGAACGACTACGACGTGGTCGTACTCGACCGGGACCTCCCGCTGGTGCACGGGGACGACGTCTGCCGCAAGATCGTGGAGCTCGGCATGCCCACGCGCGTGCTGATGCTGACCGCCTCCGGGGACGTCAGCGACCGGGTCGAGGGGCTGGAGCTCGGGGCGGACGACTACCTGCCCAAGCCGTTCGCCTTCACCGAGCTGACCGCCCGCGTGCGCGCCCTGGGCCGGCGTACGACGGTCGCCCTGCCGCCCGTGCTGGAGCGCGCCGGGATCAAACTGGACCCGAACCGGCGCGAGGTCTTCCGCGAGGGCCGTGAGGTGCAGCTGGCGCCGAAGGAGTTCGCGGTGCTGGAGGTCCTGATGCGCAGCGAGGGGACCGTGGTCTCCGCCGAGCAGCTGCTGGAGAAGGCCTGGGACGAGAACACCGACCCGTTCACGAACGTGGTGCGGGTGACGGTCATGACCTTGCGCCGCAAGCTCGGAGAGCCGCCCGTCATCGTGACCGTGCCGGGTTCCGGATACCGGATCTGACGCCATGGCAGCGACTCCGGCGCCACCAGCGGCACCCCCGAAACCGACCTGGGACCCCGGCCAGCCCGAGGGTCCCTTCCCGTGGCTGCGGCCGACCATCCGCATACGCCTCACCCTGCTCTACGGCGGGATGTTCCTGATCGCGGGCATCCTGCTGCTGTCGATCATCTATCTGCTGGCGGCGCAGGCCCTGCGGGAGGGCAACGCCCTGCCCTTCAAGATCGTCGGCGGCACGAAGATCGAGGTCACCAGCACGACCTGCTCCGGCGTGGGCGCAGACATGTCGTTCGACCAGTTCTACTCGGCGATCAGCCAGTGCATCTTCGACCAGCGCCGGCACGCCCTGGACGACCTGCTGAGCCGCTCGCTGATGGCCCTGCTGGGTCTGAGCATCATCGCCTTCGCCTTCGGCTACGCGATGGCGGGCCGGGTCCTCTCGCCGCTGGGCAAGATCACGCGTACCGCCCGCCGGGTGGTGGGCACCGACCTGACCCGGCGGATCGAGCTGGACGGGCCGGACGACGAGCTCAAGGAGCTCGCCGACACCTTCGACGAGATGCTCGACCGGCTGGAGCGGGCCTTCACGGCCCAGCAGAGGTTCGTCGCGAACGCCTCGCACGAGCTGCGCACACCGCTCGCGATCAACCGGACGCTGCTGGAGGTCCACCTCTCCGACCCCGGGGCACCGGTGGAGCTGCAGCAGCTCGGCAAGACGCTCCTGGCCACCAACGAGCGCAGCGAGCAGCTGGTCGAGGGGCTGCTGCTGCTGGCCCGCAGCGAGAACCAGATCGTCGAGCGCAAGCCCGTGGACCTGGCCGAGGTCGCCTCCCGCGCCATCGACCAGGCGCGGGCGGAGGCCGCGGCGAAGGGCGTGGAGATCCGCGGAGAGCGCTCGCTCGCCGTCGTCGAGGGAAACGGCGTGCTGCTGGAGCGGATCGCCTTGAACCTGGTGCAGAACGCCGTCCGCTACAACGTGCCGGAGAGCGGCTGGGTGGAGGTCACGACCGAGGTCCAGCACGGCCAGGCGGTGCTGCTCGTATCGAACACGGGTCCCGTGGTTCCCGCGTACGAGGTGGACAACCTCTTCGAGCCGTTCAGGCGGCTGCGTACGGAGCGAACGGGCAGCGACAAGGGTGTGGGGCTCGGTCTGTCCATCGCGCGCTCCGTGGCGCGCGCACACGGCGGCCGCATCCAGGCGACGCCCCGGGAGGGCGGTGGCCTCGTGATGCGTGTCACGTTGCCCCTGTGACCAGGACGCGCCCGCGTTCGCTATCGGCTGAATTCCCGGCTCAACGGTCAGATCGCCACTGTGTGATCGATCACATGAGCGGGTGTCCGGCCGTGCGCGTTCCGTGACCCCAGGGCGGCCGGAAAGCCCGGGAAGTCCGGGTTTCCGGCCCCCCAAATGGCGGGAAATACACGGGGTGGCGTTTGTGCAAGGCGGCCTCCGGACCGTGTACGGTCCCGGTCGTCATCCCAGCCACAAGCTCCTTCGGGGGTCCGGCTGGGTGTCGATTGAGTAACAGACCTTGATGTGAGGCAAAATCTCCGCCTCAGGTCGGGCACAAGTCCGGCCTCTCGCGCGTTACGTGCGCTGAGACACCGCTAAATCCCAGAGGGGGAGAGCGAACCATGGCAACGGACTACGACACTCCGCGCAAGACCGACGACGACGTAGACAACGACAGCATCGAAGAGCTGAAGGCTCGACGCAACGAGAAGTCCCACTCGAACGTGGACGTGGACGACTTCGACGCGGCGGAGGGCATGGAGCTTCCCGGTGCCGACCTCTCCAACGAGGAGCTGGCCGTCCGGGTCCTGCCCAAGCAGGCCGACGAGTTCACCTGCATGAGCTGCTTCCTGGTGCACCACCGCAGCCAGCTGGCGCGCGAGAAGAACGGCCAGCCGATCTGTCGCGACTGCGACTGAGAGGCCTCGGCCGTGAAAGGGTCGTCGCCCTTCCGGAAGCACCGCTTCCGGAAGTCTGGTGATCCAGCGGAGACGCGGGTGGAAACGGGCTCGGAGACGGGCCACGCGACCTCCGGCGATCCCGCCGTGCCCTCCGACACCGCCCCCGCGGTGCCGTCGGCCAAGGCGGCCGGCGACGGGCCCCGTACGTCCGGGACCCGTCGGATGCAAGCCGTCAGGAACGGTGTGCGCAAGGGCGGCGAAGGTGCGAAGGCCGCCGCCCTGTACATCACCGACCGCGTCATCGAGAACGCACCGCGCGTTCCGGTTCGGGACCTCGCGACCCTGCGCGCGCAGTTCCCGGGCCTCGACCCCGACCGGCTCGCCGACAAGCTGATCGCCGGCGCCGCCCACGCCACGTCCGCCGTAGGAGCCGGTGTCGGCGCCGCGGCGATGCTGCCCGTGCCGCCCGCGATGCCGGCGGAACTGGCGGCGGAGGTCACCGGGGTCGCCGCGATCGAACTGAAACTGATCGCCGAACTCCACGAGGTCTACGGGCTGCGGCCCCCCGGGAACCTCAAGGAGCGCACCTTCGCCTACCTCACGTCCTGGACGGAGGAGCGCGGGGTGGACCTGACCAAGCCGACGACGCTGAACGCGGCGCTGGGCGGTCAGATGAAGCGCGAACTGCGCCAGCAGATCACCAAGCGGATGGTCCGCAACATGCCCAACCTGATGCCCTTCATGGTGGGCGCGGCCGTCGGCGCGGTCATGAACCGCCGCGACACCCGCAAGCTCGCCCACAAGGTCCGGGACGACCTGCGGGCCCGCGCCGTGCCCTGGGACGCCCTCCCCCAGCTGCCGCCCCTTGAGCGGGCCTCAGAGCCCCTTCCCGAGGCCACCAGGGCCGCCATCGAGGGCCCCGGTCCCGAAGAGCGCCGCTAGGTCCTCCCGGACCAGCCGTCAGCCGGCCTGCGTCCGCGCCGAGCGGATCGCCGCCGCCAGGGCCTCGGGCTCGCGGGTGGAGACGTAGACGTAGGGGGTCGGGTCCGCCGGGTCGGTGACCTCGACGCGGACCGCCGTCGGGACGTAGCTGCGCAGCAGCATGAACGCGCGGGGGTCGGCCTTGTACGTGCGCCAGGCCCGGGCCTCCTCCGCGTCCAGGACCTCCGGCTCACCCAGGGCCGCCACCGGGATCCGGGCCTCGCCCGCCGCCAGCGCACCGTTCACCACGCGCACGCGCGCGGAGCCGTACGAACTCACCAGCATCCCCGCCAGCGCCGTGCCCCCGACCAGCCCGGCCAGCAGCGGCAGCGTGCCCAGCGGGAGCAGCATCAGGGCGCACGCCAGGCCGGTGAGTACGGCGATGGCCCACCAGGAGCGGGGGGCGGTCAGGCGTTCGTCGTGGTGCGCGGTGGAGAGCTGCATGGCCTCAAGCCTGCCACGGGGCGACCGGCGGGTAGCCGCGCGGGTAAGGTCAGCGGCTGTGAGTGGACGAAACACAGCGTTGACGCCCCCGGCGGACGCCACGGCGCCGGTCCGGCACCCCGACGCGCCGGCCCCCGGCGAACTCCTCGGTGCGCACTACGAGCACTGCTTCGGCTGCGGCGGCGGCCAGCCGCACGGCCTCCACCTGGAGGCCCGGGCCGGCGAGGGCGTTCGCGTCACCGCCGAGTTCACCGTCAAGCCCGCCCACCAGGGCGCGCCCGGTCTCGCGCACGGAGGCGTACTGGCCACCGCGCTCGACGAGACGCTGGGCTCCCTGAACTGGCTGCTGCGCGTCATCGCGGTGACCGGGCGACTGGAGACCGACTACGTCCGGCCGGTCCCCGTGGGCACCGTGCTGTACCTGGAGGCCGAGGTCACCGCCGTCGCCGGGCGGAAGATCTACTCCACGGCGGTCGGCCGAATAGGAGGCCCGCAGGGGCCCGTCGCCGTGCGCGCCGAAGCCCTCTTCATCGAGGTGAAGGTCGACCACTTCATCGACAACGGACGGCCCGAGGAGATCCGGGCGGCAATGGCCGACCCGGACCAGGTCAGGCGCTCGCGCGCCTTCGAGGTGAACCCCTGATGACTCAGAACGACCACGCACCGGTCGACGTGCTGATCCGCCGCGTCGACCCCGAGGTGCCGCTGCCCTCCTACGGCCACCCCGGCGACGCGGGCTGCGACCTGGTGACCACCGAGGCCGCCGAGCTGGCGCCCGGCGAGCGGGCCGTACTGCCCACCGGCGTCTCGATCGCCCTGCCCGACGGGTACGCCGCCTTCGTGCATCCCCGCTCGGGCCTGGCCGCCCGCTGCGGGCTCGCGCTCGTGAATGCCCCGGGGACGGTGGATGCCGGGTACCGTGGGGAAATCAAGGTGATCGTGGTCAATCTCGACCCGCGCGAGAGCGTCAGGTTCGAGCGTTTCGACCGCATTGCCCAGCTGGTTGTCCAGCGGGTCGAGAAGGTGCGCTTCCACGAGGTGGCGCAACTTCCCGGCTCGGCCCGGGCCGAGGGGGGTTTCGGCTCCACCGGCGGTCATGCGGCCGTGGCCGGATCCGGAGCTGGTCAGCAGGGTGGGAATGGCTACGCTTCGGTCGTAACCGACCGGGAAGGACAGTGACGTGTTCGGACGTCGCAAGAAGAACGACTCCGTCAACGACGGCGGCGCGGCCGAGCAGGTCGTCGAGAACGAGCACGGCGATGAGCAGAACGACGCCGACCGGCTCGACGACGCCACGCCCCGCCGAGTGAACCTGCCGCCGGCGCCCCGGCCCGACGGCCCCTGGGACGTCTCCGAAGTGCCCGGCAAGCCGGAAGACGGCCGGGTCGACCTCGGCGGCATCCTCGTACCCGGTGTCGAGGGCATGGAGCTGCGCGTGGAGGTCGCGGGCGACGCCATCGTCGCCGCGACCGTCGTCCTGGGCGACAGCGCGGTGCAGCTGCAGGCCTTCGCCGCGCCCAAGAAGGAAGGCATCTGGGGCGAGGTCCGCGAGGAGATCGCCGCGGGCATCACCCAGCAGGGCGGAATCATCGACGAGGTCGAGGGCCCCCTGGGCTGGGAGCTGCGCGCGCAGGTACCCGTACCGCTGCCCGACGGGCAGACCGGTGCGCAGCTGGTGCGGTTCGTCGGCGTCGACGGCCCGCGCTGGTTCCTGCGCGGCGTCATCTCCGGCCAGGCCGCGGTGCGCCCCGAGGCCGGCGGTGTGCTGGAGCAGATCTTCCGGGACACCGTCGTCGTGCGCGGCGAGGGCCCGATGGCGCCCCGCGACCCGATCGTCCTCAAGCTGCCGAACGACGCCCAGATGGTGCCGGACGGCGTGCAGCAGACCGGCGAGGCGGAGGGCTCCCGCTTCGGCGGTGACATGGGCCAGCTGGAGCGCGGGCCGGAGATCACCGAGGTCCGCTGACCCCCGCTCCTGCTGTTCACGGCTGTTCACGCTGTGCACGGCTTTACGGGCCGGTGGGCCGTACCCCTCGCGGGTGCGGCCCACCGGCCTTCTCGTGTCTCCACAGGCAGGGGCAGGCCTTGGCAGGCCTTGGCGTCTCTTCGCGGGCCCGGGCTGCCCGGGCCTCCCGGGCCTCCCGGGCCTTCCGGGCCGCGCCGAGGGCGGCCGCGTCAGGGATCCGTCAGGGATGGGCGTACGGCGCCCCACCGGTCGGTGAAGTGCGCGGACGTCCCCGAGAATGGGCGCATGGGACGCGGCAAGCTACGGATATACCTCGGCGCGGCACCCGGTGTGGGCAAGACGTACGCCATGCTTTCGGAGGGCCACCGGCGGGTCGAGCGGGGAGGCGACGTCGTCGTCGGCTTCGTCGAGCACCACGGCCGGCAGCGGACCGAGGTGCTGCTCCACGGGCTGGAGCAGGTGCCGCGGCGCGAGCTCCGCCACCGCGACGCCGTCTTCACCGAGATGGACGTGGACGCGGTCCTGGCCCGGCGGCCCTCGGTGGCCCTCGTGGACGAACTGGCGCACACGAACGTCCCCGGCTCGCGCAACGCCAAACGCTGGCAGGACGTCGAGGAACTGCTCCAGGCCGGCATCGACGTCGTGTCGACGGCGAACATCCAGCACCTTGAGTCCCTCGGGGACGTGGTCGAGTCCATCACCGGGGTGCGGCAGCGGGAGACCGTGCCCGACGAGGTGGTGCGGCGGGCCGGGCAGATCGAGCTGGTCGACATGTCGCCCCAGGCGCTGCGCCGCCGGATGGCCCACGGGAACATATACAAGCCCGACAAGGTCGACGCGGCCCTGTCCAACTACTTCCGGCCCGGCAACCTCACCGCGCTGCGGGAGCTGGCCCTGCTGTGGGTGGCCGACCGGGCCGACGAGTACCTGCGGCAGTACCGCGGCGAGCACGGCATCCGCTCCACCTGGCAGGCGCGCGAGCGGATCGTCGTCGGGCTCACCGGCGGCCCCGAGGGGCGGACCCTGATCCGGCGCGCCGCCCGCCTCGCCGAGAAGGGCGCGGGCGGCGAGGTGCTGGCCGTGTACATCGCCCGCAGCGACGGTCTGACCTCCGCCTCGCCCAAGGAACTGGCCGTCCAGCGGACCCTCGTGGAGGACCTCGGCGGAACGTTTCACCATGTGATCGGCGACGACATCCCCGAGGCCCTGCTGGAGTTCGCCCGCGGGGTCAACGCCACCCAGATCGTGCTGGGCTCAAGCCGCCGCAAGGCCTGGCAGTACGTGTTCGGACCGGGCGTGGGAGCCTGCGTGGCCCGCGACTCGGGGTCCGACCTGGACGTGCACATCGTCACCCACGAAGAGGTCGCCAAGGGACGCGGGCTGCCGGTGGTCCGCTCGGCCGCCCGGCTCGGCCGGACCCGGATCGTCGCGGGCTGGGTGGTCGCGGTGGTGTTCCCGGCCCTGCTCTCGGTGCTGCTCACGCACATGAGCGGCGACCCGGGCCTCGCCAACGAGATGCTGCTCTTCCTCGCCCTGACGGTGGCGGCGGCCCTGCTGGGCGGCCTCGTGCCCGCCCTCGCCTCGGCGGCCTTCGGCTCCCTGCTGCTGAACTACTACTTCGCGCCGCCGCTGCACCGCTTCACCGTCTCCGACCCCAAGAACATCGTCGCCATCTCCGTGTTCTTCGGGGTGGCGGTGGCCGTCGCCTCCGTCGTGGACGCCGCCGCCCGGCGCACCCAGCAGGCCGCGCGGCTGCGTGCCGAGTCCGAGATCCTGTCCTTCCTCGCGGGCAGCGTGCTGCGCGGGGAGACCAGCTTGGACGCGCTGCTGGAGCGGGTGCGGGAGACCTTCGCCATGGAGTCCGTGGCCCTGCTGGAGCGCGCGGACGACGTGGAGCCCTGGAAGCCCGCCGGCAGCGTCGGGCCCGCCCCCGTCGCCCGGCCCGAGGACGCCGACGTGGACATGCCGATCGGCGACCACATGGCGCTGGCCCTGTCCGGGCGGGTCCTGCCGGCCGAGGACCGCCGGGTGCTGGGCGCCTTCGCCGCGCAGGCCGCCGTGGTGCTGGACCGCCAGCGGCTGGTCGGGGAGGCCGAGGAGGCCCGCCGGTTGGCCGAGGGTAACCGCATCCGGACCGCGCTGCTGGCCGCCGTCAGCCACGACCTGCGCACCCCCCTCGCCTCCATCAAGGCGTCGGTGTCCTCGCTGCGCTCCGATGACGTGGAGTGGTCGCAGGAGGACCGGGCCGAGCTGCTCGAAGGGATCGAGGACGGCGCCGACCGGCTCGACCACCTCGTGGGGAACCTGCTGGACATGTCCCGGCTCCAGACCGGCACCGTCACCCCGCTGATCCGGGAGATCGACCTCGACGAGGTGGTACCGATGGCGCTGGGCGGCGTACCCGAGGACAGCGTGGTGCTGGACGTCCCCGAGACGCTGCCGATGGTGGCGGTGGACCCGGGGCTGCTGGAGCGGGCGGTGGCCAACGTGGTGGAGAACGCCGTCAAGTACAGCCCGCAGGGACAGCCGGTGGTGGTCGCGGCGAGCTTCCTCGGCGACCGCGTCGAGGTACGGGTCGTGGACCGCGGGCCCGGGGTGCCGGACGAGGCCAAGGACCGGATCTTCGCCCCCTTCCAGCGGCACGGGGACGCGCCGCGCGGAGCGGGGGTCGGCCTCGGACTCGCGGTGGCCCGCGGCTTCGCCGAGGCCATGGACGGCACCCTCGCGGCCGAGGACACCCCCGGGGGCGGGCTCACGATGGTGCTGACCCTGCGGGCGGCAGCCCGGGGAACCCCGGCCGGGTCCCCTCACGTTGACCAGCTTGACCACATTGATCGCGTGGCACATGTGGATCAACCTGTTGATCCGTTCGACCTCCCCTCCGTGGAACAGAAAGCAGGCCCTCGATGACCCGAGTGCTCGTGGTGGACGACGAGCCGCAGATCGTCCGAGCCCTCGTGATCAACTTGAAGGCGCGCAAGTACGAGGTCGACGCCGCCGCCGACGGCGCGGGCGCCCTGGAGATCGCCGCGGCCCGCCACCCCGACGTGGTCGTCCTCGACCTGGGCCTGCCCGACATGGACGGCGTCGAGGTGATCAGGGGACTGCGCGGCTGGACGCGGGTGCCGATCCTGGTGCTCTCCGCCCGCCACAGCTCCGACGAGAAGGTCGAGGCGCTGGACGCCGGCGCCGACGACTACGTCACCAAGCCGTTCGGCATGGACGAGCTGCTGGCCCGGCTGCGCGCGGCGGTCCGCCGCGCCGAACCCTCCACCGGCGCCGGGGAGGACGAGGTCGTCGTGGAGACCGAGGGCTTCACCGTCGACCTGGCCGCCAAGAAGGCGGTGCGCGAGGGGCGCGACGTGCGCCTGACCCCCACGGAGTGGCACCTGCTGGAGGTCCTCGTGCGCAACAGCGGGAAACTGGTCAGCCAGAAGCAGCTCCTGCGCGAGGTCTGGGGCCCCTCCTACGGGACCGAGACCAACTACCTGCGGGTCTACATGGCGCAGCTGCGCCGCAAGCTGGAGGCGGACCCCTCGCACCCGCGGCACTTCGTCACGGAACCGGGCATGGGATACCGCTTCGAGAGGTAGCGGGCGCGCCGGTACGCTTCCTGTATGAGTGCTGAACCGCGTCCCGAGAAGCCCGCGAAACCGGCCAGGCCGGCGGGCCGGTTCCGCCGGATGATAGAGCGTCTTTCCACCTCCCAGGAGGAGCTGCATTCGGCGGAGCTGCAGGAGGACGCAGAAGCCGCGGGATGCACGCGGATCTGCGACTCCTACGACCGGGAGATAGTCAAGGTGACCGGTACGCTGCGGACGGTCACCCTGCGTCCGCGGGCCGGTGTGCCCGCCCTGGAGGCCGAGCTGTTCGACGGCTCGGCCGCGCTGGACGTGGTGTGGCTCGGGCGTCGCTCGATCGTGGGAATCGAGCCCGGGCGGCGCATGATCGCCTCCGGGCGGATCGCGATGAGTCACGGGCGCCGGGTCCTCTTCAACCCGAAGTACGAACTCCGACCGCTCGGACAGGAGCAGTAGCCGGTGACGTCACTCGACAAACCGAACATCCCCGCCCCGGACGGCGCCGGCCCGGCCGGTCCCGCCGACGACCAGAAGGCAGCGACGCAGGCAGCGCTCTTCGACGCCTTCGGCGGGATCCGGGGCACCGTGGAGACGATGCTCCCCGGCCTGCTCTTCGTGATGATCTACACGATCAACAAGAACGTGGTGATGTCCGCCATCGCGGCCGCCGTCGTCGCGGTCGTGCTGGTGATCGTGCGGCTGCTGCGCAAGGACACCGTCAAGCACGCGTTCAGCGGCGTCTTCGGCGTCGGCGTGGGCGTGGCCTTCGCGCTCTTCACCGGCACCGCGAAGGGCTTCTACCTGCCCGGCATGATCTACGGGGCGGGGCTGGGGGTGGCCTTCACGCTCTCGGCGCTGATCGGCTTCCCGCTGCTCGGAGTCATCCTCGGGCCGGTGTTCAAGGAGAACCTGTCCTGGCGCACGCGCAACCCGGGGCGCAAGAAGGCGTACACCAAGGCCAGCCTGGCGTGGGGGATCATCTTCCTCGCCAAGTACGCGATCCTCTTCCCGCTGTACTGGTGGGGGGACGCGACCCAGCTCGGGTGGGTGCTGATCACCCTCAAGCTGCCGCCGATGGTGCTCGCGGTGTACTTCACCTGGGTGTTCCTGGCGAAGGCGCCGCCGCCCATCGACGTCATCGCCGAGTACGAGGCCGAGGAGGCCGCCGAGAAGGCGGCGAAGGCCGCGGCGCGCGAGCGACGGGCGTGACACGGGGGCCGGACTCCTGAGACGGCGGAGGGGCCGCCGGCCACGATGTGGTCGGCGGCCCCTCGCGCGTGCGCCGCGCCTCAGTGACGGGCCTGGAGGAGCTCCTCCAGCTGCTCCTCGCGGGCCTGGGCGGCCACGAACAGCAGCTCGTCACCCGGTTCCAGGGTCTCCTCGCCGTGCGGGGTGAGTACCCGGTTGCCCCGGATGATCGTGACCAGCGAGGTGTCCTCGGGCCAGCTGATCTCGCTGATCTGCGTGCCCGCGACCGAGGAGTCGGACGGCAGCGTCAGCTCGACGAGGTTGGCGTCGCCGTGGCTGAAGCGCAGCAGCCGCACCAGGTCACCGACGCTGACGGCCTCCTCGACCAGGGCCGACATCAGGCGGGGCGTGGAGACGGCGACGTCGACGCCCCACGACTCGTTGAAGAGCCACTCGTTCTTCGGGTTGTTGACCCGTGCCACGACCCGGGGCACCCCGTACTCGGTCTTGGCGAGCAGGGAGACGACCAGGTTGACCTTGTCGTCACCCGTGGCGGCGATGACCACGTTGCAGCGCTGGAGCGCGGCCTCGTCGAGCGAGGTGATCTCACAGGCGTCGGCCAGCAGCCACTCGGCCTGCGGCACGCGTTCCACCGAGATGGCGGTCGGTGCCTTGTCGACCAGCAGCACCTCGTGGCCGTTCTCCAGCAGCTCGCCCGCGATGGAGCGGCCGACGGCGCCGGCTCCGGCGATCGCGACCCTCATGCGTGTGCCTCCTCGGGCCCCTGGGCGAAGACCGCCTCAACCTTCTCGATCTCGTCCGTGCGCATCATCACGTGGACGAGGTCGCCCTCCTGGAGGACCGTCTGCGAAGTCGGCAGCATGGCCTCGCCCAGCCGGGTGAGGAACGCCACGCGGACGCCGGTCTCCTCCTGGATCGTGCTGACCTTGTGCCCGATCCAGGCGGCGGAGGTGTGCACCTCGGCGAGCTGCACACCGCCGCTCGGGTCGCGCCACAGCGGCTCCGCGCCCGAGGGCAGCAGCCGGCGCAGCATCTGGTCGGCGGTCCACCGGACGGTCGCCACGGTGGGGATGCCCAGGCGCTGGTAGACCTCGGCGCGCTTGGGGTCGTAGATGCGGGCCGCGACGTTCTCCACACCGAACATCTCGCGGGCCACGCGGGCGGCGATGATGTTGGAATTGTCACCACTGCTGACGGCGGCGAAGGCACCCGCCTCCTCGATGCCCGCCTCCCGCAGGGTGTCCTGGTCGAAGCCGACCCCGGTCACGCGGCGACCGCCGAACGATGCCCCCAGTCGACGGAATGCGGTGGGGTCCTGGTCGACGACTGCGACCGTATGACCCTGCTGTTCCAGGGTCTGCGCGAGGGCGGAGCCCACCCTTCCGCAGCCCATGATGACGATGTGCACGGCCGTCCTTCCGGCTGACAGCGGCTCGCTGATTACCAGCCTCATTGCATGCTCTGGCTAAACAGGGTCTCAGACCATGGCCCAAGCTACACACGGGCGGTCACCAGTGTGGCCGTTTGGGGTGCGGGTGGGGGCTCATTGGAGCTTGATTGCCCGCGAATAGGGGCGGGGGGTTCGTCAGCCGGTTTTCGAACGCTTACGATCCTTGGCGTGTCCAAACTGACCGACGTGCCCAAACGGATCCTGATCGGCCGGGCGCTCCGCAGCGACCGCCTCGGAGAAACGCTCCTCCCCAAGCGGATCGCCCTACCCGTCTTCGCCTCGGACCCGCTCTCCTCGGTGGCCTACGCCCCCGGGGAGGTGCTGCTGGTCCTGTCGATCGCGGGCGTGTCGGCGTACCACTTCAGCCCCTGGATCGCGCTCGCGGTCGTGGTGCTGATGTTCACCGTGGTCGCGTCGTACCGGCAGAACGTCCACGCCTACCCGAGCGGCGGCGGTGACTACGAGGTCGCCAACACCAACCTCGGCCCCAAGGCCGGTCTGACCGTCGCGAGCGCGCTGCTGGTCGACTACGTCCTGACCGTCGCCGTGTCGATCTCCTCCGGCGTCGAGAACCTCGGCTCCGCCATCCCCTTCGTCGTCGAGCACAAAGTGCTCTGCGCGATTGGGATGATCTTGCTCCTCACTTTGATGAATCTGCGCGGCATGAAGGAATCGGGGCGACTCTTCGCGATTCCCACCTATGTCTTCGTGGCGGGCGTATTCATCATGATCGCGTGGGGTGCATGGCGGGGCCTCGTCCTCGGCGAGACCATGAAGGCGCCCACCGCGGATTTCGAGATCAAGGCGGAGCACCAGGGCCTGGCCGGCTTCGCGCTGGTCTTCCTCCTGCTGCGGGCCTTCTCCTCGGGCTGTGCCGCCCTGACCGGCGTCGAGGCGATCAGCAACGGCGTGCCCGCGTTCCGCAAGCCCAAGAGCAAGAACGCCGCGACCACCCTCGCCCTGATGGGCGGCCTGGCCGTGACGATGTTCTGCGGCATCATCGCCCTGGCCATGGCCACTCACGTGAGGATGGCCGAGAAGCCCGCGACGGACCTGCTCCACAACGGCGCCGAGGTCGGCACGGGCTACGTCCAGAACCCGGTGATCTCCCAGGTGGCCGAGGCCGTCTTCGGCAACGGCAGCTTCCTGTTCATCGTGCTCGCCGCCGCCACCGCACTCGTGCTGTTCCTGGCCGCCAACACGGCGTACAACGGCTTCCCGCTGCTCGGCTCGATCCTCGCCCAGGACCGCTACCTGCCGCGCCAGCTGCACACCCGCGGTGACCGCCTCGCCTTCTCCAACGGCATCGTGCTGCTCGCGGGCGCCGCCGTCCTGCTGGTCTGGATCTACGGCGCGGACTCGACCAAGTTGATCCAGCTGTACATCGTCGGCGTCTTCGTCTCCTTCACCCTCAGCCAGACCGGCATGGTCCGGCACTGGAACCGGCACCTGAGGGCCGAGAAGGACCAGGCCGTGCGGCGTCGGATGTTCCGCTCCCGCGCGATCAACGCCTTCGGCGCCTTCTTCACCGGCCTGGTGCTGGTCGTGGTCCTCGCCACCAAGTTCACCCACGGGGCCTGGGTCGCCCTGCTGGGAATGCTGATCTTCTACGGCACCATGACCGCCATCCGCAAGCACTACGACCGCGTCGCCGACGAGATCGCCGCCGACGAGGGGCCGAGCGATGACAGCGTGCGGCCCTCGCGGGTCCACTCGATCGTCCTGGTCTCCAAGGTGCACAAGCCGACGCTGCGCGCCCTGGCCTTCGCCAAGCTGACCCGCTCCGACACCCTGGAGGCGCTCAGCATCAGCGTCGACCCGGCCGAGACCAAGGCGCTCAAGGCGGAGTGGGAGCGGCGCGGGATCAACGTACCGCTCAAGATCCTCGACTCCCCGTACCGCGAGATCACGCGGCCGGTGGTGGAGTACGTCAAGGGCCTGCGCAGCGAGAACCCGCGCGACGCGGTCAGCGTCTACATCCCGGAGTACGTGGTCGGACGCTGGTACGAGCACCTGCTGCACAACCAGAGCGCGCTGCGGCTCAAGGGGCGACTGCTGTTCACGCCCGGTGTGATGGTCACCTCGGTGCCCTACCAGCTGGAGTCCTCGGAGCTCGCGAAGCGGCGGGCGAAGAAGCGGCAGGAATGGAACGCCCCCGGCGCCGTGCGCCGCGGACCGGTGGACACCCCGCGGCCGAAGGACCGGGCGGGGAAGTAGCCGCCGGTCGGTCGGGAGGCCGGGGCGCCGGGCGGTCGGGGCGCCGGGCGGTCGGTGTGGCGAACGGCCGGACGAGATCCACGTAAACTGGTGGGTCGGTCGTCCGGCCGTTCCCGTTTTTATGTTTTGGAGTCTCCCCACCATGACCGAGCAGATCGAGAAGCAGTCACTGGTCGGGGAGGAGTACGAGGTCGAGGTCGGCCCCGTCGCGCACGGCGGCCACTGCATCGCCCGTACCGCCGAGGGCCGCGTCCTGTTCGTCCGGCACACCCTGCCCGGCGAGAAGGTCATCGCCCGGGTCACCGAGGGCGACGTCGACTCCCGCTTCCTGCGCGCCGACGCGATCACCGTCCTGGAAGCCTCCAAGGACCGCGTCGAGGCGCCGTGCAAGTACGCCGGTCCGGGCAAGTGCGGCGGCTGCGACTGGCAGCACGCCAAGCCGGGCGCCCAGCGCCGGCTCAAGGGCGAGGTCGTCGCCGAGCAGCTCAAGCGGCTCGCGGGGCTCACCCCGGAGGAGGCCGGCTGGGACGGCACGGTCATGCCGGCCGAGGGCGACAAGCTGCCGGCCGGGCAGGTGCCGCAGTGGCGCACCCGGGTCCAGTACGCGATCGACGAGGACGGCCGCGTCGGCCTGCGCAAGCACCGCTCGCACGACATCGAGCCGATCGACCACTGCCTGATCGCCGCTCAGGGCGTCAGCGAGCTGGGCATCGAGCAGCAGGACTGGCCCCAGATGGCGACGGTCGAGGCCATCGCCGCCTCCGGCTCCGGCGACCGCCAGGTCGTCCTGACCCCGCGTCCCGGCGGCCGGTTGCCCCTGGTCGAACTGGACAAGCCCGTCTCGGTCCTGCGCGTAGAGGAGAAGGACGGCGGGATCCACCGGGTGCACGGCCGCCCCTTCGTGCGCGAGCGCGCGGACGGCCGCACCTACCGCGTCGGCATGGGCGGCTTCTGGCAGGTCCACCCGCAGGCCGCCGACACGCTGATCAAGGCCGTCATGCAGGGGCTGATGCCGCGCAAGGGCGAGATGGCGCTCGACCTCTACTGCGGCGTCGGCATCTTCGCGGGCGCGCTCGCGGAGCGGCTCGGCGAGACGGGCGCGGTGCTGGGCATCGAGTCCGGCAAGCGCGCGGTGGAGGACGCCCGGCACAACCTGGCGGACTTCCCCCGCGTCCGCATCGAGCAGGGCAAGGTGGACCAGGCCCTCCCGAAGACCGGCATCACCGAGTGCGACCTCGTCGTCCTCGACCCCCCGCGCGCGGGCGCCGGCAAGCAGACGGTCCGCCACATCGCCTCCCTCTCGGCCCGCCGCATCGCCTACGTGGCCTGCGACCCGGCGGCCCTGGCCCGCGACCTGGCGTACTTCGCGGACAACGGCTACAAGGTCCGCACCCTCCGCGTCTTCGACCTCTTCCCGATGACCCACCACGTGGAGTGCGTGGCGATTCTGGAGCCGGTGAAGAAGGACGCCTGACCTGGGGTTTTGCGGGTGCGCGGTATGTGCGGTGTGGGCGTTATGGGCGATGTCTTGACGCTGAGATGACGCTCGTGACGCTCATTTGACGCTCGTTCTGATGGGATGTCAGGTCAGGGCTGGGTCGCTCAGATCGTTCCCCTCCTGTCCTGCTGACTCCGCAAGGCGTCTTCTACCTCCACTGGGCGGCGCTGGGCGTCGTGGCGGCTTCCCTACAGCTGAGAGCCCCGTCCCGCGTGTGTTTGTATGCCGCACGCGCTCCTCTACGAGCCCTCGGTCGCCCGTTCCGACATGGGCGTCCAGGTGCTGATGGTCAAGGCGCGGGGATGCCCCCGGGTGGCGAGCGCCGCCGCCACCCGCTCGACCGCGCCGTCGACGGTCTCGTGTTCCCAGATGCGGAGGGGCAGCCAACCGATCAGCGTGAGGTGGGCATCGGTCTCCTCGTCACGTCGGGCATTTCCCCGAAGCTTCTGCCGCCACCATTCCGAGTTGTGCCGGGGCACATGCAGGTGACTCGGGCAGGCGTGCCAGAAGCAGCCCTGTACGAACACGGCGGTGCGCCACTTCGTGAACGTGACGTCGGCGCGACGACGCGGCATGCCGACGATCGGCAGGTCCACGCGGTAGCGGAAGCCCAATGAGTGCAGAGCCCGGCGAAGCGCAAGCTCCGGAGCGGTGTCCCGGCTTCGCTGGGCGACCATGACCCTCCGCGCGTTGGCATCGCGAGGCGCCGGCGTCCCCCTGCGGCGTTCCTGAATTCTCACGTCTGATCAACCATCGGGGTGCCTCGCCGTTACGGGCGTCGTACCGGTGATCCGCCCGGGCCGTTCACGACCGCCGCTCATGCTGCGACCGAACTCGGCATCGTGCTCCTTCCCGGTTTCACCGAGGGGTTGTGGGCAGCGGTCGGACGTGATTGTGCGACGGGCAGGCCTCAGGAGCCGGATAGCAGCGCCGTGACCGTGGATTGAACGAGTTGGGCCGCCGCGAGGACGCCGGGGATGGTTCCGTGCCGACCGCGCTGAAGATCAGGGGCGGACACAGAGGGGCGTCATCTTCAGGCCGAATCGAGTGCTTGGGGGCGGTCGGCGGCCGCTCCTGAACTTCCTCCGAAGCGTGGGAGTCGGACACGCGGTCCCGCGTGCCGGCTGTGCCGCTCCTCCGATTGTCATTGAGGAACTGTGCGTAACCGAAGAAAGCTTTCCGTCTTGCTCTTCGCAGGACTCGACCTGCGGCCAAGTGCTTAGAAGGCACTTGGTGGATAGCGGAGGGCCAGCCCCTTGACCTGCTGCTTTGCCCTTGCGTTCAGGGAGCTGGCCCGGATTTCCGGCGTTCTCGGGACGGACGACTCGTCAGGGAGGTGATGGTGTTGTCGCGTCACACAGAGAACAGGTCGTCCTGGACGAAGTCGACCACATACCGCTGGGGGTAGAACAGCCCGAGCAGCATGAAGGTCCGCGGGTGGGCGGCGATGTTGCCGACGAAACAGTGCACGGCCTTGTCCGGTGTCACCATGCGGTCGAACCACCGTTCGCGCAGCTTGTCCAGGACGGCTCGCTCGCCGTACTTCTGGAGGAACTTCCGATAGGACTGTCCGGCCTCCCAGTCCTTGAGCCCCATGCGATGCCCGGGGCAGTCGTCGTCGACGCAGCGCAGGCGGTAGCGGAACTCGTACGGAACCCAGTCGAGGCGCCGCAGGTCCTGGTCGAAGAGATCCAACTGGTCTGCGAGTGCGGCCTTACCCGCCGGCCATGGTTCTGCCGCCTCCAACCGGAAGTCGGTGATCTCGGCCGGGCGGAACACACCGAGGGACGTTCCGTTTGCCTCCTGATCCCGTTTGATGGCACACAAGGAACGAGCGACCAGGGGCTCGATGTGTGCGTACCGCTGCTTCCAGCCGTCGGAGGTCGGTAGGTGATCGACGACGCTCAGGGTTTCGAGGTTGGGGCGCAGGCTCTCAGGCCGTCTGTCCCTGTGATGGGGCCGGACATCGACATCGACGATCGAGTACTTCTGGAACTGGGCCTCCTGCTGCAGGAGCCGGAAGGGGACCGGGAAGAGCCGCACGTGCTGTGGCGTCCCTTGATCCAACCGGATGCCTGCGACGCAGCTTGTCTCCCGGTACTTGGACGACAGCTCCGGGTATGTCTTGACGGTGATCATGATTCGAGCCCGTTGCCAGTTCTCGGCCACGTTTCCCCCTCTGATGAATCGCCCCGATTCAGATGGGAAGGGAGGGGCGGCCACCGGTCAAGACCGCAGACATGGGGAACCGTTGATCTCAGGCCAGAGGCTGCACGTCTACCGAGGTCCTCTTTCGGACGGTGTCCAGAACGACCTTCCGGTGGCATCGCTCCTCGTCTTTTTCGAAGCACAACACCGCGACGCGTGACTGGGCGGCGTGCTCGGCCAGGCGGTCGAGGTCCGACTGCGCTTCGTCCGACCGCAACACGCTTCGGAAGCGGGCCCGTCCCACGCTCACGCGACCGTCCCAGAAGGGAGCCCTGTTGTCCTTGGGGTTTCCCAGGGCGCGCAGGTGGGTGTACTCGATGCCGGCCTCGGCAAGTGCCTGCCCAAGACGTGTCTTGCTGAAGCCGGGTTTGCGGCTGATCGGCGTGAGCCTGACGTCGGCCACAACCTGGATGTCGCTTTCGAGGAGTGATGAGACGAAAGAGTCGATGTTCCGGCCTTCATAGCCTGCCGACCAGAGTCCAGGGGCGGGCCTCGCTCCGCGGAAGAGTGTGTCGAGAGAGACGTTCAACGCTTCCGCGAGGGCTCCCACCGTGAAAAATCCTGGCTGGATCGCGCCTTCGCTTTCCAGCCTCCTGAGCGTGCTCAGGCCGATTCCGGCCTCCGATGCGAGGCGCTTCGGCGACCACCCCCGTGCCTCGCGAAGTGCCTTCACTTGTCGTGCGAGCGCACGAGAATGAGTGTGGTCAAAGCTGTTCGCTGAAAGTCGACCGGCCATGGGCTGTGATCCTAACGGGACTCGAACTAGACGGTACTGCCACCCTGTTCAACTGAATCGAGCGGCCTCTGTCACTAGCTCTGTTGGGCAGTGCGCACCCTTCGCGTGAGCCCTCGTTCACGCGATAGCGTCCTCGTACGAGTCCGGTCTCGGAAAGGACGTTCACCCGGTGGCGCACAGGAACGCGGTCGATGAGCAGGAGCCGATGGGGCTGATCCTCGACTTCGCCGGGGTACTGACGGCCAGCCCCATCGAGGTTCATCGGGCCTGGTGCGTGTCGGAGGGACTGGAGCCTGGTGCGTGGCGGGCAACGCTCAACGATCACCCCGAAGGTCGGCGGCTGTACGCGGCGCTGGAGATCGGGGCAATCGGGCAGGCCGAGTGGAACGAGGGGACAGCGGCGCTGCTGGGGGAGCACGTGGACCCCGTAAACCTTATGGGGCGGGCCTGGGCCGAGGTGCCTCCGGCGCGTCGGATGATCGCGCTCGCCCGGGCCGCGCGGGCCGCCGGTCACCGGCTCGCGCTGCTGTCGAACAGCTTTGGGCTCGACCCGTTCAACCCGTACGAGCACGTGGGGATCTGGGACCTTTTCGACGTGCACGTCGTGTCCGAGCTGGAGGGGATGGCGAAGCCGGACCCGGCTATCTACCGGTTGGCCCTGGAGCGGATCGGGTTGCCTGCTGGGCGGTGCGTGTTCGTGGACGATCACGAGGTGAACCTGCCGCCGGCAGCCGAGCTGGGCATCACGACCGTTCACGTCACCGACGAAGATAGGGCCGTGGCAGAGCTGGAGGATCTCCTCGGGGTCACGGCTGTGCTCACGGTCTGAGCCCAACTGCCGCCTGGTCGACGGCTGTCCATCGCCATGTCTCTGCGAGTACTGTCCGTGCGGGGCCCATCACGGGGAGGTTCTAGAGCATGCAGTGGTCGGAGTACACCACCTCTGAGCGCTTGAAGGCGCTGCGCGGCGCCATGACGCAGGAGCAGTTAGCGGAGGCCGCCGGTGTGTCCGTCGGTGTCGTCCGCAAGCTCGAACGCGGCGGGACGGCTTCCCTGCCGTCGCTGCTGTCGATCGCCGACGCGCTCGGTACAGACATCGCCGTGCTCCTCGGGCAGCAGGCGCCCCGCCGGTCCATGGACCGCGACGAGCGGGCCGCGCTGCGTCTGGTCTCCGCGGCGACCCACGACGCCGCCATCGGCATCCCCGCCGATGTCGAGCCGGGCAGTGTCGAAGAGCTCCGAGCGGTCGTGCGTCGGGCGGACGCCGCCTACTGGGAAGGGCGGTACACCGAGCTCGGTACCCTCCTCGGGCGGCTCCTTCCAGAAGCCCGCGCCCGGTTCGACGCCGCCGGCCTCAATGAACGGGAGGCCGCCGCCGGCGTCCTGATCGACACCTTCCAGACCGCGGGCATGGCCGCCAACGTGCTCGGCTCGCGAGACCTGGCGTACGCGGCGTTGACGTACGGACGGCAGATCGCCGTCCAGGGCGGGGACGAACTGCGCGACGCCCATCTCGCCGCCACGACCGCGTGGGTCAATCTCCGTGATGGGCGCACCAAGCAGGGCTTCCTCCTCGCGGCGGCCCAGGCAGACCGGATCGAGCCCAAGATGAGCGAGCACGATCCGGACCGGCTCAGCGTCTACGGTCAGCTCGTCACGAACGCCGCCGTCGCCGCCTCCCGGGGCGGGGCGAGCGCGGACCACGCCCGCGAGTACCTCTCCCAGGCGCACGCCGTCGCAGCCCGCATCGGAGACGAACACGCCCGCGGCTCGCACGCACAGCCGTACGGGCCGATGTACGCCGCCACGCAAGCGATGAGCATCGCGGTGGCACTCGGCGACACGGGCGGCGCTCTGCGCCTCATGGACACCGTCCGCCTGGACGCCAGCGTGCCGCTGGCCACCCGCGCCCGCTTCGGCCTGGACGTCGCTCTCACCCAGGTGGAATGCCGACGGTGGGAGGCCGCCGCCGACACCCTCCAAACGGTGTGCGAGACGGCTCCCGGCTGGGTGCGCCACCAGATGCTGCCCGGCGTCATCATCAGCAGGCTCGCCGGCGTGTCCGTCAGCCGACTGCGCGGGCTGGCCAACTCCGCCGGTGTCCCGCTCGGGGTGCGCTGAGGAACGGGCCGCAGTACCACGGTCCGTAGTAGCTCCGCGGGTGCCGCCGGCATGACTGCCACGGGCCGTGTCAGCCCCAGGGCGGAGTCCGCGACCGTTGCCACGGGACGTGGCAGTCGAGCCCGGTACGAGGTTCCTCCGCTGCGACGGGCCGTGCCTGGGCCCGAGCCTCGCAGGCCACCAGCCTGGAGGCATGCCGAACAACCCGCCCGGCGGCCTCGGGCACGTACCCGTTGCCGTCTACTCCTGCGCCACCACCTCCACCGCCCTGGGCGAGAGCGAGGAGCGTGGCCGCTACTACGCCGACGCCCGGCACTGGCACGTTGCCGGGGTCTGGTCCGACTCCGATCCGGCGCTGCCGCTTGCTGAGCGGCCGGGGTGGCAGGCGGTCACGGCTGCCCTGTCCGCCGGGATGATCCGGGGCGTCGTCGTCAGCGGCGCGGCGCATGTCGCCTCCGACGCGGCCCAGTTCGCGGCCCTCGGCGTGCTCCTCCGCGATCGGGGAGGGTTCCTCGCGGACGCGTCGAACGGCACCCCGGCCCGCCGTACGCCCGGTCAGGCCCGACGACGCCGCGACCTCGCGGACGCGGCCTCCGGCTGGTTCGGACAGACCGACACACACGACGAGGGCACCTCGTGAGCGCCCGGCGCGCGTGGGTCGGTGACCTCGTTCGGGACGGAGACGGGCGGCGGGCGATCGTCACCGACGTCCGTGCCGGCGGCACCGTGTGGGTGCTGCGGCCGCCGACCGGGGGCGGGCCCTGCTGGGAGACCGACGACCCCGACAGCCTCAACGTCCTCGCCCCCTCCGGCGGCGAGGACAACCGGTGAGCTTCCGCGCTCACCGTCCCGTCCCCCACCCCCTTCCGTGCGCCACGCCTGAAAGGCGACGTCTCGTGTACGCGTTCGGTCTCTGCATCGACCAGCAGTACCTCGTCCCCGGCCTCGCCACGATCGCGGGCCTGGCCGACGGCCTCACCCTCGTCGCCCGCCGCCATGCCGCGGTACGGGTGCTCACCCTCGACCTCGCCCCGGCGCAGGCCCTGCTCCTCTCCGACTTCGCCAAGCGGACCGGCTTCGGCTCCTTCGACCTCCGGCGCTGCGCCCCGCTGCGCGCCTCGCGCATGGCGGACGCCTCGTACATCACCGTCACCACCTACCTGCGGTTCGAGTTCACGCCGGACTTCGTCCACCAGCCCTACCTGATCTACGTGGACGCGGACGTGCTCGTACGCGGAGACATCACCGATCCGCTCGGATCCCTCCAGGAGGACGAGATCGGTGCCGTACGCGACGAGTTCAACCCGGCCGTAGGGGAGTGTCCGGCGCTGCCGGGGGCCGCCGAGCGCTGGCCCCACCTGCGCGGCCGTCCCTACTTCAATGCCGGCGTCCTCTGGACCCGCACCGGTCACCTGCCCGTCGTCCGCAAGGGCGTCGAGCACGCACTCATCCACGGCCGCCGCCACATCCTCCACAACGACCAGGACGCCCTGAACCTGTGGCTCCTGCACTCCGGCCGCGTGCGGCAGGCCACCGCCGGGCTCAACAGGTTCGAGACCGGCCGGTTCCTGGAGCGGGGCAACTGGGTGCGGCGGGTCGTCACCCGGTCGCTCAGACCGGATCCGGCCGCGGCCCTCGTGCACTTCGTCGGCCCCGAGAAGCCCTGGCAGGCCGACTGCCCCCGGACCGAGGACGTGGCCGAGTACCGGCGGCACCTGGCGGTTACCCTTCGGCACGTCCGTCGCCTGGGTGCCTTCGGGGCGGAACCGGCGGGTGCGTGGTGAGCACGACGAACGTACCCGCGGCGGTTGTGCGGGCCGCCCTCGGTCTTGTGGGAGTTCCGGTCCGTGCCGCACACCGCCTGTCGGCGCGGTCGAGAACGGTCGTGTACCGGGCCTTCTTGGCAGACGGGCGGAGCGTGGTGATCAAGCTGTACGCGGTCACTGCCCGCCGCAACGCGGCGACCGAGGCGACGGCGGTCCGGTCCGTCGCGAAGCACGTCCCTGTGCCCGTCGTCCTCGCGTACGGACACGTGCCCGGCCATGAGGTGACCGCTCTCATCACCGCGGACCTCGGCCCGCTCACCCTGGGAAGCGCCGTGCGGTCCGGCCAGGTGGGCGACGAGCGAGCCCTGAGGGACCTCGGTGGCCTGCTCGGCCGTCTACACCGGGCCCCGGTTCAGCCGTGGGCCCGACGCCGGCCGTTCCACGAGCAGGTCACCTCGATCGGCCGTCGCTGCCCGGCCAGCGCTCTGGACCGCATCGCGCCCACCCTGGCCGCCATCGCCGATGCCCCGGCGGCTGCCCCGGTGTGGTGTCACAGCGACCTGCACGGCGACAACGTCGTACTCGTCGGGCCCCGAGCCGTCCGCCACCTCGTCGACTTCACCGACGCCGCAGCCGGTCCCCGCGAGTCCGACGTGGCCCAGACCCTGGTCATGACCGGCGCCATCGCCTCCGCCCGGGCCCGCACGGTCACCGATGCCTATCCGCTCGCCTTGGACCACCACCAGTTGGCGGTCTGGGCCGTCTTCCACACGATGCGCTGCTGGGCCCACTCGGAACCCGGCGACGACCGTGCCCGGTGGGCCGCCCGCCTGGACGAGCTGAGTCGACGGACCCCGCACCTCTTCCGCGTACCCCGCCCGGAAAGGACATACCGATGACCACCCCTGCCTTGTCGGTGGTGATCCCCGCCTTCAACGAAGTCGCCTACCTGCCCCGTTACCTGCCTTCCGTCCTCGCCTCCCTCGCCCGCTGGGAGGAGGTCACCGGCCGCACCGGGGAGGTGATCGTCGTCGACAACGCAAGCACCGACGCCACCGCCGACATGGCAGCCTCCTTCGGCGCCCGCGTCGTCACCGAGTCCGTCCGCAACATCGGCCGGGTACGCAACACCGGCGCGAGTGCCGCCCGCGGCGGCCGGCTCTTCTTCACCGACGCCGACGTGGCCCTGCCACTGGAGGCGGTCAGCGCCGCCGCTGCCGCCATGGACGCCGGGGCGGTCGGCGGTGCCATCCCGCCGCTCTACACACCCGAGCGGCTCGGAGCCCGCCTGCTGTGCGCGTACTGGGATCACTACCGCACCCGGCGCGGTGGAGCCCAGGGCGTCAACCAGTTCTGCACCGCCGACGCCTTCCACCACGTCGGCGGGTACCGGGACGACCTGTTCATGAGCGAGGACGTGGAGTTCTTCGCCCGGCTCAGCACCCACGGCCAGGTCACCGGACGGCCCGTGGCGATCCTCGACGAGCTGCGCGTACGCCCGTCGACCCGCCGCTACGACCAGTGGTCGAGCCTGCGGATGCTCTGGTGGCAGAACCCCGTCACCGCCCGCCTGCGGCTCCGGTCGCCCCGCATGTGGCGCCACTGGTACGAGACCACCGTGAGATGACGAAGGAAACCCCTGTGCGGCCTCAGCCCAAGCCCCTGCCCGCGGCCGACCTGCCGGTTCCGGACGGCAGCGGCATCTACACCTTCCCCGACGACCTCCACCGCGCCCACCAGATGCACACCCAGCAGCTCGCCGCCCGCCACCGGGCCATGGATCACCGTGTCCTGGAGGTGACGGCGCCCCACACCCGCGTCCCGTACTACGTCGAGGCCCGTACCCCCGCCGGCCGCCCGGTCCTCGTGATCGAACCCCACCACGACGACTTCGCCCTCTCCGCCTCGGGTGCCTTCCTTGCCAACCCCCGACCGCTGACCGTGGTCACCGTCTTCACCCACTCCCGGAGCGTCCACCCCGCCCTGGAAGCCACGTACGCCGACGTCGACACGGTGTCCGAGCTGCGCAACCGCGAGGGCGCCGCCGCGCTCGCACCCTTCGCCGCCCGCCGACTCCTTCTCGGCCACAGGGACGCCGAGCCGCCGTACCGGCCCTATGACCCCGAGCTGCTCGACCGGGTCACCGAGGAGCTGCGCCGGATCGCCGCCGTCCACCCCGACGCCGAGCTCCTCGCCCCCGCCGCGGTCACCCGCCACCCCGACCACCTCCTCGTCCACGAGGCCGCCGTCCGCCTCGGCTGCACCTGGTTCTGGGAGGACCTCGCCTTCTGGGCGACGTACGCGCTCGTCGGCTGCGACCAGCACCTGTTCCGTACACGTACGGGGGCGGCCATGCGGCCCGAGCTGGTCGACATCACCGACGTCGTCCTGGACAAGGTCACCGTCCTGAGGATGCACGGCTCGCAGATGCACCCGGCCCGGAAGATGTACCGGCCGATCCGGCACGCCTTCACCACGGCGGCCGACCTCGTCGACGGCACGGGACTCTACGCCGAGCGCTTCTACCGGACGGAGGAGACGACGTGCTGATCATCGCCCTGGAGGGGCCCTCCTACGCCGGCAAGTCCACGGCGATACGCCACCTCCGCCACACCGCCCTCGGCTCGCGCGCGTTCGTCTCCGACTGCTACGTCAAGCACATCGCCCACCGCGACGACATCCCTCCGGCCCGAACCGACTCCGCGGCCGCCCAGTTGGCAGCCTTCGAGCGGTTCATGGAGATCGAGGCGACCCGAGTGGCCGAGGCCGCCGCGAGCGGCAGGCAGCTCGTCGTCCTCGACCGCTCCGTGGACACCCTCCTCGCCCACGCGTACGCCCTGGACGCCCTGTTCGGGTACGGCGTCCACCACCAGCTCCACCACCGGCTCACGACGCTCCCTTTCCTGCGCCCCGACCACACCCTCTACCTCGACGTACCGGCCGAGACGCTCCACCTCCGCCGGAAGACCACCGGCCACACCGCCGCCGAGTCCGAGTACTTCCTCCACGAGCCGGGCTTCCTTCACCACGCACGCGACTACTTCGTCCACACGGCCCGCCGGCCCATGACGCGAGAGATCACGGTCCTCGCCGCCGACGCCGACCCGGACGAAGTGGCCCGGGCCATGGAAGCCCTCGTCGGTTTCTGGACGAGGTGACCGCCGGTGCCCACCGCCCTCTTCGCCTGGCGTCGCACCCCGCCCCCCTTCCTCATCGGAGGCGCCGAGGTCACCCAGCAACTCCTCGCCGAAGAACTCGCCGTCGCCGGCTGGCGCGTCACCTACCTCGGCTCACACGAGGCGCCGTGGGACGGAGCCACCCAGCTCCCCGACATGCGCGCCCATCTCCACAGGCATCGCGTCCCGTACGACGAAGCGAACGGCACCCTGCGCTACTGGTGGGACGGGGTCGAGTGCGTGGCGCTGACGCAGAACAACGTGGAGCAAGAACTGGGCAGCCTCCTGGGGGAACTCCGCCCCGACGTCGTGTTCACCGCCCAGGAAGGATCAGCGAGGCTGGCCGAACTGGCGAAGCCGACCACCCTCGTCGCCGGCCTGCTCCACTCCGTCTCCGCCACCGGCCTGGGCGTGCTCACCGGCCGCCCCCACTACGGACTTGCCGTATCGAAGTTCGTCCGCGACCGGGCACCCCGCACGCCCCGCACCCGCATCGACGTGGTGTACCCGCCGTTCGCCCGCCCACGACCGGCTACGGACACGGAGCGCACCCCAGCCGTACTGATGGTCAACCCCATCCCCGCCAAGGGCGCCGAGCTGCTGCACCAGCTCATCCGCCTCATGCCGGAGCAACCCTTCACCCTGGTCGAGGGCTGGTGGGACACGTCTGCCGACTTCGCGGCCTATCCGAACGTCACGTATGTGCCCCGTGTTTACGACATGGAGCCGCTGTACCGTAGCCACCGCCTTCTGCTGGCCCCGTCCATCGTGGAAGACGCCTTTCCCCGCGTGATCGTCGAGGCCGCCCTCCACGGCGTCCCGACCATCGGTACCCACCGGGGCGGGATCCCCGAAGCCATCGGCGACACCGGGATCGTCCTACACGCCACCGCCGGCCCCGAGGCGTGGGCGCGAGCAATCCGAGACGTGGACCGCGAAGCGCTGGGGGGGCGGGCACGGACCAGAGCGGCACGTTTCACCCGCTCGTGCCTCCCAGAGCTCCGGGAACTGGGGATCTAGAGAGCGCCGCCGAACGCCCGTTCCACCTCGTCGAGCCGCTCCGTCCACCAGTGGAGGAGCGCCTCGTCGGCGATGAACAGGTCGTCGCAGGAGCGGTCACCCCAGTCGTAGTGGAACTCGAGCTGCCAGAAGTCCGTCATCCGCTTCCACCACAAACGGCGTCCGGCGTCGAGCAGCGTGGCCGGCTCCAACGGGACCACCGACCGGTAGCCGCTCACGAAGGCCGCCACTCGCTCCAGGTCGAAGACGCCTTCCACCCCGAACTGCACCTGCGCCGTGCGGACGATCTCCTCGGGGTACGGGCGGACGCCCAGCCGGTCCCAGTCCAGGACGGCCGTCAGATCGCCGTCGGCCCAGAGGAGGTTCCGGTACTGGAAGTCGCCGTGCGTCCAGCCGTACGGCCCTGCGGGAACGTCTCCCTCAGGGCGCAGGGCCGCGTACTTGGCGAGCAGCACCCGACGCTTGGCGAGGGCGTCGAGCGCCGCCGCGTCGAAGGAGTCGCCCGAACCGTGGGCCCGCGCAGCAGTGGCGAGCCGGTCGGCCTTCTCCGACGCCCTTTCCGGCGTGACAACGTCCGCGGTGAGACTGTCGGGAACAGCGGGGAGGACCCCGGTTTCGGCGGCGTGCCCGAGCGCCAGGTGGAGCTTGGCGAGGACTGCGCCGAGCCGTCGCACCTGAGCGAGGGGGAGGTCCACGCCACGAATGTGCGCCCCTTGCGCCCAGGGGAACAGGCAGTACCCGCTCCCGCCGACCTCGACCACGACCCCACCCGACGAGCCGACCACAGGGACGATCACTGGAATGCCGGCCTCGGCCAGGGCCGGCAACACGGCAAAATTGCGGCGCAACCTGTCGAGCGGTACATCCGTGACCCGCTTCAGAGCGAAGGTCCCTCGCGACGTGTTCAGCTGCCAGTTCATGTTCATGAGGCCATCAGCCAGATGACGCCAGTCGACGACGTCCCCGAGGTCGAAGTCCTTGATCAGTTCCGCGAGATCATGGGAGGGAATGCGGTGCCTGCTCGCCATATGCGCGTTGGTCACCTTGGCGACGATACGTGAGCTGAGCACCGGGTGCACAAGGATCACCGCGCGGCACCGGCATCAGTGGTCCAGCCGACGCTTGTACTCAGACACCGTGCCCTTCGTGCAGGTGGCAGGCGGCTTCTCCGACCCGGCCCCGTCCGCGGATGCCGACGGCTAGGGTCTGAATCGTGACCGCAGGGGAGCGCGTCGACGAGGGGGGCAAAGCTATGAACGACCGGCCGAAGAAGCCGTTCCTGTATGTCGTCGTCTGCGCCGCCGGCATCGCGGGCGACGCGCACAAGCTGATCACCGCCGCGCAGGAGCAGGGCTGGGGCGTCGGCGTCATAGCCACACCCCAGGGCCTCGGCTTCCTCGACACCAAGGCGATCGAGTCCCAGACCGGCTACCCGATCCGCTCGGCCTGGCGTAGCCCTGGCGACCCGCGCCCCCTCCCGCCCGCCGACGCCATCGCGGTCGCGCCCGCCACGTTCAACACGATCAACAAGTGGGCCGCCGGCATCGCCGACACTCTCGCGCTGGGCATCATGTGCGAGGCGTACGGGATGGGTATCCCGACGGTCGTCCTGCCGTACGTCAACGCGGCCATGGCCGCACACCCGGCGTACGACCGGAGCCTGGACCAGCTGCGGGAGATGGGCGTGATGGTCGGGTCGTACGAGCCGCACCAGCCGAAGGCGGGCGGGGGAGCGGAGCGTTTTCGGTGGGAGGAGGCGCTGGAGCTCTTGGACGGCAGGGGCGCAGGTTTTTTCGGACGGTGATCCGGATCGAGGCCCGCGCGCCTGTCGTCGGTCGGAGAGGACCGGGCGGATCTTTCGTCAGTGGGCGGAGCCCGGACGCGGCTCCTCGTCCTGCCCGGGCAGCAGTCGCAGGGCGAGGACCGAGCCGTCGGCGTGGACGGAGACCGGGCCGCCCCAGTCCTTGCCGTAGCTGAGGTGGGGGCGGGCGTGGCGGCCAGCATGGACGAGGGCCCGGTACTCCTCGACGTCGCCCCTGGCGAGGAGTCGGAAGATCCGTGGTGGCACCGTCCTCGCCCCGGCCGAGGGCCGGGCCGCCGTGGACGAGGTTGCGGGCGGCCTGGCGAAGGGCGTGGTCGTGCCCGCGTACGGCTCGGATGTGGGAGCGGGATGCGCGCTCGAACGCGGTTGCTGCGGCGCGGAGTTCGTCGCGAGTATGAGCGGCGGAGGATTTGGCGAGGGCGTCGAGGACCTCCCCGGTGGCGGCGATCTGCGCGGCGACCATTCCGTCGTCGCCGTGGTCGATGACGAGCAGGGCCTGCCAGGCGGCGCCGGTGGCGCGCCGGCGGGCGGACGCGGGCCCCGTCACCGGTGGGGGCGACTGCGGGCCGGTATCGCCTGGGCCCTGGGTCCAGCGCTCACGGATGCGGGGCAGGGAGAGGTCAGGGGCCAGCTTGGAGCCGGAGTAGAAGACCGGTTCGCCGTTGCCGTTGCGGTCGCCGGGAAGAGCGACGGTGTAGCCGAGGGTGTCGCCGGAGGGGGCGATGCGGCGTCGGACGAGCAGCCCGCCCGCGGCGAGGCGGTCGAAGAACTCCTCCTCGCCCGCCGAACCGGCCGCCGAGCGGCGCACCGTCTCACGCAGCTCCTCGCGAGGAGTGCGCTGTCGGCCCCGGCGTTCGGCCTTGTGTCGTTCGGCGCTCGTGGGCCGTTTGGCGGCGGTGCCGTCCCCGGCCGCCACGCGGTGGAGGTCGTAGTCGACTTCGATCTGGCGGCATTCGGTCTGGGCGCGCTTGGCGGAGCGGTGGTGGTCGGGGCGGCGGCCGTCTTCGCGGACGAGGGTGGCGATGAGGTGGATGTGGTCGTCGGCGTGGCGGACGGCGGCCCAGCGGCAGCCCGCGCCGTCGCCGGGGTCGATGCCGGTGGCGGCGATGACGCGGCGGGCGATGTCCGCCCACTCGGTGTCGGTGAGGGCGCGGTCGCCAGGGGCAGCCCGGACGGAGGCGTGCCACACATGGGTGGTGGGGCGGGTGTCGTCGGGGAGGAGGTGCAGGGGTTCGTCCAGGAGCTGGGCGAGGTCGGCGAGGGTGGTACTCGGGTCGCGGCCGGGGTCGGGGGCGAGACCGTCGAAGGAGGCGACGTGGTGGGGGTCGGTGTGTTCCTCGCGGCGGCCGGGGCCGTAGAGGTAGGCGAGCAGGCGGGCGGTGTTGCGGCCCTGCTGGTGGATGCGGGGGATCAAGCGGCGGTGCCTTCGGAGAGCGGGCCTGTGAGGCGGGACGTGACGTTGCGGACGGCGTCGGCGGCGTGGCGGACGGCGGCGAGGGTGTCTTCCAGGCCGTCGGGGTAGGTGCCGCTGTTGAGTGCGCGGGCGGCCTGGTTGAGGTTGTTGTTCGCCTGCCCGAGCTGGCGCCGGAGTGCGAACAGGGCGGTCAGGGCGTCTTGGCGGGTGGCGATGGCGGCTGCGGTGCGGTCGAGGTCGCGGGCGGCGGCGAGTCCGCTGTGGGCGAGGAAGCCGGCGATGCTCATGCCGACCGCTTCGGCGCCGGCGGCGACGGTCGCGTGCTCGGCGTCGCTGAGGCGGACGCTGTGCGCGCGACGCTGCGTACGGGCGCGTACGCGGGGCTTGCCCCGGCGATGCCGCACCGGCGGCGGTCCGCCCCCGGCCGCAGCCCCTCCCTCCCGCGCCCCCTGGCGCGGGAGGGCGCCCGCCACCCCCGGGGCGGGCACCGGTTCGGACGCGCCCCCGACGGGGGAGTGTCCGAACCTCCAACTTGCTCCGCCCGGGGCAGGGTCCGTCTCCACCTGCGGCTGGATGGTGAGAGCTTCGGCGTGGCTGTCGTGCATCAGGGGTTCCCTTGGAGTGAGTGCTGGGTGCGGGCGTTCTGGCGGGTGAGGAGCGGCGGGTTCGTCAGGCCGTGGATGCCAGGTCCTTGGTGACGGCCGCCTCCTCCAGGACCGCGTCGGCGGCCTTCTTGGCCCAGATCCGGTCGACGGTGTAGCCCTGCGCGCGGGCTGCGTTCTCTTCGGGAGTGCGGGAGACGTGGCCGGTCTCGCTGTGGATCTGGCGCGCGAGCTCCAGGAGGTACGCCTCCGTGGCCTTCGGCTTGCGACCGCCGGAGCTCGGCGCCGCCCTCCCCGACTGCGCGGTGGCGGGAAGAGGCGCCTTGGCGGGTGCGGCACGTGTGGCAGGGGTGATGGGTGTGGCGGGTGTGGCGGGCACGGCCTGTGTGGCCGCCGTTGGCGGAGTTGGCGGTTTCGGCGCGGGCTTGGCGGTTGTGGTGGTGGCGGCGGACTCGGCATGGCCGGCGAGCGTGGCGTTGGCGGCGTGCTTGGCGGTCGACGTTGGCGGTTCACTGCTGGGCGCCGTGGCGGTTGGCGGTTCGGCGGCCGCCGGCTTGCTGGCGGTGAGGTGGCGGTTGATGACGAGGTAGAGGTGGACGGCGCCGGCGAGGGCGAGCGGTGCGGTGGCGGACAGGGCGCCGACGGTGGCGTTGTTGAGGTGGAGGCGGGCCTGCTCGTTGAGGCGGATGGCGTGCAGGGCGTTGGCCCAGATGCTCGTGCCGGTCGCCAGGGTGACGAGCGTCCCCACGTACAGGCGGGAGCGGAGCGGGGCGGTGCGCAGGATGAGCAGGGCGGTGACGCCGAGGGCGATGAAACCGTCGATGACGAGGGGGAAGAGGTAGGTCAGCGGTCCGCTGATGTGGGCGGCGACGGCCATCTGCCGCAGGGCGTCGTACGAGAGGACAAAGCCGGCGGCGGCGATCAGGATGATCCCCACGAGGAGGGGGCGGCCCCATCGTTCGGAGGCGGGGCGTATCAGGGCAGGGGAGGGCAAGGGCACGGGCTCCGGAGGTTGTACGAGATGTGGGGCGAGTGGCGGCGGTCAGCCCACAGGTCTGGTGCGGCGGCGGTCGGGGCCGTCGAGGGTGACGCGCTCGGTCATCTGGGCCAGGCGGGAGGCGACGCGGTCGCCGAGGGCCGTGCGCAGGGCACGCCATCTCGCCCGCCCGGGGGTCCCGCATGCTTCCGCGGGCGAACTGGGTCTCCATATCGGTACCCCAGGCGCGGGCCTGCGCCTTGAGGGGAAACGACTCGCTGAACCGGTCTCCAACCCGGTTGCGGACGGTTGCCTGCCATTTGCCGAGCTCCATACGCTGCGCGGGGACGCCTCCAGCATCAAGAACCACGTGCTGCCCCACTGGGCCGACTGGGAGATGCGGGCCATCACCCGCATGGACGTCCAGAGCTGGATCCGCGGATTGGCCGAGAAGGGGGTCGGTGCCTCGGCGATCAAGAGGGCGTACAACCTGCTGTCGTCCATCATGCGTGCGGCCGTCGACGACGATGTCATCGCGGTCAGCCCCTGCCGGAACATCGACCTGCCGCAGATCGCGATCAGGCCTCCGCAATGGTTCACCCTCGATCAGGCGCAGAGCATCGTCGACGAGCTCCCGGCCCCATGGCGCACCATGTGCCTGCTCGGCTTCTACACGGGTCTGCGCTGGGGCGAACTCACCGGCCTGCATCGCCATCGGATCGACCAGCGCCGTTCCCGCTTGTTCGTGGTGGAGGTCAACACCAAGAGCGGCATCAAGGAGTACCCCAAGAGTTCGAGGAGCCGCCGGGAGGTCCCGCTTCCGCTGCACGTCCTGGACGCGCTCGAACGGCACATCCACCCGCTCGACCGTGACGCCCTGGTCTTCACCACCGTCACCAAGGGCCGCGCTGGCCGTCGCCTCGACGACGGCAATTGGCGCCGCCAGACCTGGTGGCCTGCCATTGAGAATGCCCACTACTTCGGCACCGACGGGGAGCAGCTCCCCGTTCCGCACTATCCGCCCCACTCCATGCGCCACACCTGCGCTTCGTGGCTCGTCCAGAAGGGAGTCTCGCTCTACGAGGTCCAGCACCTCCTCGGCCACGAGAGCTTCCAGACCACCCAGCGCTACGCCCACCTGCAGCCGGACGCGCACAAGGCAGTGCTGGCAGCTTGGGAGCGTTTGGACGTCCCGCTGACCTTTGCGGCGTAGACAACTCGTCCTGTCCACTGGCGTGCGTCGGATGCGCGCTGCGCCCTACGTACAGGGCGAGCTGAAGGGCGGCCTACAGCTATGGACGAGCTTGATTCTCCAGGTAGTCCATGACCACGTGGTGCGCCCGCCACCCGTCCGGGAACTTCGGTGGTACGTCGAGGTAGACCGGGCTACTGCGGGGATGCCGGTCCAGGAGGTCGGTGATGCCGGCGCGGGCCACGACGATGCAGGCGAAGCGGTGGCGGGAGAGCAGGACGCACAGGCGACCCGTCTCCAGATGGAAAGCGGAGGCATCCTGACGGCCGGAGAGCGGGTGCCAGACCAGTGTGACGTCGAACTCGCGGCCCTGGAGACGGTTGGCGGTGTCCACGGTGATGCCCGTGAGACCCCGCTTCTCCAGTCGCGACCGTACCGAGTCCGCCTGGATCGTGCGGGCGGCTCCGATCGCGATGCGGGACTCGGTGAGCGGCTCTCCGTTCACCAGCGCCCCTCGCTCCAGCAACCGGGCCGCCGTTTCTGCCAGTGCTTCGGCCACCTCGGGGTCATCGTCGAGAGTGTGCCGAGCAGGAAGCTCCAGCAGACCCCAGCCCGACCCGGCCGCGCAGGCGAGGACGGCGTCCGACGGTGTTGCACGGTGAGGTGCGGTGCCATAGGTGAGGACGCGGTCAGCCGCCTTGGTACCGGAGATGAAGGAGTAGAAGGGATAGAACGCCTTCTGCACGAGAGGGGCTGCCATCTCTGGCAGCCTCCAGGAGACCGGGAGCTCGTGTCGCAGCAGGTCGGAGTTGTGCGCCAGCGCCACGTCGACGGCGTTGCGCAGCGGGTCCCAGGTCAGTCCCTGCCAGCGGTCGGTGTCCACTGTGGCGAAGGGGTCCAGCTGCCCGGGATCGCCGACGAAGAGGACTTGTGAGTCCTTTTCGGAGAACAGTGGTGCCGTCGCCAGCAGCGCGTCCGACCGCATCTGGTAGGCCTCGTCCACGATGGCCCAGCGCCATGGCGCGCACTTCTCGCGGGGGACGTGCGACCACTTCTTGGCAGTGGAGACGACGACCGGCAGCTCGCGGAGGGCGGGTGCCTCGTTGCTGCCCCGCACGTTGGCGTGCCGGCGCACCCGTTCGGGCAGGACGAAGTCCTTCTTGTGGAGGCGGCCGACGGGGAGGTCCGGGTATTCCCGGGCGATGTTGTCGACCAGGTCGTCGACCTGTTCGTTGGTCTGCGCGACGATCATCACCTGATGGCCGGCCGATGTCAGGTGGCCGGTGGCGCGCTTGACCAGCGTGGACTTTCCCGCGCCCGGTGGAGAGTCCACCACGATGCCGCGTCCGGTGGCCGAGTCCAGGCCGGACAGCACGTCGGCGACCGCCCGGTCGGCGAGGGCGCCGGGTGACGTGCCGCCGTCGGGTTCCGGAGTGGCTGTCATTCCCAGACCTCTTCCGCGTCCTCGTCGGTGGGTTCGTACGGCTGTGGCGGACCGCCGTGGGTCCAGGGGGTGTCCTCCTCAGCCGGGAGCGAGGACGGCATGTTCTTGGGATCGATCGACGTGAAGGTGATCGTCTCGCCGAGGTCGGCCATGGTCCCCTCAGGCGCGGGCGGCTTGCGCTTGTTGCCGAAGCCGCCGTTCAGCTGGATCAGCACGACGGACCCGGCTCCGTCGGGGGCGATGTCTAGGATCTCGGCTTTCTGCCTCGGTCTTGCCGGGGACTTGACCGCCGTCCCCACTGCCATGGACACGTGAATTTCGCAGTGCACGGTGATCGTCGGGCGCCACAGCGGGGATCCGGGCCGCGCCCCGGGGATGGTGCGCTCTTCCTCCCGGGCCGTGACCACGCCCGTGAACGCCTCGCCCGTCAGTTCGTACTCCGCCATGACCAGCGGATCGTCATACGCGCGCTCGGCGTCGTACCGCTCCTGGGCCTCCTCCATACGGGCGAGGCGGCGGGCCGCCCCCACCGCGTGGTCGCGGCGGGCCTGCGGGCGCCCGTCGTCGTCCAGATAGGTCGCGTACTCGCCGAACAGACGCCGTTCGTATGCCCGCCGTTCGGCGACGTGGCCCCCGGCGGGAAGGTCGCGCAACAGGCGGACGCCGTGCCACATCAACTGCCAGGTCGGCAGCATCTGGGCGTGCAGCTCGCGGTCGATGGTGCGAGCGGCGGCGTCCCGCGCCCGCTCTCCGGTTGCGCCGTCGTACTTCGTGATCAGTTCGTCGAGCGTGCGGTCGAAGACCGGGTCGGTCGCCGGCCCGGCGGGCGGCCACGCCGCGGGGTCTTCGCGCTCCCGGGCGGTCTCGGCCCCGGTGCGTCCGGCGGGGGGATCGATCCAGCCGAGCAGGGACGCCAGGTTCGCGTTCTCGGTGGGGCTCTGCCCGGTGGCCCAGTGGGCAGAGAGGGACCGCGTCATGGCCTGGAGCAGGGCGGAATCCGGGAACTCGGCCCGGTCGGCGAACCAGGTCAGCCACTTTCCGAGCAGGGGTACGGATGGGGAGACGGCATGCGGACCGTCTGTCGCGCGCAGCCGGGTCAGACGGCCCAGCAGCCGGACGTACGTGATCCCCCCAGCGTTCGGGACGAGGAGCTGGGGTGCGCGCAGGGGTCGCTCCCGCTCCTCCTTGTCCTTGCCGCACCCGACCGTGTACGGCTCTTTCGGCGCGGCGCGGCATTCCTCGAAGTAGGGCAGGAGGAGGTCCGCGAGGCTCTCGACGAAGCCGAAGCGCTCGGTTCGGTCGTGGGGGCGGCGAACCGTCAGAAGCACCGGGTGGTCGGGATCCGTCCCGGCGAGAGCTGCGAGTGGCGCGCAGGCCTCGCCGGCGAGGGTGAGCGGGATGAGGACGAACGGGGTGTCGTCCACATGCTCGTGGCGCACGGTCGTCAGCCGCTCGGCGTATTCCGACGTGGATGCCCGCAGGGCGGCCACCGTGGCGATGACGCTCACGCGGTCGCACCTCCACGCAGTCGACGGAGTCGTTCGGCGGCCCGCAGCCGGATGATGACCGCCTCCTCGGCGGGGCCCGGGGCGCTGGTGCCGTCGAGGTGGCGGAGGGCGGTCCGGGTGGAGTCGATGCCGGGAAGACTGTTGCGTACCACTCCACCCAGCCGGGCCGGGGAGGCGCAGCCAGTGGCCTCGTCCCGGCAGTAGCGGGACATCTCGCAGAACGAGAGGCAGTCGGGGGTGAAGCTGGCGTCCAGCTCCCGCATCGTGGCGTCGATCTCGGCCTTCGGCCGTTCGGCGTCGAGCGTCGCGTCGGGAGAGAGGGCGTGGGCCAGGTCTTCGGCCCGGCGCAGACGCGATAACTGGAACCGCAGGGCGTCGAGTTCCTGGCGGAGGTCGATCAGCTTCCCGTAGGGCCGGTTGGAGAAGTCCTTCGGGCAGATGAGAAGGAATTTGTGGGCGATCGCCTTGGGATCGAGGCCGAGTTCGGTGAAGGTCTGCCGCAGGGCGAGGACGCTGACCGCCGCCTGTTTCGTGGTCTGGGCGACCGCCGAGGGGTTCGCCTGGCCGTCGATGGCCGGGAAGGAGCGGATCTCCACCACGTAGAACTGTCCGCCGGTGCGGTGGCTGAGGGCTTGCGGTATCACGTGGGCGGTCTGACCGGCGACCTCCAGGGTCAGGACGGGGCGGTCCAGGATCAGCCGCTCGTCGGCGCCGGCCGCCAGGCGGTTCAGAAGCCGCCGACTCTCGCCCGCCCGCACCGCGAGCGAAGCGTCGCCGCCCACCTCGGTCAGATCGGCTACCGCGGCTTCCTCGACGGGGACGTCGAGTTGCTCCCGGAGCAGGCGGATGAGCTCCGCGTAGCCGCCCCATTTGACCAGGGCCTCGAAGCTCTGCTCGCGTCGGATCGCGAAGGGGGACTGGCCGAAACGCGGCTCATGGCCCAGGCGCTGGGCGAGCAACGCCTTGTCCACGCCCGCTGCGTCTAGTACGGCGCGGCGGGAGCAGGCCGGGTTGGCCGTGAGGGCGGTGATCTTGCGTGCCGTGTACTCCTGCGGGGGACGCGGTCCGCGCAGGGCGGCGAGCCTTCCCGGAGAGGGGGCAGAGGGGTGCTGCGGAGGCATCTTCTCTTCTTACGCGGAATTCTGTGGCGGCACCGGAGGAATCCGGTAGTCGGTCAGGTGGTGAAGCCGACTGAACCACGCAGGGCATCGTGCAGGGGCGGGGCCCCGAAGAGTTGCTGCACGTCTGTGAGTTGGCCGCGTGCGCGGTCGGCGGCCGTGCGACGCAGGGAGTCGTCCGCCTCCTGGTGCACTGCGGCCTCCGTGCGTGCTGCGGAGATCACGCGTTCGGGGTCGATTTCCTCGTCGTCGTACGCGCCGGGGATGTTGAGCGCGAAACGGCGCAGCAGTTGGCGGGCAGCGCCGGAGGGTGCGTGTCCGGCGACGTCGAGTCGCAGGATCTGCTCGGCGGTGCCGATGGCGTGGACAAGGAAGTCGGCACGCGGGCTCAGCGGGCCGACGATGCGCTGCTCCAGGGGCCAGACGGATACGGCGAGGAGACCGCGGGCGGGCGTGAGCCGGTCGTGGGTGAGGGCGGCACAGATGTAGTAGGGGCGGGCGTAGCCCTGTGCGGTGAAGGACCTTTCCTCGTCCCGGCGGAGGGAGGCGAGTTTCGTCGCGACCAGCGGCTCGGTGAAGAAGGCCTGATATACGGATGAGATCAGCTTGGGCGACGCGGGAGCGCCGAGCAGGGTGAGCGCCTGGTGCACCTGCTCGCGGACCGGGACGGCGCCGTGGGTGGACTGCTTCCCGTGGGCCTGGAGCCGGAACGAGGATGCGGTCCCGGCGGTGGTGGCAGGTGCCGGGGTCCCGGCGGGTGAGTAAGGAGCCGCGGCAGGTGGCGCGGCCCCCTCCGTCTCCTCGGCGTCGAGGGCTCGCTCCCACGCGGCCTCCGCCTCGCGCAGTTCGGCGCGGATGCGGGTGGTGGCCGCGTTGTCGCGGGCGCGTCGAGCCTCTCGCAGGAGGGCGCGCAGGCGCGACAGGCGTTCCTCGAGCTCCTCCAGCGATGCGGTCATGGGCGCACTGTATCGCCGATCCCTTTGATTTCCAAGGTTCTCCAAAGAGTTCCAAAGTTGTGCGCTACGCTCGGCGGCACGGCCTCGGGGTTCCGACGGCCGGCCTAACTCCGTGCTTCGGCCGGGAGGGGGAACGACATGACGTGCGACGTGCCGTGGCGTGTGCCGCAGTGGATGACGGGGGACGAGGGGCCGGTCCGGATCGGGCCGGGCACAGGAGGGGGAGCGGACGAGCCGCACGTCTGCCCGGCCCGCGACGCGGCGAAGGCCCGGCCAGGACTTCGGGCGCGGGTGCCGTCGCAGCTTCCCCGGGAAGAGCACGAGACCTTCACGCTCGGTCCCGTGTGCGCGGCACTGGACCGGATCGAGTTCGGCGGCGCCACGGTGGACGAGGCGCTCGGAGCCCTGTCCGGCCACCGGCCTGCTCTGCACGAGGGGCACCGGACCTACGTGGAGCACGCGGTGCGGCAGTACACGAGCCAGGGGCCGGACGCCTTCGTGCCCGTCCAGCCGCACTGGGCGGTGCGCAAGGACAATGGTCGGCGCTGGGAGCTCTACGCATGGTGGCGCCGCTACCAGTCGGCCGACGGCACGGTGCGCGAGTACCGGCGGCTGAGACACGGGGACGCCCGTGCGTCGAGCCGGGGTGAGATCGCGGTCGCCGCGTACACCGCGGCGTTCGGAGCCGACGCGGCGTGGCCGCGCCGCTGGAACCAGGAGTTCGTGATCCACGGCTCTCCCGGGCCCGTCGCGAGAGTCAGGATCATCGAGATCGGCCTAGGCGACGGATCGCGGACCGTTCAGTTCGACGGAACTGCGGAGGAGGCCAAGGCGTACTACGAGGCGCACGGCGGCCCCCACGTGAGGAATGTGGTCAGGGGCGGTCCGGAGCGCCCCGGGGCGGCCTGCTTCGACTGCAAGCAGTTCACCGGGTGTGAGGCGGTGCCCCGGTCTCCGGGGGTACTGGCGCTGCCCTCCCGCCGGTTACCGCTGCGGAAGGTGTCCATCAGCGACCTCAGGTACCACGCCGCCTGCCCTGCGCAGTCCCTGCTGCGCTCCCTGCACCTGCCGAAAACAGGCGAGTACAGCGACGCGGCCAAGCTCGGCCAGGCCGTGCACGGTTGGGTCGAGACGCTCCACCGCCGCACCGGCCCCATTCCCTGCACGCGCGGCGACATGCCCCCGCCGGGGGAGAACTGGACCGCCGGCCGGTGGAGGGTCCCGGACGAGGAGGCGGAGACGGGCCGCGCCATGCTCCTGCAGCATGTGGACTCGTGCCCCTTCCAGCTCCCCGAGGCCATCGAGCGGGTCGAATGCGAACCGACCCGGGTGTTTCACGACACGGCGGCCCAGGCGCTGGTCGTGGCCAAACCCGACCTGCTCTACAGGGAGGACGGTTCCTGGGTATGGCGGGAGCTCAAGACCACCCGCACTCCTGCCCGCATCGGCAAGGATCCGTTGGACGCGTATCCGCAGCTCGCCCTGGCCGTCGTCCTGCTTGCCCAGGGGGAGCTGGGCGGTGACCCCTCCGGATCGAGGGTGGAACTGGAGGTCCTCCGTCCCGATGGATCCGACCCTCACGTCATCGACCCGATGGACGCGGAGCGCCTGGCCAAGGCGCGAGCGGTGCTCCGACGGTACGCCGGCCCCTGGCGCGAGGACCGTGCGTGGGAGGCACGGCCGGGCGGGCACTGCCACCAGTGCCCGGTCTCGCGGTGGTGCCCGAGCGCCCAAGCCCCTGCCGACGCGGAGGAGAAGGCATGATCACCCAGACCCCACCGAACTCCGGGGCAGCCCGATCCGGCCTGGTCTCCCGACCGTCCGCGGGCTCGGACGAACCCCTGCTCCGGGAGATCGCCAGTGCGCTGGTCCGTCTGTCCCGGCAGCGCGGCGTGCCCCACCCGATCTATCCGGCCCAGGTACAGAACGCCTACAACCGACTCGTCCTGCACTGCCTGCGACACGGAGTCGAACCGCCGGGCAGCATTCCCGAGATGGTGCGCTGGGCCTGCGAACGACCGCTGACGGGCTGGCCGCTGGACCTGCCTCCCGAAGCCCGTGGGGCCGCCGGCACGCTCGTGGATCCCCAGACGAGACTGCCGCACCAGCTCTGCCTCGAGTGGGAGGTGGATGCGGCGGACCCCGCCGCAGAGATCTTTGAGAACCAGCGCATGCTGGAGGCACTCACCGTATGCCGGGCAGCAGGCGATCCTGCGGCGTACACCGCCTTCCGGTTCCTGCTGACCACCCGGCCCGTACTCACCGGCGCGGAGCTCGCCCTGCTCGGCGGGGACCCGGAGTGTGGACTCCTGCTCCACCACGTCATCAGACAGTGCTACGAACCCGTCCCTGCGACCTATCGACGCGACGGCGGGTACCAGCAGTGCGGACGCTGCCGCTGCCTGATGGTGCCACTGCCCGGCGGAGCTCACCGCTGCGAGCTGGACCGCTGCCGCCGTGACGCCACCGCGGCTGTCCCCGTTCCGGTACGTCCCGACCGCAGCGGGCTCCACCAGCTCAGCCGCCCCCTGCGGATGTTCGTCACCAGTCCGGGCCTGGCAGAGAACGACATCGGGTCAACCCTCAAGAGACGCTTCGGCATCGATGCCGAGATGTGGCCCCAGTTTGACGCGTACGACTTGCGCGTCCCGCTGCCGGGAGGCCGGTACTGGGCCGTGGACGTCAAGGACCGGGTGAACCCGGTATTGCTCGCACGCACACTCACCCGCTTCCGGGCCGACCCGCCCTTCGACCGAGCATTCCTGGTCGTGCCCCGCTATCGATTCCGCGAGAACGAGGCGTACGGACGACAGTTCCGCCGAAATCTTCCCGAAGACCTGGCAGGGAACATCACCCTGCTCGACGACCGGACCTTCCTGCGTCTCGTGGCCGAGCAGATCGCCGACCGGACGGAAGCCGCCGGATCCCCTCGCCGCCAAGGAGACCACCATGCGTGATCGCAGCAGCTGGCACCGTCGTTGCTCCCGCCAGCTCACCGATGTATGGCCGGATGACCTCGGTGCGTTCCGGGTCGCCGATCTCCTCGACGTCGAACTGGGCCTCTATCTGCTGCAGAGCGTGGCGCCCACGCGCGCCGCACTCGACGTGTGGCCCCTCCTCGGCGGATACCCCCACAGCGAAGCGCTCGGGGACGTCCGCTCCGACGAACAGCGGCTGCGCATCCTGCGCGCCCGCCACCACCTGTGGGTCCTCAGACGCGGACACGCTTGGTCTGAGGCGCTGGAGTCGTACCTACGCGTGCCGCAGCAGCTGCGCGGATACGACCTCGAAAGCGTCGACGCGGTCCCGCGTCGACGCGTACCCGCCCGGGCAGCGCGTCGTTTCGAGGTGTTCGAAGAGTTGCTCACCACAGGACCCGAGTTCGCGACCCGCCGTGTTCCGCTCGCTGGGTCGGGCGAGCACACCTTCCGGGCCCAGGACCGGCTCCACTCGGTCGAGATCACCGACGACCTGCTGCTCGGCGCCCTTCCCAGGTCGCACGCCCTCAACGCGGCACCCGCCGGGCGCGGGGAACCCGTGGACGTGACCTGGGAAGAACTCGAGTCGGCGGCCGCAGCCATGGACGCGAAGGAGGAGGTCATCGGCGGCTCCCGAAGCGGATGGCGCGGTCGACTGAGCCGTGTCCGGTTACTCGTCCGGGACGAGGCCCTCGGTCGGTTCACGCGGGGCGAGCGCCTCAGGATCGACCAGCTGCTCCACCTGGTCGGCATGGTCGGTGCGGGCAAGTCGACCCTCCGCGACATCCTCACCTACCACCTGGTCACTCGGACGTCGCGCCGTGTCACCCTGGTCGTCGGCGACGTCGCCGAAACCCTGGCCGTCGTGGAGCTGTTCAAGCGGCTCGGGGTAGCGGCGGCACCCATCCTCGGCCACTCCACGCGAGAGCGGAACATCGGACGCCTGCACCGCCGCACCGCGGTGGCGGGCGCCGACACCATGCTGGGACACGACCACCCCGGCTTCGCATACCTGAGCAGTGCCTGCCCCGTGGACGTGCTGCGCGGCATGGAGGCACGCAGGCCCCTCGGCATCAGGGAAGCCCCATGCCTCGGGCTGTACCCCGCTGTGGACCAGGAAGAGACCTCGGACGATCCACTGGTCGAAGCGGAGAACCCGGCCGGCCGAAGGTCGCGCCCCAAGCCCCAGCGGAAGCTGTGCCCGCTGTGGAACCGCTGTCCGAGACATCGCGGCGCCCGGGACCTCGTCGATGCCCGCGTCTGGGTTGCGACCCCCGCCGGGCTGGTGCACAGCTCCGTGCCCCAGCACCAGCACGACGAGCAGATCCGTTACCTGGAACTCGCCTGCCGACTCAGCGACCTGATCATCGTCGACGAGGCGGACCGCGTGCAGATGCAGCTCGACACCGTGTTCGCCCCGGCCAGCACCCTCGTCGGCACCTACCCGAACTCATGGTTCGACGAGGTCGCCGTCCACAAGTTCCAGCAGATGGCCCGAGACGGGCGGCTCCAGCTGTCCGAACGCGACGTCGACGACTGGACGAACGCCGTCAACACCGTGAGCGCCGCCACCGACCGGCTCTATTCGCTCCTGGTCAAGGACGGGGAGCTGCGGCAGTGGATCAGCGTCGACTACTTCAGCGCGTTCACCCTGCACAACCTGCTGATCGACAGCTGGTTCCCCGGACGGGACGCGGGCGACCAACCACCGCCCGCGGCACGGCTGCTGGACGAGGCGTTGCTGCGGTTCCGGGACGACCCCCTGCACGAGCACGAGAGCACTGGTGACGGCGACCAGGTGACCCCCCTGGTCAACACCTTCGTCCACCTGGCCCTCGAACTGCTCCACGCCCCCCAGGGCGCCCGCACCCGGGAACGGCTCCGCTCCACCCTCACTGCTGTCGTAGGCCACGACTCCGGAGTCCTCGACCGGATCGACGTACAGGCCCGACGCTTCGAGTTCACCCTGCTCCTCGCCGCGCTCCACAGCCGACTCGACTTCATGACCATCCTGTGGCCGCGCGTCGAGGCCGCACTCCACCTGGAGAACGCGTCGAACGTCCTCTCCCGCAGACCTCCGAAGGACTACGAGGCGGTCATCCCCGAATCACCGATGGGCAACGTCCTCGGCTTCCAGTTTCGCCTCACGGACTCGGAGCGCGACGGTGACCGCAGCGGTGAGCTGCGCTTCTTCCACTGCAACGGTGTGGGGCGCGAACTCCTCATGCGAATGGGCGACCTGTGTCGGGTGGACAGTCGACCCGCCCCCCACGTTCTGCTCATGTCCGCGACCAGCTGGGCCGGCACTTCCAGCCGGTACCACCTGCACGCCGATGTGGGAGCCGTGCTTCGCCCGCGGGACGAGGAGGTCGAGGCCGTCCTCGGCACCGAGTTCCGCAAGGAGTTCCTCCACTGGCCGGGCAGCGAAGGGCCGCGGCCCCTGCGGCTGTCGGGCTGCCCCCCGAAGGAGCGGCCCCAGGCGCTCGTCGAGATGCTCCGGCAGCTCGCGGTTCCTGACCGCAGCCTGCCCGGCGCGTCCAGCATGCTCGACACCGAGCTGGACGAGATCCCCGACCAGGATCGACGCCGCATCCTGCTCCTCGTCGGCAGCTACGACGAGGCGCGGCGCGCGGCCGAGTACCTCAACGGGATCCCTGAGTGGAACGGCCGTGTCGTCCAGCTCGTCTCGGACGACGCGGACGCCGACACCGCCTGGGCCCGGCTGCCGGAGGACCCCGCGGTGCGCACCCTCACCCGAGGTGACGTGCACTCCTTCGCGAAGATCGGCGGCGAACTCCTGATCGCGCCGCTGCTCGCGGTGGAACGAGGGCACAACATCGTGCTGAGCACGGGCAAGGCGGCGATCGGCAGCGTCTACTTCCTCGCCCGGCCCCACCCGCGGCCCGACGACATCGCCCTCGCCATCCAGTCGATCAACGATTGGGCGGTACGCCAGCTCCGGGACACCGGAAGGGTCTTCACACAGGCGACGCTCGCGGCTGCCACGCCGCACCAGGCCGCCATCGGGTTCCGTAGTCGCGCCCGCCGCCAGTGGAACCGGTACCTCACCCGCCGAATGGCCTGGTCCAGCCTCCGGGACGACGAGAAGGTCGCCTTCACCTGGGACCAGCTGGTCGTGATGTGGCAGGTGATCGGCCGCCTCGTACGTGGCGGTGTGCCTGCCAGGGTGGCCTTCGTGGACGCCGCCTTCTCACCCCGCGAGGCGGGATTCGAGGCTGTCGACACCCCGGACACCAGCCTGCTGGCGAGCATGCGCGCCGTGCTGGCCCCCTACTTCGACGAGCCCGGCATCGTCGCTCAAGGTGCCGAAGCTCCGCCGGAACCCCCTCCGATCGACAAGTCGCTCGTCCGCGAGCTGTACGAGCCGCTCTACCGCGCCCTCGTCGACATGGGCTGAGACCGCGGCTCCCCATCCGCACCCCGAACCTGTTCACGCACCTTCCTCCGATCAGGAGACTCACAAGATGGCTTACCAGCACGTACGGACCGCCTCGTACATGCCTGACCCGGCACAGGGGCCTTTCCCCGTCCTACGGCACACCCTCTCGCTGCCCGCTCACTGGGAGGAGCCGCTCGGCCAGCTGCGTGACCATGGCCGGCCGGAAGGCCGGTGGCACGGCCCACGCCGCATCCCCACCCGGGAGATCAACCAGCTGATCCGCACCACCGCCCCGGACGTCGTCACCGTGGCGTCCAACGCCACCTTCGGAACGGACTCCCCCTGGCTCTACTGCACCGAGCCGTTTCCCACCCCGGTGACCAACCTCTACGCCGCCACCTGGCTCAGAAACCTCCCCCGCCATCCCGAGGATCCGGACGCACGGCGTCTGCTCGCGGAGTGCTTCCGCGAGCTGGACACCGGAAGCCTGACCTGGCGCGCAGACACCATCGACCTGCTCGAACAACAGCCTTCTCCCGGTGGCACCGCCAAGCCCACCCGTCTGGTGTACCGACTGCTCCCCGACGAACTGGCCGCACGCATCGCACGTCAGGGTGCCTACGAGCACGGAGGCCGGCAACTCACCTTCCACCAGGTCGCCGGCGCCGGCGGCGGGTACGACGCCGGAAGCAGCAGCGCGGAACTGATGTCGTGGCCGCCGATCGAATACCGACCCGCTGGTAGGGGCGGCGAGCGCAAGCCGTCGTACTACGCGGCCACCCTCCGCGTCGGCGTGCGCACCGTCCCGTTCTCGCCGGTTCCTCGGATTCACCTCAGCGCGGGAATCCGCCGGTTCGTCACCGGAAAGGTCTGGATGCCCTTTCGCAAGGGGGTCTCGGTCTACCTACTGCCAGAGATCTCGCTCGTGCCGGACGCACCGGTGTCCCGGCGACTCTCGGTTGCCATGCTGCAGTGGCGCAACGGGACCACGGATTGGAGGCAGGGCGGCCCCAGTGGCATGCTCGCCGCCGTCGCCGCGCTCGACGGGCTCCCGTCGGTGGATCGACTGGTCAAGGAGGCCGACCACTGGATCGGGGACGGGAAGGACGGCATCAGGCTGGCGGTCGGCCACCAGGCCGCCATGGGCAGACACCCCATCGGGACCGGACTGATGCCCAGCGAACGCCGCCGTCTCATCGAGTGGGCCGAGCAAGCGCTGGCCCCCGAGTTCGTCCCCGCCCCGAAGCTCCAGCGCAGCCGGTATGGTCGCCCGCCTGTCAGACAGCTCACGAAGCGGCCCTCCATGCCAAAGAACGCCACCACCGAAGAGCTCGCCGCCCTCCTGGAACGGACGGAACGGACCGCGGTGGACAACGCACGGGTGCGGCGTGCGGCGCTCGCCGCGACGCTGGACGGCACCGATCTCGTCGGCTTCCTGGTTCACCAGACCGACGACCAGCGGGACAGGCTCGTCGCCACCGCCGAGAGCGCGCTCGGACTCTCAGAGTTTCGGCGTGAACGAGGACCGGAGACATGGGTGTGGGAGGCCGAGGAGCTCACCGTGCGGCTCCACGCCCACCCGCTGGGCGAGCTGGGATCCCCGCTCGGAGCGGAGGACCGGCCGCCGCGCGCGAGACAGGAACACGACCAGGCCATCCGTGAGCGGCGCGGACGGGTCGCCGAGGCGATGACCCGCCTGAGGGAGCAGGTGCCCGGGGCTCGGATCGCCCTTGTCGAGCTGGAAGGAAGCGAAGCGTTCCAAGGTCCCGCGAGGCGTACCGATCCCAAGTATGCGATCCGGCTCGGGTGCGCGGACGCAGGCTTGGTCACCCAGTTCATCCGCCCCCTGGACACCGCAATGGACACGGCTGACGCCGAGAAGGACGCAGCCCTGCGGGCCGAAGCAGCCTGGGCGGACGGCCTTCGTCAGACCGGGATGCGCCTGGTGCCCCAGCACACTCTCGGCGATCGCATCCCTTCCGGTCTGAACCAGGTGGCCTTCCATCTGGTCGAGCGCCGGGTCGACGGTCCCACGGGCAGGGCACAGTTCACCCCGATCGCCGTGCTGCTCCGGCCGGACGCACCATGTGTCCTCGGACGGACCGCGGACACCTCGGAGTGGATGCCCTACCCGGACCTGCTCCGGATCCTGACCGGACGAGTGCGGGGGAATGACCTGAGGATCTCGGCGCAGCAGTCGGCAGTCACGGCTGCCTTCATCAGGAGGACCCTGGCGAGTCTGCGCGGCACGCCGACCTTGGTCCTGTCCCACGCACAAGACGTGCGCAAGCGCTGGCCGTGGCTCACCAACGGCGGGCTCGAGGTGGATCGGATCGGCCTCGACGGGGGCCCCGCGCAGCGAATCGGTCTCTACGGCAAGCACCTCCGGGTCGTCAGGGTCGCTGACAGCGGCCGTGACGAGACGCCCCAGTGGTGGGCGGAACGGGAGGAGCGCGAGGAAGAGCTGGCCGGGCAACAGCGGGGCGGCTTCGGCATGGGACTGTGGGTGCCCGACGAGCCCGGAGCCCCCGGCCGCGTCTTCTACAGCACGGCGGACAAGGCGAGCACGCAGACGAAGTTGACGAACGACGACGCGAAGCTGACCCCTCACGTCAACCCCGCCGGCCGGAGCGCCCACCGGCCGACGGTGAACGCGTGGAACCCCGAGCTACTGGAGCTCACCCTGGCCTGCCTTCAGCCCGGCGACGACCCCGAGGCATGGGCCGCGTTCGTCCACCAACAGCGCATCTGCAAGGACGACTACCGGGACGTGCTCGGCCTGCCGCTCGCTCTCCACCTCGCACGGCTCGCGGACGAGTACGCGCTGCCGCACGACGAGGAGGAGGCGGTGGACCCGACGGCGGGGCCGGTCGTAGGGACCGGCGTCGAAGACGGCCCAGGGCAGCTCGCATTCGACTTCGACACCGGTGAGGACGACGAGGACCAGGCACATGGGAACGCGTGACACGAAGGCGGCCGCGCGGGCCCTCGGGTTCGCCGACCGCATCTTCGATCAGGAGGAAATGCGGGACGCGAACGCCGTACCGGAGCCGGAGGGTGGTGAAGCGACGGCCGCAGCCGTCGAGCACCTGGGCAAACGGTTCGCGACACTGCCCGGGATGGTTCGCCACGCCTTCGGCCGGACCCGGGACCACGCGGGCAACCTTTCGAGTGATCCACTGCAGGGTCTGTCCGAGATCGTGCAGAACTCGGAGGATCTCGGCGCCTCAGAAGTGCGCATCCTCACCAGGGAGCGAGACCTTCTCGTTGCCCATAACGGTGCCCCGGTGCGGTTGCCGGACGTAGTGGCCCTGGCCATGCCGTGGTTGTCCAGCAAGGCGGACGAAGCCGAATCCACAGGGCGGTTCGGCATCGGGCTGATGACGCTGCAGTCGCTTTCTCCCCATCTGGAAGTGCACAGCGGCCACTATCGGGTGCGCATCGGCGATCCCTATGTCTCCGTCGCCGAACCGCTCGTCGTACCGGACTGGTTCGCGGACGACGCCTGGACCGTGCTCCGCGTTCCCTTTGCACCCGGTGCACTCGACGCGGAGAGCGTCGACGGGTGGCTCGCTGCCTGGACCTCCGGCGCGCTGCTCTTCCTCGACCACGTATCCGACGTCACGCACCTGGATACGCAGGGCGGCGTCCGGCACCGGCTCGCTCTATCCCGGGAGCCCGGACCCGGCTTCGAGGCCGAGGTCGGCGGTGGACCGGCAGAGGTGGGGACCCACCTCGCCCGTGCGGCCACTGGGACTCGATGGCTGGTGTGCCGTACCACTGTGCCCAGTCCCTCGGGCATCGACAGGGCGCACAAGGCTGCCGGACCCACCACGACTCTCGCCGTCGCCCTCCCGCTCGGACACGGCGGTCCCGGACGGATCCACGTCGGTCTGCCGGTTCAGGAGATCGGGCCGGCCCTCTGGACGAGTGCGCAGTTCGACCCGCTCGCCAGCCGGCAGGCGCTCGACGAAACCCCGTGGAACCGTGCGCTCGTTCCATTGGTGGCCGATCTGTGGACGGCAGCCGTTCTGCGGCAGTTCAGGCAGGATCCGGTGAACGCCTGGAGTGCTGTTCCCCTGCCGGATCACGTCCGTGACGGGCGCAATCCGGCTGCTGCGATGGAACAGCGGTTGCTCGACCACGCCCGGCGTCTGGTGTCCGCGAAGCTGCTCCTGGAGGTCCCGGGGGAGGGTCTCCTCGATCTCGAATCGCTTGCCGTGGAGGACGAAGAACTCGAAGGTGCCGTGACCGAGGAGGAGGTCGCCCGTCTGGCTGACGTGCCCGCCGCGCTGCCCGGAGCGATGCGAGACCCGGACGGCAAGTGGCGGGAGGTGTTGTCGGATTGGGAGGAGAACGGTGTCGGCGCACCGGCCCGGGTCGAGGTGTACGACACGCTGGACCTCCTTGGCGACGGGAGCCGATCACCACGAGCGACGGTCCGACTGGTCGCGCGAGTCATCGAAGCGGGTTGGAGCGGCCTCCTGTCGTCACGTGATTGGCTCGTGGACAGTTCCGGTACGCGGTACGGCATGTGCGGCTCTGTACCCGTGCTGTTCGCCGCCACTCCTCGTGGGCTGGGATTCGAACTGGGGCTCACCCGTGAGATCCACCCGGACTTTCTGGCTGACACCGACGACGCGCGGTCGGTCCGGGAATGGCTCGGCAAGCAAGGGGTACTGCTCAACGACGACGACCCGGCAGCGGTGATTCAGCGTCTCGCAGACTTCGGGGGTGCGCGAGGTGGAGCTGGGCTTGTCCTCACGGATGAGCAGCTCGTGGCGCTGCGGGACGGTTTCGCACACGTACCGGAGAGCCGCCGTGAGCTGTGGGGCAGGAAGGTCGGGCTGGCAGTCCGGCTCCAAGGCCACCGTTACACCACCGATGGAGCGCGGGAGGACGTGGAGATCGCACCCGCCCGGGCCTATCTTCCGTCCGGGCTGGACAGCGCCGAGCACGACGAGAGCTTCGCCTTCGCCGCCGGCTCGACTTCCGGCCCGGCGTGGCTGCGATCGCGTTACGCCAAGGTGTTGCAAGGCGGCAGCATCGGAGCCTTGAGGTTTCTCCGGTTGCTTGGAGCCGAGACGGCTCCCCGGCCGCGCAGTCATCCTGGACAGCACTCGCGGTTCGAACGAGGCGCCAGAGGACTTCCCTCAGTCTTCGCCTCGGGTTCGAAGGCGCGCACGAAAGCGCTGGAGGCTCTTCGCGCGACCTACACCCTCAACGATTACGACTGCCCCGACCTGTATGCGGTGGCAACCGATATCGCGAAAGACGACGACTCTGCACGTCGCCGACGCAGGGCGGCCGCGTTTCTCCACGTACTCGGCCGTTCATGGAGTCGCTTCTCCGAACATGCCGAGGTCAGTGCGGCTTTCGACTACCACACATGGCACGACCGAGGGCGGACGGCTGCCCTATGGCTCTGGCAACTGCGCGAGGTGGCCTGGCTGGACGACTGGAACGGCACTCCGTCCAGCCCCTTCCGGCTCCGTACCCGCACCGCGGGCACCGTGGCCGTCTACGGGGACGGGGACGCCCAATTCCTGCATCCGGACATCCAGGAGCAGGCACGTCGGCGTACCGAGGTACTCCGAGCCCTGGACGTCGTCGGAGACGCCCGTACCCGCGATCTCGTCGAGTGCCTGCGGCGGCTCCGTCGTGAGGAGAAGGACGGGGCTGAACGAAACGCCCCCGCCGCACTGATCGTCTACGAGGCCCTGGCCGAGCGCGCCACCGGAAGGGGGACTTCGGGCGGATCGGGAGAGATGCCGTTCAGCGAAGTCCTTCGTGCCTTCTCAACAGGCGAAGGGCTGGTCCTCACGAACTCCGGCTGGCGGCGCCCGGGCGAGTGCCTCATCGGCGAGCCACTGTTCGGAGCGTCACGAGCGTTCGCTCCCGTGTTCACCGGTGGCGAGGCGTTCTGGACGCGGCTCGGGGCGCGTCGGCCGACCGTCGACGACGCTGTGAAGGTGATCAGGGAGTTGGCGCAGCAGGACAGGAGGGAGCGGCGGAACGTTCCGGAGGGAACCACTCAATCGGTAGTCCTGGAGACCCTGAAGATGCTCCGTCGCCCCTCTTCCGTCCGGTCGGAGGAGCTGACAGCCGGGCGGCTGGGAAGACTTCCTCTGGTCACGAGCAAGGGATGGCTGAGCAAGCGGCCTGTGTACGCGGTCGAGGACCCCATGGTCGCCGAGGGCTTGGGCCGTGACCACGCCGTGTGGCGGCCGGGAGCAGAGCTGGAGCAGTTCCGTCCACTGGCCGGGGCCCTGCGCCTCACGTGGATCGGGGTGGAGCAACTCAGTGTGCACAGCTCCGTTGTCGCTTCGCACGATCCGGACGCGACGGAACTGGTCCGCGCGGCTGTCACCCATCTGCGCGAGGACCTGCAACGCAACGCCCCGGAGGTGGCCCGTGGCCTGGACGGTTCCTGGGACGGACTCGCGACACTCACGGTGAGCGTGGCACCGGACCTGATCTGCCGGGTGGAACTGTCCGGTACTCCGGTGGAAGTATCCGTCGACGCCGGTGTCGACTGGGCTTCCAGCACCCTGTACGTCCGTGACCTGTCAGCGGTGAACCGGCCCTCTGCGGGCGGTGCTTCGATCGCCGCCAAGTTCCCTGGACACCGCAGGGCGGCGGCCCTCGCCTGGACCGCCGCGTGTGACCGGGCGGAGCGGGGCCGCACTGCCGTGGACCTGAGCCTCGCGGAGGATCAGGTCCGCCGTGAACAGGAAGCCGCCGTCGCCGAACGCGATCGCCGGCTCATGGAGATGCGGGAAGAGGCGGACCGACGCGGCCGGACGAGCGGACGGGAAAGGCGTCCGGTTGCGGGAGCCCCGTCGACGATCAGTGGCCGGGCGCCCGCACTACCCGCGGTCCCGCACGGCCGGGGCCCCTCCGTCCCGGCCGTGCGGCCCCCCGCTTCGTTCCGCCGACTGGTGGATCCCGCGACCCTCCGTCTCGTCGTGGACCGGGGAAACCTCACGGCACCGCAATCCGGGGCCGGGCCCGCAACGGGCACCGCCCCGAAGAAGGGCCCGGCCGGCCTGCCCCAGCCCCGGTCCGGCTCGGCCGTCCCCCAGCAGCGCACCGCCGCACGTCCCTATACGGCCGTGGAGCAGGAGAAGGCGGCACTGGACCTCGTACGCCGGGCTCTGGCGCTGGACGAGACCGAGCTGCGTGACCTGAGGGCTCAGCACGGTTTGGGGGCGGACGCAGTGGACGAGCTGGCCCGGTTCTACGAACTCAAGACGTACGGCGGTGCCGAGCCGGACACGATCCAGCTCACCCCTGCGGAGTTCCAGCGGGCGATCGGAAGCGACGATTTCTTCCTTGTGGTCGTCTCCGGTTTGGAGGCCGGAGCCGCACCGGTCACCGTACGGATCATCCTGGAGCCGTTGAAGCACCTGCCCTACCGTCCTATCAGCAACGTACTCGTCTCCGGCATCCGGGGCGCGCAGAGCCTTGTCTACCCGTTCGAGAGCACGGAGTAATCCTCGGCCGTGACTGCCATGAGAATGATGACAGCGACTCGAGAACGTGATTTCGGACCGCCCCTTAACGCGGGCGCCGACGTGCCGCAGGGGTGGCGGCGGAGGGGACGTACCAGCATGCGCAGGGTTCCGCCGGAGATGTTCCGGTTCACCACGGGGGAGACGGCCGACTTGAACGGCGCCGTGCTCGAGGCTTTCGGGGTGGCCGGCGAGCACCTGGAGACCGCGCTCGGGCTCGACGGCGTACGGGAGCGGCTGCGTGCGGTGGGCTGGGTCTCGGACCTCGAGGACGAGGAACTGCACGAGACGCTGAAACGGCTGGTGAAGTGGGAACTCCTCGACGTGGTCCACAACCACGCCCAGAACTACCGCACGGCCGAGGAGTACGAGCGGCGCAACCTGCACTACTCGCTGACCCGCCGGGGCGAGGCCGCGCTCGCCGGGGTGCGACACGCCCTGGAGGTGCTGGCCTCCACGGGGGCGCTGCAGACCGCGGTGCTGGAGGCGATCGCCGATCGGCTCGACGAACTGACCCTCCTGTCAGGCGAACCTGCCGAGGCCGACCGACGGATCTTCAGCACCCTGCGGGAGCTGGAGGGTCATCTGGAGGGCCTGGTGGAGAACACCAAGGCCTTCAACGGCCAGTTGCAGAGGCTCCTTCGCGCCGAAGGAGTGGATCTGGACGTGTTCCGTGAGGTGAAGGCCGCCACCGTCGCGTATCTCCAGGAGTTCCTGGTCAATCTCGACCGGCGCGGCGAGACGGTGGCCGCCGCCGTGGCCCGCGTGGAGGAGCGGGGCATCGCGGTGCTGCGTGAGCGGGCCCTGCGCGGTGCCGAGCTGCCCCCGACCCCGGGAGAGGACCCGGCAGCCGACTGGCTGGAGAGCCGGCGGGCGCGCTGGGCGGGGCTGAGGGCCTGGTTCCTGCCGGACGACGGGGCGCGCCCCCGGATCGAGCAGCTGCACGACATCGCCCGGCGCGCCATCGTCTCCCTCCTGCAGGTGCTGGAGCGGATCAACGAGTCCCGGCGCCGCCCCTCCAGCGCCGTACAGGACTTCCGGGAGCTCGCGCGCTGGTTCGCTGCGGCTCCCGAAGAGGAGGACCTGCACCGGCTGTGGTCGGCCGCCTTCGGCCTCGGCCCGGCCCGCCATGCCCACCTCGCCCACCCGGACCCGGAGCTGATCCCCTCGTCCCACTCCTGGTCCGAGGCGCCGCCGGTACAGGTGTCGGCCCTGCTGAGGACCAGCGGACGGACCGAACGCTTCACTCGTACGGCCACGGTGCGGGACGTTGCGGCGGTCAGGGCGGAACGCGCCGAGCGGGCCCGGGCGGAGCGAGCGGAGCTGGCACGCGCCTGGCAGGCGCTGGAGACGGACGGCCCGGTACGGCTCTCCTCTTTCAGCACCCTCGACCCCGCGGCCTTCGACCGTCTCCTCGATCTGCTGGGCCGGGCGCTGGCCGCCCGGCCGGACGCGGGTGGCCGGCGACGGGCCACGACCGGCGACGGCCGGGTGGAGGTGGCGCTGTCGCCGCCCCCCGACGGGCGCACCGCCGTACTGCGTACCGTGCAGGGGACGATGGCAGGACCGGACTACGTCATCCACGTCACGGCCGTGGGCGGGGCGATCTCCTTCCCGGCAGTCCGCGCCGCCACGGGGCAGGAGGCCGCAGGATGAGCACCCTCGCCAACCAACTGGCCTCCGCCGAACGGGAGGAGGTCGCCCGTGCCATCCGCCTCCTTCTGGCCCGCCCGCTGCTCACCGAGGCAGCCGACCCGACCGGTTTCGATCTGGTGCGCCGCCGCCGTGACCCGCTGGCTCGTTGGTTCGACTACACCTGCGGCTGGAATCTGGTCGTGGAGCCCCGCCGGGGCTACGCCCGCCTCACCAAGGTCCGAGTCAACCCCGACGGCTCCCGCCCCGCTCGCCGGGCGCGTTCCGGCCGGGCCCCGTTCGACCGCCGACGGTACGTCCTGCTGTGCGTGACCGCCGCGGAGCTGCTGTCGATGCCGATGACGACCATCGGCATGCTCGCCGACCGCGTCGTCCAGGCCATGGCGGCCGACCGCGCGCTGGCGGGGTTCGACCCGGTCCGCCGGCCGGAGCGCATGGCGTTCGTCGACGTCCTGAAGCTGCTGGAGTCGTACGACGTGCTGCGTGTGGTGGACGGTACGACCGAGACGTACGTCGACTCCGCGGAGGCGAAGGTCCTCTACCGCGTGGACAACACACTGCTCATGCGGCTGCCCGCCGCACCGGTCGGCGCCTCCCGGCTCGCCGTGCCTCCGGAGGAGGTGCCCGCGCGGTTCGAGGAACTCCTCGCCGACCTGGTCAGGGAGCGCCGCTACGGAGGCGCTTCTGCCGACGATACGCACGCCGAGACCGCCGCGACCACGGACGCCCAGCGCAACCTGCGGCTGCGCCATTCGGTGCTGCGCCGCCTCTTCGACGATCCCGTGCTCTACCGGACCGACCTCGCCGACGACGAGCTCGCTTATGTCACTTCCTTGACCGGCCGCCAGATCCTGCGCCGCTCTGTCGAACAGGCCGGTTTCATCCTGGAGGAACGGGCGGAGGGCTTTCTACTCGTCGACCCGGACGCCATCGCCACCGACGTCCGCTTCCCCGACGACACCTCCACAGCCCGAGTCGCCGCGCTACTCCTCCTCGCACCGCTCTGCGCCACGCCTGCAGGCCTGCTGCCCGAGCAGCTGGCCGAGGCCGGAGCAGAGCTGCTGCGCCGCTTCCCGGGCTGGGCCAAGGCGTACCAGTCGGAGGAAGGCCCGGCCCGCCTCGCTGACGACGCCGTACGGATCCTGCTCGACGTCGGCCTGGCAGCCAGGGCCCGAGACCGCGTCGTCGCGCGACCGGCCGCGTACCGCTACCGCCTGACGGAGACCACCGGCCCAGCCCCGAAGAACGATCCGCCAGCCGTGACCGCCGCCGGCAGCGCCGGAGAAGGAGACAAGCAGTGAGCGTGACGGAACTCCCCCTCCAGCGACGGCCCGAGGAGACCATCGAACCGTCACCCGTTCACGAGGCGGATACCGGCCGCGGACGCTGGCAGCCCCATCGCGCGGGCATCCTCAACGTCTGGCGCTACTACGACGAGACCTTCACCTTCCACCAGGGTCGCCTGCTGCTGCGCGGTCAGAACGGCACCGGCAAGTCCAAGGCCCTGGAACTGCTGCTCCCCTTCCTCTTCGACGCCAGCCTCCGCCCCAACCGCCTCTCCACGTTCGGCGGTTCGGAGCGCACGATGCACTGGAACCTGCTCGGCCAGGGGGCGACCGGAAAGACCCGTGTTGGGTATGTGTGGATGGAGTTCCGCCGCGTCGGAGACGACGGCACCGAGCACTGGTTCGGCTGCGGAGCCCGCCTGCACGCGAGCGTGCACACCACCACGGCGCACGCCGACTACTTCACCACCACCGCCCGGATTGCCCACCCCGACGGGGTTCACCTCGTCAACGACACCGGACAGCCCCTGACCAAGGCGGCCCTCACCGAAGCCCTGCGCGACCGCGGCGAGGTACATCCGGCAGCCACCGACTACCGCGCCACTGTGCGGCGCGAACTCTTCGCGGGCATGGGCGAGCAGCGGTACGAGTCCCTGCTCTCCGCCTTGCTCCAGCTCCGCCAGCCCAAGCTGTCCGAACGGCTCGACCCCTCCCTCCTGTCCACCCTGCTGTCCCGCGCCCTGCCCCCGCTCGGCGAAGGAGAGATCACCGAGCTCGCCGAGGGCTTCGAGCGCCTGGACCGACAGCGGGACCACCTCGACCGGCTCGACGCCGAGGTGACGGCCGCCGGGAACGTCGCCTCCCGGCAGCGCGCCTACGCCCGTCGGGTCCTGCGGGCCGGCGCGGCAGCGCTGATCTCTGCGACCACCGAGATGGACGACCTCACACGGGACGCCCGCGTCAGCGCCGAGGAGTACGAGAAGGCGTGCGAGGAGCGCGCCTCCACCCTGGCCCTGCGCGAGGAGCTGGAACTACGGGCGCACGCCTTGGACGAGATCGTCGAAGGGCTTCGGGAGAGCGACGCCTACCAGAAGGGGGAGGAGCTCGACCGGCTCCGCCGCGGCACCGAGGAACAGGTCGCGGCCGCCGCGGAGCTGCGTACCGCCGCCCGGTCCGCCGAGGCCGAGGCGGAGGAGGACCGGAAGCACGCCGACGAGGTCGCGGGACACGCCCGCTCGCGCGACGAACACGCCCGCGCGACCGCGGACGACGCGCACCGCTCGGCCCGGGCCGCAGGCATGGAGTCCATTCACCACGAGGTGAAGACGATGCTGGACGCGGAAGGGGAGGTGAAGCCCCTCGGCAACGAGTCGGCGAACACCCCGGTCAGGACGGGGAGCAGGCGGTCCGATGCTCCTGGCACCGCCGCCCGCCGACTGCTCCGGGGCGCGGTTACCGCCCGACGGCAGCAGGTCGCCGACATCACCGACGCGATCGACGCGCACGACCGGGCGGTACGCGACCGGGGTACCGCCGAGGGCCTGCTGGACGAGGCCCGAACCCGGCTCGCGGACGCGATCACCCACCGCGACACGACCGCCGCCGCCTGGGACGAAGCCCTGGCAGCCCAGGCGGAGCGGCTGCTCGCCTGGGCCCGGGACTGCACGGAGCTGCGCATCCCCGACCTCGATGAACTGGCCGCCAGGGCGGCCGTCGAGGCAGACGTGCGCGAGCTGGTCGAAACGGTCGCACGACCGCTGGACCAGGAGATCACCACGGAGCGGGCCGGAGTCCGCACGGCGCAACAGGGGTTGGAGCAGGAACGTGACCTGCTCGACGCGCGGAGGCGCAAGCTCAGCGGCGAGACCGATCTCCAGCCCGTCGCTCCACCCACCCGCACCACCGTCCGCACGGCTGCGGCGGGCGCGCCGCTGTGGCGGCTGATCGCCTTCCACGAGGACGTCCCGCTCCCCGCACAGGCCGGGGTGGAAGCGGCACTGGAGGCGTCGGGCCTCCTGGACGCATGGGTGAGCGCATCCGAAGGACTCACCCTTCCTGGGCACGACACCCGTGTCGAGGTCGGCCTCGCCACGACCGCCCCCGGCTCCAGCCTGCTGGACGTGCTGAGGCCCGAGGAGGACATTCCCGTACCGGTCGGCACGGTGACCCGCATCCTCGCCGGCATCGCGTATGGCACTACCCTGCCCGGCGGTCACCCTGCGGCAGTCTCCTCCGACGGCGCCTGGCGCCTCGCGCCGGCCACGGGTTCCTGGAGCAAGCCGGAGCCCGCCCACATCGGAGCCCTCGCCCGGCAGCGGGCCAAGCAGCGTGAGATCGCCGAACTGACCGATCTGATCGCCGAGAAGGACGCCTCCCTGGCCACCCTCACCGACCGGCTGCGGGAACTCGGCGCCCGCGCCGCCCGGCTGGCGGAGGACCGCGCCGCCCGGCCCGACCACCGGGAACTCGACGCCTGCCGACGGGACTGGGACCGGGCCGAGGAGAAGGTGGCCGCCCGGGACGACGCCGTGCGTGACGCGACCGAGCATCTGGCCGCACGCGAGGGTGACGTGGCCGGCGCACTGCGCACGCTGAGCCACAGGGCCGCCGAACACGGACTGCCCACGGACCGCGACCGGCTGCGCGAACTCGGCCGCGACGTGGAGAGCTTCCGCGACCTCGCCGATGCCTGGATGGACGCCCGCATCGACGCGATCGCGGCCGCTGAAAGGGCTGGTGAGACGGCCGCACGGGCGGACCGGTCACGCCTTCGCGCGGAGAAGCAGACCGCCGACGCGGCCGCTGCGGAAGCGAAGGCGGCTGGTATGACGGCACGCCTGAAGGCGGTGGAGGAGACGGTCGGCGCGGACTACCGGCAGATCGTCGCGCGCGTTGCGGAGACCCGTGCCGAACGGGTCCGCTGCGGCAAGGAAGCCCGCCAGGCAGCCGAGCTCCTCCTGGGCCTGGAAGGCCGCATCGGAGAGCTGAGGGCCACCAGTGGCCAGGACGCCGACCGGCAGGAGAAGGCAGCCGAGGCCCGCGACGGCGCGGCGCGGCGGTTCCGGCACCTGTGCCTGGTGGGTCTGGCCGAGGACGCGGGCGTCGTACCCGAACTCGACGCCGGGGACGGCACCAAGGCCACTCTGGAGGCCGCGCGCGCCATGGCGGCACGGTGGCCCCAGGTCCCGCACGCCCCGCGCCACCTCGGCGACGCCGCCACCCGCCTCTCCGAAGCCGTCCACGAGGCCCGCCGCCACCTCGGCGTCCGCGCCGACCTGGAGCTGGAGCCCGACGACGACATCCAGCTCTTCACCGCCACCTTGGAGGGCGTCCGCGTGGGGGCGACCGGTCTGCTCGCCGCGCTCACCCAGGAGCGCGACCGCAGCCGCGAGGACATCAGCACCGCCGAACGGCGCCTCTTCGACCAGATCCTTACCGGTGACATCCGCCGCCACCTCGCCGCCCGCATCCGCCGGGCCGGCGAACTCGTCGCGCACATGAACGGGCACCTGGAGCGGGTCCGTACCGCCTCCAACGTCGCCGTCCAGCTCGTCTGGGACGTCCGCCCGGACCTCCCCGACAGCACCCGCACCGCCCGCCAGCTGCTCCTGAAGGATCCCGGTCGGGTCACCGAGTCCGATCGGGAGGCCCTGCACGCCTTCTTCCGTGCCCGCATCGAGGAGGCCAAGGGCAGCGACACGGCCGCGAGCTGGGAGGAGCACCTCGGCGAGGTGCTCGACTACACCGCCTGGCACACCTTCACCGTCCGCCTCGACCGGGCGGACGGGAGCGGCTGGCAGCCCCTGACCAAGCGGCTGCACGGTGCGCTCTCCGGCGGGGAGAAAGCCATCGCACTGCACCTGCCCCTGTTCGCCGCCGTCGCCGCCCACTACGAGGACGTGCCCCTGGCCCCCCGCCCGATCCTCCTCGACGAGGTCTTCGTCGGCGTCGACACCGTCAACCGCGGACAGGTCTTCGCCCTGCTCACCGCACTCGATCTGGACCTCATGATCACCTCCGACCACGAGTGGGGAAACTACAGGGAGCTACCCGGCATCGCCGTCCACCAACTCCTGACCGACGGAGACGACGCCGTCACCAGCGCGCGCTTCGTCTGGAACGGCACCGGAATGGAGGAAGGATGACTTTGCGAGACCACCCCGTGTCCGGCGGGACGACCTCTCGGGAGCATCTCGCGTTGGGTGACGCGACCCTTCGCCGCCCCGAACTCCATCCCGTCTGGCAAACGGTCCACGACCGTCTCTCCTCCGGCCGCCCCGTCACACGCGTACGCCTCGGACTGCTGGACGAGACCCAGCGCGAAGCCCTCGCGGACCTCCTCGGCCTGGATCGACTGCCGGACCCCCGGCCCTCCGTGGCCCTGGCCCGCCTGGAGGAGGCCGTCACCGAACTCTCCGGCCGCACCATACGAGAAGTCGTCGCCGAACTCATCGGCCCACTCGGTGACAGAGCCGGTGAACGCCGCCGCCAGGAGGACGAACGCGCCGGTCTGTGGGCCTGGCTGGCTGGTCACGACATGGTACGGGCGCAGCCGGTGCTCGCCGACTGGGCTGCGTCCTGTCGAGCCGCGGGACTGGTCGGCGGCTCGGCGGAACGTACCCGTACGCTCCTCACCGACACGCTCAAGGTGCTCGCCGAACTACCGGGCCAGGCCGAACCCCTGCCCGTCTTCGCCGCCCGAGTCCTGAACGGCCACGCCCACGCTCTCGACGACGGCGCACCCGTCTCCACCCTCGTCCTGCGTGCCCTGGCGACTCTGTACGACATTGCTCCGCCGCAGTCCGCAGCGGAACGGCGCGCCCTGTGGTCCCGCGCTGGCGTCGCCGACGACGAGCTGTCCGCCACCGTCATCGCCGGCGGACTGCGCCCTGGCGGCGACGGCCTTTTCGCCCGTGTGGCCCGCCTGTGCACGGAGGCCGGCCAGGCCGCCAGCCTGACCCTCGCCCACGTCAGGAGCCCGGGCGAGCTCACCCTGCCCGCCACCCCTGCCCCACTCGTCGTCCACGTAGTGGAGAACCCCAGTATCTTGGCCCTCGCCCTCCGTCGCTTCGGCTCCAGCTGCCCGCCGCTTGTCTGCACGTCCGGCTGGCCCAACAGCGCAGCTATCCAGCTCCTGCGCCTACTCGCGGACCAAGGCGCTGCTCTCCGTTACCACGGTGACTTCGATGGCGAAGGCATCCGCATTGCCGCATACGTCATGGAGAAAACAGGGGCGCACCCCTGGTGCATGACGGCGGCAGACTACCGATCCGCGATCGTCCGCAACGCGCACGGTCCTCAACCGGGGCGCATCACCGGAGCACCGTGGGATCCCGAGTTGGCCGAAGCCATGGCGGAGCACGACATCGCCGTGGTCGAGGAGCTGGTAGCCGATGTGCTGTTGGAAGATCTCGCTGCTGCGGCCCGCCAGGAGCACCCCGCTGGCTGTTCGTGACGCTCATTTGACGCTCCAAGCGGTCAAAGGGGCGCTCAGAGGAGCCGTATACCGGTGCTGACCTGCGATTATGTCGACTGCCGTTTCGCGTGACATCTTTCCGATGACCCACCACGTGGAGTGCGTCGCGATCCTTGAGCCCATCGCAAAGAGCGCCTGAACTGCCGCTTTGTCGTGTGGGGTAGTGGGTAAGCGGTGACGCCGGCCGGACGCATGTCCTGATGTAGCGCCGGCATCATGGAGCCGCCTCTTGGACCGGGCTTGTGCCCGGCCGAGGCGGCGGCCTTCTTGGGGGAGGTCGAGCCGGGCCCGCCCGATCCGCGCTGCTCGCCCACCTCGCGGGCGGAGGGGCGGGAGACGCGGTGCGGCTGAGCAAGGAGTGACTCCGGCCCGCGCTGACCGCCGTCTACCCGATCGGGAGCCGGTCGGTCAGAGCACGGTCGGCAGGGACGTGAGGCCGCGGGTCAGGCGGGTGCGACGCCATTCGAGCTGTTCCTCGGCGATGGCCAGACGCAAGCCGGGGAAGCGGGTGATGAGCGCGCGGAGGGCGATCTCCGCTTCCGCCCGCGCCAGGGGTGCGCCGAGGCACCGGTGGATTCCGTGACCGAATGCCAGGTGGCCGCCGGCGTCGCGGTCGAGGTCGAGTCGCTGCGGCTCGGCGAACGAGGCGGGGTCACGGTTCGCCGCTCCGGGAGCGATGAGTACCGCGGAGCCCGCGGGGATCTCGACCCCGCCGAGCCGGAGCGGCTGCGTGCTGTACCGGAAGGTGGCGATTCCGACGGGCGAGTCGTAGCGCAGCAGTTCGTCCAGGGATCTGCCGATCAGGCCGGGGTCCTGCTGTAACCGGGCGAGTGAGGACGGGTGCTGGAGCAGGGCCAGGACGGAGTTCCCGATGAAGTGGGTGGTGGTCTCGTGCCCGGCCACCAGGAGGAGGACGGCGAGGGACGTGACGTCGTCCTGGTCGAGGAGGCCTGCCTCGCCGCGCCGGAGGAGCGAGTGGAGCAGCCCCTCCCCGGGTGTGTCGCGGGCCGCGCGGACGAGGTCGGTCATGTACTCGCCGATGGCGTGTGACGCGGTGTCGATGGTGTGCGGATCTCCCGCGTCGAAAAGGTCGTTGGACCAGCGGGAGACCATGTCGCGATCGGACTCCGGCACACCGAGCAACTGGCAGATGACGGTGACCGGCAGGGGAACCGCCAGCCCCTTCACCAGGTCGACCTCGGCGCCCGCCGTCCACCCCTCCAGCAGGCGGTCGACCACCTCCTCGATGTACGGGCGCAGGTGCGTGACGCGCCCGGTGGTGAACAACGGCGCCGCCGCCTCGCGCTGACGGGTGTGCTCGGGAGGATCGCTCGCCAGCATGTTCCTGGCGACGGCCGGGTGGAGGTCGCGCCCGGACGGCCGTCCGGCGAAGAAGCGGGCGGTGTCCTTGGACAGGCGGGGGTCGGTGAACGCCTGCCGGGCCTCCGCGTGACCGGTGACCAGGTACGCGTGGTGGCCCTGGGACCCGGCGGGGATCTTCTGCACCGGCGACGCACTGCGCAAGCGGTCATAGGTGGAGTAGGGGTCCTGGAAGAAGAGCGGCTCGCGCAAGGGGTCGTTCACGTTCCTGTCCTCGCGCTCCCTCGGTCCCCCGGGGCCCAGCGCGGCCTCCGGTACCGCCGAGGTTACGTCCTTCCGCAAGGTTCCCGGCGTGACGAACGGGTTCCGGCCGGAGCGGTCGCAGGCTGGCGCGCACCGGGCCAGGCGACGGTGCGAGCGGCACGCCGTGAGCTCGCTGGCAGCCGGAGCCCTCCACCCCCGCCCGGTGACGGCCCGGCAGCGCCCTGGGCGATCCGGCTCGCCGACATCTGCTTGGTAAGAGCGGCGTTTCGTGCTGCGTTACACCGATGACGGCACCTTCGTGTTCGGCGCGATGCCGATCCGGGGGGCAAGACCGGACCGCGCATCGGCCCGCCGTCGCCCGCCGGCCGCTCACCGTCGGCGCTGCCCAGCACGTAGGCGTCAGGGCCGGAGGATCGAGGTGAGCCAGGGGGTCAGGGTGAGGGAGGAGAGGGGTTCGCGGTAGGTCTCGTCGCCCGGGAGGGGGATGGTGAGGCGGTAGCCCGGGGGGAAGAAGCGGGCCGTCACGTGGGCCAGGCCGCCGTAGACCGAGCGGAGGAACGCCGGGACGGCGTCGCGGGGGACGTCGTGGAACTCCACGCCCTCGACGGTGATCAGGGCGTCGTCCTCGGGGAAGAGGCGGACCGACACCGTGGGGCGGCCCGTGAGGTCGATGAACGCCTCGTGGGGGAGGGTGCCGTCGGGGTCGGTCGCCTTGAAGAGTTCTGCCGATGAGCGGCGCGCGGTCTGGTCCGCGCCGATGTCGTGGGCGACGGTCATCGTCAGGCGGTACGCGTCGGCGATCTCGCGTACGGCGGTCACGGCCGACTCGGTGGTGGGAAGTGACGGGTGCTCCATGGGCACCATGATCAACCATCGGGCTCGGATCGCGCCTCTCCTCTCGGATCCTCTCGGCTCCTCGCGGCCGGAATACCGGCCTTACATACCCCCAGGGGGTATGCTACGGTGCTCCCCGAAGGTACCCCCTAGGGGTATGTGTAGGAGAGGAGTCAGGGCAATGTCAACCGTCAATCCCCGGCGCTGGTGGGCACTTGCCGTGCTCGCCGCCGCCCAGTTCATGGTCATCATGGACACCTCGATCATCGGGGTCGCACTCCCCGAGATGCAGAAGGACCTCGGTTTCTCGCAGGGCGAGTTGCAGTGGGTCTTCAACGCCTACGTCATCGTCTTCGGCGGGTTGCTCCTGCTGGGCGGCCGGCTCTCCGACCTTTTCGGGGCGCGCAAGATCTTCGCCACCGGCTGGGCGACCATGATCGTCGGCTCCGTACTCGCGGCCGCCGCGCAGACCGCCTGGGTCGAGATCGCCGGCCGCGCCGTCCAGGGCGTCGGCGGTGCGCTCATCGCGCCCTCCGCCATGACCCTGCTGATGATGCTCTTCGGCCACGACCCGAAGGAACTCGGCAAGGCCATGGCCCTCTACGGCGCCGCCGCTCCGGCCGGCGGTACCGCGGGAGTCTTCCTCGGCGGCGTCTTCACCCAGTGGGTCAGCTGGCCGTGGGTGTTCATCATCTACATCCCGATCGGCGTCCTGACCCTCGCCGCCACCAAGCTGCTGCCCGCCGTCCAGGCCCGCCGCGGATCGGTGGACGTGCTCGGCGCGGTCGCCGTCACCGCCGGTCTCGCGCTCGCCGTCTTCGCCGTGGTCCGGGCCCCCGAAGTGGGCTGGGGAGCGAGCGCCACCGTGCTCGAACTGGTCGCCGCGGCCGCCCTGCTCGCCCTCTTCTTCGTGATCCAGCGCACCGTGCGGGAGCCGCTGATGCCGCTCAGTGTCTGGCGGATCCCGCGCCTGGGCTCGGCCAACCTGGCGATGACGCTGCTCGGCGCCGCCTGGATCCCGATGTGGTACTTCCTCAACCTCTACCTCCAGCAGGTCCTGCACTACGGCGCTTTCGCCTCGGGCGCCGCGCTGCTGCCCATGACCGTCCTGCTGATGATCTTCATGACGGCCATCACCGCCCGCCTCATGGCCAGGTTCGGGGCGAAGCCGCTGATCGCCGGTGGCCTGTTCGCCCTCGCCGCCGGTCTGGTGTGGTTGTCCGCGGTCGAGCCGACCGGCACCTTCCTGGTGGACGTCCTGCCCGCCTCCCTCGTCGCCGCCCTCGGCATGGCGCTCGCGTACATCCCGTCGATGATGGCCGCGATGTCCGGGGCACCGCAGGAGCAGGCCGGTCTGGCCTCGGGCATCGTCAACACCACCTACAACGTGGGCTCGGCCCTCGGCCTCGCCGCGCTGACCGCGCTCGCCACCACCCGGGGCGCCGGTGAACTGGGCAACCTGCCCGCCCTCACCGACGGATTCGGGGCCGCGTTCCTCGGCGCCGCCGGCATCGCGGCCGTGGGCGCCCTGATCACGCTCATCGCGATGAAGAGCGACAAGCCCGCCGCCGCGCCCGCCTCCGCACCCGCGCCGCGGGGCGAGACGGCCGGCGTGTGAGACGACGCTCGGCCAGGGGTCGCCCGATGTCCTTCCCGGACGTCGGGCGGCCCCTTTTCCCGTATCCGCCAGCATCAAGAGGAGACGCCATGAAGGACATCCGGACCCGCGCCGTGCACGTGGTCCACGAGCCGCAGGCCGAAGGCAGCCGGCCGCTGTCCGTCCCCCTCGTCCAGTCGTCCGCCTTCGCCTTCGATTCCGCCGCCGAACTCGCGCGGGCGATGGCCGGCCCGGACTGCCCGTACGTGTACAGCCGCCGCGGCAACCCCACCGTCCGCGCCCTGGAGCACACCCTCGCCGACCTCGAAGGCGGACAGTCCGCCATCGCCTTCGCCTCCGGCATGGGGGCCATCAGCGGAGTCCTGCTCGCGCTCCTGCGCCCCGGCGACCAGGTGATCGCCCAAAGGTGCCTGTACGGCGGGACGTACGCGGCCCTTGCCGACCTCGCCGACCGCTACTCGGTCGAGGTCCGCTACATCAGCGGTGACGAGGTGGCCGAGTTCGAATCGTACGTGGGCCCGCGCACCAGGCTGCTCCTGCTGGAGACGGTCGCCAACCCGACCGGCCGGGTCCCGGACCTGCCCGGCCTGCTGGCCGCCGCCCGCCGCCACGGCGTGATCGGCGCGGTGGACAACTCCCTGGCCTCGCCCGTCCTGTGCCGACCCCTGGAACTCGGCGCGGACATCGTGCTGCACTCCACCACCAAGTACCTGGCCGGACACTCCGACGTCCTCGGCGGGGCGGCGGTCTTCGCCGACGACGCACTGCGGCGCCGGATATGGCCCCGCACGGTCGAACTCGGCGCTGCCGCCGATCCGTTCGCGGCCTGGCTGACCCTGCGCGGCATCGCCACCCTGCCCCTGCGGATGCGGGAGCACTGCGCCAACGCCGCCCTGCTGGCCACCCGGCTGGAGGCCCATCCGGCCGTCACCGCCGTCCACTGGCCGTGGCTCCCCGGAGGACCTTCGTACGCCATGGCGCGCAAGGTGCTCTCGGGCGGCGGCGGGCTGCTCTCCTTCGAGCTGGCCGGGGGCCGGGAGGCCGGGCAGGGGTTCGTCGAGGGCGTCCGGCTGGCGCGCCTGGCGCTCTCCCTCGGCGGTGTGGAGACGCTGGTGACGCATCCCGCCAGTACCTCCCACCGGGAGCTGGACGAACGGGCGATGGAACTGGCCGGTATCGGGCCGGGGCTGGTGCGGATGTCGGTCGGCATCGAGAGTCCCGACGACCTGTGGCGGGACCTCGAACAGGCGCTGACCGGAGTCTGAGAGGCTTCTTTTGGGTTGACAAAATAAATGGACGATTCGTAGATTGGTTCACGCCAGAGAAACTCCTCTCCGCCAAGGGGGCCGCGTGATGCGCTACTTCGAGGACTTCCGGACCGGTGACGTCCACGAGCTGGGCACCGTCACCGTCACCGCCGAGGAGGTGCTGGACTTCGGGCGGCGCTTCGACCCGCAGCCCTTCCACACGGACCCGGCGCTCGCGGCAGAATCCCCGTTCGGCGGACTGATCGCCAGCGGCTGGCACACCGCCTCGATGTTCATGCGTCGCTACGTCGACGGACTGCTCGCCTACAGCGCCTGTACCGGATCCCCCGGCGTGGACGAAGTCCGCTACCTGCGGCCGGTACGCCCCGGGGACGTGCTCACCGCCCGCGTGGAGATCCTCGGCTCGCGCCCCTCCCCGTTCAACCCGGGCACCGGCGTCGTGCAGCCCCGCTGCACCCTCGTGGACCGTGACGGGACCGTCGTCTTCAGCATGATCCTGCACAGCATCTTCCGGCGCCGGCCCACCGACCGCGCCACCCACCCCGCAGCCGCGCAGGACCCGGTCGTACGGGCCCCCTCCGCCGCCTGAAACCCCCTACCCCATGTGAAGGGAGACCTCCAGTGGAGGCCGTATCCCGCACCGCCCAGTGGACCGCCGCAGCGCGGGCTCTGGAGACCGACCGCGAGGACCGGCTGTTCGCCGATCCCTACGCGCGCACCGTCGCCGACACGATCGGCTTCGAACTCCTGGAGCGCTACGCCGGGGCCGGCACCGTGCCGTTCCTCGCCATCCGCACCACCTACCTCGACCGGGCCATCGTCTCGGCCGTCGAGGAACGCGGCATCCGCCAGGTCGTCTTCCTCGCCGCCGGCATGGACACCCGCTTCTACCGCCTGCCGTGGCCCGACGGCGTCACCGTCTACGAACTCGACCGCCCCGCGCTGCTGGAGGCCAAGGCGCGGATGCTGGCGGACGAGCCCGACCCGGCCGGGCGCACCCGCGTCACCGTCCCGGTCGACCTCACCGAGGACTGGACCGGCCCCCTCAAGGAGGCCGGCTGGCACAGCGACGAGCCGGTGCTGTGGGTGGTCGAGGGCCTGCTCTTCTTCCTGCCGGAGCCCGCCGTACGGAACCTGATCTCCACGCTCGGCACGCAGTCGGCGCCCGGCTCGGTCCTGCTGGGCGACGTCATCAGCAAGTCCGCGCTGGAGAACCCGCTCTCCCGCCCCTTCCTCAACTGCCTCGCCGAGGACGGGAATCCGTGGCTGTTCGGTACGGAGACCCCCGAGCAGCTGCTCGCGGACTGCGGCTGGGCCGTGCGCGAGGTGCGCCAGCCCGGGGAGCCGGGCGCCGACTTCGGCCGCTGGCCCTACCCGGTGCCCGCGCGCAGCGTCCCGCGGATCCCCCGTTCCTTCCTGTTCACCTGCGACCTTCCGACCACCGGGGTGAGAGCGGCATGAGCGCCACCGACGAGTTCCACCAGCGCGTCATCAGCGACGCGGGGGCCGCCGTACGCGGACTGACCGTCGCCCTCGGCGAGCGCCTCGGCCTCTACCGCGCGCTCGCCGAAGCCGGCCCGCTGACCCCGGCCGCACTCGCCGGACGCGCCGGGATCAGCCCCCGCTACGCCGAGGAGTGGCTGCACGCCCAGCTGAGCGCCGGGTACGTCGAACGCGATCCGGACGCGGGTACGTACGCCCTGCCCGCCGACCACGTCCCCGTACTGGCCGACCCGGGGGCCGTCACCTTCGCCGCCGGGTTCTTCACCGCCCTCAAGGCGCTCTACGCCACCGAGGACCTGCTCGTCGACGCGTACCGCACGGGCGACGGCGTCGGCTGGGCCGAGCACGACCCGGCGCTCGACACCGGGATGGGCAGCTTCTTCCAGCCCGCCTACGAGCACCGGCTCGTCCCCGACTGGCTCCCGGCGCTGGAGGGCGTCACCGCCAAGCTGGCCGCGGGCGGCACCGTCGCCGACGTCGGCTGCGGTGTCGGACACACCACGCTGCTGATCGCCAAGGCCTTCCCCGAGGCCACCGTGCACGGCTTCGACTACTCCGAAGAGGCCATCGCCCTCGCACGCCAGCTCGCCGACGAGGCGGGACTGGGCGACCGGGTCGTCTTCGAGGTGGCCGCGGCCGACGACTACCCCGGCAGCGGCTACGACCTGGTGACCTTCTTCAACGCCCTGCACGACATGGGCGACCCGGTCGCCGCCGCCCAGCACGTGCACAAGTCGCTGGACGCCGAGGGCACCTGGATGCTGGTCGAGTCCAACGTCTCGCCCGAGGACATCGACACCCAGACCCCCGCCGCCCGCATGTTCATGGCGCTGTCCGCCGTCATGTGCCTGCCCGTGGCCGTCGCCCAGCGCGGACCCCACGCGCTCGGCAACCACTCCGGCGAGCAGGCCTTCCGCGCCATCGCCGAGGAAGCCGGCTTCACGCGCTGGCGCCGCGCGACCGAGACCCCGGTCAACGCCGTCTACGAGGTCCGGCCCTGAGGCCCTGAGCGGCGCCGCACATCGCGGCCCCGGGCGCCCCACCACACCGAGGAGTCACCATGGGCGTCAGCGCCCCCCTGCCCGTCACCGACCGGTTCCTGGAAGTCCTGGACCGGCTCAGCTCCCGCTCCATCGAGGAGTACTACAACCCCTACCAGCAGTTCGACTGGCCCGAGAAGCTCGAAGAAGGCCGGATGTGGATGACCCCCGAACTGCTCACGGTCTACGGCACCCCCTTCTACGAGGAGCTCGGCGAGGAGACCATCCGCCGCCTGTCCAAGTGGGAGAGCATCAACTTCTACAGCCTCAACGTCCACGGCATCCGCGAACTGCTCATCGAGGTCGTCGGCCGGATCCACATGCCCGGCTTCGAGGTCCCGTCCGACTTCTTCCACCACTTCATCGGTGAGGAGAACGAGCACATGTGGTTCTTCGCCGAGTTCTGCCGCCGCTATGGCGACAAGATCTACGGATCCACCGCCATGCGCGCCGACTCCGCCTGGGAGCCGGAGGTGGAGAACTTCCTGGTCTTCGCCCGGATCCTGTTCTTCGAGGAGCTGGTGGACCACTACAACACCCGCATGGCGCAGGACGACTCGCTGTGCCACACCATCCGCGAGGTCAACCGCATCCACCACCAGGACGAGTCCCGGCACATCGCCTTCGGCCGCGAACTGGTCTCCCTGCTCTTCAACCGGATGCGCGACAGCGTCTCCGCCGCACGGCTCGCCGAGGTGGAGGCCTACCTCAAGCGCTACGTCGTCTACAGCGTCAACTCGCTCTACAACCCCCACGTCTACCGCGACGCCGGGATCGCCGATCCGCTGGCCCTGCGCAACGCGCTGGTCGCCGACGAGCGGCGCCGCCCCTTCGAGCGCAAGACCATCCGCAAGCCCCTCGGCTTCTTCCTGAAGACCGGGATCTTCACCGACGACGTGCTGCCCGTCGTCTGAACGGCCCACTGCCGTCCGAGAGGTGACCCCACCATGACCGTCACGACCACCGCGACCCCCGGTACGAGCCAGGGCCTGCCCTCCCTCGGCCCCGAGGGGACCGCCCTGCTCCGGCTCCTCGACGACACCTTCGAGGGCTGGGGCGTCCGGGCCGGTGCCCGCCCGATGACCATGCCCCCGCTGCTGCCGGCCGCCGATCTCGCGCGGCTGGACTACTACGACAACTTCCCCCACCAGGCCGTCGTCGCCGCCCCGCTCGACCTCGCCGCAAGAGCGACCAGCGAGTTTTGTACCGACACCGGCTGCTTCCCGTGCGACGCGCTGCAGCCGGCCGCGCTCGGCCTCCCCTCCGCGTCGTGCTACGCCGTGTACATCGACCACCGGGGCCGCGTGGCCGCCGACGACGAACTCGTCACCGTGGTGGGCTGGTGCTTCCGCAAGGAGGAGCACTACGAAGGGCTGCGCCGCCAACTCGGCTTCCGGATGCGCGAGATAGTCGCCATCGGCACCCGCGAGCACGCCGAGGCGCACCTCGCGTCGTTCACCGAGCGGATCACCTCCTTCGCCGAGGCCCTGGACCTGCCGCTGCGCAAGGAGCCGGCCTGCGACCCCTTCTTCGACAAGGGCAGCTCCAAGGCCGTCCTCCAGCGGCTGACACCGGTCAAGCACGAGTTCCTGTACGAGGACCTCGCGATCGCCTCGGTCAACACCCACCGCAACTTCTTCGGCGACCGGTGCGACATCCCGCTCGCGTCGAGCGGCGGGCCGGCCTTCACCAGCTGCGTCGCCTTCGGCCTGGAACGCTGGCTGTCCGCCCTCACCAGGCGCCACGGCAGCTGGGAGGCGGCGACGGCCGCCGTCCTGCGGGCGAACGCGGCCGGGCCGGCGATCTGACGTGCCGACCCGACCCGTCGCCCCTCCGGCGGGCGGTATGGGCTGGGCGAACCTCGGCATGGACATCGTGTCCGTCACCCGCGTCCGCCGGCTCCTCACCGAGTACGGCGAGGACTTCTTCGGACGGATGCTCACCCCCGGCGAACTCGCCGACTGCCGCTGTTCCTCCAGGCTCGACGTACTGAGCCTGTGCGGGCGGATCGCCGCCAAGGAAGCGGCGTTCAAAACCCTCCGCGTCGGCGGCAGGTTCCTGCCCTGGCTGGACATCGTCGTCCGGCGCTGCGAGGGCGGCTGGCCGCTCGTCGAACTCCACCGCGCGGCGGCCCGCATGGCCGCGGAATCGGGGATCGCCTCGATCGCCGTGTCCATCAGCCACGACGTGGACTACGCGGTGGCCGTCGCGGCCCCCGTCCTGGAGCCCGGCTCACCCGGCCCGTCCCTGCCGCGGCCCCTGCCCGACCCGGCGAGACCCTTACACACCACCCGAGCCTCCACAGACACCACCACCCCAAGGAGAACCATCATGTCGAACGGTCTGCAGCAGCTGAAGAACTGGCTCCTCGCCCGCCACACGGAGCTCGACGACATCGCTCCCGACCTGGACCTCATCGAGCACCGGCTGATCGACTCCCTGTCCTTCGTGGAGTTCGTCTTCCTGCTGGAGCAGCACAGCGGGAAGCCGATCCAGATGGAGACCCTGGAGGTCGACGAGATCCGCACCTTCGCCGCCATCGAGAAGCACTTCTTCCCGCTGGAGGTGGGGCAGGCATGAGCAAGCGGCTGTTCACCTCGGAGTCCGTGACCGAGGGCCACCCCGACAAGATCGCCGACCGGATCAGCGACACGATCCTCGACGCGCTCCTCACCGAGGACCCGACCTCGCGCGTGGCGGTCGAGACGCTGATCACGACCGGCCTCGTGCACATCGCGGGAGAGGTGACGACGAAGGCGTACGCGCCGATCGCGCAGCTCGTCCGCGCGGAGATCCTGGAGATCGGCTACGACTCCTCGAAGAAGGGCTTCGACGGCGCCTCCTGCGGCGTGTCGGTGTCCATCGGCGCCCAGTCCCCGGACATCGCCCAGGGTGTCGACACCGCCTACGAGCAGCGTGTCGAAGGCGAAAGCGGAGGTCGGGGCGAGGCCGACGCACTGGACCGGCAGGGCGCCGGCGACCAGGGCCTGATGTTCGGCTACGCCTGCGACGAGACGGCCGAGCTGATGCCCCTGCCGATCGCCCTGGCCCACCGCCTGGCCCGGCGGCTGACGGACGTCCGCAAGGACGGCGTCGTCCCGTACCTGCGGCCCGACGGCAAGACGCAGGTCACCATCGAGTACGACGGGGACAGGCCCGTCCGCCTCGACACCGTGGTCGTGTCCACCCAGCACGCCGCCGACATCGACCTCGATTCCCTCCTCGCCCCGGACATCCGCGAGTTCGTCGTGGAGTACGTCCTGAACCGGCTGTCCGAGGACGGGATCAAGCTGGACACCGAGGGGTACCGGCTGCTGGTGAACCCGACGGGCCGGTTCGAGATCGGCGGTCCGATGGGTGACGCGGGCCTGACCGGCCGCAAGATCATCATCGACACGTACGGCGGCATGGCCCGCCACGGCGGTGGCGCGTTCTCCGGCAAGGACCCGTCCAAGGTCGACCGCTCGGCCGCGTACGCGATGCGCTGGGTCGCCAAGAACGTGGTCGCCGCCGGTCTGGCCTCGCGCTGCGAGGTGCAGGTGGCGTACGCGATCGGCAAGGCCGAGCCCGTCGGCCTGTTCGTGGAGACCTTCGGCACCGGGACCCTGCCCGACGAGCGCATCCAGGACGCCGTCTCCCAGGTCTTCGACCTGCGCCCCGCCGCGATCATCCGCGACCTGGACCTGCTGCGGCCCATCTACGCCCAGACCGCCGCCTACGGCCACTTCGGCCGCGAACTGCCCGACTTCACCTGGGAACGCACCGACCGCGCCGACGCCCTGCGCAAGGCCGCCGGACTCTGAGCCCGGTGCCCCCCGCCCTTCCCCGACGTTCAAGGAGCGCCCCCCATGACAGCCGGATTCACGGACTTCAAGGTCGCAGACCTCTCCCTCGCCGCTTTCGGCCGCAAGGAGATCACCCTGGCCGAGCACGAGATGCCGGGCCTGATGTCGATCCGCGAGGAGTACGCGGCGGCGCAGCCGCTGGCCGGCGCCCGCATCACCGGCTCCCTGCACATGACGGTGCAGACCGCCGTGCTGATAGAGACACTGGTCGCCTTGGGCGCGGAAGTCCGCTGGGTGTCGTGCAACATCTACTCGACGCAGGACCACGCGGCCGCCGCGATCGCGGCGGCCGGGATCCCGGTCTTCGCGTGGAAGGGCGAGAGCCTGGAGGAGTACTGGTGGTGCACGGAGCAGGCGCTGACCTGGCCGGGACACGCCGGCCCGAACATGATCCTCGACGACGGCGGTGACGCCACCCTCCTCGTCCACAAGGGCGTCGAGTACCAGAAGGCCGGCGCGGTCCCCGACCCCTCCACCGCCGCGAACGAGGAGATGGCACTCGTCCTGGCCCTGCTGGCGAAGACGGACATCGACTGGACGGCCCTGGCCGCCGGGATCCGCGGTGTGACGGAGGAGACCACGACCGGTGTCCACCGCCTGTACGAGATGATGGCCGAGGGGAACCTGCTGTTCCCGGCGATCAACGTGA
>NZ_JBITDH010000014.1:0-38236 GCF_044454045.1 Streptomyces sp. NPDC051578
ACGCCCGGTTACATTCCGAACCCGGAAGCTAAGCCTTTCAGCGCCGATGGTACTGCAGGGGGGACCCTGTGGGAGAGTAGGACGCCGCCGAACAACCCGCCCTTTTAGCTCAGTCGGTAGAGCGTCTCCATGGTAAGGAGAAGGTCAACGGTTCGATTCCGTTAAAGGGCTCCAAAGAAAGGCCCCCGCCTCATGGCGGGGGCCTTTTTTGTTTTCATCGCAGCCGGCAGGCCTCAGCGGCCGGAGTCCGAGTGGGTGCTCGTGTCACTTTCGCCAGAACAGGTGGTGCGTGACGCAGCTCGGGCTGGGAACGACCTCCAGGTGGAACCGGTCCAGCAGCTCGTCGGGGGACTCCCAGAGCCGTAGTCCGGACCCGAGCTTCACCGGGGAGACCGCCACGTGCAGGGTGTCGACGAGGTCGGCGTCGAGGAACTGCCGGATGGTGGTGACCCCGCCGCCGAGTCGGACGTCCTTGCCCTCTGCCGCTTCCCGCGCCTGTTCGAGGACCGTCGCCGGGTCCCCGTCGACGAAGTGGAACGTGGTGTCGGAGAGCGTGAACGAGGGACGCGTGTGGTGGGTCATGACGAACACCGGTGTGTGGAACGGGGGCTCCTCCCCCCACCAGCCGCACCACTCGTGGTCCTGCCAGGGCCCGCGCTGGGGCCCGAACTTGTTGCGGCCCATGATCTCGGCACCGATGTTGCGTGCGAAGTCCCGGGTGAAGTAGTCGTCGAGGCCGCGGCTGCCTCCGGAATCCGTGCGCATGGGCCAGCTCGCGGTGGCTCCGGCCCATGCGAACAGCCTCTCGGGACGGTCCAGGCCGAACGGCCGGTCGAGACTTTGGTGCTCACCGGCGCCGATTCCGTCACTCGAGACGTTGAAGTTCATGACTCTCAGCAGTTGGTCCACGTGTTTCCCCATCAGGTCGTGTCGCGTCATCGTGTGGCGGGGCGCCGCACATCAAGAGGTCGAACGGGACATAGCCGGATCGACAGCGTCACGCGACTCTTTTCCAAAACGTGCCCGGGAAGTAGCCCTGGTGGAGGTGTGGCCGCGGCGGAAGGGTCGAGCCGTTACCCCTACTGGTCGCCGTGGCGCTGTTCGGGGACGCGGAAGGCGAGGATGGCCATGTCGTCCGACGCGGGTTCGGCCGCGAAGCGTTCCACCGCGCGCAGGATGCGGGCCGCCACGGCGCCGGCGGTGAGGCCCGTACAGGTGGTGAGGACTTCCGCGAGGCCGTCGTCGCCGAGCATGCGCGTGCCCTCGCGGCGTTCGGTCACGCCGTCCGTGACGCACAGCAGGACGTCACCCGGGTCGAGGGTGAGGGTCTGCTCGTAGAGGTCGAGGTCGTCCATCACCCCGAGCAGCGGCTGGGGTTCGGCGGCGGGGATGACCTCGCCGTCCGGGCGCAGGCGCAGGGGGAGCGGGTGGCCGGCGCAGACAACCTTCATGAGGGCGCCGCCGTCCGGCTGGGGGTGGAGCTCGCCGTACAGGAGGGTGAGGAAGCGGCTGCGCGCGCCCTCGTCGAGGATCGCGGCGTTGAGGCGTTCCAGCACCGCCGGGCCGCCGAGGCCTTCGCGGGCCAGCAGGCGCAGGGCGTGCCGGGCGAGGCCGGTGACGGCGGCCGCCTCGGGTCCCGTACCGCACACGTCGCCGATGGCGAAGCCGTAGACGCCGGGGCGGATGGGGAAGACGTCGTAGAAGTCGCCGCCCACCTCGTTGCCCTCGCCCGCCGCGCGGTAGATGACCTCGACCTCGATGCCGGGGATGGCGGGGGAGCCGGGCGGCAGGAGGCTGCGCTGGAGGGAGCGGCTGATGGCGGTGCGCTCGGAGTAGAGGCGTGCGTTGTCCAGGGCCAGGGCGGCCCGGCGGGAGAGGTCGTCCGCGAGTTCCAGGATCTCCTGGCGGAAGTGCTCCTCCGACGGCTTGCCGAGCGTGAGCATGCCGATGACGCGGTTGCGTGCCAGCAGGGGGAGGACGACGGTCTCGCCGCCGACGGCGGCGGCGGCTTCCGGCCAGGGGCGGGCGCCGGCCTCGCGGAGCGGTTCGGGCGGGCTGACCCGGGAGAGCAGGGCTTTGAGTCCGTCGATGCGTTCCTCGTCCTCGTGCAGTACGTAGGAGAGGTACGGGTCGGAGGTCTGGTCGGCGATCGTGTAGACGGCGCACCAGGTGGCCAGGGTCGGGACGGTCATCTGCGCCATCAGGGCCAGGGTCTGGTCCCGGTCGAGGGTGCCGGCGAGCAGGTCGGAGGCTTCCACGAGGAAGGAGAGGGAGCCGCGGCGCAGGCGTTCCAGCTCACCGAGGCGGGCGGACTCGACGGCGAGCGCGATCCGGTCGGCGGCGAACTGCAGGCGCAGGGCGTCCTCGTTGGAGTAGCGGCCCGGGTTCTCGGCGGAGACGCCGAGGGAGCCGGTGAGGCGGCCTTCGACCTTGAGGGGGACGGTGACCACCGAGCGCATTCCGGTGGATTCCAGGAGCGGGACGGCTCCGGGGACGGCGATGAGGTCGTCGTGGACGGCGGGCATGCGGGCCGAGCCGTACCGGTTGGTGCCCGCTTCGACGGGGACGCGGGCAAAGCGCTGGCGGGTGGAGGGCAGGCCGGTGGTGGCGCGGACTTCGAGTTCGGTCTCGTCGTCGGTGGCGAGCAGCAGGAAGGCGGCGTCGGCGTCGAGCATGTCGCGGGCCCGCTCGACGGTGCGTTGGAGCAGTCCGTCCAGGTCGTCGGGGGCGGGGGAGCCGATGAACACCTCGAAGGGGTCCGCGGGGCGGGCTTCGGTGAGCTGGCCGGCGTCGGAGGGGATCCGTGCGGGGGTCTGGAGGAGGGCGCGTTCGTCGTCGTGGACCAGGAGGCAGACGATGGACGGCTCGCCGTGGGCGTCGCGTACCCGCAGGTGCGAGGCGTACACGGGGATGACGCGGCCGTCGGCGCCGCGGATGCCGTAGCTGCCCTCCCATCGGGACAGGCGGAGGGCTTCGGCGATGCCGGTGCCGGTTCCCGGCGTCTGCGGCCAGGCGGCCAGTTCGGCGAGCGGGCGGCCGAGGACCTTCTCCGCGGAGTGGCCGAAGATGTGTTCGGCGTCCTCGTTCCAGGCGGAGACGGAGTCGGAGGCGTCGATCTGGATGACGGCGACCCGGACGCGGCTGTCGGCGAGGGGGAGCAGCTGGTCGGGGACCACGGGCCCGGCCGAGCGGGTACCGACCGGACGGTCCGGGAGGTCGAGGCGGAACCACACGTGTTTGCGGGTGGCGGTGTACTCGACTCCCCAGCGCGTGGCGAGGGCGGCGCAGAGCATGAGTCCGCGGCCGTTCTCCCGGTCGGGGTCGGCGTAGGGGCGTTCGCCGGGGTGCTGGAGCGGGAGCTCGCGCTCCGGGTACCGGTCGGCGATCTCGACGCGTACGCCGCCCTCGGTGCGCAGGCACAGGACCTCGGCGCGGGTTCCGGCGTGCACCACGGCGTTGGTGACGAGCTCACTGGTCAGTACGACGGCGTCGTCGACGATGTCGGCGAAGCCCCAGCCCTGCAGGGTGTCGCGCACGAACGCGCGGGCCGCTGCGACCGAGCGTCCTAGGGGATCGAAACTGGCAGCCGCCCGTGCCGTGATCACAAGTCTCCTTCGACGCGGTGGGACATCGGGTGCCAGGTTACTTACCTTCGCGGGCCGCATGGCGCCGTCGTGGGGGATTCCACCCGGGGAGGGCGGGCGGTGTGCAATGGTGCCGAAGTGTTATGGCCGGGTTCGGCCAGGGTGAAACACTGGGCAGGATGGTCTAGCCGGGCGTTTGACTCGTCGGGTTTCGGTGGAACAGTGGTCGACCCTTTCGGGAGGGACACGGTGGAGTCTGGCGCAGCGGTGCGGCGTACGGGGACGCGCGCGAAGGGCGGGCGGTCCCGGCGGAACGGTACGACGGAGGTCGACACCGCCGCCCTGAACCGTCTGCTCACGGCCCTGGTGTCGATGCGGGACGGTAATTTCCGCAAGCGGCTGACGGTGTCCGGCGAGGGCGTGATGGCGGAGGTCGCCGCCGTCTACAACGAGGTCGCCGACCGCAATCTCCACCTGACGGGGGAGCTGTCGCGGGTGCGGCGGATGGTGGGCCGCGAGGGCAAGCTGAGCGAACGGCTGGAAACAGGCGCTTGCGAGGGGTCCTGGGCGGCCGCGATCGATGCCTCGAACCAGCTCGTGGACGATCTGGCCCGGCCGGTGTCCGAGGTGGGCCGGGTGCTGTCGGCGGTCGCCGAGGGTGACCTGGACCAGCGGATGGACCTGCGGACGCAGACCGCCGACGGGGCCGGGCATCCGCTGCGCGGGGAGTTCCTCAAGGTCGGGCGGACGGTCAACAACCTGGTCGACCAGCTGTCGGCGTTCACCGACGAGGTCACGCGGGTCGCGCTGGAGGTGGGTACCGAGGGCAAGCTCGGCGGCCAGGCGCAGGTGCGGGGCATGTCCGGTTCCTGGAAGGACCTGACCGACTCCGTCAACACGATGGCGTACCGGCTCACCGCCCAGGTGCGTGACATCGCCCTCGTGACGACCGCGGTCGCCAAGGGCGACCTCTCGCGCAAGGTCACGGTGCACGTGGCCGGCGAGATGCTCCAGCTCAAGAACACCGTGAACACGATGGTGGACCAGCTGTCCTCCTTCTCCTCCGAGGTGACCAGGGTCGCCCGCGAGGTGGGTACGGAGGGTGAGCTGGGCGGCCAGGCGAAGGTGCCCGGGGTCGCGGGCGTGTGGAAGGACCTGACCGATTCCGTCAACACGATGGCCGGGAACCTGACGGCGCAGGTGCGGGGGATCGCGCAGGTCACGACGGCTGTCGCCAATGGTGACCTGTCGCAGAAGGTACGGGTGAGCGCGCGCGGCGAGGTCGCGCAGCTGGCCGAGACGATCAACCAGATGACGGAGACCCTGCGGACCTTCGCGGACGAGGTCACCCGGGTGGCCAGTGAGGTCGGCGCGAAGGGTCTGCTGGGCGGTCAGGCCCAGGTGCCGGGGGCTGCCGGTACCTGGAAGGACCTCACCGATTCGGTGAACACGGTCTTCCGGAACCTGACGACGCAGGTGCGCGACATCGCGCAGGTGACGACGGCGGTGGCCAACGGCGACCTGTCGCAGAAGGTCACGGTCGACGTGGCCGGCGAGATGCTGGAGCTCAAGAACACCGTCAACACGATGGTGGACCAGCTCCAGTCCTTCGGCGCCGAGGTGACCCGCGTGGCCCGTGAGGTCGGCGTGGAGGGCGAGCTGGGCGGTCAGGCCCAGGTGCCCGGGGCGGCCGGCACGTGGAAGGACCTCACCGATTCGGTGAACACCGCCTTCCGCAACCTCACCGGCCAGGTGCGCAACATCGCGCAGGTGACGACGGCGGTGGCCAACGGCGACCTGTCGCAGAAGGTCACGGTCGACGTCTCGGGCGAGATGCTCCAGCTCAAGAACACCGTGAACACGATGGTGGACCAGCTGTCCTCCTTCGCGGACCAGGTCACGCGGATGGCGCGGGACGTGGGTACGGAGGGCCGCCTGGGCGGCCAGGCCCGGGTGGAGGGGGTGTCCGGCACCTGGAAGGAGCTCACCGACTCCGTCAATTTCATGGCCGGGAACCTGACCTCCCAGGTCCGCCAGATCGCCCAGGTGACGACGGCGGTGGCGCGCGGTGACCTGTCGCAGAAGATCGACGTGGACGCCCGGGGCGAGATCCTGGAGCTCAAGAACACCATCAACACGATGGTGGACCAGCTCTCCGCCTTCGCCGAGCAGGTGACCCGCGTCGCCCGTGACGTGGGTACCGAGGGGCGCCTCGGGGGTCAGGCGCAGGTGCCCGGGGTGGCCGGCGTGTGGCGTGACCTGACGGATTCCGTGAACGGCATGGCCGGGAACCTGACCTCGCAGGTCCGCAACATCGCGCAGGTCGCGACGGCGGTGGCGCGCGGTGACCTGTCGCAGAAGATCGACGTGGACGCCCGGGGCGAGATCCTGGAGCTCAAGAACACCCTGAACACGATGGTCGACCAGCTGTCGAACTTCGCGGAGCAGGTGACCCGGGTGGCCCGCGAGGTGGGCACGGAGGGGATCCTGGGCGGTCAGGCGGAGGTCAAGGGCGTCTCCGGCACCTGGAAGGACCTCACGCAGTCCGTCAATTTCATGGCGAACAACCTGACCTCGCAGGTCCGCAACATCGCCGAGGTGACGACCGCCGTCGCCATGGGCGACCTCTCCAAGAAGATCACGGTCGACGCCAAGGGCGAGATCCTGGAGCTGGTCACCACGGTCAACACGATGGTGGACCAGCTGTCCTCGTTCGCGGAGCAGGTGACGAGGGTCGCGCGCGAGGTGGGCACCGAGGGCATCCTCGGCGGTCAGGCGCGGGTGCGCGGGGTCACCGGCATCTGGAAGGACCTGAGCGACAACGTCAACACCATGGCGGGGAACCTGACGGCCCAGGTGCGGGGGATCGCGCAGGTCTCCGCGGCGGTGGCCAACGGAGACCTGACGAAGAAGGTCACCGTCGAGGCGCGCGGCGAGGTCGCGCAGCTCGCGGACACCGTCAACACGATGGTGAAGACCCTCTCGTCCTTCGCGGACGAGGTCACGCGCGTGGCCCGCGAGGTGGGTACGGAGGGCCGTCTCGGCGGTCAGGCGCACGTGCCGGGCGTTTCCGGGACCTGGAAGGACCTCACCGACTCGGTGAACTTCATGGCCTCCAACCTCACCGGTCAGGTGCGGCAGATCGCCATGGTCACGACCGCCATCGCCAAGGGCGACATGACCAAGAAGATCGACATCGACGCGCGCGGCGAGATCCTGGAGCTCAAGACCACCATCAACACGATGGTCGACCAGCTGTCGTCGTTCGCCGACCAGGTGACCCGCGTCGCCCGCGAGGTGGGCACGGAAGGCATCCTGGGCGGCCAGGCCCGTGTCCGTGACGTCGACGGCACCTGGCGGGACCTGACCGAGTCCGTGAACGAGATGGCCGGGAACCTGACCCGGCAGGTGCGCGCGATCGCGGCGGTGGCCACCGCGGTGACCCGCGGCGACCTGAACCTCAAGATCGACGTGGACGCGTCCGGCGAGATCCAGGTCCTCCAGGACAACATCAACACGATGATCGCCAACCTGCGCGACACCACCTTGGCGAACAAGGAGCAGGACTGGCTCAAGGGCAACCTGGCGCGCATCTCCGCCCTCATGCAGGGCCGGCGCGAACTGGACGACGTCGCCTCGCTGATCATGAGCGAGCTGACCCCGGTGGTCTCCGCGCAGCACGGCGCCTTCTTCCTGGCGCTGCCGACCGGGGGAAGCACCGAGATCGGGACGGACGGCGGCGGGGACGGCTCGTACGAGCTGCGGATGCGCGGCAGTTACGCGTACGCGGGCGGACAGATGCCGATCTCCTTCCGGCCCGGCGAGGGGCTGATCGGGACGGTCGCCGAGGAGAAGCGCACGATCCTGGTGGAGAACACCCCGCCGGGCTACCTCAAGATCTCCTCCGGACTCGGCGAGGCTCCGCCGGCGCACGTGATCGTGCTGCCGGTGCTCTTCGAGGGCAAGCTGCTCGGCGTCATCGAGCTGGCGTCCTTCACCCCCTTCACGCAGATCCAGAAGGACTTCCTCAGCCAGATCGCCGAGATGATCGGTACGAGCGTCAACACCATCAGCGTCAACTCCAAGACGGAGGTGCTGCTCAAGCAGTCGCAGGAGATGACCGAGCAGCTGCGCGAGCGCTCCGACGAGCTGGAGAACCGGCAGAAGGCGCTCCAGGCCGCCAACGCGGAGCTGGAGGAGAAGGCGGAGCTGCTGGCCCGTCAGAACCGGGACATCGAGGTCAAGAACACGGAGATCGAGGAGGCCCGGCAGGTCCTGGAGGAGCGCGCCGAGCAGCTCGCGGTGTCGATGCGGTACAAGTCCGAGTTCCTGGCGAACATGTCGCACGAGCTGCGTACGCCGCTCAACTCGCTGCTGATCCTGGCGAAGCTGCTGGCGGACAACGCGGACGGGAACCTTTCGCCCAAGCAGGTGGAGTTCGCCGAGACCATCCACGGGGCGGGTTCGGACCTGTTGCAGCTGATCAACGACATCCTGGACCTGTCGAAGGTCGAGGCGGGCAAGATGGACGTCTCGCCGACGCGGATCGCGCTGGTGCAGCTGGTGGACTACGTGGAGGCCACCTTCCGTCCGCTGACCGCGGAGAAGGGACTGGACTTCTCGGTCCGGGTCTCGCCGGAGCTGCCCGCGACCCTGCACACCGATGAGCAGCGGCTGTTGCAGGTGCTGCGCAACCTGCTGTCGAACGCGGTGAAGTTCACCGACGGCGGCGCCGTGGAGCTGGTGATCCGCCCGGCCGGGGCGGACGTGCCCTCCGCGATCCGGGAGCAGCTGCTGGAGGCGGGTTCGCTGCGGGACGCGGACGCGGATCTGATCGCGTTCTCGGTGACGGACACCGGGATCGGGATCGCGGCGAGCAAGATGCTGGTGATCTTCGAGGCGTTCAAGCAGGCGGACGGGACCACGAGCAGGAAGTACGGCGGTACGGGACTGGGCCTGTCCATCAGCCGGGAGATCGCCCGGCTGCTCGGCGGCGAGATCCACGCGGCGAGCGAGCCCGGCCGCGGCTCGACCTTCACGCTGTACCTGCCGCTGCACCCGAGCGAGTTGCCGCCCCAGGGGTACGCCCCGCCGACGCCCGGCGGGGCGCGGGGCGAGTACCGCAGGCCGGCCGAGGAGGCGGGCCCCGAGGCGACGGCGGCCCCGGCGGCCGCCGTACCCGCACCGGCGGTCGAGCCGGGGGAGCGGCGTCCGGCGCTGCCTGCGGCCGAGGGGGACCGGGCCGCGCAAGGGCAGGGCGGCCCGGCCGCGCTGTTCCGGCGGCGGCGCAAGTCGCTGAGCGACCTGGAGCCGCGCACGGCGGTACCGGGACAGTCCGACGCGCAGGGCGACGGCAGCGGTTGGGGCGGTGAGCTGGAGCAGCTCGCGCCGGTGCCGCGGACGTACGACTTCCACGGCGAGAAGGTGCTCATCGTGGACGACGACGTGCGCAACGTCTTCGCGCTGACCAGCGTGCTGGAGCAGCACGGACTGGCCGTGCTGTACGCGGAGAACGGGCGGGAGGGCATCGAAGTCCTGGAGCAGCACGACGATGTGACGGTCGTACTGATGGACATCATGATGCCGGAGATGGACGGGTACGCGACGACTTCGGCGATCCGGCGGATGCCGCAGTTCGCGGGGCTGCCGATCATCGCGCTGACGGCGAAGGCGATGCAGGGGGACCGGGAGAAGGCGATCGACTCCGGTGCTTCCGATTACGTCACCAAGCCGGTGGAACCCGATTACCTGCTGTCCGTGATGGAACAGTGGATGCGCGGGAAATGATCACTGAGGGAGTCTTCTGATACCAATTGCTGACTCAGTGTGGCGGAACCGGTGTGGAAGGGCGGCATAGGGGGAACCTTCTGCTCTCCCACACCGTTTCTGCTTCGTGCACAGTGACATCCTGGTGACAGGGTGTGGCGATCTCGGGACTGGGGCTACGATGACCGGCACAAGGACGGACGGCGCAAGGATGCCGCCCTCTGGGGCGGGGCCCGGCGAACAGGCCGGTGCCAGGAGCCGGGGAGGCCCCATGCCGGGGCGAGGAGGACAGGGCATGGTGCAGAAGGCCAAGATCCTCCTGGTCGACGACAGGCCGGAGAATCTGCTGGCGCTGGAGGCCATCCTCTCCGCGCTCGATCAGACACTGGTCAGGGCGTCGTCGGGAGAGGAAGCGCTCAAGGCGCTGCTGACGGACGATTTCGCGGTCATCCTGCTGGATGTCCAGATGCCGGGCATGGACGGTTTCGAGACGGCCGCACACATCAAGCGGCGGGAACGGACCCGGGACATCCCGATCATCTTCCTCACCGCGATCAACCACGGTCCGCACCACACCTTCCGCGGTTACGCGGCGGGCGCGGTGGACTACATCTCGAAACCGTTCGACCCCTGGGTGCTGCGCGCCAAGGTCTCGGTCTTCGTCGAGCTCTACACGAAGAACTGCCAGCTGCGCGAGCAGGCGTCGCTGCTGCGGCTCCAGCTGGAGGGCGGCGGTTCGGGCGGTGTGGACGCGGGCAAGGAGACACCCGGGCTGCTGGCCGAGCTGTCCGCGCGGCTCGCGGCGGTGGAGGAGCAGGCGGAGGCGCTGACCAAGCAGCTCGGCGAGGAAGCGGCCGACGCGTCGGTCGTGGCGACCGCGGCCCACCTGGAGCGCAAGCTCACCGGCCTGCGCCGGGCGCTGGACGCGCTGGAACCGGGAGCCGGCGGCGGGGCGGCCGTGCTGCCCCTCCAGGGCTGAGCACTCCGCCACCGCCGCGCCCCGCCCTACGGGCGCCCGCCGCGGGCCCGCTGGCGGTACGTCAGTTCTGGCGGACCGTCACCGCCGTCGGGCGACACGAACGGGTGAAGGGGTGGGCACGCGTGTCCACCGGCGTGCGCACCGGTAACCTCGGGCGCATGGCCTCAAGTACGTCCGGCAAGGGTTCCCAGAGCGCGGCGGCCGCCGCGAAGAGCCGCTCCGGGCGTACGACCGCTCCGGCGAAGAAGGCGGCTCCCGCTCGCAAGCCTCCGGTCAAGAAGGCCGCGACGGCCAGGCGCGCGCCCGTCAAGAAGGCCGCCCCCAAGCCCGCGCCGTCCCCGACCGGGGGCGTGGTGCGGCTGGTGCGCTTCGTGTGGCTCGGCATCGCGCACGCGGTCGGTTCCGTCTTCCGCAGCGTCGGCCGGGGCGCCAAGAACCTCGACCCCGCCCACCGCAAGGACGGCGTCGCGCTGCTGCTGCTCGCCCTGGCGCTGATCGTCGCCGCCGGTACCTGGTCGAACCTGAGCGGGCCCGTCGGGGACCTGGTCACCATGCTGGTCACCGGTGCGTTCGGGCGCCTCGACCTGCTCGTGCCGATACTGCTCGGCGTGATGGCGGTGCGCTTCATCCGTCACCCCGAGCAGACCGACGCCAACGGCCGGATCGGCATCGGCCTGTCCGCCCTGGTCATCGGCGTGCTGGGGCTCGTACACATCGCCTGCGGGGCGCCGGGACGCGGCGAGGGCACCACCGCGATGCAGGACGCGGGCGGGCTCATCGGCTGGTCCGCCTCGAAGCCGCTGATCTTCACCATGGGTGCGCCGCTGGCCGTACCGATGCTGGTCCTCCTGACCGTCTTCGGGCTGCTGGTGGTCACCGCCACCCCCGTCAACGCGATCCCGCAGCGGCTGCGGCGGCTCGGGATCCGGCTCGGGCTGATCCAGCCGAACGAGTACGACGAGGGCTACGGGCAGCCCGCGGGCGCAGTCCCCGTAGGCCGGCCGGACCGGCACGACCCGGCGCGGTGGCAGGCCCGGGCCGCGGCCGCCGACCCGGCCGGCGCCGCCGAGGAGGAGGCGCTCGCCCGGCGGCGCAAGCCGCGACCGAGCGCGACCCGCCCCGCCATGGACCGGGAGATGGACGCCGTCGACGTCGCCGCGGCGGCCGCCGCCGCGCTGGACGGCGTGGTCTACGGCGGGCTGCCGCCCTCCCCGGTGGTCGCCGACCTCACGCAGGGGATCACCCCCCAGCGCGAGCCCGGGGCGGTGGAGGTCACCACCCCGGTGCCTCCCGCGCGCGAGGAGCGCCCGGCCGCGGCCGGGCCCGCCGGCGAGGCCGCCGGGGCGGACGCCACCGGACCGCACGACAGCACCGCCGCGGCCTCCGGCACCCTGTCCGTGCCGGACCTCACCAAGACCCCGCCGCGCAGCGAACCCCTGCCGCCGCGGGCCGAGCAGCTCCAGCTGCGCGGGGACATCACCTACGCGCTGCCCTCGCTGGACCTGCTGGAGCGCGGCGGCCCCGGCAAGACCCGCAGCGCCGCCAACGACGCGGTCGTGGCCTCGCTGACCAACGTGTTCACCGAGTTCAAGGTCGACGCGCAGGTCACCGGATTCACCCGCGGCCCGACGGTCACCCGCTACGAGGTGACGCTCGGCGCGGCCGTGAAGGTCGAGCGGATCACCGCCCTCGCCAAGAACATCGCGTACGCCGTCGCCTCGCCGGACGTGCGGATCATCAGCCCCATCCCGGGCAAGTCGGCGGTCGGCATCGAGATCCCCAACACCGACCGCGAGATGGTCAACCTCGGTGACGTCCTGCGCCTCGCGGACGCCGCCGAGGACGACCACCCCATGCTCGTGGCGCTCGGCAAGGACGTCGAGGGCGGCTACGTGATGGCCAACCTCGCGAAGATGCCGCACGTCCTGGTCGCCGGCGCCACCGGCTCCGGCAAGTCCTCCTGCATCAACTGCCTGATCACCTCGGTGATGGTCCGGGCCACCCCGGAGGACGTCCGGATGGTCCTGGTCGACCCCAAGCGGGTCGAGCTGACGGCCTACGAGGGCATCCCGCACCTGATCACCCCGATCATCACCAACCCGAAGCGGGCCGCCGAGGCCCTCCAGTGGGTCGTGCGGGAGATGGACCTGCGCTACGACGACCTCGCGGCCTTCGGCTACCGGCACATCGACGACTTCAACCAGGCGATCCGGGACGGCAAGATCACGCTGCCGCCGGGCAGCGAGCGGGAGCTGAGCCCGTACCCGTACCTGCTGGTGATCGTGGACGAGCTCGCCGACCTGATGATGGTGGCGCCGCGCGACGTCGAGGACTCGATCGTGCGCATCACCCAGCTGGCCCGCGCGGCCGGCATCCACCTGGTCCTCGCCACCCAGCGGCCCTCGGTGGACGTGGTCACCGGCCTCATCAAGGCGAACGTGCCCTCGCGGCTCGCGTTCGCCACCTCCTCGCTCGCCGACAGCCGGGTCATCCTCGACCAGCCCGGCGCGGAGAAGCTGATCGGCAAGGGTGACGGGCTGTTCCTCCCGATGGGCGCGAACAAGCCGGTGCGCCTCCAGGGCGCGTTCGTCACGGAGGAGGAGATCGCCGGGATCGTGCAGCACTGCAAGGACCAGATGGCGCCCGTCTTCCGGGACGACGTCACCGTCGGCCAGAAGCAGAAGAAGGAGATCGACGAGGAGATCGGCGACGACCTGGACCTGCTGTGCCAGGCGGCGGAACTGGTCGTCACCACCCAGTTCGGCTCCACCTCGATGCTCCAGCGCAAGCTGCGCGTCGGCTTCGCGAAGGCCGGCCGGCTCATGGACCTGATGGAATCGCGGGGCGTCGTCGGCCCGAGCGAGGGTTCGAAGGCGCGCGACGTGCTGGTGAAGCCGGACGAGCTGGACGGGGTGCTGGCGGTCATCCGCGGGCAGGATCAGCCGTAAGGGTCGCGAGGGACCAGTCGTAACGGTTCTGCGGGCAACCGTTTCCCCGGGCCGGGCGTCAAGTTGAGGGAAGCGGCGGACACCGCGCCCCGGCGCGGGACCGCCGAACCGGCTCCGCACCAGCCGGGGGCCCGAAAGCCATTCGGATGGCCTAGGGACTCCACCCCTCCGGTTGCTCCACCCTTTCGTCACCCCCCTAGACTGGGAATCCAGCAGGTGGCTACACGCTCGAAAGGCGCCCTCGTGTCCATCGGCAACGCCAACTCCCCCGAAGAAGAGCGGCCTTCGACCGACGACCGGTCCGAGGACCGCCTCGTCGAACGCACCGTCGAAGGACCGTCCATCGGGACGGCCCTCAAGAAGGCCCGGATCGTCGCCGGGCTCACCGTCGACGAGGTCAGTTCCACCACCCGCGTGCGCATCCCGATCGTGCACGCGATCGAAGAAGACGATTTCACGCGGTGCGGCGGCGACGTCTACGCCCGCGGTCACATCCGTACGCTCGCCCGCGCCGTCCACCTCGATCCGGCACCCCTGGTCGACGCCTACGACGCGGCCCACGGCGGCCGGCCGGCACCCACTCCGCCCGCTCCGCTGTTCGAAGCCGAACGCATCCGTCCCGAGCGGCAGCGGCCGAACTGGACGGCGGCCATGGTGGCCGCGATCGTCGCCGTCATCGGCTTCGTGGGCTTCACGGCCTTCGGCGGAAGCGGCGACACCAAGGGGAGCCGGCCACTGGCGGAAGGTTCCTCCGCCTCGTCCGCGCCCAAGCCGGCGGGCAAACCGGCCGCGCCCCAGCAGCCGCCGAAGGCGCCGAAGCCGGCGCCCTCCGACAGCGCCATCGCCGCCGCGCCCAAGGACCTCGTCACGGTCGTCCTGACGGCCAACGACGGGGAGAGCTGGATCTCCGCGAAGGACCACAGCGGCCGGTCGCTGTTCGACGGGACGCTCGCCCTCGGCGAGTCCAAGACGTTCACCGACAAGGAGTCCATCGACCTCGTACTCGGCGACGCCGGGGTCGTCAAGCTGTTCGTGAACGGCAAGGAGATCAAGGACCAGTTCCAGCCGGGGCAGGTCGAACGGCTCACCTACACCAAGGACGACCCGCGCCAGGGCCAGGCCCAGGCGGGCTGACCAGCGCGGACCGCGAAATTCCGGATCCCCGGGAGGCCCCGTCGGCCTCCCGGGGATCTTGTCATGGGGACGTGGGGCAGGGGCCGACGCCGGGACGAAGTAGTCTTGAGTCCATGCCCGAACGCCGTACCGTCGCCCTTGTCACTCTTGGCTGCGCCCGTAACGAGGTGGACTCGGAGGAGCTCGCAGGCCGCTTGGCGGCGGATGGCTGGGAGCTCGTCGAGGACGCCGCCGATGCGGACGTAGCCGTCGTCAACACCTGCGGCTTCGTCGAAGCCGCCAAAAAGGACTCCGTCGACGCCCTCCTGGAAGCCAACGATCTCAAGGATCACGGCAAGACCCAGGCCGTCGTCGCCGTCGGCTGTATGGCCGAGCGCTACGGCAAGGAACTCGCCGAAGCGCTCCCCGAGGCCGACGGCGTGCTCGGCTTCGACGACTACGCCGACATCTCCGACCGCCTCCAGACCATCCTGAACGGCGGCATCCACGCCTCCCACACCCCGCGCGACCGGCGCAAGCTGCTGCCGATCAGCCCCGCCGCCCGCCAGGACGCCGAGGTGGCCCTGCCCGGACACGCCCAGGAGCCCGCCGAGGCCCCCGCGGACCTGCCCGAAGGCCTCGCGCCCGCCTCCGGTCCGCGCGCGCCCCTGCGCCGCCGCCTGGACAAGAGCCCGGTCGCCTCGGTCAAGCTCGCCTCCGGCTGCGACCGGCGCTGCTCCTTCTGCGCCATCCCGTCCTTCCGCGGCTCGTTCATCTCCCGCCGCCCCAGCGACGTGCTGGGCGAGACGCGCTGGCTCGCCGAGCAGGGCGTCAAGGAGATCATGCTGGTCTCCGAGAACAACACCTCGTACGGCAAGGACCTCGGCGACATCCGGCTGCTGGAGACGCTGCTGCCCGAGCTGGCCGGGGTGGACGGCATCGAGCGCGTCCGCGTCAGCTACCTCCAGCCCGCCGAGATGCGGCCCGGCCTGATCGACGTCCTCACCTCGACGCCGAAGGTCGTGCCCTACTTCGACCTGTCGTTCCAGCACTCGGCCCCCGACGTGCTGCGCGCGATGCGCCGCTTCGGTGACACCGACCGGTTCCTGGAACTGCTCGACACCATCCGCGGCAAGGCGCCGCTGGCCGGCGTCCGGTCCAACTTCATCGTCGGCTTCCCCGGCGAGAGCGAAGCGGACTTCGCCGAGCTGGAGCGTTTCCTCACCCACGCCCGGCTCGACGCCATCGGCGTCTTCGGCTACTCGGACGAGGACGGCACCGAGGCCGTCGGCTACGAGAACAAGCTGGACGCGGAGACCATCGCGGAGCGGCTCGCGCACATGCAGCGGCTCGCGGAGGAGCTGACCTCCCAGCGTGCGGAAGAGCGGATCGGGGAGACCCTGGAGGTACTCGTCGAGACCGTGGAGGAGGTCGACGAGGACGGCGAGGGCGCCTACGGGCGCGCCGCGCACCAGGCGCCCGAGACGGACGGGCAAGTGGTCTTCACGGACAGCACCGGTCTGGTGCCCGGCCGTATGGTGACGGCGAAGGTCGTCGGCACGCTGGGTGTGGACCTGGTGGCCGAGCCCCTGGGCCTGGATCTTGAGGAGGCGGCCGGATGACCGGAGTCCCGGCACCTGCGGCGGGCGGGACCGGCCGCCGGCCCTCGCCCGGCGCGGGGCTCGGGACCGCGGCCGTCAATCAGGCCAGCCTGTGGAACATCGCCAACATCCTGACGATGATCCGGCTCGTGCTCGTGCCGGGATTCGTCCTGCTGCTGCTCGCCGACGGGGGCTACGACCCCGTCTGGCGGGCGCTGGCGTGGGCGGCGTTCGCCGTCGCCATGATCACGGACATCTTCGACGGGCACCTCGCCCGGACGTACAACCTGGTCACGGACTTCGGGAAGATCGCCGACCCCATCGCCGACAAGGCGATCATGGGCTCGGCGCTCATCTGTCTCTCGTGGCTCGGCGACCTCCCCTGGTGGGTGACCGGGGTGATCCTCGGGCGGGAACTGGGGATCACGCTCCTGCGTTTCTGGGTCATCCGGTACGGAGTCATCCCGGCCAGCCGGGGCGGCAAGCTCAAGACCCTCGCCCAGGGGACGGCGGTCGGCATGTACGTGCTCGCCCTCACCGGCCCGCTGGCGACCCTGCGGTTCTGGGTGATGGCGGTCGCCGTCGTGCTGACCGTGGTCACCGGTTTGGACTACATCCGCCAGGCCGTCGTCCTGCGCCGCAGGGGACTGGCCGCGGAGCGGGCCGGGCAGTGACGCGAGCGGCGGGCGGTTTTCCGGAGGCGGATGGAGCCGCGGGACCTGTCAGCGCGCCGGAAGAGATCGCACAGCTGGCCGGTAACGTACTCGCTCTGCTTGCGCAGAGTGACCAGACGCTCGCCGTGGCGGAGTCGCTGACCGGCGGTCTGGTCGCCGCGGAACTGACGGCGGTGCCGGGTGCCTCGAAATCCTTCCGCGGCTCGGTGACCGCGTACGCGACCGAACTCAAGCACCGGCTCCTGGGAGTGGACGCGGAGCTGCTGGCGGCCGAAGGTGCGGTGAACGCGCAGGTCGCGGCGGAGATGGCGGCGGGGGTGCGCCGGGCGCTGGGGGCTTCGTGGGGAATCGCGACGACCGGGGTGGCCGGTCCGGACCCCCAGGACGGGCAGCCGGTGGGCACCGTTTTCGTCGCCGTGGCAGGTCCGGAGGGCAGGAAAACGGCCCGGCTGCGGTTGAACGGCTCCCGTACGGAAATCCGTAGGGAGAGCGCACGGACAGTGCTCGAACTCCTTTCGAGCGAACTCCGCGAGAATCGGCGGGGGCAGGATACGGAACAGAACGGGGGGATTTGATGTTTGCAGCCCTGAGTGAACACGACATAGCTCCCCGCACGGCCGCGGCGCGAGGCGGTACGGTGGGGCGTGAAGGTTACGGCTACACGGTCAGAGGAGGGAGCCACCGATGATTCTGCTCCGTCGCCTGCTGGGTGACGTGCTGCGTCGGCAGCGCCAGCGCCAGGGCCGTACTCTGCGCGAAGTCTCCTCGTCCGCCCGAGTTTCGCTCGGCTATCTCTCCGAGGTGGAGCGGGGGCAGAAGGAGGCATCCTCCGAGCTGCTCTCCGCGATCTGCGACGCGTTGGACGTACGGATGTCCGAGCTGATGCGCGAAGTCAGCGACGAACTGTCGCTGGCGGAGCTTGCGCAGTCGGCCACGGCAAGCGAACCGGTGCCGGCACCGGTGCGCCCGATGCTCAATTCGGTGTCCGTGGCCTCGGTCGCGGGTACCACGGAGCGGGTGACCATCAAGGCGCCCGTGGAAGCGGTGAACGTCGTAGCCGCGTGAAGGCGAGCGCGTGAAGCGCGTATGAGTGTGGCCGGAGCCCCGGCCGGTGCGTGAGGCACCGGACGGGGCTTCTTGCTGTTGCGGGGTCTCTCGCCTTGCTGCTGCGGACCTTCCCGCCGGTCCCGGTCCAGGGCTTCCTTCCGTCCGGGCCGGTGCTCTCCTCGTCGTTCTGGGTGCGGCGGCGAAGGGGGTGCGGGAGGATGGGGCCGTCCGGATTCCGGCCTTCCTGGGAGGCGGCCGTGCGGTGGTTACTCATACCCGTCGTGCTGACGGCCGGGGTCCTCTGGTGGTGGGCCGTGCTGCGGCTGTCGCTGGAGCCCGCGGACGCGGGGCCCGTGGAGGGCGCGGTGGCCGTCGGCGGATGGGGGCTGGGGCTTCTGCCCGTGCACTGCGTGCCCGGTCCGGGGCGCAGGCGCCCACGGGCGGCGGCCACGAGGGCGCCGGTCACCAGGGCATCGATACCCCCCCGTTCGGGCGCAGGATCTGGCCCGTCATGAAGGACGAGGCGTCGGAGGCGAGGTAGAGCACCGCCTGGGCGATGTCCTCGGGCTCCCCGACCCGGCGCAGCGGTGACATCCGGATCATCGCGGCCTCGGTCCGTTCCAGCTCCTCGGCGCTGTGGCCGCCGGTCATGGGGGTGCGGATCCATCCCGGCGCGACGGCGTTGACGCGGATGCCGTGCGGGCCGGTCTCGGTGGCGAGGGTCTTGGTCAGCTGGACGACGGCCGCTTTGGCGGCGCTGTAGCAGAGCAGGCCCGGCTGGGCGGCGTCCACGGCGCCGGAGGCCATGGTGATCACCGAACCGGGACGTCCGGCGGCGATCATGGCGCGGACGGCCTCCTGGCAGGTCCGCAGGACGCCCTTGAAATTGACGTCCAGGACCCGGTCGAGGTCCTCGTCGGTGGTGTCCAGGACGCTGCTGGAGTGCATGATCCCGGCGATGGCGGCGGTGATGTCGAGCGGTCCCGCGGCCGCGACGGCGGCCCGCAGTGCGGCGCGGTCGGTCACGTCGAGGGGGTGGACGGTGGCCTTGCCGCCGGCTCCGGACACCTGGCGGGCGGTCTCGCGCAGGCCGGTCGCGTCCCGGTCGGCGCAGTGCACGGCCGCGCCGGCCCGGGCGAGGAGCACGGCGGTGGCGCGGCCGATTCCGCTCGCGGCGCCGGTGACGAGCGCGGTGCGGCCGGTGAGGTCGTACGGGGCTGTGGGCATGTCCGGACGGTACGACCGTAGCTGACGGACCGTCAACTATGGGGTGGGGCCGGATTGGCAGCGCGGGCACCAGTACGTCGGGCGGTCGTCCTTCACGACGCGGCGCACCGGGGTGCCGCAGCGCAGGCAGGCGCGCGGGGCGCGCCCGTAGACGAAGAGGGACTGGCCCCGGCGGCGGCTGCCGGTGGTGTTGCGGGTCTCGCCGGTGCCGAGGTTGGCCGCGAGGAGGCGCTTCGCGGCGCCGGCCAGGCGCACGGCGGTGACCTCGGGGTCCGGCAGTGCGCCGACCGGGGTCCAGGGGGTGACCTGGGCGAGGAAGCACAGCTCGCACATGTACACGTTTCCGATGCCCGCGAGGTTGCGCTGGTCGAGCAGGGCTTCGCCGAGGGGGCGCTCGGGGGCGGCGAGCAGGTTCGCCGCGGCTTTGGCGGCGTCCCAGTCGGGGCCGAGGAGGTCGGGGCCGAGGTGGCCCACCACCTTGTCCTCGTCGGCGGTGCGCAGGAGCTCCAGGACGGGGAGGCGGTAGCCGACGGCGGTGTCGGTGGCGGTGCCGAGGACGGCGCGGATCTCGTAGTCGGGGCCTCCGTGCCATTTCCGGCCTGCGGGGAAGACGTGCCAGGCGCCGTCCATGCGCAGGTGGCTGTGGAGGGTGAGACCGCCGTCGCCGTCGATGCGGGTGAGCAGGTGCTTGCCGCGCGGAGTCACGTTCAAGGTGGTGCGGCCGGTGAGGTCCACGGTGGCCAGGCGGGGGACGCGCAGGTCGCTGCGGGTGATCTCGCGCCCGGCCAGGGCCGCGTGCAACCGGGCCGCGGCGCGCCAGACGCTGTCTCCTTCGGGCATGGCCCCATTGTCGCCCGCTGGGGCCGGTTCCGGTCGAGCCCGCCGGGCCGGCCGGCCCGAGCCCGCCGGGGCCCGGCCGGCCCGAGCGGGCCGGGCCCCGGCGGCAGAGCCGGCGCCCCCGCGGCCAGGGTGTCCTACGCGGGGGCCGGAAGGGCGGGGCGGCGGGTCACTTCCAGGTGAGGGCCTTGTTGCCCACCGTGCTGTACGGCTCGCCCCAGTACTCGGCTCCGGTGATCTTCACCTGGGCCGAGGGGGCCATGGCGATCGCGCAGCTGGTCTGCGACTGGCCGTTGGTGAAGCCCTTGGGCAGCGCGTCGTCCTTGCACTTCTCGAACGTGCCGATGACCGACACGCCATTCGTCTCGCCGCCGTCCGGGAGCAGGCCCTTGATGTGGCCGACCGAGGAGTACGCGAGGTCGGTGGTGCCGACGTTCTTGACGGTGTAGTGGATGTAGTACGGCACCATCCCCTTCACCTTGTCGCCGAGCTTGAGCGGGTCAAGGTCCGCGGGCCGGCCCTCCTCGATGGAGGTGACGGTGAGGGCGATCGTGCCCTTGGTGCTGCCGTAGGTGAACGGGACCGTCGCCGTCTGGCCGATCTTGAAGCTCTGGCCGGGCTTGGCCGTGCCCGCGGCGCCCGCGGGTGCCTCGCTGCCGGCCGCCGACGGGCTCGCGGTGGCGGCGGGGCTGCCGGCGGCGCCGGGCTGGGCGGCTGAGGCCGCGGGCGAGCTGGGCGCCGCCGGGGGCGCCTCTTCGTTGCCGCTCTTGCAGCCGCTCAGCGTCAGGGTGGCGGTGACCGCCAGGCCGAAGGTGGCGAGTGCGGTCCTGTGCATGGTTGCGGTGCTCACTTCTGGTGTCCCCCATGGACTGTACGTTTGACTGCGCATCGTCAATCCCGATGCCCGGAGGCGATCTTAGGGTGGGGGGAACCACCTGCTCCGTTCTTGTCGGCATCCGTGACGTGCTCAGGACATAAGCGCAACATAAGCGGGATGGCCGGGACGGAACCGGGGCCGTCAGGGCCGCAGGCGCAGGCCGCGGGGGGTGGCGTGGAAGCCGGCGGCCTCCAGGGAGCGGCCCAGGGGAGAGGTCAGGGCGGCGGCGGCGTTGACGCGTTCGACCGTCAGGGGTGGGACCGTGCCCGCGCGGCAGCCCGCGGCCAGGGACGAGACGGCCGCCTCCAGGCGGGGGTCCTCCGGCGGGGGCCAGGCCAGCAGGGTCTTGCCGCCGCGCTCCAGGTACAGGACGAGTTCCCCGTCGACCAGGACCACCAGGGAGCCCGCCTTGCGGCCCGGCTTGTGCGTGGAGCCGGCCGGGGGCTCCGGCCAGGGCAGGGCCGCGCCGTACGCGTTCGCCGGGTCGGCGGCGGCCAGCACCACCGCGGCCAGCGGGGGCGGCGTCCGCTCCGCCGCCCTCAAGCGGTCCACCGCGCCGTCCATCGCGAACTGGGCCGCGCCCAGCCCCTCGACCACGTACCCCCGGCGGGCCTGCCCGCTGTCCTCGAAGGCGGACAGGACGCGGTAGACGGCACTGAACCCGCCCTCCACCCCTTCCGCCGCCACCGCGCCCCTGGTCACCACGCCGTGCCGGTCCAGCAGGGTCCGGGCCAGGGCGTGCGCCCGGTGCGTCGGGTCCGGGGCCTGGGTGGGCAGCAGCGACCAGCGGCCGGTGACCGTGGGCGGGCCGGTGCGGGACACCGTCGCGCTGAGGGTGCCGTAGCGGCCGCGCGGGATGGTGCGCCGCGCCCGGTGCGCGGTGGCGCCGGCCGTGCGGCCCGACCCCAGCAGGGAGCGCAGCGGGGCCAGGGTGTCGTTGGTCAGCCGCCCCGACCAGGCCAGGTCCCAGAGCGCCTCGGACAGCTGGAGGTCGGAGGCCTCCGGCCACTTCGCCCGGACCGACTCCACCAGCTGCCGGAAGAACAGGCCGTAGCCGCCCGAGAGGGCGTCGAGGATCGCTTGGTGCAGCGGGGTCGTCTCCAGCGGGTGCGGCGGCGGCAGCAGCAGGGGCGCCGCCTCCGCGAGGTAGAGCGAGAGCCAGCCGTCCTTGCCGGGGAGGGCGCCGGCCCCGGCCCAGACCACCTCTCCCGTGGTGGTCAGCTCGTCCAGCAGGGCGGGGGAGTAGCCCGAGACCCGCGACGGCAGGATCAGGCGTTCCAGGGCGGAGGCCGGCACGGGAGCCCCCTGCAACTGCTCGATCGCCCTGGCCAGGCCGTCGATCCCGCGCAGGGCGCCGCCCAGGTGCTGCCACTGGGGCAGGAAGGTGGCCAGCGAGGCCGGCGGCACCGGCTCCAGCTCCTGGCGCAGGGCCGCGAGGGAACGGCGGCGCAGCCTGCGCAGCACTGCCGCGTCGCACCACTCCTGCCCGATGCCCGCCGGGTGGAACTCTCCCTGGACCACCCGGCCGGCCGCCGCCAGCCGGTGCAGGGCGCCTTCGGTGACCGCCGAGCCCAGCCCGAAGCGGGCGGCCACGGCGGTGGTGGTGAACGGCCCGTGGGTGCGGGCGTACCGGGCCAGGAGGTCGCCGAGCGGGTCCTTGACCGGTTCCGTGAACGCCTCCGGGACCCCGACGGGCAGTGCCGTGCCCAGCGCGTCCCGCAGCCGCCCCGCGTCCTCGATCGCCGCCCAGTGGTCGGCGCCGCCGATCCGGACCCGGATGGCCCGCCGCGCGGCGGCCAGTTCACCGGCCCACGAGGGCTGCGCGCCGCGCTCGGACAGCTCCTCCTCGGTCAGCGGGCCGAGCAGGCGCAGCAGGTCGGCCACCGACTCGGCGTCCTTGGCCCGGCGGTCCTCGGTCAGCCACTGGAGTTCGCGCTCCAGCTCCTCCAGCACCCCGGCGTCCAGCAGCTCCCGCAGTTCCGCCTGGCCGAGGAGCTCCGCCAGCAGCCGGGAGTCCAGCGAGAGCGCGGCCGCCCGGCGCTCGGCCAGCGGCGAGTCCCCCTCGTACAGGAACTGGGCGACGTAACCGAACAGCAGCGACCGGGCGAACGGCGACGGCTCGGGCGTGGTCACCTCCACCAGCCTGACCCGGCGCGCCTCGATGTCCCCCATCAGCTCGGTCAGGCCCGGCACGTCGAAGACGTCCTGGAGGCATTCGCGCACGGCTTCCAGCACGATCGGGAAGGAGCCGAACTCGGATGCCACCTGGAGCAGTTGGGAGGCGCGCTGCCGCTGCTGCCACAGCGGAGTGCGCTTGCCGGGATTGCGGCGCGGCAACAGCAGGGCGCGCGCCGCGCACTCGCGGAACCGGGAGGCGAACAGGGCCGAGCCGCCCACCTGATCGGTGACGATCTGCTGGACGTCGCCGTGGTCGAAGGCGACGTCCGCCGCACCCAGCGGTGCCTGCTCGTCATCGAACTCGAAGGACTGCGCGGGCGCCGCCACGTTCTGAGGCAGCGGATCGTGGTCGAGCAGGTCCATGGACAGGAGGTCCGCGTCGGGCAGGCGCAGCACGATGCCGTCGTCCGCGTGCATCACCTGCGCGTCCATCCCGTACCGCTCGGCCAGGCGGGCACCGAGGGCCAGCGCCCACGGGGCGTGCACCTGCGCGCCGAAGGGGGAGTGGACCACGACCCGCCAGTCGCCGAGCTCGTCGCGGAACCGCTCGACCACGATCGTCCGGTCGTCCGGCACGTGTCCGCACGCCTCGCGCTGCTCGGCGAGGTACGCGAGGACGTTCTCCGCGGCCCAGGCGTCGAGCCCGGCCGCCAGCAGCCGCAGCCGGGCGTCCTCGTCGGTGAGTCCTCCGAGCTCGCGCAGGAACGCACCGACCGCCCGGCCCAGTTCGAGGGGCCGGCCCAGCTGGTCGCCCTTCCAGAACGGCAGTCGGCCCGGCACCCCGGGCGCCGGCGAGACCAGGACGCGGTCGCGCGTGATGTCCTCGATGCGCCAGGAACTCGTGCCGAGGGTGAACACGTCCCCGATCCGGGACTCGTACACCATCTCCTCGTCCAGCTCGCCGACCCGGCCGCCGCCCTTCTTGGGGTCGGCTCCCGCGAGGAAGACGCCGAAGAGGCCCCGGTCCGGGATCGTGCCGCCCGAGGTCACCGCGAGGCGCTGCGCGCCCGGCCTGCCGGTGATGGTGCCCGCCACCCGGTCCCACACGACGCGCGGTCTGAGCTCGGCGAACGCGTCCGACGGGTAGCGGCCCGCCAGCATGTCCAGCACGGAGGTGAACGCCGACTCCGGCAGCGCCGCGAAGGGCGCGGCACGCCGCACCAGGGCCAGCAGGTCGTCCAGCTGCCAGGTGTCCATCGCGGTCATCGCGACCAGCTGCTGGGCCAGGACGTCCAGCGGGTTGGAGGGGATGCGCAGGGACTCGATCGAGCCCGTCCGCATCCGCTCCGTCACCACCGCCGCCTGCACCAGGTCCCCCCTGTACTTGGGGAACACGACGCCGGTGGAGACCGCGCCGACCTGGTGGCCCGCCCGGCCGACGCGCTGGAGCCCCGACGCCACCGACGGCGGCGACTCCACCTGCACCACCAGGTCCACCGCGCCCATATCGATCCCCAGCTCAAGGCTGGACGTCGCCACCACGGCGGGCAGCCGGCCGGCTTTCAGGTCCTCCTCGACCAGCGCCCGCTGCTCCTTGGACACCGAGCCGTGGTGCGCGCGGGCCAGCAGCGGCGGCGCCCCCTGCGCGGCGCCCGACTGCGCCATGATCTCGGCCGGCGGCGAACCCTCGGGCAGCTTCTCGCCCATCGCCCGCTCGTACGCGATCTCGTTGAGCCGGTTGCACAGACGCTCCGCCAGACGCCGGGAGTTGGCGAACACGATCGTCGACCGGTGGGCCTGCACCAGATCGGCGATCCGCTCCTCCACATGCGGCCAGATGGAGGGCTTGTCCCCGCCCTCCTGCCCCTCCGTCGCGGGAGAACCGCCCAACTCGCCCATGTCCTCGACCGGGACGACCACCGACAGGTCGAACTCCTTCGCCGACGGCGGCTGGACGATCTCCACCTTGCCGCGCGGCGCGAGGTACCGGGCCACCTCCTCCACCGGCCGGACCGTCGCGGACAGGCCGATCCGGCGCGCAGGGCGGGGCAGCAGCTCGTCCAGCCGCTCCAGCGACAGCGCCAGGTGCGCGCCGCGCTTGGTGCCCGCGACGGCATGCACCTCGTCCAGGATCACCGTCTCCACCCCGGCGAGGGCGTCGCGCGCCGCCGAGGTCAGCATCAGGAACAGCGACTCCGGCGTGGTGATCAGGATGTCCGGCGGCCGCGTCACCAGCGCCCGGCGCTCGGCGGGCGGGGTGTCACCGGAGCGGATGCCGACGCGGATCTCCGGCTCGGGCAGGCCCAGGCGGACCGACTCCTGACGGATGCCGGTCAGCGGACTGCGCAGGTTGCGCTCCACATCGACGGCCAGGGCCTTGAGCGGCGACACGTACAGCACCCGGCAGCGCTTCTTCGGCTCGGCCGGCGGGGGCGTCGACGCCAGCTGGTCGAGGGCCGCGAGGAAGGCGGCCAGGGTCTTGCCGGAGCCGGTGGGCGCCACGACCAGGACGTCGGAGCCCTCGCCGATCGCCCGCCAGGCCCCCTCCTGGGCGGAGGTCGGCATGACGAAGGCCCCCGAGAACCACGAGCGGGTCGCGGGGGAGAACGAGTCGAGCGCGCTACCGGACATGCCCCCATCGTGCACCCGGCCACTGACAACCGGCCGGACCTGCGTAAACGCGCCGAAGGGCGGGGGCGCAGAATGGGGGGATGGGGACGGACGACGGCCGCCGGGAGTGGGCGCGGCACTGGCAGTACCCGGAACTGCCCGGCCTCGACCTGCTGCGCGCCCACTACGTGCGCCACACCTTCCCGCGCCACGCCCACGACGGCTACGTCATCGCGGCCGTCACCGGCGGCGTCGAGGAGATCGGGCTGCCCGCCGGAACCCTGCGCGCCGGGCCGGGCAGCGTGGTCCTGATCAACCCCGAGGTGGCGCACACCGCGCGCGCCGGGGTGCCCGAGGGCTGGGCGTACGCCACCCTCTACCCGTCCCGCTCGCTGATCACCGAGGTCGCCGCCGAGATCGGCACGCTGCGCGGGACCCCCGGCTTCACCGCCGACATGGTTCCCGACGCGCAGGCCTCGCGGGTGATCTCCGAGGTGCACCGGGCCGCCGAGGCCGGGAACGCGCTGGCCGCCGACACGCTGCTGCGAGGTGTGGTGGCGCGGATGCTGACCCGGCACGCCGGTCCGCTGCCGGCCCGTACGGTGGGCCGCGCGGGCGGCGCGGACGCGGAGCGGGCCAGGGCCGCACTGGAGGAACGGATCGCGCGGCCGCCGTCGCTGGAGCAGCTCGCGGCGGAGCTCGGGACGAGCCCGTTCGCCCTGCTGCGGGCCTTCCGGGAGCGGTACGGGATGCCGCCGCACACCTGGCTGACCGACGCCCGGGTGCGGCGCGCCCGGCGGTTGCTGGACGCGGGCACCGCACCGGCGGAGGCCGCCGTCGCCGTCGGCTTCACCGACCAGCCGCACCTGAACCGGCACTTCACGCGGATCGTCGGGGTCCCGCCGGGCGCGTACCGGCGGGAGCGCAGGCACACGGGCTGAGCGCGGGGCGCGGGGCACGGCAGGGCGGCTGAGCGCCCCGCACACCGGGCCGAGCGCACTGCAAACCGGCTCAGCGCACCGCGCGCCGGCTCAGCGCAGGTGAGCCGGCTGGGCCGAGCGCAGGCGCACCGGCCCCGGCGCGCGCAAGAACGTACAAGACCGCCTCCCGGCGCCCCGCATAGCGTCAGGGCGTGGGAGAACATCAGATGGTGATACGAGAGACCCCCCAGGGGGTCGTCGAGCGGCCGCGCAGCGCCGTCATACGGGACGGACTCGGCGTCGGGGTGGCCGTCGGCCTGTCGGGATTCGCGTTCGGAGTGACCGCCGCCGGGTCCGGTGTCAGCGTGCTCCAGGCCTGTGTGCTGAGCCTGCTCGTCTTCACCGGCGCCTCGCAGTTCGCGCTGGTCGGCGCGCTCGCCGCGGGCGGCAACCCGTTCACCGCCGCCGCCGGGGCCTTCTTCCTCGGCACCCGCAACGCCTTCTACGGGCTGCGGCTGTCCCAGCTGCTCGCCCTCCCCAAGGCGCTCCGGCCGCTCGCCGCGCACTGGGTCATCGACGAGACGACCGCCGTCGCCCTCGCCCAGCCGGCGCGCACGTCGGCGCGGCTCGGGTTCACCGTGACCGGGCTGACCCTGTACGTGCTGTGGAACCTCACCACCCTGCTCGGCGCGCTCGGCGCCGAGGCGATCGGCGACACCAGCGCGTGGGGACTGGACGCCGCCGGTCCCGCCGTCTTCCTCGCCCTGCTCGCACCGATGGTGAAGGGCCCCACCGAGCGGGCCGTCGCCGCCCTCGCGCCCGTCCTGGGGCTCGGCCTGCTGCCCGTACTGCCCTCCGGGGTGCCCGTGCTGATCGCGGCGCTGGCCGCTCCCGTCGTGCTGTGGATGAAGGGACGCCGCTCATGAACGTCTGGATCGCCATCGGGCTGACCGTCGTCGGCTGCTACGCCGTCAAGCTCGCCGGACTGCTCGTTCCCGCCGGAGCGCTGGAGCGGCCGGCCGTGCGCAGGCTCTCCGCGCTGCTGCCCGTCGCACTGCTCGCCGCCCTCACCGCCCAGCAGACGTTCAGCACCGGCCACGAGCTGGTCCTCGACGCCCGCGCCGCCGGGCTGGCCGCCGCCGCCGTCGCACTGCTGCTGAGGGCCCCATTCCTCGTCGTGGTCGGCGTCGCAGTCCTCGTCACCGCGGGCCTGCGCGCCGTCACGGGCTAGGCGAGCGCGCGCCCGTAGGCGCGGAGCGTCAGGAGCGCCTCCAGGGTGGCGATCGGGCGCCGCTCCAGGGGGCTGCCCGCGGCCCAGGCCGGCCGGGCCGCCGGCCAGCCCCCGTCGGGCTGCTGCCGGGCGGCGAGGAAGTCCAGGGACCGGCCCATCTCCGCGTCCGTGAACCAGCCGCGCGCGCACGACTCCGGGCGGCGCGCGACGTCGTACGGGTACAGCTCCTCGCCCGGCGCGTCCCCGGGAGCCGTCGGGCCCCCGGTACGGGGCGCCGGGTCCAGCACCACGAGGTGCTGCTCGCGCACCAGCCGCCCCAGCCGGTCGGCGGCCGCCGCGGCCCGGCCGCGGTCGGGGACGCCGTCGAGGAACGCCACCGCGCCGCGGACCTCGTACGGGTGCCAGTGGCGCGGCGTCTCGACGCGGTCCCAGCAGAACTCCGTGGCCCGGAACAGCCACGCGTGCCAGACCCGGTTGTGGTGCAGGGCGCCGACGACCGGGCCGGTGGTCAGCAGCGCGCCCGGCGGATCGTCGTGCACCGGGTGGTACCGGGCGGCCGGGTGGCCGGCCGGGCCGGGTGACACCACCGGGAGGGCGCCGTCGGAGGTGGAGACCGCGGCCAGGTGTCCGCAGAGCCGCTCCACCCGCCGCCCCCCGCAGCGGCCGAGGGCGTCCAGCACCCGCAGGGCGTACGCGGCGTGCAGCGGCTGGCTCAGCGGTCCGCGCAGATCCGGGTCGAGCGCGTGCCCGTAGCCGCCGTCGGCGCCCAGGTACGCCCCGAGGGCGGCGTCCACCCCGTCGGCGTCGCCGCCGAGGAAGTGGAACGCGAACCGGCGCTGCTCCAGCACCCGCGCCGTGAGCCAGATGAACCGCTCGGCGCGGGCGAGCGGGGTCGTCGCGGCCGGCTGGGCTTCGTCTGCGGGCATGCGGGAACCGTAGGGCGCCGGATGCGGGGCCGGGGGTGCGAACGCGGCCGGTGCACTCTCCGGGGCGCGATACTGATGTCATGCGGTTGACGATTTTCTGGGAGCGGATGGCCGAGTACTTCGGGGCGGCCTACGCGGACTCCTTCGCGCGGGACCACGTCATGACGGAGCTCGGCGGACGCACCGTCCACCAGGCGCTGGAAGCGGGCTGGGAGGCCAAGGACGTGTGGCGCGCGGTGTGTTCGGCGATGGAGGTGCCCGCCTCGCTGCGCTGACCCGGAGCCCGGCGGGACCGCTGCGTCAAGGGGTGGGTCAGACTGGGGTGCGTGGCAGCGACTGAAGAGACGACACCCGGACGGCCCGAGCAGGGCGAATACCCTGATCACCACGAACCCGCAGATCACCCCGAACACGCAGATCAGCTCGAATCCGCACAGCGGCCCGAATCCGCCGACCGGCCCGGACACACAGACCGGCCGGAGCACGCCGACCGGCCCGCCCGGCCGGTGACGGGTGCGGGAGCGGTGGCCCCGGGAACGGCCCAGGCCCGGATGCCGCGCTGGCTGCCGCGCGCGGTGATCCTCGTACTGGCCCTCGTCGCCTGTTTCCAGCTCGGCAGCTGGGCCTTCCACCAGCTGATCGGGCTGCTCGTCAACATCCTGATCGCCTTCTTCCTCGCGCTCGCGGTCGAGCCCGCCGTGTCCCGGATGGCGGCCCGCGGAATGCGCCGCGGGCTCGCCACCTTCCTGGTCTTCCTCGGGGTATTCGTCGCGGCCGCCGGATTCGTGGCCCTGCTCGGCTCGATGCTCGCCGGTCAGATCGTCGACATGGTGGAGGGCTTCCCGCGCACCCTCGACTCCGTGATCAGATCGGTCAACACGACGTTCCACACCGATCTGTCCCGGCTGGAGATCCAGGACAGTCTGCTGCACTCGGACTGGCTGCAGAAGTACGTGCGCAACAGCGCCAGCGGAGTGCTCGACGTGTCCGCCACCGTGCTCGGCGGCCTGTTCAAACTGCTGACCGTCGGGCTGTTCTCCTTCTACTTCGCCGCCGACGGGCCGCGGCTGCGGCGCGCGCTGTGCTCCGTACTGCCGCCCGCCAAGCAGTCGGAGGTGCTGCGCGCCTGGGAGATCGCCGTCGCGAAGACGGGCGGGTACCTCTACTCGCGCGGGCTGATGGCACTGATCTCCGGCGTCGCCCACTACGTGGTGTTCGCCGTCCTCCAGGTGCCGTACGCGCCCGCGCTCGCGGTGTGGGTCGGCCTGGTGTCGCAGTTCGTCCCCACCATCGGCACCTATCTGGCGGGCGCGCTGCCCATGCTGATCGCCTTCACGGTCGATCCCTGGTACGCGCTGTACGTACTCGGGTTCGTGGTGGTCTACCAGCAGTTCGAGAACTACGTGCTCCAGCCCAAGCTCACCGCGAAGACGGTGGACATCCATCCGGCGGTCGCCTTCGGCTCGGTCATCGCGGGCACCGCACTGCTGGGAGCGGTAGGTGCGCTCATCGCGATCCCGGCCGTCGCCACGCTCCAGGCCTTCCTCGGCGCGTACGTGAAGCGCTACGAGCTGACGGAGGGCGCCGACACGCCCGACGGCGCGGGGCGGGGCGCCGGCGCCGACTCCGCTACTGCGCCCGCATCCCTTCGACGACGGCCGCCAGGGCGTCGGTGACGGCCGCCTCGACGGCACCCTTCTCCAGGCCGAGGCCGCTGAGGACGCCCTGCCCGTTTTCGAGTTCGAGGAGGGCGAGCAGGATGTGCTCGGTGCCGACGTAGGGGTGGCCCAGGCGCAGGGCCTCGCGGAAGGTGAGCTCCAGGGCCTTCTTCGCCCCGGCGTCGAAGGGGGTCAGGGCCGGCAGCTCGGCCGCGTCGACGGGCTCGGGCAGGAGCGCGGTGGCGGCGGCGCGTACGGCGTCCTCGCTGACGTGCTGCCCGCTCAGGACGCGCGCGGCGAGCCCCTCGGGCTCGGCGAGCAGGCCGAGCACCAGGTGTTCTGTGCGGATCTCCGTGTTCCCGGCGGCGCGGGCCTCGTTCTGCGAGGCCACGACGACGCCGCGGGCGCGGGGGGTGAAGCGGGCGAAGCCCTGGCCGGCGTCGGCCTCGGCGCCCTCGCCGCCGTCGGCCCCGGCCTTGTCGGCCTTGGGGACGAAGCGCTTCTGGGCGGCCTGGCGGGTGACGCCCATGCTGCGGCCGATGTCGGTCCAGGAGGCGCCGGAGCGGCGGGCCTGGTCGACGAAGTGGCCGATGAGGTGGTCCGCGACGTCACCGAGGTGCTCGGCGGCGACGACGGCTCCGCTGAGCTGCTCCAGGGTGTCGGGGTGGACCTTCTTGATCGCCTCGATCAGGTCGTCGAGGCGTACCGGACTGGGCATGCGAACGGGTTCCACGGAAGGGTTCGTCATGGTGCAACCGTAGGTTGACAGTCGAGAGGGTGTCAACCGCAGGTTGTCAGTCGCTGTGGGGAGGGTGTCCGGCGGCCGGGTCCCGTCCGGAGGGCGGGATCCGGCCACCGTCGCGGCCGGGTCAGGCGACCGGCTGGGACTGGTTCGTCAGGAGTCCGATGACCTGGTCCATCTCGGTGCGCCAGAGCCGGTGCACGTTCATCCGGGTCGGCTTCTCCTGGCCCGGGAGCTGGAAGCGGAACGAACTCCAGACGGCGTTGCGCTTGACCTCGGTGACCGCGCCGACGGCCTGGGCCGGCGGTATGGCGAAGACGATCTCCTGCGGCCGGTTGCTCATCCGGCTCGCCTTGTGGAGGACCACGGCCTGCTCGGTCACGGTGACGAAGTAGTAGGTGAGGAACATCTGGCCGATCAGGCCGAGCATGCTCATCAGCCAGACGCTGGGGCCGGCGATGGCCTGGATCGTGACGATGGGCCGGTCTGCCGGGTTGATCTGGGCGATGGCGTCGGCCACCTGCTGCTGGATCGTGGCCTTCTTGATGGCCATGGTTCCTCCAAAGCGGAATGAGCGCCCTCGGTCTTCGGGGGCACCGCAGAGTACCGATGGACGTGGGGGAGTTGGGGGCCGGGGTCCGGCCGCGGACCCATGGGGGCGGTTATGCCGCGCCCGTTCACGTTCGTCACCGGATGGGCCCGTTGGGGCAGTTGGGGGCGGTGTGGGGGAACGTCGGCGTGTGATTCCGGCCAGCGGCCGGTCCACGGCCGCGGTGATAGCGGGTTTCCCCAACCGGCCATGCCCTCTTGTGGGTTGGGCGCGAGGTCCCAACAATGCGCATGACAACCGGAGGATCTTCGGTTGCATCGTCACCAGAGGGGAACCCCCACATGAACAAGCCTCTCGCCGGCGCCGTGCTCTCCTTGCTGCTGATCGGAGCGGGAGCGGCACCGGCCGTGGCCTCCGTACCCCGGGAGGCGGCCGCGCCGGCTCCCTCGCGGGAGCGGGCCGCACAGGCCGTCACGGTCACCTACGCGGGAACGGTCGCGCTCAGCAACTGCTCCGGCTCCGTCGTGCGCGCGCCCGGCTCGCAGCCGAACGACCCCGCGCTCGTGCTGTCCAACGGGCACTGCCTGGAGACGGGCTTCCCGGAGCCCGGCCAGGTCATCAAGGACCAGCGGTCCACCCGGTCGTTCTCGCTGCTCGGCGCGAGCGGCACCAAGGTGGCGACGTTGCGGGCGAGCAAGGTCGCGTACGCGACCATGACCGACACCGACATCTCGATCTACCAGCTGACTTCGACGTACGCGCAGATCCAGAGCCAGTACGGCATCAGCGCGCTGACCCTCAACGACGCGCACCCGGTGCAGGGAACGCCCATCAAGGTCGTCTCGGGCTACTGGAAGCGGACCTACAGCTGCAACGTCGACGGGTTCGCCTACCGCCTCAAGGAAGGTTCCTGGACCTGGAAGGACTCGGTCCGCTACACCTCGTCGTGCAACACCATCGGCGGCACCTCCGGTTCGCCGGTGATCGACACCACGACCGGCAAGGTCGTCGCCGTGAACAACACGGGTAACGAGGACGGCGGACGCTGCACGGACAACAACCCGTGCGAGGTGGACGAGAACGGCGTGGTCACGGTCCGCGAAGGCATCAACTACGCCCAGGAGACCTACATCATCGTCCCCTGCATAGGCACCGGCAACAAGATCGACCTCAGCCGCCCCGGCTGCACCCTTCCCAAGCCGTAACCGCCGGCCGCCGCCCCCGCCGCCCTCCCGCGGCGGGGGCGGCGTCGCGCGTCGCCGGCGACCCCCGTCCGGATTCACCCGGCCCGACCCCTCCTCGGCGGGCTACTGTACGGACACGCCGCGTTGCCCACGGTCACCCGGTCACCCGAGGAGGAATCCTGTGCCATCGCCCTGCGACTCCCAGTACGCTCCCGCCGGCGATGTGGGTACGGCCCTCATGGTGATCGACTCGCGGCTCAGAACCGTCTACGAGGGCAAGGACACGGCCGACCCCGAACAGCAGCGGCTGATCGACCAGTTCACGGCATCGTTGGACCGCGAGGAAGCCGATGCCCTGGTGGACGGCACGTGCACGCTCATCTACATGTTCACGCAGTGGCTGCGGATGGCTTACGAGAAGCACGACCGGGACGTCATCGAGTACGTGGTGCCCGGCTTCGTGGCCTCGATGCGCATGATGCCCAAGAGCATCCGCTCCGAGGTCATCCCCACCATGGCCGGCCTGGTCGTCGCGGCCGCCACCGGCCTCAGCCCCAACCTGTGGCGGAAGCAGTACGGGGACTGGACCGGGGACGAGATGAACGCGCTGGAGGCCACGGCCCTGCTGCTCGCGGAGCACATCAACCGGCTCACCGACGACCGCGACTTCGCCACCCGCGTGATCACCCAGGCTCTGGCCGGCGCGAACCAGGACTGACACCGGCAGCGGGCCGGCCGGCGCGACGGGCCCGCGGACGGACAGCGTCCGCATCGCCCCGGCCCTGGTCGGCCCCCTGGCGGCGGGTTGGCTTGACAGGAAAATCGAACACCCATTCTCATGGGTTATCCACAGCCGAACCGGGCGTGGGAGCGCATTGTCAGTGGCAGGCGTTAGCGTCAATGGCGTGAAGCGATCGACTCAAGCAAACCGGGTGGAACCCATGGCAGGCACCGACCGCGAGAAGGCTCTCGACGCCGCGCTCGCACAGATTGAACGGCAATTCGGCAAGGGTGCGGTCATGCGCCTCGGCGACAAGCCGAACGACCCCATCGAGGTCATCCCCACCGGGTCGACCGCGCTGGACATCGCGCTCGGCGTCGGCGGGCTGCCCCGCGGCCGTGTGATCGAGGTGTACGGACCGGAGTCCTCCGGTAAGACGACCTTGACCCTGCACGCCGTCGCCAACGCGCAGAAGGCCGGCGGCACCGTCGCCTTCGTGGACGCCGAGCACGCGCTCGACCCCGAATACGCGAAGGCGCTCGGCGTCGACACCGACAACCTCATCCTGTCGCAGCCGGACACCGGCGAGCAGGCGCTGGAGATCGTGGACATGCTCGTCCGCTCCGGCGCGCTCGACCTGATCGTCATCGACTCCGTCGCGGCGCTCGTGCCCCGCGCCGAGATCGAGGGCGAGATGGGCGACTCGCACGTGGGTCTCCAGGCCCGTCTGATGAGCCAGGCGCTCCGTAAGATCACCGGTGCGCTCAACCAGTCGAAGACCACCGCGATCTTCATCAACCAGCTCCGCGAGAAGATCGGTGTGATGTTCGGCTCGCCCGAAACCACCACCGGTGGCCGCGCGCTCAAGTTCTACGCCTCCGTGCGCCTGGACATCCGCCGCATCGAGACCCTCAAGGACGGCACCGACGCGGTCGGCAACCGTACCCGCGTCAAGGTCGTCAAGAACAAGGTCGCGCCGCCCTTCAAGCAGGCCGAGTTCGACATCCTCTACGGCCAGGGCATCAGCCGCGAGGGCGGTCTGATCGACATGGGCGTGGAGCACGGCTTCGTGCGCAAGGCCGGTGCCTGGTACACGTACGAGGGCGACCAGCTGGGCCAGGGCAAGGAGAACGCCCGCAACTTCCTCAAGGACAACCCGGACCTCGCCAACGAGATCGAGCGGAAGATCAAGGAGAAGCTGGGCGTCGGCGTGCGCAAGGACGCTGTCGCGGAAGCAGCTGCCGACGCGCCGGCCGACGCCTCGGCCGTGCCCGCTCCGGCGGCGAAGGCCAAGACGACGGCCAAGGCCGCCGTGGCCAAGAGCTGATCCGTGCGGGAGCAGGAAAGGGGCGGCGGGGAGAGCGGCCGGGAGGGCCGTCAGGAGCTGCCGCCCCAGAGTCCCGAAGAGCAGGCGCGGGCGATCTGCCTGCGTCTGCTCACCGGGATGCCGCGTACCCGGCGGCAGCTCGCGGACGCCCTGGAGAAGCGCGGCATCCCCGAGGAGGTGTCGCAGGAGGTCCTCTCCCGGTACGAGGAGGTGGGCCTGATCGATGACGCCGCCTTCGCCGGCGCCTGGGTCGAGTCCCGCCACCGAGGCCGGGGCCTGGCCCGTCGGGCGCTCGCCCAGGAGCTGCGGACCAAGGGGGTCCACGCCACCCTCGTGCAGGAGGCCTTGGAGCAGCTGGACTCCGAGCAGGAGGAGCAGACGGCCCGGGAGCTCGTGGAGCGCAAGCTCCGGGCGACCCGGGGTCTTGAGCGGGACAAGCGGATCCGCCGCCTCGCCGGGATGCTGGCGCGCAAGGGATACCCGGAGGGCATGGCCCTGCGGGTGGTCCGCCGCGCGCTGGAAACCGAGGGCGAGAACGGGGAGGGCTACCCCGAGGGCTGAGCCCCGGGGCAGCCGCGTCCCCCTCCGCGGGGCCCGGGAGTCAGGGACCCGCGCCGGTGCCCGCCGGGGTGACGGGCAGGCCGGCCGACTTCCAGGCTTGGAAGCCGCCCGTCAGGTCGGTCGCGCGGTCGAGGCCCAGCGCGTGCAGGGAGGCCGCGGCCAGCGTCGAGGCGTAGCCCTCGTTGCAGATCACCACCACCCGCAGGCCGTGGCCGGTGGCTTCGGGGAGGCGGTGGGAGCCCAGCGGATCCAGGCGCCACTCCAGCTCGTTGCGCTCGACGACCACCGCGCCCGGGATCACCCCGTCCCGCTCGCGCAGCGCCTGGTAGCGGATGTCGACCAGCAGCGCCCCTTCCAGCGACGCGGCGTACGCCTCGTCCGGCGAGACGCGCGCGTACGTCGTACGGAGCCGGTCGACGAGGGCGTCGATGCCCTGTGGCGCGGCGCTCACTGCCAGTCCGCCGGACGCTCGACGTGCTCCAGCCTGAGCACCGGGCCGGTGCGGCTGTAGCGGCGGATCAGCGGGAGCGGCGGATAGTACGCGTGCACCGAGACGGCGTGCTCGGTCCTCGACTCGTTGAGCACCTCGTGCACGTGGTGTTCACCGAAACCCCGCCCCGCGCCCGCCGGGACACGGCGGCCGCGGTCCACGTCCGGCGCCAGTTCCAGGCTCCGCCAGCCCTCCGAGGGAAGGCGGACGGCGAGCGAGTGCTCGGTGAGCTTCCCGCGGGCGGTGGCGAACGCGCCCAGCGACTCGGCGTGGTCGTGCCAGCCGGTGCCGGTGCCGGGGGGCCAGCCGATCAGCCAGGCCTCGCTGCCACCGGGACCGTCCAGCCGGATCCAGGTACGCCCTTGCGGGTCGAGGGGGAGCGAGGCGACGAGTTCGGGGTCGGCCGCGGTGCGGAGCACGAAGGCGAGCAGCTCGGCCGTCGTCGGTGCGGCGGAGCCACGGGCAGGGGCCGGGGCGGAGACGGGGGCGGGCGCGTGCGTGGGCGCAGACATGGGGGAATGACCGTCCTGGGAGTTCGCGGGGGTGCGCGCCGCCGGTCCCGGGAAGGACACGGGACTACGGGGCGGCGCGAAGGAAGGGGCGAATCAGCAGGAGGGGCGACACACGCAGCCCGCGTAGCGGAGCAGGTCCATGTGAACCCTCCGCCACAGGCGTACGTCGCTGCCGGTCATGCCCGTGAGTGAAGCACGGGACGGGAAAAGGGTCAATCGATCACCCCCGTGGGGGTGATGGACGTCTCCTTGAGCGGAGAGGTGCCCTCGGGCGTGAACGCGGCGCCCTCCGCCCGAGCCGGGGCGCCGCAGCGGACGGCGTCGGCCGCCTCGTACAGCTCCGCCGGACGCACCCCGGCGAAGGTCGCCGCGAGGTGGCCGTCGGGGCGCACCAGCAGCACGGTGTGCGCCGGGGCCCCCGGATAGCCGTCGGCCACCAGGAGTTCCGCCCGGACGGGAAGGGCGCTCACGGCCGCCGCGAGCCGGGGCATCAGTCCGGCGCCCAGCCAGTGCCTCCGGTCCCACACCCCGGTGCCGGGGGCGACCAGGAGCACCAGCAGCCGGCCCCGCCCCAGCATGTCCCTCAGTGGCACCGTCGACCCGTCGGGCGCGGTCACCGGTACGTTCGCCACGGGACCGCCGGGTTCGGTGGCGGTCGGCACTTCCCGCACGGCCACGGGCGGGGCGTACGCCGGCTCCCCGCCCAGCGCGCCCCGGCCGAGGTGGCCGTCGGTGAGCAGGCCCTCCGCCGAACGCGCCGCTCCGGGAAGGTAGGTGCGCAGTCCGCCCCCGCCGCGCAGGGCGGGCAGCGCCTGGTCGGCGACGCGCAGGCGGGCCGCGACCGCCCGGCGCCGCTCGTCCTCGTAGCTGTCCAGTAGTGCCTCGGAAGCTCCCTGGTGCCAGTCCAGCGCGAGCTTCCAGGCCAGGTTCTCCGCGTCCCGAAGCCCCTCCTCGACCCCCTGGGTGCCGAGCGCGCCCAGCAGGTGCGCCGCGTCCCCGGCGAGGAAGGCCCGGCCGTCGCGCCAGCGCCGGGCGAGGCGGTGGTGCACGGTGTGCACGCCGGTGTCGATCAGGTCGTACGGGGGCGTCGTGCCCCCGCACCACGCCGCCAGGGTGTCCCGGATGAGGGTCACGAGCGCGTCGGGGGTGACGAGCCCCCCGCGCGGCGGGAGCAGCCAGTCCAGCCGCCACACCCCGTCGGGCAGCGGCCGGGCGGTGACCTCGCCCGTCGCGCCGCGGTGCAGCAAGGCCTCGCCGGGCCACGGCAGTTCGGTGCGCAGCGCGGCCACGGCGTGCCGTTCGACCGCGGTCCGGCCGGGGAAGCGGATGCCGAGCAGCTTGCGTACGGTCGAGCGGGCCCCGTCGCAGCCCACGAGGTGGCTCCCGCGCCACCAGGTGGTCTCGGCGCCCCGGGTGTGGGCGGTGACCCCGCGGCCGTCCTGCTCCAGGGCGTCCAGCCGGGTGTCGGCGATCAGCCGGACCAGCGGGTGGGTGGCGGCGGCGTCCCGCAGGCCGCGCGTCAGGGCGTGCTGCGGCAGGTGCAGCGGCGCCGGTTGGTCCTCGAAGGTGATCCGCTGCGAGTCCCGGCCCCGCCGCATCGTGCGCCAGGCCGCGTAGTACGCCCCTTCGTCGCGCAGTGTCGTACAGCCCAGCCGGTGGGCCATGGAGGCGGTGTCGGCGTGCAGCACGACGGAACGGGCCGGCCGGGGCTCGTCCTTGCCGGGCCCTTCGTCCAGTACGACGGAGGGCACGCCCTGGCCGGCCAGGGCGAGGGACAGGGACAGCCCGACGGGCCCCGCGCCGACGACGATCACCGGGTCCATGATGCGGCTCCCGATGTCCGGTATGTGATCACACAACGTATGCAACCGACTGGAAGTGCCTGCGTCAAGTGACACCGGTCCGGACAGCACTGTGTGGTGGGGGGGGGGGGGGGGGGCGCCCCCCCCCCCCCACACCCCAAAAAAAAAAAAAAAAAAAAAAAAAAACACACAAAAAAAAAAAATAACGAGGGGGTGGTCACAAAAAAGACC
>NZ_JBITDH010000014.1:38246-99123 GCF_044454045.1 Streptomyces sp. NPDC051578
AGCAGCGGCCCCCCTATCTATTTTTTAACACCACACAACTTTACCCACGTTCTTTATGGGCGTCCTCAAACTGCCCCCGCCCCGCCCCCCGCCGGGGGGGGGGGGCCCGCCCCCCCCCCCACCACACAGGCTACGCACTATGACTGACTTCGCATCAGCGGACTTACCGTCAGCGGGCATCCGATCCCAGGCGGACGGGTTTCACGCCGCGCTGTTGTTGCCCGTGGCCAGGTCGCTGGCCTCCGCCACGCCGACGACCGCGCCGGTGCTCTTCTTCGACTTCCGCAGCCGGCCCTCCAGCCAGGAGGCGGACGAGGCGAGCGCGTAGTTCACCGCGACGAACAGCGCCGCGATCACGATCAGGCTCGGGATGGTGTTGCTGTAGTTCGCCGAGATCTGCCGACTCATCGACAGCAGCTCGCCGTAACCCAGGACCGCGCCACCGAGCGCGGTGTCCTTGAGGATCACCACGAGCTGGCTCACCAGCGCGGGCAGCATGGCGGTGACGGCCTGCGGGAGCAGGACGTAGGTCATGGTCTGACCCTTGCGCATGCCGATCGCCTTGGCCGCGTCGGTCTGTCCGCGCGGCAGCGACTGGATGCCGGCCCGGACGATCTCCGCGATGACCGAGGCGTTGTACAGGACCAGGCCGGTGACCACCGCGTACAGCGGCCGGACCTCGGACTCGACGCTGGAGAACTGCACGTACAGGGCGAAACCGAACAGCATCAGCATCAGGACCGGGATGGCGCGGAAGAACTCCACGACCGCGCCGACCGGGACCCGCACCCAGGCGTGGTCGGAGAGCCGCCCGATGCCGAGCAGCGCGCCGAGCGGCAGCGCGATCACCATGGCGATCACGCCGGCCTTCAGCGTCTCCAGCAGGCCGGGGAGCAGGAACGTCGTCCAGACCTGCCCGTCGGTGACGAACGGGCTCCACTTGTCGCCGTCGAGCTGGTGCTTGTCCGCCATCAGGCCCAGCGCCCACCACAGGGCCAGGCCGAGCAGGACGAGGAAGACGGCGGAGTAGATCCAGTTGCGGACCTTGGCCTTCGGGCCGGGGGTGTCGTACAGCACGGTGCTCATCGCTTCACCGCCATTCGCTTGGCCGCCCAGCCGAGCAGCAGGCCGGTGGGGAGGGTGAGGACGACGAAGCCGAAGGCGAACACCGCGAAGACCTCGAAGAGCGCCTGCGCCTCGTTCTCGATCATTTCCTTCATCAGCAGGGCCGCTTCGGCCACGCCGATGGCCGCCGCCACCGTGGTGTTCTTCGTGAGGGCGATCAGCACGTTCGCGAGCGGTGCGATGACCGCCCGGAAGGCCTGGGGGAGCACGATCAGCGTGAGCACCTGGAAGAAGCTCAGGCCCAGCGCGCGGGCGGCCTCGGCCTGCCCGACGGGCACGGTGTTGATGCCGGAGCGCAGCGCCTCGCAGACGAAGGTGCCGGTGTACGCGGTCAGGCCGAGGACGGCCAGCCGGAAGCCGGTCTCCTTGAAGGTGTCACCACCGAGCGTGATGCCCAGGGTCTGGCTGAGGCCCAGCGAGCAGCCGAGGATCAGCGCGGTCAGCGGCGTGTTGCGCACCACGTTGACGTACACGGCGGCGAAGCCGCGCATCAGCGGGACCGGGCTGACCCGTATCCCGGCCAGGACGGTTCCCCATATGAGGGAGCCCGCCGCCGAGTAGAGGGTGAGCTGAACCGTCACCCAAAAGGCTCCGAGCAGGTCGTACTGCCCGGAATCAAGAAAGTCGAACACGTTGCCCTGCGCTCTCCCCAGGATGGCCGGTGGGGCGCGCCGCCGCCCGCGGCAGGCGGGCGGCGACGCTCCCCACCGGGGAATCAGCTGCCTTCGGTGATCTGCGGGGCAGGCTCGTTCTTGTAGTTGGCCGGCCCGAAGTTCTTCTTCACGGCCGCGTCCCAGGAACCGTCGGTGACCATCTTCTTGAGGGCGGCGTTGACCTTGGTCTGCAGGTCCTTGTCACCCTTCTTGAGGCCGATGCCGTAGTTCTCGTTGCTCAGGCTCAGCCCGGCCAGCTTGAACTTGCCCTTGTTCTTCTCCTGCGCGGCGTAGCCCGCCAGGATCGAGTTGTCCGTGGTCAGGGCGTCCACGGCCTTGTTCTCCAGGCCGGTGAGGCACTCGGAGTAGCCGGGGAACTCCTGGAGGTCGGCCTCGGGAGCGAGCTTGGTCTTGACGTTCTGCGCCGAGGTGGAGCCCGTGACGGAGCAGAGCTTCTTCTTGTTGAGGTCCTCGGCCTTGGTGATCGAGGTCTCGTCCGCGCGGACCAGCAGGTCCTGGTGCGCCAGGAAGTACGGGCCGGCGAAGTCGACCTTCTCCTTGCGCTTGTCGTTGATCGAGTAGCTCGCGACGACCAGCTTGACGTCGCCGTTGGAGATCAGGTTCTCGCGCTCGGAGCTGACGGCCTGCTTGAACTCGATCTGGTTGGCCTCGTAGCCGAGTTCCTTGGCCACGTACGTCGCGACGTCGACGTCGAAACCGGTGAACTTGCCGTCCGGGGTCTTGAGACCCACACCCGGCTGGTCGAACTTGATGCCGATGACGATCTTCTTGCCGCCACCGGCCGAGTCGCCGCCACCGGAGGACTTGTCGCTGCTGCCGCCGCCGCAGGCGGTCGCGGTCAGGGCGAGAGCGACGGCAGCGGCGACGGCCGCACCGGCCTTGTAAAGCTTCATCGTGAACTTCCCTCGGATGAGACGTTGTTGGACGGCGAGCGACACCTGGATCCGGGCCGCCACCGGATCACTACCAGACCAGGACCGTCAGTGGTGCAGGATCTTCGACAGGAAGTCCTTGGCACGGTCGCTGCGCGGGTTGGCGAAGAACTGCTCCGGCGCGGCCTCTTCGACGATCTTCCCGTCCGCCATGAAGACGACCCGGTTGGCAGCGGAGCGGGCGAAGCCCATCTCGTGGGTGACGACCACCATCGTCATGCCCTCCCGGGCGAGCTGCTGCATGACCTCCAGCACCTCGTTGATCATCTCCGGGTCGAGCGCCGAGGTCGGCTCGTCGAACAGCATCACCTTCGGGTCCATCGCCAGCGCCCGGGCGATCGCCACGCGCTGCTGCTGGCCACCGGAGAGCTGCGCCGGGTACTTGTCCGCCTGCGAGCCGACACCCACACGGTCCAGCAGCGACTTCGCCTTCTCCAGCGCCGCCGCCTGGTCCGTCTTGCGGACCTTGAGCTGGCCCAGCATCACGTTCTGCAGCACGGTCTTGTGCGCGAACAGGTTGAAGGACTGGAAGACCATGCCGACATCGGCCCGCAGCCGAGCCAGTTCCCTACCCTCGGAGGGCAGTTCCTTGCCGTCGACCGTGATGGTCCCCGAATCGATCGTCTCCAGCCGGTTGATGGTCCGGCACAGCGTGGACTTGCCCGATCCCGAGGGACCGATCACCACGACGACCTCACCGCGGGCAATGCTCAGATCGATGTTCTGAAGCACGTGCAGCGCGCCGAAGTGCTTGTTGACGTTGCTCAGTACGACCAGGTCGTCCGCGGCACCGGCCGCGTCCTGCACGTCCTTGGTCACTGATACTCCGCTCATCGGCTTCTTGCTCCGTCCTCCGTCGGTTGGGAGGACAGTAGTGACGAGGTACTCACACCGTCATCACATCTGAGGGAGAATTGAGCATAACGATCCGGCCTCGCCCGGATACGCTCCGTGGGCGACCGCGCCCGCCGCCCTCGCGCGTCCCTCCTTACGCGTACCGGGTGCATAACGGAAGACTCGCAAGACCGGAACCCTCTTGACGTGGGAGTCTGCATCGGCGTGGATGCAGGGTGGCCACGCCGTGCGCCACAGACCAACCGAGGAAGGGGCCCCGTGAGACTGCTGCTCGTCGAGGACGACGACCACGTCGCCGCCGCGCTGTCCGCGATCCTCGCCCGGCACGGCTTCCAGGTCACGCACGCCCGCAGCGGCGAGGAGGCGCTCCACGCCCTGCTGCCGGCCGGCGCCCAGCCCTCCACCCCTCCCTACGGGGTGATCCTGCTCGACCTCGGCCTGCCCGACCAGGACGGCTACGAGGTGTGCGGCAAGATCCGCAAGCGCACCGCCACGCCCGTCATCATGGTGACGGCGCGCGGCGACGTACGCTCCCGCATCCACGGCCTGAACATGGGCGCCGACGACTACGTCGTCAAGCCCTACGACACCGGCGAACTCCTCGCCCGCATCCATGCCGTCGCCCGCCGCACCGGCGCCTCCGAGGAGGCCGCGGTCACCGGGACCGGCGCCCCGTCCGTGGTCCGGCTCGGTCCCGTCGCCATCGAGCTGCCCACCCGCCGCGTCACCGTGGACGGCGCCGACGTCCCCCTCACCCGCAAGGAGTTCGACCTGCTCGCGCTGCTCGCCCAGCGCCCCGGGGTCGTCTTCCGGCGCGAGCAGATCATCAGCGAGGTGTGGCGCACCAGTTGGGAGGGAACCGGGCGCACCCTCGAAGTGCATGTCGCCTCGCTGCGCTCCAAGCTGCGCATGCCCGCCCTCATCGAAACCGTCCGCGGGGTGGGCTACCGGCTCGTCGCCCCGGCCGCCCCCTAGCGGAAATCCCGTCGTGCGCGCCCGACTGCTCCCCCTGCTCATCGTCCTCATGGCGGGCGTCCTGCTCGCCCTCGGCTTCCCGCTGGCCGTCAGCCTGGCCGCGGGCCAGCAGCAGAAGGTGGTCGTCGACCGGATCGACGACAGCGCCCGCTTCGCCGCCCTCGCCCAGTTCGTCATCGACTCCGAGGGCTCGGCCGCCACCGGGGCCGACCAGCGCCGCGAGACCCTCCAGCTGGAACTGGCCCGCTACCAGGAGCTGTACGGCATCCGCGTCGGCATCTTCTACCGCGACGACAACGCCATGGTCCGCGCCCCCGGCTGGTGGCAGCTCCCGGAGTCCGGTGAGGGCCGCCGGGCCTTCGAGGAAGCGCTCGCCGGGCGCCGCAGCCACGACCCGGGCCAGGTGTGGCCCTGGCAGACCCAGGGGAAGCTCCTCGTCGCCTCCCCGGTCGTCCTCGACGGGGACGTCGTCGCCGTCGTCGCCACCGAATCACCCACCGGCCAGCTGCGGGCGCGGATCTTGCAGGGCTGGCTGCTGATCGCGGGCGGCCTCGCCGCCGCCATGCTGCTGGCGTTCGGAGCCGCCCTGCGGCTCACCAGCTGGGTCCTCAAGCCCGTCCGGACCCTGGACGCCGCCGCCCACGGCATCGCCACCGGACGGATGAACTCCCGCGTCGCCGCCGCGGGCGGCCCGCCGGAACTCCAACGCCTGGCCCACTCGTTCAACGAGATGGCCGACAACGTGGAAGACGTACTGGAGCAGCAGCGGGCGTTCGTCGCCGACGCCTCCCACCAGCTGCGCAACCCGCTCGCCGCGCTGCTCCTGCGGATCGAACTGCTCGCCCTCGAACTGCCCGAGGGAAACGAGGAGATCGCCTCCGTGCGCACTGAAGGCAAACGCCTGACACAGGTCCTGGACGACCTGCTGGACCTGGCGCTGGCCGAACACGCCACCGCCGAGATCAGCCTCACCGACATCGGCGCGCTCACCGCCGAACGCGTCACCGCCTGGCGCCCCTACGCAGAGGAGAAGGGCGTACGGCTGACGGAGACCGGCCCGGCCGCCGTCACCGGGTGGGCCGATCCCATAGCGCTGTCCAGCGCGCTGGACGCCGTCATCGACAACGCCCTCAAGTTCACCCCCGAGGGAGAGGAAGTCGAGGTCTCGGTCTCCGCGCAGGGCCGCACGGTCCACGTCGTCGTCGCCGACCGCGGGCCCGGGCTCACCGAGGAGGAGCTCCAGCGGATCGGCGACCGCTTCTGGCGCAGCGGACGCCACCAGAACATCAAGGGCTCCGGTCTCGGGCTGTCCATCTCCCGGGCGCTGCTCGCCTCCGGCGGCGGGTCCCTCTCGTACGAGACGAACCCGCCCCACGGGCTGCGGGTGACGGTCACCGTCCCGCGCACCGCCCCGCACGCCTCCTGACGCTCAGGTCCACCCGAGGGTGGTGCGGGCCGCGCCGGAGCATGCGTACAGCTCGTCCACGGCCCGGACCTCGAACGCCGCCGCGGGCTCCGCGCCGGAGCGGATGACGGCGGGGAGGTACAGGGCCGTTCCGCAGGTGCCGCCGAGGAAGCGGCGGGTGCCGTCGGGCAGGCACCGGTGTACCTCGTAGTGGCGGACCGGGCCGGCTGCCCGGTGCCAGGAGAGGCGGACCTCGGCCGTTCCCTCCCGCCGGGCCGAAGCGTCCACCCGCAGGGCACTCGGGGCGGCCGGGCGCCGCTGCGCGGTGGCGTCGCGTACCGACAGGGCCCCGAGCCGCCAGCGCACCGGCGTCGTCCCGCGCGGGGTGATCCGTACGGCGAACGCGTACGCCGTCGTCCCGCGCGTCGCGTCGAGCACGGCCCGGGCGCGCAGCCAGCCCCGCCCGGCGCTGCGGGTCGCCGCCTTGAGCCAGGTGTACGGGAGCGGCTCGCCCGGGGCGGCGGGCTCGCGCAGCGCGATCCCGACCTCCACCGCCACCGTGCCCGCCTCGGTGGCGTGGACCAGCTCCACGGCGGTGGCGCCGGACAGCGGCAGGCGGGTGGAGTGCAGGCCGATGACGACCGGGCCGGCCGGCCGGCCGACCACGAGCAGGCTGGAGCCGCCGCGCCACGCGTCGGCGAAGTCCAGCGTCACGGAAGGGCGTTGCCCGGCGGTCTCCACGACCCAGCGGCGGCCCGGGAGCCGGTCCTGGAGCCCGAGGTGGTTCCACGGCGCGTCCGAGGTGACCTTCCCGTCCTCGTACCAGCGCAGCCCGTGCCCGGTGTTGAACGCGCAGGCGAAGGGCAGCGCCAGGACGGTCGAGCGGTCCGCCACGGCGGTCGCCGGAGCCCGCCAGTGCGCTTCGGGCGCGGGCCGGGCCGGGTCGAGGGACTCGCCCGTCCAGAAGCGGTCGTCGGCCTGGTGGAAGGCGCCGGGGGAGCGGTCCGAGAGGTGGCCGAGCGTCCACTCCGGCCGGTAGAAGCCGTAACTTACGACGTGGTCGCGCCCGCGCGGGACGATGGCGTCCCAGTCGACGGAGGCGTCCCAGCCCCGGGACTCGGTGTCCACGGCGGCCCACAACTCGTGGCGGGAACGGCCGAGCCGTTCGGCGAGCGCGCCGGAAGCGGCCAGGGAGCGCGCGGTCCAGCGGAAGTCCACGAACATCGTGTCCGCGACCCGGCCGGCCCGGTCCTCGAAGAACTCCTGGTTGAGGGCGTTCAATTCGCCCTGCCAGCCCACACTGCCGGTGCTGTTCATCGCGTCGTACCAGGTGATCCGCAGGCCGTACGGCTCACCGGCGGCGCGCAGCGCGCGCAGGAACTGCCGCATCCGGGTGGCGAGCACGCTGTCCCCGCCGTCGGTCTCGGCGTTGACGAACCAGCCGTCGAAGCCGTACGCCCGCGCCACCTGGACGAGCTTCGCCGCGATCGGGAAGCGGCCCAGTGGATCCCGCTGGACCAGGTCCCGGGTCCACCGGAGGTCGCCGCCGTACGCGACGGGCGGCAGGAACACGCTGCCCAGGACCGGGACGCCGTTGCGGTGGGCGGCGTCGACGACGGGCGCGTTCGGCGCGAGCACGACCCCCTCGGAGGCGGAGCCGCCCCAGAACACCAGCTCGTCGAGGTACGCCCAGTGCGTGAGGGCGTAGTAGTCGGCGGTCGCGGAACCCTGCGAGGGGTTCCCCGCGGTCGGTGCGAAGGAGACCAGGGAGGCGATACGGGCCTGGCCCGCGCGGGCGTCCGGATTCGGCGGCACCGGGGCGAAGCGGGCCGCGAGGGGGACGCTCGCGGTGTTGTGGGCCAGGTCGGGATCCGATTCGGGCGTCCACCGCTTGAGGGAGCGCCAGGTGACCGCGGGAGCGGGGACGCCCTCGGGGAGCGTGTCCGGGAACCAGTAGGAGGCGTACGGGGCCAGGGCGGGCGGGGTGGGGGCGGCGGGCGTGACCGGGGCCGGTGCGCCGGCGGCCCGGGCCGGGGTGGGGCCCAGGAGGGCGGCCGCCCCGGTGGCGGCCCCGGCGGCGAGCAACCCGCGCCGGGTCGGCAGTGCGCGGGGGGGCCGGGCGTCGGGCGTTCGGGGTTCGGGCGTTCGGGGTTCGGGTGTTCGGGCGTCGGGTGTACGGGGTTCGGCGCTGCTGACGGGCTCGGGCACGGAGGCTCCTCGCGGTGCGTCGGGGGCGGGGTCAGGCGGTGCCGGTCACGTCGTGCACGTGCAGTACCTCGGTGATGCCGCGCGCCGACAGGTGCGCCGGGTCCCGGGCCAGCTCCGCCAGGACCACCGCCGGGCGCAGCCCCCGGGCGGTCAGCGCGGCCCACGCCTCGAAGAACGCCCCGCCCGGCCCGCACACCGACCGGCCCGGCGCGGCCTCCGCTCCGCCGACGTCGACGGCGAGCGCGGTCGAGCGGGGCGGCGGCCGGTGCTCGCGGCCCCGCCACAGGGCGGCGATCTTGGCCAGCGCGGCTCCGGCGGGCTTGACGCGGCGGTCGTTGGTGAGCAGGCCGAGGCCGTACTCCAGTTCCGGGAAGTCCGCCAGCTCCCGGGACACGTCGTGCGAGCACCACCAGGTCACGCCCCACAGGTCCGGGCAGTCCAGCGCGTTGGCCACGGTGGCCTCGGTGAACCGCGCCGCCCGCTCGGGCGCGACCAGCGGGGCCGGGGCCCCCACCTCCTGGAGCCACACCGGCCGGTGCGGGTCCGGCGCCCAGGCCTTGGCGAGCTCGATCAGGTACGCGGCGTGGTGCTCGGTCGCCGTCCCGGTGGCCCCGTGGCGCTGCGCCGTGCCGTTGAACACCCAGGAGTGCACGGCGGTGGCCGCGCCCAGCCGGGCCGCCTGGGCCGGGGTGAAGGGGTGCCCGTCCTGGTACCACGCGGCGTCGTACTCGGCGTGCACGTGGAACCGCCCGGGAGCCCCCTTGTCGCAGGCGGCCAGCATCCGCTCCAGCCAGCGCGCGGCCTGGGCGGCGTCGATGCGGTCGGGGTCGGGGTGCGGGGCGTCGGCGAACTGGTTGATCTCGTTGCCCACGGTCATGCCGAGGAAGTTGGGCCGGTCCGCGAGGGCGCCGGCCAGCGTGGTCAGGTACTCCTCCTGCGCGGCGACCACGTCCGGGTCGCGGAAGATGTTGCGCCGGTGCCAGGTCCCGGTCCACGCGGGCAGGAAGTCGAAGCTCGACAGGTGCCCTTGCAGTCCGTCCACCGCGACGTCCAGTCCGCGCTCGGCGGCCGCGTCGGCGAGCGCGACCAGCTGCTCGACCGCGCGCGGCCGGATGAGGGTGCGGTTCGGCTGGAACACCGGCCAGAGCGGGAAGACGCGGACGTGGTCCAGGCCGAGGGCGGCGATCGAGTCGAGGTCGGCCCGTACGTCACCGAGGTCGAAGTCCAGCCAGTGGTGGAACCAGCCGCGAGCGGGGGTGTAGTTGACGCCGAAGCGCGGGCTGCGGACAGGGGGCGGAAGAGGGGCGCTTTCGGGCATGAGGGTCCCGGAGTTCGGAGGAATTCACCGGACTCCCCGAAAAATGCCGGGAGTTCAGGGGGAAGTCAACAAGGCGATTCACGCCGGACGGGCCGCCGCGATCTGCTGCGCAACGCCCTTGACCGTGCTGTGGGTTGTCACTTCGGGGCGCTCGCTGAGGGGTGCACTAATGCGCTTAAGTCGAGTTTATGTCGTCATGGCGGAGTCCGAACTGCCTTGTGAAAGCGACTACTTCGGGTTGCAGGCGCCCGGCGGGGGAGCGGTCCCGGCCGGGCCGGATCGCGTACGGTCCGGCCATCGCAGTTCGCGCCACCGCAGGAGGATGAGCCGGCCATGGCCCGCAGACCCACCATCAAGGACATCGCCCGCCGGGCCGGGGTGTCGGAGAGCGCCGTCTCCTTCGCGCTCAACGACCGCCCGGGTGTCTCCAGGGACACCCGGGCACGGATCCGGCGCGTCGCCGAAGAGCTCGGCTGGCAGCCCAACAGCGCGGCCCGCGCCCTGTCCGGGGCACGCGCAGGTGTGGTCGGGCTGGTCCTGGCACGGCCCGCGCACACCCTCGGGGTGGAGTCGTTCTTCCTGCAACTCGTCTCCGGCATACAGGAGGTACTGGCGGCCGGGCGGATCGCGCTCCTGTTCCAGGTGGTGGAGGACATCGACGCGGAGTGCGCGGTCTACCGGCGCTGGTGGGCGGAGCGCCGCGTGGACGGGGTCATCGTCGTGGACCCGCGGACGCAGGACCCCCGGCCGGAGCTCCTGACCGGCCTCGGCCTCCCCGCGGTGATGGTCGGCACGACCGCGACGAACCCGGCCGGCGACCCGGCCGGCGACCCGGCCGGTGACCCGGCCCCGGCCCCGGCCCCGGACCCGGCTGCGGACCCGGCTGCGGCCCCGGTCACGGCGGCGGCGTCGACGGGCCCGGCCGGCTCCGGGGGCCGGGAGCGGCAGGAGGGCGCGGCTCCCGCCCTGTCCACCATCCGGGCGGACGACGCCGGAGCCATGGAGCAGGTGCTGGACCACCTGCACCTGCTCGGGCACCGCAGGATCACCCACGTCGCGGGCCTGCCCGCCCTCGCCCACACGGCCCGCCGGATGGCCTCGCTGCGCGCTTGGTCGGAGCGGCACGGCCTCGGGCCGGCCGACGTCCGGTCGGTGGTGACCGACTACTCCGACGCCGAGGGCGCCGCCGCCACCCGGCGGGTCCTCGCTGATCCGGAGCCGCCCACCGCGCTCGTCTACGACAACGACGTGATGGCGGTGGCCGGCGCCGCCGTCGCCGCCGGGCTCGGGATCCCCGTCCCCGCCCGGCTCTCCCTCGTGGCCTGGGACGACTCGGCCCTGTGCCGGGTCACCCATCCCCGGCTGACCGCCCTCGTCCGTGACACGGCGGGCTTCGGGCGGCTCGCGGCCGAGGAACTCCTCGCCGTCCTGGCCGGAGGCCCGCCGAGGGTGCGCGAGAGCGAGCTGCCCCGGCTGGAACCCCGAGACAGTACGGCGCAGGCCCCGGCCGCATACTGAACCCCGACCCCTTCCAGGAGCGCCGCCGTGACCACTTCCCCCTCCGTCCCCTCCGCGCACCGCGGCCCCGGCCCGGCCGACGGCCTCACCGCGGCGATCGACATCGGCGGCACGAAGATCGCCGGCGCGCTGGTGCACCCCGACGGTGCGATGACGGCCACCACCCGCCGCCCGACCCCGCGCGGGACCGACGCCGAGGGGGTGATGGCCGCGGTCGCCGAAGTCGTCGCAGACCTCGCGCGCAGCCCGCTGTGGCCGTCGGTGGTCCGCTGCGGAGTCGGCAGCGCCGGCCCGGTCGACACCTCGCGCGGCACCGTCAGCCCGGTCAACATCGCCGTCTGGCGCGGGTTCCCCGTCCTGGAGCGGGTCTCGGCGGAGCTGGCGGCCCACGGCGCGCGGATCCCGGCCGTGCTGGCGGGTGACGGCGTGGCGATGACGGCCGCCGAACACTGGCTGGGCGCGGCCCGGGGCCACGCCGACGCCCTGTGCATGGTGGTCTCCACCGGCGTCGGCGGTGGTCTCATCCTGAACAACCGGCTCCACCCCGGCCCCACCGGAAACGCCGGTCACATCGGCCACATCAGCGTCGCCTTCGACGGCGAGCCGTGCGTCTGCGGCGGCCGGGGCTGCGTCGAGTCCATCGCCTCCGGTACGGCCATCGCCCGCTGGGCCCTCGCCGAGGGCTGGACCCCGGCCGGGGACGGGGACGCGACCGCCGCGGGGGTGGCCGCCGCCGCCCGGGCCGGCGATCCCGTCGCCGTCGCCGCGTTCGACCGGGCGGGCCGGGCGCTGGCCGCCGCCATCGCCGCCACCGCGACCCTGGTGGAGACCGGCATCGCGGTCATCGGCGGCGGCGTCGCCGCCTCCGGGGACACCCTCTTCGAACCGGTCCGGCGGCACCTGGCCTCGTACGCGACCCTGTCCTTCGTACGGGACCTGCGGGTCGTCCCCGCGAGCCTCGGCACCGACGCGGGCCTGATCGGCGCGGCCGCGGCGGCGACGATGCTGCTGACGGGGCGCACCGGCTGACGGGGCGCACCGGCTGACGGGCGGGCCGGCTCACGGGGAGGCATCGGCTGACGGGCGGGGCCGCAGGAGCGGGCGGCCCGGAAGGGTCGCCGCCCGTACCGGCCGGGAGGCCTACGGCTTGACCGAGCGGTAGTACCGCGCCGCGCCCTCGTGCAGCGCCAGTGGATCGGTGTAGATCGCCGTCCTCAGGTCCACCAGCTGCGCGGCGTGCACCTCGTGGCCGATCCGGTCCCGGCTCGAAATCACCGTCCGGGTGAACCGCTCGGTCAGATCCGGACTGGTGTCGTCCCTGGTCACCAGCAGGTTCGGCACCGCCAGCGTGGCCACCGCCGAAGTGTTGCGGGCCCGCGCGTACGCGTCTTGCGGCATCACCGCCGCCCGGTAGTAGCGGGACGGGGTCCCGCTGCCCTGGAGCCGCTCGACGAGGTCGCCCAGCTGCACCAGCCGGATCTCGAACCGCTCGGACAGTTCCCGTACCGCGCTGGTCGGCAGGCCGCCGGACCAGAAGAACGCGTCGATCCGTCCCGCCTCCAGCTCCGCGGGCATGGTGTCGATGCCTATCGACAACGGGGTGATGTCCCGCGCCGGGTCCAGATCGGCCGCCGCCAGCAGCCGGTCCGAGATCAGCCGCACCCCGGAGCCGGCCTGGCCGACCGCGACCCGCTTGCCCTTGAGGTCCCGCGCCGACTGCACCGGCGACCCGGCGGGCACCACCAGTTGCACGTAGTCGTCGTAGAGCCGCGCGACGCCCCGCAGCCGCTCCGCCCCGGGTTTCCCGTCGAGCCGGTACTTGGCGACCGCGTCCGCCGTCGCGATGGTGAAGTCGGCCTCCCCGGCCGCCACCCGCTGGAGGTTCTGCTGGGAGCCCTCGCTCGGCTCCAGCTTGACCTTCACGCGGGGCATGTCCGTCGCGAGCGCCTGCTCCAGCAGCTCGCCGTAGCGGTGGTAGACGCCGGTACGGACGCCCGTGCTGAACGCGAGGCTGCCACTGGGCTCCGGCTCCCCGAAGGGCCTCAGCCACCACACCAGCAGCCCGCACACGGCGAGCACCGCCGCCAGGCCCCACAGGGCGCGACGCCGGCTCACGCGGGGCGGTACGAGGTGCACGCCGGCGATCCTGCCACCCCGCCCGGCGTCCTGTCACGGCCCGGCCGCCACCCGCGGCAGGACCGCCGCCCCCGCGGCCTGCGGGCCGGAGGGCTTCCGGGGAGCGCCTACCCTTGTTCCATGACCAGCAGCAGCGACCGGAGCACGGCAGTGGACGTCAAGGGAACTTACGAGGTGCGCACCTACGGGTGCCAGATGAACGTGCACGACTCCGAGCGGCTTTCCGGTCTGCTGGAGGACGCCGGCTACACACGTGCGCCCGAGGGCTCCGACGGCGACGCCGACGTCGTCGTGTTCAACACCTGCGCCGTCCGCGAGAACGCCGACAACAAGCTGTACGGCAACCTCGGCCGGCTCGCCCCGATGAAGACCAAGCGCCCCGGCATGCAGATCGCCGTCGGCGGCTGCCTGGCGCAGAAGGACCGCGACACGATCGTCCAGCGGGCCCCGTGGGTCGACGTCGTCTTCGGCACCCACAACATCGGCAAGCTGCCCGTCCTGCTGGAGCGCGCCCGCGTTCAGGAGGAGGCGCAGGTCGAGATCGCCGAGTCGCTGGAGGCCTTCCCCTCGACGCTGCCGACCCGCCGCGAGTCCGCGTACGCCGCCTGGGTGTCGATCTCCGTCGGCTGCAACAACACCTGCACCTTCTGCATCGTCCCCGCGCTGCGCGGCAAGGAGGAGGACCGCCGTCCCGGCGACATCCTGGCGGAGGTGGAGGCACTGGTCGCCGAGGGCGTCTCGGAGATCACCCTGCTCGGCCAGAACGTCAACGCCTACGGATCCGACCTCGGCGACCGCGAGGCCTTCTCCAAGCTGCTGCGCGCCTGCGGACAGATCGAGGGCCTGGAGCGGGTCCGCTTCACCTCCCCGCACCCGCGCGACTTCACCGACGACGTGATCGCGGCGATGGCGCAGACCCCGAACGTGATGCCGCAGCTGCACATGCCGCTCCAGTCCGGCTCGGACCCCATCCTCAAGGCCATGCGCCGCTCGTACCGGCAGGAGCGCTTCCTCGGCATCATCGAGAAGGTGCGCGCCGCCATCCCGCACGCGGCGATCTCCACCGACATCATCGTCGGCTTCCCCGGCGAGACCGAGGAGGACTTCCAGCAGACGATGCACGTGGTGCGCGAGGCCCGCTTCGCGAACGCCTTCACCTTCCAGTACTCCAAGCGCCCCGGCACCCCCGCCGCGGAGATGGAGGGGCAGATCCCCAAGGAAGTCGTCCAGGAGCGGTACATGCGCCTGGTCGCCCTCCAGGAGGAGATCTCCTGGGAGGAGAACAAGAAGCAGGTCGGCCGCACCCTCGACGTCATGGTCGCGGAGGGCGAGGGCCGCAAGGACGGCGCCACGCACCGGCTCTCCGGCCGCGCCCCCGACAACCGCCTCGTGCACTTCACGAAGCCGGACGAGGACGTCCGCCCCGGTGACGTCGTGACCGTCGACATCACCTACGCCGCCCCGCACCACCTGCTGGCCGAGGGGCCGGCCCGCTCCGTGCGGCGGACCCGGGCCGGCGACGCGTGGGAGAAGCGCAACGCCGCCCCGGCCCAGCCGGCGGGCGTCATGCTCGGCATCCCCACCCTGGGCGTCCCGGCCCCGCTGCCGCCGGCCAGCTCCGGCTGCGCCGTCACCGCCTGATCCCGCGCCGCCGGGCCGGTGCCGGAGGTCCCCGCCGGACCTCCGGACCGGGCCGCGCCCGGCTAGGCTGCGGATCATGCTCGTAGCCGCTGCCGTCTGTCCCGCCCCGCCGCTCCTCGTGCCGGAGGTCGCCTCGGGGGCCGCCGCCGAACTGGACGGGGCCCGTACCGCCTGCTCCGACGCGCTCGCCGTGCTCGCGGCCTCCAGGCCCGGCCTGCTGGTCGTCGTGGGCGCCGCCGGGTCCGGGGAAGCCGGCCCCTACCCGGAGGGTTCCCGGGGCGGCTTCCAGGGCTTCGGCGTCCACTGCGGCGTGCGGCTCGGCGACGGCGGGCGGCCGGGCGGCGACGACGGCGGAGCACGGTGGGGTGACGGACCAGGCGACGGACCGGGCGAAGGTGCTCGGCCGCTCCCGACGGCCCTGGCCGTCGGCGCCTGGCTGCTGGACCACGCGCGCTGGGGCGCCGCGCCCGTCGAGGGCTTCGCGGTGGCGCAGTCCCTGGAGACCGGGGAGGCCCTGCGCACGGGCCGGGACCTCGCGGCCCGCGAGGCCCGGGTCGCCCTGCTCGTCATGGGCGACGGCAGCGCCTGCCGGACCTTGAAGGCGCCCGGTTACCTGGACGAGCGGGCCGAAGCCTTCGACACCGCGGCCGCGGCGGCCCTCGCCACCGCGGACACCGCCGCCCTCGCCGCCCTCGACGTCACGCTCGCCGCCGAGCTCCAGGCCTCCGGCCGGGCGCCCTGGCAGGTCCTCGCGGGCGCCGCGGAGGGCGCGGGGCTCGACGGCAGGCTGCTGTACGAGGACGCCCCGTACGGCGTGGGTTACTTCGTCGCCGCCTGGTCCTGAAGCCCGCCCGGCGGCGATACGCCGAAGGGGCGCGGAGCCCGCCGGGCCCCGCACCCCTTCGCGGACGGCTCAGCCCGCCGCCGGCGGCGTCGGCCCGCCGGGACCGTGACCGGGCTCGTCCTTGTGGGCGATCTTGCCCAGGGCGCCCTTCGCCTTGCTCGTACCCGTCGTGATCTGGCCGCTGTACTTGCCCTTGGTCTTGGCGTCCACGACCTTGGCCATCTTGTCCAGACCCTCGCCGATCCTGCCCTCGTGCTGCTGCGCGAGGTCGCCGACCTTGTCCTTCGCCGGCCCGAGCTTGGCCTTCAGATTGTCCAAGAGGCCCATGGGTCACCTTCCATTGCCGGGAGCTACGTACGGGCGCCCTCGCCGGTCTCGCTGTCCGCGGCGGCCTCGACGGACTGCTGCTTCGGGATCTCCACGGCCTCCGCCGCCGGACCCTCCGCCTCCGCCGCCACTGCCTCCGCTTCCTCGGGCCCGGCCGTCAGGCCCTCGGGAGCGGCCTCTTCGGTCGAACCCTGATCCTTACGGCCAAAAAACCGGCTGAAAACACCCATGTCTACTCCCATAAACGTTACTCGTGTGAATGGAGTTCCGCCTTGGCCGGACCGGCCTCCCCCGGGCGCGCCGGGGCCCGGAACCCCGCCAAGGCAACGACCCCGGCCGCGTCCCGTCACGTCACCCGATCGGGTATCCGGCGCAGGGTTTGCGAGACTGTGGCAGTGAGGAATGCAGCTCCCGCCCCGCGGGTCATCGCCGTCGTCGGTCCCACCGCGGCCGGAAAGTCCGACCTGGGCGTAGCCCTGGCCCAGCACTTCGGCGGGGAGGTCGTCAACGCGGACTCCATGCAGCTGTACCGGGGGATGGACATCGGCACCGCCAAGCTGACGCCCGCGGAGCGCGGTGGGATCCCGCACCACCTCCTCGACGTCTGGGACGTCACCGAGACCGCGAGCGTCGCCGAGTACCAGCGCCTCGCCCGCGCCGAGATCGACGCCCTGCTCGCCGAGGGCCGCACGCCCGTCCTCGTCGGGGGCTCGGGCCTGTACGTCCGGGCCGCGCTCGACGCCATGGACTTCCCCGGCACCGACCCGGCCGTACGGGCCCGGCTGGAGGACGAGCTCACCCTGCGCGGCCCCGGCGCCCTGCACGCCCGCCTGGCCGCCGTCGACCCGGACGCCGCCCACGCCATCCTGCCCAGCAACGGCCGCCGGATCGTCCGGGCCCTGGAGGTCATCGAGATCACCGGGCAGCCGTACACCGCCAACCTGCCGGGCCACGAGTCCGTCTACGACACGGTCCAGATCGGCGTCGACGTCGCCAGGCCCGAGCTGGACGAGCGGATCGCCCTGCGCGTCGACCGGATGTGGGAGGCCGGGCTGGTCGAGGAGGTCCGGACGCTGGAGGCCCAGGGGCTGCGCGAGGGGATCACCGCCTCCCGCGCGCTGGGATACCAGCAGGTGCTGGCCGCCCTCGCGGGCGAGTGCTCCGAGGACGAGGCCAGGGCCGAGACCGTACGCGCCACCAAGCGGTTCGCCCGCCGCCAGGACTCCTGGTTCCGCCGGGACCCGCGCGTGCACTGGCTCAGCGGAGCGGCCGCGGACCGCGGGGAACTCCCCGGACTCGCGCAGTCGTTGGTCGAACGAGCGGTCACAGCCTGATCACGTGATGGCATCGGGAAGCCCCGTGCGCCCGTCTCGGGGTCTGGACCATGCCATCATCAAACTGCTGAACAGCGGCGTACGAAGTCCGAGTGGGGAGGGCGCGTGGCTATGGAGGCCGGCCCTCGTGACACTGGGCGGGACGACACCGGACGGGAAGCGGACCTGCTCCAGAGCGGGACCGCCGAGTCCGTCGGGCCCGCTGCGGAGTCTGCCCGGCTCGCTCGGGACCTCGCCGGGCCCGACGCGGACCCCGCCTCCGGGCCGGTGCCGCGGCAGGAGCTCGGAGCGCAGCCGTCCGGGCCCGACGGTCCCGGCTCGCTGGGACTGCCCGCCGAGCCCGCACGGCTGACCCCCGACGGCCCCGACGCCCCGGACGCCGCGGCCGAGGGCGCCACCGGCCCCGAGTTCGAGGTCGAACTGCGCCCGCAGCGCCGCCTGCGCATCTGGCAGATCACCCCCATCGTGGTGCTGGCCGCCGCCGGCTCGCTCATGTTCGCCTTTCCCCTCGCCTTCGAGTTCGGCGACGGCGGAGCCGTGGTCGCCATGCTCGGCTTCCTCATCAGCGCCTGCGCCGGCGGCTGGGGGATGATGGCCGCGCGCCGGGTCGGCTACACCCTGCCCGGGCTCCGGCCCCGGGGCGGCGCCCGCATCCCCGACTGGCGCGTGGCCGCGCTGTACGCGCTGGTCGCGCTGGCCGTCGTAGCGCTCGCCGTGTACCGGGTGGCCCGGCTGCGCTGAGGCCCGTCGCTTACGATGGGCCCGTGACGCACAGCACCCTCTCCTTCCTCAAGGGCCACGGGACCGAGAACGACTTCGTGATCGTCCCGGACCCGGACAACGCCGTCGAGCTGCCCGAGGGCGCCGTCGCCAAGCTCTGCGACCGGCGGGCCGGCATCGGAGCGGACGGGGTGCTGCATGTGGTGCGGTCCGCCGCCCACCCCGAGGCCGCGCACATGGCCGGTGAAGCCGAATGGTTCATGGACTACCGCAACAGCGACGGCTCCATCGCCGAGATGTGCGGCAACGGCGTGCGCGTCTTCGCCCGCTACCTCCAGCACGCCGGCCACGTCGAGCCCGGCGACCTCGCCGTCGCCACGCGCGGCGGCGTCAAGCACGTGCACCTCGCCAAGACCGGGGACGTCACCGTGTCGATGGGCCGCGCCGAACTCCCGGAAGGCGAGGTCACCGTCTCCGTCGGCGAGCGCACCTGGCCCGCGCGGAACGTGAACATGGGGAACCCGCACGCCGTGGCGTTCGTCGAAAGCCTCGACGACGCCGGAAACCTGTACACCGCCCCGCCGTTCAACCCGGCGTCCGCCTACCCCACCGGGGTCAATGTCGAGTTCGTCGTCGACCGCGGCCCCCGGCACGTCGCCATGCGCGTCCACGAACGCGGCTCCGGAGAGACCCGCTCCTGCGGCACCGGCGCCTGCGCCGTCGCGGTGGCAGCCATCCGCCGGGACGGCGCCGACCCGGCCCTCACCGGTCAGCCCGTCACGTACACCGTCGATCTCCCCGGCGGCACGCTCCTCATCACCGAACACCCCGACGGTCGCATCGACATGACCGGACCCGCCGTCATCGTGGCCTCGGGCGAGTTCGACGCGGCCTGGCTCACCGAAACGGCCTTCGCCTAGTGCTGTGGCCGGGAAGGCTTCCCGGCCACAGCACTAGCCATTGCCGGAGAGCTTCCCTCTAATGGGTGATCCGTTTCACGCTCTGCGAGAGGTGGACTGCGCCACGTGGTGGGGTCGGTAACATCAGGCACCGGCCCTGAGGGCTCACCCCATGCCCACCACCGCCGGTCGAAGCCGCCGGAGGTTCCCATGAGTGCAGAGGCCACGAACCCCGAAGCACACCCCGAAGCGCGCCCTGAGCTGCGCAGACGGAGCCGCAGCAGGCTTGACCTGCGCCGAATCGGGCGCGCCGCCCTGCTCGGCCCCCCGTCCCGCGACCGGCTCCCCGACGCCATCGGACACGTCGCGGAAGCCCACCGTGCCCACCATCCGGACGCCGACCTGTCCATCCTGCGGCGCGCGTACCTCCTCGCCGAGACCTCCCACCGCGGCCAGATGCGCAAGAGCGGTGAGCCGTACATCACACACCCCCTCGCCGTCACCCTGATCCTCGCCGAACTCGGTGCGGAGACCACCACGTTGACGGCGTCACTCCTCCACGACACCGTCGAGGACACCGAAGTGACGCTCGAACAGGTCCGCGAGGAGTTCGGCGACGAGGTCTGCTTCATCGTCGACGGCGTCACCAAGGTGGAGAAGATCGACTACGGGGCCGCCGCCGAACCCGAGACCTTCCGCAAGATGCTCGTCGCCACCGGCAACGACGTGCGCGTCATGTCCATCAAACTCGCCGACCGGCTCCACAACATGCGCACCCTCGGCGTGATGCGCCCCGACAAACAGGCCCGCATCGCCAAGGTCACCCGCGACGTCCTCATCCCGCTCGCCGAACGGCTCGGCGTACAGGCCCTCAAGACCGAGCTGGAAGACCTCGTCTTCGCGATCCTGCACCCGGAGGAGTACGAGCAGACGCGCGCGCTGATCGCCGCCCACGCGGGCGAGAACGATCCGCTGCCCGCCATCGCCGACTCCGTGCGCGCCGTCCTGCGCGACGCCGGCATCACCGCCGAAGTGGTCGTACGGCCAAGGCACTTCGTGTCCGTCCACCGCATCTCCCGCAAACGCGGCGAGCTGCGCGGCTCCGACTTCGGACGCATCCTCGTCCTCGTCGGCGAGAACGCCGACTGCTACGGGGTCCTCGGCGAACTGCACACCTGCTTCACCCCGGTGGTCTCCGAGTTCAAGGACTTCATCGCCGTCCCGAAGTTCAACCTCTACCAGTCGCTGCACACCGCCGTCGCCACGCCCGACGGCCACGTCGCCGAAGTCATCGTCCGGACCCGGCAGATGCACCGCGTCGCGGAGGCCGGCGTGGTCGCCCTCGGCAACCCGTACACCACCGGCGAACCCGCCGACTGCGACGAGGAACGCGTCGACCCCACCCGGCCCGGCTGGCTGTCCCGGCTGCTCGACTGGCAGCAGTCCGCACCCGACCCCGACACCTTCTGGACCGTGCTGCGCGCCGAACTCGCCCAGGACCGGGAAGTCACCGTCTTCGCGGTCGACGGCGCGGCCGCCGCCCCGCGCACCCTGACCCTGCCGGGCGGCGCCAGCTGTATCGACGCCGCCTACGCCCAGTACGGCGAGGCGGCCCACGGCTGTATCGGCGCCCGCGTCAACGGGCGCCTCACCTCCCTGTCGTCCCGGCTCTCCGACGGCGACACCGTCCAACTGCTGCTCTCCCACGACTCCTCCTCCGGGCCGGCCGCCGACTGGCTGGAGCACGCCACCACCCCCGCCGCCCGCATCGCCATCGGCAGCTGGCTCGCGACCCACCCCGACGACGCCGCGTCCACCACCACCGCCGCACGGGCGCCCCTGTCCGTCGTCGGGGCGCGTGGCGGCAGCGGCAACGCCGTCGCCGACCTGCCGAACGCCCACGTACGGCTGGCCGGCTGCTGCACCCCCGTGCCGCCGGACGCGGTGGCCGGGTTCGTCGTACGGGGCGGGGCCGTCACCGTGCACCGCGTCCAGTGCCCGGCCGTGGCCCAGATGCGCGCCGTGGGCCGCACCTCGGTCACCGTGCACTGGCGGGACACGGCGGACTGCCGCGTGACCCTGCTCGCCGAATCGTTCGGCCGCCCGCACCTGCTGGCCGACCTGACCGAAGCGATCGCCCGCGAGGGGGTCGAGGTGGTCTCCGCGACCGTCGAGCCGCCCGTCGAGCAGCGCGTCCGGCACACGTACACCCTCCAGCTCCCCGACGCGGCCGGACTCCCCGCGCTGATGCGGGCGATGCGCGACGTGCCGGGCGTGTACGACGTCAGCAGGGCGTGACCGCGCCCCGCCGTCGTACGCCCACGGGCCGGTCCGCGGCCTGTCGTCCGCGCATGGGCCGGTCCACTGTCCCGCGACCTCGTTCGGGTGTCCCCGTCGCGCGCCGGTCACAAGGGCGCGCCGGGCCCTGGTAAGCGATGGTGGATGCAGCTCACCTCCCCCCGCCTGCGCGCCGCGCTGCTCGCCGCGGCCTCCCTCACCCTCGTCGCCGCGGTACTGCCGCCGCCCAAGGCACTCGGCATCGGCGACAGCCTCTTCCCCGAGCTCGGCAACCCCGGCTACGACGTCCTCTCGTACGACCTGTCCTTCACCTACAAGGACAACCGCAGCCCGCTCGACGCCGTCACCGTCATCGACGCCCGGGCCCTGGTGGACCTGGAGCGCGTCAACCTGGACTTTACCCACGGCACCGTCGCCTCCGCCGAGGTCAACGGGGAGCCCGCACGCTTCGAGAGCGCCGGGGAGGACCTCGTGCTGACCCCCGCGCGACCCGTCGTGGCCCACACGCCGCTGCGCATCGTCGTACGGCACACCAGCGACCCGCGCGGCCGCGACGACGGCGGCTGGGTGACCACCGACGACGGGCTGGCCATGGCCAACCAGGCAGACGCCGCCCACCGGGTCTTCCCGTGCAACGACCACCCCGCCGACAAGGCGTTGTTCACCTTCCGGATCACCACCCCGGCAGGTCTCACGGCCGTCGCCAACGGAGTGCCCACCGCCCTCCCCGTCCAGCGCTCCGGACAGCCCACCACCTGGACCTACCGCACCCTGCACCCCATGGCCACCGAGCTCGCCCAGGTCTCGGTCGGCTCCTCGGCGGTGCCCTCGGACACCGGACCGCACGGACTGCCGCTGCGCCACGTGGTGCCGGCCGCCGACCGGCAGCGGCTGGAGCCCTGGCTCAAGAAGACCGCCGGGCACATCGCGTGGATGGAAGAGCGCGTCGGGCGCTACCCCTTCGAGAACTACGGTGTGCTCGTCGCCCGCGCCAAGACCGGCTTCGAGCTGGAGACCCAGACCCTCTCGCTCTTCGAGAGCGGGCTGTTCACGACCGGCACCTACCCGGAGTGGTACGTCGACTCCGTCATGGTCCACGAGCTGGCCCACCAGTGGTTCGGCGACAGCGTGACCCCGCGCACCTGGTCCGACCTGTGGCTCAACGAAGGACACGCGACCTGGTACGAGGCCCTGTACGCGGACGGCCTCGGCAAGTACTCCATGGAGCGGCGCATGCGCGAGGCGTACCAGCGCTCCGACCAGTGGCGGGCGGCCGGCGGCCCCCCGGCGGCGCCCAAGCCGGCCCCGCCCGGGGAGAAGATCGGACTGTTCCGGCCGGTGGTCTACGACGGGTCCGCGCTGATCCTCTACGCCCTGCGCCAGGAGATCGGCGCCGCCGCCTTCGACCGGGTCGAACGCCGCTGGGTGGCCGAGCACGCGGACTCCACCGCCGGTACGGCGGACTTCGTACGCCTCGCCTCCCAGGAGGCGGGACGGGACCTGGAACCCTTCCTCAAGCCGTGGCTGTACGGCGCCACGACCCCGCCGATGCCGGGACACCCGGAATGGAGCGGGACCAAGGCCGCCCCAGGGGCCAAGGCCACGCCGGGGTCCAAGGCCGCGCCGGGCGCGGCCCCGGCGCCCAGGGCGGTCCCGAAGAAGGCCTGAGACCGGGCGGGGAGCGGCCGGCTCCGGGTGACGACCGTGCGAAAAGCGTGTGACGGGCGCCGAACGGGCATGTCACCATCGACAGGCCGGTCCGCCGAGCCGCGGGCCCCCGGGTCCGGGAATCTTCGGACGGTGTGACACGTTGGACATGACAGTGATATGTCACGACCGTGTCATGTCACGACCGTGTCATCTCACGCAGGGCGGCAGCTCCGGCAGCGGCCGGGGGCCGACGCATTCGAATCGACGTAAGGATCCAATGACCTCCTCTTCTTCCCCTTCCCAGGACGCGCGGGACGCACAGGACGTGCAGGACTCGCCGAGCTTCACCGAGAGCCTTCGGGCCGATGCCCTGATGGAAGAGGACGTCGCCTGGAGCCACGAAATCGACGGAGACCGCGACGGCGATCAGTTCGAGCGCTCCGAGCGCGCGGCACTGCGACGCGTCGCCGGCCTCTCCACCGAGCTGGAGGACGTCACCGAGGTCGAGTACCGACAGCTCCGTCTGGAGCGCGTCGTACTCGTCGGTGTCTGGACCTCCGGCACCGTGGACGACGCCGAGAACTCCCTCGCGGAGCTCGCGGCCCTCGCCGAGACGGCAGGTGCTCTCGTACTCGACGGCGTGATCCAGCGCCGCGACAAGCCCGACCCGGCCACCTTCATCGGTTCCGGGAAGGCCCGGGAACTGCGCGACATCGTCATGGAGAGCGGCGCCGACACCGTCGTGTGCGACGGCGAGCTCAGCCCCGGCCAGCTCATCGCCCTCGAAGACGTCGTCAAGGTGAAGGTGGTCGACCGGACCGCCCTGATCCTCGACATCTTCGCCCAGCACGCCAAGTCCCGAGAGGGCAAGGCCCAGGTCGCGCTCGCGCAGATGCAGTACATGCTGCCGCGACTGCGCGGCTGGGGTGCGTCGCTGTCCCGGCAGATGGGTGGCGGCGGCGGTGGCGGCATGGCCACCCGAGGCCCCGGTGAGACCAAGATCGAGACCGACCGGCGACGGATCCGCGAGAAGATGGCGAAGATGCGCCGGGAGATCGCGGAGATGAAGACCGGCCGCGACATCAAGCGGCAGGAACGGCGCCGCAACAAGGTGCCCTCGGTCGCCATCGCCGGCTACACCAACGCCGGCAAGTCCTCGCTCCTCAACCGCCTCACCGGCGCGGGCGTCCTCGTGGAGAACGCGCTGTTCGCCACCCTCGACCCGACCGTGCGCCGGGCCGAGACCCCCTCCGGCCGGGTCTACACCCTGGCCGACACCGTCGGCTTCGTCCGGCACCTGCCCCACCACCTGGTCGAGGCGTTCCGCTCCACGATGGAGGAGGTCGGCGACTCCGACCTCATCCTGCACATCGTGGACGGCTCGCACCCCGCCCCGGAGGAGCAGCTGGCGGCGGTCCGCGAGGTCATCCGCGAGGTCGGCGCGGTCAACGTGCCCGAGATCGTGGTGATCAACAAGGCGGACGCGGCGGACCCCCTGGTCCTCCAGCGCCTGCTGCGCATCGAACGGCACTCCATCGCCGTCTCCGCCCGGACCGGCATGGGCATCGAGGAACTCCTCGCGCTCATCGACACCGAGCTGCCCCGGCCGGAGGTCGAGGTGGAGGCGCTCGTGCCGTACACCCGCGGCTCGCTGATCGCCCGGGCGCACGCCGAGGGCGAGGTCATCTCCGAGGAGCACACCCCGGAGGGCACCCTGCTCAAGGCGCGCGTCCACCAGGAACTGGCGGCGGACCTGGCACCGTACGTGCCCGCCAAGCACTGACCGGCCGTGCCATGTGAGTGAGGGCCCCCGCCTTGGGCGGGGGCCCTCACTCGTTTCACATACGCGCCTGCCGTGCCGGCGCCGCCGCTACTTGAACTTGTTGCTCACCGCGGTGTAGACGCCCTTGGCCTCCGGGCCCAGCCGCGGGCCGGCCAGCCAGCCCGCCTTCGCCGGACCGATCGACGTGTTCGACACCAGCGCCGGCTTGCCGTCGGCGCCCGCCGCGATCCAGCCGCCACCCGAGGAACCGCCGGTCATCGTGCAGCCGATGCGGTACATCACCGGGGCGGCCGCGGTCAGCGACAGCCGGCCGGGCTTGTCCGTGCACTGGAACGCCCGCTGGCCGTCGAACGGCGCCGCCGCCGGGTAGCCCGTCGCCGTGATGCTCGCGACCTTCTGCACCGCCGGAGCGGCGAACTCCACCGGGAGCGCGGAACCGACCGTCTCCTCCAGGGACTTGCCCGCACCCTTCTCCGGGGTCACGTGCAGCACCGCGAAGTCGTACGGCGCACCCGCCCCGCCCGTCGGGCCGCCGGTCGCGATCCACTGGTCCGAGGTCTGCGCCCAGTCGCTCCACCACACGCCGTACGGAGCCACCTGGTCGCGGGGCGCGCCCTTGAGCTCCGGCGCCGTCTTGCCCGCGTTGTTGTAGGACGGGACGAAGGCGATGTTGCGGTACCAGCCGCCGGCCTTGCCGGCGTGCACGCAGTGGCCCGCCGTCCAGACCAGGTTGGACTTGCCGGGGTGGGCCGGGTCCTTGACGACCGTGGCCGAGCAGACCATCGAGCCCTCGGGACCGTCGAAGAAGACCTTGCCGGAGGCGGGGACGTTGGCGTGGTACGGCGCGGCCGCCTGCTTCGCCGAAACCGGCGCGGGAGTGGGGTCGGTGACGCCCTGGTCCTTGCCGGCGTCAGGATCCACGGCCGGGGGCTGCGGGGTCTTGTCGGCGTCACGCATCCGGTCCGGGTCCCACAGGCCCTCGATGATCGGGTTGATGTAGTCGCCCGCCTCGCGGAGCCAGTCCTCCCGCTTCCAGTTCTTCCACGCACCCCCCTTCCACTTCTCCATGTCTATGCCGTGCTGCTTGAGCTTTTCCTTGATGTCGTCCGGGATCTTGATCCCGTCGGTGGCGCCGGACGGCAGGCTGGCCGCCACGGTCGGCTTGGCGTCGCCGCCGGCCTCATCGTCGCCGGGTCCGCAGGCCGCGGCGGTCAGCGCGAGCGCGGCCGCGCACAGGGCCGCGGTGACCGGTCGGTTCGGTCGCATGTCGTAAGTCCCCCTGGTGGTTCGAGGCGTTGAACGGGGTGCGGTGCGGCCGGCTCGCCAAACAGGCGCGCCGGGCGCAGCACCCCACTATGCCGCTGCGGTTCAGGACGACACAGCCCGGGGCCGCGGTTCCTGCACCTGCCGCCGTCTCTCTCCGGGGTTCCTGCACGGGCGCACGGGCAAGGATCTTCCGCCCACCCGTGATCCGCCGCCGACACCGTCGTTGGTACGTACGGGGGATGGGGCAGCAGCGTTCCTGTTCGAGACGCAATCCGGAAGAGAGATCCGGGCGGGAGGACCGACAGTCGTGGCGTGGAGCGAGCCTTTGACCGAGCCGGCCGCAGCCGAGGCCGAGGCGCAGAACACGGCGGTGGCCGGAGGGCCGGCCGCACACGCGCCCACGGAACAGGTGCCGCAGCAGGGCAACAGGGTGCCGGCCGCGGCCGAGGGCATCCTGCGCAGGCAGGCGTTACGGGAATCCGCCGCACGGACGTACGCGCGCTCCCTGCCCATCGTCCCGGTTCGGGCCCGGGGGCTGACGATCGAGGGCGCCGACGGGCGGCGCTACCTGGACTGCCTCTCCGGCGCGGGCACGCTCGCGCTGGGACACAACCACCCCGTGGTGCTCGAAGCCATCCGCGGAGTGCTCGACTCGGGGGCTCCGCTGCACGTGCTGGACCTGGCGACCCCCGTCAAGGACGCGTTCACCACCGAGCTGTTCGCGAACCTGCCGCCCGCGCTGGTGGCGGACGCCCGGATCCAGTTCTGCGGGCCCGCCGGGACGGACGCGGTCGAAGCCGCGCTCAAGCTGGTCCGCACCGCCACCGGACGCTCGGGGCTGCTGGCCTTCACGGGGGCGTACCACGGCATGACGGCGGGGGCGCTGGAGGCCTCGGGCGGCGCCGATGCCGTACGGGTCACCCGGCTGCCGTTCCCCCAGGACCACCGCCCGCCGTTCGGGGTCGCGGGCGCCGAGGGGGAGCGGCTGGCGGAGCGGTGGACCGAGAGCCTGCTGGACGACCCCAAGGGCGGGGTGCCGGCGCCGGCCGGGATGATCGTGGAGCCGGTCCAGGGTGAGGGCGGCGTCCACCCGGCGCCGGACGCGTGGCTGCGCCGGATGCGGGAGATCACCGCCGAGCGGGGCATCCCGCTGATCGCGGACGAGGTGCAGACGGGGGTGGGGCGCACCGGCGCCTTCTGGGGCGTCGACCACGCCGGGGTGGTGCCCGACGTGATGGTGCTGTCCAAGGCGATCGGGGGCAGCCTGCCGCTGGCCGTGATCGTGTACCGGGCGGAGCTCGACGTCTGGGCGCCCGGTGCCCACGCCGGCACCTTCCGCGGCAACCAGCTGGCCATGGCGGCGGGGACCGCCACCTTGGCCTACGTCCGGCAGAACCGCCTGGCGGAGCGGGCCGCCGTGCTGGGGGAGCGGATGCTGAGCGCGCTGCGGGGATTCGCCGCCGACCACCCCTGCGTCGGGGACGTGCGGGGCCGCGGCCTGATGATCGGCATCGACGTCGTCGACCCCGACAGCGGAGCCGCCGCCCCGGAGCTCGCGTCGGCCGTCCGCCAGGAGTGCCTGGACCGGGGCCTGATCGTCGAACTTGGCGGCCGCCACTCCAGCGTCGTGCGCCTCCTGCCGCCGCTGACGCTGACCGACGAGCAGGCCGGAGCCGTCCTCGACCGGCTGACCGACGCCGTCCCCGCCGCCAGCCGGCCTCACTGACCCAACCCCAAGGACCTCCCATGCCCACCCCACCCCCAGACCCCACCCCGACCTCAACGCCGGGCCCGACGCCAACCCCGACACCGGGCCCGACCGCGGATCGGGCAGCAACCCCGACGGCGGGCGCGGTCCCGGCGGCAACCCCGACCCCCGGGCCCACCCCGACGGTGGGCCCGGCCCCGCTGGCGACCTCGACGGCGCCTGCGGCCCCGCCCGCGGCCCCGGATCCGGCAGTAACCCCGACGGCGGGCCCGGTCCCGCTGGCGACCTCGACGGCGCCTGCGGCCCCGCCCGGGGCACCCGGCTCCACCGCGGCTTGCGGCCACGCCTCTGGCGTTGCCGCAAGCGCGGACGCGGTCTCGGGGCAGGGCGGTGCCCCGTGCGGGAGCTCCTCCTCGGGCGGCACCCCAACCCCCGGGCCGACCTCGGCTTCGGTCCCGGGGGCAACCCCGACGGCGCCTGCGGCCCCGCTCGTTGCACCACCGGGGGCAGTCCCGGCCCCGCCTGTGACCCCGGCCCCGCCCCCGGGGCCCGGTCAGGCCCCCGGCGTTGCCCCAGGTGGGGACGCTGCCTCGGGGCAGGGCGGTGCCCCGTGTGGCAGCTCGTCCTCGGGCGGCACCCCAACCCCCGGGCCGACCTCGGCTTCGGTCCCGGGGGCAGTCCCGGCCCCGCCTGTGACCCCGGCCCCGCCCCCGGGGCCCGGTCAGGCCCCCGGCGTTGCCCCAGGTGGGGACGCGGTCTCGGGGCAGGGCGGTGCCCCGTGCGGGAGCTCCTCCTCGGGCGGCACCCCAACCCCCGCGCCGACCTCGGCTTCGGTCCCGGGGGCAACCCCGACGGCGCCTGCGGCCCCGCTCATTGCACCACCGGGGGCAGCGTCGGCCCCGCCCGTGACCCCGGCCCCGCCCCTGGGCCCCGGCCGGGCCCCCGGCATTGCCCCAAGCGGGGACACCGCATCGGATCCGGTCGGCGCCCCGTGTGGCAGCTCGTCCTCGGGCGGCACCTCAACCCCCGGGGCCGCACCGGCCGCGGGGCTGGTCCCGGGGGCAGCCCAGGCCCCGCCTGTGGCCCCGGGCTCCCTCGCGGATTCCGGCCAGGGCACCGGCGTTGCCCGAAGCCGGGACGCTGCTTCGGGGCAGGGCGGTGCCACCTGCGGGAGCCTCTCTTCGGGTGGCGCCCCAACCCCCGGGCATGTCCCGACCGCAGCCCCGGTCCCGCCCCCGGGACCCGGCCAGGCCCCCGGCGTTGCCCCGAGCGCGGACACGGCCTCGGGGCAGGGCGGTGCCCCGGGCGGCCCGACCCCCGAGGCCGCAACGGCCGCGTCCGCTGGCGCCGCTCGGGGGCTCGGGGGTGCCTCCGAGCAGGCGCAGGGTCGGGGCGGGGGGCCGGACTTCGGGGGCAGGCCGGCGGAGCCGACCGGCGGCACCGGTACCACCCTGGCGGGTCCGCCGGCCGACCCCGGCAGGGCGGCGGCCCACCACCCCGACCCGGGTCAGGGCCCCAGCCCGTCCCCGACACCCGGCGCCGAAGGGGGCGTCGGCGCCACCGCGATGCCACCGACCGGCCCCGCCGCCAGCCCGGGACGCGGTCCCCAGCAGGCCGGCGGTGCCATCCCGCCGCCGGCGCACGAAGCCGGGCACGTCCAGGCGGGCGGTACCCACGAGGCCGGACCCACCGCCCCGGGCGCCCCCGAGACACAGGCGGGTGCGCTGCCGGGTGAGCGGGGCCGGCCTGCGGCCCCCGCGGCGGTCGGCGTGCCCAGGCAGAAGCGGCCGACCATGCGGCACCGGCCGCAGGGGGCCGGGCTCCTCGGCCCCGATCCGGCGGCGCTGCCCGACCTGCTGGACCACCCCGACCCCGGGATCGCCGCCGAGGCCGCGACGGTGGAGAACCTGCTGCGGTGCTGGGTCCGCGAAAGCGGCATCGGCCGCCCCGACGGGCCTCCCGGCACCCTGCTGCGCATCCCCCTCCCCGCATCCGGCGTGGCCCTGCTCGTCGCCGTCCGGCACTGGTCACCGTCGGGCTGGCATCGTTTCGCCCCCGCCCGCCTCGAAGGCGCCCCCGCCGACGCCCCCGCCCTGGACGCCGTCACCGTCGCCGGCCTGATCGCCCGCGAGGGCACCGGCCGCGCCGCCGACCTCGTCGGCCGAGTCGCCGACTCCGTGCGCCGTACCGCCGACTTCATCGCCGACCGGCGCCACCGACCCACCCCACCGGCCCCCGTCGCCGCGGACCGCTTCCTCACCGCCGAACAGTCCCTCCTCCTCGGTCACCCCCTTCAGCCCGACCCCAAGAGCCGGGAGGGACTCTCGGAAGCCGACGTACGTCGCTACTCACCCGAGCTCCACGGTTCCTTCCCCCTCCACTGGTTCGCCGTCGACCCCTCCGTACTCGCCACCGACTCCGCCTGGACCGAACGCGGCCGCCTCGTCCCCGCCGCGCAGCTCCTGTCCCGCCTCGCCCCCGGGCTGCCGCTGCCCGCCGGAACCACCCCCTTGCCCCTTCACCCCTGGCAGGCCCGCGACCTGCTGGACCGCCCCGCCGTCGCCGCCCTCCGTGACGCGGGACTCCTGACCGACCTGGGCCCGTACGGCGACCCCTGGTACCCCACCTCCTCCGTCCGCACCGTCCACCGCCCCGGCGCCCCCGCGATGCTCAAGCTGTCCCTCGGCCTTCGCATTACCAACTCCCGCCGCGAGAACCTCCGCAAGGAACTCCACCGCGGAGTCGAGGTGCACCGACTGCTGCGCACCGGCCTCGCCGATCAATGGCAGGCGGCCCATCCCGGCTTCGACATCGTCCGCGACCCCGCCTGGGTCGCCGTCGACGCCCCCGACGGCACGCCCGTCCAAGGACTCGACGCCCTGCTGCGCCACAACCCCTTCCGCTCCGGCGACGACGCCGTCTGCATCGCCGCACTCACCGCTCCCCGCCCCTGGCCCGGCCGGACCACGATGGGCTCACGGCTCGCCGAGGCGGTCTCCCGGCTCGCCGCATCCACCGGCCGGCCCACCCCGGCGGTCGCCGCCGAGTGGTTCCTGCGCTACCTCGACCACGTCGTCCTCCCGGTCCTCGCCTTCGACGCGCTCGCCGGCATCGCCCTCGAAGCCCACCAGCAGAACACCCTGGTACTCCTCGACCCGGCGGGCTGGCCGATCGGCGGCCGCTACCGGGACAACCAGGGCTACTACTTCCGCGACTCCCGTCGCGCGGAACTGGAAGCCAGGCTGCCCGGCATCGGCAGCACCAGCGACACCTTCGTCTCCGACGCCGTCACCGACGAACGCTTCGCCTACTACATGGGCGTCAACAACGTCTTCGGCCTCATCGGTGCCTTCGGATCGCAGCACCTCGCGGATGAACGCATCCTGCTCGCCGCCTTCCGGCGATTCCTCGGCAAGGCGTCCCGCCTCGGTCCGCTCCCGGCGCAGCTGCTCGATTCGCCCACCTTGCGCTGCAAGGCGAACCTGCTCACCCGCCTGGGCGGCCTCGACGAACTCGTCGGCCCCGTCGACACCCAGTCCGTCTACGTCACCATCAGCAACCCCCTTCACGACTGAACGACTGAACGAGACAACGACTCAGCGACTCGACGACCGACCGTCCGACCGTCCGACGCGACTGACCGACGCGCCCCATCGACCCGGAGAGAGCCGATGCCTTCCACCCGCACCCCCATCGGTCCCACCCGCACGGCCGCCGCCACCGCCACGGTCATCGGGAAACCCGCGCAACCGCGGCTCAACGCCCAACGGTTGCCGTTGCTCGCCGAGGCGGACCTGCTCGATTCACCGGCCGCATGGGGTGCCGTCGCCACCCCGGTCGGGGCGTTCCGCCTGGAACCCGTACGACCGCGTCACGACCTGGAACTCCTCGCCCGTTGGATGAACGACCCCGAAGTGGCCGCCTATTGGGAACTCGCCGGCCCCACCGCCGTCACGGCCGCCCACCTGCGGGCACAGCTCGACAGCGACGGTCGCAGCATTCCTTGCCTCGGCCTGCTCGACGGCACACCGATGAGCTACTGGGAGCTCTACCGGGCCGACCTCGACCCGCTCGCCCGCCACTACCCGGCGCGCCCCCACGACACGGGTATCCACCTGCTGATCGGGGACGGCACGAACCGCGGCCGCGGTCTGGGCACCACACTGCTCCGCGCGGTCGCAGACCTGGTGTTCGACAACCGGCCACGCTGTGCTCGCGTGATCGCCGAACCGGACATCCGTAACACCCCCTCCGTATCAGCCTTCCTGAATTCCGGTTTCCGCTGTTCCGCGGAAATCGACCTCCCCGAGAAGCGTGCCGCGCTGATGATCCGGGAGCGGGCGCTGCGCAATCTCCTCTGAATGCCGCCCCGCAGTCCTCGAACCGTCATCGCCCGACGCTTCTGCAATGGAAAACTCCGCGCCGTGGACCGAAGTTCCCGATACCCGAGGAGTCACGTGTCCAATTACTCCGCCGCCCCAGGTTCCGCAGGCCCCCACCTCCCGGAGGCGGTGGCTCCCTCGCCCCAGCACCCGAGCACACCCCCCGAGATCAACGGCGTGACCTGGGAATCCGCCACCCGCCGGCTGCTCGCCAAGATGCTCGGGGAATTCGCGTACGAGGAGATCATCAGCCCCGTCCCGGCGCCCGCGGCCGCAGGCGACGCCTGGAACCTCGCCCTGGACGACGGCAGCACCCTCGGCTTCCGCGCCCGCCGCCGCTCCTACGGCAGCTGGGACGTCAACGCCGGCACCATCACGCTCACCCCGCCGCCCCATTCCCCGCCGCCCCGTTCCGCGCAGTCCTCCTCCCAGTCCTCCTCCCCCCAGCCCTCCTCCACCCCGTCCGCTTCCTCCCAGTCCCCGACCACCTTCGGGGACCCGTTCGAGTTCCTGGTCCGCGCCCGGACCCTCCTCGGCCTCGACGGCGGCACCCTCGGCCACCTCGTCCGCGAGCTCAGCGCCACCCTCTCCGCCGACGCCCGCCTCGACCACCACGCCCTCACCGCCGACGTCCTCGCCGACCTCGACTACGCCGCGCTCGAAGGACACCAGACCGGCCACCCCTGGCTCGTACTCAACAAGGGCCGCGTCGGGATGTCCGCGGCCGACACCGCCGCCTGGGCCCCCGAAGCCCGCGTCCGCCAACGGCTGCCCTGGCTCGCCGCCCACACCTCCCTGGCCGAGTTCCGCGGAACGGCCGGAATGGAGGACCCCGCGCGCCTGTACTCCGCCGAGCTCGACGCCGTCACCCGCGCCGCCTTCGACCGGACCCTGCGCGACCGCGGCCTGGACCCGCGCGGCTACCTCTACCTCCCCGTGCACCCCTGGCAGTGGGACGAGATAGTGCTCCCTCTCTTCGCCCCCGCCCTGGCCTCGGGGGCGCTGGTCCCGCTGCCCGCCGATCCCGACGTACGACTGCCGCAGCAGTCGATCCGTACCTTCCTCAACCTGACCCGGCCCGAGCGGCACAGCGTCAAGCTGCCGCTGTCCGTCCTCAACACCATGGTCTGGCGCGGGCTGCCCTGCGACCTGACCCTCGCCGCCCCCGCCGTCACCGCCTGGATCCACTCCTTACGCGAGGGGGACCCGTTCCTGCGCGACGAGTGCCGGGTTGTCCTCCTCGGCGAGGTGGCCTCGGTCACCGTCCGGCATCCCGTCTACGAACGGCTTCCCGAGGTCCCCTACCAGTACAAGGAACTGCTCGGCGCGATCTGGCGCGAGCCCCTGACCGGCCGACTCGCTCCCGGCGAGCGGGCCCGCACCCTGGCCTCCCTCCTGCACACCGACCCGCGCGGCCGCTCCTTCACCGCCGAGCTCGTCGCCCGCTCCGGACTGGCCCCCGCCGTGTGGCTCCAGAAGCTCTTCGCCGCTCTGCTGCCGCCGCTGCTCCACTTCCTCTACCGGTACGGCACCGTCTTCTCCCCGCACGGCGAGAACACCATCGTGATCTTCGACGAGGCCGACGTCCCGCTGCGGCTCGCGGTCAAGGACTTCGTGGACGACGTCAACATCAGCCGGGAGCCGCTGCCCGAGCACGAGGCGATGGCCGCCGAGGTGCGTGCCGCACTGCTGACGGAGCCGCCCGCCTACCTGACGCAGTTCATCCACTCCGGACTGTTCGTCGGTGTCTTCCGCTACCTGTCCGCGATCTGCGAAGACCGGATGGGAGTGCCCGAGAGCGAGTTCTGGTCCCTCGTACGGGCGGAGATCCTGCGCTACCAGGCCCGCTTCCCCGAGCTCAAGGACCGCTACGAGCTCTTCGACCTGCTCACGGAGCGGATCGACCGGCTGTGCCTCAACCGCAACCGGCTCCACGAGGACGGCTACCGCGACCGCCCTGACCGCCCGCACGCGGTCACTCACGGGACCGTTCCCAACCCCCTCCACCGGCCGTGAACCGGCGGCGGGGACGTCGGTGGGGCGTCGGCGATGCGGCTGCTGTCAGTGCGGCCCCGTAGGGTTGGCATTGCTATGACGAAGCCCTCCCTCCCCGACCTGCTGCACGCCGCCGTCTCCGCCGTCGGCGGCACGGAGCGGCCCGGCCAGGTGGCCATGGCCGAAGCCGTCGCCGAAGCGATCGACGAGAACTCCCACCGGCTGATCCAGGCCGGCACCGGCACCGGTAAGTCGCTCGGCTACCTGGTGCCGGCCCTCGCGCACGGCGAGCGCGTCGTCGTCGCCACGGCGACGCTGGCCCTCCAGCGGCAGCTCGTCGAGCGCGACCTGCCCCGGACCGTGGAGGCGCTGCATCCGCAGCTCCGCCGCCGTCCGCAGTTCGCCATGCTCAAGGGACGTTCCAACTACCTGTGCCTCCACCGCCTCCACGAGGGTGCGCCGCAGGATGAGGAGGAGGGCCTGTTCGACCAGTTCGAAGCGGCCGCTCCCACCAGCAAGCTGGGCCAGGACCTGCTGCGCCTGCGGGACTGGGCGGACGAGACCGAGACCGGCGACCGCGACGACCTGACGCCCGGCGTCTCCGACAAGGCCTGGTCGCAGATCTCGGTCTCCTCCCGTGAATGCCTGGGTGCGACGAAATGCGCCTACGGAGCCGAGTGCTTCGCCGAGGCGGCCCGGGAGCGGGCCAAGCTCGCGGACGTCGTCGTCACCAACCACGCCCTGCTCGCGATCGACGCCATCGAGGGCGCACCCGTGCTGCCCCAGCACGAGGTGCTGATCGTGGACGAGGCGCATGAACTCGTCTCCCGCGTCACCGGCGTCGCGACCGGCGAGCTCACCCCGGGCCAGGTCAACCGGGCCGTCAAGCGCGCCGCCAAGCTCGTCGACGAGAAGACCGCCGACTCCCTCCAGACGGCGTCGGAGTCCTTCGAACGCGTCATGGAGCTGGCCCTGCCCGGCCGGCTGGAGCAGATTCCCGAAGACCTCGGATACGCGCTGATGTCCCTGCGTGACGCCGCGCGCAACGTGATCTCCGCGATCGGTTCCACCCGCGACAAGTCCGTCCAGGACGAGGACGCCGTCCGCAAGCAGGCACTGGCCGCGGTGGAAAGCGTGCACGCGGTGGCGGAGCGGATCGTGCTCGGCTCGGAGTACGACGTCGTCTGGTACGAGCGCCATGACCGTTTCGGCGCCACCCTGCGGGTCGCTCCCCTCTCGGTGTCCGGCCTGCTGCGCGAGAAGCTGTTCGAAGACCGCTCGGTGGTCCTCACCTCCGCCACGCTCAAGCTCGGCGGCGACTTCAACGGTGTCGCCGGCTCGCTCGGTCTGTCACCGGAAGGGGTGGGCGGCGACGACGTGCCCGTCTGGAAGGGGCTCGACGTCGGCTCTCCGTTCGACTACCCCAAGCAGGGCATCCTCTACGTCGCCAAGCACCTGGCCACCCCCGGCCGCGAGGGAACCCGCGGCGACATGATGGACGAGCTCGCGGAGCTGATCGAAGCGGCCGGCGGCCGTACCCTCGGCCTGTTCTCCTCCATGCGCGGTGCAAAGGCGGCTGCCGAGGAGCTGCGGGGACGGCTGTCGAACCCGATCCTCCTCCAGGGGGAGGAGACGCTCGGCGAGCTGATCAAGGCGTTCGCAGCGGATCCGAAGACCTGCTTGTTCGGCACGCTGTCCCTGTGGCAGGGAGTCGACGTACCCGGACCCAGCTGCCAGCTGGTGATCATGGACCGGATCCCGTTCCCCCGTCCTGACGACCCGCTGATGAGCGCCCGGCAGAAGTCGGTGGAGGAGCACGGCGGCAACGGCTTCATGGCGGTCGCGGCCACCCATGCCGCCCTGCTGATGGCCCAGGGGGCGGGCCGGCTCGTACGGGCCACCGGTGACCGGGGTGTCGTCGCGGTCCTCGACCCGCGGCTGGCCACGGCTCGCTACGGGACCTTCCTGCGCGCCACCCTGCCGGACTTCTGGTACACCACGGACCGCAACCAGGTCCGCCGCTCGCTGGCAGCGATCGACGCTTCGGCCCAGGCGGACGGCACGTAGTCCGACGGTCGCGGTACGCGGTCCAGGGGTCGGCGGCCTCAAGCCACAGACCCCAAGCTACCGGGCCTCAAGCCACCGGCCTCAGCTCCCGGCCTCAGACACGAAGCAGCTCCGGGACCGGCGCAGAGGTCCCGGAGCTGGATGGTGGCGACGGGTGTCAGACCCGGCGCAGTACGGCGACGACCTTGCCGAGGATGGTGGCCTCGTCGCCGGGGATCGGCTGGTACGCGGCGTTGTGCGGGAGCAGCCAGACGTGTCCGTCCTCGCGCTTGAACCGCTTGACGGTGGCCTCTCCGTCCAGCATCGCGGCGACGATGTCACCGTTCTCCGCGACGGGCTGGCGGCGGACGGTGACCCAGTCGCCGTCGCAGATGGCCGCCTCGATCATCGAGTCGCCGACGACCTTGAGGACGAAGAGCTCGCCGTCGCCGACCAGCTGGCGGGGGAGCGGGAAGACGTCTTCCACCGACTCCTCGGCCAGGATCGGACCACCGGCCGCGATCCGGCCGACCAGGGGAACGTAGGAGGCGGCGGGCTTGCCGGTGGTGTCGGTGGGCTGCGAGCTGGGCTGGTCCGAGCCGCGCACCTCGTAGGCCCGCGGGCGGTGCGGGTCGCGCCGCAGGAACCCCTTGCGCTCCAGGGCCATCAGCTGATGGGCGACCGACGACGTGCTCGACAGGCCGACCGCCTGGCCGATCTCCCGCATCGACGGCGGGTAGCCCCGGCGCTGAACCGAATCGCGGATGACCTCGATGACCCTGCGCTGCCGGTCCGTGAGCCCGGAGCTGTCGGCGCGAATGCCTGGAGGTCGCCCTGGCAGCGAGCGTGCGGGGCGCACGGGCTCCGCCTCCGGGTTCTGACGTGCGTCATTCATGGCATGCACCGGCTCAAGTCGGCTCTGGGAGCGGTTCTGGGCAGTGATGGTGGCACTGTCTGCGGTCGTGGTCACGTCGGCCCCTCTCGAAATGTTCTCCCTAGCTGGACAACGGTAGTTGCTTTCGAAAGGTTGCGCCAAACACACGTTCGAGTGAAATATCGCAGATCGTCCACCTGGAGCACATCAAGAGGTGTATGGACCGACAGTCTGACCGAACGCGGGTTCGGCCGTCCCCATGCCGCCTACGGTACCCTTCCGGGTCGGATCGACGCCGTGCGGGCCCGCACCCAGTGTGGCACCGCCGGCCCCGGGAACCGGCCATCCAACATCACGACACGCAGCGGGCCGTAAATCCACCACAACCCAAGATCTAGTGGTTGGATGAGCGCTGCCACCCAGAAGTTGTGGTCCCGGGTCCGCTCTGGCTCCCGGCATCGCATATGCTGGTGGCTGCTTCACCAGCCCCCGGCAGAGCCTCGTTCCTGCCGCTCAGGGGCCTGGTGAGGTGATCAGTCGTGCCTAAGAGGGAGGGTGAGGGACCATGCACTGCCCCTTCTGCAGGCACCCCGACAGCCGGGTCGTCGACAGCCGCACCACCGACGACGGCACGTCGATCCGCCGACGCCGTCAGTGCCCCGACTGCTCCCGTCGTTTCACCACGGTGGAAACGGCCTCACTGATGGTGATCAAGCGCAGCGGTGTGACCGAACCCTTCAGCCGTTCCAAGGTCATCTCCGGCGTCCGCAAGGCGTGCCAGGGGCGTCCGGTCACCGAGGACGCCCTCGCCAAGCTCGGCCAGCGGGTCGAGGAGGCGCTGCGCGCCACCGGGAGCGCCGAGCTGACCACGCACGACGTGGGTCTGGCCATACTCGGCCCGTTGCAGGAACTCGACCTGGTCGCATATCTGCGGTTCGCGTCGGTTTACAAAGCGTTCGACACCCTCGAAGACTTCGAGACCGCCATCGCGGAGCTCCGCGAACGGCAGTCTCACCCCCATGAGTGCGAGCCGGGGGGGACCCCAGCGGTCGTCCCCGTGCCCGCCTCCGCCGCCGACTGACCGGACGGGCCGCCAGTGCGGCCCGGCCCGGTCGGCCAGGCGAGATTCGTAGATACGTAGATACAGACACACGGCACCGTGCTGCGGAATATCGCTGGCACATCAGGGCGTTTTTGCCCGCATATGGGAGGCGGCATGACAGAGACGGCGAGCGGCTCGGCACGAGGTTCCCGCGCCAAGGGGACCAAGGCTGCCAAGAGCGGCCTGCGGATCGAGCGCATCCACACCACCCCGGGCGTGCACCCGTATGACGAGGTGAGCTGGGAGCGCCGTGACGTCGTCATGACCAACTGGCGCGACGGCTCGGTCAACTTCGAGCAGCGTGGCGTCGAGTTCCCCGACTTCTGGTCGGTGAACGCGGTCAACATCGTCACCAGCAAGTACTTCCGCGGCGCGGTCGGCACCCCGCAGCGCGAGACCGGTCTCAAGCAGCTCATCGACCGGATCGTGAAGACCTACACGAAGGCCGGCGAGGACTACGACTACTTCGCCTCGCCCGCGGATGCCGAGATCTTCGAGCACGAGCTGACGTACGCCCTCCTGCACCAGATCTTCAGCTTCAACTCCCCGGTGTGGTTCAACGTCGGCACGCCCCAGCCGCAGCAGGTTTCCGCCTGCTTCATCCTGGCCGTCGACGACTCCATGGAGTCGATCCTCGACTGGTACAAGGAAGAGGGAATGATCTTCAAGGGCGGCTCCGGTGCCGGCCTGAACCTCTCCCGCATCCGCTCCTCCAAGGAGCTCCTCTCCTCCGGTGGCAACGCCTCCGGTCCGGTCTCCTTCATGCGCGGCGCCGACGCGTCCGCCGGAACGATCAAGTCGGGCGGCGCCACGCGCCGTGCGGCCAAGATGGTCGTCCTGGACGTCGACCACCCGGACGTCGAGGACTTCATCGCCACCAAGGTGAAGGAAGAGGAGAAGATCCGCGCCCTGCGCGACGCGGGCTTCGACATGGACCTGGGCGGCGACGACATCACGTCCGTCCAGTACCAGAACGCCAACAACTCCGTGCGCGTGAACGACGAGTTCATGACGGCCGTCGAGAACGGCACCGAGTTCGGCCTGCGCGCCCGCATGACCGGCGAGGTCATCGAGAAGGTCGACGCCAAGGCGCTCTTCCGCAAGCTCGCCGAGGCCGCGTGGGCCTGTGCCGACCCGGGCATCCAGTACGACGGTGTGATCAACAACTGGCACACCTGCCCCGAGTCCGGCCGCATCACCGCGTCCAACCCGTGCAGCGAGTACATGCACCTGGACAACACGTCCTGCAACCTCGCCTCGCTGAACCTCATGAAGTTCCTCCACGACGACGGCAAGGGCAACCAGTCCTTCGACGCGGAGCGCTTCGCCAAGGTCGTCGAGCTGGTCATCACCGCGATGGACATCTCGATCTGCTTCGCGGACTTCCCGACGCAGAAGATCGGCGAGAACACCCGCGCCTTCCGTCAGCTCGGCATCGGCTACGCCAACCTGGGCGCCCTTCTGATGGCCACGGGCCACGCCTACGACTCGGACGGCGGCCGCACCCTCGCCGCCTCGATCACCTCGCTGATGACCGGTACGGCGTACCGGCGCTCCGCCGAGCTGGCCGCGATCGTCGGGCCGTACGACGGCTACGCCCGCAACGCCGAGTCGCACAAGCGCGTGATGAAGCAGCACGCCGACGCGAACGCCGTCGCGCCGCGCACCGACGACCTGGACAACGCGATCTGGGCGGCGGCCACCGAGGCCTGGCAGGACGTCCTGCGTCTCGGCGAGAAGAACGGCTTCCGCAACTCCCAGGCCTCCGTCCTCGCCCCGACCGGCACCATCGGTCTGGCGATGTCCTGCGACACCACCGGTGTCGAGCCGGACCTGGCCCTGGTCAAGTTCAAGAAGCTCGTCGGCGGCGGCTCGATGCAGATCGTCAACGGCACCGTCCCGCAGGCCCTGCGCCGCCTGGGCTACCAGGAGGAGCAGATCGAGGCGATCGTGTCCCACATCGCCGAGCACGGTGTGGTCGTCGACGCCCCGGGCCTCAAGACCGAGCACTACTCGATCTTCGACTGCGCCATGGGCGAGCGTTCCATCTCCCCGATGGGCCACGTGCGCATGATGGCCGCGATCCAGCCGTGGATCTCCGGTGCGATCTCCAAGACGGTCAACATGCCGGAGTCGGCGACCGTCGAAGAGATCGAGGAGATCTACTTCGAGGCGTGGAAGATGGGCGTCAAGGCGCTCGCGATCTACCGCGACAACTGCAAGGTCGGCCAGCCGCTCTCCGCGAAGAAGAAGGAACAGGAGAAGGAGGAGGTCACCGCCAAGGCGGAGGACACCATCCGGGCCGCGGTCGAGAAGGTCATCGAGTACCGCCCGGTCCGCAAGCGCCTGCCGAAGGGCCGTCCGGGGATCACGACCTCGTTCACGGTCGGTGGCGCCGAGGGCTACATGACCGCGAACTCCTACCCGGACGACGGCCTGGGCGAGGTCTTCCTCAAGATGTCCAAGCAGGGTTCCACCCTCGCGGGCATGATGGACGCCTTCTCGATCGCCGTCTCCGTCGGCCTCCAGTACGGCGTGCCGCTGGAGACCTACGTCTCGAAGTTCACGAACATGCGCTTCGAGCCGGCCGGCATGACGGACGACCCGGACGTGCGGATGGCGCAGTCGATCGTCGACTACATCTTCCGCCGCCTGGCGCTGGACTTCCTGCCGTTCGAGACCCGCTCGGCGCTCGGCATCCACACCGCCGAGGAGCGTCAGCGCCACCTCGACACCGGTTCGTACGAGCCGCTGGACGAGGAGGAGCTGGACACGGAGTCGCTGGCCCAGTCGGCCCCGCTCGCGTCGGTCCCGACGGAGCAGCCGAAGCCGGCCCTCGCCGCCCCGGTCACCGTCCCGGCCCCGAAGACGGCGCACTCCAGCGCCGAACTCGTCGAGATGCAGCTCGGCGTCTCCGCCGACGCCCCGCTCTGCTTCTCCTGCGGTACGAAGATGCAGCGCGCCGGCTCCTGCTACATCTGCGAGGGCTGCGGCTCGACCAGCGGCTGCAGCTGACCCAGAGCCCTTGGCGGGGGTGAAGGAGCAGCTCGGGTGGGGTGTCCGCGTTACGCGGACACCCCACCCGCGTTTTGCCCGGCGTGGCTGTCGGACCGAATGCGGCCCGGCCCGGGCCCGCAGCGCGCGCGGCTATCCGGCTCGTTGCGCTGTCGCTATGGCCCGGGTCAGGGTTTGGCGGGCCTGTGTCAACTCGTCCGCGCGCTCGTCGAGGCGGGCGAGTTGGGCGCGCAGCTTGTCCAGCACTCCCGGGCACGGACGTAGCGAGCCGTCGGCGAGGGCGCAGGGCAGCACCTGCCGGATCAAGGAGGTGGGCAGCCCTGCCGCCAGCAGGGAGCGGATCTGCCCCACCCTCTGCTCGGCCGCATCGTCGTAGTCGCGGTATCCGTTGGCCTGACGGTCCGGAGCGAGGAGGCCCACGCGTTCGTAGTAGCGGAGCAGGCGCTCGCTCGTCCCGGTTCGTTGGGCCAGCTGCCCGATCAACATCGTCATCTCCGTCGGCTTGACCTTGTCACGGTGTCAACCTCCAACGATGGGACCGGCGGCGGCATTCCGTCACCGCCATGGGCCCTGACCAGGAGCAACCGTTGATCATCGACGCGCACAGCCACGTTCACGATCCCGTGCACAGCCATATCGCCCTGCTGGACGAGGCAGGTGTCGACCGTGCCGTGCTCTTCGGCACCCGGCCGCATCCGGAGCGGGCCACCGATCTGACCTCGCTGCGGCATGAAATGAGCGTGCTGAGCGAGACGATCAGCGGACGCTCCAGCGGGCCGGACGGCCACGAGGCCGCGCGGGAGGAACTCGCCGCCGCGTGCGCGGCGCATCCCGACCGTTTCATCGGCTTCGGCAAGGTTCGGCTGGACCTGTCGGCGCAGCAGATAGCGGAGGAGGTCGAGCGGGAAGTCGTCGGCCGCGGTTTCAGGGGCATCGGCGAGTTGACTCCGCCACCGGGCGGGGCAGGTCTGATCGAACCGGTTCTCCGGGCGGCTGCCGATCACGGGGGGCTACCGGTCGTCGTGCACGGGTTCGCGCCGACCACGGCGGAAGACCTGACGACTCTCGCGGCGCTGGCGCGACGCCACCCGAGCGTTCCGCTGGTGATCGGCCAACTCGGCGGCATGAACTGGCTGACGGCCATCGAGCTGGCCCGAAACGCCCCGAACGTGTACCTGGAACTGTCGACGGCGAACATCGTCTTCGCGGTGCGGCTGGCTATCGGTGAGGTGCCCGACCGCACCCTGTTCGGTTCGGACGCGCCCTACGGCGACCCGTTGCTCGCCCGCGCCACCATCGAGCGAGTGACCGGCCCGGGTGCGCTGCGTGACCGGGTCCTCGGCGGCACCCTTGCGGAGTTGCTCGGCCTCTGAGCGCGCTGCTGTGGGCCGGGGGCGGCGCGGGGGCAGGCGGAAGGGGGTGGCGGGGGAAGGATGGCGCGACGATCATGGTGTGGGGGTGTGGTGATCGCCGCGGCTCCCGGATTTCACACGGGGGAGTGGGAGAGCCATGTGGAGCGGTGACGAGCTGGACCTCGACGCGTATCTTGCGCGGATCGGCCTCGGCGGGAGTGGCGGGGACGAAGGGCGGGGCCGGGAACTACGGCCCGACCTGGAGACGTTGTACGCAGTGCACCGGGCGCACACCGCCGCCATACCCTTCGAGAGCCTGGACGTCACGTTCGGCCGCCCCGTCGAGCTGGACGTCAAGTCAGTGCAGGACAAGCTCGTGCACCGCCGCCGCGGAGGCTACTGCTACGAGCAGAACTCGCTGCTGGCCGCCGCCCTCCAGCGGATCGGCTTCGAGGTCGTGGGGCGCGGCGCCCGCAACAGGGCCCGCGGGGACTCCCTGCTGCCGGTGACGCACGCCGTCCTGATCGTCACCGTCGAGGGTGAACCCTGGCTGTGCGACGCGGGATACGGGTATCCCGGACCGTTCGAGCCCGTCCCGCTCGGGCGCCCCGGAGCCGAAGTACGGCAGGGCGGGTGGACGTACGCCGTCCACCGGGAGGAGGACGGCCTCCTCGTCCTGCGCTGGTTGCGCGAGGGGACCTGGCGCGACCTCTACGCCTTCACCCCGCAGCCCTACCACCCCGTCGACTACGTGGTGCTGAACCACTACAGCTCCTCGCACCCGCGCTCCGCCTTCCTCGGCAAGGTCATCGTCCAACTGCCCGGCGAGGAGGTCCGGGTGGCTCTCCTGGGGCGCGAGCTGACCCACTGGTACCCGGACGGGCGGGTGGAGAGCCGGACCGTGACCGCCGATGAGGTGATCCCTTTGCTCGGCCGGGAGTTCGGCCTTCGGCTGTCCGAGCGGGAGGCGGCTGATCTCGTGGGGATCTTCCGCGCCGAGGACTGACCCGGGCCGCGCCGGGCCCGTACGATGGCGCGGTGCTGGTCAAGTGGATTCGCTGCACGGTGACGGACCGACGCGGGTTCGAGCGTGGGCAGCGCAAATGGGCGGGGCTGCCGGGCGAACCCGGATTCAGGGGGCAGGGCGGCGGATGGAGCCGTGGCCGGCAGGGGGTGGCGCATGTCTTCGCGTTCTGGGAGAGCCGTTCCTTCTACGACTCCTTCATGGCCCGGTCGCACGACCGGCTGGCCGCCTCGCAGAACGGCACCTTCACCGACGCGCGGGTCACGCTCTTCGAGTACCGCTTCGATGTGAAGACCGGCTTCGAGCCGCGCTTCTCCGACGCCGACGTGGTCCGGGTGGCCCACACCCGGGTGCGGGAGGGGCGCGTGGAGCACTTCGCCCTGATGCAGGAGAAGGTCTGGAACCCGGCCATGGCCGGGTCACCCGGCATGATCCGCGGCCTCTTCGGGGAAGCCCCGGGGCGGGAGTTCCTGGTGCTGTCGATGTGGCGGGCGGCTGCCGAGCACGGCAAATACCGGCAGGAGCGGGTCGAGCGGCTCTCGTTGCGCGCGCAGACCGAGGCCGACGTGGAGGCGCTCACCGGTGACGTCGTCGACCTCGAACCCTCCTGGACGGTATGACCGTAAGACGAGCGGTGGCCCTACCGGCGTGCCCGTTCGAATCGCGCGTCGGTGGCCGAATAGGGTCGTGGAATGGTACGACCAAGGCGCATCGTCCTCGTCCGGCACGGGGAATCCCAGGGCAATGCCGACGACACGGTGTACGAGCGGGAGCCCGACCACGCCCTGCGGCTGACGCCGACCGGGCGCGAGCAGGCCCGGCAGGCCGGCGCACGGCTGCGCGAACTGTTCGGGGACGAGCGCATCAGTGCCTACGTCTCCCCCTACCGCCGGACCCTGCAGACGTTCCGCGAGCTGCGGCTGGACCCGACACGGGTCCGGATGAGGGAGGAGCCGAGACTGCGCGAACAGGACTGGGGGAACTGGCAGGACCACGACGACGTACGCCTGCAGAAGGCGTACCGGGACGCGTACGGGCACTTCTTCTACCGCTTCGCGCAGGGCGAGTCGGGCGCCGACGTGTACGACCGGGTCGGATCCTTCCTGGAGAGCCTGTACCGCAGCTTCGAGGCACCGGACCACCCCGAGAACGTGCTGCTCGTGACGCACGGACTGACGATGCGGCTGTTCTGCATGCGCTGGTTCCACTGGTCGGTGGCCGAGTTCGAGGCCCTGTCCAATCCGGGGAACGGAGAATTCAGGACACTCGTGCTGGGTCCGGACGGCCGGTACCGCCTGGACCGCCCGTTTGAGCGGTGGACCACACCGGAGCCTTACGACCTCGACGACTAAAGTGACGTGGGATGACCTCTGACTCCACTCCCGAGAGGCGCTACGCACGCGCCATGTCCAGCCTTCGCGGGCTGGCCCTGGGGGACGCGCTGGGCTCCCAGTACTTCGTCCCCGTGAACTATCCGCTGCTCAAGCGGCGCGAGCTGCCCGCGGGCAGCGAGACCTGGCAGTGGACCGACGACACCGAGATGGCCTGCTCGGTGGTGGCCGTCCTCGCCGACCACGGGCGCATCGACCAGGACGCGCTGGCCGCCTCCTTCGCCCACCACCACGACTTCGACCGCGGTTACGGACCCGCCGTCAACCGGATGCTGCGTCTGATCCGCGAGGGTGAGGACTGGCGCACCCTCGCGGCCGAGCTCTTCAACGGGCAGGGCTCCTGGGGTAACGGCGCCGCCATGCGCATCGCACCGCTCGGCGCCTGGTACGCGGACGATCCCGAGCAGGCCACGCACCAGGCGGAGATCTCCGCGTACACCACCCACCAGCACCGCGAGGCGGTGTGCGGGGCGATGGCCGTCGCCGCCGCGGCCGCGCTCGCGGCGGAGGAGGCGGGGCCGCCGAAGGCCGCCGACCTGCTGGACGGGGTCATCGCGCTGGTGCCGCGCAGCGCCGTGGGCGCCGGATTGAGGCGGGCGCGGGACATGCTGGACTACGGCGACGCCACCACGGTCGCGGCGGTCCTGGGCTGCGGCCGGCGCACCAGCGCCCACGACACGGTGCCGTTCGCCCTGTGGTCGGCGGCGCGCTCGCTGGACGACTACGAGCGGGCGTTCTGGACCACCGCGCAGGTGGGTGGGGACGTGGACACGACGTGCGCCATCGTCGGCGGGGTTCTGGGCGCGCGCGGCGATGCGGTGCTGCCGCAGGCGTGGCTGGCTCGGACCGAGCCCCTCCCCGGCTGGCTGCCCGGGGCGCCGCGCTGAGTGCGGGGGCGCCGGGCCGAGTGGGGAGTGGTATTGAGCGCCGGGGCAGCGGCTTGAGGGCTGCGGCCGGGTCCTGAGCGCCGGGGCGTCGCAGGCGTGACGGGGCCCGGGCGCGCCGGATGTGTTTCCGGGCGCCCGGGTCCGCGTACGGTCTTGCCCGCTCAGGCCGCCGGACCGGCCTCGGCGGCGGTTCCGCTGAGGGCCTCCAGGTCGCTCTTGCGCACCCGGATCACCAGCAGCGCGGTGGCCAGGGCGAGTCCCGCCATCGCGACGGCGGCCAGGAAGGCGGTGGAGATGCCCTGGGTGAGGACGAGGTCGCCCCACGGGTCGGGCAGGCGTCCGGTCTGCTTGAAGGCGGCCAGCTGACCGGGGTCCGCCTTCGCCATGAAGGACGGGATCTGCTGGGTGGCCTCGCCACGGCTGGCGGTGCCGAAGACGGTGACCAGGATGGACAGGCCGAGCGAGCCGCCGACCTGCTGGCTGGCATTGAGCAGCCCCGAGGCCGCGCCCGCCTCGCGGGGGGCCACCCCTGAGACGGCGGTGAGGGTGAGGGTCACGAAGTTCAGTCCCATGCCGAAGCCGAACAGCACCATCGGCCCGAGCACCCCGGACACGTACGAGCTGTCCGTCTCGATGAAGCTCAGCCAGGCCAGGCCCGAACCGGTGAGCGCGGACCCGGCCACCATGAACGGCTTGGGGCCGAAGCGGGGCAGGAACCGCTGTGAGAGCCCGGCGGCGGTGACGATGGCGACGGTCACGGGCAGGAAGCCGAGACCGGACTGGATCGGTGAGAAGCCGAGCACGTTCTGTACGAACTGGACGATGAAGAAGAACATGCCGAACATCGCCGCGGCCAGCCCGAGCATGATCACGTAGGTGCCGGCGCGGTTGCGGTCGGCGAACATCCGCAACGGGATGATGGGTTCGCGAGCCCGGGACTCGATGACGACGAACAGGGCGAGCAGCACCACCGCGGCGGCGAAGGAGCCGATGGTCAGCGAGTCGCGCCACCCGTCCTCGGACGCGCGGATGAACCCGTAGACCAGCGAGGCCATGCCGCCGGTGGAAGTGAGTGCTCCGGCGATGTCGAAACGGCCCGGGTGGCGTTCGGACTCGCTGATGAACATCGGTGTGAGGGCGGCGATCAGGACGCCGATCGGCACGTTGACGAAGAGGACCCAGCGCCAGTCGAGCCACTCCGTCAGCATGCCGCCTGCCAGCAGCCCGATCGCGCCGCCGCCGGCCGAGACGGCGGCGAACACGCCGAAGGCCCGGTTGCGTTCGGGCCCTTCCGGGAACGTCGTGGTGATCAGCGCCAGCGAGGTCGGCGAGGCGATGGCGCCGCCGACTCCCTGGAGGGCGCGGGCGGCCAGGAGCTGCCAGGGCTCCTGGGCGAATCCGCCGAGGAGGGAGGCGAGGGTGAAGAGCAGGATTCCGGTCATGAAGACCCGGCGCCGGCCGAGGATGTCGCCGGCCCGGCCGCCGAGCAGGAGCAGGCCGCCGAACGTGAGGGTGTAGGCGCTGAGCACCCAGGACAGGTCGGTGGTGGAGAAGGCGAGCGCGGTCTGGATGTGCGGGAGCGCGATGTTCACGATCGTCGCGTCGAGCACGACCATGAGCTGGCAGGCGGCGATCACCGCGAGCGCCACACCGGGACGGCCCGGGTGGCGGGCGGCTCCCGGTATCCGAGGTTTGTCGAGTTGAACGCTTGTCACTGAGGATCCCCCCGAAGTGAAATAGTGAACGCATCCGTTCACTCGCGCACCACGGTAGGAGTTACATTTAGTGAACGCAAGCGTTCACTAAGGCTGAAAAAACGTGCGATCGGCACGCGGGCCGTCGGAGGTATGGAGCATGACGGGTTCCCCCTGGTCGCAGGCGCCCCCGGGCCGCCGGAGGGGCCCCGAGCTCGAACGGGCCATCCTGGACGCGGCCCTGGAGCAACTGAGCACCGTCGGCTGGAACGCGCTCACGATGGAGGGCGTCGCGGGTGCCGCGCGGACCGGCAAGGCCGCGCTCTACCGTCGCTGGCCCTCGAAGGCCGCGCTCGTGGCCGAGGTGCTGGCGGCCGGACTGCCGCCGCTGGATCGGATCCCGGACACCGGGTCGATCCGTGACGACCTCTACGGGTTGTGCGCGCGGATGTGTGACGTGATGCGCTCACGCGCCGGCGTCGCCCTGCGCGCGGTACTTCACGAATGCGACCCCGACCACGCGGACCGGTTTCGCGGCGTCATCTGGAACGGGCTGCACGAACCCGCTCAGGCGGTGATCCAGACCCTTGTGCGGCGGGGCGTCGAGCGGGGAGAAGTCCGACCGGACGCGAACATTCCCTTCGTTGCCGACGTCATTCCCGCCATGCTGATGTACCGCGCAAAGATGTACGGAAGCGAATGGGACGACCAGGACATCGCCCAGCTGATCGACCAGGTGATGGTGCCGATGCTCCGGGCGTGACCCCGCCGGGAACCCGGCCCGCTCGCCGGGCTCGGGGCGGGGTGTGCAGGTGGCGCGGGGCGGCGTACCCTTGCTGGCGCCATGCCGTACGAAGCACCCACCCACACCGTCGAGCGCTCCCTCCGTGCAACCACCGGCGCCAAGGTCATCGCCGGGGTCGACGAGGTCGGACGAGGGGCCTGGGCCGGTCCGGTCACCGTGTGCGCGGCGATCACCGGCCTGCGCCGGCCGCCCGCGGGACTCACCGACTCCAAACTGCTCACCCCCAAGCGCCGGGACGCGATGCTCGACATCCTGGAGGGCTGGGTCACCGCGCACGGCCTCGGGCACGCCTCGCCGGAGGAGATCGACGAGCTGGGCATGACCGCCGCGCTGCGGCTCGCGGCGGTGCGCGCCCTGGAGGCCCTGCCGGTGCGGCCCGACGCGGTGATCCTCGACGGCAAGCACGACTATCTCGGACCGCCCTGGCGGGTCCGTACGGTGATCAAGGGGGACCAGTCCTGCGTCGCGGTCGCCGCGGCCTCGGTGATCGCCAAGGTCCGGCGCGACCGGATGATGGCCGAACTCGGTGAACAGGTCGCCGGGATGAGGGACTTCGCTTTCGCCGCGAACGCCGGCTACCCCTCGCCCGTGCACCGGGCGGCCCTGGAGGAGCTCGGGCCCACCCCGTACCACCGGCTCTCGTGGTCGTACCTCGATGCCCTGCCCCAGTGGCGGCACCTCAAGAAGGTGCGCCGCGGCGAGGAATCGGCGGAGCTGGAAAACGGAGGCCAACTCGGCTTCGATTTCTGATCGCGCCCACGTGCCATGCGCCGGTACGTTTCGTACCGGTGTTTGATAGATGTCAACTCATGCCTCTCACCCCCGAGGAGCCTCAGATTCACGAGAGTGCCCAGGGTCCCCGCGTCACGCCGGCCGCGAGCCGCACCGCGCAGACCCCCCGCCCTGTACCTGGTCCGCGTCCCGCAGCCGTACCCCGGCCCGGGCGCCCCGGGCCCTCCCCCGCGGCGACCGGCCGCGCGGGTGGTGCCCCCAGGCCCGCCCCGCCCGTGCAGCGTGCGGCGCAGGCCACCACCCCCGGACCCGTTCCCGCAGCCCCCACCACGCCGTCCGTCTCGGCGGCGGTGCCCCAGGTCCAGCTGATCCCGGCTTCGGCCGAGGGCGCGCTGGACGCGGCCGAGGAGGCCGTCGACCTGCTGCTCGACACCGGGCGTGCGCCCGGTGACATCCTGGTGCTCACCACGGGCGACCCGCACCCGTGGGCCGCGCACGAACTGTCCTTCGGCGAGGCCGCGTACTGGGCGCAGCACGATGCCCGGGACGACGTCTTCTACGCGGACGCGGCGCAGGCCAAGCGCGCCGCGGGCCGTCCCGTCGTGGTCTTCGCGGCCAACGGCGGTCCGCTCGACGCGGTGGCCGGTGCGCTGCCGGTCGCGCTCGCCCGGGCCGGTGCGCTGTTGATCGTGTGCGGCGACGCGCAGCAGATCAACTCCGTGCTCGGCGCGGGGGTCTGACGGCCCGTACTCCGGTGCGGGCGGGGAGAGCGGGGCGGGCCGGGAGTCGGCCCCGCTGCAGCCCCTTCCACGGGGCCGGGTTCCGGTGGAGTGCTCCGGCGCCGCGCTGAGCCGCGACGGGCTCAGCGTGCGGCGGTGTGACGCAAGGCCTCGGCCGCGCCGCCGCCGGTGCGCAGGGGCGCCTGGGCCGGTTCGGCCGACGTGGCACCGAGGAACTCGGGACGGGAGTCCGAGCTGGGTCTGCGGCCGCCGCGGCCCTCGCCGAGCACCTGCCAGCCTCCGTGCGTCAGCGTGATGTACGCACCGCAGCGCAGCCCGTGCAGGGTGCAGGCGTCCCGCAGCCCCCACATCCAGGCGCCGTCCTCCTCGGTCCACCGCTCGTCGCCCTCACGGCAGTACAGCAGCACCGCCGTGCGCACGGGGGTCCGGCGCCGCAGGTCGTGCGGCAGCACGCGACGCAGCCGGGACAGCAGCGCGTTGCGGTACTCCCAGCCGTCGGCCGAGGCGGACCGTTGCACGAACGAGGCACTCGCGACGAGCCGTTCCTCCGGGTCGAGCACGGCGATCACGGCGGTGGACGGCACGGGCTGGTGCCTGGAGTGCAGCCCGCTGACGACCTCGCGCGGATTGCTCAGCAGGGGTACCCCCGCCGCCGACCATTCGGCTGGTTCGAGCAGTCTGCCGTGCCGACTGGCGCCGCCGGTGGCCGTGGTCAGGGACGTGGTCGAGGGCGGGGCGAATCCGATGGTCACGGTCCTCCCTTCGGGTACACGCCCGAGGACGGGCACGGCTGGGATGTGGGCGCGCCGCGGCACGGCCCTGGGGAGTGCCGACGAGCCGATCGGGAGCTCTCCGATTCTCGCGTGGCCCGCGAGCATGGGGCAATGAGCATTTGGGGCCACCGACCGGAATTCGCCGGTATGCCGTTCATATCCTTGCCCCGCCACGCCGTGCATGACGCATTCGTTATGGCTGGAGCGCCAGCACCAGGGGGAACACCTCCTTCGCGCCCGTCCGGCGGAGCAGCCGGGCGGCCACCGCGAGCGTCCAGCCGCTCTCCGCACGGTCGTCCACGAGGAGCACCGGACCGTCCGCCTGCGCCAGTGTCGCAGCCAGGGCAGGAGGTACGGTCAAGGCGAGATGGAGTCCTCGCACGCGTTGGGCGCTGTTGGAGGAGGGAAGGCCGAACTCCGGTGCCTCGTCGGTGTAGGAGAGCGCTCCGAGCAGCGGCATCCTTCCCACCTCGGCGATCCGCGCCGCCAGGGAGCCGACCAGCTGCGGACGGCTGCGCGAGGGCAACGCGACGACGCCGACCGGTCGTGCGGGAGCGTCAGGAGCACCCGAAGCCCAACCGCCCGGGCCCCGGGCCCAGTCGGCGAGCACCGCTACCACCGCCTGGACGACATCGTCCGGAACCGGCTGATCGGGCGTCTGCCGGGCGAGCATCGGGCGCAGCCGGTTGCCCCAGCCGATGTCCGAGAGCCGGCCGAGCGCACGGCCCGTGGAAGCCTGCTCCCCGGGCGGGATACGGCCCTTGAGGTCCACGCCCACGGCCGTCAGACCCGTCGGCCACATCTTGCGCGGCTCCAGTTCGACGCCGGGGCGCCCCAGTTCACCTCGGGCCGTTTCCAGGGCGGTCCCGGAGACCTCCGCGGTGAAGCGGGCTCCCGCGCAGTTGTCGCAGCGCCCGCAGGGCACTGCTTCCTCGTCGTCGAGCTGGCGGCGCAGGAACTCCATGCGGCATCCGGTGGTCGACGCGTAGTCGCGCATCGCCTGCTGTTCGGCCGCCCGCTGCCGCGCCACCCACGCGTAGCGCTCGGCGTCGTAGTTCCACGCTTCGCCCGTCGACGTCCAGCCGCCCTTCACCCGGTGTACGGCGCCGTCCACGTCCAGGACCTTGAGCATCGTCTCCAGGCGGGTGCGCCGCAGGTCGACCAGCGGCTCCAGCGCGGGGAGCGACAACGGCCGCCCCGCCTGGGCCAGTACGTCCAGCGTCCGGCGCACCTGCTCCTCGGGCGGGAAGGCCACGGAGGCGAAGTACTGCCAGATGGCCTCGTCCTCACGGCCCGGCAGCAACAGGACCTCGGCGTGCTCCACGCCACGGCCGGCGCGTCCCACCTGCTGGTAGTAGGCGATGGGGGAGGAGGGCGAGCCCAGGTGCACCACGAAACCCAGGTCGGGCTTGTCGAAGCCCATGCCCAGGGCGGACGTGGCGACGAGCGCCTTGACGCGGTTGGCCTGGAGGTCGTTCTCGGCCTGCTCGCGGTCGGCGTTCTCGGTCTTGCCCGTGTACGAGGAGACCGTGTGGCCCCGGTGGCGCAGGTAGGCGGTGACCTCCTCGGCGGCGGCCACGGTCAGCGTGTAGATGATCCCGGACCCGGGGAGCTCGCCGAGGTGGTCGGCGAGCCAGGCGAGCCGGTGCGCGGCGTCGGGAAGGGGCAGCACCGACAGGCTCAGGCTCTCGCGGTCCAGCGGGCCGCGCAGCACCAGGGCGTCCGTTCCGGCGCCGGTGCCCAGCTGCTCGGCGACGTCGGCGGTGACCCGGGCGTTCGCCGTGGCGGTGGTGGCCAGCACGGGGACGCCCGGCGGGAGGTCCGCCAGCATGGTGCGCAGCCGGCGGTAGTCCGGGCGGAAGTCGTGCCCCCAGTCGGAGATGCAGTGCGCCTCGTCGACCACGAGGAGGCCCGTGGCGGCGGACAGCTTGGGCAGCACCTGGTCCCGAAAATCCGGGTTGTTGAGCCGCTCGGGGCTCACCAGGAGGACATCGACCTCACCGGCCGCGACCTCGGCCTGGATCCCCTCCCATTCTTCGGGGTTGGCGGAATTGATGGTGCGGGCGTGGATGCCGGCCCGGGCTGCCGCCTCGACCTGATTGCGCATCAGCGCGAGCAGCGGGGAGACGATCACGGTCGGACCGGCTCCGCTCGCACGCAGCAGCGAGGTGGCGACGAAGTAGACCGCGGACTTGCCCCAGCCCGTGCGCTGGACCACCAGCGCACGCCGCTTGTCCGCGACGAGGGCCTCGATCGCCCGCCACTGGTCCTCGCGCAGCCGCGCGGTGCCCGTGGCATCGCCCACCAGGCGGGCGAGTACGGAATCGGCCGAGGACCTCAGGTCTGCGTTCATGCCCCCCATGCAACCCGATGCCTCTGACATCGCGCCAATGCCGCACCCGGCCTGTGGATGTTGAAATCCGAACGGCTTGGCGAGTTATCCACAGGCCTTTCGCGAAATGATCAGGCGCGGGACCGTCGACGCATGACGACGAACCACGAATCACCCAGTCCGTCCGGACGGCGTTCCACCAGCCCGTCCGGATCCTCCACGGCGTCCCAGATCGCCCTGCGCAGCCCGGCCGAGCTGGCCGACGCACTGCCCTACATGCTCGGCTTCCACCCGACGGACTCGCTGGTCCTGGTCGCCGTCCACGGCGAAGGCGGCCGCTTCGGCGGCCGCCTTCGGGTCGGCATCCCCTCGACGCCCTCGGAATGGGAGGACACCGCCCGGCAGGCCGCCGAAACCCTGATCCGGGGCAGCGAGCGCCGGGGCGGCAAACCCGACGGCATCGTCGTCTTCCTCTGCCAGGACCCGCTCGCGGGGGAGAGCGCGCAGCGGGTGATGACCCGGCTGCGGCCGCTCGCCCACCGGCTGCGGCTGGCCTGCGGCGCGCTCGACGTGCCCGTCATGGAGGCCCTGTGCCTCTCCGGTGGCCGCTACTGGTCCTACACCTGCCCTGACGAGCGCTGCTGTCCGGCGGAAGGCAACCCGATGGCCCTGCCCGGCACCTCGGTCATGGCCGCCGCGGCCACCTTCGCCGGGATCCAGGTCCGCGGGTCCCTCAAGGAGATCGAAGGCCGCCTGGCACCTCTCGAAGGGACGCGAGCCGTCGAACAGGAGAAGGCCTTGGAACGTGCCGCCGTCGCCCTGGTGCCGAAGATCCTCGACGGGGCGAGCCGGGAGGAGGTCGGAGCGCAGACCCTCGCGACGGCCCGGACCCTGATGCGGCGCCTGACCCTCGCGCCGCCGGCCGAGACCGGCCCCGGCGCTGACAGTTGGGACGACGCACTGCTCGGCCACGACGAGGCCGCCGCGATCATCATCGGCCTGCAGGACCGGGAGGTCCGCGACATCGCCGCCGAATGGATGGAGGACGAGGAGGCGGGGCCCGCTCTGCGGCTGTGGCGGGCCCTGGCCAGGCGCTGCGTCGGGGCGTACGGGGAACACGCCGCCGCCCCGCTGACCTTGGCGGGCTGGGTGTCGTGGTCCACCGGGGACGAGCCGACCGCGCGGATCGTGCTCGGGCTCGCCCTGCAGGCGGACGCCGACTACAGGTTCGCCCAGCTCCTGCACCACGCCTGCAACGAGGGCATCGACCCGGAGGGCCTCAGGGAGTGCCTACGGGAGGAACGCAGGCGCCGTGAGCCGCGCCGCAAGCGGTCGCCCGCGCTCACCCGTCCGCCCGGCCGCCGCCCGAAGCCGGACCGCCGCCAGTCCCGTCGTGGCACGGGGAGCGACCGGTGAGCCGGCAGCGGGGGGCCTTCGGCTGCTCGCGAGCCGGGCGGGGGACCGCCCCAGCGCTGGGCGGCTCACGGCTCGGGTGGGGGAGCGCCGGGGGCGGCCCGTGGGCCGGGCACCGCGCTCAGGCGTCGGCGGGGCCCGTGACCCGGGCCGGGTCAGGGGCGTTCAGCTGGGGGGTGGTGGGTGACCGGCCCCGCCGACCAGCGAAACCGACCGGAGCGCAGACAAGGCGACGCATGGCTCACCCCGTACCCCCGGCCCGCAGGCCCGAGTTGCCGCCCGTGCACGGCGCCGTCATCTGCGTCGCCGCGCCCTGCCTGGCCATCTCGCCTGAGCACGGCCAACTCACCGGTCGCGGGCTCGACGGGATCTACCGCGCGGGGCGCCGGCTGCTCTCCCGGTGCGTCCTGCGCGTCGGGGGCCGGGATCCGGTCGCCGTGCAAGGGCGCAGCCTCGGGGCGGACCGGGCGGCTTTCACCGCCACCGTCCGCACCGGAGCCGAGGCCGGCCCCGACCCCGACATCGCAGTCGAGCGGGTCCGCCACGCGGACGGCACCGAGCGGATCACCCTGCACAACTACGCGGCACGGCCGGTGCGCCTGCCCGTGGAGCTCGCGCTCGGCACCGACCTGGCGGAGCTCGCCGCGGTGGCGGCCGGCCGCGCCGGAGCGGAGCTCCCCGCCGGGGTGCACGCCGCCGGGCTGCGCTGGAGCACCGGCGAGGCGCATGCCGTTACCGTCGCCGAGCCGCCTCCCGACGACGCGCTCGCCTCCTCGGGCCTGCTCCGCTGGCAGCTCGAACTGGGGCCGGGCCAATCCCGCACCATCGAGCTCCGCACCACCGGCGACCGCACCGCGCGCGCCCCGGCCGGGCAGGTGGCCAACCCGCTGTCCGAAGGGCGGGCCGAAGGGGACGACCCGAGGGCGGAGGCCTGGTTCCGGACCAGCGCCGAGGATCTGGCCGCCCTGCTCCTGAGGGACCCCGCCGATCCGGGTGACGCCTTCGCCGCGGCAGGGGTGCCCTGGCGGCTCGGCCTCGCACCGGCCGAGTCGCTGTGGGCGGCCCGTATGGCGCTGCCGCTCGGCACCGGCCTGGCCGGAGCCACCCTGCGCACCCTGGCCCGGACCCAGACGGCGGGACGGGGGCCCGACGCCGGGAAGATCCCCGGGCCACTGCGCGGGGCCGGTCCCCAGCTGCCGCCCGGCTGCACCGGAACGGAGGCCACGCTCGCCTTCCCGGCGGTGCTGGCCGAAGCGTGGCGCTGGGGGCTTCCCGAGGCGGAGGTGGCCCGGCTGTTGCCGACCGCCGAACGCTGCCTCGGGTGGCTGCGCGGGGCCCTGGGCGAAGACGGCTTCCTGGCCGACCCCGACCCGGGACCCCGGCGCTGCGAAACCCAGGCCCACGCGCACCGGGCAGCCGTGCTCGGCGCCGACCTGCTCGCCGGGTGCGGACGTGACGGGGCGCAGGAGTGGCGGGAGTGGGCGGCCGAACTGCGGAGCAGGTTCCGGACCGGCTTCTGGATCGACGGTCCCGACGGCGGGCGCCCGGCCGCGGCCCTGCACCCCGACGGACGGCCGCTGGCCCGGCTGACCGGAGCCGCCGCGCACCTGCTGGACACCGGGCTGCTGGGCGGTGGCCGGCTCGCCCCCGGCCTGCTCGACCGGGTCCGTACCGAACAGCTCGCCCGGCTGCTCGGGGCCCCCGCGATGGATTCCGGCTGGGGCCTGCGGAGCATGGCGGCCCGCGAGCCGGGCCACAACCCCTTCGGTCACCGCTCCGGAGCCGTACGGGCACACGAGAGCGCGGTCGCGGTGGCGGCGCTGGCCCAGGCCGGTTTCGAGAAGGAGGCGGCCGGACTGCTGCGGGGCCTGCTCGACGCGGCGGAGAGGTTCGGGTTCCGGCTTCCGGAGATGTACGCGGCGGAGCAGCGCACCGCGGGCAGCGCCCCTTTCCCGCACCCCGCGGCCTGCCGCCCCGCCGCGGTGGCGGCGGCGGCCGGGATCCACGTCCTGACCGCGCTCGCCGGGATCCGCCCGGACGCCCCGGCCGGGACGGTCGCACTCGCACCCCTGGCGGGCGCTCCGCTCGGCGCCCTGCGCCTCTCGGGGCTGCGGGTGGCCGGGGAACCGTTCGCCGTACGCGTCAGCCGTCTGGGGCTCGGCATGGTGGAGGAGGCGGCTGATGCGCTGCAACTTGGAGGCTGAGCTCCGGATCACCGTCTCCGGGATCACCAAAGCTCTGTTTATCGTCAGGCAGACGACTATGATCGCGGCATGTCGCCCTACGACCCGTCGGCCTTCCCGCCCTTCGCCGTCACCGTCGACCTGGTCGTGCTCACCGTACGGCGCCACGCGCTCTGCGCGCTGGTCGTCCGCAGGGGTGAGCAGCCGTTCCAGGGGCGCTGGGCCCTGCCCGGCGGCTTCGTGCGCGACGAGGAGGACCTGGCGGCAGCCGCGGCCAGGGAGCTCTCCGAGGAAACGGGCCTGTGCGCGCACGATCCGGGCGTTCCGGGCGTGGGCAACGGGGCGCACCTCGAACAGCTCGCCACCTACGGGGACCCGAAGCGGGACCCCCGGATGCGCGTGGTCAGCGTGGCCCACCTGGTCCTGGCGCCGGACCTGCCCGCGCCCAGGGCGGGCGGCGATGCCAACAGCGCGCGCTGGGCCCCCGTCGACGAACTCCTCGCGGCCGGGGAACAGGCCTCCGCGGGCCTCGCCTTCGACCATGCGCGGATCCTCGCGGACGGTGTGGAGCGGGCCCGCTCCAAGATCGAGTACTCCTCCCTGGCCACCGCCTTCTGCCCGCCGGAATTCACCGTCGGTGAACTGCGTCGCGTCTACGAAGCCGTGTGGGGCGTGGCCCTCGACCCTCGCAACTTCCACCGCAAGGTCACCGGGACGCCCGGGTTCCTGGTGCCGGCTGGAGGGACCACGACCCGTCAGGGCGGGCGCCCCGCCCAGTTGTTCAGGGCGGGCGGAGCCACCTTGCTCAACCCGCCGATGCTGCGCCCCGAGGTCTGACACTCCTTTAGCCCTACCCGGCTCACCCCGGCCGGGTTTGCCCCGGCCCGGATCATCCCGGTCCGAGTCCTGCCGGAACGGGCCGCCGGCTCACCCCGTAACGTTGGCCCGCGCCGTAACGTCGACCCGCGCCGTATCGCCGGGCCGGCCCCTGAGAGGGCAGGCCCGCGTGGCGACACGGCCGGGTCTGCGGCTCACCTGCCCCGAAAATCGGACATATCGCGTTATCTTGCTTGCGGTACTCATCCTGCCGCAGAGCGGTCTCACCCCCCGCGAGAGAAGCGATGCTCCAGGCCATCGGACTCACCAGCACACCCCGTCGAGACCTTCCGCCCGCCGTGGACGACCTCACCTTCGAGGCCCGCCCCGGGTGCGTGACCGCCCTGCTCGGCGAGCCGGGTTCGGGCAAGACCACCGCCCTGCGGCTCATGCTCGAACTCGAACCGGGCCGCGGCGTGGCCTACTTCCGGGGCCGGCCGCTGCACCAGGTGCCGCATCCCGGCCGTGAGGTCGGAGTCCTGCTCGGGGACGTGCCGGGCAACCCGTCGCGGACCGTCCGCAACCAACTGCGGATGCTCTGCGCCGCCGCCGGGGTGCCGGCCGCCCGGGCCGACACCATGCTGGAGGTCGTCGGCATCGCAGGCCTGCGCGACCACCGGCTCGGCTCCCTCTCGCGCGCGATGGAGCGCCGGTTCGCACTCGCCGCGGCGCTCCTTGCCGACCCCTGCACGCTGCTGCTCGACGAGCCCGCCGCGGACTTGTCCCCGCGCGAACGCGGCTGGCTGTACGGGCTGTTGCGCAGGCACGCCTCCCTCGGCGGCGCGGTGCTCTTCACCACCGACGATGCCAAGGAGGCCGCCCGGGGCGCCGACCGGGTCGTCTCCATCGAGGCGGGCCGGCTCGTCGCCGACCAGGACGCCGCGGACTTCGCCCGCACCCGGCTGCGGCCGAGGGTCGCCGTACGCACTCCGCACGCGGCCCGGCTGGCCGACGTACTGGGGCGCGAGGCCCGGGCCGCCCAGCGCGCCGTCGAGATCGTCGCGGAGAGCGGCACCCGCCTGTCCGTGTACGGCAGCAACTGCGCGGAGGTGGGCGAAGCGGCCTTCCGCAACGGGGTCCTGGTCCACCAGCTCGCCGACGAGACCGGGGACTGCGGTGATGCGGGCGAGGCGGGGACGCCGGCCCGGCCCGTCCCCCAGGCCCGCACCGAAGCCCGCGCCACCGACGCCCGCGCCGAGGTGCGTATCGACGCCCGTGCGGAATCGCGCCGGGAGGCCGGGCAGCAGGCGGGGCAGCAAGCCGGCCCCGAGGCGTACGCCGCGTCCGGCTTCCCCGGCGGCCCCGAGCTGCCCGCCGGATCCTGGGCCGGCACCTGGTCCGCGACCGGTACCGGGACCGACCAGGGCGGCGGCGACGTTCACGCCGCGCTCGTGGACGTCCCGCCGGCCCTGGGCCACACCCGGGGCGCCGGTCTCGTGGCCTCGACCGTCCGCAAGGTCGGCGGTCCGCTGCGGCCCCTGCGCTACGAACTGCTCCGCGTCTTCGGCACCGCCACCCCCTGGCTCACCGCCGCCGTGGTGATCACCGTCTCCGCGATCACCGCCGTACTGCTCGCCCGGGCCGGCGCCGAGCCCCGTGACCGGGTGCTGGCCGCCTGGCCCGAGCTGCTGCCGCTGCCGCCCGCCGCCCTCGGCGCGGGACTCCTCGGCGCCCTGGCCTTCGGCGAGGAGTACCGCTACCCCGCCCTGGCGGCGGCCCGGGGCACCGTGCCGCGAAGGCTCGGGCTGCTCACCGCGAAGCTCGGCGTCTGCTCCGCCTTGGCCCTGCTGATCGGGGCCGTCGCCCTCCTCGCCGACGCCTGCGCCGTCGGGCTGGTCTTCGGTGCCGCCCCCCTGCGCTCACCCGCCCCGTGGATCGTCCCGGCCGCGAGCTGGGCGGGCCTGCTCGCGGGCTGCGCCTGGGCCGGCGTCCTGGCCTCCGCCGTCTTCCGCTCCACGGCGGCCGGCCTGGCCGCGGTGCTCGCGGTTCCGGTGGCGGTCGTGCCGCTGGTGCGCAAGGCGCTGGCCGGGCCGTCCGCGTACCCGGTGGACGGGATCGTCTCGCGGCTGCGGGGGATGTCCGCGGCGCACTGGCCCCCGGAGGCGGACCGCTTCGTACTCGGCGTCCTGCGGATGATGGCCCAACCCGTCGGTACGGCCCTGGTGTTGTCGTTGATCGTCCTGTTGTGCGCCTATGGGTTCACAGGACTGCGTAGCCGAGTCCGCTGGTGAGAGACCGATGCTGACCGTTCCGGAGCGAGACGGGGCGCGATCGGGATCGTTGGAGTCCGACTCACGCGAATGGGACCGCAACTCCCCGCAATAGGCCCGGTTCTTTACGATAAGTCGTCAATTGCGTAGGTGGCACCGATCACCCTTTCGTGTGCTTTTCACCAAAGACCTCAAGGGTGATGGAGGCACAGCCGACAAAGGATTCGTGAGTACCCTTGCGCACACCATGATGACCGCCGCCCGCCACGCCGACTCCGGTCTCGCAGGCCCGGGCGAACTCGACCGCTACCCCTTCGCGGAGACCCCCGGGTCCGACCGGGTCGGGCCGCCCCACTGGGACGGCGCCGACGTCGAGTTGAGCCGCGTCGGCCGCCGGGCGGCAGGCAGCCGGGGCCGCGGACTGCACGGCCAACTCGTCCAGCAGCTCGGCCAGATGATCGTCTCCGGCGACCTCGGAGCGGACCGTCCACTGGTCCCCGAGGAGATCGGCCAGCGTTTCGAGGTCTCGCGGACGGTCGTCCGCGAGTCGCTGCGCGTCCTGGAGGCCAAGGGCCTCGTCAGCGCCCGCCCGAACGTGGGGACCCGCGTCCGTCCCGTCGCCGACTGGAACCTGCTCGACCCCGACATCATCGAGTGGCGGGCCTTCGGCCCCCAGCGCGACGACCAGCGCCGCGAGCTCAACGAGCTCCGCTGGACCATCGAACCGCTGGCCGCCCGCCTCGCCGCCGGCCACGGCCGCCCCGACATCCAGCAGCGGCTCGCCGACATGGTCGAGATCATGGGCCACGCCCTCGGCCAGGGCGACGCGATCACCTTCGCTCGCGCCGACAACGAGTTCCACGCGCTGCTCATCCAGGTCGCCGGCAACCGCATGCTGGAGCACCTCTCCGGCATCGTCTCCGCCGCCCTCCAGGTCTCCGGCAGCCCCGTCACTGCCTGCGACCGTCCCAGCGAGACCTGTGTCGCGCACCACGCCCGCATGGTCGAGGCGCTCGCCGCCGGTGACGCGCTGGGCGCCGAGAACGCCATGCGCCAGCTGCTCACCGTGCACCCGGAGGTCGAGCGGGTGGTCCCGGCCCCGCGCGAGCACTGAGAGGCCGACGCGCGAGCACGAGAAGCCGAAAGCCGACGCACGAGCAACCGAGAGGCCGAGGCACGAGCACCGAGAGGCCGGAGCGCGGGCACCGAGAGGCCCGGAGCACGGACGCGGAGAGGCCCGGAGCACGGACGCGGAGAGGCCCAAGCGCGGGCGCGCCCGGTGCACCGCGCGGGTTCACTGCGCGGGGTTCCACCACGTGTCGGGGGGGGCCCCGGGCCCCGCCCCCCCCCCGGGGGGGGGGCGGGCGGCGCCCCCCCGCCCCCCCCCCCGCCAGGGCGGATTAACAGATTAACAGGCGAGTAGGGAAAGACGTGT
>NZ_JBITDH010000015.1:0-94267 GCF_044454045.1 Streptomyces sp. NPDC051578
ACACCCTGGGCGATGTCCGGGGACTGCGCGCCGATGGACACCGACACGCCGCAGGAGGCGCCGTCGAAGCCCTTCTTCGAGGAGTCGTAGCCGATCTCCAGGATCTTCGCGCGGACGAGCTGCGCGATCGGCGCGTACGCCTTCGTCGTCACCTCTCCCGCGATGTGCACGAGACCGGTCGTGATCAGCGTCTCGACCGCCACGCGCGAGGTCGGGTCCTCGGTGAGGAGCGCGTCGAGGATCGTGTCGCTGATCTGGTCAGCGATCTTGTCGGGGTGGCCCTCGGTCACGGACTCCGAGGTGAACAGGCGACGGGACACGGGCGGATTCCTTCTGTGGTGTGGGCGGGAGGCGACAGTCTCCGACCCCTCTGGAGATCCACTCGAAAAACGGAAGCGGCCCTGCCCAGGAGCGGGGTGTTCCGCCTCACCAGGCCAGGCCCCCGTTGACCTCCAGAACGTGCCCGTTGACGTAGGCACCGGCGTCGCCCGCGAGGTAGACGGCGGCCTCGGCGACCTCCCGGCCGGTGCCCATGCGGCCCAGCGCCACCTTCGGCGCGTACGTGCTCCACACCGCCTGGTTCTGCTTGAGCAGCCGCCCCATGCCCTCGTCGATGAAGCCGGGCGCCAGGCAGTTGACGACGATGCCCTTCGGCGCGAGCTCCAGCGCGATGACCTTGCTGAACATCTCCACCGCCGCCTTGCTCGCGCAGTACGCGGACGCGCCCGGGGCGGGCCGGCTGCCCAGCGCCGAGGACATCGTGATGATGCGTCCGCTCCCGCTCCGCTCCAGGTACGGCACGGCCGCCTGCACGCAGTGGAAGAGGCCGTTCACGTTCGTGTCGACGACCTCCGCCCAGTCGGCGCCGGCCAGCCCCGCCGCGGGCCCCGGCCGGCTCAGACCGGCGTTGGCCATCAGGACGTCCACCCCCGCGAACCGGTCCGCCGCCGCCTCCATCAGGGCGCGCACCGATTCCGGGTCGCGTACGTCGGTCTGCCGGAAGACGGCGCGGCCGTCCAGGTGCGCCAGGGCCGCGTCCGCCCCGGCCTCGCCGCGCGCGGCGACGACGACCCGCGCGCCCTCCGCGACGAACGCCTCGGTGATCTTGAGCCCGAGGCCCCTCGTCCCGCCGGTGACCACGGCGACCCTGCCCTCCAGTGCCCCCATCAGGTACCGGTCCGCACCGCGAACCGCTCGCCGCCGGCCCGGGGGGCCGCGGCGGCCGGCGGCCCGGGGACGCGCCGGGGGGCGGGGCTCAGCAGCCGGGCCTGGAGCTGCCGGAGTTCCGGCGAGGGTTCCATGCCCAGTTCGTCGGCGAGGATCCGGCGGACGTTCTGGTAGGCCCGCATGGCCTCCGCGCGCCGGCCGGCGGCCACCAGGGCCGCGATGAGCCGGCTGTGGAACCACTCGTTGAGCGGGTAGTCGTTGGTGAGCTTGCGCAGCTCGGGGATGGATTCGCGGTTCAGGCCCAGCTGCTCCTGCGCCTCGATCCGGATCTCGAAGGCCCGTACGCGCAGCTCCTCCAGGTGCACGAGGTGGCCGGCGAGCACATCGCCGACGGGATGGTTCGACAGGGCCGGCCCGCGCCACAGGTCGAGCGCCTGCCGGACGCTGCGCAGCGCCGCGCCCGGGTCCGCGCGGCCGAGTTCCGTGCGGGCCTGGGCGACGAGCCGTTCGAAGACGCGGATGTCGATCTCGGCGTCGTCGGCGAGGATCCGGTAGCCGGGCGGGCTGGTGACGATCAGGGAGCGCCCGGCCGGCACCAGGTCCTGGCTCACCAGCATCCGGCGGGCGTGGTACACGTACGTCTGGAGGGTGGTGACGGCGCTGCGGGGCGGTGTGTCGCCCCACAGCTCGTGGATGAGCGCTTCCGCCGTGACGATCTCATGGGGCCGGGTGAGCAGCAGCGCCAGTGTCTGGCAGACCTTGGGGGTCCCCGGCCGGTACACCCGTCCGTCGTCGGAGACGATCTCGAACGGGCCGATGAGATGGAAACGCATGGGAGGTGGCTCCTCGTCAACAAGACGGCGGCGGCGGCCGGACGGCCGCCGACGGACGGGGCCGCCCCGCCGGATCGCTCCGGCGGGGCGGCCGTCACCGCGGGTTCCGCGCCGTCACTCCTCGCCGAGCAGGTAGCGGATGTGCTTGACCAGCTCGCCGATGTCCTCGCGCAGCAGGCTGTAGTGGTCGGCGTCGAGGTCGATGACCGTCGGCGGCTCGGCCGAGTAACCGCTGCTGTTCTCCAGGAACGAGTAGTCGTCGCCCACGGCCTTGAAGATGCTGATCGGCGCCTGGAGGGTGCGCTCGGCCAGCTCGTGGAAGGAGTACTCGAACTCGTACGTCTGGCCTACGACCGAGATGATCCGCCGGGCGAGTTCGACGTCGATGCCCTTGAGCTCGCTGATGAACTCGGCGAAGGACGCCTCGTCCGTCACGGTCTCCAGGCACTTCTCCAGGTCCGGACCGGAAATGGTGCCGGTGAAGACGGAGAAGAGGATCGTGGTGTAGCCGCGGTTGGCGAAGGACGCCTCACGGCCCCACACCTTGCCGTTCTCGGCGCGCACCTTCGGGGAGCCGGGCGCGATCAGGAACAGGTTGTCGACCTTCTCGCCGGCCTGCTCCAGCTGGTAGGCGGTCTCGAAGGCCACGCGGGCGCCGAAGGAGTAGCCCCACAGGGTGTAGGGGCCGGTCGGCTGGAGCTCCTTGATGGCCTCGATGTCCGCCTTGGCCATCTCGACGATGGTCTCGTACGGGCTCTCGCCCTCGTTGATGCCGTGCGACTGGACACCGTAGAACGAGCGGCCGAGGCCGATCTCGCCGGCCAGGGTGCGCAGGTTCATCGGGTAGCCGCCGAGGCCGGGCCAGCAGATCACGGGCTTGGCCTTGCCGGTCTCCGCGTGCAGGCGCACCAGGCGCGAGGACTCCTGGGCGACCTCCCGCTCCAGGCGCCGGGCGAGCTTCTCGACGGTCGGGGACTCCAGGACGCTCTGCAGCGGCAGGGAGACGCCGAGCCGGGAGTTGAGCTCGCGGATCAGGCCGACGGCGATCAGCGAGTTGCCGCCGGACTCGAAGAAGTCGTCCTGCACGGAGACGTTCTCGCGCCGCAGGGACTTCGCCCAGATCGCGCTGATCTCCTTCTCGGTCTCCGTGCGCGGGGCCACGAAGGGCCGTTCGACGAGTTCGGCGTTGACCTGCTCGGAGGCGGCCAGTGCCTTGACGTCGACCTTGCCGTTGGCGGACAGCGGCATCCGCTCGAAGACCACGACGCGGTTCGGGATCATGTAGTCGGGCAGGAAGCTGACGAGGTCGTCGCGGATGAGCTCGGCCGGACCGCGCATGTGGACGCTGTCCTCGCGCATGCCCTCGTGGCCGACCTGCTCGTCGCTGATGCGGCCGCCGACGAAGAAGTACATCGGGCCGCCCTCGACGCCGTTCGCGGCGAGGACGGAGTCCATGCGGCGCGAGGCGGGCAGCGGGTTGCCGGTCTTGGAGCTGTAGCCGGAGGACATGAAGCCCAGGTTCAGCCCGTTCATCATCAGGTGCTGGAGCTTCTTGCCGAGGGCGATGTAGTGCATCCACTCCTCGGGGGCGCGGCTGTACACGCTGATGCCGAAGCTCGCGGCCTGGTACACCGACTGGTTGATCGCGATGACGTGCTTCTTGAGGACGATGTCGTCCGAGAAGTGCGTCAGCTCGCCGTCCGCGTATCGGTACAGGGCCTCGGGCAGGTCCGCGATCTTGCTGCCGTGCGTCTGGACGTAGACCTCGGCGTGGTCCTCGCGCGGGCCCGCGTGCGGGACGAGCTCGAAGGTGCCCAGGTAGTAGTCCTCGTCGGCGACGTCCAGCAGCTCCCGGACGGCCGGCTCGTAGGCGCGGTCGTGGATGTCGAGGCCGTAGGACGGCAGGATCTGCTCGAACAGGCCGACCATGTGGCCGGTCTCGATCTCCAGGACTTCGAGGATGTTGTTCTTGTAGACCGGCTCGATGCCGCTCTTCTTGCCGATGAAGTGGATCTGCGCGGTGGGCTTGCCGGTGGCCTCGCGCTCGCTGATCAGCACGAGCTGGTGGCGGACCGGCTGGTAGTAGTAGTAGCCCGGCCGGAGCCCGCCGACGCCCTCCAGCTCGAAGTACATCTGCGTCGCGTACAGCGCGCCCGGGGAGGCGTAGCCGTACTTCGGCAGCAGCCGCTCCTCGCTGACGAACTGGCCGAACCAGCGCAGGATCTGGCCCAGTTCGGCGGGGGCCAGGTCGGCCGCCTTGCGCGAGTAGCCCGCGGTGACCTTGGCGCCGAGGAGGTCGAGCAGGTCGGCCCGGGTGACCTCGCCGCCCTCGTAGAAGCGGTAGGTCTTGCGGGCGAAGACGCGGGCGCGCTGCTCGGGGGTGGCCTCGGCGCCCGGCAGGTCGTAGGCGGGGCGGGCGGCGAGCTCGGCGTCGTCGCGCAGGCCCGGGTTGGACAGCTGCGCCTTGACCTGGAGCTTGCTCTTCTTCGAGGCGTGGTGGGAGCCGTGGTTGCCCTGGTCCATCAGGGCGGCTTCCTTCTCGCTCAGCTCGACGCAGGCGATCAGGTTCTGGAAGCCGGTACGGCTGTCGTTCTTGACGATGACGGCCGCGTTGCGGACCCACTCGTGGTTCTCGATCGCGAGGGAGATCTCGTCGAGTTCGACGCGGTAGCCGCGCAGCTTGACCTGGTTGTCGGCGCGGCCGGCGAACTGCACGGTGCCGTCCGGGTTCCACTGGCCCAGGTCGCCCGTCTTGTAGAGGCGGGTGGGGGCGGCGCCGTCGCCGAGGGGGATCTCCAGGAAGCGGTCGGCGGTCAGGTCGGGGCGGTGCAGGTAGCCGCGGGCCAGCTGGACGCCGCCGATGTAGAGCTCGCCGATCTCGCCGACGCCGACGGGCCGCAGGTCCTTGTCGAGGATGTGGTACTCGGTGCGGTGGACGGGGCTGCCGATCGAGATCGACTGGGGTCCCTCGTCCAGAGCCTCCGGGTCGACGGTGTACGAGGAGGAGTTGATGGTGCACTCCGTCGGCCCGTACAGGTTGATCAGGGAGCGGCCCGGCATCTCGCGGGTGACCTGGATCGCGAGGTTGCGCGAGAGCGCCTCGCCGCCGCTGAATATCTGCTGCAGCGAGGAGCAGGCGTCGAACTTCTCGGTGTCGATGAGCGCCTGGAGCAGCGTCGGGACGCACTGCAGGGTGGTGACGCCGTGCTTGTGGATGGTCTCGATGAGGCCCTCGGGGTCGGCGTAGACGCCGGGGGCGCCCATGACGACGGTGGCGCCGTTGGCCGGGGAGAGGATCTCCCACTGGGCGGCGTCGAAGCTCATCGGGGTCTTCTGCAGGACGACCTTGCTGCGGTCGATGCCGTGCGTCTCGCGCAGCCAGCCGAGCTGGTTGACGACGCTGCGGTGCTCGATCATCACGCCCTTGGGCTTGCCGGTGCTGCCCGAGGTGTAGATGACGTAGGCGAGGCTGTCGGGGTGGGCGCCCTCGGCGGCGGCCGCAGGCGTGCCCACCTCGGGCAGTACGAACGCGTCGGAGTCGCGCAGGGTGACGACGGTGACGTCCTTCGGCGCGAGTTCGCGCAGCCGGGACACCAGGCGCTGCTGGGCCAGGATGATCTTCGCCTGGCTGTTCTCGATCATGTACCGGAGCCGGTCCTCGGGGTACTCCGGGGACAGCGGCAGGTAGGCACCGCCGGCCGACAGGATGCCCCAGGCGCCGATCATCAGGTCGAGCGACGGCTCGACGAAGAGGCCGACGCAGTCGTCCGCCGAGACACCGAGATGTCTGAGGTACTCGGCCAGGGCCGAGCTTCTGGCGGCCAGTTCGCGGTACGTGAGGCTCTGGTCACGGTAGACGACCGCGGTCGCCTCCGGGTGCTCCGCGACCCGCTCTGCGAGCAGGTCCGGCAACGCCTTGGTTCCCAGAAGGGTGGGATCGAGCACGCTGGTCTCCTGAAAGGTCATTTCTCGCTTCCTTACTTCCTTCGTGGAACAGCGGGCGTGCTCGACGCCCGCGCGACCGGGCCGCGCTCCTTGCGGCAGACCCGGTCTGCAGCGGCTCACCGCGGTGCGGACGCCACCCGCAGGCCGGCGGACACTGCGGGGGGTGAGCCGGAAGAGCCGGGCGGCGGCCCGGAGTGAAAGAAACCGACGGACAGGGGACCAGGACCGCTCCCCCGGTGGGGCTGCCGGGGCGGTGCGCCGCGCGCACCGCCCCGGGGTACGGACGGGCCCCCTCGGCCCGCCCGTCCCGGCCCTACCGGTCCTGGAGCAACCGGGTCACCGATCCGTTCTCGAACACCTCACGGGCGGCGCCCGCGATGAGCGGGGCGATCGACAGGACGGTGACCTTGTCCAGTCCGAGCGCCCCGGGCACCGGCAGGGTGTCCGTGAAGACGAACTCGCTGACCCGCGAGTTCTTGAGGCGGTCCGCGGCGGGGCCGGACAGCACCCCGTGCGTGGCCGCCACGATGACGTCCCGCGCGCCCTGGGCGAAGAGGGCGTCGGCGGCGGCGCAGATCGTGCCGCCGGTGTCGATCATGTCGTCGACGAGGACGCAGTCCCGGCCCTCTACGTCACCGACCACCTCGTGGGCGGTGACCTGGTGGGCCACGTCCTTGTCGCGCCGCTTGTGGACGATGGCCAGCGGCGCGCCCAACCGGTCGCACCACCCGTCCGCGACCCGGACGCGGCCGGCGTCGGGCGAGACGACCGTGAGGTTGTCGCGGTCGGCCTTGGCCCCGATGTGGTCCGCGAGGACCGGCATCGCGAACAGGTGGTCCACCGGCCCGTCGAAGAAGCCCTGGATCTGGTCGGCGTGCAGATCGACCGTCAGGATCCGGTCCGCGCCGGCCGTCCTCAGCAGGTCCGCCACCAGACGGGCCGAGATGGGCTCGCGGCCGCTGTGCTTGCGGTCCTGGCGGGCGTACCCGTAGAACGGCAGGATCACCGTGATGCTGCGGGCGGAGGCCCGCTTCAACGCGTCGATCATGATGAGCTGTTCCATGATCGCCTTGTTGATCGGCGCGGTGTGGCTCTGGATGACGAAGCAGTCCGCGCCGCGCACGGAGGCCTGGTAACGGATGTAGATCTCGCCGTTGGCGAAGTCGATCGCCTTCGTCGGGACCAGCGTCGTGCCCAGTTCGGCCGCCACGGCCTGCGCCAGCTCGGGGTGCGCGCGCCCCGAGAACAGCAGCATCTGGCCGGGGCCGCTCACGCGGAACCGGCCTCGGCCTCGGCCTCGGCCAGCGTCGGGTAGTCGGTGTAGCCCCGGTGGTCGCCACCGTAGAAGGTGGTGGTGTCCAGTGCGTTGAACGGGCCGCCGGCGCGCACGCGCTCCGGCAGGTCCGGGTTGGCGAGGAACGCCGCGCCGAACGCGACGGCGCAGGCGACACCGGCCTCGAGTGCCTCGGTGGCGATCTCGGCGGTGACCGGGACGCCCAGGTTCTCCGGGTGCGGGCACAGGATGATGGTGCCGGTCCACTGGGCGCGCAGCGCCTCGGTCTGGCCGCGGTTGCCGCCCTCCAGGACGTGCAGGAACGCCACCGGCGGCAGGGCCGCGACGAGCGCCTCGTACAGGGCGGCGGTGTCGCCCTCGACGATGTCGTTGTACGGGTTGGCGGGCGAGATGCGCACGCCGACGCGGTCGGCGCCGATCCGCTCGGACACCGCCTCGACCACCTCGACGGCGAAGCGGATGCGGTTCTCGATGGAGCCGCCGTACCGGTCGGTGCGCCGGTTGGTGTTCTCCGCGAGGAACTGGTGGAGGAGGAAGCCGTTGCCCGCGTGGACCTCGACGCCGTCGAAGCCGGCCTCGATGGCGTTCTGCGCGGCGTCCGCGAACTCCTTGACGGTGTCCGCGATCTCCTCGACCGTCAGCTCGTGCGGCTCCTGGTACTCCAGCGGGCCCTCGGGGCCGAAGCACTGGCCGGCCGCGGTGACGGCCGACGGCGCGACGGACTGGTGCGCGCTCGGGTACAGGGACGGGTGGCCGATGCGGCCGCAGTGCATGAGCTGGGCGGCGATCAGCCCGCCGGCGCGGTGCACGGCGGAGGTGACCTGCTTCCAGGACTCGGTCTGCTCCTGCGAGTAGAGGCCGGGGCTGTTCATGAACCCCTGGCCGACGACGTTGGGCTGGATGCCCTCGGTGATGATGAGGCCGGCGCCCGCCCGCTGGGCGTAGTAGGTGGCCATCAGTTCCGTGGCGAGGCCGTCGGGGGTGGCGCGGTTGCGGCTCATGGGCGCCATGACCAGGCGGTTGCCCAGGGCCAGCTTGCCCAGGGTGACCGGCTCGAACAGCTTCTCGGACATCGTGTGTCTCCTCATTGAGGTCATATCGTGGTGCGGACGTACTGCGGCGTGGCGGGGTGGACGGGGCGGAGCCCGGACGGGGTCTAGCGGCCCGCGCGTTCGGCGAGGTGCGCGGCGTGGGCCACGGCCAGCCGGCCCGCGGCCTCGGCGCAGGAGGCGAGGACGGCCATGTTGGCGCGCGCCGAACGCCCGTCGGTGGCCGCGTCCACGGCCCGCATCAGGTACTTGGTGATGCCCTGGCCGGAGACCCCGTCGGCGGTGGCCTGGGCGACGGCGGCGCGGATGGCCGTGTCGACCTCGGTGGAGTCGATGGCGTCCTCCTCCCTGACCGGGGTGGTGATCAGGAAGGAACTGTTGTTGCCCAGCGCCCAGTGCGCCTCGATGGCGCGGGCGATGACCTGCTCGTCGTCCAGGCGGTGGGGTGCCCGGTGACCGCTGGTGCGGCAGTAGAAGGCGGGGAAGTCGTCCGAGCGGTAGGCGACGACCGGGACGCACTGCGTCTCCAGGTACTCCAGCGTCAGCCCGAGGTCGAGGATCATCTTCGCGCCGGCGCAGACCACCGCGACCTTGGAGCGGGTGAACTGGATGAGGTCGGAGGACACGTCCCAGGTCTCCTGCGCGCCGCGGTGCACGCCGCCGATGCCCGCGGAGGAGAAGAAGGGGATGCCCGCGAGCTCGGCCGCCACGACGGAGGACGCCACGGTGGTGGCGCCCAGCCCGCCCTTGGCCAGCACGAGGGGCATGTCGCGGCTGGAGACCTTGGGGATGTCCGGAAGCGAGGCGAAGCGCTCGATGTCCGAGTCCGACATGCCGACGCGGATCTCCCCCGCCTCGATGCAGATCGTCGCGGGTACGGCGCCGCCGGCCCGGACGGCGTCCTCCACCTTGCGGGCGGTGGCCGCGTTGTCGGGGTAGGGCAGGCCGTGCGTGATGACGTTGCTCTCCAGGGCGACGACGGCCGCGCCGTCGTGGAGGGCCTCACGGACTTCCTCGGTGTAGACGACGGGGATGCCGCTGCTTGCGCTCATCGAAGGTCTCTCACTTCTCGTTCCAGTAGCCGGGCGGCTTGACCAGCAGGTCCCGGCGGGCCGCTATCTCGGTGAGGACGTGGGCGTCCCAGTCCTCGGGTTCGACCGGCTCCAGCGAGATCGAGACGGTCTCTTCGCCGGTGGCGAAGGTCCGCATCACCGCGGAGGTGACCGCGTCGTCGATCGCCCGGATCTGTTCGGCCGTGAAGTCTCTCGGGTAGTGCCGGACATGGATGTGGGGCACGGACTCGGTTCCTCTCCTGATCGGTGGCGGACGGGTGGCACACCGAGGACGGGGGAGACCTCGGTGTGCCACCGCCTCTCCCGGCCCCCACCAGGGGGGTTTCGGCGGGGCCGGCAGTTCGGGAGGAGCTCCGGCGCGTCAGGCGTCGACGGGCTCCCGAGCACTGGCCCTGGCCGCCTGCCTCCTGGCCCGGCCCGGACGCGGCTGGGCCAGGATCACGGCGGCGACCACGGTGAGGGCGCCGACGAGCTGGAGCGGCGACAGTGCCTGGTCGAGGACGAAGTAGCCGAGCAGGGTGGCCGCGAGCGGCGAGGCGAAGCTCAGGAACGACACGGCGAGCGCGGGCAGCCGCTCCATGCCGCGGAACCAGATCGCGTAGGCGAACAGGGCGCCGATGATGCCGAGGTAGGCGAAACCGGCGAGGTTCTTGCCGGTGATCGTGTCGGGCAGGCCCTCTCCGATCAGCGCGACCGGCAGGAGCACCAGGCCGCCGACGGTCAGCTGCCAGCCCGTGAAGGTCAGCAGGCCCACCCCTTCGGGACGGCCCCAGCGCTTGGTCAGCACGATGCCGGAGGCCATGCTGAGCGCGCCCAGCAGACCGGCGATGACTCCGGTGGCGTTCAGGCCGGCGTTCGGCTGGAGGACCAGCAGGGCCACACCGGCGGCGCCGAGCGCACAGGCGACCAGGTGGATCTGCTTGATCTTCTCCTTGAGCAGCAGGGCCCCCAGGAGCAGCACGATCATCGGCTGGATGGACATCACCAGTGCCGCGACCCCGCCCGGCAGGTGGTACGCCGCGACGAACAGGAGGTAGAAGAAGGCGCCGATGTTCAGGACGCCGAGGACCAGCGCACGCCACCACCAGATGCCGCGGGGCAGCGTCCGGCCGATGAGTACGAGGATCAGGCCGGCGGGCAGGGCCCGCAGCATGGCCGCCAGCAGCGGGCGGCCCTCCGGGAGCAGCTCGGTGGTGACCAGGTACGTCGAACCCCAGATGGCGGGGGCGAGCGCGGTCAGTGCCGAGTCGGTCAGTGCGCGGCTCTTCATCGGACCACGGCCGAGTCGGTCGTGCCGAAGAAGCGGTCGCCGAAGTCACCGATGCCGGGGATCATGAACGCGTTCTCGTTGAGGCGCTCCTCGACCGAGGAGGTGACAATCTTGACGGCGGGGTGCTTGGCGTGGACCGCCTCGATCCCCTCGGGCGCGGCGAGGAAGTTGACGAACACGATGTTCTCCTCGCGCACCCCCGCGTCGAGCAGCAGGTCGATGGCGGCGTTGGCGCTGCCGCCGGTGGCGAGCATCGGCTCCAGGAGCAGTACCTGCCGGCGCGCGATGTCGTCCGGGAGGTTGTGGTAGAGGTAGTGCGGCAGCTTGGTGGTCTTGTCGCGCTGGATGAGGATCTTGCCGACGCGGATGTTGGGCACGACGGAGCGCAGCTCGTCCACCATCGAGTCCCCGGCCCGGATCACGGGCACGGCGCACAGGTCCGGCGTGAACTTCAACCCCTCGAAGGTCTCGCCGACCGGCGTGGTCACCTTCTGCTTGTCGAACGGGAGCAGATCCAGCGCCGATTCGAGCAGGAGGCGGATGATGCGCCGGGAGTAGAAGACGAAGTCCGCGCGCGAGGCGTCACGGTCTCGGATGATGGTGTGCATCGCCCGCAGCTGGTTGGTCTGCGGCAGCGGATGGACGTTGTGGTGGCCGGTCGCCATGAGAACCTGCTATCTCGTCGGTCGGTGGAGACGGGCTGCGGCCGGGCCCGGTGGGGGGTGCCCCGGGGCGGCCGCAACCACGGGGTCGGGCGGTGCCGTCGCCGTCAGGCGCTCTCGGCCGCGATCTCGGCGAACGCCTTGCGCGACTCGGCCACGAACTTGGCGACCTTGGCACGGTCCTTGCGGCCGTCGGCGCCTTCGAGGCCCGTGTGGGCGTCGACGGCGGCGGGCTTGACGAAGCGGATCGCGTCGGCGACGTTCTCCGCGTTCAGGCCGCCGGCCATCATCAGCGGCTTGGGGGAGCGGCGCACGAGCTCGGCGCTGACGTTCCAGTCGTGGGTGAGGCCGGTGGCGCCCTTGGCGCCGGTGGCCGGGTTGAAGGTGTCGGTGATGAACATGTCCACCGAGTCGGCGACGTCGTCGACGAGCTGGAGCAGCTCCTCGGCGTTGTCCTCCTTCACGACCAGGCTCTTGAGCACGTACAGGTCGGGGCGGTTGGCCTTGAGCTTGCGCAGCTGCTCCGGCTCCACGTCGCCGTGCAGCTGGACGGCCTTGACGCCGAGCTGGGTGGTGAAGGCGCTGATCTCGTCGGCGTCCGTCATGTAGCTGATGAGGACGCCCTCCTGGGGGGCCGTCAGGCTACCGATGATCTCCGTCGCCGACGCCTCGGAGATGTCGTCCTTGCCCGACGGGAGGCGGAGCGGGAACCCGAACCAGTCGACGCCCTCCTCGGCCAGCAGAGCGGCCTCTTCGGCGTCGATGATCCCGGCGACCTGCACCAGATCCTTCACGTCACTCATGTGTATTCCTTTTCAGGGTGAAACCGAATGAACAGAACATTGACGGGCAGTGATACGGAGGACGTGCCCCGGTATGACGGTTTTCGGTACACGTCGCGGGATGCTCTCCAAAAGCCTCGTTGGTACCGATCCGTGGGTCAACGGGGTCTATGTCAGATCCGTGTCAACCTTCCTCACGTCTGTGTCAGAGACGGTCAGGGGCAGCGCAACACGCCTCATGCACAAGGCTGTTGGGCGAAGCTGGGCGAGTGAACGGTCAGCGGCCGCGGCGGGCGGCGCGCCCCCGGACGAGGGCGATCCCCCAGGCGGCCCGGCGGCGCATCAACGTGGACAGGGGCGGCCCGGGGTGGCACGGCGCGGGGTACATCAGCTCGGGGAACCAGAGCGCGGCCCGCTGCCGCGCGTGATCGCGTACGGGTTCCCGTACCGGCTCACGGCGCGCGGGGACGAGGTAGCCGGTGATCCCGGTGCTCACCACTGCACCCCGGTCAGCTCGGGCAGGCGGTCCCCGGCGTCCCACACGACGTGGAAGGAGACGTGGCTCAGCCGCCAGCCGGCCTCCGTGCGCACGGCGCGGGCCCGGCAGTACCCGCCCACCTCGAAGGGCGCGGGGGGCCCTTCGCCGGGCCGCCCTTCGCCGGGCCGCCCTCCGCCGGGCCCGTGGAGGTGCCGGGTGAGCTGCTGGACCCGCAACGTGGCCCGGTCGCCGTCGAGCCGGATGTCGTGGTTGGCGCTGATGTGGTGGGTGCGCGACCAGCGCGCCCCGGCCTCCCGGCGCAGTACGGCGAAGCCCTCGACGCCCGTGCAGGTGCCGACGGGGAAGGAGAACACGGCGTCCTCGGTGAACAGCTCGTCGAACGCCGTGCCGTCGGGGCCGGCGTGGTCCCCGGTGTCGAGGGCGGCGACGTAGCGGTCGAAGAGGTCGCGCAGCTCGGCCCGGTCGCGCAGGACCCGTACTTGCGCCGACAGATCGGCGATCTCGTCGTGGATCGATGGCATGGCCGCTCCTGTTCGGGAATCGGTGGTCGATTCGGTCATGTCCGGGACTGCACGAACTCCTTGACGGAGGCGACGACGTAGTCGAGCATCTCGTCGGTCAGCGCCGGGTAGACCCCGACCCAGAAGGTCTGGTCGGTGACGATGTCGCTGTTCGTGAGGTCGCCGACCACCCGGTGCGGTTCGCCGATGTAGGCCGGGTGCCGGGTCAGGTTCCCGGCGAACAGGCGCCGCGTGCCGATCTTGCGGTCCTCCAGGAAGTCCACGAGGGCCGCCCGCGTGTAGGGCGCCCCGGGGTCCACGGTGAGGGCGAAGCCGAACCAGCTCGGGTCGCTGCGCGGGGTGGCCTCGGGCAGGATCAGGTGGGGCACCCCGTCCAGGCCCTCGCGCAGCCGGCGCCAGTTGCGGCGGCGGGCCTCGCAGAAGTCGTCGAGCTTGTCGAGCTGGGTGAGGCCGAGTGCCGCCTGGATGTCGGTGGCCTTCAAGTTGTAGCCGACGTGGGAGAAGATGTACTTGTGGTCGTAGCCCTCGGGGAGGGTGCCCATCTGGTACTTGAAGCGCTTGAGGCACTTGTTGGTCTCGCCCGGCTCGCACCAGCAGTCCCGGCCCCAGTCGCGCAGCGATTCCACGATCCGCGCGAGCGCCAGGTTCGAGGTCAGCACGCAGCCGCCCTCGCCCATCGTCAGGTGGTGGGCCGGGTAGAAGCTGACCGTCGTCATGTCGCCGAACGTTCCGGTGAGCTGCCCGTCGTACGTGGAGCCCACCGCGTCGCAGTTGTCCTCGATGAGGAACAGGTCGTGGTCGGCGGCGAGCCGGGCGATCTCCGCGACCTCGAAGGGGTTGCCGAGGGCGTGCGCGATCATGATGGCGCGGGTCTTCGGGCCGATCGCCTGCGCGACCCGGTCCGCCGTCGTGTTGTAGGTGCCCAGCTCGATGTCCACGAAGACCGGGACGAGCCCGTTCTGGATGATCGGGTTGACGGTGGTGGGGAAGCCGGCGGCGACCGTGATGACCTCGTCGCCCCGCTTGAGGCGCCGCTCCTCCAGCAGGTGCGAGGTGAAGGCCGTCATGGCCAGCAGGTTGGCGGAGGAACCCGAGTTGGTCAGGTGTGCCTTGCGGTGCCCCAGCTTGCGGGCGAAGCGCGACTCGAACCGGCGCGAGCTGGGTCCGGCGGCGATCCGCATCTCCAGGGCCGCCTCGACCAGCGCCGTGCGGTCGCGTTCGTCCAGTACCGCGCCGGCGGGCCAGATCTCGGTGGTGCCGGGGACGAAGGGCCGGTCGACCTGAGTGTCCTGATGGAACTTCACGGTCTCGTCGAGTACGAGGCCCTTGTGGATGTTCATGACGTGATCCCTTCCCGGCGCTTTCCTGTCGCCGGTCGTACGAAACCTCGGCCGAGGGCCCCCTAGGTCCTCGGGGCGGCGGGGTCGGCCCGCCAGGTGCGCGCGCCGCCGAAGGTGCGGTTGCGCCGGGGGAGGTGCCGGCTCGCGCAGGCCGGCCCGGCGCCCGCCGTGCCTCCGTACTGGCCCTCGTAACCCGCTGCCCGGGCGAGGACGACGGCGGTCAGGGCCGCGAGTTCGTCGGTGTCGGGCCGTCCCTCCACCACGCGGACGAACCGGCCGGGATCATGCCTTCTCACAGGGTGCTCCTCGTCTAGTGCTGTGGCCGGGAAGGTTTGCCGGGTCGCGGTGTTCGGTGCGGTACATCGCAAGGCGGAGGGCCGCGGCTCGTACTGGACGTACCGCCGTGGTCCGACAACGCGGAGAGGTGCCGTGCCGGGCGCCGCGACCCGGTGGACCTTCCCGGCCACAGCACGAGACGGCCCGGCGGGGCCGCTGGTCAGACCGCGGTGTCGCTCGGCGCGTCCAGCACCGAGTCCACCGACAGGGCGGCGGTCCGCGTCGTGTGGACGCGGGCGTCCGGCAGGATGCGCCGGACCAGGCCGCCGAGCACCCGGCCCGGTCCCACCTCCACGAACCGGTCGGCGCCCGAGTCGGCGAGCGTCGCGACGGCCTCGGTCCACCGCACGGGTCTGGTCAGCTGGCCGCGCAGCGCGACGACGGCCTCGGCGGCGGTCTCGATGCGCCCCCCGGTGACGCTGGAGACCAGCGGCAGCTCCGGGTCACGGAAGGCGGTGGCGATCAGGGTCTCGGTGAACTCCGCCTCCGCCTCGCGCAGCAGGCTGGAGTGGAAGGGGCCGCCGGCCCGCAGCGGCCGCACCCGCGCCCCGGCCGCGCGGGCCGCCCCGATGAGGTGGGACACCGCCTCGGCCTCCCCCGAGACCACCGTCTGGCGGGGTTCGTTGTCCCCGGCCACCTCGACCACCTGGTCCGTCGCCGCACGGGACTCGGCGCACAGCCTCGCCAGGTCCCGGCGGCTGAGGCCGATGACGGCCGCGGTGGCGCTGCCGACGCGGTCGCCGACGGTGGCGACGAGTTCGCTGCGCAGCCGGACCAGCCACAGCGCGTCGGTCCACTCCAGGACCCCGGCGGCGACCAGCGCCATGTACTCGCCGAGGCTGTGCCCGGCGACCGCGTCCGGCTCCAGGCCCTCGCCGCGCAGCACTTCCAGCGCCGCCAGGCTCGTCAGGAACACGGCCGGCTGGGCGACGACCGGGTCCTCCAGGTCCCGGTCGGAGCCGTCCCGGCAGATCCTGGCCAGCGGGATCCCGAGGAGGTCGTCGGCGGCGCGGAAGTAGGTGTCGGCGAGCTGCGGACGCCGGGCGAGCAGCTCCCTGCCCATGCCGGCGCATTCGGAGCCCTGCCCGGGAAAGACGAAGGCGGTACGGGTCATCCGGTCACGTCCTTAATCTGCGGTCAACTGGCGAGCGGCGTGCGGTCCGGCCAAGGGGCGGACGCACCGCACACGGAACCTCCGGCGGCCAGCCAGCTGTCGGGAACCCAGCGGACGTCGACCACCGCGGGGGCGGTCCCGGCCACCGCCACGGCGGCGGCGTGGGAGGTGTCGGCGGGGATGCCGACCATGGTCCAGTCGTCCGGGTGCCGGTCGTGGTCGGTGCCGAGGTAGTCCTCGGCGGGTGAGCGGCTCAACCCTGTCCCGAGTCCCTTGAGAAACGCTTCTTTTCGAGTCCAGATCTGGCCGAAGAGCTGCCGGCGGGCCTCACCGGCGGCGGCCTGGGCGATCTCCAGCTGCTCGTCCGGGTGCAGCGCCTTCGAGCAGATGTCGACGGTCTCCACTCCGGGCAGCTTCTCCACGTCGACGCCGAGCGGCACCGTGCCCACGCCGACCAGCGCGACTCCCCCGCTGTGCGAGAGGGAGTAGTGCAGCGGTGGCGGCGGCGGGGACATCGCGGGGCGGCCGTGCGGTTCGCCGCAGCCCGGGCAGGGCTCGCGCATGAAGCGCACGTCCTGCGGCAGGGTCGCCGTGTACCGGCCGAGCAGCCGGCGCACGGCGACGTGGGCGGCGGCGTAGAGCATGCCGTCGGAGCGCCTGATGAAGGCGTCCGTACGCTTGCGTTCCTCCGCGTCCAGTTCCGCGACGGCCAGCGCTTCGGCGTCGGCCCCGGTGGGGCGGCGCACCAGCCACAGGTCGACCCGGTCCGGGGAGAGGGTGAAGTCGGCGTCGGGCAGGCCGAGGTGGTTGACGGTCGGGCGGGTGGCCGGCCGCAGGGTGGTCGTCGTCATGCCGGCACCGCTGCCCCGTGCAGGTGGGACTCCGGGCCGAACTGGCCGACGAGGCATTCGATGAGCTCCTGCGCGCTGTTCGCCGTCAGCAGCCGCTGGAGGTTCAGGTCGACGCCCAGCACCGCCTCCATCCGGTACTGCAGTTCGATTCCGGAGATCGAGCCGATGCCCAGGCAGCCCATCGGACGGCCCGTGGTGTCGACGCGGTGCGGCTCGATGCCGAGGATGCGGCCGAGCTCCTCGCGCACGTACTGCTCCAGCATCCTGGTGCGCTCTCGCCTGCCGACGGTGTGCAGCAGGGTGACGTCGGGCGGACTGATGTGGACCAGCCCGCTGTCCGTCTCATATGTGTGCGACATGTGAAGTGTGGTCATGATGTTTTCCGTTCAGGGCGTACGGGTGTCCCCGTACGCCCGGGGGCGGGGAGGTGGGGAAGTCGGTTCCGGCCGGTCAGGGCGCCGATCGCGACGCCCGCTCCGGTCAGGCCGACGGCCGTGACCAGGGCGAGCGCCGCGCCCCGGTCGGCCGGGTACAGCGCGGCCACGGGGACGGCCGTCAGGGCGGCGCCCAGCTGGACGCAGGTCTGGTAGAGGGCGCCGGCCGGTTGCCGCTGCTCGGGCGGCAGCCCGCCGGTCGCCTGGAGGTGCAGCGCGGTGAAGGCGAGGACGAAGGCGGCGCCGACGCAGCCCGTCGCGGGCAGCAGGTCGGCGAAGCCCGCGCCGCCGGGACCGGCCCGCGGGTAGAGCGCGTAGCCGAGCGGCGCCGCGACGGCCCCCGCCGCGACCGCCCGGGCGGGTCCCAGCCACAGCGCGATCCGGGCCGAGTACAGGGCGCTCACCGCGAGCGGGGCGCCGGCCGGCAGGAAGGCGAGCGCGGTCTGCCAGGGGGTCGAGCCGGCCCGGTGCAGGTCCAGCGAGGCCACGAGCAGGAAGGCCACGTACGAGCCGTTGAGCGTGGCCGCCCCGATCGCGGAGCGCACCAGCGGTGCGTGCCGCAGCAGGCCGGCGGCGACCAGCGGGCGCGGGGAGGCCCGTTCGGCCGCCACGAAGACGGTCCCGCTCAGCAGCGCCCCGGCGAAGGCGGCGCCCGCGCGGGCGGGTTCGCGTCCGGCGCCCACGGCGCAGGAGAGCCCGTACAGCAGCAGCGCCACCGCGGCGGCGAGGGCGGGGCCCGCCACCAGCGCGAGGCGGGTGGCTCGCGCCGCGGGCCGCGGGGCGGGTCCGTCGCGCGGCACGAGCCGCAGGCCCGCGGCGAGCAGCAGCAGTGCGACGGGGGCCGGGAAGGCCAGGGTCCAGCGCCAGTCGACGCCGGTGAGCAGGCCCGAGAGCAGCAGGCCGGCGCAGAACCCGGCGGCGCCGAAGAAGGAGTAGAGGGAGACCGCCCGGCGGCGGGCGGGGCCGTCGGGGACGGCGGAGACGAGGATGGCGAGCCCGGTGGGAGCGGTCAGCGCGACGCAGCCGCCCTTGACGGCCCGGGTGGCGATGAGCACCGCCGCGCTGTCGGTGAGGGCGCCGGCCAGCGAGGCCGCCGCGAAGAGCAGGAGGGCGGCGAGGTAGACCCGGCGTCGGCCCAGGCGTTCGACGAGCCGGCCGCCGAGGAGCACCAGCGCGCCGAACCCGGCGGCGAAGGCGCTGACGACCCACTGGAGCCCGGGCACCTGCAGCCCGAGGCCGTCGCCGATCCGCGGCAGCGCCACGACGGTCGCGGACACCTCCAGGGCGTCGACCAGCATGTTCGCGGAGAGCACGGAGACCAGGGCCCAGCGGGTCCCGCTCCGCCCGGCCCGGGCCGGGGAGGTGTTCGAGGAGTGCATGCTCCCGCTTCGACGTGGGGTGGGGGGAACGTGGAGGGCGGCCCGGCCGGGGAGGGTTCCCCGGCCGGGCCGCCCGTCGCCGGCGGGGCGTGGGTGTGTCACGCCGGCGGCTTCGGGGGGCGGTACGCGGCGGCGGTCAGCCGAGCAGCGTGCCGCCGGTGGCGTCGACGAACGAGCCGGTGATCCAGCGGGCTTCGTCGGTCGCGAGGAAAGCCACCACATCGGCGATGTCCTCCGGCTCTCCGACCCGGTTGAAGGCGGACAGCGCCGCCATCTGTTCGACGGCCTCGGGGATGTCGAAGACCGGGTTTCCGTTGCGGGTGATGCCCGGCGCCACGGAGTTGATGGTGATGTTCCGCGGGCCCAGGGCCTTCGCGAAGTGCAGGGCGAGCTGTTCGAGTGCGCCCTTGCTCATCGCGTACGCGATCTCGTCCGGGTTCGCGAAGCGGGTGAGGCCGGAGGAGATGTTGATGATCCTTCCGCCGTCGGGCATGTTCCGCAGAGCCCGCCGGATCAGGAAGAACGGCGCCTTGGCGTTGACCGCGAAGATCCGGTCGAAGTGCTCGGGGGTGATCTCGGCGGCGCCGGTGCCGCCCATCACCCCCGCGTTGTTGACCAGGACGTGCAGGTCGGTGCTGCCCGTCCGGTCCAGCAGCCCCTCCTCCAGGTCCGCGAAGAGGGCCTCGACGTCGCCGTCGACGCCGAGTTCGGCGCGGATGGCGAAGGCGCGGCCGCCGTCCCGCTCGACGGAGGCGACGACCTCGTGGGCGGCCGCCTCGTCGGTGGCGTAGTGGACGGCGACGAGCGCGCCCTCCTGCGCGAGCCGCCCCGCGACGGCGCGGCCCATGCCCCGGCTGGAGCCGGTGACCAGCGCGGTACGGCCGCTGAGCCGTTCCGTGCCGTTCCTCCTCCTGGCGCCGGGCGAGGCCGCGGCCGACGCCTGCCGCTCCCCCGGCTGCCGCGCCGAGGCCGACGCGGGCTCGGGCAGGGCGGCCGGGCGTGCGGTACGGGGTGACGCGGGCCCGAACCACCGTTCCAGGGCGGCGGTGAGATCCGCCTCCCCGGCGCCGTCCGACCAGACGACGTGGCCGTCGGGCCGGATCAGCAGGGCGCCTGCCGCGCCGTCCGCGCCGGTTGTTCCGTCGGCGGGCAGGGCCGTCGCGAGGCGCACCCGGTCCGTCCAGGGCTTCGCCAGGGCCCGCAGTTCCTCCCGTCGCGCCTCGTCGCCCGGCGGGAGGAGCAGCAGCCCCTGCCCCGAGCGCAGCAGGGCGAAGGTGGTGGTCGTGCCGTCGCCGGTGACCGCAGCGACCCGCGGGGCGCGCAGGCCCAGCAGCGGGCCGTCGCCCGGGCCCGCCTCGTAGCGCACGTCGAGGCCCGAGACGGCCGCGGCGAGGTGGGTGCGTACGTCCTCGTGCGCGGTGAGTTCCGCGAAGACCTCCCGGACGGCGTCGACCTCGGGGCCGCCGAGCAGCAGCAGCGCCTGGGTCCGGACGTTGCTCTGGACCGCCTGTCCGACGGCGTGCCGCTCCTCGTGGTAGCTGTCGAGCAGTTCCTCGCAGCCGTGTCCGCTGAGCAGCGCGGCCAGTTTCCAGCCCAGGTTGAAGGCGTCCTGGAGGCCGAGGTTGAGGGCCTGGCCGCCGATGGGCATCTGCTGGTGGGCGGCGTCCCCGGCGAGCAGGAGCCGGCCGCGGCGGTAGTGCGCGGCCTGGCGGGAGGCGTCGCCGAAGGAGTTGACCCACAGCGGGGTGCCGGAGCCGATGTCCTCGCCGGTGATGCGCTTCCAGGTGTCGGCGAGCTCCTGGAAGGAGGGTGCTCCGGCGCGGGGTGCGCTCCCGTACTCGTGGACCATGACGCGGGTGACGCCGTCGGGGCGCCGGGCGGCGATGACGAGGCCCTGCTCCAGGCGTTCGAAGCGGCGGGCCGGGATGTCGATGCCCTCGACGTCGGCGCGCAGCAGTTCCCGGCCCGCGTCGGTGCCGGGGAACTCGAAGCCGCCCAGGCCGCGTACGGCGCTGTTCTCGCCGTCGCAGCCGACGGCGTAGGCGCCCCGTACGCTCAGCCGGGTGCCGTCGTCGGTGCGCACGTCGGCGACGACCCCGTCCGCGGTGGCGGTCAGCCCGGTCAGTTCGTGGCCCCGCCAGATGTCGGCGCCGAGGTCGGCGGCCCACTGCCCGAGCACTTCCTCCAGGCGGGTCTGCGGGACCTTCCACTGGCCCGGGTAGGGCGTGGGCAGGCGCAGGTCGAGGGGGATCCCGCCGAAGTGGCCGGCGGGGTCGTTCGGGACGTCGGCCAGCCGTTCCAGCAGGCCGCGGGTGTCGAGGATCTCCATGGTGCGGGCGTGCAGGGTGGAGGCACGCGATTCGGTGGTCGGCGCGGTGAGCTTTTCGAGGACCACCACGTCCGCGCCCGCCAGCCGCAGTTCCCCGGCGAGCAGCAGCCCCACCGGTCCCGCGCCCACCACGATCACCTGGGTGTCGGTGTAGTCCCCAGCCATGATCAGTCCCTGTTCTTCTCGGCGTATGCCTTGGCGTGCCCCAGCGTGGCGAGGCTGTTGGTGCTCAGTGCGGTGCGCACGTACTGCCGGGCGTCCTCGACCGTCGCCCGCTCGCCGAGCACCGCGGTGATGTTCGCGGTGTTCAGGGTCACCGTGTGCTGCGAGGAGGCGGCCACGCCCCCGTCGTTCTCGGTGAAGGTCCAGTAACCGGTGTGCAGGGTCATCAGCGCCGGCAGGGTGGTCTGCTTGTAGGCGATCCGGGTGTGCGGGAAGGTGACCCGGTAGGACTTGGTGGTGTGGAGCGACCCGTCCTTGGCGCGGGTGTCCATCTCCAGTTCCTGCAGTCCCGGGGTGTCCTCGGTCAGCCGTACGCTCGCCACGTGCGGCAGCCGCTCGGGCCACAGGCCGGCCTCGTTGACGAAGTCGTAGACGTCCTTCGCACAGCCGTCGACCTGGACCGTGTCCTCGAAGGAGAACGTGAGGTCCTCGGCGGCGTGGGCCAGCTCCAGGTTGGTCTTGAGCGCCGCGAGTTCGGAGCGGGAGTTGCGGTCGACGGCCTCGTCGATCCACGCGAGGTGCGCGGGGTCGTCGTCCACGGCCCGGTAGTCGTGCAGCAGCCTGACCCGCGACTCGCCGGCGGAGAGCTCCTCGATGACCCAGGCGCCGCCCATCGCGGCGACCGGCGGGGCCGGCAGTTCCTGGCGGAAGGTGATGTGCAGGGCGTCCGGGTCCAGGGTGCGGCGGGAGGTCCAGTTCTTGGCCTCGCCGTTGGCGGTGGCCCAGATGCGGATGTGCTCCTCGCCGGCGCCCTCGGCGATGTGGTCGACGTAGATGGTCGGAGGGAAGATCCGGGGCCAGTTCCGGACCTCGGCGATCAACCGGTAGACGGCGGTGGCCGGGGCCGAGACCGTGATCTCGTGCTCGACTTCGCGCAGGCCGGGCTGCGACATGTGGACGGCTCCTTGAGGCTCGGGACGGTTGGGGCGGTTCGGGATCAGAAGTTGCCGAGGCCGCCGCAGACGTTGAGGGCCTGCGAGGTGATGGAGGCGGCGCTGTCGGAGGCCAGGTAGCCGACGAGGCCGGCGACCTCCTCGGGGGTGGAGTACCGGCCGAGGGGGATCTTGGCCTGGAACTTCTCGAGGATGGCGTCCTCGGTGGAGCCGTAGGCGGCGGCGTACCCCTGCCGCACCCGCTGTGCCATCGGCGTCTCCACGTACCCCGGGCAGACGGCGTTGACCGTGATGCCGGTGGGGGCGAGTTCGTTGCCGAGCGCCTTGGTGAAGCCGACCACGCCGTGCTTGGAGGCGGAGTAGGGGGCGCCGAGCACGACGCCCTGCTTGCCGGCGGTGGAGGCGATGTTGATGATGCGGCCGCGGTTCTTCTCGCGCAGGCCGCCCGTGGTCAGCGCCTCGCGGGTGACGCGGAAGACGCTGTTGAGGTTGGTGTCGATGACGTCGTGCCACAGTTCGTCGTCGATGTCGGCGGTGACCCCGCCTCCGGAGCGGCCCGCGTTGTTGACGACGACGTCGATGGGGCCGAAGCGGTCGACGGCGGCCTGGATCCAGGCGCGGACCTCGTCGGTGGAGCGGACGTCGACCACGGCCCCGGAGACGTCGAGGCCCTCGTCCTGGAGCAGCTTGACGGTCGCGGCGACGTTGTCGGCGCTGCGGGCACCGATGAACACCCGGTGGTCCTGGGCGCCCAGCAGCCGGGCGACGGCCAGGCCTATCCCGCTGGTGGCCCCGGTGACGACGGCGACCTTCTTGCGGTCCTGATCCGACATGTGGTTCTCCAAAATGAGCTGGGTGGATCGGGGTGGGGCGGCGGCCGCCGCGGGACGGACGCGGCCGGCCGCCGTGCCTGCACTGGTCCTGCGCGCCGACGCGTCCTACGCGTCCACGAGGGCGGCGGCCCGCAGGGTCTCGTTGACGGCCGCGATCAGCGCGCGGGGCGTGCTGTTGTCGCTGAAGACGTCGTCGTCGAGGGTGATCGCGAACTCGCGCTCGATCCGGCCGCCGGTCTCCAGCAGCGCCAGCGACTCGTAGCCCAGGGACTCGAAGTCGGTGTCGAGGATGTCGCCGTCGAGGTCGATCTCCTCGTCGGCGCCGGCGCCGTCCAGGAGGATGCGCTTGAGGTCGTCGAAGGTGAATTCGGTCTTGGACAAGGTGGGTCCCTTCGTGGGTGGCTGGTGGTACGCAACGGATCCGGCGCTGTGGCCGGGTGGCGGGGAAGCGCCCGCGGCCGTCGGGGGGATGACGGCGGCGGGCGCCGGCTCGGGGGCCGTCAGTCCACGGCGCGGACGATGACCGCGGAGTTGAAGCCGCCGCGGCCGCGGGCGAGGACCACGGCGGTGCGCACCGAGGCGGTCCTCGGGCGTACGGCGACCAGGTCGAGGTCGTATGCGGGCGACAGCTCCACGTTGGTGGTCGGCGGGATCAGGCCCTCCCGCATGGAGAGCACCGCCGAGACGACGTCCACGGGAGCCGCGCCCGCGCCCAGCCGTCCGGTCGTCGTCTTGGGTGCGGTGACCGGGACGCCGCGCGGGCCGAACACGCTGGTGATGGCCTCGGCTTCCTCGCGGTCGAGCCGCTTGGTGCCGGCGGCGTCGGCGAAGACCACGTCGACCTCGGCGGGGTGGCAGCCGGCGTCGGTGAGCGCCGTGTCGATGGCGCGGCGCAGGCCCGGCTCGCGTCCGCTGCCGGGCCGCGGGTCGAAGGTCGCCCCGTATCCGGCGAGTTCGCCGTAGACGGTGCGCGCGCCGCGGGCGCGGGCGCTGTCCTCGTCCTCCAGGACGAGCAGGGCGCCGCCCTCTCCCGGTACGTAGCCGGCCGCGTCCTCGTCGAAGGGCAGGTAGGCGTGCTCGGGTTCGGCGCCGGTCGACATCAGGCCGCCGGCGAGCTGGGCCGCCCAGCCCCAGGGGCAGACGGGGGCGTCGAAGCCGCCGGTGGCGGTCAACCTGCCGCCGGCGCGGATCTGGCGCCTGGCGTGCGCGAGGGCGTCGAGGCCGCCGGCGTGGTCGCTGACGACCACTCCCGAGGGCCCGGACAGACCGTGGCGGATGGAGATCTGCCCGCTGTTGGCGGCGTGGAACCAGGCGAAGGACTGGTAGGCGCTGACGTGCTTCGCGCCCTGGCCCCAGAGCTTGCGCAGCTCGTTGCCGCCGAACTCGACGCCGCCGGAGCCCGCCGCGGTGACCACGCCCATGCCGTACGGGTCGATGTCCCCCGGCGCCACTCCCGCGTCCGCGAAGGCGTGGTCGGCGGCGGTCAGCGCCAGCTGGGTGACCCGGTCGGTCTGCGGTACGAGCCGTCCGGGCAGGTGCTCCTTGGCGTCGAAGCCGTGGATCTCGCCCGCCAGGCGGGAGGGGTAGGAGGAGGCGTCGAAGCGGGTGACGGGGCCGATCGCGTTCTTCCCGACCCGGGTCGCCGCCCAGAAGTCCTCCACGCCGAGTCCGCTCGGGGCGGCCACCCCGATGCCGGTGACCAGGGTCCTGGCACTCATGCGGTCCTCCTGTCGGGGCGGGTCAGCACCATCGCGCTGTGGAACCCGCCGAATCCGCTGCCCACGGTGAGGACGGCGTCGGTGCGGTGCTCCCGCGCGTGGAGCGGGACGTAGTCGAGGTCGCACTCGGGGTCGGGAGTGCGCAGGTTCGCGGTGGGCGGCACCACGTGGTGCCTCATCGCGAGGACGGAGGCGGCGATCTCCATCGATCCGACCGACCCGAGCGAGTGCCCGATCATCGACTTGATGGAGCTCATCGGGATCCGGCGGGCGTGCTCCCCGAGGGCCAGCTTGTACGCGGCCGTCTCGTGGAGGTCGTTCTGCCGGGTGCCCGAGCCGTGCGCGCTGACGTAGTCGATGTCCGCGGGGTGCAGGCGCGCCGCGCCCAGGGCGGCCGTGACCGCCTCGGCCAGCTCGCGCCCGTCGGGGCGCAGGCCGGTCATGTGGAAGGCGCTGGAGCGGGCGGCGTGTCCGGCGATCTCCGCGTACACGTGCGCGCCGCGCCGGCGGGCGGCCGTCAGCTCCTCCAGGACGAACACGGCGGCGCCCTCGCCCAGGACGAAGCCCTTGCGGGAGGCGTCGAAGGGGCGGGAGGCGGTGCCCGGCTGGTCGTTGTACGGGGTCGTCGCCTTGATGGCGTCGAAGCAGGCGAGGGTAATCGGGGTGATCGGCGCGTCCGTGGCGCCGGTGACCATGACGTCGGCGCTGCCCTCGCGGATCAGGTCCGCGGCGTACGCCACCGAGTCGATCCCCGAGGTGCAGCCGGTGGAGACGGTGGTGACGGGGCCCTCCGCGCCGACGACCCAGGCCACCTCGGCGGCGAAGGAGCTCGGCACGAAGTGGTCGTACAGGTCCGGCGAGGCGTAGGTGTGGTCGACCACGTCGAGCCGGCCGTCGTGGCTGACGGCGCGGTACTCGCGGTCGAGCGCGCCCGGGGCGCCGACGCCGGTGCCGAGGCCGACACCGGTGCGGTGGGGGTCGAGCCCGGTGAGGGCCAGCCCGCTGTCGGCGAACGCCTCGCGCGCCGCCACCACGGCGAACTGCGCGGCGCGGTCCATGCGGCAGATCTCCCGCGGGGTCAGCCCGTGCGCCCGCGGGCCGAAGTCGGCCTCGGCGGCCACCCGGGAGCGGAACCCCGAGGCGTCGAAGAGGGTGATCTCCCTCGTCGCGGTGCGCCCTTCGCTCAGCAGGCGCCAGAAGGCCCCGGTGCCGGTGCCTCCCGGCGCCAGCACTCCGACCCCCGTGATCACTACCCGGCGAGCCACCGGTACGGCCCTCCCCTCGCGTAGGCGTGGCGGCTGCTCACTCGGACGCCGTCCAGTCGTAGAAGCGCGTGGCCATGGCGTCGGCGGGGGTGCGCCAGGTCGCCGGGTCGTACGGCTGGATGAACGGCATCAGGTCGTGGCTGATCTTCATGAAGCGGGGGTCGTTGCGGGACTCCTGGATGCGGCGGCCGCCGTCGTCCTCCGCGAAGTCCTGGAGGTGGAAGTAGAGGCCCTTGTACATGAACAGCCTGCGGCGCAGGGTACCCATCCGCTGAGGCATGTCGGTCTGGTCGAACTCGGTGAAGAGGCGGGCCACTTGATCGCTGGACATGCTGTCCATCCGGGCCACGATCAGGTTGCTGTGCGTCATCTGGTCTCTCTCTTCCGTGCGTCGGGGGCGGTTCAGGGGCGGTACAGGCGGATGAAGTCCGCGACGCCGTCGGCGATCAGCGCGTCGGCCTCGGCACGCGGCACGGGCAGGGCGCCGAGGAAGGAGCGCTGGACGACACCGGAGGGGACCAGCACGATGAAACGTTCCGCCGCCTGGTCGGCGTCGGGGATGTCGAGCAGTCCGCGGGCCGCGACGCCCCGCAGCCTGCGGGCCAGCTCGCTCCGTGCCCGGCGGGGGCCGGCCGCCTGCCACTTCTCGACGGCTTCGACCGGCAGCCGGGTCACCTCGGCGCTGACGTGGCGCACGATCGCGAAGTGCTCGCGGAACGCCTCCAGCGGCGCGAGCCAGGCCCGGCCCAGCGCGATGAGGTCCTGCTCCAGGTCGGTGATCTGCGCCAGGCAGCTCTCGGCGACCGCCGCGAGGGCGGCCGCGACGGAGACGGAGCTGTCCAGCAGCACGCCCACCAGCAGCTGTTCGTGGTCGGGGAAGCACCGCCGTACGGTGCCCAGCGGTACGCCCGCCTCGGCGGCCGTGGCCTCGGCGGTGCAGCGTCTCCAGCCCTCGCGGGCCAGCACGGTGCGGGCCGCCCTGACGATGGCGCGGCGTTCGTCGGCCGCTTCGTCCGACGGCCGGGTGGTGCGTTCAAGGGTGGCCGACGTCGCTCGCGGCATTGCCATGTCCGGGTTCCTCCTCGTGACGTGCTCGTCCGGCCGGCGGGTGCGCCGGCCGGCAAGTGGTGCGGGCGTCGTCAGGGAGTGCCGAACCAGCGTTCCAGCGCCATGGGCAGGTCGTGGTGGCTGCCGGGCGCCGCCCAGGCCACGTACCCGTCGGGGCGGATCAGCAGGGCGGTGGTGTCGCGCAGGTCCCCGTCCTGCGGGTTGCCGCGCGGCCTGGCGGTGACGATGTCGACCCGGTCGGCCCAGGCCGCGGCGCGCTGCCGCAGCCGCGGGTTGTCCGCGAGGTCGAGGAGCACGCCGCGGGCGGGGTGCAGCAGCTCCGTGCTGGAGGTGGCGCCGCCCGGGCCGGCCAGCTCCAGGTGCGGCATGCGCCGGCCCAGCAGCGGGTGGGTTCCCCTGCCCACGTCGTAGGCGATCTCCAGGCCGCTGACCATGGCCGCGAGGTGGCGCGCCACGTCCTCGTACGCCATGAGTTCCCCGAGCGTGTCGCGCAGCGGCTGTACCTCGGCGCCGCTGAGGAACAGCAGTCCCTGGGCGCGGGTGTTCATCAGCAGCCGGCGGCCGACGGGGTGCCGCTCGCCGTGGTAGGTGTCGAGCAGGGCGGCCGGGGCCCGGCCGCTGACCACGGCGGCGAGCTTCCAGCCCAGGTTCACGGCGTCCTGGATGCCGGTGTTCATGCCCTGGCCGCCGGCGGGGAGGTGGATGTGCGCCGCGTCCCCGGCCAGCAGTACGCGGCAGCGCCGGTACTCGCTCGCCTGCCGGGCCGCGTCGCCGAAGGCGCTCACCCACACCGGCTCGGCCGCGGAGATGTCGTCGCCGGTGAGCCGCTGCCAGGCGGCGGCGACCTCCGCGAAGGGCGGCGGGCCCTCGCGCCGGCGCGGCGGCGTACCGCGTTCGCAGACGATGATCCGGGTGACGCCGCCGGGCAGCGGCCCCACCATCACCATGCCGCCGGGCAGGGTCTCGCCGATCATGCGGGGCTTGAGGTCGACACCCTTGATGTCGGCGAGGTACATCTCCATCGTCGCCGCCGTGCCGGGGAAGTCGAACCCGGCCGCCTTGCGTACGGTGCTGCGCCCGCCGTCGCAGCCCACCAGGTAGGCGGCGCGCAGGGTGTGCGTCCCGCCGGGGCCGCGCACCTCCACCTCGGCGCCGTCGCCGTCGTCGCGCACGGCGAGCACCTCGTGGCCGCGCCGTACGTCGGCCCCCAGGCCGGTGGCCCATTCCTCCAGGCGGGTCTCGGTGACCGACTGCGGCACCGCCTTGGCGGCGCGGCACGTCGTTTCGCCGAGCACACCGAAGTCCAGGGGCAGGCCGCCGAAGTGGCCCAGCGTGCTGGTCTCTATCTCGCCGAACCGGGCGAGGAGGCCGCGCTGGTCGAAGGTCTCCAGGGTGCGGGCGGTGAAGCCGAGGCCGCGCGATTCCCCCGTGCGCCGTTCCAGCCGCTCCAGGACGACGACGTCGACCCCCGCGAGCCGCAGTTCGCCGGCGAGCATCATTCCCGTGGGTCCCGCGCCGACGACGATGACCGGTGCGTCCATCACGTCTCCTTGAATTCGCCTCCGGAGACAGTGCACCGGATCTTGACTACAAGGTTCTTCGGATGCGAACGGGCATTCAATGGGCCTGGTTTCAGGACTCGGTCAGGTTCCACAAGAGCCGGTCCGCAGCCTCGGAGGACGGCCAAGAGCATGTCAAGGACAGGTCAGGGGCGCGGCCCCTGACCCTGCGCGGGCAACGGCTCCGCCGGGTGTGCCCGCCGGTCAGCGGCGGGCGGCGCGGCGGCTGAAGCAGGAACGGACGTCGCTCTCGTTGTAGTACGTGCGCCCCGCGCGGTTGCGGCGGCGCCACCGCTCCTCGCTCGCCAGCCGGTAGACGGTGCCCATCGGCACCTGCCACAGCTGCGCGATGTCGGCGCCGGCCAGCCAGCGTTCGGCGGGCGGTGCGGCGGCGCCGCCCGCCGGGCGCCCGGAGTCGGCGCCGTCCATGGAGTCGCTCAGCTCGCTCCACCGGTCGCTGGTCCAGCGGTGGGCCGGATCGGCGTCGCACACGATCGCGCGGCCGGCGTCCCGCTCGCCCTCACGGGCGGCGAGGGCGAGGGCTCCGGCGCAGTCGGGCTGCGGGCAGGCGCCCAGCCGGATGCGGCGGGCGGGGTCGGGGAAGGCCGCACGGCGCCCGGCCCGTACCAGGCGGGCCACCTCCTCGCTGGCCTCGGCCGCCGCGGGGTGCGCCGCGAGCCAGTCCGCGTGGCGAAGAAGGAACGAGGTGAGGGCGGGGGCGGTACGGGGCGGCGCGGCCAGCCCCCGCTGCTGGGCGACCAGGCCGCTCCACGAGCCGAGGACGGAGACGATGCGCGCCCGTACGTCGGCGGCGGCGCCGTTGAACGGAAGGCCGGGCAGGTCACCGCCGGTGGTGCGTTCGCGCAGGCTGCCGGGGGCGCCGCCACCGAGCATCCGGCCGCACTCCTCGTAGAGGTGCGCCAGTTCGGCGAGTCCCGCGGCGAGGTGGGCGCGGCACTGGCGGCACAGCCGGGTGCCCGCGGACGTGCGCCGCCGGGTGTGCCCGCCGCGGCAGCCCTCGCCGTGGCAGAGAGTCGTCACCGTCATGTCGTTCCCCCTTCTGCTGGCGCGCCGGGTCCGGGTGCTGTCGCGGACCTGGTTCAGCCGTGGCCGAACCGGAAGCCGACGCCGCGGACCGTGATGATCCAGCCGGCGCCGATCTTGTTGCGCAACGTGCTGACGTGCGTGTCGACGGTCCGGCGCGACCAGGAGTCGCCCCAGACCTGCTCCATGAGGAGCTTGCGCGGAATGACGGTGCCGGGGTGGGAGGCCAGGAGGTAGAGCATGTCGAACTCCTTGCGGGTGGTCTCGACGGGCTCCCCGTCCAAGGTGACCTCCCGGGTCCCCGCGTCGATCCGCAGCGGTCCGGCGGTGATGGCCGCGGCCACGGGACGCGGCGGGCGGGCCCGGCGCATGACCGCTTCCATCCGGGCCATCAGCTCGCGGAACCCGTAGGGCTTGACCAGGTAGTCGTCCGCGCCGGCCTGGAGACCGAGTACGCGGTCCAGTTCGCTGCCCCGCGCGGTCACCGCGATCACGGCGATCTCGTGGGCGGAACGGATGCCCCGGCAGACCTCCAGCCCGTCCAGGTCCGGAAGTTCCAGGTCGAGCAGGACGAGGTCGGCGTCGGCGTAACTGCGCAGCGCCTCGCTGCCCGTGGCGACGATGTCGACCTCGTGCCCGTGGCGGCGCAGTCCGCGCGCCAGGGTCTCGGCCTCGACCGCGTTGCTCTCGACGATGAGAATGCGCCACAGCGCCGACTGGGCGGGGCCGCCCGCTTGCGTCCTGAGACCCTCCGCGAGGGAGAGCCCTCCGTTCACTCCTGCAGCGACCGTGTGAGGTTCCAGCACAGCCATGGAACGCTGGTTCATCTGCCCCCCGTCCTCAAGCTCAGTTGAGTCAACGTCAACGAACATACAAACCGCTTCGTCGGTTTGTCAAAGATCTGATTACCCCTCAAACCCTGTCGAGATAAGCAAAAAAGGGGTGATAGGGGGTGACGACGCACGCCGACTTCCACGCTTCCCTCGGCCAACCCACCCACCTTGCCGGAGCGCGAGGCGCTGGACAATACCAACGAGACGGTTTAATAAGGGAGTAACTGTCATAGGAGCAAGCGTGATGAAACAGGAGCGCGCCCTCCGGACCCGCCAGGCCCTGATCACGTCAGCGGCCACGGTGTTCGGACGGCGCGGATACGCGGAGGCGACGCTGAACATGATCAGCGCGGGAGCGGGAGTGACCCCGGGCGCCTTGCACTTCCACTTCGAGAACAAGGCCGCGGTCGCGGCGGCCGTCGAGGCCGCGGCGGCCGGATCCCTGCGCACGGTGGCCCACGAGGTGTACGCGCGCCGGACGTCGGCCCTCCAGGCCCTGGCCGACAGCTCGCTGGCGCTCGCCCACGCGCTCCTGTCCGACGTGGTGGCCCGGGCGGGCTTCCAGCTCGGCCACGAGGTCCTGTACCCGACGGTGTTCGACCTGCGCGAGGAATGGCACGCCTACGTGCACCGGCTGCTCAAGGAAGCGGACGCCGAGGACTCGCTCCTGCCCGGCCTGTGCCGGCGGCACGCCGCGGCGATGGTGGTGGCGGCGACCATCGGCTTCGAGGTACTGGGCCGGGACGACCCCCGGTGGCTCTCCCGGCGCACGCTGACCGGCTTCTGGCAGGTGGTGCTGCCCTGCCTGGCGGACCCGGAGGCACTGCGCGAGCTGGACCTCTAGAGCGCCTCGAAGTACCGGTACAGGACCGCTCGAAGCCCGGTCTCACACCGAGCGCAGGGTGCGGGCCGCCTCGCCCGCGGCCTGCCGCGCGGGACCGAGGACCGCCGCGCTCTCGCGCCCGAGGAGCTCGCGCACGTGGCGGCGCGCCGACCCCGGGTCCGCGCCCGGTCCCAGCACCCGCTCCACCGCCCTGCCGTCCAGCAGGACGGAGTGCCGGGAGACCACCGTGCACCCGGCCCCCGGGTCGGGCAGCACCGACCACTCGCCGGTGTGCGCGGCCAGCAGGGGGTGAGGCCGGATCTGCTTGTGGACGATGCGTCCTGCCGCCGGGAAGCACAACCGCAGCGACTGCGTGGTGTACGCGCAGCCGTCGCCGTTCAGCCGGACCAGGGCGGCGCGCTGCACTCCGGGCCGCTCCTCGGTCACGTCGGCGCGCACGACGTGCGGGACCCGGCCGGGCCAGGAGTTCACGCCGTACAGGAACTCCAGGAGCTGTTCGCCCGATCCGGGCACCCGTACGCGGTCCTGGAAGGTCATCAGCAGTCCGTCGAGGGCCGTCCAGCGCTCGGCCGCCGCCCTGAGTCCGTCCAGTGCGGCGCGGGCGGCCCGCCCGGCGGCCGCGAGCGCCCGTTCCGTGGCCGCCGTCCGGGCCCCGGAGAGGGTGCTCTCCTGCTCCAGCGTCAGTCGCGACCAGCCCGGCGCCAGTTCGCTCACGCCCAGCCGACCGGAGACGGAGGTGAAGGGGGCCTGCGGGTCCTCCTGGTGGAAGCCGACCCGCAGCGCGCCCGCGTCGAGGCTCCGGCGCCAGCGCGAGGACGTCACGGCGCCCCCCTCGCCCGGGGCGGCGGACCACAGGCAGAACCTGTCCCGGTCGCCGTCCGCGTCCAGCGGCTCCACGTGCAGGGCGTGGGGCAGGAACAGCGGCCAGTGGGTGGTGTCGGCGACCAGCGCGTACAGGACGCCGGCCGGGGCGGCGGCGTCGACCGCACACGACGTCCGGTGCTGCGCCGGCCCGGAAGGCCGTACTGGCTTCAAAGACATCGGGCACCTCCTCCAACGCTTGACGCAGACCTTGTCCGAAGCCGCTGGAGCTCCGCATGAGCCCCGCTGGAGGGTCAGACGGCGGCGCGTGAGCCCAGCACGCTGTTGACGAGGGCGAGGTACCGCCTCGGGGTGTCGGCGAGTTCGAGCTGCTCGCCGTCGAGGAGGATGTCGAACTTCCGCTCGATGTAGCCGGTGGTCTGCAGGACGGAGAGACAGTCGTAGCCGAGTTCCACCCAGTAGAGGTCCAGGGCGTCGCCGTTCAGTTCGACGCCTTCCTCCTCGCCTCCCCAGAACCGCAGGATGCGGGTCAGGTCGGTGAGTTCCAGCCGGTCCATGGCCTACCTTCCTCCTCCTGCGGGGGCGGTCCGCCCCCTCGGCCCGACGCGGCGCGCCGGGCCGAGCAGAGTCTGGCGGCGCACGGTCGAGCCCTCCTTGAGCCCCCGTGCGGCGCCGGTCGAGCACTTCCGTGCGAACGGCCGCCGTCCGTACGGCCGCCGTCCAGGCGGCCACCGCCCGTGTGGCGGCCGCGGTACGGCTTACGCCGCGTACAGGTCGAAGGTCGAGCTGCGGCGCGGGCCCGCCGCCACGTCGAGTGCGGGGTCCACCCGCAGCATCGCCTGGTGCAGGCGCTGGAGCTGGTGCGAGGGCTCCACCCCGAGGTCGTCGATCAGCCGGGTGCGCAGCCTGCGGTAGACGTCCAGTGCGGTGGCCTGCCGGCCCGAGCGGTACAGCGCCACCATGGCCTGGGAGTGCAGGCCCTCGTGCTGCGGATGGCGGGCCATCAGCTCGGCGAGTTCGGCGAGCAGTTCGGTGTGCCGCCCCAGTCTGAGGTCCACGTCGATGCGCCGCTCGGTGGTCACCAGCCGGCTCTCCGCGAGCCGCAGCACCTCGATCTCCAGGACCGGTCCGACCCGTACGTCGACCAGCGCCGGCCCTTCCCACAGCGCGAGCGCCTTGCGCAGCAGGCCGGCGGCGCGCTCGTCGTCCCCGGCTTCGAAGGCGCCCTGGCCCTCGGCCACGAGGCGCTCGTACTCGTGCACGTCGACGCTCTCCGGCGGGATCTGGAGCAGGTAGCCGCCGTGCCGGGTGGTGAGCACGTCCTTGGCGGAGCCGGGGGCGCCGGGGCCCATGGCCGTCCCGAGGCGCCGGCGCAGCTGGAGGATGTACGTCTGCAAGGTGGTGAGCGCGCTCTGCGGCGGTTCGGTGCCCCAGATCTCTTCCATGAGGGTGGGGATCGGCGCCACCCGGCCGGGGTGGAGCGCGAGGAGCGCCAGGATCTGGCGCGGCTTGCCCGCCGTAGGAACGATCGATCCCCCGTTGACTTCTGCGTTCAACGGTCCCAGAACCTGAATCTTCACGGTCTCCCGTCTCCCCTCCGGAATGGGTCGAGATGCTCACGGCTGTCAGCATTCGACGCGAGCACGGTAGCGGCGCGGTGTGCGATGTCCCCGAAATCTCCAGCCGCTGTCGAGCGGCGCTCCGAGGACGCTGGGGCGGACCGTCGGCGCGGCGGCCCGGCGCGGCGGCCCGGCGCGGCCGTCAGCCCGCGGGGACCAGCCGCTTGCGCGCGGGCCGTGCCGTCTCCTCCTGCGCGTCGGCGGCGTTCTCGGGGTCGGCCAGCAGGATCGAGCGCTGGAGCGCCCGCAGGGCGCCCGAGGGTTCGATGCCCAGCTCCTCGACGAGGTTGGTGCGCAGCCGCTGGTAGGCGGTGAGCGCTTCGCCACGGCGGCCGGAGCGGTGCAGGGCCAGCATGAACTGGCCGTGCAGGTTCTCATGGGTGCGGTAGCGGCTGACCAGGACGGTCAGTTCGGCGAGCAGCTCCCGGTGCCGGCCGAGCCGCAGGTCCGCCTCGATGCGCCGGTCCAGGGCGCACAGCCGGGTCTCCTCCAGCCGCCATGTCTCCATGTCCAGCTGCACGCCGCCCGCCACGTCGGCGAACGCGGGTCCCGACCACAGGGCCAACGCCTCGCGCAGCAGCCGCGCCGCGGTGCGGTGGTCGCCGGCGTCCATGGCGCGGTAGCCGAGGCCCGCGAGCCGGTCGAACTCGCGGACGTCGCTGGTGCCGCCGTTGCTGTTCAGCTGGTAGCCGCCGGGCAGGGTGACGAGGACGTCCTTGGCCGTGCGCGTGTCGTCGCCGCCGCGCTCCAGTGCCGCCGTGATCAGCGAGCGCAGCTGGAGCACGTACGTCTGCAAGGTGGTGCGGGCGCTGCGCGGCGGTTCACCGCCCCACAGCTCCTCGATCAGCGCGGTCACCGGGACCACCCGGTCGGCGTGCAGGGCCAGGAGCGCCAGGACCTGCCGGGGCTTGGCGGCGGTCGGGGTGATGGAGATGCCGTTCTCCCGTACCACCAGTGCGCCCAGTACTTCGATGTCCACGACGTGCTCCCCCTGCTTCGGTCCTGGATGCGTCCTTGAGTCTCGCTGGAATGAGGAAAAAACAGCATCGCCGGTTTGTCAATACCAGACCGTTCGTACTGTTTCGATCCGGACAGTGTCCGAAATCCCGCCACCAGGCCTCTGAACTGCACTTTCGTGCCGCCAGGACCCTCCGGGCACTCCGGCTGCCCATGAAAAATCCCTTCGGGGAGAATCCCGAAGGGAGGGCGAAGCGGGCCGGAACCCGACCGCGCGGTCCGGTCGTGAAGCCTGGATCAAGGGGCCTGGGTCAGGGGGCCCGGATCAGGGGACAACCCGTGCGCCGCGCGGCGGAACGGATCCCCACGAGGCCCGCGGGGCCGCGCGGCGGCCGTGGGACGCCGCGCGGGCCGTCAGACCCGTGGGGTCCGTACGCGCGTCAAGAGGCCTTGGCGGACCGGGCGTCCGCAGCGGTGCCCGACCCGGCGGCCCGTACGTCGCCGAGCCGGTGGGGGGCCACCAGCTGGGGCAGCATCAGGTTCCAGTACCGGGTGAGCGAGGAACGGGAGGACCACTCGCGGCGGTCGGCCCCGAGCACCTCGAAGCCGACGATCGCCGCCACGACGGCCGCGGCCGCGTCCTGCGGCGACACCCTGTCCGCCAGCAGCCCTTCGGCCGCCGCCTCCCGGAACATGGCCTCGACCCACCGCTGCCACTGCCGGCGCACGGCCCAGCCGCGCTCGCGGCCCACCGCCGACCGGGCGCCGTTGCCCGCGACCAGCCCGAACGCCGCGCTGACGACGGCGTCCCGGGCCAGCAGCGCCACGAGGTCGTGGGTCGAGTCGATCAGCAGCTGGAGGCAGTTGGGCCCGGCGGGCCGGGACACGGTGATGGTCCGCAGGTTCTCCGCCGCCCGTTCGACCACGGCGTCGGCAAGGGCGGTCTTGCTGCCGAAATGGAAGTGCAGCCCGCCCGTACTGACTCCGGCCCGCTTGCTGATGGTGGCGATGGAGGCGGTTTCGTACCCCTCCTCCGCGAACACCTCCGCTGCCGCGCGGACCAGACTTTCGCGCGTACGGGCCGCGCGCTCCTGCTTCACCATGACATCTCCACAAACCGTACCAGCGGTTTGCCCCAGGGAACGTGTGGATCATGATGGTCGGCCGGACCGGACGAGCCGGCCCGGAGTCCCGCTCGACCGGCTCAGGAGGCCAACGGTTCCCTGACCGGGGCCTGGTCCGCCTCCGCCTCTTCCCCGAGGGCCAGTTCCAATGCCCGGATCTCCGCCACGACCCGGTCCCCGCGGTCGGCCGCCATGTCCAGGCGGGCGAGCACGGCCGGTGTCGCGATGCTGGGGTAGAGGTGCTGGTAGAACGAGGCCACCCGGTATTCCAGGTCCGCCCGGCCGGTCAGCGTCTGGGAGTAGAGCTGTACGCCGGCCCAGCCGGCGGAGATGATCCAGGCGGCTTCGGCGGGTTCCACGTGGGGCAGCAGTTCGCCCTGGGCCTTCGCCTGCGTCAGCCGCTCCTCGGTGACCTCGATCCAGGCGGGTACCGATCCGCCGCCGAAGATCTCCCTCATGTCGGGCCCCAGGGACAGCCGGGCGCCGGCGCTGAGCATCGGGTGGCGCCGCATCCGGTGGCCGAGCACCATACCGACGTCGAACAGCTCCTGGAGCTTGCTCTCGCGCGGGGGGACGCCGCCTTCGGCCATCTGCTCGTCGAGGACGCCCTGGGCCAGCTCCTGCTTCGAGGAGAAGTGGAAGTACAGGGCGCCCTTGGTGACGCCCGCCCGGGCGAGGATGTCCGCGATCGTCGCCGCCTCGTAGCCCCGCTCGTCGAAGACGGCGGCGGCCGCCTCCAAGATTGCGCGCCGCGTGCGGACCGCACGCTCTTGCCGTGCCACGATGCCTCCGGTGATGTGTGGGAAACCGACCAAGGGGCCCTCTATGGAGATGCCCCGCCCCCCCACCATAAAAAGAACCAGAAGGTCCGTATTTTATCAACCCCGACAAGGTAACAACCTGGAGTTTCGAGGCACTTTCACCGACGCGCCACCTCGCATCGCCGCGCCTCACACGGGAACCGGACACGCTCTCCCGGCGGGGACCCCTTCCCAACCGTTGAAGACCATACTAAACCGCTTGATCGGTTTGTTAGGCGTCCACGGGACACGGCGGTCACACCCTCCGGCATACCCGCCGCAGCCACTCTCCGCAGGCGGCAGGGGGTACGGACTTTGGGCGTGACCACATCGCGCGGAGGCGCCGCAGGGAGCGGAATACCGCCTCCCACTTGGGACGGGACCTCACGGTGCCACGCAGTGCGATCAGTTCGTAACGTGCCTGGTAGGGGTCGGGTTGGGGTGCTCCGAACCCTCGGTAGGAGCACCCCCGCGACATGACTCATGTAACAACTGGGCGTCCGAAGTACCTTGCAAACAAAACCGGAGAGTACGTATCTTGCGTGACCAGGAGCACCCCAACCGTCGTTACGACTCTGTGGAGAGGTCAATGACCCTGCTGACGTTCCAGACCGACGCCCAGGTGCAGCCCCTGTCTGGAACAGGAGCACCGTGGGCGCGCTGCAACGACCTTCCAGAGCTCACGAGCACGGTACCGAGGGAATACGTGCACCGGAGTTCCGTCGCGGAGGTGTTCCTGACCGGTTACCGGCGCATCGGGGACGACCTCTTCCTGCTCAACGGCCAGTGGCCCCGCGCCCACACCTTCTTCACCACCGCCGACGGCACCAGCCACGACCCCGTCCAGGCCGGCGAGACCATCCGCCAGGCCGGGCTCCTGCTGTGCCACGCCGAGTACGGCGTACCGCTCGGGCACAACGCTCTGCTCTGGAACCTCGGTTTCAAGGCGGACCCCGAGCAGCTGTTCATAGGAACCCGCCCCACCGACCTGGAACTCATCGCCTCGTGCCGTGACTTCGCCTGGAAGGGCAACCGGTTCTCCGGCTTCCTCGAAGTGAGCATCCGCCGCGACGGCCGGGTGGCGGCCACCGGCACGGCGTTCTTCAGCTTCGTCCCGCCCGCGGTCTACAGACGGTTGCGCGGTGAGTGCACCAGCAGCGCCACCGCGCCGGTGGTCCGGGCGACGCCGGTCCCTGCGGTCGAGGCCGGCCGGCTCCTGCCGATCGACGTCGTGCTCGCCCCTTCCGGGGAACCGGACCGCTGGCTGCTCAGCCCGCACCTGAGCCACCCGATCCTCTTCGAGCACGCCAATGACCACCACCCGGCGATGGTCCTGGTCGAGGCGGCCCGGCAGGCCGCGTACAGCACCTTCGCGGGCGACTCGTTCACCGTCACGGGGATCGAGTCGTCCTTCCTCAACTACGCCGAGCTCGACGCCCCGTGCTGGATCGAGGCCGAGGTGGTCCCTGCGTCGGACCCCTGCGTCCGCAGCGTGCAGGTGATCGGCCGTCAGGGCGACGTGAAGGTCTTCGAGGCGCTGGTCAGCGGTACGGTGCCCGCCGCCGCCGGATCGGGCCCCGTCACCCTGTCCCCGGTCACCTACCCGGCCGAGGTCACCACGGTGCCCGTCGCAGCGGCGCCCCTCGCCGTGGCACCCGTCGCCGTCCCGGCGCTCGCCGCCCTCTGATCCCGGTACCAGGAGGCGTACCGCTCGAATGCCTCCCCCAGTCGCGGGCCCGGTCCTGTCCCCACCAGCTTCCACAGACGCCCGCTGTCGTACCAGTGGTCGACCGTGAGCAGGGACAGCCTGCGACGTACGACGGGATCGTCCGCACCGCCCAGCAGCTCCAGCGCCTCTCCCACGGTGACCTCGCCCTGCGGGAGCGGCACGTCCAGCGCCCGGGCCACGGCGGTGATCAGCTCACGGCAGGTCACCGGCTCCGGATGGGAGGCGTGCAGCACCTGTCCGGCGGGTAGTCCGGGCAGCCGTGCCAGGTCCGCCACCGCCCCCGCCAGCGCGTCCACCGAGATCATCGACATCCGCGCGCTGCCGCCGTCCACCCAGTGCGGGAGCCGCACCATCAGGTCCGCGACCGCGGGGATCACCCACGTGTCTCCGCGGCCGTAGACCAGGTGCGGCCGCAGCACGGTGCCGCCTGCCGCGAGGACCAGCCGTTCGCCGGCCAGCCGCGTGACGCTGGTCGGCGAGGACGGCTCCTCGGCCAACACGCCCTCGGCCGCCCCCCGGTGCGGTTCATCACGGTACACGGCGGCGGTGCCGAGGTGCACGAAGCGACGTACGCCCGCCCGCGCTGCCTCGGCCAGCAGGGCCCGGGTGCCTTCGGTGTTGACCGCCCGGCACTGCTCCTGCGTGCCTCCGATGCGGGCCGCGAGGTGGACGACGGTGGTGACGCCGTCGCAGATCCCGTGCAGCGAGGCCGGGTCGGTGAGATCCCCGGTCACCGTCTCGACGGCCCCGGCGCCGTCGCCGTCGTCCGGGCTGGGGCGGCGGTGGGTGAACAGCCGCAGCACCGGGGCGTCCGGGCCTGCGGTGCGCAGCCTCTGTGTCACGTGGGAGCCGACGAAGCCGGTGCCGCCCGTCACGAGGATCCGTTCGGGTATCAACGACAGCCTTTCGCCGGGGAAGTGGTGGGCGTGAACCGGGGTCCGGGATGTGCCCTCGTCCTGTCATACCCCATGCCGCGCCCGCTGATCACGTCGCCGTAGGAAAGTAGGCTGAGAATATGACCAGCTCAACTCCCCGTCTGGCGCCGGTGACCCCCGATAACTTCGACGCCGTGTGTGCGATCCGGCTCCACCCGCATCAGGAGGGCTTCGTATCGCCTGTCCTGAAATCGCTTGCCGAGGCGTACGTCTACGGGCCGCTCGCCTGGCCCCGGGCCATCATCGACGGGGACGAAGTGGTGGGGTTCGTCATGGCGTTCCTGGACTTCCCCTGGGACGGGAACCCCGCCGACCGGCGCTCGGGCCTGTGGCGCCTGAACATCTCCGCCGACCACCAGGGCAAGGGCTACGGCCGTTTCGCGGTCGGGGCCGTCGCCGAGGAGGTCCGCCGCGCGGGGGGCTCGCGCCTCTACGTCACCTGGCACCCCGGTGAGCGCGGCCCCGAGCCCTTCTACCTCGGCCTCGGGTTCCGCACCACGGGCGAACTCAGCGGCGCCCAACGCGTGGGCGTCCTCGACCTCCCGCCGTCGGCCCAGGCCTAGGCATGGCCCAGACCTAGGCGTTGTCCGGGCCCGGGCCACGCCTAGGCCTTGCCCCGTGCCACGCCTAGGCCTTGCCCCGGCCGGCGCCGTCGCCGGTCAGGTGGTGGGCCACGAGGGCGTTGGCGTGGCCGTGTCCCAGCCCGTGTTCGGTCTTCAACCAGGAGACCAGTCCCATGTGCTTCGTCAGCGGGGAGTTCCGCAGGAGCTCCTGCCACTGCGCGATCGGGCGCCCGTACGTGCGCTCGATGGACGGGAAGTAGCTCGCAGGTCCCTTCACCGGGGCGCTCATGCCGCCACCGCCCGGTAGGTGCAGACGTTCGCGCCCGTGGAGGCGGTGACCACGGAGACCAGCTCCAGGGTGCGCAGGCCTCCGTCCTCCGGGAAGATCGACTTCCCGCCGCCGAGCAGCACCGGCATGACGACGAGCCGCAGTTCGTCGACCAGGCCCTCGCTCAGCAGGCTGCGGACGAGCGTCGGGCTGCCCATGACGAGCAGGTCGCCCCCGACGCCCGCGCGCAGCGTGCCGATCCGGGCGACGGCCTCGGCGGCCGGGACGAGCCGGGTGTGCCGCCAGGTCAGGTCGGCTTCGCCGAGCGTGCCGGACACCACGTACTTGGGCAGGGAGTTCATCCGGTCCGCGAAGGGGTCACCGGCCCGCTCGGGCCACGCCGCGGCCATCGTCTGCCACGTCCGGCGCCCGAACAGCAGGGCTTCGGCGTCGGCCAGGGCGCCGGCGAAGGCGCCGCCGACCACTTCGGGGTCGAAGAACGGGTGCGACCAGCCGCCGTGGCCGAAGCCGCCGTCCCGGTCCTCGTCGGGGCCTCCCGGGGCCTGGACGACCCCGTCCAGGCTGATGAACTCACTGATCACGATGCGCATGAGGGCAGTACTTCCTGTTGTCTCGGGGTTCGGAGGAGCATCACGGACGGTGGGGGCGCTACCGGGTCACGCCGTCCCCGGCGAGCCGGACGCACACGGCGGTCAGCCACACCAGTCCGAGCACGGCGCCGGAGGTGAAGGCCAGGACGGTGACGGCGGAGGCCATGAAGCCGGCCGCCACCACCACCGGTACGAGGCGTGAGGCCACGGCCCAGCCGCGCCGGCCGCGGGCGGCGAAGGTACGGCCCAGGACGACGAACGCGGCGCAGAGCGCGAGGCAGCCCACCATGCCGCCGAGCATGTGCACCGCTCCGTGTCCGCTGAGCGTGGCGGTGGCCGCCTCGGGGGTCCCGGCGCAGAATCCGGCGCCGGGGTCGGCGTCGAACGCCGCCGCGGCGAGGAACGAGGCGCCGAACACCCCGACCAGCGCGGACACCCAGCGCTGCCCGGGTCCCCCGACCAGCGCCCTGCGGACACCCACCGCGCCGGCGAGGACGAGCACCCCGGTCAGCAGGAAGCCCGTCACCTGGATCCAGCCGAGGTCGCCGAGGCTGAGCTGGCTGATGGCGTTGCGCCGGAAGTCGAAGTCCGGGCGGGCCAGCCCTGGGCGAGGCCCGCGGTGACGAACAGCGGTCCGCCGACGGCTCCGCAGGCCAGCAGGGCGCGCGCGTCCCGCGCTCCCCGGTCGCCGCAGCTGCGTACGGCCGCGTGGTGACCGCAGGGCGCGCGTCGTCGAGTGTCCCGATCACCCTCAATCCCCTCCTGTAAATGTGGACGCCGTCCACATCCGGCCGGCAGGAAGCCTACAAAGGAATGTGCACGCTGTCCACATTGAATGTCCCGCTGCTCACAGGGATGGACCGGACCCGCGCCGAAAACTCATCGGTCCGCCGCGAACAGGTCTACGCGGCCCGCACTTGGGTGTTCTGGCAGGCGGTCAGCAGCCAGCGCCCGTCGCCCTGCCGGGTCATCACGTACAGCGGCGCCCCCTCGCTGCCGGCGCCCTCCGCCGGCGCGTACACCTGACGGACCTTCACCGCGGCCACGTCCGGCCGCAGAAACACGGTGTGCGTCACCCCGTATGTCACGCGGCCGTCCCAGCTCGCGGCCGGGAGCACGGCACGCGTGAACGCGGCGATCTCCTCGAAACCGATCAGCACCTTGCCGTGGGCGGTGGTCCATATCGCGTCGGGGTGGAAGAGCGCGAGGAACCCTTCGGCGTCCTTCGCCCGCTGGGTGCGTTCGACGGTGGCGACGACCTCCGCGATGGCCTTGACGGCGGCGTTCCGCTCTTCGTTGTCGATGTCCATGACGGGCAGCCTGGGCCCTCAAGCATGGTTGAGGTCAAGGAATATGATCACATGACGGTATGACGAGGACTCTGTACCTGCTCTGCTCGGCCGCCCCACCCGTCTTCGACGTGGCGCATGTCATCGAGGACGCCCAGTCGCGCGGCTGGGACGTCTGCCTCGGCTTGACCCCGACCGCCGCGCACTGGGTGTCCGGAAGCCTCGACGGACTCGCCGCGCTCACCGGGAACCCCGTGCGGTGGCAGTACCCGCTGCCCGGCGAACCCGACCCGTGGCCGGCCGCCGACGCCGTGCTGTTCGCCCCCGCCACCCTCAACTCGCTGAGCGCCTGGGCCCTCGGGCTCACCGACCGGTTCGTCGCCGGGGTCGCCGCCGAAGCCATCGGCCGGAACACCCCGACGGTGGCCGTGCCCTGCCTGAGCCCCGCCCTGGCGGCGCACCCCCGCTTCGAGCTGTCCCTGAGCGTGCTGCGGGGCGCGGGCGTCGAGCTCCTGTACGGCGAGAGCGCCCCCACCCCGCCCGCCGAGGGCGCCCCCGCCTTCCCCTGGACCCCGGCCCTCGACGCGGTGGACCGGGCCACGGCCCGCCCGACCGCGTGACCGGCCACCGGGCGGCTACTCCCCGGTGACCCCGTCGATCACCTCGCGCAACAGGTCCGCGTGCCCGTTGTGCCGGGCGTACTCCTCGATCATGTGGGCCAGGACGTAGCGCAGCGAGTACGTCTCCTCCCCGAAGTGCCCCTGCGCGTCCAGCGACCCGGCCGCCTCCACGATGGCCCGCGACCGCGCGCAGGTCTCCTCCCAGATCCGGAACGACTCGGCCGGGTCCGCGTCCTCGACGTGGAACTCCGTCCGTTCCCCGGCCGCGTTCTTCGGGAAGTAGCCCCGTACGTCCTCGCCGTTCAGGACGTTGCGGAACCAGCTCCGCTCGACCTCGGCGAGGTGGCGCACCAGCCCCAGCAGGCTCAGCCCCGACGGGGCGACGGCCCTGCGCCGCAGCTGCTCGTCCGTCAGGCCCGCGCACTTCATCATCAGGGTGTCGCGCTGCCACTGCAGCACGCTGGTCAGCGTGGCCCGCTCGTCGCCGTCCAGCACGGGCGGCGTCCTCTTCTCGTCATTCACCGGCCCATGATCACAGCATTCGGGGAAGCAGGCACCTGCGTTCTCACCGGCGACCGCGGGTCCCGGCGACCGCGACCCCGGCGGCGACCCTGCCGCCGCCCGCGCGGCGACCCGGCCGCCGCCGGGCAACCCGCCACCCTGGGCGCCTGCGCGCCGCCTCACACGACGCCGCCCACCGCCCCGGCACCCGCACCCGCACCGGCCGCCTCGGCGGCGTCCACGTCCGCGCCGCCACCCGTCCGGTAATCCCCCACCCGCGCGACGCCCACCAGGCTCGGCAGCAGCAGCCCCCACAACGCCGCGACCTTGCGCCGCAACTCCCCGTACGACAACCCGGTCCCGGACAGCACCTCGATGCCCGACAGGGCGGCGGCGACCAACGCCTCCGCCTCCTCCCATCGTCCCGCGCCGAACTCCCCGTCCCCGCCGAACCCGGCGTCCCCGACGAACCCCGCGTCGTCGCCGAACTCCCCGGCCCCGACGAACCCCGCACCCGCCAACTCGCCCGCGTCCCGCGCCATCCGCAGCAGCCCGCACACCGACGCCAGCCACGCCCCGTGGAAGTCCATCACCGCCGGCTGCTGCCCCGCGCACTCCTTGGTGATCCGGAAGCTCGCCGGGATCGCCGCATCCTCGTGCAGCGTCCGCGCCAGCCAGTGCGTCGTGTCGATCAGCACCTGCAACGGCGAGGCGCCGCCCTCCCGCAGCCCTCGTACCGCCTCGTGCAGCAGCCGGCACCCCTGCCGCTGCACGGCGTCGGCCAGGTCGTCCTTCGACGCGAAGTGGAAGTATAGCGCTCCCTTGGTGACCCCCGCCGCGCGCGCGATGTCCCCCAGCGTCGCGTTGGCGTAGCCATGGCGGTGGAACAACTCGGCCCCGGCGAAGACCAACCGCCTACGTGTCCGCTCCGACCTCTCCTGCACCGCTCGTCTCCTCTCGTCCGCGCCGCCACGCACGCACCGCACACACCGCCCCGACCCGCACGTCGTGGCCCGTCACCCGGGGCCGCACATCGGCCCCCTACCCCGGTCCCGCACATCAAGCCCGTACGAGCCGCTCCCGCACGTCCGCCACACCCGCACCGGCCGCCACACCCGCACCGACGACCCGGCCCGCGGCCACCCCGTCCGGCCCCGCCATCAGGATCGACCGCTGCAAGCGCCGCAGCGCGGCCGACGGCTCCAGACCCAAGTCCCGCACCAGCGTCGTCCGCAGCCGCTGGTACACGTCCAGCGCCTCGCCGCGCCGCCCCGACCGGTGCAGCGCGAGCATGAACTGTCCGTGCAGGTTCTCGTGCGTCCGGTACCGGCTCACCAGCACCGTCAGCTCCGCGAGCAGCTCGCGGTGCCGGCCCAGCCGCAGGTCCGCCTCGATCCGCTGGTCGAGCGCACACAGCCGGGTCTCCTCCAGCCGTCGCGCCTCCATGTCCAGCTGCACACCGCCGTGCACGTCGGCGAACGCCGGCCCCGACCACAGCGCCAGCGCCTCCCGCAGCAGCCGCGCCGCCCCCGGGTGGTCACCGGCGTCCATGGCCCGGTAGCCCATGCCCGAGAGCCGGTCGAACTCCCGCACGTCGCTGGTCCCGCCCCCGCTGTTGAGCAGGTACCCGCCCGGCAGCGTCACCAGGACGTCCTTCGCCGTCCGCGAGCCGTCACCCCCCTCCAGGGCGACCGCGATGAGCGAGCGCAACTGGAGTACGTACGTCTGCAACGTGGTACGGGCGCTGCGCGGCGGCAGTTCGCCCCACAGCTCCTCGATCAGCGCCGATACGGGTACCACCTGATCGGCATGGAGGGCCAGAAGCGCCAGGACCTGCCGGGGCTTGGGAGCTGTCGGCGTTATGGAGGTCCCGTTCTCCCGTACGGCCAGTGCGCCCAGTACATCGATGTCCACGTCGTACTCCCCTGTCCTTGGATGAGTCGCAGGAGCTAGTAAAAAACGGGACAGACGGTTTGTCAACCTGCTTCACCGCTTCTCTTTTCACGCCGACCCGCCCCCTCACCACCCCCTCCCAGTCGCCCCACCTGCGCTGTTCACCTCTCAGCCGCTCGCCCAGCCCCACTCCCTCGACCTTATTACCAAACCGTTTGGTCTCATTCCGTTATCTTGTCACCTCGGCTCGGCGCCCGCCCACCCAGCATCAGCGTCCAGATCCGCGCCACCGTCTCCGGCCCCACCCACCCGGGCTCGGCCGCGCCCATCACCTCCAGCCCGACCGTCGAGGCCACCACCGCCCGCGCCGCGTCCCGCGGGGAAACGCCCTCGGCCAGGGTCCCTCCGCGCTCGGCGGCCTCCAGTAACTCGTCCACCCACAGCCGCCACCTCCCCCACACGTCGATCCGGCCCTCGCGCGAGACGTCGGCGGACAGCCCGAAGCCGGCCCGCACCACGACGTCCTCGGCCAGCAGCGTCATCAGCGCGGACGTGGAGTCCAGCAGCACCCGCAGCGGGTCCGCCGCCACCTCCCCCGCCGCCCTGGCCGCATCGATGATCCGCCGCACCGCCTCGACGGACCGGTCCTCGACGGCCCGGGCCAGCGCGGCCTTCCCGGCGAAGTGGAAGTGGAACCCCCCGGTGGTCACCCCGGCCCGGCGGCTGATCGTCGCGACGGACGCGGCGGCGAACCCCTCCTCGGCGAACACCTCCGCCGCGGCGCGCACGAGTGACTCCCGCGTGCGCGTCGCACGCTCCTGCTTATCCATGGGGGCTCCACAAACCGCATGCGCCGCATGCGCGGTACACCGAAGAAGGTGTGACGAGTTCGGGCGGCCACAGTCGGTGCCGGCAGCCGAGCCCGGCCGGACTCCCACTGGAGCCACAGCTTCCGAGTCCCCGTCGGCCACTCCGCGCACCCTCCACACAACCCGCCCTCCGCCCCCTTCCCCGATGCCCTTTCCGATGCCCGGCTCACGCCCGGTCCGACCGGCGGACCTGATCATGTGACGGCCTGGTTCCAACCCGCCTACCCGCTGCTACTGTCAGCCCTCATGAGCGGTGACATCGGTGTTCTCATAGGCAAGTCGGCCCTGATCACGGGTGCCAGTGCGGGCATAGGAGCTGCCGCCGCCCGGGTGTTCTGCCGTGAAGGCGCAGCCGTCACGCTGGTTGCCCGCCGTGAGCCGCAACTGGCCGCGCTCACCGAGGAACTGCGCGCCGCCGGACACCGGGCCCAGTACGTCGTCGCCGACGTCGCCAAGAGCGAAGAGGTGGCCCGCGCCGTCGCCGCGGCCGTGGACACGTACGGCAGGCTGGACGCCGCTTTCAACAACGCGGGGTACGGCGTCGAGCCGAAGCCCCTGCACCTCCTCGACGAGGACGCCTACGACACCACCATGGACACGAACGTCCGCGGCGTCTGGAACTGCATGCGCCACGAGATCCGCGCGATGCTGCTCACCGGTGGCGGCGCGATCGTGAACAACAGCAGCACCGCCGGCCTGGTGGCCACCCCGGTGTCGGCCCCGTACATCGCCTCCAAGCACGCCGTCATCGGCATGACCAAGGCCGCCGCCACCGAGTACGCGCCCCACGGCATCCGCGTGAACGCCATCGCCCCCGGTTCCACGCGCAGCGAGATGATCGACGGTTGGCTCAAGAACAATCCGGAGATGGAGGACGTCCTCCTGCAAGCGGCCCCCCTCCCCCGCATCGCCGACCCCGCCGAGATCGCCGAAGCGGCCATGTGGCTGTGCAGCGACCGCGCCTCCTTCGTGGTCGGCACCACCCTCTCCGTGGACGGCGGCTGGACCACCCGCTGACGTCCCCGGCGTTAACGGCGTTAACGCCGTTAACGCCCGACGGTCCGCCGGCCTGACGGGCGGGGGAGCATTAACGGCGTTAACGCCCAGCGGCCGCCCACCTACCGGCCACCATTAACGGCGTTAACGCCCGGCCGCCCCGCCTCCCCCCACCCCCAACCGTTAACGGCGTTAACGCCGTTAACGGTCGCCCCCCACCAGCCGCCGGACCACCGGCCCCGTCACCGCCGTGGTCACCACGGCCATCAGCACCAGCACCGTGAACAGCTCGGGCCCGATCACCCCCAGCCCGAGCCCCACGTTCAGCACCACCAGCTCCGTCACCCCCCGGCAGTTCAGCAGCGCCCCCAGCACCATCGCGTCCCGCACCGGCCGCCCCGCCGCCCAAGCGGCCCCCGCGCCCCCGCCCCACTTCGCCGCGACCGCCACCACCAGCACCGCCCCCGCCCACAGCCACGCCCCCGCGTCGCCGCCCAGCAGCCCGACGTCCGTCCGCAGCCCGCTTCCGACGAAGAACAACGGCAGCAGCACCGGCACCATCACCTCCCGCATCCGCCGGGCCGCCCCCTCCACCGGCGGCCGGCCCCGCGGCACGACCGCGCCGAACACGAAGGCACCGAACAGGGGGTGCACCCCTATGACGTCCGTCGCGTACGCCGCCACGCACAGCCCGGCGAACAGCCCGACCACCCCACCGCCGCCGTCGGCCCACCGCTTCGCACACCGGGCCAGCACCGGCCGAACGCCCCACCACATCCCGGCGAGGAACACCCCGGCCAGTACCCCGGTGAGCGCCGCCCCGGCGAGACCGTTCCCGCCCGCCACCGCCACCACCACCGTCAGCAGGCACCACGCCACCACGTCCGCGACCGCCGCGCTGGCCATCGCCACAGCCCCGACCGGCGTGCCGTACAGCCCCTGCTCCGTCAGGATCCGCGCCAGCACCGGGAACGCCGTCACGCTCATCGCCACGGCCACGAACAGCACGAACTCGGCCCGGCCCACCCCGTCCGGCGCGAAGGCCCCGTACATCCCCGCCGCCAGCAGCCCGCCGAACGCCAGCGGTACGACCACGCTCGCCTGGCTCACCACCGCCACGGTCCGCCCGCGCCCCCGCAACAGGCCGAGGTCCAGCTCAAGCCCCACGAGGAACATGAAGACGACGAGGCCCAGATTCCCCAGCACCCCCAGGTACGGGAGCACCCCCGCCGGCAGCAACCACCCCTGCGCCTGCGGCCACACCCACCCCAGCAGCGAGGGCCCGAGCAGGATCCCCACGGCGATCTCCCCGACCACCGCCGGCTGCCCGCACCTGCGCATCACCACTGCGCCCGCCCCGCACAGCAGCAGGACCGCAGGAACCGCGATCAGCACTCCAGGCAGCGGATCACCCGCCACAGGCCCCTCCCGAAGACGGCGTCCCCGGCCCCCTCCCCCGGCCCCCGCACGCGGGAAACGGACCTACGCCGCAACGCCCGGACTTCCGAAGGTCACCGCCGCCCTTCCACGAGCAGCCCGATCCCGTCGAAGATCCGCTCCAGCCCGAACTCCAACGCCTGGTCCTGCCCACCGTGCGCCGCGACCGACGCCAGCGCGGCCGTCAGCGCCGGGTAGCCCTCCCCGTGCTCCCGCATCACCTCGTCCAGGGCCTTCGCGAGACCCGCGTCCGGCCCGGCGGAGCCGCCGCCCCTCGCCCGCTCCTGCTCGGCGATCCCCCGTACGTGGCCCGACACCAGCACCACCGCGTCCATCGCCTCGGCTCCGCTCAGCGCACACCCGTCCATCGCCGCGAGCGCCCGCTCCATCCACCCCACCTCCCGGGGACCCATCACCCGCGCCCCCACCGTCGCCTCCAGCAGCCACGGGTGCGCCCGGAAGCCCGCGAACAGCGCCCGCGCCCACACCCCGAGCCGCTCACGCCACCCGTCCCGGGCGGCCGTCTCCGTATCCAGCCCGGCCGGATCCGGCAGCGCGGCCTCCACCATCAGCGCGACCAGCTCGGCCTTCCCCGGCACGTACCGGTACAGCGCCATCTTCGTGACCCCGAGTTCCCCGGCGACGAGCTGCATCGACACACCGCCGAGCCCCTGCGCGTCGGCGATGGCCACCGCGGCCTCCGCGATGCCCCCGAGCGTCAGCCCGCGTTTCGGCCCCCTCGCCGGCTCCACCGCAGGCCCCCACAGCAGCCTCACCACCGCGCCCCAGTCCTCGTCCGCCACGGGATCCCCTCACCTCAGAAAATTGCGTCCACCATACACGTTAACGGCGTTAACGCCTCGGTCCCCCGAACGGCAAAAGGCCGGCCCAGCGCCAGAGGCACTGAGCCGACCTTCTTTCCCCGCCCGAGACAGTCGGCAGCGACTAGTCGGTACCGAACTCCATGGCCGCGCGGTCCAGCATCTCCTCGTCCTCGGAGACCTCACCCCGCGAGGCGATGGCCTCGGCCCCGCCCTCCGGCATGCTGCCGATCAGCCCGGTCGCAGCCGCCTGCGCCGCGCCGATCGCGGGATTGGCGGTGCCGATCAGCCCCAGCGCCGCGTACTGCTCCAGCTTGGAGCGCGAGTCGGCGATGTCCAGGTTGCGCATCGTGAGCTGACCGATCCGGTCCACCGGGCCGAAGGCCGAGTCCTCGGTGCGCTCCATGGACAGCTTGTCCGGGTGGTAGCTGAACGCGGGGCCGGAGGTGTCGAGGATCGAGTAGTCCTCACCGCGCCGCAGCCGCAGCGTCACCTCACCGGTGACGGCCGCGCCGACCCAGCGCTGCAGCGACTCCCGCACCATCAGCGCCTGCGGGTCCAGCCAGCGGCCCTCGTACATCAGGCGGCCGAGGCGCCGTCCCTCGTTGTGGTACTGGGCGACGGTGTCCTCGTTGTGGATCGCGTTCACCAGGCGCTCGTACGCGGCGTGCAGCAGCGCCATGCCGGGCGCCTCGTAGATGCCGCGGCTCTTGGCCTCGATGATCCGGTTCTCGATCTGGTCCGACATGCCCATGCCGTGACGCCCGCCGATGGCGTTCGCCTCCGTCACCAGCGCGACGGCCGAGGCGAACTTCTCTCCGTTGATGGTCACCGGACGGCCCTGGTCGAAGCCGATCGTGACGTCCTCGGTGGCGATCTCGACGGAGGGGTCCCAGAACCGCACGCCCATGATCGGCTCGACGGTCTCCACACCGGTGTCCAGGTGCTCCAGCGTCTTGGCCTCGTGGGTGGCGCCCCAGATGTTGGCGTCGGTGGAGTACGCCTTCTCGGTGCTGTCCCGGTAGGGCAGGTCGTGGGCCAGGAGCCACTCCGACATCTCCTTGCGGCCGCCCAGCTCGGTCACGAAGTCCGCGTCCAGCCAGGGCTTGTAGATCCGCAGGTGCGGGTTGGCGAGCAGGCCGTACCGGTAGAACCGCTCGATGTCGTTGCCCTTGAAGGTCGAGCCGTCGCCCCAGATCTGTACGTCGTCCTCAAGCATCGCCCGCACCAGGAGCGTGCCCGTGACGGCGCGGCCGAGGGGCGTGGTGTTGAAGTACGCCCGGCCGCCGGAGCGGATGTGGAACGCACCGCACGTGAGCGCGGCCAGCCCCTCCTCCACCAGCGCGGCGCGGCAGTCGACCAGCCGCGCGATCTCGGCACCGTACGCCTTCGCCCGACCGGGCACGGACCCGATGTCGGGCTCGTCGTACTGGCCGATGTCGGCGGTGTAGGTGCAGGGGATCGCACCCTTGTCGCGCATCCACGCGACGGCGACCGACGTGTCGAGACCGCCTGAGAAGGCAATGCCGACGCGCTCGCCGGCCGGAAGGGAGGTGAGGACCTTAGACATAGGAAGAGTATGCACTCCCCCGCATGATCATGCAAAACCCCACCCCGCCACTCCGCACCCTTAACGCCGTTAACGCCCCCCGGCTCCGCTGCTCCCCTTAACGGCGTTAACGCTCGCCCCTTCCGCCCCCTCCCCCTTAACGGCGTTAACGCCCAGACCCAGCCGCCCCGGGCACAGGCCCTCCCAGAGCATTAACGGCGTTAACGCCCCGCCCCGTGCCCCCACGCCATTCGCCACCCGCCGCCTCCGACCCCCCGACGGGTTGGCACCCTCCCCCAGGCCGGGGCTCACCTGCCAACTCCACCCAGGGCGCAGACCGAGACCCCCGCAACCCCAACGATCGGCACCCCACCCCCACCGCACCATTAACGGCGTTAACGCCCCGCCCCGTGCCCCCACGCCATTCGCCACCCGCCGCCTCCGACCCCCCGACGGGTTGGCACCCTCCCCCAGGCCGGGGCTCACCTGCCAACTCCACCCTTGGCGCACCGAGACCCCGCAACCCCGACGATCGGCACCCCACCCCCACCGCACCATTAACGGCGTTAACGCCCCGCCCCGTGCCCCCACGCCATTCGCCACCCCGACCAGTCACCTCGCGATGGGGCTCTTCGCCCGCACTCCGCCCCAACCCGACGGCTCGGCACCCCACCCCCTGCTCGCACGAAGCAGTCCCACAACGCCGCTCACCATCCCCCGACCTGCAACCCGCAGCCGAGACCCCAGCCCTCGCCCACGGCTCGCCCTCCCACCGCACCATTAACGGCGTTAACGCCCCGGCCCGGCCGCCCCGGGCACAGGCCCTCCCAGAGCATTAACGGCGTTAACGCCTGCCCCTCACCCGTCCAGGACGCCACCTTCATCAACCCGGCGATCCCCACGCACACGCCGGCGCCCCCCACCTCACGGCGCCCCACCAAACCCCCGGGCCGCCGACCCCCCACCCCACCCGGCGGCCTGGACCGTAACGCCGCCTCGGCCACCCCCCATGCCCGCCGGCCGGGCGGCCGCCAGCCCCCCGCCCCGGCCGCCCTCGGCCCGCCGGCCGCCCGGCCCGCCGACTCCCCCGCCGACCCACCCGGCTGACGGAACACCACGGCATGCCCGCCCCGCGCCTGCGCCCCGCGCCCCGCGCCCCCGCCCTCACCAACTTCGTTAGCAAAACCCAAGCGTGGCGCCCACACCCACCCCAGAACGTTAGTAAAGTCCCTCCCATGACTTCCCCCTCCTCCCAGAGCGACCGAGAAAAGGTCGTCTCCAAGCTCCCCCCATGGCTCCGCCAGGAGTTGAAGATCCGCACCGCCCAACTCCGCGTCGACATCCAGGACGCCGTCCACCAGGGCATCGCCCACTGGAGCGCCCTCGCCTCCGCCCCCTCCCCCGTCGACACCTCCGGCGCCGAGTCCTTCTCCACCTGGCTGCCCCTCGGCCAGTGGGAATCCTTCCGCGCCGCCTCCAAGGACCGCGGTGTCTCCCTCATCCAGGGTCTCGCTCAAGCCGTGCACCTCTGGCTGGAGATGAACCCCGCCCCCACCGTCAAGCGGCCCTCCGTCGTCCGCCGCATCGTCGTGTGCAACCAGAAGGGCGGCGTCGGCAAGACCGCCATCACCGCCGGGACCGCCGAGGCCCTCGCCGAGGACCCCTCGACCCTCCACCCCGTCCGCGTCGCCCGCCAACTGGCCCGCCTCGCCCCCGCTTCCGACGAACCGAACGGCGGACGGGGAGCCGCCTACCCGGAGACGACGCCCGTCGACCTGGAAGACCTCCCCGGCCTCGGCATGCGCGTCCTCCTGGTCGACTTCGACCCCCAGGGCCACCTCACCAAGCAGCTCGGCCAGCAGCCCCTCCCCATCGGCGGTGACAGCCTCACCTGCCACATGGCCGGCGAAGCCAAGGGCCCTCTCACCGACCTGATCGTCCCCATCCCCGACGACCGCTTCGGCGACCGCCTGCACCTCCTCCCCGCCTGCACGGACGCCTTCCTCCTCGACGTCCGCCTCTCCACCGTCCGCGCCCGCGAAGCCGCCCTCGAACGCGCCCTCGCCCCCGTGGAATCCGACTACGACGTCATCCTCATCGACTGCCCCCCGAGCCTCGGGCTCAGCATGGACGCGGCCATCTACTACGGCCGCCGCCGCGACACCGAACAGCCCGGCGCCTCCGGTGCGCTGATCGTCGTACAGGCCGAGGACTCCTCCGCCGACGCCTACGACCTGCTCACCTCCCAGATCAACGACCTGCGCGACGACCTCAGCCTCGACATCGACTACCTCGGCCTCGTCGTGAACCTCTACGACGGCCGCCGCGGCTACATCGCCACCTCCTCCCTCCAGGCCTGGATGGACATAAAGGATCCGCGGGTCGTGGCGATCGTCCCCGACCTCAAGGAACAGCGCGAAGCCGTCCGCGTGAAGCAGCCCCTCTTCGTCTACTCGCCCAAGGGCGACCAGGCCGTAGCCCTCCGCGCCCTCGCCCGGGAGATCTCATGAGCAGCAAGGCCGACAAACTGGGAGTCTCCGCCTCCTTCGCCCGGGCCCAGCCCGTCGGCGTCAGCTCCCGGCGCGCGGCGATCGCCGAAGCCACGGGGGCCCCCACCTCCGGCATCGTCCCGCCTTCCGAGGTGCCCATCGAGGCCCTCGCCCACAACCCCTTCAACCTCCGCGAGGACCTCACCGAACTCGACGAGCTGGCCCAGTCCCTGCTCTCCCGGGGTCAGCTCCAGCCCCTCGCGGTCGCCACCCGCATGGCCTTCATGGAGGCGCACCCGGGCCAGACCGACGGCCTGGGACGCGCCCCGTACGTCGTCATCGACGGCAACCGGCGCCTCGCGGCCGCCCAACTGGCCGGCCTCAAGACCATGCACATCCACGTCAACGACGCGCTGTCCGCGTCCGCCGCCGACATCCTCGAATCGGCCCTGATCGCGAACGTCCACCGCGTCGACGTCGCGCCCATGGACCAGGCCCGCGCCCTCCAGGAACTCGTCGACGTCCACGGCTCGCAGGCCCAGGTCGCCAAGCGGCTCGGCAAGACGGCGGCCTGGGTCTCCCAGCGCCTGGCCCTCCTCAACCTGACGCCCACCCTCCAGGAGAAGGTCGACACGGGCGAACTCAAGGTGGAACCGGCCCGCCGCATCGGCCGGCTTCCCCAAGAGGCACAGGCGGCAGCAGCCGACGAGACCATCAACGCCGTCAACCCCCCTCGCCAACGCACCCCCGTTAACGGCGTTAACGCCGTTAACGCCCCCCTCCCCCCGGCCCCGACCGTTAACGCCGTTAACGCCCCATCCACCACACCCACCCCGAAGACCGCACCCCCGCCCCTCTCACCAACCACCACATCCACACCCGCCCCTCCCCCGCACCCCTCCCCCGCGCCCCGCATCACCATCTCCACGCACTCCCCGGAAACCATCGCGGACGCACTCACCGCCCACCTCACCCCCGACGACCTCAAGGCCGTCACCGAGCTCCTGCTCTCCCGCATCTGAGGCAGCACCCCGATGGGGCGTTAACGCCGTTAACGCCCCACGTGCGTTTCATGTGCGTTTGAAGGTGCGCTTCACATAGCCTTGGCGCGGAGACCCATCCGACGCGGACGCGACCCCCACCGAGAGACCCGACGAGAGCCATGAGCAACGACCCGGAACAGACGACGCTCTTCGCAGCCGTCGACGCCCTGCTCGAAGAGGCGGCGGCGCAGGACACCCTGCCGCACCCCGACGAGCGAAAGCGCCTGCGCGAGGCCGCCGGGCTGAGCCAGGACCAGATCGCCAAGGCCCTCTCCGTCCGTCGCGAAACGGTCACCTCCTGGGAGACCGGCCGCACCGCCCCCCGCCCGCCGAAGCGCGCGGCCTACGCCCGCCTGCTCCAGGGCCTCTCCACCCTCCACACCCCCGCTCCCCCGCCCCCCGCGACGTCCGGACCAGTGCCCGCCCCCACGGCGGAGCCGGGTTCGAGCCAGGAGCCCGCCCCCCGCGACACCGTTAACGGCGTTAACGCCGTTAACGCCCCCCTCCCCCCGGCCCCGACCATTAACGCCGTTAACGTCCCGCCCCCCTCCAGCACCGTTGAAGCCGTTAACGCCGCACCCCCCACCCCGCCCTCCTCCCCCACCCCCAAAACCACACCCCCCACCTCCCGCACCCCCCACCCCCTCCCCCTCGCCGTCCTCACCGGCACCCCCCAGGCCCACGCCGCCGGCGGCCTCCTCCTGGACCTCCCCCCCAAGGCCGCCACCGACCTCCCCACCCTCATCGCCTGGGCCCTCTCGCCCGACGCCAACCTCCGCTCCCCCCGCCTCCACCGCAACGGCAAGGACGGCGACCCCCTCCTCGTCCTCACCGCCGCCGCCACCGAAGCCCTCGGCCTCCCCCTCACCCTCGAAGACCGCCGCGGCCTGCGCCTCCCCGACAACCACCCCGTCCTCAAGCTCCTCGCCCAGCACAAGTGGCAGCTCACCCGCCGCGGCTTCGGACCCTGGCCCCGCGTCTACCGCCCCGCCACCCCCACCACCGGCCGCCAGTGCGTCCAGCTCGCGGTCCTCCCCTGGGGCGCCCTCGACCCCCGCGCCTGGGGCGAGGACACCGCCGACCTGCCGGCCCCCGAACTCGCCGACCTGCTCACCGCCTTCGCCACCCGCGTCCTCACCCCCCGCGGCTCCACGGCAGTCACCGGCCTCGAACTCATGACGGCCCTGCGCCCGCCCACCCGCGCCGCCCGCAACCCCGTCACCCATACCTGGGAGTCCGCACCCGTCCCCGGCTCCCTCACCCGCCCCGTCGATCCGGCGCCCCCGGAGGCCCCCGACGAGCACCCCGTGGTCGCCGCCCTCTACCCCCGCGCCCACCAGCGGACCCCGGACCAGGTCCTGGACGAAGAGGCGTACGACTGGATCCGCGACCCCCAACTGCTCACCGACGACGAGTGCACCCGCACCCACGCCGTCGGCATCGACGTGAACATGGCCTTCGCCGCGGCCGCGAACCGCCTCACCGTCGGCCTGGGCCCCGCGAGCCACACCACCTCGCCCCACTTCGACCCCAAGACCCCCGGCTGCTGGCTGGCGGACCTGTCCTCCCTCCCCCAGGACCCGCGCCTGCCCAGCCCCTTCACCCCCCACGGCCGGCCCCCGACCGGCCCCGCCTGGTACGCGACCCCGACCCTCGCCTACGCCCAGGAACTCGGCCACCCCGTCCACCCCACCGAAGCCTGGCTCCGCCCCGACAGCGGCCCCTACCTCGACGCCTGGTACACCCGCCTCCGCGACGCCTACATGGCCACCATGGCCGACCTCGGCATCACCCCGGCCCTCACGGAGGCCGAGTTCCTCAAGGCCATGGCGGAGATGGCCACGGCGCCCCGGCACCCCGCCCTCAAGCCGGTCCTGTCAGCCATCAAGTCCACCGTCAAGGGCGGCATCGGCAAGCTCCGCGAACGCCCCCAGGGCGCCGGCTACCGCCACGGCGAACCCTGGCCGGCCCTCGAACGCCCCACCTGGCGCCCCGACATCCGCGCCGCCGTCATCGCCACGGCCCGCGTCAACATGCACCGCAAGATGCTCAAGCTCGCCACCGCCGCCGGCCAGTACCCCATCGCGGTCCTCTCCGACTGCGCTGTGTACCTTTCCCCCGGCCCCAGCCCCCTCGACTTCCTCCCCCGCACCCCCGAGGGCAAGCCCCTCCCCGGCGGCTTCCGTCTCGGCGTCAGCCCGGGCATGGTCAAGCACGAGGGCACCCAGCCCCTCCTGTGGGCCGTGGAGATGCTCGACTCACAGCTCAATCCCGCACGCCACATCAAGGGCCACGACGCAGCGGCCGACGGAGAGTAAGCGAGAGTAAGAAGCCATGCCCCCCTCCGACATCGACGACAGCCTCACCCGCGCCGACGAGCAGAACTTCACCCGTCCCATCCCCCGGTCCGCGGGCGCCCAGATGCGCTTCCTCGTCAAGCAGCTCAAGTCGACCCGGGAGACGGCCCGCCTGCTCGGCATCTCCCAGCGCACGGTCGAGCGCTACGTGAAGAACCAGATCAAGGCCCCGAAACCGGCCCTGGCGACCCGCCTGGAAAACGAGGTACGCCGCCGCTGGCAGCCCCTGGTACGCAGGCGCGCCCGCGACCGGGCCGCCCGCACCACCGGTCTCGTCATCGAGACCCGCGCCCGCTTCGGCTTCACCGCGGCCCCGGGCACCACCGACGACGGCCGGATGCGGCGCATCACCCAGCACCTCCCGCCGGAGTACGCGAGCCGGCTCTTCGCCGCCCAGGAGGCCGGCGCCACCGAAGCCCAGCTCCGCCAGATCACCGCCGAGGCCCTGCAGGAGATCTACTTCAAGGACAACGGAGCCCGCGCCACCGGCCTCCTGGTCGAGTTCACCGACATCGACTACGTCGACCTGGCCTTCTGAGGGAGCACCGGCTGAGGGACCGAAGGGACTGCCAGGGACCGAAGGGACTGAAATTCGCCATCAAAGTACGACGAGTTTCAGTCACACCACGCGCCCATCAGGCCAGTCAGGCCAGTCAGGCCAGTCAGGCCAGTCAGGCCAGTCAGGCCAGTCAGGCCACGGTGGGGGCGGAAAGCCCCCGCTGCGAGCGCTCGGTCTTCCTGCCGACCTGCCTGGGCTGGATGGTTCGCGGGTCGACGGCCTCACCCGGCGCGCCTTCCCGGTACAGGCCCTCGGGCTGGGCGTCCCGGTCGTGCGGCAGGAGGTAGAAGACGCGCCGCTTCTGCAGCCCGCTGTCCGGGTCCGCTTCCGCCGTGTCGCCGAGCTCGGTGAACCCGATCATCCGCCCGTCACGGTGGTAGCGCGGCTTCCCGCGCCGGCGCGGAGTCTTGTCCAGGGCCTGCCGTACGTAGTCGAGTTCTTCGGGATCCTCCAGCCACACCACTTTGACCTCGTGGGCGAGATCGCTTGCTGTCAGTAGCGAGCTCATGGCCTGGACCCTTCCTCGTGCACGTCGGCCCCGCGGGGCCCCTGGTTTCTCCGCGCCGCGAACGACGCCGTTGCCGGTATGCGACGGAGCCCCGTGGGCTCCCGCCGGCTGGTGGATCCGTTCATCATCCTTGTCCATCGTAGGTGTGCCCGCCCCGGGACTGCAGCACGCATCGACCAGTCACGCCGTAGTTGCCCTGTTCGCGTCACGTGGGACCTACTCTTCATCGGCCAGAAGGGCCAGCCCCGGGTAGAACTTCTGCCCGTTCGAACGGAGCATCTCATTGGGCGAGGCGACGCCCACCTCGGCACGAATGCGCGTGGCGAACGCACGCGTCGTGGCGGGCCTCAGACCCTCCCCATCAAGGCACCAGGCACTGTAGGCGCGGTAGAGGGCTCCCTGTTCGACCTTGAGATCGCGCGGATCGGGCAGCTCCGCGCCGGTGGTGCAGCATTCCGCGAGGAAGCGCCCGATGTGGTCCTCGGTCGTCGCGTAGGCCTGGGTGGCGGTGCGCACGACGCTGGGCCCCGTCAGGGGTGGTTTGTCGGCGAGGTAGGCCTTGGCTCCCTGGATCATCCAATGCAGGATGCCCGGACCCTCTTCCTGTACGAGCGCCTCCGCCAAGTTGTCGATCTTCCGGTGGTCGGGGACGACCTTTTCGAAGGGAATGAGGCGGATCCGGCGCCAGAACGCGTGCCCACCGGTGCCCACCTCCGGGCGGTGGTTGCCCAGGAGCCACAGCTTGTGGGTCGGCTCGAAGCTGAAGAAGTCCTGCCGCATCCGGCGCGCCTTGAGCCGGTCGCCGCCCGTGAGGAGCTTCACGCGGGCCTCGTCGAACTTGTCGTGCGGCTTGAGCTCGCTGCAGACGAACAAGCGCCGGCCGTGCAGTTCGGTCAGCTCGGTGGAGTGCTCGTTGAACTTGCCGCGCTCCATAAGGAAGCCGGGCGGTGCCACGTCCGCGTAATCACCGAGGATCTTGATCACGACGTCGAGCAGGGCGGACTTGCCGTTCGCGCCGACACCATAAAGAAACGGCAGAACCTGACCGCCGACGTCACCGGTGATCGAGTAGCCGAGCAGGAGATGAAGAAAATTGATCATCTCCTTGCCCTTGTCGTCATCGCCGAACGTCTGCTTGAGGAAGGTGTGGAACCTCGGGGTGGGCATGGCCTCGGGCGCCAGGTGCGTGGCACGGGAGTGCAGGTCGCGCGTGGGATTGGGCTTGTGCAGATCGCCGGTACGCAGATCCACCACACCGGCGGGCGTGCAGAGCGCGTACTTGTCCCCGTCCAGGGTGTCCGGGTCCAACGCCAGTTCGGGTGACGCCTTCGCTTGCGTCAGCATGGCCTTGACGCCCGAAGTCGACATGGTGCGCTTGCGGTGCTGGGCCAGCTCCCGGTCCGTGAACACACCGCGCGGGTCGTGGGCGGGCAGATCCTCCGCCATGTCACCGGCGGCCCAGATCGCCGCCTTCTCCCCGCCGGTGCGCTTCCACCGGTACTCGTCCCAGACGTACCAGCCCAGTCCCTCCACATGACGGAACCGGTCGTGGTGAAGGTGCGCGAACAGCTTCGCGTTGCCGCGGTCGGTCAGGTTGTTCAGCAACCCGGCCTGGATGAAGTCGGCGCCCCCGATGCCCGCGGGCGTCGCGCTCTGCTGAGCGGGCAGGCGCCGGCCCTGCGGTGCGGTGTCCGTCGTGAACGCGGCGAGCTGTTCCGCCGCCGCCTGGGCGTTGAACCCCGTGCTTCCGGCGCTGCTCATGGGCGCTCCTTGGGGTGGATCGGCCGATCACTGCCGGCGCGCAACCCTGTGTCGACGATGAGGACGTTTCGGCGTGGCTGGTGGGGTCGCGCCTGGTTCGCGGCGTCGAGGAGCAGCTCCCGGGCCTCGGACCCGGTGAGGTGGCCGGAGGCCGCCAGTCCTCCGGCGGTGAAGGCGGCCCGGTTGAGTTTCTCGCTGAACGCCGTTCCCGAGGGACTGGCGCCGCAGGCACGGACTTCGTCCAGGAGCGAGGCCAGCACCCGTCCACCGGCCTGCCGGGGGCCCCGGGATCCCCGGGTCTTGGGTCGCGGCACGGCGGGCCCCGCCGGGGCGGGCTGCTCCACGCCGTGGCCGGTGCGCACGAGTTCGGCGGTGAGCCACATCGGCAAGGCCGCGGGCACACGAGCCCCGTCCAACGCCTCGTAGACACCCGCGGACGTACGCGTCGTCGGCGCCACGATGTAGCCGCCGACGGCCCGTACGTCGACCTGCCAGGCGAGCGCGACCTTGGAGCTCGAACCACTGGAGCACCGCAGGCGCGGCCCGTCCTGGGGCGTCCGGTACCAGATGTGCATGCCCCCCGAGGGCGTGCGGACGCGCAGGGTCGACGCGTCCCCGCAAGGGTCGGACGCACCCCTGTACGCCGCCAGCAGGGCCAAGGTGTCGAAGCCGCTGCTGAGTCCCGTGAGGTCGACGCGTTCGTCGATGGGGATCCCGGGCAGCAGCTTCTGCCGGTCCGGCAGCGGTGCGGCGTGGGCGTCGACATCGATGACCACCAGTCCCGCAGGGCCGCAGGCGACACCGATCCCGAAGTCGGGGTTGGCCCCCCACCATTGCCGCACCGTTTCGGGGTCCGTGGTGGCCGCGTGGAAGCCGTGGCACCAACGGCCGCGCGCGTGGCACGGGCAGGCGTGCGGCGCATGCCGGCCTTCCCGGCATTCGGAACAGTTCGGAGCGGGCGTCTTGGTCCCTGGCGCGAGGGGGTGGACAGGGTAGCCGCGCAGCGCCATCCAGGTGGCCACGTCCAGTGCGGTCCCGCCATTCACCTCGTGTGGCGGGCTTTCGTAACGCACGGGCACTGGCTCTTCCTTGACGCGGTGTGAGGGGCGGCTGCTCCCAACCCCTTGCTGCTCCCTTGAGTGGCCTTCCACCTGCAGCTCAGGGACCAGAGGGACTGAAGATTCACTATTGCGGAGGTTACCTCAGAGGGCGCGGCGGCTCAGGTTCAAATAGCTGCTGTATCGCCAGTTCAGTCCCTTCGGTCCCTCACTACGTGAAGGTATGGCCCGGTTCATCCGGGAAGGTTCCTCTTCTTCAACCGGCCGACACCCGGGCGTGTCGCAGTTTCTGGCCGAGAACTGACCATGGGTCCTCCCGCCCTTGAGGCCGGCTCGACCGGGACCCTGCTCCGCCCCTGTCATGGTCCGGACCATCGCCTCCGCCCCGGCGGTCCGCCCGGGTCCGACGCGCCTCAGGGTCTGAAAGCACCCCGACTCCGGTTCAGTCCCTCCCTGTTCAGTCCCTGGAAGAAACCGCAGGTCAGAGGGGTGAAGAACGAGTGACAGGGACTAAAGGGACTGAGAATCAGCTCTTCCACTTCTCACGTGTGCGTGTGTATGCGCGGGCGTGAGTAGAGGTACCTAGATGCTTATGCGGCTCATAACTAGAGATTTGAGTCCCTTCGGTCCCTGTCCGCCGGGGGGAGGGCCCCTGACCTGCAGGTTTATGCAGTGACTGAACGGACAGGGACCGAAGCCAGTCCACCGGCGTTCAGTACCTTGTCCCGGGGGGAGCGGGTACCGAGGGAGGGGGGCCACCCCCACGAGCCCCTACCTTCGAGCCGCCGGCCCTCTGCCGGTCCGTGCGGCCCCTGGACAGCCCCTGGGGCCCCAGACCCTGCCCCGGGGCCACCCGGAGCCCCCCATCCACCGCCGAAGCCCTCATGGGCCCCTCAGCCACGCGCCGCTGACGCCCCGTGAGCGGCGGCCGCCTCGTCCAGGCACCCCTGCGCAAGCGCAGGCGGCACCGGGGGCGGAGCGTTCACATCCATTCCATTGCAACGGAGGAGCAGCTGTCGTTGCAATACATTCAGATCCATTGCAATGATTTATCGCTTTGACCTGCAAGAACACCAGTACAAGGCAAGCAGTTCGTTGCGAGACTCGTAAAGGCAACGTAGCTTTTGACGTGTCAGAAACAAACGGCCCAACACGTCGCAGGAGCTCACCATGCAGAAGTTCGACACCCCCACCCCCGTCTCCGCCCACGTAGACATCCCCGCCGGACGCATTCGGTTCATTGCTGCCGACCGCACGGACACCACGGTCGAGGTGGCGCCCGCGGACGCCACCAAGAGCCGCGACGTGAAGGCGGCGGAGCAGATCACGACCGCGTACGGCGACGGAGTCCTGCGGATCGAGGCAGCCCCGGCGAAGAACCGGCTCCTGGGCAACTCCGGTTCGGTCGAGGTGACCGTGCACCTTCCCGCCGGATCCCGTGTCGAGGCGAAGGCGGCCGGCGCGGAGCTCCGGGGTACCGGGCGGCTCGGCGACGTCGTCTTCGAGGCCGCGCACGGCTCGGCGCAGCTCGACGAAACCGAGGGTGCCCGCCTCACGCTCCTCGCCGGTGACATCACCGTCGGCCGCCTGGGCGGCCCGGCCGAGCTCAGCACCCAGAAGGGCGACATCCTCATCACCGAGGCCGTACGCGGCACGGTCAGGCTCCGCACCGAGCACGGCGACCTGTCCGTCGGCGCCGCCCGCGGAGCCTGTGCCTCCCTGGACGCAGGCACCTCCCACGGCCGCATCCACAACGCGCTCAAGAACACCGACGGCACGCCCAGTCTGACCATCCACGCGACCACCGCCTACGGCGACATCACCGCCCGCAGCCTCTGACGGGGGAAATGGGGGAGTGGGGGCGAAACCACTGCTTGCGGTGGTCCGGCAACCGCGCGCACCAGGACCGTGATGCAGCGGCGGACCACGCGCCACGCCCGGTCGTCGGCTGCTTCGAACACCATGCGACGATCAGACGCCATCCGGCGGTCGCGGTGTCCCCGCCTGGCTGTTGGTTGCGCTCACCCGCCGAGCAAGGAGCTCCACCGCATGTCCATACCGCCGCAGCCACCGTCGCACCCTGAGCCGTACGCACAGCCGGGACCGTACGACCAGCCGGGCCAGCCGGGACCGTACGGCCGGCCGGCGCCCTACCAGCCGGGGCAGCCCGGGCCATATGGCGGCCCGCAGGGCTGGTACGCGCCGCCGCCGCAGAAGACCAACGTGCTGGCCGTCGTCGCGTTCGTGATGTCGATCGTCTGTGCGCTGCCGCTGGTCCCGCTGGTCCTGGGCATCGTCGCCCTTTCCCAGATCCGCACCCGCGCGGAGAAGGGCAAGGGATTCGCCGTCGCGGCGATCGTCATCCACGCCGTGACCATCGCGTTCTACGCGACCTTCCTCGCCCTCGGACTCTCCGGAGCACTGGACGACGGCCCCGCGCCGAAGCGCGACACGGGCGGCCAGGTCACCGGCTCGGGCTCCAGCAAGGTCAACGACCTCCGCACCGGGGACTGCTTCACCACGGACGGCGATCTGGCGGAGTACCAGGACAAGGCCGAAGGCCAAGCCGCCTTCTCGGTGCGCGTCGTTCCCTGCGCCCAGCCTCACGAGGGCGAGGCCTATGCCGTCTTCAACCTGGACGCAGGCCCGTACCCGGGTAAGGAGAAGATCGTCTCGCTGGCCGAGGAGAAGTGCGGCGGCACGGACCTCACCGACTACGTCGGCAAGGACGCCAAGGTGTCGGACAAGCTGGAGGTGTTCTACTACTTCCCGCAGTCCGCCACCTGGATCCTCGGTGACCGTAAGGTCACCTGCTTCGTGGGCGACAGCACCGGCACGAGCACCGGCTCGGTCCGCGCCACCGGTTCCTGAGCCGCCGCCCGTGCGACCGGCGCCGCAGACATCCGGCGCCCACTTCGCCCACTTCCCCGTGGACTAGGCGAGGTCGCTTCGGAACCAGTTCCAGGAGCTGGTGCTCTCCCACTTCTTGACCGGGTTGTTGAAGCCGCTTCCGTTGCTGGAGAACTTCCACAGGCCGGTCCGGCTCGTGCCGTCGGCCTGCTGGCCGTAGTTGTAGAGCACCCCGACGTCGGTCTTGCCGTCGCCGTCGAAGTCGCCCGCGGTGACCTTGCTGGCGTCCGCGTTCCAGCTGTTGCTGCCCGAGTCCCACTTCCGGACCGGTCCGCCGAAGCCGGAGCCTGTGCTGGTCATCGTCCACAGGGCGGTGTGGTTGGTGCCGCCCGCGTCCTGCCCGTTGTCGTACAGGACGCCGACGTCGGCCTTGCCGTCGCCGTTGTAGTCGCCGACCGTGACCTTGGAGCGGTCCCAGTTCCAGGAGCCGGTGGTGGTGTCGTCGTTGTCCCACTTCTTGACCGGGGCGTTGAATCCGTTCCCGGTGCTGGTGAGGGTCCACAGCGCCGTGATGATGGTGCCGTCCGCGTCTTGTCCGTTGTTGTAGAGGACCCCGATGTCCGACTTGCCGTCGCCCTTGAAGTCGCCCGTCGTCACCTTCGAACGGGTCCCATAGGCGCTCGCCTCCCCCTTTGCTGCTGCCTTGTCCCCTCGTCGCGCTCGCCGATCGACCCGGGGTTGTGGTTCCCGGTAAGCGACCGGCCGGTGTTCTTCGCATTCTTCATGTACAGCAGGTCGTGCGGAAAAAGCCTGTGTGGGCTGAACTACCGCGCCGCGTGAGGCGCGTCCCCCGCGGCAACTCCGAGATGATCATGACCTCGGGTAACGCCTTAATGTGAGCCGCGACCAAGCGCGCTACGCGCGAGTAACAACGGCGGCCAGTGCCGCCGAGGGGAGCGCGGTCCTTGGGGCCGCGTCATAGGGAACGCATGTTTCAGCACGTCAGACAAAAGATAGTCATCCTCCTCACCGTCATGTGCCTGACGGTGGGGGCGGCCGGTACGGCTACGGCAGCGGATGCGCTTGACCGGCCGCCCACCTTGTTGGAGATCGCCGCCCGGGTATCGCAGTACTCGAAGTGCAAGCAGTTGCCGCTGCTGGAGCGGCCCAAGTGCGGCAAGGAGTTCGCGCTCAAGTCGTTGAAGGTCGGACTCGCCTTGGGGGTGGTCCTCTACACGCTCCAAGGCGCCATGGAGGACGACGAGCAGCCCGCCTTCGCCGAGATCTCGAAGGAGGTGGAGGCGCTCGTCAAGCTCCAGCCGGAGATCCTTCTGCACCCGAAGCCGGACACGGACCCGAAGAAGCGGCTGGAGGTGTTGCAGCAGTTCGCCAAGACGCTCAAGGCGGCCAAGCCGGCGATGGAGTCGCTGCGCGGCAAGCTGGAGCTGGCGGCGCGCGCCAGTGGGACGGCGAACGACTCGGTCGAGATGCTCGCCTTTCTGACCGCCGCCCAGTTCTTCCCGCCGGGTGAGAACCTGCCGCCATCGGTGGACGACGGGTCGTTCCGCCGGTGGATCGACGACGTGCTCGGCGCCCTGACCCAGATCAACAACGGCCTCGACCAGATGAACGAGGCCTTGGACGAGATGAACGGCGTCATGGTCGATGTCAACACGAGCATCGACGGCATGAACGAGGGCGTGAACCAGGCCAACCGGGGGATGGCCCAGCTCAACGAGGGCGTCGGTCAGATGAACACGGGCGTGGGCCAGATGAACACGGCCGTCGCCGGGTTCAAGAAGGCAGCAGAGAAGATCCTCCCCGTCCCGGACTTCGCGTTCGACTTCTCCCACGTCGCCGACCGGGTCGGTGCGAACACCGTGCCGCGCGAGGTGCTCGCCGAGCAGGACCGCAAGATGGGCATGCTGCTCGACCTGCTCCCCGGCATCGGCGACGGCAAGGGCGTCGTCGAGGCCCTCACCGGGCACAACCTGGCCACCGGTGAGGAACTGAGCACCACCGACCGGGTCGTAGGCGGGCTCGTCGTCCTGCGCTGGCTCAAGACCGGCGGCACGCTCACCGCCGAGGCCATCCGCGCCGCCCGGAAGACCGAGAAGGTCGCCGGATGCTTCAACAGCTTCCCGGCCGGTACGCAGGTGCTGATGGGTGATGGGAAGACGACCCGTCCCATCGAGCGGATCGGCGTCGGCGACACCGTCTTCGCCACCGACCCCGAGACGGGTGCCGACGGCCCCCGCCGGGTCGACGCCACGATCCGCACCCCGGACGACGTCGACTTCACCGGCATCACCGTCGGCCAAGGGGCGGCCGCTCTCACGGCCACCGACCACCACCCGTTCTGGGTCGAGGACCGCGGGCAGTGGACGGACGCCGCCGAGCTCAACTCCGGCGACACCCTGCGCACCCCAGACGGCACGACCGTCGCGGTCGACCGGGTCACGCACTGGAAGGAACTCCAGGGCGCGTACAACCTGACGGTCAACGACCTGCACACCTACTACGTCCTCGCGGGTTCGACCCCGGTTTTGGTCCACAATGCGGGTGGACTGTGCAGCAGGCCGGCCGCCATCGCGAAGGCGACCGGCTACTCGGTGAAGCAGATCAAGGACGCGATCCACAAGGTGAAGGCCCAGGGCGCGTGGCGCGGGATCGGCGGCAACAAGAACCCGGACATGCTCGTCGACCCCAAGACCGGAGAGGTGCACCCCCAGATGCCGGACGGCTCGCCGGGCGACAGCATCGGCAACATCTTCGACCACCTGCCGGACCTGCCGTGATCGAGGACCTCGGCGACCGCTGGCGCATCGGGCTGCGGGGCACCCCGGTGCTGGCCGTCAGTCGTACCGAGCAGGCGCTGTCGGTGACGTTCGCCGACGGGACGGCCCTCACGGTGTCCGGCCCCGTGCTCCTGACCGAGGGGCCGGCGACTGCCCCAGGGGCCGTGACGGTCGCCGATGACTGCTGGGACCGGCTCGTCGGCGCCACCGTCCTGTCGGCGGTGGCCTTCAGGACGGGGGCGCTGCGGCTGGTGTTCAGTACGGGCTACCACCTGAACGTCCGGGGCGCGGAGCCGGGAACGCGGGCGTCCCTGCACCGGCCCGGCGCGTTCCGCTGGTCCTGCCGTGCGGGGGCCGGCGTCATGCTGACCCCCGGGACGGAGGGCTGGGAGGGCCGGGAAGCCTAGGGCCTGTTGTGAAGTGCTGGTCGCAGCCACTCGTTGATGGCCGCGACCAGCACGGTCGCTTCTGCAGCCGATCACCATCCTGTAGGACTCACGCCCGGACAGGCTGTGCTGATGCACCAGGGTCAGAAGTGGGCCGACTCGTCGGAGTAGGCGATGGTTGTGGGGGCTGTACTTCGGTATGTCATCTCGGTCCGGGGCCATCACAGGACCGTCAGGACGGTGACGGTCAGCAGGACGCCCGACACACCGCCCAGCAGCATCCTGCCGATAGCGGTCGTCCGACGGGCCGGCGCGGTCGGACCGGGTCGTTCAGGGTTAAGTGGTGATGACGCTCTTTAGGTTCGGCGCTGCTCCGCACCGGTCGGTCGGAGATGCCTCGGCCAAGAGGACGCGACACTGGGGCGGTCGGTTGTGGCCGGGGCGGGTGGGGCCTCCAGAAGGCAGCGGCATCGGGCGGGATCACGGTGGCGCTTCGTTGAGGTGGCCAGGTCGGCGTCCGGCAGATTGGGCCCCTGCCTGACGCACTGGACGCGCTGGTGCTCTGACCGGGGAGGTCCACCGGTCCGCGGAGGGCTCGGCACGGCAACTCGCGTGTCGTTTTCCCCTTGGCCGGTTGCCCTGGCGGACGGTTCGTTCACGGCCGGCGGTCTTCAGGGCGGTGGGCCATCGGCTCACCAGGCAGGCCGGATCGGTCCCGGCTGGGCAAGGAGTGTCAGGTCGGCGACGAGTTCGCTGAAGCGCGCCTGGCCCAGTACTTCTCGCCACGGTGCGACGGCAGTCCGGGCTGCCTGGTCGGCGGCGCGCGTGGCGGCCCAGCCGGTCTCAGTCAGTCCCAGGAGGCGGGCGCGGGCATCGTGCGGGTGTGGGTGCCGCTCTACGTACCCCTTTCGGACCAGCTCCTCGACCAGCTGGGCGGCGGTCTGCTTGGTCACCCCCAGGTGCTCGGCCAGGTCGGCCGTGGTGGCGCCGCCTGCAGAGATGCGGGCGAAGGACACCCTCACCGCCCTCTTCGCCTCCCGTTCCTCTTCGCCAACGGCTCCCTCCCCGACCACCGTCACTTCCTCACCCGCCTCCTCCCCCCGGCCGCCAACCCATCCCCTACGAGGCCCAGCCGGTCGCCGTCCCGTTCGGCAACTTTTCGCCGCCGGAGCGGCGTGGGGCGGGGGATTTTCGCGGTGACTCCCACTTCTCGGCCATCCCAGGCGCACCACGGCGCACTTTGACACCACCTTCCAGCCACTTCGCCCTCTCCACGGCCGGAGCCGTCCACTCCAGCCTTAGCGTTCGATTCGCGGATCGCACGCACAGATGTCTCCCACACAAGTCGCTCCTCCCCGAGGAGTGGCGGATTGCGCGTTGCCCCATGGCTCTGGTTTTCGATGATGTGAGCTTCCGGTACGGCCGCCAGGCTCCGGTGTTCAGCGGGTTCGACCTGACCGTCGACGCTCCGGCCACGGTGCTGCTCGGACCCAACGGTGCGGGCAAGTCCACGCTGATGGCATTGGCGGCGTCCCACCTGCGCCCGGCCACCGGCACGGTGGCCTTCGGCCGCAGCCGACCCGACCGGCGCGGATCAGCCGGCTATCGCAAGAAGGTGGCCTGGATCCCGCAGCACATCACACCCGTGCCCGGTCTCACCGTCCGCGAGCAGATCGCTTACGCGGGATGGCTCAAGGGCATGTCCCGGGCCGCCGCCTGGAAGTCGTCCGCGGCCGCTGTCGAGCGGGTGAAGCTCGCTCCTCTCGCCGGTCGCAAGAGCCACCAGGTAAGCGGCGGTCAGCTCCGCCGCATGGGCATAGCCGGAGCCCTCACCCACCACAGTGAGTTGATCCTCATGGACGAGCCCACCGCAGGGCTCGATCCCCAGCAGCGGCAGGTCTTCCGCGATCTGCTGGCGGAGCTGTCCGCGTCCGTACAGGTCGTGGTCTCCACCCACCAGACCGAGGACCTCTCCGAGCTGTACCAGCAGATCCTCGTGCTCGACCGCGCCGCCGTACGGTTTCGGGGCACCCCCGCAGACTTTCACGCGCTCGCCCCGGCCGCGGCCACCGGAGAACGCGAACGGGCGGAGGCCGCCTACGGGCGGCTCGTCGGGCAGGAGATCTGACCCATGCGGTTGCGCACGCTCCTGCGTTCCTCGTCGGCCACGCTCATGCTGCCGCTCCTGGCCGGTTTCGTGGTCTTCCTCCTCAATGACACCCTGGCCCTGAACGCAACCGCGGGGTACGGGCCCTCCACCGTCGGGCAGGCCTCGTACGTACTGGCCTTCGCCGCCGCGGCCTGTGCCGGCAGCGCGGCCTGGGAGGGGGCGCGCCTCAAGCGCGGCCAAGTGTTCGGACGGGCACCCGCCCGCGGCCCGCTGGCCATCGCGCTTCCGGTCCTGGCACCGGTGTGGGGCATGGGCATGACGGGACTCGCGGCAGCCCTGCTGATCTCGGCGAGTGCAGTCGGAGCTCCTCCGGCCCCGTCCCACCTGGGCATGGTGGGCGCCCAGGCACTGCTCCTGGCCGCCGCCACCCTTACCGGGTATCTCGCCGGATGCCTCCTGCCCGGCATCGCGGCCGCCCCCATCGCGCTGACGGCGGGATTCTGCCTCACGGCCTTTCCCGTCTCGATGAACTCCTCATGGCCCCGCCACTTGGTCGCCGGCGCCTTCTCCGAATGCTGTTCGGTCGGCTCCGTCATCGATCCACGGGCCATCTGGGCACCGGTGGCCTTCGCCACAGGCGTGATCGCCGCCGCGCTCCTGCTCATCCACCGCTCCACGCTCCGCAGCCGCGCCGTCGCCCTCCTCCTGGTGGCCGCCGGCACCGCGGCCGCCCTCCCGCCGGCTCTGGGCCTCGGCTACAGTCCGCTCACCGCCCGCGATGCCTCGGAGCTCGTCTGCGACACCCGGGATCGGCCACAGGTTTGTCTTTGGCCCGAGCTCGCGACCGACTCCCGAGTGGTATCGCAGACGCGCGTCTATGCGGCCCGCCTTGAGCAGGCGGGCCTACGGGTTCCCGCCGTCCTCACCGAGAACCGTGACCCGGGGCCGGGCGAAGCCCGGTTCGCGGTCCCGAGCCGTCCGCAAGCCGCAGAGATCGCGCTGAACCTCGCGTCCGCAGTCATGCCCGGCATACCCGAGTGCGCACGCCGTACCGGCACGTTCCCGAGCTACCCCGCACGTGCGCCCGTGATGGCCTGGATCACCTCGGTCGCCCTGCAGACGCCGCCCGGCCCCGAGCACCTTTCGCCGAACGAGGCCACCCTCGTACAACGGGTCCTTCACGAACCCCGCGAGAGACAGCTGGCCTGGTACGAAAGCAACCGCAAGGCACTGACCACCTGCGACCAGCCACCCCGGCTCGAACTTCCCGGAGCCGCCGGATGAACTGGTGGCTCAAGTCCAGAGGCGCGCTGTCCCTGTGCAGCTGGTCGCTCCTGACGACCCTGGCCGGTCTGGCCTTCGGCAGCACCGCGCTTCCCCTGCCCTCCCTCAACGGCGCCTCGGGCACGTTCCTCGTGGCAGGTCTGATCACCGTTGTGCCCGCCATCCTGTGGCTGACGAGTACGGGCCGCGTCGGACCCCACACCGAAGCCACCTCCGTACGGCCCGTGAAGCGCCGGGACACCGCACTCGCGGTGAGCCTGGCCGCCGCCGTAGTAGCGGTCACGCTGGCGGGCCACTCACTGGGCGCCGACGGCATCTCCCTGGCCGTCGGCCGCAACACGGTCGCCTTCATGGGCATCGCCCTCGCCCTCGAGCCACTGACCGGACACAGGAGTGCCGCCCTCCTCACCGCGGCCGTCCCCCTGCTCTGCGCAGCCGCCGGCCGGCGCTCGGGCAGCGTGGGCGCCGAGCCATGGGCGCTGATCCTGCACCCCGGCAACTCCGTACCGGCATTCGTGGCCTCCCTGACCCTGCTGCTCGCCGGAGCCCTCCTCAACTTCATTCGGCCCCTCGGCACGAGATGACCGGCGCGCCCGGCCCATCCCGCTGCAGCACGGAGGACGAGCCGGGTCGGACAGACGGGACTACCCGCCACCTCTGCTTCCTGCACTTGACCATTCCCGCGGACCGAACCCGCGTCCTAGACTGCGACCGCTCTGAGACCTGGAGATCAACGGGAGGGTGTGCGAGATGAAACGGGCATTGACCAGCGGATTCGCGGCTGTGGTGTTAGTTGTGGCTGGAGGGAGTGCCGCCACCGCTTCGGACGGCGTTCCGCCACGCACCACGCACGGCCCTTGCCAGTACACGCAGACCCCGGATGAGCCGCCGGCGCGCTCTGTTCCCCTGCCGCCCGACCCGCGTCGTACCCCCGGTCGTGGCACGGTTGACGTGGCTGTTCCGACCAGCCAGGGCCCGCTCCCGCTGCACTTGGACCGGGCCAAGGCACCGTGCACGGTCCAGAGTTTCCTGCACCTGGCACGGCACGGGTTCTACGACCGTACGGTGTGCCACCGTCTGACGGCGTATCCGACGCTGAAGGTCCTGCAGTGCGGCGACCCGACCGGTACCGGTGAGGGCGGCCCCGGGTACAAGTACAAGGACGAGCTGCCGGTGGACCTGCCGCCGGCACCGACCGACCCGACCGGCGCGCGCCGCCTCTATGGGCGCGGCCTGCTGGCCATGGCCAACGCCGGCCCGGACACGAACGGTTCCCAGTTCTTCGTCGTGTACGGCGACTCCGCACTGCGACCGAACTACACGGTGTTCGGCACGGTCGGCTCCGACGGCCTGACGACACTCGACAAGGTCGCCGCCGGAGGCATCGAGCCGACCGCCCAGGACCCGGCACCGGTCGACGGCACCCCCGCGCTGCGGACCGAGCTGCTCCGCGTCCGGCCGTGCTATTGGCCCTGACACACCGCGGCGTGGCCACGTCCTCGACGGGCGTGCCTCGCGCCTGTGCCCGCACTCCGCGAAGAGCTCAAGGCCCTGCCAGCGGACTTCGTACGGTGCCGCCCACGGACATCGCACCCATCGTCCGGTCCCGGCTCCACGCCGGGACCGGACTCCGCGGCCGCGCGGAGCCAGATACCGGGCCATAGAACCGGTAACTGCCGGCCTGTGTGCATGGTCCGTATCGGGCATCCATGGACGCGGCAGGGCATGCATCGAAAATATTTTCCAGGAGATCCTCAGGCTGCCCGGCTACGGTGCGGGCATGGTGAATTTCGTGCTGGTTGCAGGTGCACGGCTCGGGGCGTGGGCGTGGGGCGAGGTGGTGCCGTATCTGCGCACCGCCGGCCACGGCGTCTATCCGTTGACGCTGTCCGGTCTTGCTGACAAGCAGGGTGTACCGGCGGGGCAAGCGACTCATGTCCAGGACATCGTTGCCGAGGTGGAACGCCAGGGTCTGCGTGACGTAGTCCTGGTGGGGCACAGCTACTCGGGCATACCGGTAGGTCAGGCCGCGGAGCGGATCGGTGACCGACTGGCCCGCGTGGTGTTCGTCGACTCGAGCGTTCCCACTGACGGCGAGTCGTTTGTCTCCGCCTGGCCGGACGGCGGGGCGGCAGTGGAGGCATCGATCGCCGAGAGCGGAGGGTTTTGGCCGCTGGTGCCAGCTGCTCATTACGACGGCGAGGGTCTCACCGATGAACAGATCGCACGCCTCGTGGGTGGCTCGACGCCTCACCCAGGTGCCACGCTGACCGAGCCCGCTGTGCTGGCGGGGCCGCTCGGTGAACTTCCGGCGACATACATCCTGTGCGTGATGCCAGGGGCCGAGCCCGACGACGCCGAGCCCGACGACGATGTGGCTGAGCTACTGAACAGCGAGCGCTGGCGGCTGGTCAAAATGGACACCGGCCATTGGCCGATGTTCTCCCAGCCGCGCGAGCTGGCGCAGATTCTCCTCGATGCTGCCGTGGAGTGAGAGCACCTCCATGCCTGCGGGCTGATTTCGGACGCGCTCGATGTGCACTGGTCACAGCCATTCGCCGATGGCCGCAAATGAGGACGGTCGCCTCATAGCGGACCGCCAGCGTGTCGTATCGCGTGGCGCCCGCCCCGGGCTGGGTTTCTGGACTTTCTGGACCGTCCTTCGCACCCGCAGGCGCGGGACGGAGGCGGACCAACCTTGATCGCGTACCAGCGATACCTGGGTGCTACCCCAATCAGGGGCCTGGTTCATTCAGGCCGACCTCATCAAGACCGCTCTTCTCTCGAAGAACCAAGACCCCCTCGGGCCGGACTCCGTCCGCGAGATCACCGTCCTCGGCGTGTGTAGCCAGCCCTACCGCGGCCGGGTACCCCGAGCATGGTGCCCATGGCCAGCACACGCCGACCGGGCAAGCACCCTGCGGCCGTGTCCGCGTTCGGGAGGACGCATCACCCGGTTTCGCGCGCTCCAGGCCCACCAGCGGGTCTGGACCGCCCACAAGACATCAGTCGCACTGCACATGGACTGCCAGCCCGGCACACACCCCGGCCACACCACGCCGGAAGTGGGACGGTTGAGCCGCTGCTGCCGCAGGGTACCAAGCCGGGCTGCCCGCAGGTGCGGACGAGGCGGCAGCTGATAGACGGCATGCGGTGGCGGACAGCGGCCCCCCGGACCGGTGCTCCCTAGCGGGACGTGCCCGAACGCTATGGGCCGTGGGACCTGGTCTACATGCGGTCTTGGCTCAGTCCGTTGAGCGTCAGCCCGCGGGGGAGGACTCCACGGAGAAGCCCGACGTGGACTGCCGGGTGGTCCGGGTCAACCGCGGTCTTCTGGCTGACCAAGAGGCGGGGATTGGCCGAGGTCGGCCGCTGGCGGTGGTCCTAGGTACTCCCGTCCGTGGCGATCTGGTGGGTAAACAACGAGAACGTTCACAGGAGCGCTCTGTGGGGGTGGTCCGACACAGGGCCACTTACGTGGAATCGGTGTGTGCACGCGGCACGACTGGGCCGGATCTGCCTGCCGCGACCAGCGCAACCCGTCCCGTCATCAGTGGGTTGTCGGTGGCCCGGACCGCAGCGAGGCCTCGCCAAGCAACTCCGGACCTGATTCGTCCCCGCCCGGAGGGGGGCCTAGAGCCCGTCGCGGGGCGGGGGCGTCATGCGGCATGAGTCCGTAGCGTTCAGGCCGTAAAGATCATTAACGGATCGTCCGGCCGTTTGGGCGGGCGATCCAACCCACGAAGGGGATCAATCCGATGACTAACCCGAACGTCGGCATCCTGGAAGAAATCGACGACCAGAACCTCGGCTCCGTCAGCGCCGCGGGCAGCAAATGGGGCACGACCCTGACCTCGCTGGCCTGTCTCGGCGCCAGCTACGTACTGGGGAACAACGGGAACTTCTGCACGGCCACTGCTGAGTGCCAGTCCAACTGCAAGTGACCGCATGACGCCGGGGTCCCAGCTCCCGGCGTCACCTCCCTCCCCGCACTGGACCCGGTGTTCCATGAAGAGTCACAACGATCCCGCCAGCCCGGCAGAGGCGCTGCGGACGTATCTGCCAGAGCTGACTTCCCCTGAGCTGATCGCGCGCGTCGAGGAGCGGCTACGAGAGGCGGCCGAGGAAGACGACGGCGTTATCGCGGTCGAGGACACGACGCTGAGCGCCGCTTTGCCCGACACCTACGATCCGTCGCTGGACGTAGGCGGGCTCTTCCACGACTACTTTGCGCACTTAATCCGTCCCTGGGAAAAGCTTGTACGTGCCGCTGCCGAGTCCTGCGCCTTCATAGCCGCCCCAGACATCATCGTTGCCGACTTCCTCGAACATCAGACGGCACTCCTCTCCCGCCTGATGCTTCGCACCCTGCTTGAGGCACTGCACCGGCGGCGCTCCGACGGCCTCCTCATCGGCGACACCCCCCAGGATCGGTACGCCGCATTCCGGCAGTGGACGAACAGCGATGCCGGGCACGCTGAACTGCTGTCGCGCTACCCCTACCTGTTTCGGCTGGTGAACCGTCAGGTCGAGGCATCCACACGGTACGTACTTGAGCTTCTCGGGGAGATCGAGCTGGCCGGCGACGACCTTGTCGCCTTGCTGCCCCTAGGAGGGACCCTTCGAGTCAAACGCTTGGTCATCGGTGAAGGCGACACCCACAACGGCGGGAGATCCGTCGCGCAGATCCTGTTCACCGATGGCGGCCGTGTCGTCTACAAGCCGCATCCGCTTGGAGCCGAATCCGGCTACAACTCGTTCGTCGCGTGGATCAATGACCGGCTCGGCACGGACCTGCCGACCGTGGCCGTACTGCAGACCAAGCGCGGCGGATTCGTAGAGTTCGTCCCTACCCAGGTCTACGCCGGCGAACAGAAGGAATACTTCGCCCAAATCGGAACCCTCGCAGGGATCCTCTTCCTGCTCCGGGCCACCGACATCCACTTCGAGAACGTGGTGTCCTGCGCTGCCGGCCCTGTGGTGATAGACACCGAGACGCTGCTGTCACCCCGTATACGGGTTCCCGAGTCGTACGACACCGGCGCGGCTTCCGGCATCGCCGCATCAACTCTCCAGGAATCGATCATCGGGTCGGGGCTCCTCCCGCTCGTCGTACGAGCCGGGAACGACGACCACGGTATGGACATCGGGGCGATCGGGTACGACACCGGCCAACGCGCCCCGTATAAGTCGTTCGGCATCAAGAACCCCGGCCGCGACGACATGTCCGTCTCCATGGTCACCATGACGACGACCGTCTCCAACGCCAACTTGGCGGTCCAGCGCGCCCTCCAGCTGTCCGTCCCAGAGCAGCGAGACACGATCAAGAACGAGTTCCGCCGGGTTCTCGACCACGCGGCGGCCCACCCGAGCGACGTCTTGGCCGCCATCGAGTTTTTCCTTGGCGATGTCCAGTTCCGCCACGTCAACCAGGCGACGGTCTTCTACGCGCAGCTGCTGCGCATGGCCACCCATCCGGACGCAATGGCGAGTTCTCTAGTGCGCGCAGCCGTCTTGAACCGCGTCTTCCTACGGACCGGCTCTCCCGAGATTGCTGACGACGAGGTCCGTCAGATGTCACGCGGGGACGTCCCGTACTTCTCGTACACGGCACGGAGCCGCGCGCTCCAGTCCGCTGACGGCACCGTACACACCGACGCCCTGGCTGAGTCTCCTCTGGAAACCCTACGCGCCCGGATCCAGGGGATCGACGAGGCAGTGATCGAGCGGGAAAGCCGATTGATCGACTTTTCCTTCGTCAACAAGCTGCCGACCGATCGGGAGAAGACCGGCTTCGTACCGACGCCGAGCCGAGATCGGGCCGCGGGCCGCATAGACCGGGACCGGTTCATCAAAGAAGCCGAGCGAATCGGTGACAGGCTCCTGGCGACCCTCATACCAAGCAACGACCCGCACCACCCGGCAACTTGGATTGCCCCGCAGGTCACCACCGACTCGCAGAGCCAGTGGAGTCCGGGAAGCCTCGGCTACGACCTGTACGGCGGCAGTCCCGGCCCCGCGCTCGTCCTCAGTGCCCTGGCCCGCGAGACCGGCCGGAAGGACTTCGCCGATGCCGCCCGGCGTGTCCTGGACCCGGTCGAGGAGCAGCTACGCAGCGGCCTTCTGGCTGAACACGGAGTGTCCGTCGGAGGCATGACGGGACTGGCAGGCACCGCTTATGCCCTCGCCGTTGCTCGACAGCTACTCGACGAACCAGAAGAAGGGCGCCATGGCGACCTGGCCCGGGAACTGGCCCGATCCTGCGGGACCGAGGTTGGAACGGACTTCCTGAGCGGAATGGCCGGCGCCTTGGCTGTGGCAATGGCTCTGCACGACCGTACGACGGACCCATCCGAACGCGCTGTCGTCGCTGAGGCCGTCCGTTCCATCGCCGCCCAGGAAGTCCGCGCCCTTGGCGGTGTCGCTCTCCAAGATGCGCGCGTCACCCAGTACACCGGGTACGCGCACGGGGCGATGGGCATCGCTCCCGTACTACTCCGCTACGGAGCACAATTCGCCGATCCAGAGGCCCACCATCTCGGACTGCGGATCCTCAAAGCCGTACTCGCCGAGCAGGACAAAACCGACGGTGACTGGCCGCGAGTTTGGGGAGAGGAAGAGCGTTCGTACGGGTGGTGCCACGGAGCGCCCGGCCTCCTCCTCGGCGCGCTGATGAGCAGGGAACACGCTTCTGAAGCCGTTCCACGCCAGACCCTGGACCAGCTGTCCTCACTCACCCTCGCCCGCGGCTTCGGCAACAACCCGACCTACTGCCATGGCGACCTCGCCAGTGTCGAGATCGCCCGCTTCGGCGAGCGGCTGGTTCCCGGGCTGTTCGGTGACGGCATCACGGACCTGTATCCCAGGCTCTTCGACGAGGTCATCGAGCAGTACGGACGGCGGTCCGACACCAAGTACGCCTACAGCAACAGCCTCATGGTCGGCGAGTCCGGTCTTGCGTGGTCCGTCCTGCATCACTTGGACCCCGAAGCCCACCCCTCCCTGCTGCGCTTCGCCTGAAAGCGCGTACGCAACCGGCCATCGCGAACCCGCAACGTCCGCATGCCGGACCACTACCCGTTTGCGGAGCCGAGCAATGGCCCATCACAAGCTGGGTCCGCCCCGAGTGCGGACTCTGGAACAACCCACCTAAAGAGAGGAACCATCATGGGCGACATCGCCATGAACGACGCCACCGGGTATGTCAGTGCCGAGGAACTCATCGAGCTTTCCGAGGCACCCGACTCCCTGGCCGCGGGCTGGACGCCGACCATCATCACCACCGTCGTCGTAGGGGCAAGCGCCGCGATGCAGGGTGGCTGCCCCACCAGTGCCTGCACCAAGCGCTGCTGAACCAGCCACACCAGTGAGGGACAGGTGCCCCGGAAGGAGAAGTTCCGGGGCACCCGCTCCACACCCTCCCATCAAAGACGAAGGCAAGAGAGTGCAAGCGTGCAATTGAGCGATGTGTTCCTCGACAGACTGGTGAAGCGCATCACCGAGGAGAGGACAGATGTCTTCGGCGCGTTCTATGCGCCATACCTGTCCGACTGTGCTCGGCGCATTGCCGGGCTTGCGCGTGCAACGCCCTCCCTTGCCGAGGTCGCAGACCTCGCTGGCGTGGCAGAGTCCACCCTGCGTTCTTTGATGAGTGCCTGCGTGACGACCGGAATCCGGACCCTCATCGCCTCCCTCCACTCGGCGGACATGAGCTACGAGGTGTTCCACGCCCACGTCGCCGACGCGCCCGGCCGCAACGCCATACTCGGCCGCTTCCCCGAACTCGACCGGCTTCTGAACCTCAGCGTCGACCGTGCAACACGCACCGTTGAAGACGTTCTGCACGCCGTCGTCGCTGCAGGCCGGCCGCTGGACTCCCTGCTCGGCGGGCAGGCGAAAATCACCGCGCTCACCCCTGGGCTCGGCGATGCCCACCGAGGCGGCCGGACCGTGTGCCTGGCAGTACGCGAAGACGGCACCCGGGCCGTGTACAAGCCTCAGCAAGACAACTGCCAAAAGCTCCTGGACACCCTCCGCGCCCTGCTCGACCCGGACGCCACGTTCTTCGGCCCGCTGTGCCCGCGCTCGCTCGTTCAACCAACCCACGTGTGGCAGGAATTCGTCGAGCACACCGACCTCGACGGAACAGAGATGCAGAGCTCGCGCTACTTCCGGCGCTTCGGCCGAGCCGCCGCCCTGCTCAGCATGATCGGCGCCACAGACCTGCATCACGAGAACGTCATCGCCAGCCCCGACGGCCCTCTCGTCATAGACACCGAGACCCTCGTCTCACTTCCTGGGGCTGCTCCCGGAGCGTCCCCCTCGGCGATCTCCACGCTTAACCTCGACATAGAACAGTCGGTCCTCAAGACCGTCCTCCTTCCCACCCGATACACCGGAGCAAAGCTGGACGTCGACATCTCGGCGATCGGCTGCATACGTCCCGGGACGTCCGAAAACCTGTACTCATACCAGGTCGTGGGCGCGGGCACGGACGACATCCGATTCCAACGCACCCAGGTCCTCATCGAACACGGCTCCAACATGGCCACCGTGGCCGGCGAACCGTTGGACCCCCGGGACTGGACCGACGACATCGTCGCCGGGTACCGCGAGGCCCGCGAACTCCTCCAGGCCCACCAGGAGCGTGTGGAGGCAGCTATAGCCAACTCCGACGACTGGGCGGTGCGCCAGGTCGTCCGTCCGACCTACGTGTACGCACGCTTCCTGGAAGCATCCACCCACCCCGCTTACCTGGGAAACAAAAAAGTCCGCGCAGAGCTCCTGGGCAAACTGCCTCACCACTACCAGGGCGCCGCGCCGGAATCGGCGCAGACACTGCACCAGGATGAGGTGGCCGCGCTCCTCGACCTCGACATCCCCTTCTTCACTGTGGACTGTGACTCCACACTGATACAGGGCAACCTCGACCGTGAGATTCGCACAGCCGCCGGCAGAACACCACGCCAGTCCGCGCTCGCCGCCGTCCGCTCCTTCTTCGCCCGCCCCGCCGACCGGGACCCCACCTACATCCGATACGCACTGGCCTGTTCGGCCGATGACGCCTGGGAGCCAAGCAGGACCCGGGACGCCGACAGAGGGTCCCGCCGCACAGTGTTTCCCGACCTGACCGATCCCAGGGCCTGGCATGCCACGCTCCGCGACCTGGTGGTCGGAACGAATACCACACCCACCTGGCTCACGCCCCAGCTACAGGGCGACGGGCTGAGCCTGGGACCAGTCGACACGACCCTCTTCGGCGGCGGCGGACTCCTCATACACCTGGCGGACACCGATGCTCGCACGAGCATCTCGACCCTCGGCGTGGACATCGCGCGAGTCTGCGACTCTGCAATGCCCGCAGAATTGGTGATAGACGGGTCACCGCTGTCCATGTCCCCATACACCGGGGTTCTCTCCAACCTCGTGACCGACTGGGAGATCCGCCGGCTCCGCTCTCCCTCCGCGCGGTTCCCTACAACCCTCACCCTCCAGCACGGAGCAGCGCTTCCTGACATCGAAAGTCTCACCGCCGCAGATTTCGACTACCTGAACGGCTACAGCGGCTACCTCGTCTACCTCGCCTCATACCAGAGCCACGGCGCGCCCGAGCTGATGGGCATCCCGCCCGAGCGGCTGCTGCAACGCCTCGTCACCGTCGACGGCGACCCCACAACACATCCCGGCGACGAGCTCGGCCTCGCACACGGCAGGTTCGGCCGGATCGCCGCGGTGAGCGCCCTGGTCGCGAAGGGCTTGGACGACGGCAGCGGCGCACGCGATCATCTGGAGCGGTTCGCCCACGCCTACGGGCGCCACCGCTGGCAGGACGCGACCCTTCGTGACCGAACCAAGGGCAGCGGTTGGTGCAAGGGCTACGCGGGTGTCGCGTACGCAGCGGCCGGACTCCTGGCATCCACCGGCGAATCGAACGGACGCATCCGGGAGGCCATCGCCCCCGAGATTGAACGCCTCATCGCGCATGACCCCGGCTCGGATATCGGCCCCGACATCAGCCTCTGCCACGGAGTCGCCGGCCGCATCGCGGTCCTGTGCGACCTGGCTGACCGGCTCGACTGGCCCGAGTTGCGCTCCGAGGCGGCGACGCTGCACACCAGCTTCCTACACCGGTACGCAGAGGGTGGCTGGACCTGCGGTATTGGTACCGAGCCCCACCTACCCTCCTTCTTCCTCGGACTTTCCGGCTGGTTCGCGGCCCAGTCGATGCTCAACCACCCCGGGCGCAGTCTTCCCATCTTCCAGGGAGGCCACTAATGGCAGGCAGCATCCGCAGGACCCGACGGGTTCGTGAGGTCCAGCAGTTCGCCCAGTCCGAGTGCGGGCTGTGCTGCATCGCCATGGTGTTGTCGGCGCACGGCTCCCGCGATTCGGTGGCTGCCCTGCGACGACAGCACGAGGTAGGCCGCGACGGGCTCACCATCAAGGAAATCGCGTCAATCCTACGCGGGCGGGGGTTCACCGTTCGGGCCTTCAGGGCCGGCGCACAGCGCCTCGGGGAACTCAAACTCCCCATCATCGCGTACTGGGACGACAGCCACGTCGTGGTCGTCGAGGAAATCAACGATCACCACGTCACCGTTGTCGACCCGGGCAGCGGACGCCGGAAGTACTCGGTCGAGGAGTTCGAACTCCACTACTCAGGCCTGGCACTCGAGGCCGAACCAACGGCAGATCATCAACCCGAACAGCATCGCGAACCCAGCGTCTGGCGAGAGTTCCTCCAAGCGCTGACAGGCGCCCGGCGCCCGCTGCTCCAGGCGTTCGTCATGTCCCTTCTGCTGTACGCCTTCACCGTTTTCATGCCGATCGCCACCCAACACGCGGTCAACGACTACGCGGGATACCTCGAGAAGACCCCCATTGCCCTGGTCGTGGCGGCCTTCCTCATCCCCATGACAGTCTTTTTCCTCATTTCGCTGCTTCGTGCGCTGTGTCTGGCCGCAGTAATCAAGAGCCTTGGCAAGGCGATGATGGGAAGAACTTTCAAACGGCTGCTCGAACTTCCTTACAAGTACTTCGCCAACCGCTCGCAGGGCGAACTCTTCTACCGGCTGTCCAGCATCACGTCCGTACGGGACATGCTCTCGAGCCAGTTGTCGGCTGTACTGCTGGATCTGGGCAGTCTAATTGCCATCTTCGGCTACATGTTCTATCGCTCGTTCACCCTGGGGGCAACAGCTTTCGTGGTCTTCCTGACCATGCTCGCTGTCGCCGTGACCACGTACCGCCCCATCCGCCGAATCACCGAGAGAGAGATCACTGAGACCACGAAGTCGTCTTCCCTCCAGATGGAGGCGCTGTCGTCGATCGAAACCCTGAAGGTCTCGGGGATGACAAAGACCTTCTTCAGGGACTGGGAGAAGGTATACGAGGCCGGCATGGAACAGACCCGACGCCGGATCGTCCTGCAGGGTATCGCGACCAGCGGCTATTCGGTATTCCAGGTATTCGGCCCCTTGCTCGTGCTCGCAGTGGGTCTCTGGCTCGTCCTTCAAGGTTCGCTGGACCTCGGCTCTGCCGTGGCGGCGCAGACACTCGCCGCGACGAGTCTCGGAATGGTGATGTCGCTATCCGGTGCCTTCACCCAGCTCATTACCGCGAACGCGCAAGTGGCCCGAGTCGGGGACATCCTTCACCAGCCACATTCCCCAGGTGCTTTTGGCGACCGCCCGGTCTCCATGCAGGGTGCGGTCCGTCTGGAAGGGGTGGCCTTCTCCTACCCGGGCACCAGACAGCCTGCCCTCACCGACATATCGATCGACATCAAACCCGGTCAGCGCATCGCCGTGGTGGGCAGTTCAGGATCGGGCAAGAGCACGCTTGGAAAGCTCCTGATGGGTCTGTATCCCGTCCGGGCCGGCGACATCGATTACGACGGAGTCTCACTTCGGGAAATCAGCGCTGAGAGCTTCTACCAAAAAGCCGCGTATGTACCCCAAGATACCGTGCTGAGCAATCGAAGCATTGCGGACAATATCCGGTTCGGCGTGCCCGACGCCACCATGGAAGCAGTGATCGAGGCCGCGCGGCAGGCACACATTCACGAAGACATTCGGGCGATGCCGCTGGGCTATCACACACCTGTACGTGAAATGGGCAGCAGCCTCTCCGGCGGCCAGCGCCAGCGGATCGCCTTGGCGCGAGCTCTGGCCCGGAAACCCCGGGTCCTCGTCCTCGACGAGGCCACAAGCGCATTAGACACCATCACAGAGTCCAAGATCGCTGCCGCCTTAGACCGGTTGGAGTGCACCCGAATCATCATCGCTCACCGTCTGTCGACCATCGTAGGCGCCGACCTAGTGGTGGTTCTCGAACACGGCAGGATCGTCCAGACCGGACGGCACGAGGAACTGATATCCGAAGCCGGCCCGTACCGGGATCTGGTCCGCTCCCAGGTCAACCTGACCACGGCCTGAGGAGAGACATGACAGAACAACAAGAATACATGGAACGAACAACGCCAGTGAAAGACAATAGCCATGTAATCGAGGTCCGCGGACTGCGCAAGAAATTCCGAGGACGGACCGCCGTCGACGGGATTTCCTTCGATGTGCCAGCAGGTAGAGTCACCGGTTTCCTCGGCCCCAATGGAGCGGGGAAGACCACAACCCTCCAGATGCTGCTGGGACTGATCCGGCCCACGGAAGGAACGGCACTCCTATGGGGACGCCCCTACCGCGAGCTGCAAACTCCTACTCAAAGGATCGGCGTCAGCCTGGACGGCGGAGCGTTCGTCGGCGGCCGGACCGGCCGCGGTCACCTGCGCTGCTACGCGCCGGCCGCAGGATGCAGCCCCGAACGGTTGGACCGACTTCTCGCCGAAACAGGGCTCGCCGAAGCGGCAGACCGTCCCGTGTCCGGCTACTCAACCGGTATGAAGCAGCGCCTCTCCCTGGCAGCCGCACTCCTGGGCGATCCGGAACTGCTGATCTTGGACGAGCCGAGCAACGGCCTGGACCCGGAGGGAATGTTGTGGCTCCGGACATTTCTACGGAGGTTCGCCGCCTCAGGCAGGACGGTCCTCCTCTCCAGCCACCTGCTCAGCGAAATGGAGCAGACCGTAGACGATGTCCTGCTCATGCATCACGGGAAACTACTAAGCAGCGTCCCCCTCGACCATCTCCTGACACAGGGCGAGCGCCTGGAGTCAGCCTTCATGCGCCTGACGCACGCCGGAGAGGGAACACAGACATGAGCACGCAATTGCGGTCCGAAATACGGAAACTCACTTCCACCCGACTGTGGTGGATCCTGCTGCTCGCCATGGCCATCGGCAGCGCGGGCATCACCGCACTCGTCGTATTCGCCGGCCTGAACGCACCCCGCAGTCCACTGGACTTCAACACGGCGGAAGGCGTCGTTCCCGCTTACAACATCGCGCTGGCACTGACCTACATCTTTCCACTGGCCATCGGAGTAGTCCTCGTCACTCAGGAACACCACTCCCGCACCATAACGGCCACACTGCTGGCCGAGCCTCGCAGAGTACGCGTATACGGCGCCAAGATCGCGGTGGGACTCTGCACGGCATTGTTGTACGGAGTCGTTTCGGTCGCCTCCGGGGCACTCGTGACAGCCGCGCTACTGACTGGACATGGACAGTCCTCGTTCCTCACGCACACCAGCGTCCTTAGCGCCTTGGCCGGCAGCGTCGTGGTGCTGACACTCTGGGGAGCCATCGGGGTAGGCGTGGGGGCGCTCGTACGCAACCAGGCGGTCGCGATCGTCGGCATCCTCGTGGTCACGCAATTCTTGGAACCTGCCCTGCGAGTCCTCTCATCCTCACTGGGCCACTCGGCCGTGGCCCACCTCCTTCCTGGGAGCGCCGGGGACCTCGCAGGCGGAGGAACGATCATGTCGGCCGCTACCCAAGCGACCGGCGGGACACAAACTCTCGGCTTTCTGGTTCTAACCTTCTACGCGCTGGCTATCTGCGCCCTGGGCGCCGTTCGTTTCGCCCGCTATCAGGTCTCCTGACCACAGCAGGAGGGCGACCGCCACGCATCGCATGTCGGTCGCCCTGGGGTTGCTGTGTCCTTAATTTCTGGCCGGTCTACTCCACATTTCCTGGAGTTCCCCTTTTTTTGAGTGTGACATTGACACCCCCGAGCACCACAGCAAGGAGGAGGGGAATCACGACGGCAGTCGTACTGTCCCCAAAGAACGGGGCGGTCAAAGCAAGGACAAGCAGAAATCCCACCGCCGCCCACCGGATCGTTTCTTGCTTCTTCATACGGTCTCCTTCATTTCCTACTGCGGCTTCACGGCTCTCGTCCGGAGATCATCCGGCGACGGATCTCCGGGCTGCCAACTGACTGCGGTCCCGGCATCCGGTCTTATGTAGAATGTTCGACACGTGAAATTTCACCGTGCTTTCGGCGATGTACAGAGCGCCGGAGATTTCGCTGTTGTTCATTCCCTGAGACACCAGGGACAAGACCTCGTGCTCCCGCGCAGTCAGGTGCGGAGCAAGCCCTGACGTCCGGACAGGCCGATGAGGCGTCGTCTCCATAGACGGCGCCCTGCGCAGCAGAGGACGTACGAGAGTGGGCGAAATCCACCCGTGTCCCGTCGCGACCTCGTGGACGGCCTCCAGAAAGGCTTCATCCAGATCATCACGGTCGACTATGGCGCGTACATCCACCTGCGATGGGCTGTGATAACGCATACCGCCCCCATACGTCAGCACCACAACCGGGACGGATTCACGTATCTCGTCCAGGCGGTCACCATCGACGATCAGCAGATCGGATGGCGGGAGGATGCTCCTGTCTTCCACGTCGAAGGAGTCCCACCCTCGCTTGCTGACGAGTCTCCTTATCCTCCGCCGCAATGACAATCTGGCCACCATGAGGCCGACCACTATGCAGTCGTTTGCCATCCAGTCCCACTTCCCCCGTGTGTTCGCCCGCACGGTCACCCCGTCGGGGATCCTGCGCGGCAGGCGATGGTCAGGCGCCCTGATGATCCTATCGTTTGCAGGGAAAAGGCAGGGGTCAGCTGTGCCCTTAAGGGCAGCGGGGGCGACTATCCAGCCATTCGACGGACCGAGGCCGTCCAGGCGATGCCATATGACTGCCCGCGATCTTCCAGGGGACGGCCCCGTACTGCTGCCCTGGTCACATCGGCATGCCCTCGGCAAGGTTGGCGGAAAAAAGACGGAGGCTGGGTGGCGAGGAACCACTGCAGCTACCAGCAAACGCTGAAGGCGCCACCGCGGTATCCCTGGAGTCCGAGACCGGCCTGCTCGTCATCTACCAGTTCACCTACGGGCCGGCGGGCGAAATGATCCTCCCTCGCCCCGACGTCTACGAGGGCGACGCCACCTGGCACGGACGGAAGGCGACTGCCGCCTACCACGACACGATCCTCCGGCGAGCTGCCGAGGAGCAATGGACCCCGGAGCAGATCGGAGCAGCATGGAAGAGGTGTCCGGCTTCCGAGCAGTGGAGGCAAGCGCGGTGACGCAGCCAGTCGGACATGGGTGATCTTGTTTCTAGGATGGCCTCATGCCCGTACCGTCACGGCCCCGCGTCGCTGTTCTCGTCACGCTGCTCACCCTGGTGTCAGCCGATCTGTCGGGGTGCTCCTCGGAGCACCCCGACGTGCACAGGGTGAATCCGTCCGGCGCGGCGGGGACGGCGGAGGCGAAACCGCCCGCGCCAAAGCCCGCGGCGGCGCCCGGTGACATCCTGGTGGGCGGCCGTCCTGTGACCGGTACGGTTCCCTCCGGGCACGCCAAGTTCCCGTTCCGGCGGACCTACACGGACGGTGAGTTGTATGCGCCCGTCACTGGCTACCGCTCCTTGGCGTTCGGAAACACCCAGCTTGAGAGCATTCGGCGGGAGGACCTCGATGCCGGTAAGGACGTGGCGACCACCATCGATCCGCTGGTGCAGCGGGCCGCATTCGACGCGCTGCGCGGCCGTACCGGTGCCGCCGTCGCCCTCGACGCGCGGACGGGCGAAATCGTTGCCCTGGTCAGCACTCCCAGCTACGACCCCAACTCCTTCAGCGGCTACGCCACCTCCGACGCCAAGGCATGGAAGCAGCTCAACGCGGACGCGGGCAAGCCCCTCTACAACCGGTCTCTGCGCGACCTCCACAACCCAGGCTCCGCCGCCCACATCATCGTGGCGGCCGCTGCCCTGGAGAAAGGGCTGCTCGCGTCGGTGGACGCGCCCACGCGCACCCCGGCCGTCCACACCGTCCCGGACAGCTCGGTGCAGTTCTCCGGCGACCCCGCCCACTGCACCGACGCGAGTCTACGCGCGGCCCTGCGGCATGCCTGCCAGAACGTCTTCGCCCGCCTGGCCACCAACCTGGGCGCGGAGACGTTGGCGGCCACGGCAGAGAGCTTCGGCTTCAACACGGAGCAGATGGACACGCCAGCGAGGGCCTTCGAAAGTAGGTGGCCCCGGCAACCGGGCAACGCCGCGCAGCTCGCGCTGACGGCGAACGGCCTCTTCGACACGACGGCCACCCCCCTGCAGATGGCGATAGTGATGGGCGCGATCGGCAACGGCGGGAACTGGGTCTCTCCCCGCATGGTGACCGATCCCAAGACACCCGCGCCCAGTCGGCGTGCGGTCTCCGAGCACACCGCGGAGCAATTGCGGCTCGCGGTCGGCAGCTCGGTGAACGCGTGGGTGCCCTCAGCGTCGGGCACCTGGGCCATGGCACACACCCAGGCTCGGGGCGGCAGCCACCTGGCCGTGGCCGTATTTCTCTCGAGTGGCGCCGACGCTACTGCGGAAGCCGCTCAGATTGCCGAGAGGATCGTTAAGGCGGCCAAGCATTAGCCGTCAAGACGCCGTACGCAGGCTTCCATATCTTCGGCAAGGATCCAGGCATGACTGGTAGTGATGCGCGACCGGTGTTCGATGCCTTCGCCCGCGTTTGCCAGGACGACCCGGCTGAGGGACGACGCCTGTGGAAGGCCGCCCGCGCCGCCGAACATACCCGCGCCGACAGGCAGGGGAGTTTGAGGACGTGGCCGACAAGGTCGTCCAGGTCTACTCCCATCCCGAGGTCATCGAGACCGTGGGAGAGCTGCGCCGAGCGATGGTCCACTTGCGGGCGCGTGATGGCCAGCCCTCCCTCGCCGAACTGCAACGGCGAGCCGGCCAGGCCCCCGACGGCAGATACCGGCTGCCCAAGAGCAGCCTCGGCGCGGTCCTGCGCGGCGACGCTGTCCCCACCCGCCGGCACGTCGTCGCTTTCGCGCAGGCCCTGTGGGTGTCGCGTCGCAAGGTCGCCGAGTGGGGCAAGGTATGGGGCCGGACCGTCGGTGAGGCCGGGTCGAAGCCCGCGTCCTACCGCAACAACGCACCGACAGGCACCTCGGCACCGGATCGGACCTGCCCGGGACCGTCCGGACGCCCCCCGCAGGCGTGCCGAACCGCGTGCTCGGTATTAGGACGTCAGCGGCTTCATCAACTTCTATGTCGTGGCGATGATGGAGGAGACCGACGTCGTGCCCGTCTACAGCACCTACTGCCAGCCCTACCTGAGCCGCCTCCCCCGGTTTCTGCGCGGGCCGCACCGGTTCCGGACTCCCCATCCGCGCCCCCGCCGCTACACGCCGCCCGACCCTGCCCTGCGCCAATTCCTCGCCTCCTGACAACCATCCACCAACACGGCTCAGCCAGCCCTTCACCCGCTGGTCAAGCGTGGCGACGGCCGGAACCAGCGGGCCGCTCCTGACCCCGCACCTGCTGGGGCCAAGTCCCCCTACCCACCCATGCAGTCCGCGCGATCACTCCTCGTCTTGGCGGATGTCGGCTTACAAGTGAACGTGCAGAGTCCCGTACGGCTGAACGTACAGAGTTCTTGCTGTGTCCGGTGTCGGTGACCGGCACGCTGGTGCCTGTTGTGTCCGAGGCGGTAGATAGGGGCGGCTGTGGTTCTGGACCCGCAGCGGTGGCTGGAGCTCCGACGTTTTCGCGGTCTGGTGGAGTCCGGCGCGATGAGCGTGTCGGAGGTTGCCAGGGAGACCGGGCTGAACTGGCGGACGGTCAGTAAATATCTGTCGGCCGAGGGGCCGGCGGGGCCGCCGCGGCGATCGGTGAATGGCCAGACACACAAGCGGGTGGTCGACGAGGTGGCGCCCCTGATTGATGCGATGCTGAGGGCCGAGGTCTTGATGAAGGCCGCGGTGATCCACGAGCGGCTGGCCAGGGAATACGGATTCACCGGCAACTACCAGCGGGTCAAGCTCTATGTCCAGGAAGCCCGCCCGAGGATCGCCGGGGAACTGGGCATCACGCCGCGGGAGCTGGCGGGCTTGCACCGCCGGTTCGAGGTGATCCCAGGCGCCCAGGCTCAAGTCGACTGGGGCGACGAGGGAAAGATCCTCGCTCACATGGGCATTGAAAAGGTCTACTCCTTCCACATGGTCCTGTCGTACTCCCGCGACCCGTTCTGCTGCTTCACCACCAGCCAGGACCTGGAGACCTTTTTCGACTGCCATCGGCGGGCGTTCGCGCACTTCGGCGGGGCGCCGATGACGATCGTCTACGACCGCGCCAAGACTGTCGTCCGCCGCCATGTTGCCCCTGGTGAGGCCGTTCCGCTGCATCCGGAGGCAGTCGGGTTCGCTGGCCACTACGACTTCGACATCGATGTGCTGGCCGCCTACCGGCCCACTGGCAAAGGCCGCGTCGAACGCCAGGTCCTCATCGTCCGCGACCACGTCCTGTCTGGCCGGTCCTTCTCCTCCCTCGAGGAGATGGACGCGGCGTTCACCGCCTGGGTGCCGCACCGGCGGGCCCAGATCCACAAGACGCACCGGGATGTCATCGGTGAGAGGGCCGCCCGCGATCACGCGGCCCTCCGCCCGTTGCCGCCCACCCCGTATCTGGTGGCCGAACGGCATCTGCGGCCGGTCGGCAAGGACTGCCTGGTCGCCTTCGCCGGCAACCTCTACTCAGTGCCAGCCCACAAGGTCCGTCCCCGGCAACTGGTGGAGATCCGGGCCACGAAGTCACAGGTCATGCTGCACTCAACAGCCCCGGAAGCGGCGGGGAGACGCTGCTGGCCATCCACCAGCGGGCCGTTGGCCGCGGAGTCCGTGCCGTTGACGAGAAGCACTGGGACGGCCTGCCCACCGGCAAGGGACGCCGGACCACCACCGGAGACGTCCCCGCCCAGCCCCGCCGCGAGCGTCCAGGCAGCGGGGAAGCCGGATCGCTGCAGGCCCTGCTGAACCGGGCCGCGGCCACCCGCGTTGAAGTTGGCCGCCGACCGCTGTCGGTCTATGACGAACTGACCGGCACCCGCCCCTTCACCACCCGTTCCCAGAGCAAGGAATCGTCTTGAGCGAGCTGACCGGCAACCGTATCCGCACCACGGCCGCCAAGCTCGGCCTGCCCCACCTGGCCGACGCCGTCAACGAGTACTCACGGCGGGCCGACGAGGCGAAGATGGGTTACCTCGACTTCCTGGACCTGGTCCTTTCCGAGGAACTGGCTGTCCGCGACGACCGCCGCTTCCGCCAGGGCCTGCGGCTCTCCCGGCTTCCGCACTACAAGACACTCGACGAGTACGACTTCTCCTTCCAGCCGGAACTCGACCCGCGCAAGATCAAGGACCTCGCGACCCTGTCGTTCGTGGAAGCCAAGGCCAACGCGGCCCTCCTCGGGCCGCCAGGAGTCGGCAAGACCCACATCGCGGTCGCCCTCGCGGTCGCGGCCTGCCGGGCTGGCTACTCGATCTACTTCACCAGCCTCGACGACATGGTCCGCAACCTCAAGACAGCCGAGACCGCTGGCCGGCTGACCAGCAAACTCGGCACCTACCTCCGGCCCAGCGTCCTCGTAGTCGATGAGGTCGGCTACCAGCCCCTCGAACGCGCTGAGGCGAACCTGGTCTTCCAGGTGATCTCAAAGCGTTACGAGAAGGGCTCGATCATCCTCACCTCGAACAAGACCTTCAGCGAGTGGGGCCAGGTCTTCGGCGACGAGGTCCTCGCCACGGCGATCCTCGACCGCCTCCTGCACCACTGCGAAGTCGTCGCGATCAACGGCCCCAGCTACCGGCTGAAGAACCGCCTCAAGGCCATCGAGCGCGAGACGGAAGTCGCCTGATCCAAAGTTTCAGGCCTACCCCAGTTCCTCGCCCGGCGGGATGAAGGCATCGGCGCTGTCTGCATCGTCAACATGCCCGTGAGCATCCATCGTGATGGCTGTTGCCCGGCCCTGCGAGGTGATCAGCCACGCGAGTACCTGTTCAGTCAGCGGGGTCTTCCCGGGGCCCTCGTCCTTCCAATGCGCCCGCCACCCACCTCCAGGCACTGCTGCTACGACCTGGTCGGCCTTCTCAAGGTGGGAGAAGTCCTCGTAGTCCGTGACGGGGCGCATGGCGCCTCGCTTGGGGTCGACGACCAGGGCCGTTCCGGTGGCCCGGTCCCACGCCTCCACCCGCACCATGCGGCCGATCTCAGACTCAGTGCCATTGAAGATGGCGGTCCAACCGGTCTGATTGAAGTAACGAAGATCCACCGACCCATCATCTCGCACCGCAGTTACGGCGAATCGATAATTATTTGCTCTGCACGTTCATCCGTACCCACCTCTGCACATAGGTGAGTACGCCGACAGCGGAGCACGTGATCAGATGAAGGCCGCCTCCATGTCCGGCGAATCCTCAGGCGAGCGAACCCGTTCGAGGCACCGTTCGGCCTTGTGGCACCATGTGCGGTATGACGACCAACCGAAAGGTCCATGCCGAGTAGACGGCCAGGACGCAACCGGGCGGGAACCCCGGACCCGCAGCAGTCACAGCACTCAAGGCCGGCCATCGACCGCCTTTCTTCGCGAGCGCTGTCCGAGATCGTTCGCCTTGAACGCACGCGGAACTACCTCCAACCGGGGGACATCAGTGCGGCATTGCGTCTGTGGAAGGACTACGTCCACAGGCCCGCGCGCGAGCTCTGGCACGACGACGAGTTCGGCAACATGCACTGGTACTGCTGCGGCAACCCTCTCGAAGGTCGTGCCCTACTCGACGGCGTGATCCGAGCAATGTCGCCGCGCGGGGCCCGCGAGCTCCGCAAGATCATCGAAGAGCTCGACACCTTCATGGGGCCGCCCGACCGAGCCACAGACCGCCCAAGACAAAGAACTAGCTGAGCTTGCTTGTTCTCTATCATCTGGCGCTCCTGGAGTGGCGCGGGGAGAGTAGGCGGCATGACGGACAGTTCCGGCCCTGTTCCTGCGGACGTAGACGACCGCCAGGCGGTAGAGCGCATCCTTGGTCGTCCTTTGAGCCAGACATGGCCGACGGGTGCACTGGCACCTGGCCCCCGGGTCAGGGTCGTTCGTGCTCAGGACTGGGACGGTCCTTGGCAGGTTGAGTTTGCTGGAACGATCGATGCCATGGGGGCACCCGAACCCAACGAGCATGCCAGGCACCCATTGGCGAGTTGCTGTACTGGGTCACCTTTGACGCGCCGCAGTACGACAGCGGCGGGGATGGCCGCTATTGCAAGGCCCAGATCTGGCGTCGCTACCTGAGGGCCGAGCCGGAGCCCGAAGCATAGACATCCCGCACGGCATGTTGCTGCGCTCGAATCATCCGTCGAACTAGGCGCGTGAAGGGGGAACGAAGGAGCACGATACGTGGATGCTGCCGTGGTCGTTGACGTAGCCGATGTCTGCCGCGTCCAGCCGCGCGTTGGTGGTCATGGCCTTGCGGATGCCGCGGTGGTGGTGCCACTGCCGGCCAGCAGGCCCGGGGACGGTGCCTGCGGGCGGTGGTGTCCTCGGCGTGATCAAAAACGAGAATGCCGGCGTCTGGGTGGTGGCAGACCCGGACCGCACGGGCGTGTATGCCACGAACCCCTTGCGGACAGCATGTCGGTGATCGACACCGCGACGCTCACCCGTCGGGTCGGCCTCAGTGCGGCCTGCACGGCCAGGAGCGCGACTGCTGCGACGGTGGTGGTCGCGGCCAGGATAGGGGCGACGGTGACAACGGCTGCTTCGGAGATCCTTGATCTTCCGCCTTGTAGCGATGCTTTTTCCGGCCCGGTGACGGTCCCGATCCCGCTTTGTCTCGGTGGGGAAAAGGGGCACGGCAGGGCGGGCGAGGGCGGGTGTTCTGTCTGGCGGTGGCTGGGTCGTGTATGGCAACTATGAGAGTTGTTATAGGTTGGGGGTATGGAGACCAGGACCTACACGACAATCGATCTCCGCAAGGGCATGGGGGAGATCCTCGACCGCACCCGGATCGCTGGCGAGGCCGCGGCCATCACCCGCAAGGGCAGGACCGTCGCTTACCTGGTTCCGGCGGAGTGGTTCGAGCAGATGACCGCGCACATCCAGGCCCACCGGCCGGACGCCGCCTGACCCGTGGGGCCAGGACTTCAGGAGAGCAGCTCGTCATGACCGCAGAGCCCGTCCACTTCCACGACCAAGTGCCCGGCCGCATCCCACCGATGCCCGAGCGCACTCCCCAGGCGCTGCGCCTGGCTATTCAGGAACACGCTCCCCATCTCCTGCCTGATTTTGAGGCGCACTGGCGGCGCGTGATCGCCGACGCGTTCAGTGTCACCCCTGTTCCGGCGTTCATGCGTTTGTGGTGGACCCAGTACGCGATCGCCCGTGACCCGGCACTCGAAGAGCACCTGCGCGATCTTGAGGCCCGCGCCGGGAAATGTGAGGATCCTGGTGAGTCGGGGCGTCTTTTTGAGGAGTACAGCCGGCTGCGGCATGAGGCGGCTGCCCTGGAGCCCGGTCAGTGATCGATGACCGGCTCGGTCCGCCCTGGCAGATGGACTGGACGAAAAAGGCCTGGGAGGACTTCCAGAGCATGCCGCCTGAGGGGCGGCAACTGGTGATGGCGGCCCGAGCGGAATTGATCACCGTTGATGATCCCTACTTCCGGGGGATCGACGCGGACGCGTCCTTGCCGCACTGGATCACGGTCCGCCCGCTGGCTTCGACGAGCCCGTCCGGGCCTCACATCGCCGACCTCGCTGGCGGCCGGGGCTGAATCATCTTCACCTTCATCCGCCGCCAAGCCGACCCGCAGATCACCGTCACCGAAGCCTTCTGGGCCTGAGCCGCCTCAGAAAGCGCGAATGGGCACCGGCCGCCGAAGTCAACATTTCGATAGCGAAGCCGGGGAACGGCAGCCGCCCCCGTTCCCTGCTGTCGGACCTGCATTGCCGTCCAGCCACGCGGGCGGCAGCTCCGCGGCGTCCTATTCCTCGCGCAGGGCCTGCGAGCGCACCAGGCATACGGCATCCGATCGACACCGCCGCAGAGACAGGGGCGCTCATTCCGGAACCGGACACCGTCCGCAGGCGCGGGCCCGGGCGGAGCGGATCCCGATGGAGGTGGCGCCCACCGAACTGCAGGTCCAGGCCGTCACGAGTACCGATCTCCGCTCCGCCACGGCGGCCCCCGCACCACGATCCTAGTGGGCGGCGGCGTCGCGCAAGGCATGATGTGCGTCCACGTTCCCCGCGGTGCCACGCCGCGCTTGGTTGTCCATGGGGCCCCAGGGGCTGTCCTGATGAGGCGTTGCTTGGCTTCTGCTGGTCAGACCGGTCGTGCGCGGTTTGTAGGGACAGTCTGGTGCGGTGTAGGTGGTGTCACCGGGATGAGTTGAGCGGATAGGGACACGCGGTGTCGCACAGTGGGGCTGAGTAGTCGTCATGCCTGTGGCGTGGGGTTGGGCAGGTTGTTGAGCAGTGCGCAGTTTCACCGATCGTTGGCACCGGAGCGTGGCGGGTCGGGCGCTGTGCAGGGAGTCCTCTAGCCCATTTTCAATCCGGCGAGGAGAATGAAGCAGTCAGCCGCTTCCCGGATCTTGTATGGTCTCCGGTGTCTGGCGTACCGGGCAGTCTTGGCGACTGTCAGGTTGTTGGTGTTCCGCTGGTGTTTGGGGTTGGGCTGACCGCGGACCACCAGGCGATCAGCCGGTCGGCCGTTGCATCGGTTTGGTGGTCGACTGGATCCAATCCGAAGTGGTCCTCGAGGTCGTACCAGAGGAACTCACTGATCTCCGCCCGCGTGGTGCCATGGTGGAGGCGTTGGAATAGGGGGGCGAGCATGCAGTCGTACTCGTCTTGTGAGAGGTAGGCGACGCCGAGTGGATCCCACTCGTTGAGCAGGTAACGCAGGTTGTTGAACAGCAAGGCCGGCGGAGTCCAGGGAGGCATCAGTCCAGGTTGCCAGCCAGGGGCGATTGCCGCCGCCGATTATCGCGGACTCTTCTTCAGTGCGGCAGCTGGCAGGACTGGGGGCCGGGTGCTGCCAGCCGCCCGCGGAGCGGGCTTGCCCTGGAGGCGAAGCCGGAAGGGCCCGAGTGGGGGAGCGGAGCGGACCCGCTTAACGGGCCGTAGGCCCGGACCCCGTGAAACGGGGTCACTCAGGCCTGTGGAGCAGGCCGTTCGGAGTGGAGCGAAGCGGAATCTCCGAACTGTCCGGAGCGAAGCGCAGGGCTCCGGCCTGAAGGGCCGGCTCTAGGACCGCG
>NZ_JBITDH010000016.1:0-83207 GCF_044454045.1 Streptomyces sp. NPDC051578
CCCGCGGAGCGGGTACCTGAGCGCTGCGCGCTCAGGAGAGACCGGCCTCGCTACGCTCGGCCAAGGCGCCTTCGGCGCTTTGCCCCTCCGCTTCGCTTCGGGGCAGTGAACCGCCTCGCTGCGCTCGACGGGGCTCGGCTTCGCCGAGCCAGAGCAGGCCCTTCGGGCCGGTGTCCTGCGCTTCGCTCCGGACTAGTTCGGGGTTCCGCTTCGCTCCACCCCGAACGGCCTGCTTCGCAGGCCTGGGTGACCCCGTTTCACGGGGCACGACCACCCGGGCCTCCGGCCCGTTGGGCAGGTCCGCTCCGCTCCCCCACCCCGGGGCCCTTCCGGCTTCGCCTCCAGAACCAGCCTGCTGCCGCCAGCAAAGGGAGCCCGGTGGTCGCCCACCATAAAGCGGACCCCGCTCCAACGGAGGAGCCAGACAGACACGACCACCGGTAAGACCTGGGCATGTCACCACCACAGGTCGCAGCAGCCTGTCATCCAGTCAGGCACGCGTCCAAAGAGATAAACCACGGCCACAACGCTACGCCTCCGGTGGAGGGCTCAGGCCCTCAGGGGAGCCGATCACGGGCCGAGCAAGCCCCGCCAGACTGTGCGTGCCTGGTCAGAGACTACCCGGTTCAGCCACCGCCAAGGAGCAGAACACAGACGCTCGTCGGCCGGCCAACGGCCGCCTTCTCGTCCTTCAGTAGCATCACAACATCCTGAAGGACATCAAGCGCGGTCTGAACGTCCCCGTGAGACTGGTTCACCCAGCACTCCCCACGCAAGACGATTGCCACACGCGTCTCCTCCAATTGATGCAGGCCCTCCCAAAGGGAATCGGAGAATCCGTCCCAGCTCCGCCCTGACGCCGGCGGATCCGTTGGCACCACACCGGTGAAGGCCTGGATGATCGCGGTCTTCTCCATCGCCTCACCGGTTTCCACCTCGAAAACCCGCACCCCGGAGTCAACCCATACGCTCAGCAACGGCCCCGCATCGGCTGCCCTCATGCCATAGATCCCTGCCACAAACTCCATACAACCCTCTCCCTCTGGTCGCCCACCATAAAGCGGACCCCGCTCCAAACGGAGGAAAGGAGCTGGCTGGGCTTGATCCAGCCCCTGGCCGCGGGACCGTCCCTATCGCCGCCGAGGCCTCGGCCAACTCCCCCCACCCGGAGCGGCCTGCTTCATTCTGAAGCAGGGATGAACTCTGGAACCAAGCCCATGATGCACTGGGTAGCATCCCGAACAACTCCCCACCACTGTCGCCGATCGGTGAAACTGTGCAGTACCCAACCAACCTGCGCCACCAGGTCCCATGCTCAAAAATCCGCAGGTCAGACAGCTGGCCGTACCCTGGAACTGCGTAGATCCAGTGAGCCAACACAGCCGCCAGCCCCGCAGTCAAACTGCACAACCCCAGGTCCCCAGCATGACGACTGTTCAGATTCACTGACCGGCGACATATCGAACTGCGCCCTCATCAGGTTGAGGCGGTCGACGCGATTACGGCAGGGCTCGATATCCCGCCGGGGAAACGTATTCCGGCGGCCGGGCTGCGTGGAACGATCGTTGCTGCGTGCGGTACCTGGAAAACGTTCATCGCCGCAGCTGCGGCGCACCGGATGGTTCCGCACGGCCCTGCTGCCCACCCTCGACCTCCTGGCACAGACGATCGCCGAGTGGAAGGCGTTGGGGCATTCCGGTCCGGTTGCTGCGGTGTGCTCTTTGGAGGATGACCCGCGCATGTACAGCCTGGGTGCGCGGACAACCACCAGCGCACCTCGGCTGGCCCTGTGGCACGGCAGGGGCTCCGTCACCGTGTACGCGACGTACGCCTCCCTTCCGGTGCTGATCGAGGCTCACGAAGGCACATACGGCCTCCCGATGGACGCGTAGGACCTGATCGTGGTCGACGAGGCGCACCGTACGAGCGGGTTGCTGGGCAAGGCGTGGGCCGTGGTTCACGACCCGTCGGCCAGGCGGACCGCGCGGGCGGTGGGGCGGTCCGACACACCCAACGCCCCCGCAGCCAGTCGCGCATGCTCCGTGGACAAGCGTCTGTTCTCCCGGAGCTCCAACAGCCGGCCCACCGCCGCAGCACGATCCATTCGCCGGATCCTGACCGCTACCAGGGCCAAGCCTCACGGCCGGGGCCCGGACATGGATAGGCACCGTTTCCGTGACAGTGGAGACCGAGGTGGTGTACCCGCATGACAGCGAAAACCACCCCGAACGCCGCTTCCACGTCAGTGCCGGATGGACCCCCTAGTCATGCGACCGGCACGAACGCACCCGACTGATGGGCCGTCACTGGCTATCGCCCGCTGACACAGGCCGGCACATCGCACGTTAGGGGTCATTGGCGGGCGCGGCGGGTGGGGTGGGGGGTTTCCGCCGGGGTTTCCAGGGGGCCTTCGGCCAGGGTGGTCAGGATGCGCAGCAGGGTTTCGCGATCGGCGGGGGCGAGGGAGGACAGGGCCTCGGTGTGGACCTCGTCGACGATCCGCCGGCTGGTGGCGGCGAGGGCGGCACCTCGTTCGGTGACCGCGATGATGCGTGCCCGCCGGTCCTTGGCGGAGGGCCGCCGCTCGGCCAGGCCCGCCTTCTCCAGGGCGTCGACCGTGACGACCATCGTCGTCTTGTCCATGTCGCCGATCTCGGCCAGTTGGATCTGGGTCCGCTCTTCCTCCAGCGCGTGCACGAGGACGCAGTGCATGCGGGCGGTGAGGCCGATCTCGCCCAGGGCCGCGGCCATGCGGGTGCGCAGGGCGTGGCTGGTGTGGTCCAGGAGAAAGGAGAGGTCGGGCTGGTCGGGGGCGGGTGCCATCGCGGTCATACGACGAGTCTAGCAATTCGATCCGTTGAATATCGTCTGCAACAAAACTATCTGCTACGGTCTTTGTGTTGCTGACGATTCGTGTCGCTGGGGAGGCACCTGTGAACCGTGTTGCTGTTGCTGCGGAAGTTCCCGCACCTGTGGGGCCGCCGCCCGTGGGGCGGGGGGTACGGTCGCGGTGGACCGCGCTCGGCGTGCTCGCCACCGGAATGTTGATGACCGTCCTCGACGGCAGCATCGTCACCGTGGCAATGCCCGCCATGCAGAACGACCTCGGCTTCACGCCCGCCGGGCTGAGCTGGGTCGTCAACGCATACCTGATCACCTTCGGCAGTCTGCTGCTGCTCGCCGGACGCCTCGGCGACCTGATCGGCCGCAAGCGGATGTTCCTGGCCGGGACGGCGGTGTTCACGGCCGCGTCGGTACTGGCCGGGCTCGCCGGCTCCCCCGCTCAGCTCATAGCCGCCCGGTTCCTCCAGGGCGTCGGAAGCGCGATGGCCTCCGCGGTCGGGCTCGGGATCCTGATCACCCTGTTCACCGAGGCCCGCGAGCGGGCCAAGGCCATCGCCGTCTTCTCCTTCACCGGCGCGGCCGGCGCCTCGCTGGGCCAGGTGCTCGGAGGGATCCTCACCGACGGCCTCGACTGGCACTGGATCTTCTTCATCAACCTGCCCATCGGGCTCGCCGCCGTGCTGCTCGCCGTGCCCACACTCCCCGCCGACCGGGGGCTGGGGGTGCGTGCCGGTGCCGACGTACTCGGGGCGCTGCTGGTCACCGCAGGGCTGATGCTCGGCATCTACGCGGTGGTCGGGGTGGCCGAACACGGGTGGGCGTCCGCGCACACCCTCGGCCTCGGGGGCGTTGCCATGGCCCTGCTCGTCCTGTTCGTCCTGCGCCAAAGCCGGGGGCGCAACCCGCTGGTCCCGATGCGGATCCTGCGCTCGCGGACCGTGGTCGGGGCCAATCTGGTCCAGATGCTGATGGTGGCCGCGTTGTTCTCCTTCCAGGTCCTGGTGGCGCTCTACCTGCAGAAGGTGCTCGGGTACGGGGCCGCCGCGACCGGCCTGGCGATGCTTCCGGCGGCCGTGGTGATCGGGGTGGTCTCCCTCGGCGCGTCGGCCCGGCTCGGTGCCCGGTTCGGCGAACAGCGCATGCTCGTGGCCGGTCTGGCCCTGCTCGTCCTCGCCCTCGGCCTGCTGACTCGGCTGCCGGTCCACGCCCGGTACGCCACCGACCTGCTGCCGGTGATGCTCCTCGCCGCGGGGTTCGGGCTCGCAACGCCGGCACTCACCGCGCTCGCGATGTCAGGGGCCGGGAAGCAGGACGCGGGGCTCGCCTCGGGGGTGTTCAACACCACCCAGCAGCTCGGGATGGCGCTCGGCGTGGCCGTCCTGTCCACCCTGGCCGCCACCCGGACCCGGAGCCTGGCCGCTGCCGGCAGCGGCCAGGCCGAAGCCCTCACCGGCGGCTACCACTTGGCCTTCGCGACGGGTACGGGGCTGCTGCTCGGCGCGATCGCCCTCACCGGACTCCTGCTGCGGCAGCCGCGCGGGCCGCGTAGCGCCTGACGGCGCGGGTCGAAAGGGCGCGGGACGGTACGACACCTCGCCATGCGGGGTCCAGGGGCCGCCTGGGCTGCCCTTGCTCGTTCGTCGCCGTCCGCGTCCTGATGGTCCTCGGCCCTGTCGGGAGAGCGCCGCCCGGAGGTCGCGGATCGGCCGGGGGTGGTGGTGCGGTGCTCAGTGGGCGGTGGCCGTCCGCGCCTTCAGCGAGGCGACGTAGCGGGAGGTGAAGAGCATCGGCAGGACGAAACCGGCGGCCTGTACGGCCGTGGCCGCCGTCGAGTGGCCCTGACCGGCGTGGGCGAGGAGCGCGAGGGCTCCCGCGGTGAGGGCGAAGGCGGCCGTCCAGACGCCGGTGATGACCGTGTTGGCCCGGACGAAGGGGCGCAGCCCCCAGACCTCGCGCGGGGTGGTGCGCTTGGCGATGCCCAGGGTGAAGGGCCGGCGGATCAGCAGCGAGACCGCGGCGACCAGGGCCAGGACGCCCGAGGAGAGGGCCGCGGAGTAGCCGTGCGCGCCCGAGTCCGGATCGGCGAAGGCGAGGGCCGCCAGGAGCGCGAAGAAGACCGCCGAGCCCGTCTCGATGATCAGCGCGTCGAACCCGGCCCCCTCGCGGCGCTGCTGGACGATGACCGCCACCGCTGCCACCAGGGCGACGAGCGCGCCCCACTGCCACTGGGCGGACGGGACGACCGCGAAGACGATCCACGGCAGGAAGGTGCGTACGTACGACATCGAAGGCCCCCGGGCTGCTGCTGACATTCCTGTTTTGACATGTCGAAAGTAGAGGTTCCAGGAGTGACATGTCAAGCTTGGAAGGTAAGGTGAGGGGTATGAGCCTTCGACACGCCCTCCTCGGACTCCTCTCCGAACGCCCGGCCAGCGGCTACGACTTGCTCAAGCGCTTCGAGACCTCACTGGCCAACGTCTGGCCCGCCACGCAGAGCCAGATGTACGGCGAGCTGGCCAAGCTCGCCGCCGCCGGCCTGATCAGCGTCTCGGCGCAGGGCCCGCGCGGCCGCAAGGAGTACACCCTCACCGACGACGGCCTGGCCGAACTGCGCCACTGGCTGACGCAGACCAGGCCGCAGCGCAACACCCGAAGCGACATCCTGCTGCGGGTCTTCTTCCTCGGCGTCCTGCCCACCGAGCAGGCGAGCGCGTACCTCACCGGCCTGATGGAACTTTCCGACCAGGAGTACGAGGACCTGCGCACCCTGGAGCAGTCGATCGACTGGGGCGAGGACCAACTGTCCGTGCACGGCCGGATCGCCCTGGAGTACGGCCTCCGTTTCAACGCGATGCGCCGCGAGTGGGCCCGCTGGGCGGCCGCACAACTCGGCTAGCCGACACCCTCCCACCCCGCCTTCCCGCGCCGCTCCCTACCGAGGCTCGCCGCGTTGGCGCAGTGCCCGATCTCATCCACAACCCGGGCCCCGTCCACCTCAAGGTGCTGTGGCAGTTCGCCAACGGCATCGACGCGAACAACCGGCGCGCACACCGTGCGTTCCTCGCGTCTGTGCGGGTCCTCAAGGAGGGTGTCGACATCACTCCGCGTTCGTATGACGAACGCCTGGTCGAGCAACTCGCCTCCCGCGCCCTCACCCACGACAAGCGCAAGATCCACCTGCGCCGCGATGAAGACGGGCGGATCTTCGGCGTCGGCGGCGCGGGTGGCAGTGAGGGTCAGGAGGGCGACACCGTCGCGGCCGCGGAGTCGGCGCTGCTGCACTTCTCCAGCCCCCGCGACCCGGCCACCATCGCCGCGTTCCTGCGCACCCGCGTCTACGGACCCGAGTCCCTGGTCTGGCTGGAGGGCTACCAGGCCCTCATCCGGTGGCGGCAGGAGAACGACATCACCGGCCTCTACGCCGTCCCGTAAGACGTCGAGGCCGGTCGGCGTCACCAAAGACTTCCCCCTCGGACGGTGGGGCCACCAGCAGCGCAAGGCCCTGCGCGCCGGGGAACTCGAGGAGCGGCGCAAGACCCTGCTGGACGCGCCAGAAACCGGGATGGTGTGGGAACCCGGCGAAGAAGCATGGACCCACCGCAGGCGGTTGTCACGTGCCATACACAAGGAGGTCTCCGGGCAACGCCTCGAAAGCGTTGGGGCGGCTTGGTGGCTCGCCGGCGAGAACGAACGCCAGTCCCTCCTCGGGCTCACCGAGGAGGGACCCGCCGTCGCCGTCTACGAGCCCGCCCCGTGACCGGGACCACTGGCTCCGTCTGCGGCTGTCGCCGCGGCTCGCAGACGGACCGGGCTCGCTCCGTCATGGGACGGCCGATCGGGTGACTTGAACCGCGGGCATCAGCTGTGCGGCGCCTGTGCAGCCCCAGCCTGTTGGCATGCACGATGCCATGATGCCTGCGGGCCTCATTGCGCAATCAAGGCCACCATCACCGAAGCCGTGAATTGCCTGGCGGAAGTGATGCGCTACACGGACTGGAGGTGCCGCGCCGGCACGTGGCGGGCAAGGCTGTCATCGACTGCACGAACCCGGTCGGCCACACGATCGGACGCACGGAGGAATGTGGCAAAGAGTCGCGGCCGCTTGTGCGGCAGCGGCTCACATGCTGGTGGCCAGGAGAGCCCAGGGCGCTGAGAACGCTGAGGTGGGCCGGCGCAAGAACGCGAACGCGTACCGCCTTCGTTGACCAGGAGAGAAACATGACCATCAAGGACATCGGGCCGGAACCTCAAAGCTTCGACCTCGAAAAGGCGACGCTCAAGAACACGAACTATCGCGCGGTCGCCTGGTCCGGGAAGTACCTCCAGTTGACCCTCATGTCGATCCCGGTGGGTGAGGACATCGGCTTGGAGGCCCACCCGGAAACTGACCAATTCCTACGACTGGACGCGGGCCGGGGCCGCGTCCAGATGGGCCGTACGAAGGATCGACTCGACTTCGACCAGGAGGTCGAGGACGGCTGGGCGATCTTCGTACCCGCCGGCACGTGGCACAACGTGACCAACATCGGTGACGAGACCCTGCAGCTCTACGCCGTATACGCACCGGTCCACCACGCCTCGGGCAAGATCCATGCGACATCCGCCGACGCTGAGCGCGACGAGGACTCGGACAACGACGAGCCGCCAAGCTGGTCGGTCCAGCCTGCCCGGCAGCCATCGGACAAACACGCCTGACCAGCGAAGGCGTATCGCGACAGTAGTTCCTGGCCCCGAGACGAGCCGGGACTACACGTCCACCGTGCAGCTCCCACACGTCCTCCGTCATGATCGCCCCCGGTACCCAACTCCGGTGTCCGCCCGCGACCGGCACGGCCGGGTGGTCGAGGCCGGGCGCCGCCGGGCGCCGCCGGAGCCCTGGCCCCCAGTCCTGACGGGGGTCAGGGGGCCGGTGACCAGGGCAGGGACCAGGACAGCCAGAAGGATTGATGGGTGCGATCGAGGTGGCACGTCCTGGTGGCCACCGAGGCTGGCGACGTCACCTGGGACATGGTCATACCGAACTGAACCGGCGCAGTGTGCCGATGGTCAGGTTCAATCCCGCCGACCTCCACGGCTCGATCCACGGCGGAAGTGGCCCGGGGCGGCGGGCGTGGCGTCGGGATTTGTGCGGGTTGTCGGGTGATGCTGGCGCAGTGCGACTTGATCACGTGTCCTATGCGGTGGCCCGCGACAGCTTCGTCTCGACTGTCCAGTGGATCGGATCAGCCCTCGGCGCCGGATTCGTCGACGGGGGCGTGCACCCGCGGTTCGGCACCCGCAATTTCATTCTCCCGCTGAGCGGCGGCACCTACGTCGAGGTCGTCACCACACTCGAGCACCCCGCCGCCGACCGCGCACCCTTCGGCCAGGCGGTCGCGCGCCGCGCCGCCGAGGGCGGCGGCTGGCTCGGTTGGGTGGTCTCCGTGGACGACATCGCTCCAGTCGAGGCACGCCTTGGCCGCACCTCGGCCGAGGGCCACCGAGTCCGCCCTGACGGGTTCGACCTGAGGTGGAAGCAGATCGGCCTGCTCGAACTGCTGGAGGACCCGCAACTCCCCTATTTCCTTCAGTGGCTGGTTCCCAGCGAGGAACGCCCGAGCGCCGACCCCCGCACCTCGACCACCATCCACGGGCTCTCCATCGCCGGCGACGCCGCCTCCATCGCCGAATTCCTCGGCGAACCGGCCGACCACCCCCTCGACCAGATCGACGTCACCTGGGTCGAGGACGAGGAGCCGGGTTTGGTCTCGGTTGAGTTCGCCACCGCCCACGGCCCGGTCACCATCTGACCAGTGCCCGACTGCCCCCGGGAGCGGCGGGCTGGGGTCTCCCGGCTTACGCGTGCCTCTTCGATGCGCTGGTCCGTTGATCGGATATCTCTGTCAGCGAAGTGACCGCCGATGCGGTGTGGGACCGGAACGAGCCGCTGATGCCGGCGGATCCGGTCCGCGGGCGGCGATGGGCCGACCACCACCGCTCTCTTGAAGCGATCGCTTGGAGATACCGCACACCAGCTCGCCCTGGCGAGACTGAGACGCTCCTGGCTGCGTCGGGGCCGTCCGTCCGCGACGCGCACGGCCAGGCGGAGCCCTACGTAGCCCTGACCAGACAAGGATCTGCGTGGCAGCTCCTACCAGGTTGCGCTGCTTGAATGGGGGGTCGTTCCTGGTCTGGGCAAGGAGAAGTGCTGTGCCTCTGGTGTCTGTCGTGATGCCCGTGTACAACTCGGCGGCGACCCTCAGTGCGGCCGTCCGATCGGTCCTCACCCAGACCCACAGCGACCTGGAGCTGCTGGTCACCGACGACCAGTCCTGCGACGGTTCGATGGACCTGCTCCTCGATTTCGCCCGGCAGGACGAGCGCGTCCTGCCGGAGCGGGCACCTGAACAGGGCGGTGCCGGCCGGGCCCGCAATCTCGCGATCGAGCGGGCTCGCGGGGACTACATTGCCTTTCTCGACAGTGATGACATGTGGCTGCCGGAGAAGACCGGGAAGCAGCTCGCCTTCGCCGCGGAAGGCGATGTGCCTTTGACGTTCACTTCGTATTTCAAGATGGACGCCGACTACCAGGGCGAAAGCACCGGCTGGGTCCCGAACGGGCGCGTGGTTGGTGCGCGGGAGCACGTGGACTACCGCGCAATGCTGGTCCAGGACCACATCGGTGCTCTCACGGCGATGTACGACCGCAAGGTCCTGGGCACGCGGCTGATGCCGGAGATGCGCAAGCGCCAGGACTACGCCCTCTGGCTGTCGATCATGCGGGAGGGCGCTGACGCCCGGGGCCTGGCTGAGCCTCTTGCGGTGTACAGGGCTCATCAGGCGGGATCGCTGTCCTCCAACAAGCTCTCGCTCGTGCAGTACAACTGGGCTCTGTACCGCGAGCACGAGCATCTGTCGGTCCCGCGGGCGACGCGGGCACTGGCCGGCGCGGTGTGGCAGTCGGTGCGCAACTCGCGCATCTAGGCCTACCTTCCCGACGCGTCCCGCCCCGCCCCGCTGCGCCGCGTGAGCGGTGATGGTGGCGGCTTCGAACGGTTGGGCGCCGGTCGTCGGGGAGCAGCAGGCCGTCTCTCCTTCTACGAGGCCCTCGCCGCGCTTGGGGTGCAGGGCCCGGCCGGCGAAGCAGGTGACGATGGCCGAGCGGCTCCGCGCAGCCGCCGGGGGGCTGGATCATGTCTCCGAAGGCCCGGGGAGTCGCCAGGGCAGTGGGCGCGGCGCTCGCGGCGTATGGCTGTGCCTTCGTGGTCGGGCTGAACGCGGTAGCGAGCGGGTTTGCGTAGGGGTCCGCGGAGAATTGTGCGGCGTGTTCGTCACCCGGTCGAGGGGTCCGGGATCCGTCGGGCTGGCGAGATCCCGGGCGACCCCCCGGTCTGTCCCCCGTACGAATGTTCCGCGACGCCCGGCAGGGATCGCGGGAAGATATCCCCGGCCGGATGCGCTGAGGAGCGTATGACACGTGGACACGACATCACCATCGAAGAGGGCACCGAGCACGTTCGCGTCGTGAAGGACGGACAAGTCCTGGCCGAAAGCCGGCGCCCCCTGGTGCTGCGTGAGACGGGTTGCCCCCCGCGGTACTACCTGCCGCCCGAGGACGTACGCACCGACCTGCTGACCCCCTCCGACACCACTACCCACTGCCCGTTCAAGGGGGAGGCCGGCTACTGGTCCGTACCCGGGGCCACCGACCTCGTCTGGGCGTACGCGGACCCCAAGCCGGACGTCGCCGCGATCAAGGACCACCTCTGTTTCTACGACAGCGAGATCCTCTGATCCCGCCTACGGCGGCCTGCGGCTCCTCCCCCCGTGCCGGTACCGCGCCCGCCAGACGAGCCGGCGAGTAGGCCTGACTCCGGCACGGCGCGGACCCGACATGCACGCAGGTGCCGGCGCCCCAACTCGGTGACTTGCCGACCCGCTCACCACTCATCGGCCCCCACCCACCGGTAACCCACCGCTTCATCCACCAACCCCACCCCTCGCCCACCGGTAACTCACCACCCACCTGCATCATCAGATGCCGACAAGGCACCCCCGTGGTCGACGGACGCGTCGCCGCTGATCTCGGCGACCAGCTCGGGGCGGACCAGGGTCACGTCCAGGACGTCGCGGCTGCCGCACGTCGTAGCGAACTGCATGCCTGCCCAGGGGTGGTCCTCGTCGGTCTCGGTGATGCTTGTGGCGACGAGGCGGCCCGCTTCCGGGCGCAGGGGGGTCATGCGTCCGATAGGGCGTAGCCGGTCGTGGGTGTCGTGGCGGCCCAGGAGGAGGATGTGGGGGCGGGTGAGGGTACCAGTGATCGCCTCGGTGGTGTCCCGCCGCCTCAATTTGTACCAGCCTCTGTAGCCTGGCCGGTAGGGCTGGTTCATGGCTTTGACGACGATGCCTTCGAGGCCGGGGGCGTCGGTCCAGGATTCCAGCCACTTCTGCGCTGTGATCAGATCCGTGGTCATCGAGCACAACGTCCACGGAGCCTTGAGCCGGTGGGACGCGAAGAGAGCTTCCAGCCGCAGGCGGCGCTGGCGGCGCTGGCGATACAGATGGGGCAGCAGCTCGACACCGTCGTTGTCCTGGAGGACGTCGAAAGCGATGAAGAACGCCGGCAGGGACGCGGCAAGCTCGCACGCGGCGCGGCCGCGGGCGGCGGTGCGGCGTTGCAACCTCTCGAACGAGAGCCGGCCCGCGGCCGTCTCCCAGACAATCAGTTCACCGTCGAGGACCAGGCCGTCCGGCAGCTGCTTGACGGCGGCGACGAGGTCAGGGAAGCGGTCCTGAATCAGCGTCCCGCGCCGGGTCGGCACCAGCAGCCGGCCGGCGGCGCAGGTCGGAGTAAAAAGCAGCGCCCCGTAGCCGTCGAACTTCTACTCAAACGCCAGCTCGCCCAGCACGCCCAGGCCCGGCACCGACTCCACAGCCTGCGCCAGCATCGGCTCCACCGGCGGCCGCAACGTCACCCCGACGGCCCTCCTTCACACAGATCCCACAGCCGGCGCCAGGCCGCGACACCGCGAAACGGCCCGGCGGACCGGGGATGCCTCACGCGGGGCGGAGCTGCCCCTCCCGCAACTGCTCTCTGCACGCCTTACACAACGGATTCCCACCCACTCCGTACTATGGGTGGTGGTCTGGCATCGTCGGCACCGACCCGCCTGAGCACGCGACCAGCTCACGGGCACAGGGCGCGGGGCGGGGGTGCTCATGGAGCAGGGCCCCTCTCGGCGACGGCACTGTAGTGAACCGTTTCGCCGCACCTGTGACTGAGCGTCGTAGTTGGCTATTGAGCGTTTCAGTTGGCTTCTTGTGTGCTCGGCGCCGTGTAAGGCTGTGGCATGCCCTATCACCTGCGGTTCTTCTTCGAGAACGGTGTCGACACCCCTTTGTGGCCGGGCCCGTCGGGCACTCCCGACCTGGACAGCCCCTACGGGTATCCCTGTGCTCCGGAGAAGCTGCCCATCACTGCGGTCATCAGCGACGAGCTCACCAGGCTCGCCGACCTGTACCAGTCTTCACTCGACTGGGACCATCCGGCGGGCCCCTCCCCTTGGACCCGTGACCAGCAGGAATCGTTCCAGCATGAGGCCGATACTGCACTGGAGGCGTTGCGTCGCGAGCTGGGGGACGGCTGGACGGTTGAGGACCGAAGGGACTGACGGCCAACGACTTTGCCCGGCTGGCCAACTGTGACGCTCAGTCACACCACGCCCACAGACGGGTCACGCGGCCGCGTCGCGCAAGTATTCGAACACATATTTTACTGAGTGGATGGCGCCACTCCCGTTTCCCGACGACCTGATCCACCTCCAGCAGCGATGGACCCGCACCTACAACGTGCTCGCCCTCCGGCCGGAGCGGGGCGGGGCGCAGTTGGCCGCCGGACACCTGATGGCTTTTACGCTCTGCGAGGCGGGTGAGGTCGACGCGGCGCAGCGCGTCCTCGGATGCTTTCCACGCCAAGTCTTTCGGCATGCCCTTGAGCCATCCTGCGTAGGCGACCTGCTCGCGTACGGTCAGCCCGGGCATGGGGGTGATCTGCTGGGGGATCCACGCCACGCTTTTGCGGTAGGCGGCCAGGCGGCGGCCCTTTGCGGTGCCTCCGTTGCAGGTGACCGACCCGGAGGAGGGGGTGGGAGGCGGCGATGGCCATCAGGGTGGACTTGCCGGCTCCGTTCGGGCCGAGGAGGACCGTTGCCCGCGCATCCATCCGGACTGACCAGCCGACCTTGACGTGGTCGATGTTGAGGTGGTTCCACGGACTCAGCGACGCGTAGGTGCAGCCGTACCGGTCGGCATCGGAGCGGCATCCCGAGAAGTAGATGCCGGTGTGGTCCGAGCTGCTGTTGTTGTCCGTCCAGCAGCGAGACTCCGTCGGAGCCGTCCACCTGGGGATGTGGGACTCGAACTCGTCTTCAGCGCTCGCCGGCGTGATGCCGCCGATCCCGAGGAGCGCAGCACCTGCCATCACGCCAGCCGCGTTCCTGCGCCGAGTACTCAACGGTTTCCCCTTCCCTTGCTCGTTGCCCTAGGTGGGGGCATGACGGAGGGAGGAGACGCTGTGCGAGGCCCCCCGAGGCGAACCGAACGCTAACCACGGAACCCCCCATTCTGTGAAAAACTGTTCGAGAATGGCTAAAACGCACACCCTCCCCTGACCGCATAGGGCAGGCCGCATAGACAGACCACATCGCATTCCGCCCCGGCCGGCCGCAGCTTCGGCCGAGACCTAGCGCCTCCTGAAGCGCGTCGAGATCGCGCCCGGAGGTGCGCCGCTACATTGCCGCGATGGACGTGAACGAATACCCGGCTGGAGCGGGTCATCGCCGAAGATCCGCGCATGGCACTGGTCGTGGATACCTGCGAGCCGGCCACGGGGGAGGTGTTCTCTGTGACGTGCCGGGGGAGCGCCGAAACAGTGGCGCTTGAGCGGGCGCGGGCGGAGCGGAAGTTGGGTAAGTACCTCGGGCCGGTGGAGCTTTGGCCGGCACGTTTTTCGGAGCCGTTGGAAGATCCGGCTACGAAGATGGTGCGGTTCGTGCCCGACCATCCTCCTAGGCTGCAGGATCGGTCTTGCTAGGTTCAGATGCCGTTTTCAAGGCTCACGAGTGCGCGGCCGCCTCAGCGGATGCCCTTGTCGCTGCGGATGCGGGCGCGTTCGCGGCGTTGGGCTGCGAGGACGTCGGGGTGGCGGGCGTTGTTGAAGCGTACGTGGCGTAGACGGTGACTTTGTCATCGGGCCCCGGCGGCCGCCCACGTCTTCCCGGGATCCGGAGCCGCCCGAGCTGTGGCTGCAGTGCGCCGGGCGGCCGCGGAGGCAGGGGCCGGCCGGGGCGACGCGCGCCCCGGTCACCAAGGCGACGTCGGGGCGCGGCCGGTGGTCTGGCTTCCGCGGCGAATCACTGCTGGCAGCGTCCGAAGTCCACGACGTAGGTGCCGGTGTTGGCCGACGATGCGCCGGCCGGGTCTGCCGCTCCGGGCAGGGCCGCCGCGCCGATGTCGCGCAGGGACGGCTTGAGGATGATGGCGCGGTGGCCGGGGCTGTTCATCCACCAGTTGACGGCGGCCTGCGGGGTTCCCGATCCGGCCCAGCCGGTGTAGGTGATCTCACTGAACTCCCACGACCGGGGGTTCGGGCAGTATGCGGCCGCCTGGATGCGGCTCTGCGGTGTCGAGCCGGTCTGGGGGTTGCTGTGGGAGTCCTTGCCCGGCCCCCACCACTTCAGCTGTACGGATGCGGCGGCATGCTGCTGGGCCGCGTTGGTCAGCGGCTGGTTGACGGTGAGGGCGGGCAGCCCGCGCTGGGTGCGTTGCGCGTTGATCAGGCAGATCACGGCAGCCCTCGCCTGGGCTTCTGTGCCGGCGGTCGGCGCCCGGTTGACAGCGGCCGGGTCACAGCCCGGGGCCGGTGCCGCAGCCGGGGCGACGGCCCGCTGCCCGTTTATATTGCCTGCCGCGACGTACCGGCACACCAGAATCCAGCCCGTACTGCCCGCCACGGGCACGCCTTCTTTCACGCCGCAACCGACTGCCGTGGTCGCTGACGCGGGGGACATCCATATCATCTGGGAGTAATGGCCCCACGCATGGTAATTGGCGCCCGCGGATGCGCTGCTGTTGATCGGGGCATTGTTGTCGGCGTCGAATTTTGGTTTCTCCGCCGTCCAGCTGAAACTCACTGAGGGGTCCAGTGCCATCAGCGGCCGCGCCGGGCCGGGGAAGGCATTGAAGAGGTTCTCACCCTCGTTGCCGTTGGTGTCACGGCTGCTGTGGTGCAGTCCGCCGCCCTGGCTGGATGCAGGGTCATCGGCCCAGGCCTGCGCGTCACAGGCGAGCTTGGGGTTCCATGCGACGGAAACCACGGAGGAGCCGGGGCTGTACTTCTGGACGGCTGCCCGGCGCGCGTCGTTGTGCATACGGACGATCTCGGCAGCGTCGGCGGCGGATATCCGTGAGCCCGTTCCGGGCGGGGCGTTGGGCGAGGGACAGGTGGGAGATTTCTCCACGGAGGAAGGGGCCGAAGCGGCGCGTGCTTGGTGGGAGGCTGCCGATACCGGGCCCATCATGGCAAGGCCGCACACGAGCGCGGCTGCGGTTGCGAAAGGCATTGGTTTCATGGAACGCCCCTTATACGGGTAAGGGTTTCCCATGCGGGCGAAAATGCCGGGGTACCGTATTCCGCACGCCCGGATCGACCGCACGTGGATGAAGTCGGCGGGGAGATCTCCGTACGCCGAACGATGAGATCATCCTCACCCATTCGGCGCAGATCCACCCGCCAGGCGATCGGCCGATTACGCCACTCGGGTGAATGTGACGACTCGGGTTGCGATTCAGCGTTCGCGCCCGACCCCCTGATACTCTGATGGGTCAGATCCAGGCCGCCCAGACCGGCACGACGCAGCCCACGGCACGGAACAGAAGCCGACGACGGCGAGGGATGCCGTGTGGGCGGAGCCAGCGGCGGAGGCGGTCGCAGTCGTAGCCCGTGTCTGCGTGGAGCTTGCCCGGCCGCCGTCTGCGAGGCGCTCTTCAGGACCGGATCGGCGGGATGCGCCGCGCGTCGTGAGCGGTGGGCTCTTCGGTACTGAACCCGCCCGCACCCGGGTCGGCCGGGCGCCACTCGTAGCAGGGTCGAGGATTCCGGCCCTCTTGAGCGCGTCGCCCTCGCCACCGATCCGAAGCCTTTGCCGGGTCCGTTGGCATGTTCTCCGCCCTGGCTGCGGCTGACAGCGAGGGGGGGGCTCGGCGACCGGCCTGGGTTCACGGCTCGCCGGCGCGGTGGCCCTGGACGCGTTCGACGTCGTCCTGCGTCTGTGGAGTGACAGCGCCGGGGCGGAGGACCTGGCTGCGCTGACCGAGCGGCCGGGCGGGGACCGGGCAAGCGGCGTCGGTGACGGGGCAGGGTCCTCGGTGGTGCTCCGCCCGCGGCGGCTCGCGTCAGGCGAAGGTGCGGCGCAGGTGGTCCGTCAGGCGTTCGGGTACGGCCGGGTGGAAGCGTCCGGAGACGTAGCCGTCGGGGCGGATCAGGAGGGCTTCGCCGTCGCGCGGCGCGTACGCGTCGCGGAACTCGCCCTCCGTGTCGCGCACGCGCGGCAGGTGCAGGGTGACCGGGCCGATGTCCTGCGGTACCTCGGCTGCGGTGATCAGGTAGGTGTCGAGCAGGCCGTGGGCGGCGCGGTGCGCCTCGGCGGCGCAGGCTTCGAGCCGTGCGGCGCTTTCGCCCGTGGAGTGCTCCGGTCCCGCGAACAGCAGCAGCACGTGCCGCGGGGTGCGCAGCAGGTCGAACAGCCGCCGCGGGTAGGTGGCGGCTTCACTCACCAGGCCGCGGCAGTCCGGTGCCCGGTCGCCGCCGGCGGGACCGGCCGCGGGCGTGCCGTCCGCCTCCTTCGGCTGGATCAACGGGCTGTCCGGGTAGGCGACCAGCAGTTGGGCCTGGCGTCGCAGCGTCGTCTCGGCGTCGTCCCCCTTGTTGCCGAGACCGGAGCGGGCATGACCTTCGGAGCGGGCATGACGGACGGTGCGGTCGACCACCTCCTTCGCGATCGGGTGGCGTTCGGCGTGATAGCTCTCCAGCACGTCGTCGGTGGCCAGGCCGCGGACGGCCAGGGCCAGCTTCCAGGCAAGGTTGTAGGCGTCCTGCACGCCGGTGTTCAGACCCTGACCGCCGATCGGCGGGTTGATGTGCGCGGCGTCCCCGGCGACGAAGAGGCGGCCGTTGCGGTAGCGGTTCACCAGGCGGTGGCTGACGCGGAAGGCGGACGACCAGCGCAGCGTGGAGGCGGTTGTCGGCTCCGGTGCCAGGCGGTCGAGCACGGCCTGGATCTGGCGGAGGTCCGGTCCGTGGCCGTCCCCCATCCCGTCCGGCGCGCCGGGGCCGTCTTCGGCTCCGGCGTGGTCGCCCGGGCGCAGCATCGACAGCCAGTACCGCCGTACGCCCGGCATCGGAATGCAGATGAGCATGTCGGACATCGAGCCGTTCGCGTCCATGTTCACGGACCGCATGCTGTAGCCGACCGGCAGTTCCCAGTCGAGCTCGACGTCGCCGATCATGTACTGCTCGGGGAAGGCGTCGCCTTCGAAGGTCAGCCCGGCCGCCTTGCGGACCACGCTGTGCGCGCCGTCGCAGCCCACGACGTAGCGGGCCGTCAGGCGCTCGGTCCGGCCGTCGGCGTGTGCGAGGACGGCTTCGACCTCGTCGGCGTGCGCCTCCACCGAGCGGAGCTCGGTCGGCCGCTCCACCTGCGTGCCGAAGCGCGCGAGATGTTCCACGAGCAGCCGCTCGGTCGCGTACTGGGGCAGTGTGGCGAAGGGGTAGGGGACCTCGGGCGGCAGAGTCAGCTCGACCTGGGGGCTCGGCTTGCCGTCGATGAAGACCAGTTGGCCCCGGTGCGGCACCGCGGCCTCCAGCGCCCCGCGGGCCAGGCCCATGTCGTCCCACACCTCCAGCGTGCGGGGCTGGATGCCGATGGCCTTGGCATAGGGTTGCGGGCCGGCCAGCCGATCGACGATGCGGCAGTCCACTCCGTGGCGCCGCAGTTCGGCTGCGGCCGTCAGGCCCACCGGGCCCGCGCCCACCACGAGTACGTCGATATCGGCCATGGTCAGCATCCCTCGTCATCCGGCTTGTTCCGCGAGCACGTGTGCTTCCACAGGTTGCACCGGTTTGTGGGGTTATGGCTCACCCGCCGCGCGGTAGCCGCTGAACAGCTGGTCAGGAGGGCTTGACGGGGCTCTGGTTCACTGATTCGGCCGTTGCCGGGTTGGCGTAGTGCCGGGGCCCGCGGACGGGTGCGGCTTGTCTTGCCGCTCCTGATCAGGGCCGCGATCGTTTAGCGCACGGGTGTGGGGTAGGCGGGGCGCATGTTCAGGCATCGGCGTGTGCGTACGGCAGTGGTACTTGTGGTCAGTTGGATGGCCCTGACGGGAGTCGAGCGTTGGGGTGAGCACGCTTCGTGGCGGATGGCTCTGCTCAGCGGGTTGGTGTGGGGGGCCGTGATCACCGGCGCCTGGTGGTTCGCCGAATGGACGCAGATGGGCCACTTGAGGGCGACGCGGTCCGCAGGCGGCGCGGGTGCCGGGAATCGCACGACGGGTGGGGCGGGCAGGGCCGGTAGCGACCGGGCATCCGCGGGACGGCACCTGGAGACCTGACGCGGGAATCCGTGAGACGACGTCGAAACCACGGCGCTTTCGGCGCCGGCTGACCGGCCGGCGCGCCAGGAAACAGCCATGCGGTAGTGCGGGCCGCGACCTGACGGGGTCGCGGCCCGCACGCGTGCCGGCCCGATCCTGTTCCTCCTGGCGGGGAACGCCGCTTGGCGTGCGCACGCCGATGCGGCCGGGGCCGCGGCTCTGGCGGGCGGCGTCGTGGTCTGGGAAAGTGCCCGGTCAGGATCGGTACGTGGCAGAGCGCGGACCGCGCTTATGGTCTTGGTCTCGCCGAACAGTCCCCAAGGCCTCGTCCGGACGTCGCTCGTGTCGGACGGCTCACCGCCGTCCGCCCGTGCCGGTAGTCCGCCCAGTCCGCCGTTGTAGAAAGCAGCACTCGATGACAGCGCTCCCTTCGTGCTCCGCCCGCGTGGTCGTCCTCGGTGGCGGTCTGGCCGGCACGCTCGCGGCCGCGGCCCTCGCGCCCCACGTGGGCGAAGTGCTCGTCCTGGAACACGACACGGTGCTTCCCGAGGCACCCGCGCCGCGGCCGAGGCTGCCTCAGGCCGCCCACGCCCACATACTGTGGGCCGGCGGGGCCGACGCCATGGAGGAACTGCTTCCGGGGGTCACGGACGAGTGGCTCGCCGCCGGCGCCCACCGGATTCCGATCCCCAACGGCATGGTGTCCTTCTCGCCGGCGGGCTGGTACCGCCGCTCGTGGCCCGACACCCACTACCTGATCGGGGCCAGCCGGAACCTCATCGACTGGGCCGTGCGCAGGCGCGTCCTGGAACTTGCGAACGTGCGGGTGCGGACCGGCGCGAAGGTCTGCGGTCTGGAAGGGGACGCGGCCCGGGTGCGGGGCGTGGTCGTCCGGGACCCGCAGGGGGAGCATGAGGTGCTCGCGGCGGACCTCGTCGTGGATGCGACGGGGCGCGGTTCCAGGAGCATCCAGTGGCTGCGGGAGATCGGCGGGCCCGAGGTGCGGGAGACCGTCGTCGACGCGGGGGTCCGCTACGCGAGCCGCAGGTACCGGGCGCCGGAGGGGGCCGAGACCGACTGGCCGGTGATCCACATCCCCGCCGATCCGCGCCAGGACCGGCCCGGGCTCTTCGCCACGATCATCTCCATCGAGAACGGCCAGTGGCACGTCAGTCTCTCGGGTACCCGCGGGGGCGAGCCCTCGGCCGGTGAGGACCTGTTCGAGGAGTTCGCCCGTCGCGTCCGCCATCCGCTGGTGGCCGAGCTGCTTTCGCGGGCCGAGCCGGTGAGCGAGGTTTCCGCGTTCACCCGTACCGCGAACAGGAGGCGCCATTTCGAGCAGGCGGCCCTGCCCGAGGGTTTCATCGTCCTGGGGGACGCGGCCACCAGCCTCAACCCCGTCTACGGGCACGGCATGTCCGCGGCGGCTCGCGGCGCGGTCGCCCTGCGGGAGCTGACGCGGCGTACGCCGGTGCTCGCGCCGCACTTCGCGTCGAAGGCCCAGCGCGCGATCGCCCGGCCGGCCGCGGCGGCCTGGATGCTGGCGGTCGGGCAGGACCGGTTCTTTCCCGGCGCCGTGGGCAGGAAGCCGTCGCTGGCGGACCGTCTGGGAGCCCGGTACATCCACCGCCTCAACCAGACGGCCATCGGCAACGCCCTGGTCGTCAGGAGACTCACCGACGTCATGACGATGCGCAGACCGGCCCACGTCCTGGGGCTCCCCGATGTCCTCCTGGCCGCCGCGCTGGGGGCTCGTATGCCGCTGCTCGACGGGCCCCAGCTGAGGCCGAGGGAACAGGAGGTACTGGACCGGCCGCCGCTGCGGGCGGCCGGGGCGGCCGCTGCCGAACCGGGTACGTAGGCGGGCCCGGGGCTCCGCGGCTTGGGGCCGTCGCTGCCCGACGCCCGATGCCCGGGAAACGATCGTTTCGTTGCCTCGGCTACCGTTTCCGTGGTCTAGTGATCGGCAGGTCAGAGGCCCGCTCCGGCCCATGTCCTTGTCCTCCCTTCGTGTCCTGATTGGAGGGTCAATGAGCGACGGTTACCAGGACCTCGCCACGACCATCGACACCCTTCTGCGCAGAACGGGACTCGACCGGGAGAGCCTGTTCGACCTGAGGAGACTGTCCTTCCACACCTCGCTGCCGGAGGCCGACATCCGCAGGCTCCTGGACGGCGAGGAGCTGGAGGCCGCGGAGGTCGACCACCGGGAAGTGGCGCGGCGCATCCAGTTCCTGATGGACACGCGGTTGTGCCGGGAAGAAGGACCCGGGGGCGTCGTCCGGGAGCGCCCGTACACGGCGCCGGAGATCGCCGCCGGGATCGGCATGACCCCGCAGTGGCTCAACACCCTGCTCAGCCAGCGCAAGCAGAGCTCGCCGAACCTCAAGCACGCCGGGCGGATCGCGCGGTTCTTCGACGTGCCGGTCAACTTCTTCACCGACGAGCCGGCGGAGGCGCTGAACCGGGTCCTGCAGAGCGAGGTCCTCCCGCAGCTGGGCGCCCTCGTCGGCAACCCCCGCCTGGCCGTCAGGAACCGCTACGCCCTGGAGATCCAGCACCGGCTGGGCGACGTGGTACTGGAACCACCCGTGGAGCGGGCGTTGATGCTCTTCGTCGACGGGATCGCGCGGGAGGAGAGCCCCGGCGGCCGAGCTTCCCACAGCGGAGGGACCCGCTCCTGCGCAGAGGACGCGGCGCGGGTTTCCGCGGGCGCGAACCACTCCTAGGCCACAACCGCAAAAATGGGGACGTACCACATGGGCAAGAGAAAGATGATCAGGCTGCGGAACGAGATTCTCGCGAACCTCGGCCGCCCGATCCCGTCGGATCCCGACGAACTCTTCGAGTCACTCAGGCAATTCCTGGAGCGACGCTACAACGAGGACCGCGGGAACGGGACGTACCGTCCGGTGCAGCTTCTCTTCCGTGAATTCCCCGAGGACACCGCCAGCGGCCTGACGCTCACCTTCGACGACCGGATGGTCATCGTCGTCGAGCGCCACACGACCACGCTCCACCAGCTGGTGATCCTCGCGCACGAGATGTGGCACGCCCTGATGGGGGAGTGTCTGACGCACGGCGCACAGCCCGACGCGGTCTCCGCGGCCGCCCGGTCCCTCGGAGGCGAGCTGGGACACGCCGACATCCTCGCCCTCGCCGCGCGCACCCACTTCAACACCCGGGAGGAGAACGACGCCGAGGCATTCGGTCTGCTCCTGGGGAGCAGCTGCCGGGAGATCCTCGAACCGGGCGCCGCCGCCCTCCCCAACACCGGACTGGCCGGGCGCATCCAGTCCAGCATGGGCCGGGGCTTCTGAACATGCAGGGGTCGGACTACTACATACCCGCGCTCGCGCTGGCCGTCGCGCTCGTGGTGAAGCTTCCCTCGCTGTGGCACAGCAGACGTTCGCCGATGTCCCAGGCGATCTTCGTCATCATCGCCGCGTCGGCCGGGGGCTTCGCCTTCGCCGCGCCGCCGAGCGTCGAACGCGTCAACCGGCTGACGGGCGTCTCGAACGTCTCGGCCCTGATCGTCTACTGCTTCCTGTCGTGCCTGTCGTGCGCTTCGATGGTCCTGCTCCTGCACTGGCGGGGCGGACCGGAAGCGAGCGTCCGCCGGCAGACCAGGATGTGGATCGCGGCCACCGCGGGCGTCATCTCGACTTTCTGCGTGCTGTTCGCGCTCAGCGACGTACCTGCGGAACGGCCCCGGGACCTCGACACCTTCTACGCGACCACGCCGTTCATCGGCGAGATGATCGTGCTGTACCTGTCCGCCCACGCGGCCACCGCCACGGTCGTGATGACGAAGTGCTGGCGCTGGTCGGCCGAACTCCGGGCGGCGAAGGCGGGCTGGACCCGGTGGGGCCTGCTCACCCTGGTGACCGCCTTCGGCCTGGGCCTGGCCTTCGCCCTCCTCAAGTTCGCCGCCGTGGGGGCGCGCTGGGCCGGAACCGACGCCTTGGACGTGCTCAGCACCGAAGTCGCCCCTCCGCTGGCCGGTCTGGGCGCCCTCATGACCACCGTCGGATTCCTCATTCCGGTCGTCGGGCCGCGACTGGAATCGATGTGGGACGCGTGGCGCGCCTACCGCCTCATGGAGCCGCTGTGGAGCGCTCTGGAACCCTGGGTCGGCGATGGCGCTCCCATGAGGATCGCCAGGACCTCGTCGCTGGAGATGAGGGCCACCCTCAGGGCCACGGAGATCGCGGATCGCCTGCTGAACCTGGCGCCCCACCTCGATGCCAGGCATCGTGCGGTTGCCGAGCGCTATGCGACGGGGCGGGGGCTGGAACTGGAGGCTGCCCTGATCGTGGCGGAGGCTGCCACGATCAGGGCAGCGCTGGCGTGCCCGCCGGTCGCCGGTGCGCCTGCACGTACGCCGGTCGCTGCCACTCCTGGCCGTACGCCGGTCGCCGGTACGGCTGCCCGCACGGCACCCGTGGCCGATGCTGCTGCCCGTTCGGCGCCGGTGGCCGGTACGGCTGCCCGTACGGCGCCCGTGGCCGGTACGGCGGAGCCTGGGCGTCTCGCGGCCGACGAGAGCGCGACCGGCGCTGGTGCCGGGCCGCTGCCCATACGGATCTCCGGAACGAGCGGGCTCGCGGAACTCAGCCGTCATTTCTCGCGGATCCACCCGACGGACCTCATGGCCGACGCCGCCCACTCGGAGAGCAACTGATCATGCACACTCCTCCCCACGGTGCTCAGGTCAGGCAGATCGCCCCGGCGCCGCCCGTCCCGGCGCCCGGCGTCCCCGCTGTCCGTCCCCGCGTGCGCGGTGGCCGCCGGTGAGCGCGGGCACCGCGTTCCTCGGCTCGGCCGGCGTGCTCGTGATCGCCACGATCATCAAGCTCTGGGCCTTGCGGAAGAACCCCAAGGACCCGATACTCCGCGCGGTCTGCGGAACGCTCTTCATCGGGGCGCTGCTCTTCGTGACCGCGGCTCCGCCGCATCTGGCGAAGATCAACAGCTGGTTCGCCACACCCAACATCGCGGCGCCGATCGTGTACTGCATCCTCACGGCGTTCGACGCCATCAACATCGTCCTGCTGATCCACTGGCGGGGGAACGAGGACGAGGCGCGCACCCGGCGGCAGACCCGTCTGTGCCTCTCCGCGTACCTGGCGGTGATGGTGGCGATCGTGCTCCTCTTCGCGCTGGGCGAGGCACCCGTGGAGCGGCTGCGCGATCTGGACACGTACTACGCCAACACGCCGTTCATCCGCGAGATGATCGTGCTCTACCTGGCCGCTCACACGGTCGCGGCGGTCACCATGACGGTGCTGTGCTGGCGGTGGTCGCGCCAGGTGCCGGGCAGCCTGCGTCTGGGGCTGCTCACCATCGCCGCCGGTTCGTCCTCCGCGTTCCTCTACGACCTGCTGAAGTACACGGCCATCATGGCCCGCTGGGCGGGCGGGAACCTCGACTGGCTGAGCACCCACGCCGCGTTCTCCCTGGCCGGTGTCTCCGCCCTCCTGGTCGCCGCCGGTTTCCTCATTCCTCCGATCGGACAGGGCGCCAGTTCGCGCTGGGGGATGTTCCAGCAGTTCCAGCGGCTCAAGCCGCTCTGGCTGGAGATCCAGTCGGAGATCCCCCGTACGTGTCCGAAGCCGATGAGCTGGTGGCGGTCGCTGGACCTGCGCCTGATGCAGCGGGAGCGGGACATCCACGACGCCGTCCTGCGGCTCGGCCCGTACTTCGACGCGTCGACCGGCAAGAGGGTCTATGAGGAGGCGCTGGCCGAACACGCCGAACGCCGCCGGGCGCGCGGCGAGGCGGATGCCTCGGTGATCGCCGGGGCCGTCATCGCCAAGGCCACCGCGCGGCCGGCGGTCAGTCCGGAGGACCGGTGGATGCTGACCTCCACCGAGGATCCCGAAGACCTCGTCCGGATGTCCGACGCACTGGCCCGCTCCCCCCGGGTCCAGGCGATCCGGCGCTGGGCCGCGCTCGTGGAGAGCCGCATGTGACGGCCGCGGGGAGGGCCTGCGGGTAGGGCCCGTGGGTACAGCTCGTGGGTGGGGCGCGCGGTTAGGGCCCGTGTAACCGTGGGTTGGGCCCGTGGGTGCGGCCGGCCGGAGCACCACCTGGCAGAAACCTTTCCCCTCGGCCGGCTCCCGGGAGGCGCCGGACCCGGTCAGGACGTTCGGCCTCTGACGAACCGTTTCCACCCCCTCGCGTTCCCCCGCTCACCTCACCACCGCTCACTCTCCTCTGCACACCTCACCACCGATGACATCGCCCCCGCACAGGCGACAGGACCACCGAAACCGACCGCGAGTCGTCAGGGAAGAGATCCAGGAGGAACTCCCATGCACCTTTTCGCGCCTCTTGAACTGCCCAACGGATCCTGGCTGCCGAACCGGGTGGCGAAGGCCGCCATGGAGGAGAGCCTGGCCCGCCAGCCCGGACAGCTGCCGGGGCCGGAGATCGAGGAGCTCTACCGCCGCTGGGCCCGGGGCGGGAGCGGTCTGGTCATCACCGGCAACGTCATGGTGGACAGACGTGCCCTGACCTCACCGAGAACCATCGTGCTCGACGCCGGGACACCTCTTGAGCCGTTCCGCCGCTGGGCGTCGGCCGCCGGATCGGCCGGCGGGCACGTCTGGATGCAGATCAACCACCCCGGCCGGCAGGTCCGCTCCGACCTTCCGGGCGTCGCCTGGGCGCCCTCCGAGATAGGCATCAGCCTGGGCAAGCACACATCGGCTTTCGCCCGCCCCACGGCGATGGACGAGACCGACATCGCGGCCACGATCGCCCGCTTCGCCACGACCGCCGCTCTCGCCGAGGAGGCCGGCTTCCACGGCGTCCAGATACACGCCGCCCACGGCTACCTGCTGAGCCAGTTCCTGTCCCCGCTGGTCAACCGCCGGAGCGACCGTTGGGGCGGCAGTCTGGAAAACCGGTCCAGACTCCTCATGGAGATCGTGAAGGCCGTCCGCGCTCAGGTCTCCGAGAGCTTCGCCGTGGGCGTCAAGATCAATACGGCGGACTTCCAGCGGGGCGGCTTCGACACGGACGAGGTGGCGCGGGTCCTGGGGTTCCTGGACGGGCTCGGCGTGGACCTCGTGGAACTCTCCGGCGGCAGCGTCGAGAGCGCGGCGACCATGGGCCGTACCGCCGACGAGACCCTGCTCGACCGCGAGGCGTACTTCCTCTCCCTGGCCGAACGGCTCGTCGAAGCGGCCTCCGTGCCGCTCATGCTGACGGGAGGGATCTGCCGCCGTACGACTGCCGAGCGGGTCCTGGAGCGGGGGTTCGCCATGGCCGGTGTGGCCACGGCCCTGGCCCTCTGCCCCGACCTGCCGGCCCGGTGGCGGGCGGGCGAGGACGCACACGTACCGCCGCCGCGGCTCGGCTGGAAGGACCAGGACCTCGCCAGCGCCGCCGTCCTGGCCATCGTCCGGGCCCACATGAGCCGCGCCGTCAGGGGCGGTGGCCTTCGGCCGAGGCTCCCCTCGTCGTTCGTCCTGGCCCTGGACACGCTGCGCAACCGGGGCAGTGTGCGGGCCTACGGAGCGTGGCTGGCCGAGAATCCGGCGCCGGACGCGGCGTCGGCGGTGCAGGGCTGAGGAGTCGGAGCCGACGGCAGCCGGGAGTCGGCAACCGGCGCCCGGCAGCCGGGAGTCGGCGACCTGCACCCGGCAGCCGGGAGTCGGCGGCGGCTTCCCGGCTGGGCATCCGGGGTGCCGGGCAGCCGGCTGCCATCAGGTGAGGGGCCGGGCTACTCAGGCGGAGGTGAGTACCTGCGCTCTGCTCCGATGCCGGGGCGGCCCGGCACGCTTGCGGCATGCGCCGGAAACCACTGAGTCCCGCTCCCTTCCTGATGCTGTTCCTCGTCGCGGCCGCGGCATGGGCCGCCTGGCTGGGGTGGGACCAGCACCGTGACGTGCATCCCGACGGTTCGGTCACGGGCCCGTACGAGGCGTGGCAGGTGATCGGACTGGTGCTGACCCTCCCGGCACCGGTGTACTGGGCTGCTTCCCGGCAACACGCCCTGAGCGCCGTGTTGGGCACGACGGCCGGCGTGACGGCAGCCGCCTGGTACGACTGGTCGGACGACTCCAGCGGACTCTTCGTGATCGGCGTGGGCCTGGTCATGACCGTGTGCCTCCTGGCCACCTCCGCACTCTCCGCCGTGGTCGTCCAGAGGGGTTCGGGAGGCTTCCGCGGCGACCGGCCTGAGCCTCCTCGCCCATGACGTTCTCGGCCTGCGGCTGTTCACCGGCCCACCACCGGGTGCGCCCGAATCCCGTGATGACGACAAGATCGATTGTCAGTGGTGGGTGAGAAGGTAGGAGCATCCAGTCGGGAAAAGGGGGAGCGGTCATGTCCGGAAGCCAGAATTACATCAACCACGTTGCTCTTGTGTTGGATGCGAGTTCGTCGATGTCGCACCTGAGCCGCAAGGTCATCGATGTCGCGGATCAGCAGATCGCTTACCTGGCCCGCCGGTCGAAGGAACTGGACCAGGAAACCCGTGTCACGGTGTACGTCTTCGCGGACAAGGTGGAGTGCGTCATCTACGACAAGGACGTGCTGCGCATGCCGTCCCTGAAGCAGTTGTACCGGGTCGGGGGAATGACCGCTCTGCTCGCGGCCACGCTGAAGTCGCAGCGGGAGCTGGCGCAGACGGCTCAGATATACGGCGACCACAGCTTCCTCACGTTCGTGCTGACGGACGGCCAGGAGAACGCCAGTCATCACGGGCCGGACGCCCCTTCCCGCGATCCGCGTGAGCTCACGCGGTCGGTGGCGGAGTTGGTCGAGACGCAGCAGGACAACTGGACCCTGGCCGTCCTCGTGCCGGACCAGATGGGCAAGCGCGAGGCCATGCAGTGCGGTTTCCCCAAGAACAACATCGCCATTTGGGACGCCACCAGCACACAGGGCCTGGAAGAAGCCGGACAGGTGATCCAGCAGGCGACCGAGAAGTTCATGGTCGGCCGCACGAGGGGAATCCGCGGATCTCGGGCGGTTTTCTCCACGGGCGCGGAAACCGTCAACAAGGACACCATCAAGGCAGCCGGTCTCACCCCGGTGGACCCGGCCGGATACCAGCTCGTTCCGGTGGCCCGCGAAGCGGTGATACGGGAGTGGATCGTGGAAAGCGGCCACACTTACCGGACCGGTTGTGCTTTCTATCAGCTCAGCAAGTCGGAGAAAGTGCAGGCACGAAAGCAGATCGCGGTGCTGGAGAAGAAGACGGACCGGGTGTACACGGGCCCCCAGGCCCGTGCCCTGCTCGGCCTGCCGGACGCGGAAGTGCGGGTCAAGCCCGACCAGAACGACGACTTCACCATCTTCGTGCAGAGCACCAGCGTGAACCGCAAGCTCGTCCCGAACACGCGGCTGCTGCTGATGAAGTGACGCGTGCGAAACGCGCCCCTTGAGCTTCTTGCCGACGATCCGCTCCGACTCGCCGGCCGACGCCTGCGACCACCCGGCACCTTTCCCGCCCGTCGCGCGGGAGTGTGACCAGGGCCCCGGTCTCCTTGCGGAGGCCGGGGCCCCGTCGTGTGCGGGCTCGCCGGTCAGCGGATGAGGGTGAAGACCGGCGCGGCGGTCGCCGCGCCGAGGGCGGTGCCGACCAGCACCTGTGCCGGGGTGTGGTCGCGCAGGGCGACGCGGGACCACCCGACGAGGGCGACCAGGGGGTAGGCGGCGAGGGCCCAGGGGCCGTAGGCGAGGGCGAGCATCGCGATGGCGCCGGAGGAGACCGCGGTGTGGACGGAGACCTTCCAGACGGTGGTGACGGCCAGGATGGCGATCAGGGTGACCAGCATCGCGGCGATGAGGGCGATCATCTCGCCGGGTGCGCCGAGGGTGGCCATGAGGGTGATGCAGACGGCGACGGAGGCCATGATGCCGGGGATGACCAGGAGGCGGTCCTGGCGGCGGCGGACGTGGCGGTCGCCCCAGTGGCCGCGGCGTTCGCCCCACTTGATGAAGAGGATCGGGATGACGCCGCAGAACAGGGCGGCGAGCAGGCCCCAGCCGACCCCGGCGAACCGGTCGGCGTGCCAGCCCGTCAGCAGGGTGACGGCGATGATCCAGTTCTTGGGTTCGAGGCCGTCGGTGATCAGGCGGGCGGCGCGGGACTCGGCGGCCGTCTCCTCGGGCGGGGCGGGTGCGGTGTGGGTCATCGGGACTCCGGGGCGGGCGCGGTGAGGAAGGCCGTCGCGACGGGTGAGTGGTAGGCGGCACTGATCAGCAGGAGGCGGTGGACCTCGGCGGGGAAGTCGACGTCCTCCAGTGCGGAGCCGTGGCCCCGGGCGGGGTCGGCGACCGGGGCGGTGCCGCGCAGCTTCGCGGCGTGGGCGGCGCGCAGCCACAGTGCCTCGGCCATGGCATCGCGTTCCTCGCCGTGCAGTCCGGCCTCCTCGGCGGCGCGCTCGGCGCGGTCCCGGACGGTGGCGGAGACGTACGGCATCAGGCTGAGGCTGGCGTCGCGTATCTCGATGACGGTGCGGTGCAAGTGGACGCGGATGCCGTGGCGGTGGGGCGTGGGGAGGGTGATGTCGGGGACGGCCTCGGTCAGGGAGGTCCACAGGGGGCGCAGGCGCCGGCCGGCCCGCCAGTCCGCGGCCGTGCGCGCGAGGACGCCCGCGGCGGGAAGGGAGTTCCCGATGATGATCAGCCCGATGGCGAGGTATTCGACGAGGTCGGCGGTGTGCTGGATCGTTTCCTCGTCGGCGGGGGGCCCGTCGCCGAACTGCTGGGCCAGCAGGGCGGCGATGCGGATGGCGGCGTAGACGACGCCGACGGCGGTGCCGATGCCGAGGAGCCGCAGGCCGTTGCGCAGGGAGCGGGCGCCGGCGTGGCGGGCGTAGGAGAGGAAGAGCCAGGTGGACAGGCCCATCGCCAGGCCCAGGTAGGCGGTGAAGGTGAGGAGGTAGGCGGTGGCCGCGGGGATGCCGGCGTAGGCCTCGTAGAAGTTCTCGACGCGGGTGGGCTGGTCGACGTGGGCGAAGAGGACGCCCATGAGGAGCATGACGGCCAGCGCGAGGACCAGGTGCGGCAGACGGGTGCGCGGGACGAGCTGGGGGCGGCCCATGGAGAAGACGAAGTCGAGGATGGCGCCGCAGGCGACGATGCCGACCGCGTGTTTGGCGGGTACGGAGATGTTGTTGACGCCGGTCCAGGTGTCGAGGGAGCTGCTGACGGGCGGCATCGCGAGGGTGGTGGCCAGGGCCAGGCCGGTGAAGGCGAGCCACAGTGAGCGCTGGCGCGGGACGCGGACGGCGGAGGGCAGGCGCCACAGCGCCACCGCCCACAGCATGACCATGATGGTGATCTTGAGGATGCTCATCGGTTCCGGTGGGTACGGCGGGCGGGGTGGGCGAAGGCGTCGTGGAGGCGGTGGATGACGTCGGCGGCGCCGTCGGAGGTGGAGCGGTCCTCGTCGCGGCTGATGCGTTCCAGGAGGAGGGTGGCCAGGGTCTCGGCGTCCTTCTCCTGGTCGGAGTCGAACTTGGTGCGGCCGAGGAGGCTCAGGATGCGGCTGCCGGACAGTTCGAGTTCGTCGTCGCCGGGCCGGGGGGCGGCCGCGGTGGTCCTGAGCCGTTCGGCCTCGGCCCGCATGAGGCGGGCCACCACGGTGTGGTCGTCCAGGCCTTCGACGGCTGGCGCGGTCATGTCCAGGAGGCGTTCGAAATGGGCCGCCGCGGCGGCGAGTTCGTCGGCGGTGGCGTCCTGGGGGACGTCGAACTGCGGGGCGACGTGGCCGAGGAGCATGTGGGAGATCTCGTGCAGGATGATCTGAACGCGCAGCAGGTCCGAGGCGCTCTGGTCGTAGAAGACCAGGTCGGCGGAGTCGAGACCGATCCATATGCCGCAGGGGAGGTCCGGCTGGGGCGGCCCTTCGAGGGGCAGCAGGAGCAGGGGGCGGCCGCGCTGCGAGGCGATGTGGGCGCAGAAGGCCGAGAGGTCGAAGGGCTGCGGTATGTGCAGTCGGTCCGCTATCGCGACACAGGGATCGGCCGGTCGCCTGCGCCATCTCATATCGCGTTCCATTCCGGCCCGGGTGCCCTTGGCGTCCGGGCTGACTTCGTGCGGGGTGCGCCACGCGAGTGGCATCCGGTCACAGCGGTCGTATGCATGGTCGAACTCCGCGTTGCCCACGGTACGGCCGGCGGCTACGGGTGGGAGGGGTGGTCGGGGAGTGCGGCCGGGCCGGTCGCCGGACCGGCCGCGGGGGCCGGGGCGGGGGCCCGGTCGACGCGGGGCAGGCCTTCGGCCTGGCGGGCACCGTCGACGATGGACGTGATGCCGCGCAGGGCGGCGGCCGACAGCCCTCTCAGCCGGAACGCGACGGCCTTGACCTGCTTGTCCTCCAGGGCGTCGGCGAGTTCGCGACCGGCCTCGGCGCGGTCGGCGCCTTCGCGGAGCTCCCGGATGCGGGCGTCGGTGCGGGCGGCGACCTCGTCGTCGAGGAAGTACTTGGCGCCCACGCCGAAGAACTTGCCGAGCGCGCGCAGGGTGTCGACGCTCGGGTTGGTGACCTTGCCCTTGTGGAGGCTGTGGATGGTGCCGTGGGAGACGGTCGGGTCGTCGGGGCCGGCCTGCTCGCGGATGGAGTCGGCGATCTCCTGGTAGGTGTAGGGGCCGCGGTCCCTGGGGTGCAGGGTGCGGATCAGGTGATCGAGCCGGTGGGCGATGGGGCCCTGGCCCTGCTCGCCCGCGCTGTTGTACTCACCCATCGCGGCACTCCTCGGTCCTCACCGATTCAGCGGTCACTGTTGCGGTGTCGTGTGGCATCTCTACTCGACTGGATGTCGGCTGGGGCCGGCCCGCCCGCCAACAATCTAACCGACTTGACAGGGGCGGTCGGCCGACGCGTATGTTTCAAGGCGGCCGTCATCTAGTCAACTGGAGAAGGGCCGTCCAGAACGGTCATCTACTTGACTGGAGAGCGCCGTCGGGCGGACGGTCGCAATGGGGCACGGGGGTGTCCGTTGCGACCGGCTCCCGTTCCGGGCGCCTCGGCCCGTCCGGGGCCCCTGCGGGCCGGCGTTCAGCTCGGGCGGTCTCGCATTCGCCTCGGGTGGTCTCCCGTTCGGCTCCGGTGGTCTCCCGTTCGGTTCGGGCGCGCTGCCCCCGCCGGACGGCGCGGGGCGAGGTGGTGGGTGAGGGCCGCTGATGCCAGGAGCGCGATCAGGGCGCAGACCGCGGGCCAGCCGAAGGCGGTGTAGGCGCGGACGCCGAGCCAGGATCCGGCGGTGCCGCCCAGGTAGGCGCAGGTCATGTAGGCGGTGTTGAGCCTGCTGCGGGCGTCGGGGCGCAGGGCGTACACCCGCGAGAGGTTGGCCAGCGTGCCGGACTGCATGGCGATGTCCAGCAGCAGGGTGCCCGCGGTGAGGGCGGTCAGGCCGGCCGGGCCGCCGAGGGGGCCCGCCGCGAGGACGCCGGCCGCGACGAGGACCCCGAGCAGGGAGAACAGGTTGACGCGGCCGGGCCCGTGACGGTCCACCAGGCGCCCCGCGTACGGCGTGCACAGCATGGTGGCGGCGCCGACCAGCGCGAGCAGACCGACGGCCTCGGCCCCGTAGCCGTAGACCGGGCCGGTCAGCAGCAGCGCCAGGCAGGTCCAGGCGGCGGAGAACCCGCCGAACACGGTGGCCTGGTAGAAGCAGGAGCGGCGCAGTTCCGGCTCGGCCCGCAGCAGGCGCGGCGCTTCGGCCAGGAGCGCGAGGTAGGAGCCCCGGGTGGCGGACGCGGCGGGGGTGGTGGAGGGGACGGCGTACGCCATGACGGCCGCGAGGACCAGCGCCGCGGCGGCGGCCGCCAGGTAGGGGGCCCGCCAGCCCAGCCACTCGCCGAGGGTGCCGCTGAACGTACGGGCCAGCAGCATGCCGCCGGTCGAGCCGCTGAGCAGGGTTCCGAGCACCGCCCCCCGGTGGTCGGGCGCGACCAGGCCCGCCGCCAGCGGGCTGATGATCTGCGCGGCGACGGTGGTGAGCCCGACCAGGGCGCTCGCGGCGGCCAGCGGCGGCAGGCCGGGCGCGCTGCCGGCGGCCAGCAGGGCGAGCCCGCTGAGGGACAGCATGACGACCAGGAGCGTTCGGTGGCGGATCCGGTCGCCGAGCGGTACCAGGAACACCATTCCTGCGGTGTAGCCGAGTTGGGTGGCGGTGACGACCAGAGCGGCCCGGTCGGCCGGGACGTGCAGGGAGGTGGCGATGAGCGGGCCGATGGCCTGCGGGAAGTAGAGGTTGCCCACCGCCACGGCGCAGGTGAGGGCCAGGAGGAGGACCAGTCGTCGGCTCAGGCCGGCGGCGCCGGCCGGCCCCGTGCGCGGAGCGAGGGCGGGGGAGGTCATGGGAGAAGTCCACGGCATGGCGGGCGGGCCGCCAATCGATGTAGCGTACGGCTTAATGATCAGCTTCGAGCTCGGCGTCGAGGACCTCGCCGACACCCGGTTCGCCGTGTCGCCGCTCAGCGAGACGGTGCTCAGCCTGCGGGTGCTGCACGATCCGGGGCTGTCCGCCGTCCACCTGCCGTGGCGCAGGTCCGTACTGGGCGCGCTCGGCGGCCTGGACATGGGGCTGTTGATGTCCCTGGTCGCGGTGCGGCTCACGCTGCCCGACTTCGTGACCCCGCGGCCGACGGTCTTCGACCCGTCCTTCGAGGACGAACTCGCCGTCGCGCGCCGGACGCCGCCGGCGCTGGTCCGCCGCGATCTGCTGGCCGCGCACGCGCCGGGCCGGGTGCCGCGGCCGCTGGACGCCGCGCAGGACGGCGACGACGCGGCCGTGGCCGCCCTGCGCGACCGGATCTGCGCTCTCCTGCGGCGGTACTGGGAGCTGGCCGTCGAGCCGTTGTGGCCGCGGATGCAGCTCGTGGTGGAGGCGGACATGACCTACCGCGCCCGGCGGCTGGCGGTGGGTGGGGCGCGGCAGTTGTTCGCCGACATGCATCCGAGCCTGCGCTGGCACGAGGGCGTCCTGCACATCGACGAGATGAACGACCGGCACCGGGTCAAGGCGTCCGGGCGGGGGCTGCTCCTGGTGCCCTCGGTCTTCGCGCACAAGCCGGCGCCTCCGGTCAGTGCGCTGGAGGCGCCGTCGCTGATCTACCCGAGCCGCGGGGTGGCGACGCTGTGGGGGCCGGGGCCGGGGCCGGACACGGGCGGCGCCGGGGCGGCCCTGGTACCGCTGCTCGGCGCCCCGAGGGCGCGGCTGCTCGGCCTGCTGGCGGAGCCGCTGGCCACGGTGGAACTGGCCCGCCGGCTACGGGTCACCCCGAGCGCCGTGTCCCAGCACCTGCGGGTGCTGCACGCGGCCGGGCTGGTCACCCGGGCGCGGCAGGGCCGGCAGGTGCTGTACCGGCGCAGCCCGCTGGGGGACGGGCTCGCGGCGGCGGGCTGAGCGCGGGACCGGGCGGCAGGCTGAGCCCGGGACCGGGCGGCGGGCTGAGCCCGGGACCGGGCGGCGGCCGGATCAGACGGCGGGGTCCCGGGCGGGCGGCGGGGTTGAGCCGGGATCAGCCGGCGGGGTGCCCGGCGGGCGGCGGGGTGAGCCGGGTCTGCCGGCGCGGTCAGCCCGGACCGGGCGGCGGGGTGAGCCGGGTCTGCCGGCGCGGTCAGCCCGGACCGGGCGGCGGGGTGAGGCGGGATCAGGTCGTGGCCGACGTACGGCTGAAGAGCCGGCCCGCGAGGTCGACGCCCGTGACCCGGCCGTCCGCGTCCCGGGTGAAGTAGCCGCGCTGCCCCTTCAAGCCGCCCTCGGTGACGATGTACTCGTCGCCGTCGCCGGGCAGGAACCCCATCTCGGCCGGGGCGTAGCCCGGGGGCATCTCGGCGTCCGAGGCCTCGCGGATCTCCGGCTTGATCTCCGCCGCGAGGGTGAGCCGGGCGCCGTCGACGGCGATGTCGAGGTTCATGGCGTCGATCTCGTACCGGCCGGCGACCTGCCGTGCCCGCGCCTGGTCGAAGGGGACCGGCTCCGGGTCCTTGTCGACCACGCCGAGGTAGTGCTCCAACGCCCACCGGACGAAGGACTGGTTGAAGGGGTAGCCCTCGGGGCCGGCGTTGGCCAGGGAGACGACGGCGAAGTTCCGTTCGGGGACCAGGAGCAGGTCGGCGAACTGGCCGTTGCCCGACCCGCCGTGGCCGACGGTGCCCACGCCGTCCACCTCGCGCAGGAACCAGCAGATCCCGAAGGCGTCCCCGAGGGTGCTGGCGCGCAGCGCGACCGTCGGCTCCCGCATGCTGCGCAGGGCCTGGGCGGGCAGGACGCCGTCCCCCGTGCCGAGGTGGACGCGGGCCCAGCGCAGTAGGTCGCTCACCGAGGAGGCGATGCCGCCGCCGGGGTTGTTGGCGAGGGCGCCGCTCGGGTTGGCCCGCCACGGCCGCGCGGGGCGCAGGGTGCCGTCCTCGTCGCGGTTGTGCCCGACGGCGAACCGCCGGATCATGATCTCGTCGATGTCGAAGAAGGTGTTGGTCAGCCCTGCCGGTTCGAGGACCAGTGACGCCACGGCCTTTTCGAAGGGCAGGCCGGTGACCTTCTCGATGACCCGTCCCGCCAGGTTGTAGCCGGCCTGGCTGTAGGAGGCGCGGGCGCCGGGCGGTGCGATCAGCGGCAGTTCGGACATCTTCGCCACGAACTCGGGCAGCGAGCCGGTCCCCTCGCCCGTGTCGATCAGGTTCCAGTCGAGGCCCCCGGTGTGGTTGAGCAGGTTCAGTACGGTGACGGCCGCCGCGCTGCGCTCGTCGGCGAGCCGGAGCTCGGGGACGTAGCGGCGCACCGGCGCGTCCAGCTCCACCTTCCCCTCGGCGACCAGGCGCATCAGTGCGGTCGAGGTGAAGGTCTTGGTCACCGAGCCGAGGTGGAAGAGCGTCTTCTCGTCGACCGGCAGCGGGTTGCCGACGTGCGTCACGCCGTGGGAGGCGTGGAACTCCTGACCGTCCATCAGCACGCCCACCGCGACGCCGGGGACGCCGAACCGCTCGGCCTGCGCGGTGACGAACTCGGCGAGGTTTTCCTGCGACATGTTTCCCCCGTGTCTCGAACGCTTGACTTGAACTAAGTACAGGAAAAGCCTATGGCGGCCCGCGGGGCGGCGCAAGGGTCTGAATGAACTTAGTTCAAGTCAGCCGGGTCACCGGTGCCCGGCAGGGGGGATCCGGTCCTCCAGCCCGTCCAGCAGGGCCTGGAGGCCGAAGTCGAAGGTGTCGTGCGGAGCGGCATTGTGCGAGGCGCTCGGCGTCCCGAGGCGGGCGCGCAGGCGCGGGTAACCCATCACGGACTCGGCCGCCTTGGCCATCGTCTCGCCGAACACCTCTTCCGGATCTCCCCCGTCGCGGCTGATCTTGCGGGTGAGGGTGGCGGTGGCGGAGGCGCCGAGGACGCTGCCGAGGACGTAGGTGAAGACGCCGGCCGCCGCCCGGTCGGCGGCGGCGCCGATGAATCCGGCCGCCTCGTACACGGCGAGGTTGTGGTCGTCGTGGCGCGCTTTTCCGGGGCCGTAGAAGAGGTACGAGCCGAAGGCCTGGACCAGCCAGAGGTGCCGGGTGAGCATGGCGTGCAGGCTGGTGGCCATCCGGGTGGCGGCGGTGCGCCAGTCGACCGCGTCGAGGTCGGGCAGTTCGATCTCGCCCCACACGTGGTCGCCGACCAGCAGGACGAGGTCGTCCTTGTTCTTGACGTGCCAGTAGACGGCGGTGGCGACGGTGCCGAGCCGCTTGCCGAGGCTTCGCATGTTCAGGCCTTCGAGGCCTTCCTCGTCGAGCAGCTCGATCGCCGTGCGGACGATCTGTTCCTTGGTCAGTGACTCGCGCGCCATGGCGTTCACCCTAGGCCTTCCCGGTGAGCCCGCTGCACAAAGTGCAGGGGCCCTGCCGGACCCGCTCGCCGCGCACGTGCGGCCCCGCTGCCCGGCAGCGGGGCCGCCGGGGCCCGGGCGTTACGCTGCGGGCGGGGCCTCGGCGGTGTCCGGGCAGTACTGACGAACGATCAGCTCCGCCGTCGCGAGCGCCATCCTGGTCGGACCGTCCGCCCCGAGGACCTCGCCGTTTGCGAGCAGGCCGCCCACGACGAGCATGAGCGCGTCCGCCATGCCGTCCGGGTCCGCCGCACCGGCCAGCGCCCCCTTGTCGCGCAACCAGTCGCGCAACGCCTGGAGGTGCGACTTCGCCTCGCGGCGGCCCGGGTGCTCCGGGTCGCGGAACTCGCTGGAGGTGGTGTAGAAGATGCAGCCGTGGAAGTCCGGCTCCCGGACGCTGGTGTGGAGGAACTCCATCAGCGCGAGGACCTGGCGGACCGGGTCGCCCGAGTGCGGCGCCGTGACCCGCTCGGCCTGCTCCCACCACCGGGCGTCGCTCTCGCGCAGCCAGGCCGCGACCAGTTCGTCCTTGCCGGCGAACTCGCGGTAGAGCAGGCTCTTGCCGACTCCGGTCGCGTCGATCACCTGCTGCATGCCGACGGCCCTGACCCCCTGCTCACCGAAGAGTCTGGCCGAGGTCTCCAGGATGCGTCGCCTCGTTCCTGGTGCCGGCGTGCGCGCCATGTCCGGGCTCCTTTCCCCTCTCGCTGGCGGTCACCAGCATACGGTTGACAAGGGGTTTCGCGCCGGACGAAAATGGACCGATCAGTCCAGGACCGATCGGTCCATTTTTGGATGTGAACAGCATCGAGGGGGAACAGCCTTGACGGGAGCACCGATGCCGGACGAGCGGACGCGCGAGGTCATCGAGCGGTTCAACCGGGCGTTCCGGCAGCACGACCCCGGCCTCCTCAGGAACATCCTCGCGCCGGACTGCCTCCTGGAGAACTCGGGGCCGGCCCCGGGGGGGACGAGGCACGTCGGGTACGACGAGTGCCTGCGGTTCTGGAGTTCGATCGCCGCCGACGAGGGGACCACCTTCGTCGTGGAGGAGCTCTGGACGGCCGGCGAGCGGGCCGTGTGCCGGTGGCTGCTCCAGTGGGGCCCCGGCGCGGACGACTTCGTCCGGGGCGTCAACGTGACCCGGCTGGAGAACGGTCTCATCGCCGAGAGCTTCGGCTACGTCAAGGGCTGACCGGGCCCCCGGGGCGCGGCAGGCCCCGGGGTCAGTGCGGCGGCCAGGGGCGGACCCGGAACGGCGGGCGGTCGTGGGAGACGAATGCGGTCATGGCCGAGGGGGCGGTGGGGTGGGTGGGGTGGAGGGAGGTGTGGCCGTGCCAGGGGTGGGTGCCGTGGCCGGTGATGCCGCGCAGGGTGACCGCGCCGTCGGGGGCGAAGTCGAGGTCGACCTCCTTCGCACCCCGGGCCAGGCCCCGGCCCGTGGCCTTGACCGCCGCTTCGAGCAGGGTCCAGGCGTGGAAGAAGGTGCGGGGCGTGGCCGTGGCGGGGGCCGCGGGGTAGACGAAGGACAGGACCTCCATGCTGGTGCCGGCCGGGCGGACGAGTTCCACGTCCACCCCGACCGGCCCGGTCTCGGTGGCGCCCAGCAGCAGCATGCCGTCGGAGCGGGACCAGCTGATGTGGGTGCCGGGCTGGTCGGGCAGGTACGGCTTGCCCGCCGGGTCGTAGTGGATGCGCAGGTCGCGCGGGTCGAGTCCCAGGCGCTCGGCCAGCAGCCTGCGGACGGTGAGCCGGGCGCGGAAGAAGCGGTGGGCGGCCCGGGCGTGGACGAACTCGGCTCCGCGCCGCAGCTCCTCCTCGGTGAGGGCGGCCTGTTCGTGGAAAGTGGGGACGACCTGGTCGAGGTCGACCAGCCATGCGTCCATCCTCCACATCCTTTCCGTCAGAGGGTTCTGCGCGTCAGAGGGAGCTGTGCGCCGGAGGGTTCTGCGCGTCAGAGCGAGAAGGCCCGGGTCGCGCTCTGCGAGGGGTCGCCCGGGCGCAGGTGCAGTTCACCCGCGTCCGGGAAGAGCACCACCGCCGCGACGGTGCGTTCGGCGCGGATGTCCCCGCGGTCGGGGACGCAGACCGGCGGGCGGGCGAGCAGGGCGAAGTGGTCTTCCGCCGGGGCGCCCGGGGCGATGAGTGCCAGGCCGTCGGCGGCCGCGCGCAGGCGGCGCAGCGAGGAGTTGCGGGCGAAGACGTTGAGTTCGTCCGCCGGGGCGAAGTCGGGGTGCAGGAAGTGGTTGGTGTGCACCGGGTCGGGCCCCTGCCCCACCCGTAGCTCCCCGTCCAGGTGTTCCACGTACACCGCGCGCTCGCGGTCGCACAGCATCAGCGAGCGGGAGCTGGCCAGCGGCAGGTCCGCGAGGAGCTTGAGGGCTTCCCCGACGCTTCCCGCGTGGTCCAGGAGGTGACGGATCGCCAGGTACGGCGGCACTCCCGGGCCCCACGCGCCGCCGAGCACCAGGTTCAGCCCGACGGCGAGGCCGGCGCGGTTGAGCCCGAGGTAGCCGAGCAGTCCCGCGAAGCTGAGGACCAGCGAGCGCGGGGTGCGCAGGACGGTGAGGTGGGTGTCGAGGTTGCCGCTGAGGTCCACCGTCTGGGCAAGGACCGGGGCGGGCCCGGTCCGGGCGTACGTGGTGCAGTCCCCGCCCGTCCGGATCTTGGAGTAGCCCATGATCTCGCGGCGGAGCTGGAGCAGCCAGGCTTCGTCCTCGGTGATGCGGGCGCCTTCCGCGAGCCCGGCGACCTCCTCGGCGAGGTCCGGCAGGGCGGCCGTGACCGCCGCCCGGTGGGCGGCGATCGCCGGCCGGAGCCCGTCGAGTGACAGGGGGGCGTCCGTGAGGTGGTCCAGGCGGGCGAGGCCGTCGTCGAGGAAGGCCCGCAGCGGCGCGGCGAGGGCCGCGCCGTGCGTACGGCCGACTTCGCGGGCGGTGCCCTCGGCGGCGACGAAGGTGACGCTCATGCGGTGACGGCCGTCTTCGGGCCCCAGGCGAGGGCGGCCCCCACCTCGGGCCATTCGGCGCGCAGGACGCTGTAGAAGACGGCGTCGCGGCGCCGGCCTCCGGGCATGTAGTTGAAGCTGCGCAGGGTTCCTTCCTCGGTGGCGCCGATGTTGCGCAGTCCGCGCCGGGCCTGGACGTTGAGGACGTCGGTCTTGAACTCGACGCGCTCGGCCTCCAGGACGTCGAAGGCGTGCGCGAGGAGCAGCGCCTTCGCCCAGTGGTTGATGCCCTTGCCGCGGAAGTCGCGGCCGAGCCAGGACCAGCCGATCTCCAGGCGGCGGTCGGCTTCGGCCATGTTGCCGAAGCTCATGCTGCCGGCGATCCGGCCGGTCGCCTTGTCGGTGAGGACGTAGACGGCGCGGCGGCCTGCGGCCTGGTCGGCGAGCATGGCGTCGAAGAAGGTCTCGAAGTCGGTGTCGTTCTCGACGGCGGAGACGAAGTAGCGCCAGATGTCGGGGTCCATGGCGACGGCGCGGACGCCCTCGCGGTCCGCTTCGGTGACCGGGGTCAGCCGTACGCGGTCGTTCTCCAGGATGGCGGCGGCGTCCGCGGCCCAGTCGGTCGTCATGGTTCAGGCTCCGGGGGTCGCGTCGTGGTGGCGGGTGAGGGCGGTGGTGACGTCGCGCAGGGTACGCATGACGGCGAGGTCGTGTTCGGTGAAGTGGGCGAGGTCGACGCCCGTGTCCTCGCACAGCTCGGTGAGGAAGAGGACCTTGTTGAGGGAGGTCAGGCCGTAGGCGGCGGCCAGGTCGGCGTCGGGGTCGAGCGACTCGGCGGCGACCTCGGGGATCAGGACGAGGGAGAGCTGTTCGCGGGCCGCGGACTCGATCGCGGTGAGGGTGTCAGGCATGGATTCCGGCCTCCTGGCTGTGCAGCTGGTGCGCGTAGGCGCTTCGGATTGCGGGGCGTTTGGGTTTGTACTGGGAGGTCAGCAGGCCGTTGGCGATGCTGAACGGCTCGTCGGCGACGATGACCCGGCTGATCCGCTCGTCGGGGGTGCCGGCGGCGTTCGCGGCGGCGAGGGCGGCGGTGACGGCGTCGGTGTCGGCGGGCAGGGCCGCCGGGGAGACGACGGCGACCAGGTCGGTCTGGGTGGGGCTGAACAGCACGCATTCGGCGATCGCCGGATCGGCCTTCATCAGCTCTTCGACGGGCCGCACCACGATCTTCTTGCCGTTGTCGAGGACGATGACGTCGTCGGCGCGGCCGTGGACGAAGAGGAAACCGTCCTCGTCGAGGTGGCCGATGTCGCCGGTGCGGACGGTGCCGTCCGGCATGAAGACCTTCTCCGAGTCGCCGGGGGCGGCGTACTCGTAGTGGTCGCCGACGGGGTGGGCGCTGCGGACGCTGATCACCCCGTCCTCGCCGATCAGCACCTGCTTGCCGCGCACCACCCGGCCGACGCTGCCCTCGCGGTGGGCCCCGGGGTGGTTCTTGGTGACGATGCAGGTCTCGTTGAGGCCGTAGCCCTCGAAGAGCGGCAGCCCGGCCTCTTCGGTGAAGAAGCGGACCGTCGCGGGCGCGGCGGGGGCGGAGCCGGTCCACAGGTAGCGGATGCGGTCGCCGAACAGGGCCTCGGCGACCTGCCGGGTACCGCCCGCGCCGGGTCGTCTGCACCGGGCCTCGATCTGGCGGCGGGCCGTCTCGTAGAAGGCGGGGACGCCCATGACCACGGTGGGGCGGACCCGGCGCAGGGTGGCGAAGGCCGCCTCGTAGGTGGTGAGGGTGACGTCGTGGCCGTGCAGCAGGGCCGAGTAGACCCAGTAGCGCTGCTGGAGCAGGGAGAGGGGGAGGAAGACGAAGAGGTGGTCGTCGGGGCCGTGTCCGAAGATTTCCTGGACGGCTTCCAGGGAGCTTTCGATGCTGCCGGCGGTGGCGCCGAGGCCCTTGGGGACGCCGGTGCTGCCGGAGGTGAACTTGACGGTGGTGACGTCCCGCTCCGTCCAGGTGACCGGGGGCAGGGGTTCCTCGGGTGCGTCGCCCGGTTCGGTCAGGGCCCAGACGTCGGCCGTGCGGAGGGTGCCGGGGAGGCCGGTGGGCTGGTCGGTGCACAGGAGCGTGAGCCCGTAGCGGTCCATGAGCTCCCGGGACGGGGTGAACTTGCCGGGTTCCAGCCCGGCGGTCTGCGCCCCCAGGCGCAGCGCCGCCAGGTCGAGCAGTACCCACTCCAGGCTGTTGGCGGCGAGGACGCCGATCCGCGTGCCCGCTCCGATGCCGAGGGCGCGCAGGTGGTGGGCGAGGCGGCCGGAGCGCTCGTACAGCTCGCTCAGCGCGAGGGAGCGGGTGCCGTCCAGGCGGGCCGCGTGGATGCGGCCGCCGGCCGTGGGGGCGGTAGTGACGAGGCGGTTGAGCGGTGACAGGGCCGCGGGGGCGACGGGGACCGCCGTCGGGGCGCTCACCGGGTCTCACCCCGCTCGGCGAGTACGGCGGCCATGGCGCGGACGGTGTCGATCTCGGCGAACTGGTCGAGGGTGAGGGTGACCCCGAAGCGTTTGCGGGCCGCGGTGAGGATGCGGGCGGCGGCGATGGAGTCACCGCCGAGGGAGGCGAGGGTGTCCAGGGCGCCGATGTCGCCGCGGCGCAGGACGGTGGACCAGATGTCGGCCACCAGCTTCTCCGTGGCGCCGGCGGGGGCCGTGTCGCCGGGGGCGGCGGCCGGTGCGCGGGAGGCGGCCGGCTCCTCGGCGCCGAGCGCCGCCAGCTTCGTACGGTCGACCTTGGCGTTCTTGGTCAGGGGCAGGCTCTCGTGCCAGACCAGCGCCGCGGGCAGCATGTAGTCGGGCAGGTCGGCGCGCAGCGCCCGGCGTACCTCGGCGAGTTCGGGGCGGTGGTCGCCCTCGGCGACGAGGTGGGCGACGAGGGAGCCGCCGCGGGCGGCGACGACGGCCTGGGCGACGGCGCCCAGGGCGGCGAGGCGGGTCTCGACCTCGCCGGCTTCGATCCGGTAGCCGTTGACCTTGATCTGGAAGTCGCAGCGGCCGAGGATCTGGATGTCGCCGTCGGGCAGGTACCGGCCGAGGTCGCCGGTGCGGTAAAGGCGTTCGCCGCGTACCGGGTCCGTGTAGAACCGCTCGGCGGTGCGTTCCTCGTCGCCCCAGTAGCCGCGGGCCAGACCGGTGCCGGCGGCGACGATCTCGCCGGTGACCCAGTCGGGTGCGTCGAGGCCGTCGCGGTCCAGGACGTAGGCGCGGTTGTTGGCGTTGGGGCGGCCGTACGGGATGGACTCGGTGCCGTCCTCGTCCTCGCGGACGGGGTGCAGGATGTTCCAGATGGTGGTCTCGGTGGGGCCGCCGAGGGAGAGCACCTCCAGGCCGGGCATCAGGGTGCGCAGGGCTGCGGGCAGGGCGGGCGGGAGCCGGTCGCCGCTCATCATGACCAGGCGCAGGGCGGGCGGTACGTCGCCGTCGGCGGCGGCCTGGTCGTGCATCAGGCCGACGATGGCGGGGACGGAGTTCCACACGCTGATCCGGTGCGTGCGGCACAGGTCGAGCCAGTGGGCGGGGTCGACGGCCTTGTCCCGGTCGGGCATGACCAGGGCCGCGCCGGCGGAGAGGGCGCCGAAGACGTCCCAGACGGAGAGGTCGAAGTTGAAGGCGCTGATGGCGAAGAAGCGGTCCCGGGGCCCGATCCGGAAACGGGTGTGGCAGTCGGCGACGACGTTGGCGACGTTGCGGTGGGTCACCATGACGCCCTTGGGGGCGCCGGTGGTGCCGGAGGTGTAGAGGACGTACGCGAGGTCATCGGGGTGTGAGCCGGGCAGCCGGGCGGGGACCTCGGCGGGCCCGTCGGGCAGGGCGCCGGGGTCGGTGAGGTCGAGGACGGCGAACTCCCCGGGCGTACACGCCTCCACGGGGCCGCCGTCGCTCAGCACGCACCGCACCCGGCCGTCCCGCAGCATGTACCGCTGGCGGGCGGTGGGCAGGGCGGCGTCGACGGGCAGGTAGGCGGCGCCGGCCAGCACGGCGGCGAGGATGCCGATGATCTGCTCGGGGCCGCGCCGCATGACGAGGGCGACGAGTTCGCCCCGGCCCACGCCGTGGCCGCGCAGCCAGGTCGCGGCGGCGGCGGCCCGGCGCAGCAGTTCGCCGTAGCCGATCTCCCGGTCGGCGGTGAGGATCGCGGGGGCGTCGGGGGTGCGGGCGGCCTGGGCGGCGATGGCGTCGCCGAGCATCTCCTCGGGCAGCGGGGCGGCGGTGTCGTTGGCGGCGCGGCGGCGTTCGCGCTGGGCCGGCGGCAGCAGGTCGAAGCTGTGGCGCTGCCAGGCCGCCTCGTCGGCGAGTTCGCCCAGCAGCGTCCCGTATCCGTGCGCGAGGTCGTCCAGCAGCCCTTCGGGGAAGAGTTCGTCCAGTCCGTCGAGCTGGATGACGGCGGCCCCGTGCTGCTCCATCGCGAACGCGTTCAGCCACACCTGGGGGGTCTGGCTGACCGAGTACACCTCGGGTCCGAACAGTTCCAGCGCGGAGCCGTCGACCTCGCTGCTGACGTGTCCGATGGCGCTGTTGAAGGTGAACGGCATCCGCGCGCCGGCCACTCCGCCGCGGCGGCGGGCCAGTTCCTGCATGACCTCGATGCCGGAGAAGTGGCGGTGGTCGATGTCGGCGTGCAGCCGGCTCTGCAGGGCCCGCGCCCGCTCGGCGAAGGGCAGGGAGCGGTCGACCTCCGCCTCGACCAGGAGGGTGTCGGAGAACTGGCCGACGGCTTCGAAGACCCGGGGGTGGACGGGCGGCCGGTTGGCGACGGTGGTGGTGAGGGTGAACCGCTCCCCCGCGCCCCAGGTGGCCAGGGCCTCCGCGTACGCGGCGAGCAGCAGCGCGGAGGGGGTCAGTCCGGCGGCGGCGGCCCGCTCCTTGACGGCCGTCCACCGCTCGCGTTCGACGCGGACCCGGCGCTGGGTGAAGCGGGAGCGGGCCAGCGCGGCCGGGCTGGTGCGCAGCGGCAGGTCGGGGTGGGGGGCGAGGTCGTCCACCCGCCGCATCCAGTACTCGCGGGAGCGGCGGGCGGGGGCCTTGCCTCGGGCGGCTTCGAGGGCGGCGAGGTAGTCGTCGTAGGCGAACTCGACGGGGGCGCCGCTGCTGTCGGCGGAGTTGCTCTGGTAGGCGCGCCACCAGGCGCGGAAGAACAGGAACATGCTGATCCCGTCCATGACGAGCCCGTCGTGGCCGACGTGGAGGACCATCTTGTCGTCGGCGAGGAGGGTGACGTCGACGCTGAGCAGCGGAGCCCGGTCGGCGGGCAGCACCTGGTGGGAGCGCTGCTCGCGCAGTTCGGCGCGGAGCGCCTCCTGCTGCTGCGGGGTGCGGTCGCGCAGGTCGAGGCGGCCGATGGGCAGGTGGCCGTGGTGTCCGTACTCGGTGACCTGGCGGTCGTCGGCGAGGAAGCGGGAGCGCAGGGCGCTGTGCGCGCCGATGACGGTGTCGAGGGCGGTTTGCAACCGGTCGATGTCCCAGACGCCCTCGATCTCGTGGAAGACGTGGCTGGCCACGTCGCCGATCTCGAAGACGCCGCTCCGGCCGATGTAGTAGCTGCGCTGGAGGGGGGTGAGGGGGAAGCCGGGGCCGTGCTCGGCTTCCCGGGCGAGGTGGGCGACGAGTTCGGGTTTGGCGGCCTTGACGCGGGTGATGAAGTCGGCGTCCATCCGGTCGCGGTTGCCTTGCAGGCGCAGATCGCCGTCGGCGAGGGCGACGGACAGGCCGCGTTCGGCTATCTCGCGCAGGATCAGTCGGTGGTTCATCGGGGCTCTCCCTCGGTGAGGGCGGCGACGGCGCTGTCGTCGGCGCGCTCGGCGATGACGGCGGCGAGTTCGTCGAGGGTGCCGCCGTGCAGCAGTTCGTCCATGGACAGGTCCACGTCGAGGGCGTCGAGGATCTGGTACTGGACGGTGACGGCCTGGAGGGAGCCGGCGGCCAGCTGGGTCAGGGTGCGGCCGGCGATCTGTTCGTCCTCCTCCAGGCGCAGGGCGGTGCGGACGATGCCGGTCAGCCACGGGGTGAGGGCGCTTTGGCCGGAGTGGGCGCCGGCGGGCCGGAAGAACACGGCGTCGGCGAGGGCGACGGCGGTGCCGGGCGCAAGGAGTTCGACGGTACGGGGCCACGTGCGCGGGGCTTCGAGGCCGAGAGCGGCGGCCAGCTTGTCGGCGAACCGGGGCATGACGGGGGCGGCGGCGTGCGCGAGGAGGCGGGCGGCGGCCAGTTCGAGGGCGATGGCGGTGCGGTTCTCGTCCGCCCAGGCTTCGGTGTCGGCGAGGAGGCCTTCGCCGCGGGTGAAGCGGACGGTGTCGCGGACGATGCCGTCGAGTTCGGCGGCGGCCTGGTTGAGGGAGAACGCGTCGTTGCCCAGCGCGCCGGTGACGGCGGCGAGGCGGGTGCCGAGCCGGGCGAGGAACGCGGAGTGTTCGGGTGTCCAGTTACCGGCGTCGGGGGCGCGGCCGCCGTGGTGCTTGGCGACGCGGGCGCCGAGGTCGTTCAGCCACTGCTGCCAGGTGCCGATGAGGGTCTCGTCGAGGGTGGCCTCGTAGGCGGCGCGCCGGAAGTCGGTGCGCAGGCCTTCGGGGCGGGTGGAGGCGAGGAAGTAGCGGACCGAGTCGACCGTGTCGGGGCTCAGGATCTCCTTGCCCCAGATGGCGTGCCGCCGGCTGGTGGAGAACTTGCTGCCCTCCAGAAGGTAGAACTCGTTGACGTGGTAGTCGATGTCCGGGGTCCAGCCGGGGAAGGCCAGCCGGTACAGCACGGGGTAGAGGACCGCGTGGTAGAAGCTGTTGTCGTAGCCGAAGAAGTGGACGATCTTCCAGTCCTGGGCGGGGTCGGCGGCCCGCCAGTCGCGGCCGAGGCGGGCGCCGAGCGACTGGATGCCGTGCAGGAAGCCGTAGCTCATCTCCGGCCACACCCAGATGACCTGGCCTTCGGTGGCGTTCTCCTGCGGTTCGACGCCCCAGCCGGAGGGGTGGGTGACGGGGATGTCGAGGGCGGGGCGCCGGAAGAGCCGGTCGGCGAGTTCGCGCAGCCGGGCGGGGACCCGGCCGAGCCGGTGGTGTGCGCGCACCTCGTCGGCGAAGGCGTGCAGCGGGAGGGTCCAGCGGGCGGCGGAGGCGCGGCGGGGGGCCTCGGTGGAGGCGGCGGAGACGGGGTCGGTGAGGTCGGCGACGGTGTTGGGTTCGCCGCACTCCTCGCAGATGTTGCCGGAGGTGGTGGTGCCGCAGCCGGGGCAGCCGCCCTTGACGTCGACTTCGTAGAGGTACTGGCCGCTTTCGGCGTCGTAGAGGGCGTCGTGGGAGGTGACGGCGATCTGGCCGGAGTCCACGACGCGGCTGAAGAAGTCCTGGAGGCCTTCGCGGTAGGCGGGGTCCTGGTCGGTGACCGTGTACTGGTCGAGCGGGATGTCCATCAGCCGCAGCGTCTCGGCGATCTCGGCGCTGTAGTGCGCGGCGGTCTCAGCGGGGGTGCGGCCGTCCTTGCGGGCGGCCCCGACGACGTAGCTCTGGTAGTCGTCGCTGCCGGTGAGGTGGTAGGCCTCGGCGCCGGTCATGCGCTGGAAGCGGGTGAAGGCGTCGGCGCCCAGGTAGGGGCCGGAGAGGTGGCCCAGGTGCAGGTCCCCGTTGGGGGTGGGCGGGGTGGAGAAGACGAAGACCGGGCGGTCGCCGAAGCTCTTGCGGGCCGGGTTCGCGGCGGAGGCCAGGGCCCGCTCGCCGTCGCGCCAGTACTGGGTGAAGAAGACCAGGTCGCCTTCCCCGGTGTTGGCCAGGACGTGCGTTTCGAAGGGTTCGAAGAGGACGACGGTACCCGGTTCGGCGGGGTGGCGCTCGCCGCTGTCGAGGACGAACTCGCCGCTGCCGCGGACGATGACGAACAGCTCGGTCTCGTCGTGCTGGTGGCGGTCGGCGGCGCGGCCCGGCGCCACCCGGCCCCAGCCCGCGCCGGTGCCGAGGCCGTCGACGCCGCTCATGTCGATGCCGAAGGCCCGTTCCAGGGCGTCGGCGTCATAGCTGGCGATGATCATGTCGTGGCCTTCCGGGGTGAGACGGGCAGGGAGAGCAGGTCGGCGGTGCGGGCGGCGAGCGCGGGGGCGAGGCGGTAGCCGGAGCCGCCGGCGGCACCCGCGAAGACGGTCCGGCCGTCTTCGGTGAGCGGGGTGACCAGCGGGTGGCCGTCCGGGCCGTACGCGTCGCAGAAGACGCGGCCCGAGTGGCAGCGGTCGGCGAGCCGCGGGGCGTAGCGGGTGAGCAGGGCGCGGGCTTCGTCGAGGTGGCCGGCGGTGGGGGCCGGGTCGATGTGGGCGGGGTCGACGTCCCATTCGCGGCAGGTGTAGCTGAACAGCCAGTGGCCGCGGTGGTGGAAGGGCAGCAGGAACGCGTCCTCGTCCTGGAAGACGATCGCCCCGTCGCCGGGCTCCGGGGGGACGTCGACGTGCAGGGCGACGATCTTCTTGACGCGGGCGCCGAGCGGGGCGACGAGCTCGCGCCAGGCGGGTTCGGCGAGCCAGGGTCCGGGGGCGAGGACGACGCGGCCGGCGGTGAGGCTCGCGCCGCCGGTCAGGGTGAGGCGGACGCCGTCCGGGCCGGCGTCGAGGGCGGTGACGGCGACGCCTTCGCGGAAGAGGAGGCGGGGGCGCAGTTCGGCGGCGAGCTGCTCGGTGAGGGCGTGGACGTCCGCGTACTGGCAGCCGTCCCCCTGCCAGGCACCGGATCCGGCGGGCAGCTCCGGGACGGAGGGCGGCAGTTCGGTGGTCCGGCGGAGCTTCGCCCCGGGGAGGTAGACCTCGCGCAGCCGCTCCTCGGCGGACTCGGGGGCGAGGACGGTCATGGGCAGCGGGTGGACGGGCAGGTCGGGGCGCTGGGTGTGGAGGTCGGCGTAGAAGCTTTCGCTCTCCGCGGCCAGGCTGCGTACGGTCTCGGTGGCGCCGCGGGGGAAGTGCAGTCCGGCGGAGCGGCGGGTGGCGCCGGAGCCGATCATGTCGCGGTCGAGGGCGGTGACGGTGGCGGCCGGGTCGCGGGCGAGGACCTCGCGGGCGACGAGGACGCCGAGTATCCCCGCGCCGACGACCGCGACGTCGCTGCGGGCCCCGGCGGGGGCGGCGGTGCCCATCAGGCGCTCCACCGTTCCTGCGGCGCGGGCTTGGTGGACCACTCGATGAAGGAGGCGAGCTGTTCGTCGCCGCGCACGCCGCTGATCCGGTCGGCGATGCGCCGGCTGCGCCAGGCGTTGAGGCTGAGGTTGGGGTCGGCGAGGCCGCGCTGGCCGCGCACGCCGTTCTGGACGAAGATCCGGCGGTCCTCGGGGCCGTCCCAGCGCACGGCGTAGTCCTCGTCGACGCGCAGTTCGTTGCCCTCGCGCTCCAGGCGGTCGGCCACGGGGGCGAGGAAGTCCATGGCGGCGGGCCGGTAGCCGGTGGCCCACACGACGACGTCGGCGTCGAACTTCTCCACCGGTTCGGGTTCTCCGGTGTGGCGGGCGCTGACCTCCCAGCCCGTGACGGGGGCGGGGCTGACGTCGAACACCTCCCGGCCGGGGTGGAGGGCGACGAGGTCCTCGTTCCCCTCCACGAAGCGGTGGACGTAGATGCCCTGGTAGATCTCGCGCAGGGTGGATTCCGAAATGCCGTCGCTGGTCAGGATGTTGCGGGCGTTCAGCGACTGGCGGCGCTCGCGGGGCAGTGCGTAGAAGTAGTCGGCGTGGCTCGGCATGTAGTAGTCGTTGGTGAACGGCGAGTCGTCGATCGGGAAGTAGTTCTGCCGGCGGGAGATCCAGGAGACCCGGCGGGGCAGTTGCCGGCCGGAGCGGGAGATCAGGTCGAGGAACGCCTCGGCGCCGGACTGGCCGCCGCCGATGACGACGACGCGCTTGCCTCCGAGGTCGTGGGCGGCGTTCAGGTAGTCGGCGACGTGGAACTGGGTGGGGCCGAGCCGGCCGGCGCCCTGCGGCGGGACCCAGGGGCGGCTGCCGACGCCGACCACGACGTTGTCGGCGGTGACGGTGCGGCGGTCGGTGTGGACGGTGTAAGTGCCGCGCCGGTCGTCGAAGCCGACTTCCCGGACGTCCTCGCCGAAGGTGATGTTCTCGTTGCGGCGGCTGGCCCAGGCCAGGTAGTTGCGGAACTCCAGCCGGGGCACGTCGTCGAACTGGGCGTTGAGGAAGTGGTAGACCCGGCCCTTCTCGTGCAGGTAGGAGAGGAAGGAGAAGGGACTGGAGGGGTCGGCGAGGCTCACCAGGTCCTTGAACTGGGACACCTGGAGGGTGGTGCCGGGTATCTGCTGGCCGTCGTGCCAGCTGAAGGATTCCTTGCGGTCGAGGAAGAGATTGGGTATGTCCGGCCTGCAGTGCAGCAGTGACGCCAGACTGAGGTTGGCCGGGCCCACGCCCACTCCCACGCAGCGGAAGTGCGTGGTACCGGGCGGGAAGCTCTCGTGCGCCATGGTCGAAACCTCTCGTTCGAAAGCGTTCGGAAGCGTTCGGAAGCGTCGGGAAGCGGTAAGGGCCCGGGAAGCCGGGGGAGGCCTTGGGGCTCCTCCGGACGCCTTGGGACATCGGAGACGGTCAGGCGGTCCGGCTCCGGCGGTCGCGTACGGCGACGAGGCCGCAGGCGGTGGCGAGCAGGGAGCAGGCGCCGACCAGCGGCCACACGAGGGAGCCGAACCGGAGGAACAGCCAGGTGCCGGCCATCGGCCCGAGGGCGGAGCCCAGGCCGAACATGAACTGGAAGCTGCCGATGTAGCGCGAGCGCAGGGGCTCGGGGCCCGCGCTCGCCGGGTAGGCGAAGACGGCGGGGCCGCCGAGGATCTCGCCCAGCGACCAGACGAGCGTGCCGATGACGACGGCGGCCGGGCCGATGGGCAGTCCGTAGCAGGCGACTCCGGCGCCGACGAGGGCGAAGCCGAGACCGATCGTGATCTTGAGCGGCCAGCGCTGGGAGACCTTGGTGACGAGCAGCTCGAAGGCGATGACGATGAGGCCGTTGAGCGCGACGGCGAAGGTGTACCAGAAGAGCGCCATCCGGGCGTCCTTCATGTACAGCGGCAGGGTGGACAGGTACTGCGTGTAGACGGCGGCGTGGCAGAAGGCGGCGGTCAGGTAGAGCAGGTAGCGGCGGTCGCGCAGGACGGCCGCGTAGCCGCCGCGGGCGCCGGTGGTGGCGGGGGGAGCGGCCGCCGGGTGCTGGGCGGCCCTGGCGGGGAGGGTGGCGCGGGCGACGAGGGCGTAGGCGAGCGCGATGACGGCCTCGCCCCAGAAGAGGAGGGTGTACGAGTGTCCGCCCGCGTTGTAGAGCGCGTAGCCGAGCAGCGGGGCGGCGGTCGCGCCGACGTTGAGGCCGAAGCGGTACATCGCGAAGATCATGATCTGGCGGTCGCCGTCGGTCTGGTCGGCCAGCAGGGTGGCCGAGGCCGGCCGGAACAGCTGGGCGCCCAGGCTGACCAGGGCGATCGCGCACAGCAGCAGGGTGAAGTCGGGCAGGTAGAGCAGGGCGGCGGTCAGCACGGCCGTACTGCTCATGGACACGACGGTGGCGTGGCGGATGCCGAGCCGGTCGGCGAGGGTGCCGCCGACGAGGGAGCCGGCGACGGCGCCCGCCCCGTAGACGCCGAGGGCGATGACGGTGCGGGCCTCGGAGTGGCCGGTGTCGGTGAGGAAGAGGACGAGGAAGAGCTGTAGGAAGCCGCTGAGCCGGTTGACGAGCACCCCGGCCAGTACGGTTTTCACGGCGGGGGTGGACTCCTTGAAGGTGGCCCACACGGCGGCCCGTTCGGCGGGCTCCGCGGCGGCCGGTCGTGCCTGCGGTTCCGCCGCCGCGGCCGTCTCGGCGGCCGCCTCGTCGGCCGTCTCGTCGGCCGTCTCGGCGGCTCTGATGTCAGTGCTCACCGTCGGCCTCCGGGTCGGTGGTGACCGTGACGGCGCCGCGGACGCGCCGCTCCAGCTCGTCCAGGTCCTGCGGGGTGGGTGCGTCGATCAGGAAGGTCACCGCCCGGTCGTCGGAGCTGGCGAGCGGCCCCAGCCGCGCCCCGGCCTCCTTGAGGACGAACAGGGCGCGCAGGGTGGCCGGGTCGTCCTCCGCGCCGGGTGCCAGTTCGGGCCACATGCCGGACTCGCCCACCCACAGGGGCCGCACCTGCGGCCAGTCGAGGGTGACGTCGGCGAGCGGGCCCGTGCCGTGCTCCAGGTACACCTGGCGGGCGAAACGGGCCGGGGCCGGGTAGGAAGCGGGTTCACCGAGCGCGATCCGGATGATCTGCGGCTCCATCGGCTGCCCGGTGGCGAGGTGGTAGAGGGCGAGCAGGCCGTCGCCGGGGGTGCGGGCGGCGACCTCCATCAGGTAGGGGCGGCCGTCGTCGCCGGTGCGCCACTCGGCGTGGGCGATGCCGTCGCGGAAGCCCAGCGTTTCGAGCATCCGGCGGTTGGCGTCGAGCAGGGCCGCGTCCGCCTCGGCACGGGCGTTGGGCACGGAATGGGCGAGTTCCACGAAGGTCTGCGCCCCGGACTCGGTGGTCTCCTTGCGGGTCACCGAGGTGAAGACGGGCAGGCCGTGCTGGACCAGGGACTCCACGGAGTACTCCTGGCCGGCGACCTTCTGCTCGATCAGCACCGTCTCGTGGGCCGGGTAGGACGTCAGCAGCTCGCGCAGCGCCGCCTCGTCCCCGACGGCCACCACCCCGGAACTGGAGTGGCGGGTGGCCGGTTTGACGACGACCGGGTACCCGAGGGCCGCCAGGTCGGCGTCCTCCCGGCCGCCGGGCGGGACCACCAGGGAGGCCGGGCTGTACTCCTCCAGGTACCAGCGCTGGAGGTACTTGCTGCGGCAGACCCGGGTGGCGCGCAGCCCGGGGCCCGGCAGGCCGAGCGCGTCGCACAGCAGCCCGGTCTGCTCGACCAGGGTCTCGCCGACCGCGTAGGCGCCGCGCACGGTGTAGCGGCCGCGCCAGCGGCGGGCCTGGGCGACGAACCCGGGGGTGTACGAGCCCTCCTGGTCGAGGGAGCCGTCGACGTACGCGATGTCGTCGATGAGGTGCGCCGGGTGCTCGGGGTCCTTGCGTGCCTTCTCGGCGGCGTCCCGGTTGCGCTCGTCGGTGATGAGCAGGATCCGCAGGTTCCGGGCGGCGAGTTCCTCCAGGTAGCGGGGGTTGCGGCAGACGACGCGGAAGGCGCCGGTGAGGACGAAGGCTTCGGGCGGGCAGGCGTGGGTCATGCCGTGGCTCCTGACGGGGTGGTGGAGGGCGAGGCGGCCGGGGCGGGGCTCTCCTCGTAGGTGCCGGCCAGGCCCCGGGCGGCGAGGAAGGAGAGCCAGCGGCCGGTCTCCCCGGGCGTTTCGGCGGCCCGGCCCAGGCCGGCGGGCAGGGCGCCGGCCAGGATGCGGGTCACTCCGTAGGCGACGGGCAGGGAGACGCAGCGGGCCATCGCGGACTCGGCCGCGTCCCCGGTGACGTCGAGGAGGTGGGAGCCGCGCCAGTGGGCGCCGTCGGCGGTGCGCAGTTCCAGGGCGACGGAGAGGACGACGCGGTCGCGGTCGTCGGCCGTGGTGGGGTGGCGGGCGGCGAGTTCGGCGGCCAGGGCGCGCACGGCGGCGGGGTCCCCGCCGGCGACGGTGTCGAAGACCTCCTTCCAGGCGGTGCGCCAGCCCGCGTTGCGCAGGGTGCCGCGGACGAAGGTGTCGAGCGTCCAGTGGGCGGGGATGCCGTACTGGGCGACGAAGGGGAGGCTGTCGCGGTTGGGGTAGACCTCGAAGTCCTCCCCGGCGAGCGTCCGGGTGCGGGTGGCCTCCCAGGGGCGGGGGACGGTCACCTCGGCGCCGGCCTCGATGTGCCGGGCCGGGGAGCCGAGGGCGGCGAGCACCCCGTACGGGGCCCAGCTGAAGCGGTAGCGGAAGGCGTTGGGGACCGCCGGGACACCGCCGCAGTAGGAGGTGAACCGGGCGGTCGCGGGTATCTCCCCGAGGGCCCGGCGGGCCCGGGCGACCAGGTCGTGGGCCATCAGGTGGTCGATGCCGGGGTCGAGTCCGGCCTCGGTGAGGACGACCGTACGGGCCTCCTCGCCGGCTTCGGCGGCCAGTTCGGCGAGCTCCGGCGAGACGTAGCTGGTGCAGGCGAAGTGGGCGCCGCGTTCGGTGGCCAGGCGCAGCAGCGGGGCGTGTTCGGCGGCCGGGAGCATGGAGACGATGACGTCGCCCGGGCCCGCCTCGGCCGCGAGGGCGGCCGGGGCGGAGGGGGTGAGGGCGCGCACTTCGGCGCGGCCGGTGAGACCGAGCGCGGCCAGCCGGGCGGCGGCGCGCTCGGCGGTGCGGTCCCACAGGACGACGCGGGGGGCGCTCTCGCAGACGAGGGAGAGTCCGGAGCGTCCGGTGGACAGGCCGGTGCCTATCCAGTGGACGGTGCCGGAGGCGGGTATGGCGGGCCGGTCAGCGGACATGGCGGGTCTCCTGGGCCTGGACGGCCGTCTCGAAGGTGTGCAGGGCGCGGGGCCAGACGCCGTCCCACTGGGCCAGGCGCAGCAGGTGCGGGGCGAGTTCGGCGGAGAAGGCGGTGCTGGCCTCGACGGGCAGGAGGGAGGGCAGGTTGTCGATCGCGATGAGGTCGAGGCGGGGGGTGTCGGGGCACAGGGTGCGGACGGGCTCGTCCCAGGTGGTGGTCTCGTCGTAGACGGGCAGCACGTTGCACTCGGAGGTGACGTCGCAGGTGACGTCGCAGACGAGGGTCAGGCGCCGGGCGGTGTCGTCGAGGTCGGCCTTGGTGAGGAACGGCGGAACGGGGTCGGTGGTGAGGACGGTGTTGACGAGGAGGTCGTGGCCGAGGAGCGCGGCGCGGTCGAGGTCGCGGGTCTCGGCCACGTCCCAGCGGGTGGGGGTGAGGCCGGCCGTGGTCAGGGCGTCGCAGGCGCCGCGGCCGCTGCGGCCGAGGGCGCCGATGACCAGGGCGGTGCTCGCGTCCTCGGCCTCGGTGGCTTCGAGGAGGGCGTCCAGGGCGGGCCGGTCCGTGGGGCGCAGCGGGGTGGTCAGCTGGCCCCGGCGGTGCAGGACGGCGAGGGCCGCGCCGACGTAGCCGGCCCAGTAGCCGAAGGCGGCGACGCGGCGGCCGCGGTCGTCGGTGAGGTACTCCATGTCGAGGAGGGCGCCGCCGCCGGCGGTGAAGCGGGAGAGCAGGGCGGCCGCGCCGGCCTGGCCCTTGTAGGCGTGGCCGAAGTAGACGTGCCGGTGGCGCAGGGGGGTGCGGTCGTCGGGGAGTTCCTTGAGGCCGAGGACGTAGGCGTCGTCGGGGGCCAGTTCGTGCCAGGAGTCGGTGGGGGCGCTCTCGCAGCCGGCGGCGATGTAGTCGGCGAGGGAGAAGACGCGCTGGTCGCAGGCTTCGACGGTGATGTGCAGGCCTTGGGCGACGAGGTGCGCGGCGTCGTCGGGGGTGAGGGGCGCGCGGCGTTCGGTGGGGCGGGACTCGTGCCGCATCCAGAGGTGAATGCTGTCCGACATCTTACGATTTGTCCTATCGGGAGGCATGGGGGTGGGCGGCCCCCGGCCATCGCTCTGTGCCGGGGGTGCGCCGTGAGGGGGGTGCGACGGGCTCACACCTGGTGGTGGCCCGGGTTCAGATCAGCGGGATGCGGGCGTTCGCCAGGGGGCGGTAGGCCGGGTTCGAAGGGAAGGTGGACGGGGAAAAGCCTGCCGCGAGGAGTTCGGTGACGACGGCGGTGGCGATAGCCACGGCGAGCGTTTCGCCCGGGCAGCGGTGGGCCGATGCGCCGAAGGTGAAGACCGCCGGATTCACCCGGCCGGGGTGCAGCACGTGGGGGTCCGGGTTGACGGCGGGGTCCCGGTTGGCGGCGGCGAGGACGACCAGCACCTGCTGGCCGGGCTCGAGCTCGGACTCGGCGTGGACGAAGGGACCGGCCGCGAAGCGACGGGTGTTCTGGATCGGGGCGTCGTGGCGGACCACTTCGCGGACCAGCGCCTCGACGCCGGCGGGGGCCGCGGGGGCGACCGGGGCCGCTCCCCGGGCGAGGGCGACCAGCGTGTTGCCGATCAGGCCGGCGGTGGCGTCGTAGGTCTGCGACAGGAACCCGACGGCGTTGGACAGCAGCGGCGCCACGTGCGGCCAGGACGCCCGGTCGGCGGCGCGGACCAGCTCGGCGAGGAGGCCCTCGCCCCGGGCCGTCAGGCCGGGTCCCAGCAGCTCGCGCAGCCGGACCGCCGCGGTGGCCGCCGCCTGCTGCTGCGCGGGGGTCGCGGTGGCGGGGATGCACTGGACGAAGTCGCCGATGGCCCGGGCCGCCTCCCGCCCGGCGCCGTCCGTCAGGCCGCTGAGCGAGGCCACGACGCGGGCGGGGACGGCGAACATCAGCTCCTCGTAGGGGACGGCGCCGCCCGCCGCGAGGGCCTCCCGGCTGAACTCCCCGGCCAGGCGGGCCGCGCGGGTGGTGTCCGCGCGGGCCAGGGCGTCGGCCACCACCGTCTTGAGCCGGGCCTGCGTGCCGCCGTCGGTCATGCGCACCAGGTCGCCGAAGACCTCGCCCGCCGCCGTCCCGCCGATCCCGGCCGGGACCGGCTCGGCCGGCGGCCGCACCCGCAGCGCGTCGCTGCCCAGCACCGCGCGTACGGCGGCCGCGTCGGCGGCGACCCAGGCCCCGAGCGCCTCGTCATAGGCGAAGGGGCGCTCGGCCACCAGGCCCGCGTAGAAGGGATAGGGGTCCGGGAGGCGGACCGCCTCGACGGGTGTGGTGGTGGTGCTGGTCACGTCCTGCTCCTTGCCGGGGGTGAACACGTACGGTCACGCTGCCGCGCGCTCGGCGCGGCGCATGTCGAGCGAGCCCGCTATGGCCATCCGCAGCACCTCCGAGGCGCCCTCGTAGATGCGCAGCGACCGGACCTGCCGGTACAGCCGCTCGGTGACGCCGCCCTGGACGATGCCGGCCGCGCCGAGCAGCTGCACGGCGGAGTCCACCACGCCCTGGGCCGTCTCGGTGGCGTGGACCTTGGCGATGTTGGAGTGCCGGGCGAAGCGGCGGCTGCCCCGGTCGGTCTCCCAGGCGGCGCGCGCCACCAGCAGGGAGGCCGCGCCCAGTTGCACCTCCATGTCGGCCAGGGAGGCCTTGACGAGCTGGAGGTCGAACAGGGTCTGCCCGTAGGCCTCCCGCTGCCTCGTGTGCGCAAGGGCGGTGTCGAAGGCGCGGCGGGCGAAGCCGAGGGCGGCCGCGCCGACGGTGGTGCGGAAGCGTTCCAGCAGGTCCACGGCGACCACGAACCCCCGTCCGGGCCGGCCCAGTACCGCGTCGGCGGGCACCCGGCAGTCCTCGAAGGCGAGGTGGGCGAAGGAGCGCGGGGCGATCGCGTCGATCCGTTCGGCCCGCAGGCCCGGGGTCGCGGCCGGTACGAGGAAGGCCGTGAGCCCGAGCGCTCCGGGTCCCGGGCCGGTGCGGGCGATGACGACGAACAGGTCGGCGATGGTGCCGTTGGCGATCCAGGCCTTGCGCCCGTTCAGGACGTACGAACCGTCCGCCGCGTCCCGTTCGGCCTCCAGGCCCACGGAGGCCACGTCGGAGCCGGCCTCCCGTTCGGAGACGGCGAAGGCGCCGATCGTCTCTCCCGCGGCCATCCCGGGCAGGTGGCGGCGCTGCTGTGCCTCGCTGCCGAAGCGCAGCAGGGGCGTGGCGGCCAGCGCCTGGATGGAGTACGCGAAATCGGCGAGGTCCTCGGCGTAGGCGAGTGCCTCGCGGCGCAGGCACAGGGCGCGCAGGTCCTCGGCGGCGCCCGCCGCGGGGTCGAGCGGTGCCAGCCAGCCCGCGTCGCCGAGGGCGCGCACCAGCCTGCGGCCGGCGGCGTCGGGGTCCAGGGCACGGACCTCCTCCCACAGGACGCGGTTGCTGTCGCACCAGGTCCCGGCGGTCTCGGCGAGCCGGCGGTGGCCGTCGTCGTAGAAGGGGAGGTCGAGGACCTCGGGGTCGAAACTCGTCGTCAGTTCCACGGCGGGGCTCCTCAGATGACCAGGTCGGAGGCGGCCGGGGCGGTGGGGACGGGACCGGCCTGCGCCGAGCGCACCCGCTTGACCAGGGCGTGTTCGACGAAGTAGGCGAAGGAGGCGTAGCCGCGCCAGATGCGGCGCCATTCGCGCTGGACGGCCTCCCCGCCGGAGGCCCGGCGGACGTCGTCCAGGTAGGCGACGACGATCTCCGCCGACTGGCGGGCGTGGCCCGCGGAGAAGTTGTCGATCGACAGGTGCGCTTCCTCGTAGGAGATGTCGAAGCCGTGGCTGCGCAGCTTCTGGATCTCGTGCAGGCGCGTCGCGCCGAGGCCGAACATCTCGATGCCCAGGTTGTAGCCGAGGATCTCGTTGTAAAGGGTGTCGGGGAAGAGCGACAGGCAGACCTGGTGCACGGAGAAGCCGTACAGGTGGTCGGGGAGGTCGCCCTGGTCGAGGAAGGCCTCCTGGCGGATGTGCGGGAGGTCCATGTCCATGCTGGCGAGGACCTTGTGGATGATCGTGATGTGGTTCTTCGCCATGTCGCCGCGGCCCATCTCGTCGGCGTAGATGGAGAAGAGCATGTCGTCGCTGCGCCGGGCGCGGCGGCCGAGGTTGGCGATGCGGTGGGCCCAGGTGCCGTCGATGAGGCTGCCGAGGGCGTACGTCGACTGTTCGAAGACGACCTGGTCGCGGTCCGGGATCTCGGTCAGCGGCTCGTACGGGTTAACGAGCTTGTCCCAGTAGATCCGCTCGACGCGTTCCAGCAGGGCTTCGGGCGTGTAGTCGAAGTACTCGGCGTCGGTCAGCAGGCCGCCGGCGCCGTGGGTGAAGAGCAGTTCGGCGTCGCTGAGGCCGGCCTCGGCGCGGGCCCGGGCGAGGGGCAGGACGTTGGGGTAGCGCTCGAAGTTGACGAGCCGGTGGAAGAAGGTGCGCTCGTCCGGCGCGGGATCGGGCTCGCGCGGCACCAGTTCGGCGGGGCGGGCGGCGGTGAGACGGGCGGTCCAGGCGCGGGCGGCGTCGTCGCCGGCGGTGGCGGGGCCGCTGGGGGGTCCGGCGGGCTCCCCGGCGGCGATGGAGCGGGTCCAGGCGGTGAAGACGGCCGCCTCGCGCTCGTCGAAGATGCCGAACATGGGGCCGCCGAACTTGATGGACTTGAGGAAGCGGCAGGGGCCGCCGTCGCGGGCGGGCCGGACCTGGCGGGAGGTGCGGAACTCGGCGACGAAGGCGGCCGCGTCGAGGTGTTCGTCGTCCAGCCAGTCGGTGAGCTTGCGGGTGCCCAGGCGTACGGCGCGGTGCTGGCGGCCGGCGTGCGGGGCGTGCCGGGCGACGATCGCGGCGACCTGGTCGTCCAGGGACAGGCCCTCCTGCCGGCGGGCCAGTTCGGTCAGGGCCGCGGTGTGTTCGCGCTCCATGCGGACGAGGAGGCGTACGGCCGCCAGGGCGCGGCGGCGGTCCTCGGGCCCGGTCGGGGACTGCGCGGTGGAGGCGAGGTACTCGGCCAGCAGGGGCCGTACGTCGCTCTCCGCGAGCATCGGCTCTCCGCCGAGCAGGAGTTCGTCGAGGCCGAGGGCGTGGGCGGCGTAGTGGACGCCGACCACCTCGGGGAGGAAGGCTGCGGGCAGGCGGGAGAGGGCCACGCGGAACGCGGCGTGCAGGGCGGTGAGCGGGCGGGCCCCGGCGTCGCGCAGGAACCCGGCGGCCTCCACCTCGGGGAGGTACACGCCCTGCCCGGCCAGGGCGCGGCGGCGGCGGGCGGGCTGGCCGGCCTCGGCGGTGCCCTCGCCCTGGAGCAGCCAGTGCTGGCCGAAGAGGCGGCCGACGATCTCGGCGGGCTGCGTGGCGGCCTGGGAGACGGTGTCCAGCCAGCAGGCGCCGGTGAGGGCGAGGGGGGCGCGCTGGCGCAGGACGGCGGCGCGGATGCCGGGGTCGTCGTGCTCGCGCAGGGGGGCGAGGGCGGCGGCGAGTTCGGCGCGGGCGGCCAGGACGTGGGTGGCGACGGCGTCGGCGTCGGCGGCTTCGGCGTCACCGGCGGCCTCGGCGTCACCGCGGCCGACTTCGCCCTGCTCCGTCGTCAGGAACGCGGTCAGGACCATCCGGGCCGCGATGAGAGCGCTCTCGCTCTCCTGGTCGGCCAGCAGGCGGGCGAAGAGCTCCGCGGGCGCGGCGGCGGTGATCCGTTCGGCCTCGGCGAGGGCGGCGGGGCTCGCCTCGACGGGCCCGGCGGGCAGCGAGGTCGTGAGGTCGGGCAGCGGGAACGCGGGGGCGGGGCGGGTGCGGGCGCTGTCGTAGGAGGGAGCGGTGGTCATCTTCAGTTCTCCCCCCGGTCCGGGGTGGCGGGCGCGGACTTGCGCAGCAGGACGGCGACGCGGGAGCCGGGGACGCTGGAGGCCAGCAGGTAGTGGCCGCGGGGGCGCAGCTGTCCGGCGGCGGCGCGGTCCACGAGGTTGATCAGCGGGTCGGCGGCGAAGCAGTGGCCGAAGCGGGTGATGTTGTCGAGGTGGAGCTGCTGCCGGGTGAAGCCGGCCTGGCGTTCCTTGAGGGCGATGAGCGGCTTGAAGAGGTTGGGGTGCAGCAGGCCGTCGATCTCGTCCAGCTTCATCCCGGCGGCGTCGAGGATGCGCCGGTTGACGGTGCGGGCGAGCTCGGAGCTGATCTCGTTGGACCAGTCGAGCGAGGCGGGGTCCTGGGCGGCGGCGCCGGCGATGATCTCGTAGGTGTCGGCGCCGAGGGGTTCGGCGGAGACCAGGCAGGCGGCGGAGCCGTCGCTGAACAGGGCGAAGTTCTCCATGCGGACCGATTCGTCGGTGACCCGGTCGGTGGTGACGACCAGGACCCGCCGGTGGGTTGCGGCGGCGACGAGGGCGTGGGCGGTGCGGATGCCCGTCAGGAGGTTGGTGCAGCGGTTCAGGGTGAGGCCGGTGACGGCGGCGTCGACCAGGCCGATGCCGCTCATCACCTTCTCCACGAAGCCGCCGTGGGTGCGCGGGCCGCCGGGGAAGCGGGTGGAGCACAGGATCAGGCAGTCGATGCCCGCCGGGTCGGCGCCGGCGGCCAGGGCGGTCGCCCGGGCGCTCTCGACGGCGAGGGCCTCCAGGCTCTTGGCGGTCCTGCGGATGCTGCCCCAGCCCCACAGCTCGGCCCGTGGCGCCATCTGGAACTGGCGGGCCCGTTCGGTCAGGTTGGCGATGCTCGTGTGGTCGGCCACCTGTTCGCCGAGCACGTAGCGCGGCGCGGACAGGTGGACCGCGGGCAGGGCGGCGGTCGGGTGGACCGCGGGTATGGCTGCGGAAGGAAGGCTCACGGTGCCGGATCGCTCTCTCGGTCGTCGGACGGGGCGGTCGGGGCGGTCGGGGCGGGGGCGGCCAGCAGGGCGTTGGCCTCGGCGTACGGGAGGGCGTCGGCGCCGAAGCCGAAGGTGCCGTGCTCGCGGATCTCGCGGGCGGCCCGGGTGAGGGCGCCGAGCGCGGCGCGGGACAGGGCGGAGCCGGTGCTGATCCGGCGTACGCCGAGGGCTCCGAGATCGGCGACGGACAGCGGCAGCGCCCCGCCCATCAGGACGTTGACGGGGCGGGAGACGGAGGAGCAGACGGCGCGGATGGCCGCGGCGTCGGGCAGGGCGGGGGCGTAGAGCACGTCGGCGCCGGCGGCCTCGTAGGCCTGGAGGCGGCGGATGGTGTCTTCGAGGTCGGGCCGGCCCTGGAAGAAGTTCTCGGCGCGGGCGGTGACGGTGAAGGGGAAGTCGAGCCGCTTCGCCGCTTCCACGGCCGCTTCGACGCGCTCCACCGCCTCACCCAGCGGGCGTACGGGGCCCTCGTCCCGGCCGGTGGAGTCCTCGATGGAGCCGCCGACCAGGCCGGCGGCGGCGGCCAGGGCGATGGTCTCGGCGATGTCCTCGGGGCGCTCGCCGAAGCCGCTCTCCAGGTCGGCGGTGACGGGCAGGCCCGTGGCGTCGACGATCGCGGCGGCGTTGGCGAGGAGTTCGGCGCGGGTGACCTGGTTGGCCCCGTCGGGGCGGCCGAGGCTGTGGGCGAGGCCGGCGCCGGTGGTGGCGAGGGCGGCGAAGCCGAAGGAGGCGAGGATGCGGGCGGTTCCGGCGTCCCAGGGGTTCGGGACGACGAAGGGGCCGGGGCCGGCGTGCAGGTCGCGGAAGGCGACAGCGCGGGCGTACTGGGAGCGGGCGGCCCGGGACCGGTCGGAGGGCTGCTGGGCGTCGGGCTGCATGGGGTGGGGCTGCTGGGCGGCGGTGCTGTGGTTCACGGTGTCCTCGCTGGTGCGTGCGTCGGCCGGCGGTCAGATCAGCTCAACGTACTCATCGCGGGCGGGCGTCACGGCCTCGTGGCGGGCGGCGCGGGCCAGCGGGCGCAGTACGTCGGTGACGGTGTGGGGCCGGCCCTCGAAGTAGAAGTGGCCGCCGTCGGCCCAGTGGCGGGCCGGCTCTCCCGGGCATTCGCGGGACCAGGGCGCGAGGGAGGCGGTGGTGACGTGCGGGTCGTCGATGCCGTTGATCAGGGTGAGCGGCACGCGCAGCGGCGCGGCGGGGTGGTACTCGTACGCGGCGACCATCGTGAAGTCGGCCTTGAGGTGGGGCAGGAGCAGTTCCTGCACGGCCTCGTCCTGGAGCACCTCGGGCGGCAGCCCTCCGAAGAAGCCGACGGCCTCGGTGAACCGGCGGCCCTCCAGCCGTGCCGCCTCGACCACGCGGGGGGTGGGCAGCAGGGAGGGCGCGGAGCAGCCGGAGGCGACGAGGGCGGCGAGGCCGGGCACTTCGTCGAGGCGGCGGGCCACCTCGAAGGCGAGGGCCGCGCCGAAGCTGTGGCCGAAGAGGACGAAGGGCCTGCCGGGGATGGTGTCGAGGGCGATGGCCAGGGCGGCGCCGTCGGCGAGTTCCGCGACGGTGGCGGGGGCGGACTCGCGGAAACGGTGGCCCCTGCCGGGCGGGCACACGGCGAGGACGCGGGCGTCGTCGCCCATGCCGTCCTGCCAGTCGAGGAAGGTGCGGGGGTTGCCGCCGGCGTGCGGGAAGCAGTAGACGCGGGTGCGGGCGTCGGTACCGGTGTCGGAGGGGTCGGCGCCGGGGGCGGTCTCGGAGGTCAGGAACCAGGGGGACGCAGCCACGAAGATCAGCCATTCCTTTGCCGGTCGGGCGGTGGCGGGAGGGGAAGAAGTGCAGGACGGGTGGTGGCGGACGGTCAGTTCCAGCCGACATCGGTGGGGTTGAGGGGCTGGGGGGCCGGGGTGGTGCCGGGCTGCGGGTTGTTCCAGCCGACGTCACCGGCGCCGTCCGCGAGGACGTGGGGGTCCGTGTGGTTCCAGCCGACGTCACCGAGGCGCAGGTGACTGCCGGATCCGTCGGAAAGGGCGCCCTGGGCCATGCCGGTGACCGCGGTACCCAGCGCGAAGGCGAGTCCGGCGGCGGCCAGAACCACTCGTCCACGGATTCCGGAAACGCGGACGTCCCCACGAGCAACCATCTGGTTCTTCGTCATTTTCCCCAGTCCCCTCGGTCGTTTTCATCTCTGTCATTCGAGAAACGGAAGTCCGAATCCGGTGTGCGGCTGCGGTGATCCGCCGTTCGCCTTCTCGGTGTTCGTTCCTGCGGTGAGACCAAATCTCCTCTGCCGGGAGATCCCGAGGTAGACCTACGATGGCTCCTGTTTCCGCATTGCGGGAACCTACGGGGTCTCAATCACCCCAGACACCCGCACATCGGACAGATAGGGGTGGCCTGTGGACGTAGTTAAATACGTCAAATCCGGACAAGACGGAGCACCGGAGGAGCCTCGTGCGCCCGCGGGAGAGGAACCGCAGGCCTTCTTGCGGGAACTCGCAACGCACCTCGGCCTGCTGGCGCAGGAAGCCGCACAGCAGGCCACGCGCGCGGCCGCCCTGCCGGAGATCGAGGCCGGCCCGGACGAGCAGGTCGTGGGCCCCGGAGTGCGCTACCTGCACGGGCTGGGCAGCATCTCCACCGCGATCAACGAGGCGCTCGGCGCCGTGCGCCGGGAAATCCTGACCGCCCAGCCGGACGGGGCACGGCCGAGCGCGGTATTGAAGGAAGCACTGGAATCCGTACGCCGGCACATCGCGGCGGGCATATCCATGCGGACGCTCTACCAGCACACCACCCGTTTCGACGAGGCCACGAAGGACTACGTGCGCACGGTCACCGAATACGGGGCCCAGGTACGGACCCTGGAGGAATTCTTCGACCGGCTCATCATCGTGGACGACGTCGCCTTCATCTCGGCGAACGAGGAACGCACGACCGCGATATCCATCACCGAACCCACCATCATCCGTTTCCTGCGCGATACTTTCGACAAGGCCTGGGACCGGGCCAAGCCCTTTCCGTTCGTCCCGCTGCACGCGGCGAAGGCGGCCGACGAGGTGGTCCCCGCCATCCGGGAATCCATCAGCAGACTTCTCGTGGAGGGATATTCGGACAAGGCGATCGCCCGCCGGATCGGCATCAGCGAACGCTCCCTCCAGGCCCACATCGCCGCCATCAAGCAGGAACTGGGCGCGCTCAACCGATTACAGCTCGGCTATCTGCTCGGCCGCAACGAGACCACTTACGTCCTGTAACGAGGACCGGGCGGCAGGGGCGCCCCCGGCGGTCGGGCAGGGGTCCTGGCCAGAGGAAACCGAGGGAACGGTGTGGTTCGCGGCGTTTTGCGAAGGGACCGGCGACGGCCGGGAAAGGCCGGATGGCGACCACGGCCCGAGAGCGGGGGAGGTCCGCTCAAGCGGTACTACAGCGGCATTCGAGCGGTTCTACAGGGCGACGCGGAGAAGGGGCTGCCGCGATCCGGGAGGGGAATCGGATCGCGGCGGCCCCTTCGGGTTGCCGGGCGGTCGCCGGGCGGTGTACCGGGCCGCTCTCAGCCGGACTTGCGGCGGAAGCTGCGGTTCTGACCGTTGGGTCCGTTGTACCCCTTGAGCTTCAGCCGGCCCTCGTGCTGGGCCTGCTGCGACATGGCGGTGCGTGCCTTGCGCTCCAGAGCCTCACGGAACTTGCGCTTGCCGTCGTTCTCGGCGGCGTTGTTTTCCGGCGTATCGGTCATGGGTTACCTCCTGAGCAATTCCAGAGCTGCTTTAGTCTGACACCCGAGCGGGCTTGCGGCGAAGCCCTTTTCCCGCTGGGGGAACGAATCCCGCCACCCGCCCGGGCCTTGCTCCGGCCCTTTCGGCCGGTGCCCCGTCCGCCTTTGCGAAAACCGGCCTCCGGGCCGATTTCCCCGGCGGATACGGGGAGTCATCGGGGCGCGCTCAGGCCACGTAGTCCGCGAGCTCCGCGGCCAGGGCGGCGTCCACGTTGGCGCGCAGGTGGGTGCCGGTCTCGCCGTGGCTCTCGGCGAGGATCTCGCCGTCCGCGTGGATCCTTGCGACCAGGTGTCCTTCGGTGTACGGGATGACCACCTCCACCTGCGTCTCGGGGTGCGGGAGTTCCGCCTCGATACGCGCCAGCAGCTCGGGGACGCCCTCCCCGGTGCGGGCGGAGACGGCCACCGCGCCCGGCTCGGCCGCCAGCAGCCGCTCCAGGGCCTCGGGGCTCGCGGCGTCGGCCTTGTTGACCACGATGACCTCGGGCACGCCGGCGCCGCCGACTTCGCCGACGACGGCGCGCACGGCCTCGATCTGGGACTCGGGGTCCGGGTGGGAGCCGTCCACGACGTGCAGGATCAGGTCCGCCTCGGCGACCTCCTCCAGGGTGGAGCGGAACGCGTCCACGAGCTGGTGCGGCAGGTGCCGGACGAATCCGACCGTGTCGGCGAGGGTGTAGGCCCGTCCGGCCGGGGTCTCGGAGCGGCGCACCGTGGGGTCCAGCGTGGCGAACAGGGCGTTCTGGACGTGGACGTCGGCCCCGGTGAGGCGGTTGAGCAGCGAGGACTTGCCCGCGTTGGTGTAGCCGGCGATGGCCACCGACGGGACCTTGTTGCGGCGGCGCTCCTGGCGCTTGAGGTCGCGGGCGGTCTTCATCTCGTCGATCTCGCGCCGCATCCTGGCCATCTTGTCGCGCAGCCGGCGCCGGTCGGTCTCGATCTTGGTCTCGCCGGGGCCGCGGGTGGCCATGCCGCCCCCGCCGGCGCCGCCGCCGCCCATCTGCCGCGACAGCGAGGCGCCCCAGCCGCGCAGCCGCGGCAGCATGTACTGCATCTGCGCGAGCGCGACCTGGGCCTTGCCCTCGCGAGAGGTGGCCCGCTGGGCGAAGATGTCGAGGATCAGGGCGGTCCGGTCGACGACCTTGACCTTGACGAACTCCTCCAGGCGCACGAGCTGGGCCGGGCTCAGCTCGCCGTCGCACACGACCGTGTCGGCGCCGCTCTCGGCGACGATGTCGCGCAGCTCCTTCGCCTTGCCCGAGCCGATGTACGTCGCCGGGTCGGGCCTGTCGCGGCGCTGGATCACACCGTCGAGCACCAGGGCGCCCGCGGTCTCGGCGAGGGCGGCGAGCTCGGCGAGCGAGCTCTCGGCCTCCGCGACCGTGCCGGAGGTCCACACGCCGACCAGCACCACCCGCTCCAGGCGGACCTGGCGCTGCTCGACCTCGACGACGTCCCGCAGTTCGGTGGACAGGGCGGCGACGTGGCGCAGCCCGGTGTCCTCACCGGCGTTGATCGCGGCGGCGGTCCCGATCGGGTTCCCGGGGGTCCTGGGCTGCTCTGTTGCGGTCATGCGCTTCCTCTCAGAGGTGGTGGGTGGTGGTGGGTCACTGGGTGAGGCGGCCCGTGAGGCGGATGTCCGCCGAGGAGGATCCGACGGAGACCGTGCGGGGGCCCGGCGCGTTCTGCCAGGCGTGCCGCTGGGTGTTCCAGTACTGGAGCTGGCGCGCGTCGACGGGGACGGTGACGCGCTTCTCCTCGCCGGGTTCCAGGGCGACCTTCGTGTAGCCGGCCAGTTTCTTGACGGCCTGTGGGGCGCTGACGAGACCGCTGGGGCCGAGGTAGACCTGGACGGCTTCCTTGCCGGCGACGGCGCCGCTGTTGCGCACGCTCACCCGGACGACGGCGCCGCCGGCGGGGGTGCGTTCCACGGCGAGGTCGCGGTAGTCGAAGGTGGTGTAGGACAGGCCGTGGCCGAAGGGGAACAGCGGGGTGACGCCCTGCTGGTCGTACCAGCGGTAGCCGACGTGGATGCCTTCGCTGTACTCCTGCTTGCCGTCGACTCCGGGGAACCGCTTGGGGTTCCCGGCCATCGGCTGGGCGTCCTCGGCGGCGGGGAAGGTCTGGGTGAGCTTGCCGCTGGGGTTGGCGTCCCCGTACAGCAGGGCGGCGGTGGCCCGGGCGCCTTCCTGGCCGGGGTACCACATGTCGAGGACGGCGGCGGTGGAGGAGAGCCACGGCATCAGCACCGAGGAGCCGGTGTTGAGGACGACGACGGTGTTGGGGTTGGCCTTGGCGACGGCGGAGATCAGCGCGTCCTGCCCGTCGGGCAGCGAGAGGGAGGGCCGGTCGTAGCCCTCGGAGCCCTCGTCCTGGGCGAAGACGACGGCGGTCTTCGCGGCGGAGGCGGCGGTGACGGCGCGCTGGAGGTTCTGGGCGGCCTGCTCCGGGGTGACCCAGGTGAGGTCCACGGACAGCGGGCGGTCGGGCCAGGCCCAGCCGCTCATGGACAGCTTGTGCGTGCCCCGGGTGAGCCGCAGGACGACGCTGGTGGTCTCGCTGAACGAGTCGGCGGCGTAGACGGGGTCCTGGCCTTCGACCTGGAGGACGGCCAGGCCTCCGTCGACGCGCAGGCCCAGGCGGTAGTCGCCGTCGGCGGGGACGGTCAGGGTGCCGTCGTAGAAGGCGCGGTCATCGCCGGCGTCGAGCTGCTTGCCGTTGGTGAAGGCGGGGCGGAGGTTCTCGGCGGGCAGCGGTGTGCCGAGCCGGTCGATGCCCGGTTCGTAGCGTACGGAGGCCCCCGTGCCGGCGCGTTCGCGCAGGGCGTCCAGGGGTGCCTGGGCGGCGTCGGGTACGACGTGGGCGCTGCCGAGGCCGGAGACCTTGGGGCGCAGGGCGCTGTCGCCGATGACGGCGAGGTCGCTCGCGGCGGCCCCGGTCAGCGGCAGGGCGGGACGGCCCGCGGCGGTGGTGTTGCGCAGCAGGACGGCGCCGTTCTCGGCGATGCGGCGGGCGGTGTCCCGGCCGGCCTGGGCGTCGCGCACGGGCCGCCGGGGGGCGGGGGCGTCGAGGAGGCCGAAGCGTTCCATCTGGGTGACGATGCGGGTGACGGAGCGGTCGAGGGTGGCTTCGGGGACGGCGCCGTCGCGCAGCGCGGTGCGCAGGGAGGCGCCGAAGTACGTGGAGTCGGGGACGGGGTCGGTGGGCTTGCCCATCTCCAGACCGAGTTCCTGGTCGAGGCCCTTGGTGATGTCGGTGGTGGCGTGGGTGGCGAGCCAGTCGGACATCACCCAGCCCCGGAAGCCCCACTGTTCGCGCAGGACCTTCTGGAGCAGCTGGTCGTTGCCGCAGGAGTGGGTTCCGTTGACGCCGTTGTAGGAGCACATGACGGCGGCGGCGCCGGCGTCGACGGCGCTGCGGAATCCGGGGAGTTCGATCTCCTGGAGGGTCTGCTCGTCGATGGAGGCGTCGACGGTGAAGCGGTCGCTCTCCTGGTTGTTGCCCGCGAAGTGTTTGACCGTGGCCATCAGACCCTGGCTCTGGGTGCCCTTGATCTGGGCGGCGGCGGTGCGGGCGGTGACGAGCGGGTCCTCGCTGAACGTCTCGAAGTTGCGGCCGCCGTGCGGTACCCGGATGGTGTTGACCATCGGGCCGAGCACGACGTCCTGGCCGAGCGCCCGGCCCTCGTGGCCCAGGACCTTGCCGTAGGCGGTGGCGAGGGAGTCGTCGAAGGTGGCGGCGAGCGCCGTGGGGGTGGGCAGGGCGGTGGAGCGGGCGCCGTTGATGCGCACGCCGGTCGGGCCGTCGGAGACCTGGAGCGGGGGGACGCCCAGGCGCGGGACGCCGGGGAGGTAGCCGACGCCCTTGGCGAGGGGGCCGCCGGCGGGGCCGGCCGTCCAGTGGACGAAGGACAGCTTCTCGTCCAGGGTCATCTGCGCGACCAGGGCCCGGACCCGGGCGGTGCCTTCGGGTGCGGGGGCCGTCGCCGCTCCGGCGGAGCCCGCGGTGAGCAGGCCGCCGGTGCACAGCAGTACGCAGCCGACGGCGAGCAGGCGCGCGGCGCGGCCGGGGCGCCCGCCGGTCCGGAATCTGGTGCGGAGGCGGGGTATTCGCCTCCCTGGCCTGCGGGACAGCATGCGTCTCTCCTGGGGGTCGTGCGGGGTTGGTGCTCGGGGGTGGTGCGGGGTTCGTGCCGGGTTCACGCGGGGGTCGAGCGACAAAACGGGCGCCACGTACGCGCCTCTCCACGCTTCCCGAGATCCGTCCCGCGGACGAGGTCGGCCCGCCACACTCTTCGCGGCGCACCCGCGCGGGGGCCGGATGCCTTGCGGGGAGCGGGATCCACCGGTTCCGGTGACCCGTCCGCCGGGCCTGCTGAGCGTCGTAGCGGGCCCGTGGCGGCCCTCCGGCGGCCCGGGGTGGTGGCCCGGTCACCACCCCGGGACGGTCCGGGAGCGGCCCCGGGCCCGGCGGGGGCGGTGGCGGCCGGTGGGCGGGAAGTGTGTTTCCGGCCGACCTGGCCGGTGCCCGCCGGTGCGGGGACGGTGGAGGGGATCCAGTGAACCGCCCCCGGCCAGCGCGTTTCGGGGCGCCGACCCCGAGGAGCGTCATGAGGGCCATCCGCCCGGCGGAGGAAGCCGAAGCACTGCCGCGTGATCCTGCCGCCGAGGCCCGGGCGCTGCGCGCGTCCGTACTGGGTTCGCTGCGCCGCCGGGACCAGCGGCACAAGGGCGAGCTGTACGTGGACGGGCTGCTGACCGCGCCCGGCCGCAAGACGATGCGCAACCTGGCCGCGAGCACCGACGAGCGGGCCGCGGAGCAGAGCCTGCACCACTTCATCAGCTGCTCGACCTGGGACTGGTCGCCGCTGCGCGCCCGCCTGGCCTGCGCCCTGGACCGGCTGCTGGCGCCCCGGGCGTGGGTGGTGCGGCCGCTGGTCATCCCCAAGACGGGCCGGCATTCGGTGGGCGTGGGCCGCAGGTTCGTGCCGCAGCTGGGCCAGGTCGTCAACAGCCAGCACGGGTACGGGCTGTGGCTGGCCTCGGGCGCGGCGGCGATTCCGGTGAACTGGCGGCTGTCGCTGAGCGGCGACTGGCTCGACGACGCCGAGATGCGTCAGCGGGCGGCGATACCCGACTCCATGGACGAGGGTGCGGCGCGGGCGCCGGCCGTGGACATGGTCCTGGAGACGGCCGCGTGGGGTGCCTCGGAGGTCCCCGTGGTGGCCGACGCCCGGGAGGAGCCGCTGCCCGCACAGGTAGAGGCCTTCTCGGAGGCCGGGCTGTCGTTCCTGCTGCGGATCGGCGGCGGTACGGGACTGCTCGCCCCGAACCTGTCGGCGGGGCGGAGCCGGGTCGCGGCCGGTTCGGCGACCCTGCTCGCGGAGCTGGCCCGCTCCCAGCGGCGGCCCGTGGAGTGGTTCGACCCGGCCGGGCCGGGACTGCCGCGCACGTCGATGGTGGCGCTGCTCCCGGTGCGGCTGCCGGGCGGCCCGGGAGCCTCGGCGGCGCTGACGCTGGTCGGGGTGTGGTCGCCGGACAGCCGGGAGGTGTCGGAGCTGTGGCTGACGAACATGACGGGGGCGGGCCGCGGGACGCTGCTGGGGCTGGGCAGGCTGATCGGGCGCGCCGACGCCGACTTCCGCCGCACCGGGCTGGCCGTGGGGGCCCTGGACTTCGAGGGGCGCTCGTACCACGGCTGGCACCGGCACGCCACACTCGTGTCGCTGGCGCACGCCGAGCGGATGCTGGCCTCGGGCGCGCACCGGGGCGCCGCCGCGCTGACCGCGGTCCCTATGGTGACGGGGGGCCGGCGGGCTCGGGGTCGAGGGAGGTTCGGGCCCGTCGCAGTCGCAGGGCGAGCTGAAGTTCCAGTGCCCGGTCGGGGTGTTGCCAGTCCCGGCCGAGCAGCTGGGTGATGCGCTCCAGGCGGCGCGAGACCGTGTTGGGGTGTACGTAGAGCAGCTCTGCGGCGCGGGTGGGGCTGCCGGCGGCCATGAACCAGCCCTGGAGGGTCTCCACGAGGTTCCCGAACCGTTCCGCGTCGTGGTCGAGCAGCGGCCCCAGGGTCCGCTCCACGAATCCGGTGACATCGTTTTCCTCGGCGAGCAGCATGCCGAGGAAGCCGAGTTCGGCGGCTGCGGCGGAGCGGCCGGCTCCGCCGAGGGCGGTGAGGGCCTCCAGGCAGCGCACGGCTTCCCGGTAGGCGGGATGCACGCCGTCGGCGCCCCGGGTGGGCCCGCAGGAACCGACGGTGACCTGGGCGCCGGTGGCGCCGGCCAGTTCGGCGCGGACCTCGCGGGCGCGGGCGGCTGCGTCCTCGCCGGGCAGCAGCAGGACGAGCCGGTCGCCCTGGACGGTCTTCATGCCGCGGTGGCGGCGAGCGTAGGCGGTGGCCCAGCTCTCGACGAGGTCGGCGGCCCCGGTCCGGGGGTGGGCGACGACCACCACGTGCGGGCGGTGCAGTTCGGCGGCGAACCGGCCGGCCCGTTCCACGACCCGGTCGGAGGGTCCGTCCCAGGTGGTCAGGTCGGCGAGCAGCTCGTCGCGCACCTGGCCCTCGACGGCGGTGGAGCGCTGCATGACCAGGAGCAGGGTGACCGTGCGGGCGTAGGCCAGCAGGATCTGCTCACCGGGCGCGGCGCTCGCGTCCTCGGGGTGGAACAGGAGGCAACCGACGTCTTCGGAGCGGACGGACAGCGGCACCACCCAGGTGCCGCTGGACAGGGGGCAGGCGATGCCGGTGGCGGCGGCGTCGAGCCGTACCCGGGCCAGTTCCAGGGGGTCGGGGCGGGGGGTGCGGCCGTGCTCGGCGAGACGCTCGCCGCCCTGCCCCTGCACGGCGAGGCTGCCGCCGAGCTCGGTGGCGGCGCGGGCGAGGAGTCCGTCCAGGCCGGCGCCGTCCAGGACGAGCCGGACCAGCTCGTCCTGGACGCTGTTGGCGCGCAGGGCGTCACTGAGCGAGGCGCGTACGCGGGCCCCGGACTCCTCCAGTTCGGCGTTGGCGGTGTGGACGTCCTCCAGGTCCCGGGCGGCCCCGATGGCGACGGCGGCGAGGTCGGCGAGCGAGCACATCAGCGCGACCTCCTCGGGGGTGAAGTGGCGGATGCCGCGGGCGGCCACGTACAGGTGCCCCAGGTGGCGGTCGTCGGCGCGCAGCGGCACGCCGAGCACGGCGTGCAGGGATTCGGCGTGCAGGACCTCGTCGAGCGCGCCGGCCGGGGTGGGCGGGTCGTCGCCCAGGTGGTCGGCGGTCCAGAAGGGGGCGGGCTGTTCGCCGGGGACGCCGGCGGGCAAGGCGGCGCCGCTCACGCGGTAGCCGACGGTGAGGGCGCTGACCGCGCCGTCGGCGGTGCTGACGACGGCGTCGCCGGTGTCTTCGTCCAGCAGGACGGTGCAGGCGAGGTCCGTGTTCATCATGAGCCGGGCGCGGCGGGTGATCAGGCGCAGGGTCGCGTCGAGGCCGCCGGGCCGGGTGAGGTCGCGGGCGGCGTCCACGAGGGAGGCCAGGTCGGCCTCGCGGCGGCTGCGGCGTTCGAAGAGCCCGCTGACTTCCAGGGCCAGGCTCCGGGCTCGCTCCAGCCGTTCGGCCCGGCGGGTGTCGCCGGACCTGCGGGCGCGGGCGACGAGTTCGTCGTAGGAGCGGGCGGGTGCCTCGCTCGCGAGGAGTTCCAGGACGCGCAGTACGTCCTCTTCTGTGTGGCCAAGGAGGGTCGCCGACTCCCCCGTCATCGCTGCCCCCAACGGTCAAATAGGACGGAACCTCAGATGCCGGGGAACGTAACTTCCGTCTTGAACGAGCGTCAACCGGACACGGGGGCGTCCGGACGGGGTGCGGAAGGAGTGGTGACCTGGCCACCACGGGCGGGCCGGACCGGGGGGCCGGGCAGTGGCCGCACCACCTTGGACCGGACCTGTCCCCGGTTCCAGGCGGGCTGGTGTGACCGCTGGGGCGGCGGTGCGGGGACCGTCCCACGGGCCGCCGGGTCCCGTGGGACGCTCCCGGCGGCCCGGCTCCTCCGGCGGGACCCGAGTGGTCCTCGACCGGGTCCCGGGCGTTCGTGTCCCGGGTTCCCGCCGGATCGCGACCCGCGTTTCGGGTGGGCGGCCGTGTCGGGCGCGCGGGCCGTCAGGCGCGGGCCCGTTCCGGTGCGCGGGCCGTGTCAGGCGCGCACGCCGACGAAGAGGCCCCGGCCGGACGGCCCGCCTTCCTGGAACTCCACCTCCAGGCCGGCCCGCTCGAAGGCCCGCTCGTAGGCGGCGCGCTCGAAGAGGGTGATCAGATGGCTCTCGGACAGGTGCGTGATGTCCCGGCCCGGTTCGGCGATGAGGTAGTGGACGTCGATGTGCGTGGCGTCGCCCTCCAGCCGGGAGTGCGAGACCCGCGAGATGGTCTTGCCCTCGGCCTCCACGATCGACGCGCCCACGAATCCGGGCGTGAAGGTCTGCGGGAACCACCACGGTTCGACCACGACGACCCCGCCCGCGGGGTCGAGGTGCGCGGCGAAGCGGGCGAGCGCCGCGTCGAGTTCGTCCTCGTCGCGCATGTGGCCGATGGAGCTGAACATGCAGGTGACGGCGGAGTACGTACGGTCCAGGGCGAAGTCGCGCATGTCGCCGGCGTGGACGGTCGCGGCCGGGTTGCGGCGCTGTGCGATCTCCCGCATGTCGGGCGAGAGCTCCAGGCCTTCGGCGGTGTCGAAGACCGCGCCCAGGTGCTCCAGGTGGAGTCCGGTGCCGCAGGCCACGTCGAGGAGGGTGCGGGCGCCGGGCACCGTGGCGGTGACCAGGGCCGCCAGGTCGGCGGCCTCACGGGCGTAGTCCTTGCCCTTGCCCTGGTGGACGAGGTCGTAGAGGCGGGCGATGCCGCCCGTGTAGCCCTGGTCCGGGCGCAGGTCGGTGGTGGTCACGTCGGGTCTCCTTGGCTGGGGTGGGGGGTGTGGCCGTGGTGCGCCGCCAGGCGTTCCAGGGCGGGGACGAGGGCTGCGGGGGACGGGGCGGCGAGCGTCTCCTCGCGCAGGCGGCGGGCGCCCGCGGCGAGCGAGGGGTCGGTGAGGGCCCGTACGACGGCCTCCCGCAGCGAGGCCGCGTCGAGCTTCTCGGGCGGCAGGTCGATGCCGGCGCCCTGCTCGGCGTGGAGTTCGGCCTTGAGCGGGGCGTCCCACAGCGAACCGACGATGATCTGCGGCACGCCGTGCAGGGTCGCGGTGTAGCCGGTGCCCGCGCCGCCGTGGTGGACGATCGCGTCGCAGGTCGGCAGGAGCACGTCCATGGGCACGAAGTCGACGGCCCGGATGTTGGCGGGCAGGCCCTCGCGGTCCCGCAGCTGGCTCGCGTCGAGGGTGGCGACGATCTCGGCGTCCACGTCGCCCAGCGCGTGCAGCAGTTCCTCGAACGGGACGGCGTCGCGGCCGTACGTCTCGCGCGCGGAGACGCCGAGGGTAATGCACACGCGGCGCCGGGCGGGTGGCGCGTGCAGCCAGTCGGGGACCACTGAGGGGCCGTTGTACGGGACGAAGCGCATCGGCAGCAGCTCGCCGGGTGCGGGCACGCGCAGGCCCGCGGGGGCCGGGTCGATGGTCGCGTGGCCGCCGATGACCTCCTCGATCGCGGCGGCGTCGGGGGTGACGCCGTGCCGCTCCAGCGTCCAGGTCAGCCATTCGGCCATCGGGTCCTCGCGCCGCTCCTCGGGCTGGAGCGCGAGCAGTTCGAGGAACTGGCGCCGGGCGGCGAGGATGACGTCGGGCCCCCACAGGAGCCGGGCGTGGGCGGCGCCGACGACGTGCGCGGCGATGGGGCCCGCGTAGGTGAACGGCTCCCACAGCACCAGATCGGGCCGCCAGGCGCGGGCGAAGTCCACCAGGTCGTCGATGGTCGTGTCGCCGTTGAGCGGTGCGAACGACATGGCCGTCATCATGGTCTGCCGCCCCAGGGCGTGTTCCCAGCCGAGGGGGCCGCGGCGGGTCTGCGCGAAGTCCAGGCCCTGCTGGTAGGGGGTGGGGTCGCCGCCGATCCGGGTCATCAGCTCGGCGATGGAGTCCAGGTCGCCGACGGGTACGGCGGTCAGCCCGGAGCCGTTGATCACCTCGGTGAGCGCGGGCTGGCTGGCGACCCGGACCTCGTGGCCCGCGGCGCGCAGAGCCCAGGCGAGCGGCACCAGGTTGTAGTAGTGGGTGTTGTGCGCGAAGCACGTGATCAGGACGCGCATGACGTCGTCTCCCCCTCGGGGCCCTCGTGACGGTGGGCGGGCGGTCGGGCCGGTTCAGCCGGCCGTGGCGACCGGGAAGCGGGCGGGGGCCCGCAGCACCGGCGAGCGCGGCCGGGTCACCGGTTCGCCGGCGGTGCGCAGGTCCGGCAGGGTCTCGGCGAGGACGCGCAGCGCGGCGCGGGCGTTCGCCGCGACGAGGTGGGCGGACAGCCCGAAGTGCAGGTCGCGGGGCAGGCCGAGGGGGCCGGCGTCCTCGGGTGCCCTCGGGTCGCGGCCCGCGGCGGCGACGAGGACGGTCACCCGCGCCCCGGCCGGGAGCGGGGTGCCGGCGAGGGTGGCGCCGGTGCGGGCCACGCGGGTCTCCAGCCGTACGGGCGGTGCGGTGCGCAGGGTGTGTGCGACGGCCGCCCCGGCCGCGGCGGGGCCGGCCGCGACCCGCTGCCAGGCGCCCGGCTCCGCGAGCAGCACGCGGACGGCGTTGGCGACGAGGACGGCGGTGGCCTCGGCGGCGCTGACGGCCACGACCAGACGGGCCCGCACCGCATCGGCGCCGGCCCCCTCGAAGGCGCGGGCGAGCAGGGCGCCCATGGCCTGTTCGGCGGCTTCGGCGGCCCGGCCGGTGGCGTGGGTCTGGGGGCAGAGCAGGCCGTCGAGGGCGTGGCGGCAGCCGGGCAGGAGACGGGCGAACTCGGCGTGCGCGTGGTCGGGCAGGCCGAGCTGTCCGGCGAGCACGGGGCCCATGAGGGGGCGTGCGAAGTCCTCGGCGAGGTCGAAGCGCCGGCCGAGCCCTGCCAGCAGCGTCCGGGCGTGCGCGCCGGCCTGCTCCTCGGCCGCGGTCTCGTCCGGGACGTGCAGCAGGGGGCCGCCGAAGGCGGTGAGCGCGCTCAGCCGGGCGGCGTCCGCCCGGTCGAGGGCCAAGGCGGTGCCGCGGTACGGGAGCAGGTCGCCGACCGGGTCGTCGCCGGCGGCTCCGGGTCCGTCGAAGGCAGGGCCCTCCAGGACCTGCCGGGCGACGGCGTGGTCGGCCGTCACCCAGGTGTCCAGCAGCTCGCTGTGGTGCAGCGGGCCCAGGGCCCGCACGCGTTCTTCGTACGGGGCCGGGTCGTCGGTCCCGGCGCGCAGGATCAGCCCGTACGGGTCACCCGCGATCCCGGCGAACCACTGGGCGGCCCGGGTGAGTTGGTCACCGCGGGCCCGACGGGCGGTGGCCCGGGCGGACTCGGCGGTCGCCTGCGTCGCGGGCGGCTGCGGCGCGGGCGGCAGTTTTGAGGTCATGGGGCTCCTCGTCATCGGTCGCCGCCGGGCAGCGCGTCCAGCCAGGCGTCCACGGCGCGGGCGGTGGCCGGGGCGTGCTCGGTCATCATCGTGAAGTGGTTGCCGGGGACGTCCAGCGCGGTGTGGGCGGAGTCCCAGGTGGACCGCCAGTCCTCGTGCGGGTCGTTCCAGGCGGCCATGGGGTCGGTGGCGCGCAGGTGCAGGACCGGGGCGCGGGTGGGTTGCGGGGTCCAGCCGAGCAGGAGCCGGTGGTAGGCGCCCATGGCGGTCAGCCGGGTGTCGTCGAGCGGTACGGGCGTACGGTCCATCGCCCAGCGGAGCATGACGTCCCGCCAGGTGCCCATGGCCCCCGGCGCGCTCGGGGTGTAGACGTCGGCGAGGACGAGGGCGGCGGGCCCGGGGCCGGTGCGCTCCAGGTGCAGGGCGAGCGCGTGGGCGGCGTTGGCGCCGGCGGAGTGGCCGATCAGCGCGTACGGTCGGCCCGCGGCGAGGCGGGTGACGGCTGCGGCGTGCGCCGCGCACAGGGCTTCGAGGGAGTCGGGGAGCGGCTCCCCGGGCCGGAACCCGGGCTGCGGGAGCGCGAGGACGGGGCGCCGTCCGGCCAGGGCGGTGGCGAAGGCGGCGAACTCCATGGGGCCGGACACGGCGGCGGTGCCGCTGACCGCGATGAGCAGCGGCCGGCCGGGGGTTTCGGCGCCGGGTGCGGGCAGGAGGGGTACGGGCGTGACCGGGTGGGGGCGTTCGCGGGTGAAGACGGGGCGCAGGGTGGCGACGGCGCCGAGCGCGTCGACGGCCTCGGTCACCCTGCCGGAGGCGACGGCGTCCCGGTAGAGCGGGACGAGGGTGGCGGCTGCGGCTGCGGCCGCGTCCTGTTCGCCGCGTTCCGAGCCGAGGAGTTCCGTCAGGTGGGCGGCGAGCTTGGCCGGGGTGTCGTGGGTGAACAGCGCCTCGGCGTCCAGGCCGAGCCCGGTGACGGCGTTCAGCGCGCGCCGGAAGTGGGTGACGGCCAGGGAGTCGAAGCCGAGCAGCAGGAACGGCGTGTCGGCCTCGACCTCGTCGGGGGTGGCGTGGCCGAGTACCGAGGCGGCCTCGGCCCGCACGAGGGTGAGGACGGCGGCGGGACGCTCCGCCGGGGGCAGGGCGGCCAGGTCGCGGGCGGGGGCCGGGGCGGCGGTCGTGGCCGGTGCGGCGGCAGCAGGTCGGTCCTCGTCGGGGGATGCCGGGACGAGGTCCGCGATCAGGGGGCTGGGGCGGTAGGCGGTGAAGCCGTCGGCGAAGGCCCCCCAGTCGGTGTCGGTGACCGTCACGTTGGCCTCGCCCGCCGCGACGGCGCGCAGCAGCTCGGTCAGCGCGTCCTGCGGGTCCATCGGCCGTACGCCCCTGCGCCGCAGGTACGCGCCGCCTTCGCCGTCGCCCATTCCGCCGCCGCCCCACAGGCCCCAGGCGACGGAGGTCGCGGGCAGCCCGTCGGCGCGCCGGCGCAGGGCCAGCGCGTCGAGGTCGGCGTTGGCGGCGGCGTAAGCGCACTGTCCGGCGCTGCCCCAGACGCCCGCGCCCGAGGAGTACAGGACGAACGCGTCGAGGGCGAGGGGCCGGGTCAGTTCGTCGAGGTGGCGGGCGCCGGCCACCTTGCCCGCGTAGACGTCCGCGAAGACCTCGGCCCCGGCTTCCGCGAGGGGACTGACCTGCGCAACGCCCGCGGCGTGGAAGACGGCCGTCAGCGGGGCGTCGGCGGGGACCTGTGCCAGCAGGGCGGCGAGCGCGTCCCGGTCCGCGAGGTCGGCGGCCGCGAAGGTCACCTTGGCGCCCAGCGCGAGGAGTTCGGCTTCGAGCTCCGCGGCGCCCGGGGCCTGGCGGCCGCGCCGGCCGACGAGGAGCAGGTGCGCGGCGCCCTCGGCGGCGAGCCGGCGGGCCAGGTGCCCGCCGAGGGCGCCGGTCCCGCCGGTCACCAGGACGGTGCCGTGCGGACGGTACGGGGACCGCCCGGAGCGGGGTGCGGGGGCGGCGGTGAGCCGGCGGCCGTAGGCGTGTCCGGCGCGGACGGCCACCTGGTCCTCGGGTCCGCCGAGCGCGGTGGCGAGCAGCCGCCAGGCGTCGTCGTCGGCCGGGTCCGTGCCGGGCAGGTCGACCAGGCCGCCCCACAGCGCGTGGAGTTCGAGTGCCGCCACCCGGCCGAGGCCCCACAGCTGGGCACCCGCGGCCCCGGGCCGTTCGCCGTCGGCCACGGCCACCGCGCCCCGGGTCGCGCACCACAGGCGGGCGGAGGGGGTCCTTACCGCCATGGCCCGGGCGAGGTGCAGCGTGGCCCGGACGGCGGCCGGGACCGGTTCGGACCCGGTGTCCTCGGCCGTGCCCAGCAGGGACAGCACACCGGCCGGGGCGGCTCCGGGCGCGTCGAACAGGGCGGCGGCGGTGGACAGGTCGGCCGCCCCGGCGTCCAGGGACAGCCGGTGGACGGTCGCGCCGCGCGCGGTCAGGGCCCGTTCGGCGGCCTCGCCGAGCGGTGCGGCGGCTCGGGCGGGTTCGACGACCAGCCAGGTCCCGTCGAGGCGGGCGGCCGGGGGCGGGGTGGTCAGGGGCCGCCAGGTGACCTCGTAGCGGCGGGTGCCGGAGCGGGCGCCGCCGCGTTCGGCGGGAGCGATCCAGTACCGGCGGTGCTGCCAGGCGTACACCGGCAGCGGGGCCGGACGGGCGCCGCTTCCCTCGAAGAGGCGCGCGCGGTCGAGGGCGGCGCCCCGGGCGGAGGCGGCGGCCACGGCGCGCAGCAGCGTCTCGCCCTCGGGGCGGCCGCGCCGCAGTACGGGCACCAGCAGGGGCGCCTCGTCGGCGGGGGCCGCCCCGGGGGCGTCCGGCGCCGCCAGTACGTCCTCGGCCATGGCGCACAGCACGCCGTCCGGCCCGAGTTCGACGAAGGTGGCGGCGCCCTGGGCGCGGGCGGTGCGCACCCCGTCGGCGAAGCGGACGGCCGAGCGGATGTGCCGGGCCCAGTAGTCGCCGGTGCGCAGGTCCTGTCCGGCGGCGCGGCGGCCGGTGACGTTGGAGATCACGGGGATGCGGGGGGCGTGGTAGGCCAGCCGGTCCGCGACCTCGCGGAATTCGGCCAGTACGGGGTCCATGAGCGGCGAGTGGAAGGCGTGGCTGACGGTGAGCCGCCTGGTCTTCGTCCCCCGTTCCTCCAGACGGGCCCGGACGGCCTCGACGGCCTGTTCGGTGCCCGAGACGACCACCGACCGGGGGCCGTTGACGGCGGCGACGTCCACCGCGCCGGGGTGCGCGGCCAGCAGGTCCCGTACCTCTTCCTCGGCGGCGCGGACGGAGAGCATGGCGCCGCCCGGCGGCAGCGCGTCCATCAGCCGGCCGCGGGCGCAGACGAGGGCGCAGGCGTCGTCGAGACCGAGTACGCCGGCCACGTGCGCGGCGGCGATCTCGCCCACGGAGTGCCCGAGGAGGACGTCGGGCCGCATGCCCCAGTGCTCCAGCAGCCGGAACAGGGCCACCTCCGCCGCGAACAGGGCGGCCTGCGTGTACCGGGTGCGGTGCAGGAGCTGCGCGTCGGGTGTGCCGGGCGAGGCGTCCAGTACGGCGGCCAGCGGCCGTTCCAGGCGGGCGTCGAGGCGCTGCGCGACGGCGTCCCACGCCTTCGCGAACACGGGCTGCTCGCGGTGCAGTTCGCGGGTCATGCCGGGGCGCTGGCTGCCCTGTCCGGTGAAGAGGAAGGCGGTCTTCGCCTCGCGCCGGCGCACACCCCGGACGACGGCCGGGGAGGGGGTGCCGTCGGCGAGGGCGTCCAGGCCGCGGGCGAGGTCGGCGTAGGAGGCGCCGAGGACGACGGCGCGGTGGTCGAAGGCGGTACGGGTGGCGGCGAGGGAGAGGCCGGTGTCGAGGGGGCAGGGCCGGGCGTCGGCGAGGTGTTCGCGCAGCCGGGCCGCCTGGGCGCGCAGGGCGGGCCCGGAACGGCCGGAGACGAACCACGGCACGAGGGGCGGGACGACGCGCGGCGCCTCCTGCGGGGCGGGGGCCGGGGCGGGGGGTGCCTCCTCCAGGATGACGTGCGCGTTGGTGCCGCCCACGCCGAAGGCCGAGACGCCCGCCCGGCGCGTCCGGGAGCCGGCCGGCCACGGGACGGGCTCGGTCAGCAGCCGGACGCCGCCGACCGTCCAGTCGACGTGCGGGGTGGGCTCCTCGGCGTGCAGGGTCCGGGGCAGCAGCCCGTGCCGCATGGCCTGGACGGTCTTGATGACGCCGCCCACCCCGGCGGCGGCCTGCGCGTGCCCGATGTTGGACTTGAGCGAACCCAGCCGCAGCGGCGCGTCCTCGGGCCGGCCCTGCCCGTACACCGCCAGCAGGGCCTGCGCCTCGATGGGATCGCCAAGGCGCGTGCCGGTGCCGTGGGCCTCGACGGCGTCCACGTCCAGGGGTTCGAGTCCGGCGTCGGCGAGGGCCTGGCGGATGACGCGCTGCTGGGAGGGGCCGTTGGGGGCGGTGAGGCCGTTGCTGGCGCCGTCCTGGTTGACGGCGGTCCCCCGGATGACGGCGAGGACGGTGCGGCCGGCCTCCCGGGCGTCGGAGAGCCGCTCCAGGACGAGGACGCCCACGCCCTCCGCCCATCCGGTGCCGTCGGCGTCGGCCGAGAAGGCCTTGCACCGGCCGTCGGGGGCCAGGCCCTTCTGCCGGGAGAACTCCACGAACGCGGCGGCGTCCGGCATGACCGCGACGCCCCCGGCCAGCGCCATGCCGCATTCGCCGCGCCGCAGGGCAGCCACCGCGAGGTGCAGGGCGACCAGCGAGGACGAACAGGCCGTCTCCACCGTCATGGAGGGGCCTTCGAGGCCGAGGGCGTACGAGATCCGGCCGGACAGCACGGCGTCCGCACTGCCCGTCAGCAGATAGCCGTGCGACCCCTCGGGGACCCGGTCGGGGTCGCTCGCGTAGGCGGCGTGGGCGGCGCCCACGTACACGCCCGTACCGGAGCCGGCCAGGGTCCGCGGATCGAGGCCGGTGCGCTCCAGAGCCTCCCACGAAGTCTCCAGCAGCAGCCGCTGCTGGGGGTCCATGACGACGGCCTCGCGGGGCGGGATCCCGAAGAACGCGGCGTCGAAGTCGGTGGCGCCGGAGAGGAACCCGCCCTGGTCGCAGTAGGTGGTGCCGGAGGATTCGGGGTCGGGGTCGTAGAGCCCCTCCAGGTCCCAGCCCCGGTCCCGCGGGAACGGCCCGACGGCGTCCCGCCCGGCGGCGACCAGGTCCCAGAGCCCCTCCGGCGAGTCCACCCCGCCGGGATAGCGGCAGGCCATCCCGACGACGGCGATGGGCTCGTGCGCGGCCGCGGCCAGTTCCCGGTTGCGCCTGCGCAGGCGTTCGGTCTCCTTCAGCGAGGTGCGCAGCGCCTCCATGAGCTTCTCGGAGGACATGGCCATCGGTGGGTCCCTCTCTGGACGGGGGCGGCGGGGCGGGCGGGCGGAGGACGGGGCTCGGGCGTCAGGCGGCCGCGTCGCGCAGGGCCAGCTCGATGAGTGCGTCGCCGTCGAGGTCGTCTATGTGCGCGACCTCGTCGGCCTCGGGGGCGGCGCCTACGCCGGCCTTGGTGCCGGCCTTGAGGTCATCGAACGCGCCGCCACCGGAGCGCTGCTGGAGCGTGGGCGCGGGAGCCCCGTACGCCGGCTCGGCGCCCGGGGCGAGCGCGAGGAGGGCGGGGAGCAGGCCGGACTCGCGGAGCGCCGACAGCGGCAGCGTCGCCAGCGCGGCCCGGATCCGGTCCTCCTCGGGGTCTTCGGCCCCCTGTGGCCCGGGGCCCGCGGGGGCGAGGAGTTCGACCAGGTGGGCGGTGACGGCGGAGGCCGTCGGATAGTCGAAGACGAGGGTCGGGGGCAGCTTGCGCCCGGTGGCGGCGCTGAGCCGCCCGGCGAACTCGCCCGCGGTGAGGGAGCTGAACCCGATGTCCTTGAAGGCTCCTTCCGGGTCGACGTCCTCGGGCCCGGCGTGGCCGAGCACGGCCGCGACGGCGCGGCGCACCGCGTCGAGCACGATCTCGAAGCGCTCGGCCGGTCCGGCGGCCGCGAGGCGGGCGTTCAGGCCGTCGTCCGCCGGTCCGTCCGGCTCGTCGGCGCCCGTCGCCTCCCGTACGCCCGGCAGGTCGGCGATGAGGGGGCTGGGCCGGAAGGCGGTGAAGCCCTTCGCGAAGAGCGGCCAGTCCATGTCGGCGAGGGCCACGCACACGTCCTCGCGGTCGAGCGCCCGGCCGAGAGCCCCGACCGCGAGGACCGGGTCCATGGCGCGCAGGCCCCTGCTGCTGAGGAACTCCTCGCCGGCGCCTTCGCCCATGCCGCCGCCGCCCCACAGGCCCCAGGCCACGGAGGTCGCGGCGAGGCCCTGGGCGCGGCGCCGTTCGGCGAGCGCGTCGAGGGCGGCGTTGGCGGCGCCGTAGGCGCTCTGGCCGCCGCTGCCCCAGACGCCGGCGCCGGAGGAGTACAGCACGAACGCGTCGAGTACGAGCCCGCGCGCGCGGGTCAGTTCGTCCAGGTGGCGGGCGCCCGCGACCTTGCCCGCGTACACCTCGGCGAACAACTCGGCCCCGGTGTCCAGGAAGGCCGCGGAGTGCGGGACGCCGGCGGTGTGGAAGACGGCGGTCGGCGGGTGGGCGGCCAGCAGTGCGTCGAGCGCGGCGCGGTCGGAGACGTCGCAGGCGGCGAGGGTCACGTCGGCGCCCAGACCGCGCAGTTCGGCGGCCAGTTCGAGGGCCCCGGGCGCATCGGGGCCGCGCCGGCCGGTGAGCACCAGGTGGGAGGCGCCTGCTCCGGCGAGCCAGCGGGCGACGTGGGCGCCGAGCGCGCCGGTGCCGCCGGTGATCAGGACGGTGCCGCGCGGCTCGTACGCCCGGCGGGCGGGGGCGGCACCGGCGGGGACGAGCCGGCGCCCGTACGTGCCGGAGGCGCGGACGGCCATCTGGTCCTCGGCGTCGGTACGGGCGAGGGCCGCGGCGAGCCGGTCCCAGTCCCGCGGTCCGGGGGTCTCGGGCAGGTCCACCAGCCCGCCCCACAGGCGCGGCTGCTCCAGCGCGATGCCGCGCCCCAGACCCCAGACCTGGGCACCGGCGGACCGGGGCAGTTCACCGGGCGAGACGGCGACCGCGCCGCGGGTGAGGGCCCACAACCGGGCGGTGAGCTCCGCGTCGGCGGCCGCCTGGGCGAGGAGGGTGGTGCCGACGGCGGCGAGGGGCAGGTCGGGGTGATCGGGGTGCGCCCGCTCGTCGGCGCCGAGGAGGGAGAGGATCCCGGTGGAGTCCCCATGGGCGGCGAGTTGCGCGGCGAGTGCGGTGCGGGTGGTGGTGGCCGGGTCGACGGCCAGGCGCTCGGTGCGGGCACCGTGACGGGTCAGCGCCGCCTCGGCCGCTTCGAC
>NZ_JBITDH010000017.1:0-22780 GCF_044454045.1 Streptomyces sp. NPDC051578
CTTCGCTCCATCCCGAACGGCCTGCTCCGCAGGCCTGGGTGACCCCATTTCATGGGGTTCGGGCCTTCGGCCCGTTGGGCGGGTCCGCTCCGCTCCCCCGCCCTAGGCCTTTCCGGCTCCGCCTCCAGGCCCCAAGGCCCGGTCGCTGCGCTCCCCGGCCCGATGCCCGCTGCGCGGGCGGCCAGCAACAGGGAGGGGCGGGGACTCGGAACCGAGGGTCGCAGCGAGCAGACCGGCCCCCACTGCCCAAGGCCTTGACCACTCTCCCCTGCGGGTCTTGTCTGCTTCATTTTAAGATGAGGATGGACTCTGGAACCAGGCCCATGATCCACTGTGTAGGTCAGGATTTTGCTGGTTCAGCTTCACTGACCGGCGGCGCCTACCCGCCCAGATCCACAACGAGAACCGTGGCGTTGTCGGCGCGGCTTCCTCCATGCTCGATGGCGGCCGAGACCAAGGTTCGGGCCGCTCGCTGTGGGGGTCCCACAAGGTAGTTGGCCACGGTGAGTTCGGCGTCTTCCAGCGGCTCGTACGCCCCGTCGCTGGCCAGCAGGAGCCTGCCGCTGTTCGGAGCCGTAACTGATCCGATCGATACGTGGGGGCTGGTGTCGCCCAGGTAGGACGTGACGATGTTGCGGGAGTAGGGACCGGGATCCACGTCCATGTCGAGCAACTGCTGACGCCGGTTATGATCGGTCGTCAGTCGGCTCAGCTGCTCTGTCGTGGCCGGAAGTTGGTACGCTCGGGCGTCACCGCACCAGGCCACTTCCAAGTCCCTGCCGGGTGCTGCGACCGCCACGACCGCTACGGCTTTGGGCATGTACTCGGCGTACCAGTCGGCGCGGGCGAGTTCGGCCGCTCGCACGGCGTGGACGGCGCGCAGACCTACCGGGGCCCCGCAGTAGGCAGCGGCGCGGGCCAATCGCCGCGCGGCTGTCTGGGTCCAGGTCTGGACTTCTTCCGTGCTGCCGATCCCGTCGAGCAGGGCATAGGCACGGGTGCCGCGGTAGGTGTAGGTCGCGGTGGCGTCGCACTGGTGTGAGCGTCCGCCGATCAGCTGGGCAGTGGCGTGGATAGGCATGGTGACTCCTGTCAGAGGGGTGACGCGGGGGCGGGAGAGGCTCTCCCGCCCCCGTGAGGCCTGGTGGACGAATTGGGTGGCAGCTAGACGGACATGAGGCGGAAGGCGCGTTCCATCACGTCGTCGGCCGTTCCTGTGATCACTCGCTCGGCTCGGGCGGCATTCTTCAGTGCCGGGTTCGCTCCGCGTGCCGGGGCCACGTGGTTGGCGTACTCCGTGATCGCGTTGTAGCCCGCCCAGACGGTGCCCCGGATGCCGGCCTGTGTGTCCGCCTGCTCAAAGAGGTTGCGGATGCTGGCCCACCTCGTGTCTCGGTTGGTCTTCTTCCGAGCGCTGTCGCTGTCGGCCAGGGGCCACAGGGTGTCGACTACCGTGCGCAGTGCCGGGGTCGACATTTCTGCGTCCAGCATGCGCTGGGCCGCCTTCTCGAACTCCTCGGCGTACTTGAACGTCAAGCCGAGGGCCTGGCGGGCCTGGGCGATGCGTCCGCGTGCCCCCGAGGTGTGGCGGACGGTGTAGCTGCTTTTGGCGTCCCTCAGGGCAGCGCGAAGAGTGTTTGCGCACACCACGCGGACGGGTGTGACGACAATGCGAAACGCGCTGCTGCCGTCATGCGAGTTGAACGCCGCGATGTAAAGATCGACTGCGTCATCCCGGCCGATGGTCAGGGACTGAGGCAGCTTCATCGTCAGAAAGACCTGTCGGCCTTCCCGCAGCGAACCCGCCGTCTCGAAGTGCGCCCCTGATTCATCCACCAGGTAGTTCAAGAACTCGGCGTGCTCCTCGTTCTGTACCGGCGTGTAGTCGGGGCCGACCACTCCCAGGGTTTCCGGGAGCCCGGTCTTGGGATGGGTGCGTACGCTCGCCCGGTGGTTCGGCACGTCCAACAGGGTCGTGCCGTCGGCCGTGAGTTCGGTTGCATGGAGCCCGATCAGCCGGACGTTCCATCCGTCGAGGGCGGCCAGGCGCATTGCGTCCTCGGCGGTCAGGGCGTCGGCCGTCACGGTGCCCAGCCGGTGCCACGCACTCTCACGCGCGCTGACGAATGCAGCGGTACCGTCGGTGAACTGTTCGATCTCGTGTGCCATGAGGGTTTCTCCATCGTGTCTGACGCAGGCGTGTGGCTGAGAGGCTCAGCCCGCCTATGGATGAGGGAGTGGTGTCGGCGGGGCCGCTAGCGGCTCAAGTGAAGGCAGGGGGCGTCTTCGTAGCAGGCGCGCGGCTCCGGGGGGATCAAGTCGCCGGTCTCGTGGTCGACGGCGTAGGCGTTGCGGAGCCAGAGGCTGGTCAGTGGCTTGGCGTCTCCGTCGCTGATGCGCCAGCCCCATAGCCGGGCGGTGCCGTCGTCCCTGGGCGTGCGCAGGATGAATGCCCCGCCTGCTTCTGTTACGGCGAAGGTCGCCGTCATCAGTGCGTCCTCCAGCTCAGCGCCTACGCTGAGGTGCGTGACGGTTCCCTGGTTGTGGAAATGCAAGGAGAAGCTGAGGGGGCCGCCGCCACCGGTCAGGACGTGGCAGCCGTCACCAGCAGCGTCGAACAGGGCGTCAAGCAGCACCTTGGCGCGCTGTTCCAGTTCTCGGAATTGCCGGGAGTCCATAGGTGTCCTCGCTCTTCGGGTGTTCTTCGGTGGCGGGGATGCCACTCCCCCACGCCGGTCTACTGGTGGTCAGTCCTGCGGGGTTTTCGCATAAGCGGGGATGCGGGCCCGGACCTGGTCGGCGTCGATGCAGCCGGGGTGCCGGTACGGGGAGGGCGGGAGCCCGTTGCGGCCCCGCAGGTGCGACCAGTAGCGGTTGCCTGTCCAGCCGCAGAGCTTGCAGCGGAGCGCCCACGGGTTGTCTGAGCCGGGGTAGCCGCCGAGCGGCTCCCACAGGTATGCGGTCAGTCCTGTCAGGGCCTTGTGTGCCGCGTCGCGGTTGCGGTCGGTGTCGCGCATGCGGGGGTGCAGCAGCGGCACGGACCCGGCGGTGCTGGCGGGGACAGGATTGGTGGTCGACGTATCGGCCTGGGGTGTGATGCGCCCCGCGCGGAACTCCTCCAGGAGGTGCCTGGCGGCGGCGGCGCTGCCGGTCCGGCCGTCACCCTGGCGAATTGCTTCACTCGCTCCGGCCGGGATCGCAAGCCAACCGCCATGCCACCGGAAGATGCTGCCGATGTACTGGTCGTCGGCGAAGACTGGGTAGCGGCATTGGCTGTCAGCCTCGCCGATCCGGAAGCCGTTCGGGCTGTCATGGGTCGTGGTCATAGGTGTGGCCTCCTGCGGGCGGGCAGAGGCTGCCCGCCCGGCTACGGGGTGGGAATCCTGGTGATGCCGGGCGGCTGGCCGAGAGGACGCCAGTCGTTCCCCGGGCGGGGTCAGATGAGGGCAGGCGCGTCCACGAACGTGACACCGGGGTCAGGGTCCGTGTCGTCGCGGCCCTCGCTGATGCAGTGCGCAATGCGGCTCTGTGCAGCCGTGGCGGGGCGTGCGACCAACTCGCTGACCGCCCAGGACATGGCGGTTACCGCGCCGTGCGGATCCGTCGAGCGCAGGACCACCATCGCCATGGCTCCGTTGGTGGTCTGAGCCAGAAGGAAAGCGGTCTTCACCACGCCGTCTTCGGGGGTGGTCTCGTCTAGGACAGGGCCCGTGAACGTGCACTCGGCCTCGTCGGCCCGGTGGAGGCTCACCAGGACGACAGACAGCCGGTGGGTGCCTTCACCGGCCGCGCTGGCAATGGACCTCATGAGGGCGGCTGAGCGGCGCGCAAGGTTGGTTCGATCGCCGGGGCGGTCGGTGGGGGTCAGGAAGTGCCTCATGGGCGTGTCTCTTTCTGTGGTTCGTTATCCGGTCGGCCTGTGGGGCCGGGTGCCACTCCCGGCCCGGCAGGCGGGGGCGGTCGACTGGGGGAATCCGGCCGGCCGCTTCGTGGAACTCAGCGGGTGCGCTGCTGCGGGATCTTCGCGAGGCGCGTGAGATGCCCCTCGATCAGTTGCAGCGCCTGGTCTTCGGTCAGTCCGTGAGCTCCGCTGTCGGCCACGGTGTCGGTGCGGCCGGTGAACAGGACCGGGCCGAAGTACGGGGGCCCATCGGCCCGGAACACGCGCAGGACCTTGGCGGCCGGGCCGTTGTACGCAAGACCGTGCGGAACGGCGTCCTCGTCCACCCACATGGTCAGCTCCCCGCTCACAACGACAGGGCGGGCAAGCTGGCAGTTCAGCGCATCGGCTACCGCTGTCGTGGGGGTCCAGTCGGCGAGCTCGAACCAGCCGTCGGGCTGGACCATCACCGCGTAGGGCGCGGTCGCCTGCGTAGAAGTCATGGCTCTCCCTTGCGTTGGGATGGGGTTTATGGACCGGGGGGCTTGCCGCTTCCCCTACCGACAAGACAACTGTACAGCACTTGAGGCGAAATTTGAGGCTCTAGCTACCATCGAAAGAGTGAAGTAATCGCAGGTCAGACGCTGTTTTCTGCCCGGTGGGGGCGGGCAGTGGGGGCGGGGCCGGCCGCCCCTTAGGCGCGAAGCGCCGAGGGCAAGGGGCGAGGCAGCGCGAAGCGAGGGCGGTCTGGGAGCGAAGCGGACCAGGGCGCCCGGCTGCCGCGGCCCGCAGCGCGTGAGAGCGCGCAGCGCTCGGTCCGGGCGCAGCGCAGCGGAGACCGGCACGCGGCGCCTGCGGAGAGCGCGAAGCGCTCGATCCTTACGCGCTGCGCAGCGCGCGTAAGGCCGCAGGCAGGGGTGGGGGCGGCGCAGCGTAGCGGAGCCGCCCCCACCCCGCCGGCACCGGACCCACGACGCCCGCCCCCACCGGGCAGAAAAGCCTATGGGGCCATCGCATGGCTCAAGGCGTAGCTACCGCGGGCCCGTTGGGTGGGTGGCTTGAGCCGGCACCGGCAGGCAGGGCGCATCCCCGCGTCAGGGCTGGGCGGAATCGGTCTGCAGTTGCAGTGCGAGCGCGATGGCGGTGCGGCGGACTGGGGCCGGGAAGCCGAGTCGAACGGCGGCCTCCTCGGCGTCGAGCGCCGGCTCTGCTCGCAGCAGTTCCGCGATTCGTGCACCCCGCGCCTTGGCCAAGTGCTTCTGTGCCGTGGTGACCGAGACGCCCAGGACGTCGACGGCGTGAGCGGCCGTCACCGCCGGGTCGGCGTCAAGGAGCTCGGCGATGCGACCAGGCAGCAGATCGCGCGGCACCATGTCGCCCGATCCGGTCGGCCGGCCCGGGGGCTGCGAGGGCACTCCGCGGGACGCGATGAAGCGTTGCACGACGCCGCGGGGCCAGTGCTCGACCCTGCACACTTCCACGGCGTGGGGGGCGAGGCGTGGATCCTTCTTGTAGCCGTCCCAGCTCCGGGGCTGTACTCCCGCCATGGCGGCAGCTTCCTGGCGGTCGAGCAAGTCGTCGTCTGAGTCCTGCTGCGGCAAGACGGGCATTGTCCGGTGCGCCAGGTGCGCCTCAACCTGCCGACGGTCCCACAACAGGACCTGTGCTCCCGCCGAGCTGATCGGATCGGGGAAACCGGGCGCCGTATAGGGCTGAACCGTCCGGAACGTACCCCACTTCACACCCATGAGCTCAGCAAGGCCCTTCCGGTCCACCACGAACTCAGTACGTCCGGCACGGATCACGACTATCCAGCCTCTCTCAGACCACGGTCACGGTGGACGCCGGCTGGGCCGACGACAGACACTCCCCCATCACATGAGAGAACGCCCCTGTATCCGAAAAAGGTACCGCACTCAAAACGCGCCAGCCTACCAACGCCCCCACCGCCCGGACGCTATGCTCGCCTCGATGAGGCACGCGGGTTCTCTCGTGGTGTGTTCTTCGGTCGGCCGGCGCCCTTGCCACCCGCTCTCCAGCGGAAGTGGGCGTCGGCCACACTCATCTCTCCGCTCCTCGTGTCTGGCCTGAACAACTCCCCTTTCGGTCCTCCGCCCTATGCGGGCCAGCCGCCCTCCGAGGAACCGGCACACGCACCGACGTCCACCCTTAAGCGAAGAGCAGCCACAGCAGCGCAAGCTCCCCTCCCGCACCACCCGGCCGAAGGCCCTCCAGGCACTCCACGTCAGCACACCACCCCACCCCTCCAGACATATAAGTCCGCCCACTCACCGGTCAGCAAACGGCCCCTGACCAGGCAAAATGCAAAGCCGGCAGCAGTACCGCTTCCCCCTAGGCTTCCCCCCAGGCTTCCCCCTACATTTCCCCCCAGGCTTCCCCCTAGGCTTCCCCCCCGGCTACTGGCTTCAGAGCGGTAGCGTCGGACGCGGCGCCCGGCCGCCAGGAGCGCACGTGCTGATCTGATCAGCGTTCACGTCACGGCGTCTCCTGCCATGGACGAAGTCGCGCGAGCGGCACGTAACGGTGGCCGACGCCATCAGCCTTCACTCCCGCGCCCCCGGCATCGCCGCCGCGATGCACGGCAGCTCCGGCCGTTGTGTTCCAGCACGACGGCGAGGGCTCCCTGACGCGGCCGACCTATGCAAGGCCGCCGACGCACGCCAGGTCGCGACCCAGGCACTGGATGAGATCACGGTTCCCCGACTGCTGACCGGGGACCTATGGACAGTGACCACGACGCTCGCAGCCGCCCCGATCCCGACGACCTGCGGTGTCCTGTACATGGACCGCACCTGGTGGGGTGACCCGGAAGCGGACTGGACGATGCGGATGCCCTATGCCAAACGGGACGCGCGCCTAGCCTTCTTCGACTCCTACGGCCGCACCAAGGAGACCGAGGCCGTCGCGTGGTGTCGGCACGCGGGCAAGAGGTCTTCACGCTACCGTCGGCGAGGCCGACGCGAAGTGGCTACGCGAGATCACATCCGACTCCGCGGCTGGCCCGGACACGCGGTGGTCAGTGCGGCGGCGGTCTCACCGGCGTGAGAGTCGTCCGGGCGGACTCTCACCCAGCGTCCCCTTCGTGGTCCGGATGCAGCACGAATCTCCGGATCTCTTCCATGCCGGGGGCGTAGCCGTCGGAGGTGTCCACCAGCAGGTTCGGGGCGGTCAGGCTGATGGGGACGAACTGGTCGGGGTCGTAGATGCCGGACTCCATGTCGGCGAGCAAGGTCTTGTCACCATGGGCGCCCCGGTGGCTGTCGGTGTGGGCGCGGTCGGTGATGCGTTTGGTGATTGTCGAGGCGGGGGTGGTGCACCGGATGATCCGTAGGTCGGCGAACTCGGTGAGCGGCTCCAGGCCGGGGCGCCAGAGGCGGTCTTGGAAGGCGGCTTCGGCGACGACGGTTGTGCCCGCCCGGAGGAGTACGGCGATCGTCGCGAAGAATGCTTCCAGGGCGGGGATGTTGAGTGGGTCGTCGCCGTCGGCGTCGTGACCGGGGAAGTTCATGACCATGCCCTGTTTGATCTCGTCGCGCAGGATCGCGGGGCAGCCCAGGTGCTGGGCGAGCGCACGGGCGAGGGTGGTCTTGCCGGTCGCGGGCGGGCCGCTGACAACGGCCAGCGTCGGGCGGAGGTGCATGGGCGACTCCGAGTTCGTCGGGGCAGCTGGCGCGGGCCCTAAATTGCAGGTTGCCGTTTGCGGAGCCGGATGGCCATGAAGCCAGGCTGGTGGGTCAGTTTCTCGTGTTCGGCTGGGTGGTGGTGGGCCATCGAGGGAACTGGCTGGTGTTCGACGAGGCGGTCGAGGGTGAGACCGGCGGCGGTGAATTCGTCGAGCCAGGCTTGGAGGGGCTGGTGCCAGTAGCGGTGGGTCATGCCGTTCGTCCAGATCTCTTCGATGGAGCCGCAGGTGAAGTAGCTGCCGCCGCTGGCGAGCCAGTCGGCTGTGGGGTGGCTGGTCGAGATGATGAGCTGTCCACCAGGCCGAAGGACGCGGGCGAGTTCGCGCAGGGTGCGAATCCGGTCGGGGAGGTAGTGCAGGACCAGGACGAGCAGGACGATGTCGAAGCTCGCATCGTCAGCCCAGGTGAGGGGCTGGGTGAGGTCGTGCTGGCGGACTTCTGCGTGCGGGCCGAGGCGCGCACTGGCGAGGCGGACCATGTCGGTGCTCTGGTCGATGCCCACGACCCGGGCCCTGCGGGCGGCGAGCTCGGACAGGTACAGGCCAGGTCCGCAGCCGGCGTCCAGGACGTCGCGGCCGTTCACGTCGCCGAGGAGGCCCAGGACGGTGGGGCGGTCGTAGTGGCGTTGTACGCGCTGACGGGGCGGCCTCGCGGGCGAAGGTCTCGGCGAAGCCGTCGTACGGCGCGTCACCGGGCCGCATGCCTCACTTCCGATCGCAGGGCAAAGGCGCCGTGGTGCTGCCCGGCGGAGGCGGTCGGCGCGAAGGAGAACAGGCAGTTGAGGAGGCCGCGGTCCCGGGAGCGGCGGTCGGTGAACGTGGCTTGAAGTGAGCGGACCGCGTGTTCGTAGACGTGGGGCGGGATGCTTCGGCCTTCGGCGATAAGGGTGTCGAGGCACTGGTCGAAGCGCCGGAACCACTCTCAGTACTCCTCGGCGCGGCCGCTGGCGGCGGGCCAGCGGCCGTAGAGGAGGGCACGTGCCCGGGTGAACGGGGTGGGAGCGCACTGGTAGGCGCTGTGGACCGCGCCCGGGCGGGGAAACACTGCGACGAGGCGCGCCAGCGTGTCAGTGGCGGGGAGCCGTGCGTCGTTGTCGAAGAAGAACAGGTAGTCGCCCTTGACCTCGGCAGCGCCGATGTTGCGCCCCTCGGGGATGCCGACGTTCTCCGCGAGGCCGACGGTGCGGACTCCCGCGGGTACCTGTTCGGGGACGCAGCCGTTGCCGACCACGACGACAGTGCCGCTCTGTTACACCCCCTGGTCCGGGTGGTGCTGAAGACTGCTGCGGATGACGCGGTCGCCGAGGCGGAGAGCATTTGTGAGGTCGGCGCGCAGATTGGAGGGCAGGGCGCCGTTCCCCAGGGCGCAGGTGCGGATGAGGTCTTTGACGTTCCGCGTCTGCTGGTGTGTTGCGAGCGCGGTGAACGAGGGGCTGGCCAGGATTTCGCGGGCTGCGTAGCCGTCATGGGCTTGCATGGTGCGCCGGTAGAGGTCCTCGGTAATGCGGCGTGCGGCTGGATCACTGAGGGAGTCGATGGTGTCCAGGATGGTGAGGCCAAGGCGGATGTCGAAGACGGTCGTGCCGTGTCCGGGCTTGTGGTTGACGTAGTTGGTCACCAGCTCGGCAAGATGTTGGGTGACGGGGCGTCCGACGGCTTGGTGGCATAGGACGGTGAGGCAGGCGGTCACGGCCTGCTCCCACGGGTCCCCGGGCTCGGTTTCGATGAGGAGGGTGACGGTGCTGTCCGCTTCGCCGGTGGTGAGGGCGGCGAGGACGGCGACCTGACGGCCGTCGAGCATGCGTTTTCCGATGCCGTGGTGTGCCTTGAGGTGGTCCAGGGCTTCCTCCCACCGGCCGGCTGTGGTGAGGGTGCGGGTGCCGTCGGCGAGGATAACCCGCCACAGCCAGGCTCGGACTTCACGGCGGCCCATGGCGGCGGTGAGGCTGGAGGGCACGCTTACGCCCTCAAAGTGGGCGGCCGCACCTGTGCCCACGGCTTCGTACAGCCGCAGAAGGTGCTTGCGGCCGTCGTCGCTTTGTCCGGCGCGGATCTGTAGGCGGGCGAGGTTGACAACGGGTTCCAGAGCGCGGATCGCGCTCGTGGCGGGGAGTGGGCAGGCGTGGAGGTAGGCGGCGGCATGTTGATGGCACATCTTGCGGGCAAGGTCGGGAAGGCCCACATCGGAGGCGATCAGCGCGGCCTGATTGAAGACGGCTGAGGCCAGTCCCTGGTCGACGGTGCTGTGGGCGGTATCAGCCAGTGCAACGAGGGTTTGCACTCGGTCGGGCAGCGGGAGACAGGCAGGGCGGAAGCGCGCGATGAGCGGAAAGCGCCGGGCTGTCTGGCCGTGCGGGTCCATGAGCTTCTCCCGTGACGTGGTGGCTCGAACCGGGTGGGTGCCCGCCGGCCTGGGGCTGGCGGACACCACTGTCCTGCTGTCGGGGCGGCTACTGCCAGGCGACGACGATGCGGTTCAGCGGCGTGTCGATCGCGAACCTGCCGGGCTGCTCCTGGATGGCGGGAGCGTCGAGAGCCTGGATTTCGAAGGTGGCTTTCCGACCGCGGTACCCGCGGTCCCAGGTCTGCATCGCTTCGGCGACCTGAGTGGCGAGTTCTTCGCTTCCGGGGCCGTGGCCGATGACACCGAACTCCCAGAGCTTGCCACCCTCCGGGGACGTCTCGTGCGACAGGCGTCGGGCGAGGTAGGTGACGGCGCCTTTGTTGATGGCCGCAGTCGAGGACGGGTAGGGATCCTCGGTCAGGTGCGTGCCCTTCGCCGTCAGTGGGAACAGCATCCGGACGAGGCCGGAGGGAAGGGCGCAGGAGACGTAGAGCTCCATCCACTCCGGTGTTTCCATGGCCCGGAACGTGACGCCCGTCCAGTGCTCGATGCGCGGCTGCTCGAGGACTCCGGCCAATGCGGCGGCGTCGATGTGCAACCCGGCTGGGGCCTGGAGCCGGACGGTGCTGTCCATGCTGAGCGGGATCACGCGGCGGTCGTCGTCGGCGATGCCGCGCCGCAGCGGCATGAAGGTGTTCATCTCGCTGCCCAGAGAGACCCACCGGCCGTCGCGCTCCTCGTAGGCGATGGAGCGGGAGACGCTGCCCTTAAGACGCTGCGGGACGACGAGGCGGCCGCCGGGGGCGAGCTGGCAGAGCCAGGCGTGCGGGATGCCGTGGGCTCCGACGGTCGCGATAATCCGATCGTAGGGGGCGCCTTCGGCGTGGCCGAGTGCCCCGTCGCGGGTGATGGCTTCGACGTTGATGATTCCGGCGGCAGCCAGGTGTGCGCGGGCGCCTTCCACGAGGTCGTCGTCGACGTCGATGGTGGTGACGTGTCCGGATTCACCGACCATGTGCGCGATGAGGCCGGCGTTGTAGCCGGTGCCGGCGCCCAGCTCCAGCACCTCGTCGCCGGGTTGGGCTTCGAGCTGGTCCAGCATGAGCGCGACGATGCTGGGTTGGGAGGCGCAGGAGATGGGGGTCTTGCCGTCGGTGTCGAATTTTGTGTTCAGCGGAGTGTCGGCGTAGGCCTCCTTCAGCGGCGCGTCCGGCACGAACAGGTGCCGTGGCACATTGCGGAGGGCCGCTTCGGCCCCGGGGGTGCGGGCGTGGCCGTTCGCGCGGATCTTGTCGACCATGCGGTTGCGGAGCTGCGCGGCTTCCGGCTCGGACGTCGTGATCGTGTCGGTGTTCACCGCGCTGACGCTATCGGCGTTGGACTCGGCCTCGGCGGGAGACGCGTTGTTGTCACTCGATCCCATGACTACCTCTCGGGCGATGGTGGAGATGGCGTGCTGGTCGTTCAAGGGGAGGCCGGCGCGGTTGGCGTGGAAGATGCAGTGGTGCGCGAGGACCGCGCGCAGGCCCCGGGTCAGTTCGCCCCGGTGGGCGAGCTGTGCCAGGATCTGCCCGAGCTCCTCGAAGGCGGTCACCCAGTCGCGGTGGCCGTTCATGGCCGTCCCCGGTTCGGTGAGAGCGTGGGCGTTCGCGGTCATGAGGCGGCGCATCGCGGTGAGGTGTCGGGCGGTAGCCGGGGTAGTGCTGCCGGCGCTGGACGAGTGCGGGCGCAGGTCAGCGACTTTGTCCCAGACGTCGCCTTGCTCGTACCAGTCGAGTCCGGCGGCGCGCATCATCGCGCTGCACAGCAGTACGGCGGTCTCGCGCCAGCCGAGGTGCTGTCCGGTCGGAGCGGTGGCGTAGGTGAGGAGGTGGCGGCTGTCCTGGTGGAACAGGGTGTGTGCGGCGTCCATGGCTGCGCGGCCGCCGAAGGTGAAGGTTTCAGCCTCGTAGGTTCCGGGGGTCCAGTGGTCAATTTTCCCTGCGGCCATGAGTTCGTGGAGCGGACGGGTTACGGCAGGCGGGATTGGGGCCGGGCTGAGGATGCGCAGTGGCCAGGGCTGCTTGTTCATGTACCACCAGGCCTGGATGTGGCCAGAGTCTTCGGCGGCGGTGAGGGCGGGTCCGATAATGTCGCGGACTGCCTGCCTGCCGGTTGCCCGGTCGGTGAAGGTGATGTTGAGCTGGTACCAGTCCATCGGGTCCTCTCTGGTGTGGTGGTGTGTCATCAGGCGCTGAGCAGGCAGGTGTCCCAGCGCGATACGGTGTGGCCGCTCTCAGCGGCCAGTACGGCCAGGGCGACGCCTGCCGCGCCGTCGAGGAGCCCGGCACCGTTGCCGTCTGCGGATTGCAGGAGGGTGTCGGCTACGTGTTCTTGCGCTTTGGCGTCCGGTGGGGCGACGGCGTCGAGGAGTCGGGGGATGAGGGCCTTGAGCTGGTCGCGGGTTTCGGGGAGGGCGTCGGCGGCCGTGCGGGCGGTGAGGTGGGCCAGGCCTGCGTAGCCGTGGCACAGGGAGATGTCGGTGGTCGCAGCAAGGCGGGCGGAGTCGGTGAGAGCGGTCAGGAGCCCGGTCTCGGCGCGGTACCGGCCGATGTCGTCGTTGCGGGCGAGAGCGGCGAGTTGTTGGGCGCGGGCTTGTCCGGCAGCGCCGTAGCACCAGGAGGGGCGCGAGGGGCCCGCGGGTTGCCGTGCGCGGAGTTCGTCGCGGGTGATCCAGTACGGCCAGCCCGGTCCGTTGCCTTGCGGGGTGGCCCAGTGGTCCAGCCACCGGCTGATGACTCCGATGGCCGTGTGCTGTTCGTGGACCTCGATGCCCCGGAGCGTGGCGAGGGCCAGGAGACTAAGAGGTCCGGCGATGCCGTGTGCGACGCCGGCGTTGGCGTGGCCGCCGGGGAAGCGCTGGTCGAGGCGGCCGGAGGGGCCGGAGAGGGTCCACCAGCCGGGGAGCTTCTTTCCGTTGTGGGTGATCGGCCGGGTCAGGCGGACGAGGTAGCGGAGCACGCTGCGCAGGGTGTGGCTGCCAGGGTGGCGGCGCAGCAGGTAGGCGCCGTATCCAGTCAGGCCGCGGATTACGTCGTATTCGGCGATTTCCGGTAACTGGCTTTGAGTGATGCGGTGGTGGGCGGCGTCCAGGCGGCGTTCGGTGTCGGTGATGATCTGCTCGTCGAGTGCCTGCAGGGCGCGGCGGTAGGCGCCGGGCTGGTGCGCGGCGGCGCAGGCGAGGGCGTGTGCGAGGGCGGGCCCGCCGTGGAAGGGGTGGCTGTCGGCGCCGACGGTCAGCGGCGCGGCGGCGGCCGCGGTGAGCCAGTCGTGGGCGGGCTGCCACGGCGCCCGGCCGGTGGCGGCGAGCTCAATGTGGAGCAGGGCGATGCCGGGCATACCGCGGGCGAGGGACTGCTGCCAGCCCGCGTGGCGTCGGGCGACGGTCGGGGCGCTTTCGGGCCGGGCGAGACGGGTGCGGATCACGCGGACGAAGTGCTCGTTCTGCTCGGTCACATCGGCCTTCCGGTGGTGCGGGCGGTCCAGGCCAGGGCAGCGGCCCGCGCGAGGTACATACAGATCGCCTCTTCGGTGAAGTCGATACGGACAGCTCGCACGAAGTGGCAGTGAAGGAGGGAGACGAGGACGGCGTCATGGTCGATGCCCTCGGTGTGCGGGCCGGGGAAATGCCGGCGGTAGGCGGCCAGAGCGATGTCGCGGTTGTCCCAAGCGACTGTGATTGCGGATCCGCCTGGTTCCCTGCACAGGGCCGCCCACTGGGAGCGGGGATCGGCCAGACGGACGGCCTCGGCGTACTCATGCCGAGCTACCCGTGCGGGCGCGGTGGGGGGATGTGGTCGATGAGCCAGCGCATGCCCTTGGCAGTGCTGCCGTGGAAGGCGCAGGCGATAGAAACCGCGTGGGCGGCGGCCAGGGCACGCTGACTGGGACGGGTCGGCTGCCGGAGCTGGGTGAGCAGGGTGTGCGAATCGGCGCGGAAGACCTCTTCGGCCGCATCCCATGCAAGGTGGGCGCCCCAGCGACCGGTTTCCGGGTAGGAGGTGGGGTAGCGGATCTCGCGCAGCAGCCCGGCCTTGTTGAGCCCGGCGGCCCACGTGCTGACGGTATGGGCGACGTCTTGGAACGCCTCCGGGGTGGGGAGCGCGATGCGCAGGCGCAGGTGCTGGTCCGGGTCGCGGAAGCGTACGTACCACCACTGGGGCGATCCGAGCTGTTCGAGGAGGTCCGGGAGGTGACGAGCGAGGATCGTGTCCTGCCTGCGGATGTCGCCGTACAGGGCGGCCAGCAGAACGTGGGAAATGGCCGGGATCTGCGCACGGTCTGGGCGGATGATCCTGGCCGGGGTGGGCTGGGGGAGCGAAGGCCATCGAAAGGGTTCGCAGGCTTTGAGGGGGACGACGACCTCATGAGCGCGGCCGCCACACCATCCCGCCTCGTTGCGGGCTTCGGTGAGCAGGGCCGACTTACCCCGGTCGAGGTGTATACGGAGCAGAGCGCGGTGGGCTTCCACGTCCAGGTCGAGGGCGAGCCGGCGGTCGCCCTCAGTGAGGTAGATGTGCCGCGGCAGGCGGTAGCGCTCGCGCCAGACGGCGAACGCGGTCTCCCACGCGGCCCTCGTGGCGAGTTCGTGTGGTTCCAGCCGCCAACGGGCAGGTGACAGGACGGTGCGCCCGTACCGGAGGCGTGGCAGGAACGGCAGAGAACGAGCGGCGATGCCCCAGTCGAAGGCGGTGACCTGCGCGTACTGGGCTCGGCTGAGTTCGGAGAGGAAGCGGGCCAGTGGTGGGGCGTGGTGGCCGTGCAGGCTCAGGGCGTGCATGCCGACTGGTTCGACTCGGCGCCCGAGGGCGGGCGCGGCGAGGACCATGCGGGTGCCGTCGCAGCTCACGGCCAGGTCATCAACGCCCAGTGCCGCGTCCTGCGGCGGGCGGTACTCGCCCAGGCTGACCAAGGTGGACAGCACGCAAGGAGCACGGGTTACATGCGCCGTTTCCGGAGCGAGCGGCGGGTACGACAGTTGGACCGGAATCGTGTCGGGATCGCTGGTGGGAAGGTCGGCGAGCTGTGCGGCGAGCTTGGCCCGCCCGGCGTCATCCAAGACGCTCAAGAAACGGCCGGTGCCGACGCCGACGCCCCGGGAGACGCTAACGACCTCCAGCTCGAACACACCGCGCTCCAGCGCCGCAAGATCGGCGCAGTGAATCCGGACGTTCACCTCCAGATGCGGGGGTAACCGCGGAACGGGCCCTGTGTGCAGGTTGTCCAGCAGGGCCTGGTCGATGACCACTTCATCCGCACCGTCGAGTGCGGCGCCTTGGGCTAGCCGCAGGAGCGCCTCATCCCGCGCCGTCAACCGCGGCCGCAGCTCCGCGTCCGCGTCCTCCGCGTAGCTGTCGGGGTAGCCCACTCCACTGTCTGCGACCACATCCGCCACCGGCACCATCGACCCGAGTCCGAAACGCTCGTAGAAGCGCATGTGGTACGCCTTCCAGGCGGCGGACCCGTACGGGGCGGCGCTGAGGCGGGCCAGCGCCGCGGCCGCACGCTCCACCTCCTCGGCGACACTGCGCGGCAGGGCCAGCGAGGCGTCCAGCCGGAGATCCACCGCGAGGGGGTGCTGGCGCACGTGGGCGACACCGGCCATCCGGACAGCGGCGGCGTGCCGTGCCTCTCTCCCTTGGCTGAGCGGTGCCCCGTTGCAGGCGGTGATTTCGGCATGCACCTCGCGGAGCTCGCGGATGAGGCCGGCCACTTCCTCGACGTTCTCGGCGCCGATGGAATCCAACTGTGCCACCAGGCAGGCGAGCGCGTCGGTCTCCGTGCTCGGGGCCCGCAGCCCGGTCAGCAGGGCGCCGTGTCGCACCAGCGTGGCGAGGAGCCCCGTGACCACCTGTTCGCCGACCCTTGGGAAGTCGGCACGGAGCTTCGCGACGAGGTCACCGAAGGGGAGTGGTGTCCGGGCTCCGTCCAGAGCCGCACGGACCGGAGCCTTGTAGGACAGGTGGGCGTCCACGGCGCCGGTCTGGCCGCCACGGCGCTGCGGCTGGTGGGGGACGATCAACTGGTCTCCGCGGACCACGACGGTGTTGTTCGCGACGACGGGCAAGCGAGTGAGGAGGGCTGGGCACGCCTCCAGCCGACCGATGACGTCGGCGAGCCCTTCCGCTCCGGCGCGGACGACGGCTTGGTGCTCCGTGCCCCACTCCGCGCGCGCGGTCGCTCCGAAGGGGGCGACCGCCACGCCGGCGAACAGACCGAATGGTGTGGCTCGGCCAGCGGACCGCAGCAGGTAGCGGGAGACGGAGACAACTGCCCGGCGCAGGTCACGGCCGCCGGGCTCTTCGGCGGAACACAGGACGTCAACCTGACGTGCGAGGGGCGGGCTGGCGTGCCGAAGGCTCTCGGCGAAGTCGCTATCCGCCCACACGGCGCGAAGCCATTTCACCTGGTCGGTGATGGGGGCCGTGGGAGGCGGCCACGACGATACGGGAGGCGCTGGGCGGGCGGCGGCGCGGACGAGCGCCACGTCGCCGGATCGGTACGGGCGGGCCGGAGCGGTCACAACTACACCTCCGAAGAATTGGGCAAGGGGCGGCCGGTGCCGCCGCGGAGACCATCCGCGGCGGCACCGGCCCGTTGCGTGGGGCAGCGAGCTCGGTCAGTGGACGCCGGTGGTGCAGGCTCCGCAGGTGGAGCCGCAGCCGTCGTCGGTCAGGTTGACCATGCTGGCCGGGTCGGCGACCTCCACGAGCGTGACGTCGAGCTCGAAGTCGGTGGTCGCGGCGTTGGGCTGGTCCATGTTTTCCTCCTGGGTCGTGATCGGCAGTTTTCTCAGGCGACGCCGGGCGGGCAGGAACTGCTGGTGCACGTGGCACCGCAGCCGCCCTTCGAGGCGTCTCGCAGGACGACGGCCGGGGCCCTCTCCACCAGAGTGACGTTCAGGTCGAACGCCTTCTCGGGATCGGTCTTGCCCCCTCGTCATCATGGCTATCGGATGTCTCCTCTCAGGGTGATGGGCACTTTCTTGCCTGGCAGTGGCCGAGACGGTCTGAGCCAGGCCTTGCACCGCCGGCCGGTACATCACCGGCCGGCGGCAGTCCAGGGGCCCCGGCATCGCAGCGGGAGCGTGGAGCTTCACAGAGTTGCTCAGTCGCGGTGAGGCAGGGGCGGCGGTCCAGAGGGCCGGCAAGTCTGGGCGGCCGCCGACCGGCTCCCGCAGTGGCACACCACAGGCCTCGTACTGTTGGCGCAACCAATCCGGTCAGCCTTGTAAGCGCCGGCAAGGGAGGCGAGGCTCGCCCCATCGGCGTACTCCTCAGTGACCGTGGCCTGGGCAGCGAGTAGTACCTCGCGCGCTGCCTGCGCTTCGGCCGGACTGCGGCGCTTACCGGGTACGTGCACAGTCGTCTCTGTTCGATCCGTGATAAAGCGGCGTCAGCTGCGAGTGCCCGTCATTCGCGTGGAACCTAGACGTCTGCCGCTTGGTCATGGGCGGTCCGTCCCGCCGCGGGTTGTTGTCGAGGCCGCATTGCAGAGCAGACATGACCTCCAATCCGTAGTCCGGATCCTCCCAGACCTGGAAGGCAGGTAGCCGGGCGAGGCGGTTCGTCAGCAGGGGGCGCAATCGGTGGGCGTCGCCGTGGCCGCGCTCGGCGGCACCGTCGATGAGGTAGCGGAGGTAGGCCGCAGCTCCGTCACCTCCAAACAGCTGTGGGCCTCGGTAGCAGACGAGAGCTCCGGCCCGGAACCACGCGCCGGGATGGTCTGCCTTCATCGCCGTGTTCAGCCAGCCCTCAGCGCGCACCAGGTCTCCCCGGGCAAGCGCCAGCGATCCCATGCGGTAGCAGGAGTTAGCATGGCGGCGTTGCTCCCGCCCCGCCTCATCCGCGGGCAGTCCCGGTCCCCAGTCGCCATCGGGCCGGTCCCAGACGTCGGCATGCGGTGCCGGTTCCGTAAGCAGTCGCTCCATAGCACTCACCTCTGCTTCCGGCTGGTCCGTGTTGTCTTCACCGTGCTCGCACCCACTCCGGGGGGGTGTGCTGCCTCAGGGCCAGGCGGCCGGTCAGGATGCGCACCTCCGCCGCGGGATGCGGCTCATGTTCCAGGCTGACGGCTACGAGGGCACCGCCACCGCGTCGTGCCACCTGCGCCCAGACAGGGTCTGGGGCGAAGTGCAGGAGGTCGCGCGGATGGCCGTAGTCCAAGGCCCAGTAGCCGTTGATGTCATAGATGTACTGCCCGGTCCGTGGGAAGCGGTGCCCGTAGTTGAGGCGGAGCTGACCCGCGATGGCCAGCATCGCCGTGCCGACCACGTCATTTCGGGAGTGTGCGTGGGGATGGAAAAGGGTGACGACCGGCCATCCGTTGGTGGTGTAGTCGGTGTCGACACAGATCTCAGGGAGGAAGCCGGGGTCCGGCGGCGAGAACCTGGAACTGCTCATCGGGCGCCTGCTCCGGCCCCGGTCGACAGGCCGGCGCGCGGGGCACGGTGCGGCTGGACAACCTGTCCGTCAGGCAGCACCACGCCGTTGCCCAGCAGGCTCCAGCCCTGTTTCGGTTGGTGGGCAACGGTGCGTGCTGCGTCCCGATCGGCGGCGTCCGCCGAGGGGCACGGGATCCGGTGCTGGCACATGGCGCTCCTCTGGGGTGAGGCCCTCCGCCGGACGTGGACGGAAGAAGTGGTACGTCCGGCGGGAGGAGTTGAAGCCCGCGCCGAGGCCGCCTACGGAGTCCGCCGGCGGGGAGGCGCGGGACGATCATCGGGAAGGGGGCTCGAAGGGCGCGACAACCTCAAGGAGGTCTTCGGCCACACGGGCCAAGCTCCAGAGGTAGGGGCGCAGCAGCTCAGGATCGCAGGGAGGTTCCTCGCTGAGGGCCCGCAGCCCTCGGGTCACAAGGGATATGAGTGCGGTTGGCTCGGCCTCGATACTGGGGACCCCAGCCAGCAGCCGCTCCAGGCCAGAACACAGCCGGCTGGCGAGAGTGTGTGACTCACACTCGTCGAGCACGTGGTCCGGCTCGAAGACGCGGTTGAGGTCCTCACAGATCGCATCCAGCACACTGGGCGGGACCGGCAGCCTCATCGCCTCCAAGACCCGCGTCAGCGTCTCGGTGCTGGAATCACAGCCGGATAAGGCCGGCAGAGTGTCCGCCGTCATCGTGGGTCCCCCACCCTGACGAGCGGAAGGGTGCACCACAGACCGGCGTTGTCGCTGGTCACCGACCAGTCGTCCGCGACCCGGGAGACCAAGTGCAGGCCACGGCCGCTCTCGTCGACGTCCGCGGCGCCCTTAACCTCCACACCGTCCACGTATCCGCTGCGGACCTCGATACAGACGTACCGCTCGGTCAAGTAGAGACGGACCCGAACCGTTGTACCGGCGCCGTGTTGGAATGCGTTGGTGACCAGCTCGGACACGAGGAGAACGGCGTCGTCCGTGAGGTCGCGGAGGCGCCACACGCCCATGCAGGCGGAGGTGATACGCCGGGCTTGCTGCGGGCGACGAGCGTCCGAGTCGTACTCTCCGGTCCGCTCGAAGCAGGCTTCCGCCCGACGGAGAATCGGCAACGAGTTAGGCACCCCGATGCGACTCAGCACGTGGGACTGAAGCGGTGGTGTGGCGATCGACATGGTGCAGGCCTCCGTGCTTACGGGGAGCGAGAGTTGACCATCAGTCACCAGTGATCATGAAATGATGCACCGTCAAACCTTGTTGCTCTGCGAGGATGCACCTTTGACACCTAGGTGCGCAACCAGGTCACCTCAAATCGCAGAATGCGAATCCTTGTTCCCGTCGACGATTGCAACCCAGGGAGGGCACAATGCAACCCGTGGGACCCAACTGCGCACCCACAGGTGGCAGATCGTCACCCGAAGGGAGAATGAGCGCGTGCCAAATCAGAGGGCCAAGCCCACCCTCCGCAGACGAAGGCTTGGCGGACTCCTCGCCGACTGCCGCAACAACGCGGGGCTGAGTGGGGAGGAGGCGGCAGCCCGGATGGGCTGGCACCACACCAAGCTCTCCAAGGTCGAGAACGCCCGCGCGGGCGTCACCCCCAAGGACATCGACCTTCTGATGTCCACCTACGGGGTCACGGACACGAACTTGATCTCTGCCCTCCAGGGGCTCGCCAAGGACGCAGCCAAACAGGGGTGGTGGGCGACCTACGGGGACGTCGTCGCCAATCCGTACCGAGACTACCTATCCCTCGAGAGCGACGCCATCGGCATCCGCTTCTACGGCGGACACCTGGTGCCGGGCCTGCTGCAGCGGCCTGCGTACGCTAAGGCCATCATTACCGGCACGGCCATGCCGCCCAGAACACCTCAGCAAGTCCAGGCTCTGGTTGATGTGCGCATGGCCCGCCAAGCCGTGCTCTCCCGCACGGACCGGCCGCCCCTCAAGCTGCGCGCCGTCATCCACCAGTCTGTGCTTCACCAGGATTTCCGCGGCGACCCGTCGATCATGCTCGACCAGCTCAACCACTTGCTCTACATGTCCGAACGCACAAACATCACGATCCAGGTCATGCCGACGGCCGCTGGCGCCCACCCCGGCCTGCTCGGCCTGTTCAGCGTGGTGGATTTCGAGAACCCGTGGCCTACCGTCGTGCAGCTAGAGAACATTCTCGGCGGCACGTTCGTGGAAGGCACCGCAGACGTCCAGCAATTCGATGATGCCTTCGAGGGAATCGTCGCAGATGCCCTTTCCGTGGATGCCTCCCGGAAAGAAATCATGAACCGCATAGAGGAGATCCGGCGATGAGCCCCAACCCGACCCGCACCACGACCTTCAACGGCGTGACACTGCCCCCCGCCCAATGGCGGAAGTCGTCCCGCAGCGGCGGCAACGACAACTGTGTTGAGATCGCCGACTTCCGCGCCACGAAGCACGCTGGCGTCGCCATCAGGGACTCCAAGGTCCTGGAGGGGCCTGCCCTCATGGTCTCGCCAGCCACTTTCCTGGGCTTCGTGCAGCACGCTGCCGACGGTGAAGTTTCGGTCTGAGCCACATCCTGTCGATGCCGGGCGCCCCCAGCCCGTAGCAGGGGCAGCCCGGCTTTCGTACACCTTGCACCCGCCCGGGCTGCTACATACCCACGTCTTGTCCGCGGGCCTGCTCGCCGCCGTCCCGGATCACGATGGCGGAACCCTCGTGTCATCCACGAGTTGGATGAAGGCGGTCGGGTGGGTGCCGTACAGCCCGGCCCACTTCCTGTACCCCCGCTCGGCGAGCGGGAGCGAATCCCCTTCACGGGTGAGCGCTGGGCCGCTCACGCCGTAGCGGAGCACCATTCGGAAGTCGGTCATCCCACCGTGTCCTCGCCGGCGCCGATGCCATAAATCGGGACCTTGGCAGAGGGGTCCCCTTCAGCGGCCAGGACCGGCCGGACGTAGACCGCCCGCGGGAGCGGGGAACCATTCTTCCACCGGTCGGCTTCCTGGATCTTCGGGTCGGTCACCCGGGCCTCGGCAAGATCGGTCACGCCAGCGGCACAGCCCCTGCGACGAGACGGGACGCCCATCGGCGACGAGCCCAGCCACCTTTAACCACAGCTTCACGCGCTCGTTCACCGTCTGACCTCGCAGGTACTCACCGCGCTTAATCGCGGTCTTCTCGCGGAACCCGGTCGCGGGACGGCCGCCGGTATGCAGCTGCGAGAAGGGAGGCCCTCTCACCTTCGCCGGGGTCGGCGGTCTCATGGCCACCTGCTCCTCCTCTCTCTCCCAGGCCGCCGTAGCCACCGGATATACGACCGAGAGTGTCAAGTCGGCCTACTCCGTGATTAGGCTCGATTGCCGCCACGGCGTCCACATGCCCATCACCAACGTCGTCGCCAAGATGCTGCACGGCAAGGTCACTGTGGACCAGGCCGCCGCCCTGCTCATGGGACCGGCTCCGAAGCAGGAGCGATAGGAGGCTTGACCCCACCGAGCCCCTCGGAAGGCGTCGTCAGACCGTCGGCGATCCCTTGTAGTCGTGGTTTTGGTAGCCGTGCCCGTCCTTGTGCCAGTCCAGGTACAGGACCGCGTCCGCGTACGCTCCGCTCCCGGCTTGGTGGCTGATCGTCGGGGTGCGGTAGTGGCCGTCCCGGTCACCGCTGGACGTGGCTTCCTCCAGCCGGTCCTTGAGCTGGAAGTCGCGTTCTGTCACCACGGGGTCGGTGCCCTCCCGGGAGGCCATGATCTTGAGTCTGACCTTGGCCCCGTCGAAGATCGTCGCGTTGGTGGCGGCGTAGAAGTGCGGGCCGTCCCACGTGAGCTCCGCGTAGGCGTAGACCGTGGATCCGGAGCGGGCGGCGCACGTCTGGATCTTGATGTCCCAGTTGTCGGGGGCGGGGCCGCTGTATCCAGCGTCGTCGATCGTCTGGGTGCTGGTCGAGCAGCGGTAGCCGAGTGCCGCGGCCGGGGTCGCGGTGGCGGCGGAGGCCGTCCCGGAGAGAACGGCGAGGGCCGCCGCAGTGGCCAGGAGCGGGAACTTGTTGGTGTTCACGGCCCATCAAGGCCGCCCATGGCCCAAGCGATACGGGCCAGCCCCGAAGGCACCCCGCACGGGGGACGGCCCCCGACAGCTGTCCGGTTACGTCCCCACTCACCGGCCGTAGCGGTGACTGAGACCCGCTGCCAGTGAGTTCCCTTCGGGGCGGTGACTGGGGATCGGTGACGTCACCACGAGACCGGTGAGTTTCGGGCGGCAGGGCTGTGACCTGCGGTGGGGAGGTGGTGGTGAGTCACCGGTGACTCACCACCACACCCGGTTCCCAGCCGTGATGGCGGGGGGGGGGGGGTGGTGTGGGGGGCCGGGGGGGTGGGGCGCGGTTGGGGGGGGGAACAAACCCCCCCCCCGCTAAA
>NZ_JBITDH010000017.1:22790-59488 GCF_044454045.1 Streptomyces sp. NPDC051578
GGGGGGGGGGGTGGGGGGCTGCGCCCCCCCCCCCCCGGGCGGGGGGTTGTGGGGGGGGGGGGGGGGCCCGGGGGGGGGGGGGGGGGGGGGCCCCCCCCCGCCCCCCCCCCACCACAGCCGTGTCCCAGCCGTGATGGCGCGGGGGTGGTCGTGGTGAGGAGGCCGGTGAGGTGGGCGCCGTTGTCTGGGGGCAAGCAACCCCGCTCCCCGGAAAGGCAGCCCCATGGCACGTCGTCGCACATTGCCCCCCGGCCCGGAACGTCCAGCCGGTCGGATCTCATCCTCGACGCCGCTGCGCGCCTCGCGGCCTGAGACCGTCCCCGCCGGCCGTCCTGTCTCCCCCGGTCCGCGCCTTGCCCGCATCGGGGTGTGGACCGCGCTTGCGGCCGGCCCTCTCGCTCTGGCGGTCGCGCTGGCCGGCCCGTCCGGGACCGCCGCGCAGGCGGCACCGGCCGCGGCGCCGAAGGCGGCGCGTCCGGAGGCCGATCCGGCCGGGACGGCCGCGCATTTCGTGGAGCTGTGGCTGCGCGCCGACGCCGCCGCTGCCGACAATCCGGTTGGGGCGGCGGTGCGGGCAATGGCGCCGCAGGCAGAGCTCCCCTCCCATTCCCGTGAAGCCGGGGCGCCGGAGGCGGTGCGGGTGACCGCCCTGCGGACCGTCCGCCTGCCTGGCGGTGGGTGGACGGTGACGGTCGCCGCCGTCACCGAAGAGCAGCATGAGCCCGCGCCGGGCACCGGCACGGACAAGGCGGTCGTCGTACAGCCTGCGGTCCGGTACTACGCCGTCAGCGGCACCGGCGGCATGGACGACGGGCCGCTGGTGGTCACCGGATCGCCCGCCGAGGTGTCGGCCCCCGAAGCGGCCCCGGCCGGCACCTCTGTGTTCGACCGCCCCGTTCCCTCCACCGGGCCCTTGGCCGTCTCTCTCGGAGACTTCCTGCGGACCTACCTCGCCGGGGTGGGTGGGCAGGGTGCGGGCGTGGAGCGGTACCTGTCGCCGGGGGTGCGCCTGACGGCGCCGACGGCCGCGTCCTACGCGCGGGTCGAGGTCAAGGACGTCGCCGCCGACACGGAGACGGCCGGGGGGAAGGACGTTCCGGCCGACGGGACGAAGGCGAGGGTTCGGGTCCGTGTCGAGGGTGAGGACCGGGCCGGTACCCGGTGGCCGCTGGAGTACCACCTGACCGTGACCGCCCGCGCCAGGCGCTGGGAGATCAGCGCCCTGGACACCGGATCCCCCATCCAGATGCCTGTCGCCGTCGCGTCCCCCTCCGTCCCGCCCACCGCCACGTCCACTGCCACCGCTGGGGGTGCCCGATGAACACGATGCTCCTCGCCAGCCAGTTGGACACCCTCGGCGACGGCCTCTTCGACATGTTGGGCACGTGGGCCGACCGGGGCCTCAAGGTCGCCCTTGTGGTGATCGTCCTCGTTACAATCTGCCGCCAGTTCTCCCTCAAGGCCGGTATCGGCGCGCTGCTCGCCATGGCCATCGCGCTCGGCATCTACAGCTCCCGCGACACCTTGGCGGGCTTCTTCTCCGACAAGATCAAGAACCCGGCGACCGGTTCAGCTCCGCTCCATCCGCAGGCCCCGCAGCCCCGCGCGGACGGGAAGATCCTTTGAGCGCGTCGGCGCGGCCCCGGATCGCGCGCGTCTACACCGGTGCGCGCCGTCATCCGTGGGTGCTGGGCAAGCTCGGGGATTGGGTCATCTGGTTCGGCCCGTACACCCCGGCGCAGTTGGTCATCCTCGGTGGTGGGGCGTTCGCGTTGGTCAAGGGCTACGACTGGTGGTCGTGGGCCGGTCCGGTGCCGGTCGTGGTGTGGCTGGTGGCGGTGTGGGCGGCGCGCGGGGCGCAGATCGCCGGGCAGAACCCGTTCACCGCCGCGGCCGGGGTACTGGTGCTGTTGCTCCGGCACCCGGCGGGGCGGATCGGCGGCCGGATCGCGCGTGATCGCCGTCCCTCCTATCTGAGCGGCCGATTCGTCATCCAGGCCGCCCCCCTGCCCGCCTCCGCGCGTGGAGGGGGCGGGGTGCTGGTGCGGCTTCCTGCTGTGTCGGGGCGGGTGGCTACCGGGTCTGGCCTGGCCTCCCTGCTCGCGGACTCCGAGAGGAGGGCAGCGTAATGCGTACCCTGTTTCGGCACATTGCCGGTCACCTGCTGTGGTCGGCTTCCGCCCGCGTGTGGGCGGTGTGGCGGGTGACACCGCTGCCTGGGGGATATCTGCCGGCGCAGGTCCGTCAGGACCTCCTCGACCGGGTCACCTCCCTGGTGCGGTCGATGCCCGCCATGGAACCGCGCCTGTTCGTGTTGGCGGCGCGCACTGATCCGGGTGAGATCGCCGAGCGGATGGTGGCCGGTCTGGACTGGGAGCGCCTGCCCGCGTGGTCGCAGACCTGCGCGGCCGCCGTCGAGTTGCTGACCGGGGAGGAGATGCACGAGCGGACGCTGTGGCTGGCCGTGCCCCTACAGGGCCGGGCCGGGGCCACGACCACGTCGCTCAATGCCCTCTATGGGGAGTTGTCCGCAGCACTGGACCTCCCCGCGGTGCCGGTGCCCGAGGCGGAGCTAAAGGCGGCGTTTGCGGAGGCCGAGCGCATCCAGACCTCCCTCGGCGGCGGACTCGGGCTACGACCCGCGTCCCCGGCCGAGATCGTGTGGATGGTGCAGCACGCCGTCCACCGAGGCCTGGGCCAGGAGCCGCTGCTGTCGGACGCCGAGCACAGCCAGCTCTACGGCAGCCGCGTCCACGACGGCCAGCTCACTTCCCCCTCTTACGCGGACCTGGGGCAGATCCGTCTGTCGGAAGGCGGCCAAGACACGGACGTCCGGGGCAAGGCGAAGGCTGCCGAGCGGCCGTGGTGGCGCAAGGCCGGAACCCTCTCGCCGCTGGGCCGACGGTGGCTCCAGGTGGAGTCCGAGGCCGGGACCGGCTACCAGTGCCACCTCGTGCTCGCCGAGCTCCCGCCCGCGATGGCCGTGGACCACGCCGACATCCTCGCGCAGCTGGAGCACCTGCCGTTCCCGATCGATGTGGCGGTGGACTTGCGGATCGTGCCTGCGAAGAAGGCCCGCGCCCAGGTCCAGCGCAAGAAGCGCGAACTCCTCGACCAGGCGGGCCAGTACGGTGCGCAGCCGACCGGGATGCCGCATTCGCTTCCCGAGGCGGCCGGGGATCTCGCCGAGCAGGACGCGCGGATGGCGCGGACGTCGGTGGAGGTCGAGGTTCAGTCGGTGACGGTGTTGACCGTGTGGGGGCCGGATGCCGCGACGTGTGACGCGCGGGCGCGGGAGTTGTCCGCGGCCCTGGCGGGGGGCGACTACCGGGTGGAGCGCCCCTACGGCATGCAGGAGGAGCTGTTCGCCCTGTCACTGCCCGGGGCTCCCCGGGCTGCGAAGCTCACGCAGTTCACGCAGCACCAGTTGTCGGAGGACTGGGCCGCGGCCGGCGCTTTCACCCTGTCGAGGGTGGGTGATCCGGGCGGGATGATGGTCGGTCACGACTTGGACTCTGGGACCATTCGCCCCGTCCTGCTGAATCCGGCCGACGCCCCGCAGGTCAACGCGTCCGCGTCGTTGGCCGTGGTCGGCGACCTCGGCGCCGGCAAGAGTGTGCTGGAGAAACTCGTCACGGCGGCGGTGGTCGACCAGGGCGGCCGGGCGATCGTCATCGACCGGACCCCGATCCGGGAATGGGCCACCTTCGGGCGGGCCGCGGTGGGCGAGCGGTGCGAGGTCATCGACGCCGCCCGCGCCGAGGTGTCCATCGACCCTCTGCGCGTGTTCGGCGGCCCGGTCGGCGCCCACTACGCGCTGTCTTACCTCACGTTGCAGCTGGGGGTGGGTGCGATGACCGCCGCCGGGGCGGTGCTCCACCACGCGGTTCAGGAGGTGTGTGCGGGCCCCGAACCGTCCATGGGAAAGGTCCTGGACGTCCTCGACGACCTGGCCAAGGTGGGCAGCGCGAGCACGCGTGCGGATGCGGCCGCCACCATGGCGGACCTGCTGCGGATCGTGCGCGGCAACCCCCTGGCGGCGATGGTGTTCGACCCGGACCTGCCGCCGGTCACCCTGGACGGGGACTTGGGCGCCGACTTGGTGGTGGTCACCACCACCGGACTCACCCTGCCCCCGAAGGAGGCGTTCGCCGACGCCGAGGTGCTGCGCCAGCAGCCGCTGGAGGCGTTGATCGGTCGGGCCGTCCTGTATCTGATCGCGGCGATCGCCCGCCAGGCCGCTTTCACCGATCCCCAGCGTTTTTGTCTGGTCTCGATGGACGAGGTGTATTGGCTGACCTCCTCGGCGGAGGGATCCGCGCTGATCCACGAGATCCTCCACGACGGCCGGAAACACGGAGCCGGATGCTTCCTCGGCGCCCACGACGAAGCCGAACTCGGCAACGACGCCGCCCTGATCGCCTACCGCTTCCTCGCCCGCACCACCGACAGCGCCCGCGCCGCAAAGGGCCTGCGCTTCATCGGCCTGGACGGCGAGAACGAAGACCTCGTACGGATGGTCACCACCGGCCTCTCCCCCATCGGCCAAAGCGGGCGCGAGGGCGAGATGTTCCTGCGCGATCCGCGCATGCAGGTCGGCCGGATCAAGATCGTCGTCCCGCCCGTGCCCCGCATCAGAGAAAAGATCTTCACCACACCCGGTCGCGTCACCCGCGCGGCCGCCGGGGGGACCGCATGACCCACATCACCAATGTCCGGCTGCTCCTCACCGCCGCCGTCACTCTCATGTTGCTCACCTGCACCATCGCCGCATGGGCCATGCCCCACACCGGCCCGTCGGACGCAGCCGCTCACATGGTCCCGGTTGCCTCCGCCGGTGACCGGTGCGATCTGATCTCCGGCCCCGCCCGAGACGTGTGCCGGTCCCTTCCCGGCGAATCCGTCGCAGCGCCTGGCTCCTCGGCAGCGGCAGCCCTCTCATCCCCGCCGCTGGACGGCAAGACCATGCTGCTGCTGTTTTCCACCGTCGCCGTCGCGGCCGCCATCGGCCTCGTGACCACGGCAGAACGGCGCCTGTGATGGCCCGGTTCGACATAGACCGGGGCACGCTGCGCTCGGCCGGATTCGTCGCCCTGCTCACCGTTGTGTTTCTGGTGACGAACACGGCGGTTGCGGCCGCGGCCGACGGAACCGCCGACAGCGGTGGCCTGCTGGGTCCGCTGGACGTCATGACCGGCGAGGGCACGCCGCTCAGCGGCTACCAGCTGGAGGCGGTGGTCGCCGCGCCGGACACCATCCCCGCCGTGAGCGCCGTCGACACGCTCGCGACCGGCGCACCTCCCATCGATGTGGTCGGGCACACCCAGCGGCTGGTGATGAGCGGCCTGTTCACGCTGGTCCGGCTGCTGGTGGGCCTGTGCTGCTGGCTCATCGGATTCGTCTTCAAGTTCCCGCTCCTCACGTTACTGACCGAGCCCGCACAACGTCTCGCCGACGCCTACAGGCACAACGTCGTGGGCGCCCTGGGGCTTGAAGGGCTGCTGTTGTCCTGGGCCTTCGCCTTCGGGCTGATCCTCTTCGTCCGCGGGAAAGTCGGCACGGGCCTGGGGGAGATCGCGCTGACCCTGGTCATCGCAGCCCTGGCCGCCAGCGCCTTCATCCGTCCCGACTACCTGCTGGGCAAGGACGGACCGCTCGACCAGACACACCAGGCCGCTCTCGAAGTCGCCTCGATCACCACCAGCTCCTACTTCAGCGCCAATGGCCGCACCGGCCGCGACTGCGCAAGTGCGGCCGGTCCCTCGGCTGCGAACTGCGTTCACGAGCAGGCGAGCGCGGAAACGGTGGTCGACCCCATCCAGAAGGCGCTCACCGACGCCCTGGTGGTCAAGCCCTACATGCTGCTTGAGTACGGCCGCATCCTCGACCCGAAGAACTCCGATGACGCCGCCGCGTACAAGGCCCATGTGAAGTGGGTCAACAGCAGCCGGACCGACACCGCGAAGCCGGTCGACCCCAGCCAATGCAAGGGGATCATCGGGCCGCTCAAGGAATCCTGCGAGCGCCGAGTTGCGGGGAAGGCGCCAGATCCTTGTGAGCTTGAGCGTGGTCCGGCGAGGGAGTACTGCAACCGGGGAGGGGCCGCACGGTCCAAGGACGCGGCCTTCGCGACACTCCTTGACGAGCTGGACAAGGCCGGTCCGGTCGGCAAGGCCTGCGCCGCCTACGCGAAGGCGCCGACCTGGGACCGGGTGTGGTCGGTCGTTGCGCTGCTGGTCGCGGTCATCGTCGTGGCGCTGATGATCGTCTCTATGGCGGTGGTGATGTTCGGCGCCCAGGGCGCCGATGCTGCTGCCGCGGCGGCCGGACCGGTCGCCTGGGTGTGGGCGATGCTGCCCGGCCCGTCCCGGATGCTTTTGTGGCGGTGGCTGGGCGTCTTCATCGTCTCCGCCCTGGTCTCGTTCATGGCCGCGATGGCGCTGCCGCTCTTCGGGATCGCAGTGGACGCCCTGCTCTCCGACAGTGGCCCCGATCTGATGGTGGAGCGGCTGTTGCTGGTGGATGCCCTCGCCGTCGCGTTCCTGATCATGCACCGTCGCATCCTGGCGGCCACGGCCGGGTTCGGGCAGCGCATGGCCGCCCGGATGCGTTTCAAGAAGGTCGGCGGCAGCCACCTGACCGGTGACAGCTCAGAACTGGGCGCAGCCCTGTCCATGCACGGTCCCTCAGGAGGCGCCGGCGTCGGCGGGATCGGTCGTCTTGGCGCGGGATTGTCGGCCGCACACGGCGCGTTCGGTGCCCGGCTGCGTTCGCTCGGCAGCCTGGCCGCGCTGAGCGACGGCAGCGGGATGCCGATGTCCCCCGGCCGGCTGCTTGGTGACGCGCTGGCCGAAGGACGGCGCGGTATCGCTCCCCTGGCCGTGGCCCTGCGTGGCGCGCACGCCGCGTTGATCGGTCCCAAGCCCGGGCAGCACCCTGCGGCCGCCCGGTTCCACGCGGCCGCCAACGGCGGGAGCACCAGTCAGGCGGGGGGTCGCGGGGAAATGGTGGTGGACCAGTGGACCGGTGAGGTCCTGCATGATCCTGAAACCGACCGGCCGCTGCTGGGATCACGCCTGCACGCCCGGGCATCGCGACTGCGCGGCTACCGCGTCGCTTCCCGCACCGCCCGCCTCGCCTACGGCGCGACGCTGGGTCTGCCCCGCAATCTGGGACGTGCCCGGCACGCGGGCTCCCAGTTCACCGAGGACGCCCGCACCCAGCTGCGCGTCGCCGCTCACGGGGTACGCGAGGACGCCGGCCGCTGGGCCGGCGGTGGCCGTGCCCTGCGCAACGGCGTCGATCACACCGGGCAGGTGCTCGCCACCGCCTGGCAGGTCCACGACCCCATGGGATCCGTCCGCGACACCGCCTTGGCCGCAGCCATCGCCACCGCCCCACTGGCCTCCAACGGCTGGGCAACCGCCGCGCCGCGCAGCAGCTTTTCCGCCCCGCGAGCCGAGCCCGGCCGCCCCGCACGACCACGTCCACCATCGCCTCCCACCTCAACGCCGCCGACCTCACCAGCACCCGCCCGCCCGCGCCGCTCCGAAACAGCACTCGGAGCGGGTTCGGAATCCGGCTCGCGGACCCGGATTCCGAGCGACGCGCAGGCGGAGGGGAACGCGGCACGGCTGCGGGCGATGTTCGACGCCCGCGCCGCCGAGCGCCGTCGGCATGAAGGCGGTGAGCAGTGAAGCGGTGGAAGAAGCTGGGATGTCTGGGTGTGCTGCTGGTGGTGGCCGCCGCCTGCTGCACCGGGCCGGTGCTGTTGTCAGCGGCCGCGGGCGACCGCAAGGGCGGCGGTGTGGTCAACGCAGCTGCAGCCGGAATCCCGCAGCGGATGCTGGCCGCCTATATGACCGGTGCCGCCCAGGTCACCTCGTACGTCAGCGGTTGCAAGGGGATGCGGTGGCAGGTCCTGGCCGGGATCGCCCGCGTGGAATCCGACCACGCTGCCGGCCACACGGTCTCGGCGGGCGGGGACATCGCCCCGCCCATCACCGGGCCGCGCCTGGACGGATCAGGGGCCGGCGGCAACACCACCGCCATCACGGACACCGACGGCGGACAGTGGGACGGCGACACCGCATACGAGCGGGCCGTGGGCCCCTTCCAGTTCCTGCCCGAAACCTTCCGCGCCTACGGCAAGGACGGCAACAAGGACGGCGCGACCAGCCCGCACAACGCGGACGACGCTGCCGCCACAGCGGCCGTCTACCTGTGCGGCAACGGCCGCAACCTCACCGACCGCGAGCAGCTGCGCGCAGCCATCCACACCTACAACCAGTCCTGGGCGTATGTGGACGACGTGATGTCGGGCATCGACCGCTACGACGCCCTCGGCCGGCTGCCCGCCCTCCCCTCGGGGAACGTCGGCGCCGTCATCCAGGCCGCGCTCGCCCAACAGGGCGTTCCCTACTCCTGGGGCGGCGGCGGTTCCCAGGGTCCCAGCAGCGGGATCTGCTGCTCCCCCGGCGGGCAGGACGGCCGCACCGTGGTCGGCTTCGACTGCTCGGGCCTGACCCAACACGCCTACGCGAAAGCCGGAATCAACCTCCCGCGCACAGCATCCGAGCAGGCCGGTGTCGGGCGGCGGATCCCCGCCTCCGCCGGATTCGGCGCCCTCGCCCCCGGTGACCTCATCTTCTACGGCTACACCCCCACATCCGATTCCACGATCCATCACGTCGGGATCTACCTCGGCGACGGAAAAATGATCAACGCGCCCAAGCCCGGAACAGCGGTCCGCATCAACCCCGTCACCGCAATGCCCGACTACGCGGGTGGGACGAGGCTCCTATGACCACATGGACAGGCGGCCGCCTCATCGGCGCCGCATCCGCACTGACCGCCGCTGGCGCCCTTCTTCTGTACACCGGACTCACCGGTGCCGACCAGGCTTCGGAGAGGCCGGTTCCTCAAGCCGCAGCAACCCGGTCCTGGGGCCGGGGCCCGGCTCCCAACGCGCCCCATTCCCCGCAAGTCAGCGGGCGCCACGAACCGCCACCAACCCCCGAGCCGCAAACCGCTCAGCCATTCGCACCGGAACCCACCCCGCGGACGTCCCACACACAGCCTGCCCCCTCTCGTCCCGTGGCGCAGGAGCTGCCGCCGCCCGGCTCCGGTCCGGCTGCAGATCCGATCATCCAGCAGGCCCTGGACCGCGCAAGCGCCCCGCACCTACCGCCCGACGATGAGCGGCGCCTGCTCGAAATTGGCCGAAGGGCATGGCTGACGGAGACAGGCGGCTACACGCAGGTCCGCATCCAAGCCGCCACCGCGCGCCGCGACACCACGGCCTCGACCGCCGTCGTCGCCGGGGACCGGCAGCCGGTCCGGGCGGTGGTGCGGCTGGTGTGGGCCGGCGCCGACCCGGCCGGGACCTTCCTCGACGGACGCACCGCGACCGTCACCTTCACCCAGAACGGAGACGGATCATGGAATCGAATCTCGTAACAGCCTCCGGCACGCTCTCCCTCGGTACCTCGGTTCTCACGTCCCTGGCTGCGGTCGCGGGCTGGATGTGGGCGAATGGGTGGGGGCTCACGATGGTGGCCGGCACCACGCTGTGGGCATGGGAGACGGTCCAGCGTCGGCTGGCGGCCGAAGCTCTGTCCCGGCGCACTTGCCTAGAGCTGGTTCCTACCCCCGAGTTCGAGGTAAGCCCCGAACAGATTTGGCGGCAGGGCATGCAGCTGGTGCGGGCGGCCGGCTCCGGGCCGTGGTGGACACCGCGCCGGGCCCGCAGCCTACGCGTGCGGCTTCGTGCAGACGGGGTTCACCCATTGACCTACCGGATCGAGGCGCCACAGACGGCGTATGACCTACTCAAGCAGACACCCTACGGTCACCGCGTGCAGGCCACGCCGGTCCCTCGGGTGGACGACAAGCGTCGGGAGCACGTGGTGCGCGCCGTGTTCACCCTGCACGGCAAGCCTGGCTCGAAACTGCGCGAGGTGCCCCTGGATCCCGACCCGTTGCAGCCGCTGATTGACGCCGTCGCCGATCTGCGCTCCGAACTGGGGGATCTCGCCGAGGTGTGTGTGGACCTCTCCCCCGCCTCCCGCTGGCACCTGGCCGTGCGCCGCTTCCAGGCGATGCAGCGCGCCAGGGAACAAACCTGGCGTGAGGCACAGCAGGAGGCCCGATGGCTGACCCGGGAATCAGCAGACAGCGTTCCGGTCGCCTTGCGCCGGTTACTGGATCCGGCCGAGTGGAGCGGCCATCCTCGCGGCCAGATGCTGATGTCCCCGCAACCGCGGCGCGTTGAGCGGGACGTAGTGCTGGGCAAGCTTGCCCACAGCTCGGGTCTGGTGCGGGTGCAGTTCCTGGTGCGCTGCGCCTCCGACAAGGAGGGGCGGGCGGAGAGTCGGCTGACGCGGATCGGCGCGGCCCTAGACGTCTACGCGGGGGCATCGCGTCTGTCTGCGCTTGGTTTCGCCGTGGGGCCTTTGCGTATCGGGCCTGACTGGCGGCCGTGGCGGGGCCGGTTCGACGAGCAGTGGTCGACCGGCGTGATGCGCCCCGCGCGCGGCGGGTGGGCGCAAATCGAGGAGCTGGCCGGACTGCTCAAGCCGCCCACCGTGGCGGCGCGACTGCCGGTGCTGGAGACGGACATGCCTACCTACGTTATGGGCAAGGACCTACTGCCGCAGGGCTGGTACCGGGAGGCGGACGGCCGGGAGCGACTGCTGGCCACCCATGAGGACGACACCCTGTTCGAAGTGCAGTCCGGGAAAGCCGGGTGGGGCAAAACCATGCGGGCACAGGTCCATGCCATCGCCAGCGCCCACAACGGGCGGGGCCTGGCGTTCGTGGACCCGCACGGCGACTCCTTCGAAGACGTCGCCCGCTACATCGCCCACCCGGACATCATCGACCGCGTCGCCTTGTTCGACCTCACCGTCCGCGGCGAACAGGACATGCTCGGCTGCTGGAACCCGCTGGATATGAGCGACGGCCAGCCCAGGCACAAGGTGACCGCCGCGGTCGTAGACGCCTTCGCCGGCGCCTTGGGATGGAGTGACATCACCGCGCCGCGTGCGCTGACCATCTTCACCAAAGCGGTCGAGGCCCTCGTGGCCGTCAACGCCCAAGCCGTCAAGGCGGAGGTACCCGAGCAGCAGGCCACGATCTTCCAGGTGCGGGCCCTGCTCACCGACGCCACCTTCCGCCACCTCGCCGTCGCCACCCTGGACAGCGAAGCCCAACAGTGGTGGAAGGGCAGCTTCCCCGACCTCCCCCGAGAGGCACTGCCGACCGTCGTCAACCCGCTAGAACGTCTCGGCTCCTCGCCAGTCCTGCGCGCCTTCCTGGGATGCCCGGTCAGCGGCTACGACATCCGCCGCGCCATGGACGAAGGCCAGGTGGTGTGGATCTGCCCATCCGGCACGGGACCCACCGACCGGCTGCTGACTTCGTTGATCGTCCATGACTTCCTGCGCGCCGGCCTGTCCCGGCGTGATCTGCCCGAGCGCAAGCGGCGCTCTTTCCGCTTCTACCTGGACGAGCTGATCTCCCTGGACCAGGAGTCCTCCACCGTGCTCGCGGAGATCACCGAGCAGCTGCGCAAGTTCGGCTGCCGCCTGCACGGCATGACCCAGCTCCTGCACCGCCTGACCCCGGCCACCCGGGCCGCCCTCGTACAAAACGCGTCCTGTCTGTCCACCACGGCCGGATCGGTCGAAGCCATCGCGCAGGTTACCGACCAGTGGCCCGACACCATCACCCCACGCGACATCGCAGGCCTCGAGCGCTGGCGGCACTACGCCTCCTTCACCATCGCCGGCAAGAGAATCGGGCCCCTGCTCATCCGAGGCCCGGAACTCAGCGAGGTTTTCGGCAAACGCGCAGAGCCCAAGAAGATCGGCGCCCTACGCAAAGCCGCGCACGCCAACGCCGGCGCACTGCCCTTGGCAGAGCTGACCGCCCTGGCCTTGGCCCAGGAAGAGCGAGTCCGCACGTTTCTCACCACCCGCAGCACCACCGACGGCGACGCCCCCCAAGGAGAGCAGTACGCATGACCACCGCTTCGATGCTCCAGCCACCCACCGAAGACACCCACGCCCACCAGGCCCTCGCGCTGATCGCCCAGCACCGCCTGCTGACCACCACCCAAATCCACCAGATGCTCACCCCCGACACCCCACCCCGCAAGATCCACAAAGTGCTGGTGCCACTGCGCGAGCACGGGCTGACTGACCGCACGGCCCTGGGCAAGAGCGGGATTCAAGCCCACTTCCTCACCCCCGCCGGTCACCAGACGGTCAGTGACTGGCCAGAGCTACGCGGCCGCGCCCCCACCCCCATCCCATCACCGGCCGCCGCCTCACTGCGCGCTGCCCACACGCTGACCGGAGTCCGCGCCCACCTCGCCTTCCTCACCCAAGCCCGCACTAGCGGAGACGAGTACCACCCGCTGGACTGGGTACCCGAAGTCACCCACCGCCTCCCCGACACCGCAGGCGAAGACCGACTCATCGCCGACGCCGTACTCCACTACACCCTCACCCGACCGCGCCGTCTGCAATACCGAGCCTTCGTCGAAATCGACCGAGCCACCATGAGCAGCGAACGCCTGGCCCGAAAGCTGATCAGCTACGCCCGCTTCCACGACTACACCCCCCAACCGATCGGCCGACGCGGGACCATCGCCGACCAAGGCGCCATGCTGGCCTGGCAACGCTCCTATCCCCGCTTCCCCCGCATCCTTTTCATCCTCACCGGCGCTCCCCGCTTCACCCTCACCCACCGGATCGCAGACCTGCGACGCATGACCGCCGACCACGGTCTCGTCACACGGCTCGCCGCCCACGTCCCCCTCGGCGCAGCCATCCTCGAAGACATCGAAACTCAAGGACCCCACGCCCCCGTGTGGACACCACTCGCCGGCGATCCCGAACCCCGCGGCTGGACGCAGCTCTGACTGCCGGAACCGTCACGGGAAAGAAGGTGCCGCCTCTCGTATCCGATCGCGCCACCAGAAGGCCAACCCCACACCCGCACCGCGCCGAAAGGCCGGTGAGCGGGGCTCGGCCCCGATCGTAAGCAAAGCGCCCTGTAGGTGAGCGCCGGACAAGAGGATTGCCAGGATCGCCACTAGAAAAGAACAGGCCAAGCAGACGAGAGTTCTAGCCATGCCGCGCCAGCCGACGTCACCTGCCTGAACAACGCACCCGAAACTCGAAAGCCGCACTTCACCGAGGTGGCGCAGTCTGAACTGGGCGTACAGAAGGTCAACACGTGACGCTCGATCACCTTCACTCCAAGAACCACATGCGCTCCCGGCCGTTGTCGTCATAGGGCGCGTTGCACTACTCACCGTTATGACACAAAGACGTTGCATCCGCGATTGCACGACTGCAGGCGGAGCTCTACCACCCACCCGTCCGACGTTCAAGCACCGGGGGTTCACCGTGACAACCGCAGGACAACACCAGACCCACACCACGCGCCGCACTCTGCTCACAGCCGCCGCCGTCACCACGACCCTCGCAGTCTTCGCAGTTGGCTGCGCTTCGAAGGCCAGGGAAGACCAGGTTTCCTCCCCGAGCCCAAGTCTGAGCCCCTCCACAAGCGCCTCTGCCGACCCTGAGGCCGCCGAAAAGTCCAAGGCTCTCGCTGCTTACAGCGGGTTCTGGACGGAGTCCGTCAAAGCATATGAGGCAGGGTCTGAAAAAGACACAAAGCTCGTGAACTACGCATCGAAGGACGCGTTGAACCAAACGCTGACGGACATCGCGAACATGCAACGCACCGGTACGGCGATGAAGGGCACCCCCGGGCACCGGGCCGAGGTGACAGCCCTGAATCTGGCTGGCCAGCCCCCGACGGCCAAGATCTCTGACTGCTTCGATCTGTCGACGTGGAAGCTCATCGATCGAGCGACCGGTCAGGTGAAGCCGTTCCCCACTCAGCAGCCCTTGCGCTACATCACCGAGTTCGACGCCGAACTGCAAGGTGGGCAATGGGTGCTGACCAAGTTCGTACGACGCGGTGATCAAAAATGCTAAGACGAGTCCTGCTTCCGCTTTCCGTGGTGTCGGCTTCGATTGCCTTAGCGTGTACTGCTCCGGCCCGCGCCGACGGGGGTGTGTGTGAAGGCGCGTCCGGCTGGGTGAGCGTCTGTGCGGAAGCGTCAGACCACGGCGGCTACCGTCCCACCAGCCAGAGCGAGGGAAACAAGGGCGGTGGCAGCATCGGTAGCGGCGACAGTCGCCCGCCGCCGTTCATCTGCAGCCTGAGTCCCCTGGACCCTCAGCCTCCTGCAGGGAATGCAGCGTGGGAGGGGCATCAACCGGGAGACGGCACGGTCTACCGCAAGGAATGTGTGTCGACTCAGTCGGTGGACGGTTACATCGTCACGACCACGCAGTGGTCGGCCACCCCTCCGCCCGCTGCGGTCAACCCCGCCATCCTCGCGCGGCGAGCCGTGGACAGCATGCTCCTGGCGGGGCCGGCGATTACCAGCCCTCGGGCTGATGGTCATTACACGGTCGGGGTGCCGATGTGGATGTGGGTGAGTCAGAGTCCGACGACGTGGGGGCCGAACACCGCATCGGCGTCCGCAGGCGGCGTCACTGTGACAGCCACGGCCACAGTCTCTTCGGTCGCGTGGAATATGGGTGACGGGACGACCGTGACCTGCTCCGGTCCGGGGACCCCGTACGCGGCGGCGCGCGGGATGACGCCCTCGCCGGATTGTGGTCACCGCTACAGCGCGACGTCGGCCGGCCAGTCCGGCGCCCGCTACCAGGGCACCGCGACCGCCACGTGGACGGTGAACTGGGCGGTAACCGGCGGGGGACAGAGCGGTCAGTTGACCGAGGTCCGCCAGTCCCCGTTCACGGTGTCGGTGGGAGAGCTCCAGGTCGTCGGCCAGTAGCGGCACCAGTCACAGCCCGCACCACCTTCCCTCCGTTCCTTCCTTTCCGCTCTTTCTGGAGGCACAGCACGTGAGCACCACCACCCCGCCCGCGCCGGGCCGCGTCGCCGTTCCCAGCCCGGGTGGCTCGGGCGAGAGTCCGGCGGCTGCGCCCCGTGTCGTGCGCCAGCGACGCCGCCGCCCCGGGCTGATCGCGTTGTCCGTCGCGCTGATCGCGGCCGGTGGCCTGTCGGGGGCGCTGTTGTTCACTGCGTCGGGGCAGCGCTCGGCCGTGCTGGTGGTGGCCCGGGATGTGCCGGTGGGTGCGGTGATCAGCGAGGCGGATCTGGCTCCGGTGTCGCTTGCGTTGGATCCAGCGGTCAAGGCGGTGTCGGTGGCGAGGAAGGCGGGCATGGTCGGGCAGCGGGCCGCCGTCGCGTTGAAGTCGGGGTCACTGCTGTCGCCGGGACAGGTCACTTCGGTGTCGCTGGTCAAGGCGGGTGAGCAACTGGTGGGTGTGGCGCTCAAGCCGTCGCAGCTTCCGGCGAGCCGGCTGGCGCCCGGGCAGAAGGTCTTGATCGTCTCGACCCCGGATCCCGCTCAGGCAGGAGCGGCTGCGAAGCCGGGGGAGCCGGCTGGCGCGCCGAAGACGCTGGCCGCGACCGTGGTCGCAGTGGGTGTGGCGGCCCCTGCGACCGGCGTTGTGGTGGTGGATGTGGCGGTGCCCGCGACTGACGGGCCGACACTGGCCGCCCGGGTAGCGACGGGCGCCATCGCGCTGATCCTCGCGCCGCAGGAGGGAAGCTGATGGCGGTCATCGCGCTCGCGGGAGGGCTCGGCGCCCCGGGGGTGACCACGGCCGCGATGGCGCTGCTGATGACCTGGCCCATGGTGGAAGGGCATCGGGTGGTGCTGGCCGAGGCGGACCCCGACGGCGGAGCGATCCTGCCGGGCGCCTTGCAGGGCACGCTGGACAACTCCCGAGGTCTACGGAATCTGGCGGTCGCGGCACGGCAGGGGCAGCTCGGTGAGGCGTTCTGGCGTCAGCTGGTAGACGTCACCGACGCGGGAACGCGCGACCGGCTGGTGCTGCCCGGTCTCTACGACCCCGCGCACGCCTCCGCGATGGAGCCCGTATGGCGGCCGCTTTCGGTGCTGTTCGCGGGGATCGAGGAGCACGGCCACGACGTGCTGGTGGACTTGGGCCGGCGCGGTGCGTTCGGGGCTTCCGCGGTGTTGGCGCAGCGGGCCGATGCGGTACTGCTCGTCGCCCGCAACACGCTCCGGGGATTGCAGAGTGCCCAGGTGCGCCTGGCCGCGCTGCGGGAGCAGCTCGACGGCAGCGCCGAGCTGGGCATGCTCCTGGTGGACGAGGGCCCGTTCTCCAAGGAGGAGGTTCGCAAGCATCTCGGGATCACGGTCACGGCCGTCTTGCCATGGCGGCCCAAAGAAGCGGCCGTGTTATCGGATGGGGCGGAACAGCCCCGCCGATTCGAGTCCTCGGAGCTGATGCGGTCGGCGCGGTCGGCCGCCGTGCGGGTGCAGGAGTTGGTGGCGATCCGCCGCTCCCGTCTCGCCCCTCCCTCTTCCGGTGGCGTTCAGGGCCGGGTGGTGAACGGTGCGCGCTAACCCCCTGCACAGCGACCCCCAGATCACCGCCACCTCGCTGCAGGCCCGTCTTGCAGGCCCGCGTGCCATGCCGGCCTTCCCTGCACCGGCTTCGTCGGGCGGAACAGGGCCGGTCGACCCCCGCGCCGCGATTCCGGGCCCGCCGGAAGCCACCGCTGTGCCGGCCCCGCCCACGACCGTGGACTATGTGGCGGTACGCCTGATCAAGAAGGAAGTCGGTGAGCGGCTGACCGACCTGCTGCGAGCCCGGCCCGGGCTTAGCGCGGCAGCGCAGGAGCAGCAAGGCCGTCATCTGATCAACGAGCAGGTCGCGGTGTGGTCGGACGCCGAGGCCGTCAAGCGGGGTGTGGCCACGAGCGCGGCGGAGGACGCCGCGATCGCACAGGCCGTGTTCGATCTGCAGTTCCGGGCCGGCCGTCTCCAGCAGCACCTGGATAACCCGCTGGTTGAGAACATTTTCATCAACGGGCATCCCGACGTGTGGCTGGACTTCACCGACGGGCGCCGGGTGAAGGTGGCGCCGGTGGCCGATTCGGATGAGGAGCTGCGCGAGCTCTTGCGTGATCTGGCTCGGCGGACCACCGGCCAGGCGGAGCGGAGTCTGTCGACGGCGGACCCGTTCCTTGCGCTGCGGCTGGCCGACGGCTCGCGCTTGCAGGCGGTCATCGACGTCACCCCGGGCACGTATGTCACGATCCGCCGGCACAGCATGCGTCACGCGGACCTGCCCGAGCTGGTGCAGCGGGGCATGCTCGACACCACCTTGGAGGCGTTCCTGCGGGCGTGTGTGCGGGCGGAGAAGAACGTCATGGTGGTCGGTGGGCAGGCGGCGGGCAAGACCACGCTGCTGCGCGCGCTGCTGCGGGAGATCGATCCCGATGAGCGGTTCGCCACCCTGGAAACCGAGTTCGAGCTGTTCGCCCACGAGAACGGCTACCACCGCCAGGTCGTGCCGATGGAGGCCCGCGAGTCCAACGGCGAGATGGTCGCAGGCCAGGCCGCCGGCGAGATCTCTCTCATGGATTTGATGTATCGGGCGCTGCGTATGACGTTGACGCGGATCGTGGTCGGTGAGGTCCGCGGCCCGGAGATCGTGGCGATGCTCCAGGCGATGACGAACGGGGCGGGCGGCAATCTGTGCACCCTGCACGCCATCCATCCCTCTGTCGTGTTCGACCGGATCGCGGAGTTGTACCTGCTGGCGCAGGCCAACATGTCGGAGTCACTCGCCTACCGGCAGGCGGCGAACGGTCTCGACTTCATCGTGTTCGTCAGGCAGATCGACGAGACGAAGATCGGCGGGCACCGGCACCGGTTCGTCTCCCACGTCCTGGAAGTCACCGGGATCGGCGAGGGCGGGCGCCCGGAAACCAACCAGATTTTCGGGCCCCGCCCGGAGTGGGACGAGCACCGTGCGGTGCCGCTCATGTTGCCGCGCTGCGTCAACGACCTGCGCCGGGTCGGTTTCGACGCCTCGCTGCTCTCGCAGCCGGGCGGTGCGTGGGGTGCGGCGCTGCCGCTGCTCGTTACGGAGGGCGCACTGTGACCATCTTGCTGATGTGGGTTCTGGCCGGCCTTGCCCTCATGGCCGGTCTGGTGGGGCTGGTCACCGGGGTCGTGGGCACGACCGCTCGGAAGGGGCCGGGTGTCGCGGCACGGGTGCGGGCCGGGCGTGCCCTTGCGGGCCGGGACGAGAAGGTGGTCCGCCGGACCAGGCTCGTGGTCGGGGCCGTGGTCGCGATCGGGCTGTGGCTGGTGTCTGAGGTGTTCGTCGCGGGGGCGATGGTGTTCCTGGCGGTGATCGGGGTGCCGTGGCTGCTGTCGCCGACGAAGTCGGCCACCGCACGGATCGGGAAACTGGAGGCGCTCGGCGACTGGACCCAGCGACTGGCCAATGTGCTCAGGCTCGGGCGCGGGCTGGACGAGGCGTTGCAGATCTCCCGTAAGGGATGCCCGGACGACATCGCGGGCGAGGTTGCCGACCTGGTCGACCGGCTTCAGGTCGGATGGCGGCCCACCGACGCGCTGCGGCTGTTCGGGGACGCGCTCGATGACGTGACGGCCGACAAGGTCGTGGCCGCGCTCGTGCTGTCGGCTGCCGACCGTGGCCCCGGTCTCGCCCAGGCGCTGGATGATCTTGCCGAGTCGGTGCATGAGGAGGTCGCGCGCCGGCGGGCGATCGAGGCCGATCGGGCCAAGCCGCGTACGACGATGCGGTGGATGACCATCATCACCCTGGGTGTGATCGGTGCCGGTTTCCTCGTTCCCTCCTACACCGCCCCCTACGGCACCACGCTCGGGCAGTTGGTCCTGGCCGTTCTGTTGGCCGGTTTCGTCGGGGTTCTCGCGCTGATGCGACAGATCGCAGACAGCAAGCCGGTCCCCCGCTTCCTCGTCGCGGACCCGCGCAGCGCCATCACAGCTATCCCACCGGCGACAGAGCCAGGGGCCGAATTCGTGGAGGTGACGGCATGACACCGGTAGCCGCGATCTTGTGCGGGGCCGCCATCGGAGGCGGCGCCGCCCTACTGATCCGCGAGGTCCTACGGCCCGCACCTGCGCTGGGCCCGGCGCTGCGTCGCCTGAACCAGCCCGCGCCCACACCCGCGGCCGCCGCTGCTGGCGACGCGGGCGCCGACCGGGACGAACGGTGGGGTCGATGGCTGGTTGAATGCCTCGCGAACGTGCCCTTCGTGCGGATCCCTTACAAGGATCTCGCGCTCACCGGCACCACCCCGGGCCGGTTCCTGTTGACGAAAGTTGCGTTGGCGGGTGCGGGACTGCTGCTGCCGCCCCTGTCCACGATCCCCCTTCTGCTGCTCGGCGTGCCGCTCTACCTCCCGGCGATCGTCGGGATCCTGGCCGCCGTCGTGCTGTGGTTCGCTCCCGATCTCGCGCTCAGGGACAAGGCGAAGCGGGCGCGTGCGGAGTTCGCGCACGCCATGGCCGCCTACCTCGACCTGGTCGCGCTGCGCCGGGCTGGGAACGTGTCCGCCGAACAGGCCATGGAACAGGCCGCCCAAGTCGGCCAAGGCTGGGCCTTCCATCGGATCCGGGGCGCGCTGGCCCGCTCCCGCGTGGACAAGGTCGCGCACTGGGACTCCCTGGCCCGCCTCACTGCCGAACTTGACCTGCCCGTCCTGGACGATCTCGCCGCGATCATGCGGCAGTCCGCCGACGACGGCGCCTCCGTCTACGCCACCCTCCGCTCCCGCGCACGGAACCTGCGCACCGAACTCCTCGCCGCGCAGGCCGCCGAGGCCAACGCCAACTCGGAGAAGATGACCGCCCCCGGCGCGCTCATGGCCGTGCTCGTCATGCTCCTCATCGCGTTCCCCGGCGTCCTCCGCATGATCAACACCTGACCCACGCAGCAAAGGAGAACCCTGATGAACAAGCTCGCACTGCGCCTGTCGCTTGCCGCGAAGTCCCACTGGGAGGCCATCAAGGAGCACAGCTCCCAGGACCGAGGAGACATCTCGATCACCACCATCATCATCTGGGTGGCCGCCGTCGCCGGAGCCCTCGCCATCGCGGGAACCATCGGAATCGTCATCACCAAGTACAACGGCAAGCTTTCCGGCATCTGAACCCCGCTTCAAGCACTACGACAACACGCACGGAAGAGAGGGGGCGCGGTGCCGGACACGGCAGGAACCAAGCCGGCGGCCGGGGCCGAGGCAACGGTGGTGACATCGGACGGAAGCGGTCGACGCCATGGGGAGCGGGGGGAGGCGTCCATTCAGATGGCGATCGTCTTCCCGTTCGTCATCCTGGTGACCGTCGCGGTCGTGCAGGCATCCATGTGGTTCTTCGCCCGGAACATCGCGCTCACCGCCGCCCGTGAAGGCGTGGCCGCCGCCCGCGTCTACCAGGCCCCCGAGGACGCGGGCGCGGCACGCGCCCGCGAAACCCTGAGCCGTATCGCCGGCGACAGCCTCACCCAGAGCACGGTGAGCACTTCCGGCAGCAGCGCCACCGAAGTCCGGGTGACCGTCACCGGCACCGCGCCCTCCCTGATCCCCGGTCTTTCGGGACTGGGTGTGTCCCAGTCCGCCGGAGCCCCACGCGAACGGTGGACCACCCCATGACACCTCGAAACCTATGGTGGCCGCGGTGGAAGGGTCTGGTCCGCGACGACCGGGGCAGCGAGACCATCGCAGCCGCGATCGTGATCCCGCTGCTGCTGATGCTGTTGTGCATGGCCATTGCCGGCGGGCGGATCGTCACCTCCGGCGCGAAGATCGACGCGGCTGCCGAGGACGCGGCTCGCGCCGCATCGATCTCGCGTACCCAATCCGGTGCCCAGGCCGAAGCCGCCGCCGCGGCGGCCCGCTCCCTCGCCGATCAGGGAATCCATTGCGCGTCGTCCACTACCAACGTCGACACAGCAGGCCTGGCCGTGCCCCTCGGAGAAGTCGGCACCGTCACCGTGACGATCTCCTGCACCGTTCCCTTGGCCGACCTTCTGCTCCCCGGCGTCCCCGGATCCAAGACTCTGACCAGCCGCTTCACTTCCGTCGTTGACGCCTACCGTTCCCGAGAGGGATAAGGACATGCCCCCACCGGCACAAGTACCGGAAACGACACCAGAGGCCGATCCCACGCCGGGGTCGGAATCCGGATCAGATCGCAGTCGGCTGCGCGGTGACGAGGGCGGAATCGCGATCTACACCGCGATCGTCACCGTGGCCCTGCTGGGCATCATCGGTCTGGCCATCGACGGGGGCGGGAAACTCCGCGCCACCGAACGCGCCGACGCCGTCGCGATGGAAGCCGCCCGCGCCGCCGGACAGGCCATCGACCCCGCCACCGCCATCACCGGCGGCCAGGTCCGCGCCGACCCCGCGGCCGCCCAGGCCGCAGCGCAGGCATACCTCACCCGCGCCGGAACTCAGGGCACCACCGCACTGTCCGGGGACGGAACCCGCCTCACCGTGACCGTCCACGACACCTACAACACCAAGTTCCTCGCGATCGCCGGAATCGGGTCCATGGGCGTCTCCGGTCACGGCACCGCCCGCCTCCTCTACGGCGTCACCCAACCCCAATAGCCCCTTCACACGCACGAAGGACCCGCCCATGAGCCAGCCCACCCGCATCCCGCGGCCTCGCCCACGGCGCGGGGGCGCCCAGACGGCGGCCGCCCTAGTGCGCGGCCTGCTGAGCCTTACCGTTTTGGCCGCACTGCTGGCCGGTCTGCCCGTCCTGCTGTGGTGGGCCACCACCCAGGTCGGCCCTCCCGGTGTCGCCGCCCTCTCACACCTGCTGTCCACCGACGACTCGGGCCAGGTGTTCCTGCTGCTTCTGGCCGTGACCGGTTGGGCCGGCTGGGCCCTGTTCGCCTGCGCGGTCCTGCTGGAGATCCCCGCCCAGTTGCGCGGACGCAGCGCCCCGCAGATCCGGGGCTTGGTGGGGCAACGAGCAGCCGCCGCTCTGGTCGGGGCCGTCCTGCTGGCCCTGCCCGCCGGAGCTGCCCTCGCCGCCCCCGCCACCGCCGCGGCCGCCGCGGCTGCGCCGGTAAGTTTGAGCGCGGCCGCCGTACCCGGCGCGGACAACACCGTAAGCACACCTACGAGTACGGGATCGGCCCAGGAGGACGGAACCGGGGTGATGACGTACACGGTGCGGGACGTGCGGCCGGCCGAGAGCCTGTGGTCCATCGCCGAACAGGTTCTGGGTGATGGCGAGCGGTGGACGGATATCGCCGCCGTCAACGAGGGCCACACCATGGCCGACGGCGCGACCTTCCGTGCCGACCAGCCCATCCAGCCCGGATGGGTTCTCACCCTCCCCGGTGACGCCACTCCTCCCCCGAGCACGGGGGCCCACGCCCAGGGCAAGCACGACACAGCCGTCGTCACTGCGGCCGAAGGCGCGCAGTACACCGTCCGCGAGGGAGACAGCCTCTCCTCCATCGCCGGCAAGCAACTCGGCGCCCCCGACCGATACCCGGAACTCTACGAGCTGAACAAGGGCACGCCCCTGCCCGACGGCGCCGGCAGGTTCACCGACCCGGACCTGATCTACCCCGGGCAGCAACTCACCCTCCCCGTCGACGCCACGACTTCCAACCCCACCACCGCGGTGCCGATCCCGTCGGAGGCCCGACCCCGCAACGGCGCCGCCGCCCCTCCCGCTACGGCTTCGCCCACGGCGCCCCCCTCACCCGTCGCCCAGGCACCGGACGCACCCACCAAGCCCGCCCCGTCGGTCGCGAAGCCCACCCCCACCGCCGCCCCTGAATCCCCCAGCTCGACAAGCGCCCCGGTGCCCGCCACGCCTTCACCGTCCACGGCCACGGTTATGCCGGCGGCCACCGCGAGCACGCCCGCCGCCGGAGTTCCCAAGCAGTCCACCCCGCCAGCCGCGAACAGCCCGGCCCCCTCTCCGCCCGCGGCCTCGCCGACGGTGGGCGCACCACAGGTCGTGTCCGCCGCGAACCGGATCAACTGGGTACTGATCGCCGGGATCGGCACGCTGCTGGCCGCCTCACTCGCCGGAGCGCTCGGCGTACGGCGGATTCTGCAACAGCGCGCCCGCCGCGCCGGCGAGACCATCGCCCAGGACGACGAGCCCACCACCGTCGAACAGGTCTTGGGCGCGGTCGCCGAGCCGCAGGGCGTCGAGCTCCTCGACCACGTGCTGCGCGCCCTCGCTCACCACGCCGCCACCGACCAGCAGGCCCTGCCCGCGCTGCGCGGGGCACGGCTCGCAGCCGACGGCATCACCTTGCTGTTGGACGAACCCGCCGATCCGATCACCCCTTTCGCTGCCGGCCCGGACACCCGCACCTGGATCTTGGACGATCAGGCCGTGCACCCGGCCAGTGAGGAACTCGCCGATGTCCACGCCCCGTACCCGGGGCTGGTCACACTCGGCGCCGACGACGACGGTCTCCTCCTGGCCGACCTCACCACCTGCCGTGTTCTGCTCCTGGAGGGCAGCGCCGAGGAAGTCCTCGAAGTCGCGCGCGCCCTCGCGTTGGAGCTGGGCACGAGCAGGTGGACCGACTACGTCGAAATCCTGACCTGCGGACTCGGCAGCCGCCTGTCCGGGCTCCTGCCACAGGGCCGCATCCGCACGATGACCCACCTCCCGGCCGTCGCCACCGACCTGGGTGAACTCCTCGTCGAAGCCCACCAGTCCGGGGAGCAGGCTCTGCCCTGGCTGGTGATCGGCGCCGCAGACCACGGCGAGGAAGACCTCGCCCTACTCGCCGACGCTCTCGCCTCAGCCCGCCACCTCCAGACCGCCGTGGTCCTGCCCGCCACCACGCAGGCGTGCCGGGCATTCCCCCACGCCGAAATCCTCGACGTCACCCGCGACCAGGCCAGCGTCCTGGCCCCGCTGGAGACGCCAGTAACGCTCCAGCGCGTCACCGATGAGCAATACCGGCAGTACGTCCACGCCTTGCAGGTCTCCTTGCAAGACCCGGAGCCCGCAACCGGGGCGTGGGAGTTCGCGGAGAGTCACCAGCAGCCGGCCGCCTCGGGCCTGCCCCTGACCGTGCGGGTGACCAGCGAAGACGCCCACAACCCCGGCAATCCCTTCCCTGCGCTCCTTGCCGAACTCGCCCCCGACCCCATCGGCCCCGCCGCCTCCGCATCACAGAACCCTGACGCAGATGCCGACGCCGACTCGGCTGACCGGCCGCACGTTCAAGCTGCCTCCGCGGCCGCAAGGGACAACGGGGCCGTAGCCCTCCCCCACCAGGCAGCCGCCCGGAAACCCGGCACGCAGTCGCAGCCTGAACCGGCCGACTCCGACAGCACCACCGGCGCAGTGCGCATCGACATGCTCGGACCCTTGTGCATCACCGGCGGGCCCGGGTCCGCCCACGCCCCCCGCACCACCGCCGTCGCCGCCCTCATCCACCTCCGACCCGGGCGCAGCGCCGAGTACCTGTGCAAAACGATGGACCCCGTCAACCCGTGGTCAACCCGAACCCTGCACTCCCGCCTCTCCGAGCTCCGCGCCGCATTCGGCGACACGCCGGACGGACAACCACTCCTCCCCCGCCCCAAGAACGGCGGATACACCTTCCACCGGTCCGTCACCTCCGACTGGGAGCAGTTCACGACCCTGGCATCCCAAGCACTCGCGGCAGGACCAAGAGACGGAATTGCCGACCTCGAAAACGCCATGGCCCTCGTGCGGGGCAAGCCTTTCGACGGCCGCACACCGCCCTGGGCCGATGCCGTGATCCAGGAAATGCTGTCCCGGATCACCGACACCGCCCACACCCTCGCCCGCTGGCACACCGACAGCGACAACCCCGACCTCGACGCAGCCCGCCGCACCGTCCTCCAGGCCCTCGACGTCGAGGAGACCTCCGAGCTCCTCTACCGCGACCTCCTGCACCTCGAGTGGACCGCGGGGAACACCCACGCGGTCCGCAAGACAGTAGGCCGCCTCCAGCAGATGGCACGCACCTACGACATCTCCCTCGACGACCGCACCGAGGACACCATCCACCACGTGCTCTCAGAGGACCCTCCCATCGCACAGCACGTCAGCGCGAGCTGAACCCTCCCGCGGGAGGCGCGTGGGGCCTGCCGGTGGCAGCAGGCCCCCCGATAGCGTGCCAGCGCGACGCACATCACCAGGCCGAGGCGGAAACCGAGTGCCGCGCGGCGGCCAACAACCGCAATCGCGCCTGGGCCTCGCCCACCGGCGGCCGCGTCACCCACTCCAAACGGCTCGCAAAACGGCGGACTCTGACGTCGATCTTCGCCCCTGAAGGGATCACGGCGTCTCCCTGCCATAGAGGTGGCGAGCTCGCTTACGGGTCTGATCTTGTGTGAGGTACCGCCGGAGGCGGGATCCTTCCGGGCACCAGATCTCTCGGGGACAGCGATCGCAAGTCGCAAGGTGACGCTCATAGAGGCCGGCACAAGAGGGGGAGCCATCGCCTCGGCGCCCTTGATTGCCACGTCCTTCAGCAGGGATTCGGTCATCCACCTGAGGTTGTTGAACGACATCAGCCCTCTCCTGGTGAAGACCATGGTGAAACCTGGTAGGGGCGTCACGTGACTCCCCCTGAGTCGTCACGTGACGCTCTGTGGCTTCGTCACGTGACGCCATCTGAACGCGAGCCGGCGCTTCCCAGGCAGCGTCACGTGACGCCTCCTGCCCGTCACCTACCGCTCGCGCAGGGGACGTCACGTGATGCTCTGTGGCTTTGGAACGCTTGTGCCGTAGCCGGCGGTCGTGCTCGGAGCTCGACAACACGGAAAGCGCGAGCTCCCAGTCAAGGCCTGCACCCGTTGCGGTGTCGGCCCCGAGGGGGAACGTGCAGGCGTAAGTTGCGGGTTTGGGGTGGCGTCCACCGCGAGCGTTTGCCGTCTTGCGGAGCAGGCACATGGCTTCCGCCGCCACAAGCACTTTCTGAACGGTGTCCTTGCTGCACCGGCCTACAGCCATGAGCGTCTCGACACCGAGGAAGGCGTTGGTGCCGTCCTCGTTGGCGGCTTGCCCCATGGCTTGGAGAATCGCGAAAAAGGAGGCACCCAGCGTCTTCCACTGAGGTGTACTCCTGCCGCCCTTCGGCACGTGCTTGGCAGCTCGAATCAAGAACCAGCGCCAGGAGTGGGCGGGCGCACAACCGCGCCTGGTGGCTTGGGACGTACCGTCGAGGTCTCCGTCGCTCATACCGTGACCCTACCGCGCAGGTTTCTCTGAGAGCAACTCTGTTGCCTACATCGAAACAGAGGAGGGGTAACCTCCACCATGGAGCAATTCAGCGCCTTACAGCCGCTACCATGACCGGCATGGAGAGGGTGTCGAAGCAATCGGGGCGCGAAGCGGTAACCGACCTGGAACTACGGTTCATCGAAGCCGTAGAACACGGGCGAGTACGCGCCGAGATCACCTACGAACAGCTCGGCCGATACCTCGGCCTGTCGAAAAGCCAAGTAAGCAAGCGCCAGGACGGCCAGATCAGATACGCCGTACGCGACATGTACTACATCGGCCAACTCTTCAACATCGACCCCCTCACCATGGCCGCCGGCCTAGGCGACTGGCTCAACCACATCAAACCCCAACAAGTCCAGGCGAAAATCAACAACCTCCGCGAAGACAACACCCGAACCTGAACCACCCCCCACCCCACACGCACCGGGCGCCCGAGCGCAGAGCACCATGACAACTGACGGACAGCCGCCGTCGTAACTGGACCGCCATCCCAGTAAACGCGGCTCCACGCGACGAGCATCTGCACGGCATGTAGGCCAGTAGGCCGATAGAAGACGCTACGGGAGACCTCGCATCCCCCACACTGAACAAGAAGAGCCTTTTGGGATACCTACGTGAGTCACCATGCCCTTAGAACTCCTAACGAATGATCTTCGAGGTGAGTGGATCACTCCGGGAGCGTTGATCGGGGTGTGCGGTGGCTAGACCGAAGCCGTTGGAAATCGATCGCCTGCAGTCCCATCTGCTGGCGACGCCTCAACAAGCCCGACTCATGATCCAGTTACGAGCCCTACGCCTTGATGAGCCCCAATTTCAGCATGCAGTTCAGCGAATCTTCTGCCAGGTGTCGGACCCAACGATTGTCTTGACGATGGATTGACCTAGTTTTCTGACAATCTGGCGCACATCCCTGGGAAATTTCTTCAGTGCATCATACGATTGGCTCCGGAACGCCAGGTAGGTGTGGGTTCGAGACACCGTAGTGGCTCAAGCGGCACACCGGCAGAACTTGCAGTTGCGTCGCTCTCTGTGGCGCCAATTACCGCGCCTCGGCACGCCAGCCGCCCGGCTCTCCACCACGCCCGGAGCCGGTGCGCGAGCGGCGGGGGCTCACGCCGCCACGGAGACCGGTTCCCGGCGCCACGGCCTGAGCAGCAAAACCGTCAGCGCGGCGACCGCGCTCAGAAACAGGAACACAGGTCGGATACCAACCATCGATGCCAACAGCCCTCCGAATGTCGCACCGAGGGGCGCCGACCCGATCCCGACGAACTGGAACGCGGAATTGACGCGGCCGAGGAGTTCGTTCGACACGGATCGCTGCCGCATGGAGATGACCTTCACCCCGAAGAGCGTGCCCACCGCGCTGCCTGCGGTCATCAACAGCGCGATGACCCACACGTTGTCCGAGAGACCGGGCGCAGCGATGGTGGTGAGCAGTCCCCCGACGCCGACCGCCACCGCATGGGACTCCCCGAGTATCCGGGACACTCGGGCCGCGATGGCGCTGCCGGTCATCGACCCGATGCCCAGGGCCGCCAGCAGCAATCCGTACTCGCCCGTGGTGAGCTGGAGCGGACCGGGACTCACCGCGTACGTGACCAGTAGTGCGGCATTGGCGCCCGACGCGAAGTTCATGACACCCACCGACAGCGCGGCGCGTCGCAGCCAGGAATTGCCAGTGACGGCCGACACTCCGATGCGCAATTCTCGCCAGATCTGCCGGGGAGCCCAGGGCTCCGGGGAGTCCTGGTCGCTGTCGGGAGTGGCCGGGACCGACAGGCCGGCGACGACGTAGCAGGCGCAGATCAGTCCGATCACGGCGGCTTGTGTCCGCCCGAACAGAAGTCCGGCCACTGCTGGTCCCACCAGCGTATTCGCGACCACCTGAGATACGGATATCCGCCCGTACGCGCTTTCCAGCTGCTCGTTCTTGACCACCTGGGAGACCGCGCTCTGCGAACTCAGGTCGGCGGCCACCTCGGCGACCCCGTACACCAGGGCCAGCGCGATCAGCAGTGGGACGCTCGCCAGGTCGGCGACCGTCCCGGCCAGGAGGGCGAAGGTTGCGAGCACGCGTACCGCGTTCGCCGCGCGGATGATGGTGGACCGGTTCAGCCGGTCGACGAAGACACCGATGAGCAGGCTTCCGACCAACCACGGCAGGTAGCTCGACGCGACAACGACGGACACCTCGAAGCCGGAGGCACCCCAGGCCAGGGCCAGGAGCGGCAGCAAGACACGGAGCAGCCCGTCTCCGAAGTTCGAGGACGCGGTGGATACCCAGAGGCGGTAAAACTTGATCACGTTCGACTCTCTGAAAGGTGTCGCCAGCCGCTGGCAGGAGGGAGCGCGAGGGCCAGGATCCTACTGTCCTCGCGCAGGATAAGTCCCAGACCGGCCAAGTCGGCGACCATCTCCAGGACCGACTCTTCGGAGTGACCCATTTCTCGGCTGACTGCGCGAATTGATCGAGGTTTGGTGAAACAGCGGCGGTAGAGGTCGGCGTGCACTCCGTCGACGACGTACGAGCGGTGCGCGAATCCTGGACGACGTTCGTCTATCTTCATGAAGCCAGGGCCGAACTGGCATATCAGCGCGGGCGGATCAGATTTATCCCACGCCGTTCGCCATGATCTCAAGACCTCCAGGGTGGCATCGAACGTCTCCACCGGGAGGCAGTCAGCCACATCGTAGTCGAAGAAATAGGCCACCTCGGCCAGGTCGACGTTGGCAGGATAGACCTGCTTGTATGACGGGAGCGGTGCGACGTTGCGGACGCCGAACGTGACCCTGTCCATGAACATGGGACTGAAACGTTCGAGCCACAACCGGCCATCGCCGCCAGGCGGTTGCAGATGGGGAATCTTTTCGAGCAAGGTGACCTGGGCGGAATAATGTTCCGCCAGCTCTCCCGGGAATCCCCACAGGAGATTCCAGCCAACTTCGATTCCATGGAACCTACTCCACCTGAGAAGATTTATGTTCTGAAGCGCGGTGACGCCCTTTCGCATCAACTTCAGTATCGGCGTGGAGAGTGACTCGATGCCTGGCTGGATCCTCTTCACGCCCGCGCCGGCAAGGCGTTCGACCTCGGCCGGGGACACGTTGCTCTTCATTTCGTAGAAGATGTTGAGGTTCATGTTCTTTTGCGCCAGCGGATCGATGACGGAGGAAAGGTAGGACCGGTTCAGGATGTTGTCGACCGACTCCAGTCGCAGGCTGCGATGTCGTGACGAAAGCCATTCGATCTCCTGCAGCACCCGCTCGGGGGACTTCGACCTGAACTGCATGCCGCTCGCGTTGAGACCGCAGAAGACACAATGGTTCTTCTCGCCCCACCAGCATCCTCGTGCGCTCTCGAACGGGAGATCCACCTGGGAGCGGGAATTTTTCTTGAAGAACCCGAGCGACTCCGCACGCTCGAAGTACTCCTCGTAGTCCGGCATCGGCAGGCTGTCGAGATCGTTGAACGGAGTCTTCGTCTCCGTGTAGGAGACCGATCCGTCGTCCTGCCGCCAGGCGACACCCGGTATGCCGGCGAGGGTTTCCTTGTCTCCCAGCGCCTTCAAAAGCATCGGGAAGGGGAGGTCGCCTTCGCCAATCACCGCTACGTCGACCGAATCCACCGACGCGATCAGCTCCAGCCCCATGCCGGAGTCGAAGTTGGCGCCGCCGAAGACGGTCACCAGATGAGGGAATGCTGCCTTCAGTCTGCGGGCAAGCGCGAACGAGGCCACACTCTGCTGGAACGTGCAGCTGAAACCGACGACGTCGTACCCGGTCCAGTCGACACCGGCGACCAGTTCGTCGAGGTAGCACGGAGTCTGCCGGTCGCGGACGTCACGGAGCCAGGCCCGCGCGTCTCCCTCTCCCGTGTGGCCGACGGCCGCGGCGATGTCGAAGGTCAACTCGTCGATAAACTCGCCGGCCCGGTCCGGTGATGCGTCGCCGAAGGCCTGGTTCGCGAAGATCCAGTCGCCCAGTTGCACGCCCCGGTGCTGGCAGAGCGCCTCGTAATGATGACGTCCGATCGACGCCGCGAAGTCGAGATTGAAGTGAAAGGTGTCCGCGGCCCATCCCTCGCGTTCCGCGATGGCCTTCAGCAGACCCAACTGCAGGGACGGCCTGGTGGACGACGCGAACGGCATTGTCATCAGCGCTATTCGGGGCATGTGCTACCTCTTGGGAACGGGATTCGCCGGCAGGTCGAACGCCTCGGTCAACCCGAACAGTCTGATTACGTTGAGAACTTCCTGAGCCTTGGCCTCACCGCAGTGCGACAGGATGCCCGGGAGGATCGAGTGGAGGTCGACCGACCGTCCGCGCTCCTCAAGCCTGGCGAGGATCGCCTTGAGGCTCTCGGCGTCGTATACCGACCCGAGAACGGCCACCGCGAACACTTGCTCGTCCGAGAGGCCCGGGGTCCGTTTCACGTTGTTGATGAGGAAGTCTGTCGCCCGGTGGTAGGCAGCCGCCTCCACGATCTTCTCAGCCAGCACATGGCCACTGGTGGAGAAGTCCCGGATCAGTTGGATGTGTTCACGGTGGAACAGGATGTCGGTCATCTTGATGAGCGTGAACAGCGTCTGCGGAGGGGTTTGCGTCGCGACGACCTCGGCGAAGGTATCGTGGAATTTCCTCTTGTCGCCCCGCGCCAGAACTCGGAGCAACTTCACGTTGGTCCGGAAGTTTATGTCGGCGATGCCGTAGGTGGAGCGTATGCCCGGAGGGAAGTAGTTGTTCTGTGGTCCGTACCGAGCAACCGGGTGGGTCCGGAAGAGCAGGCTCACCGTCGGGATGCTCAGGTGGTTGACGGTGTGCGGCTCCACGTCGCCCGGCCGGACGAACGAACGATCGCCCGGCTCCCAGATCTCGGCGGACTTGACGGTGATCCTGCCGTCACCGAGCAGACCGTCGACCGCGTCCTCACCGACGTAGTCGTACTTGACGTTGAGCGACTGGCCGGCCAGCTGCATCTGTACACCGGAGAAGTCGTGGTCATGAATATTGATATCACTCCCCCACCAGTTCAGGACCTCGACCCAGAAGTGCCCGTTGTCGTACAGCATGAAATACAGGTCGGAGAAGGTCGAGTGGCGCTGCAGCCGTGAGACTTCCGGGTGGCGAAGCAGCGCAGATAGGTTGGAGAGCTCGCCGAAATGGGACAGATCTAGTCCCTCGGTCTCCTGCCAGGCGATCTCCGGGAAAGCAGCGCAATCGTTGCCGGTCTTCTCCCATTCGGCGCCGATGCGGTCGGCTACAGCGACGAGACTGTCATACGCCTCATTCATCGATCGACCCTTCTCACGCGGCTTGAAGTGACTCACACCGGCTCGCGCAGGACTTCACGAAGTCGATCGCGCGGTCCGACACGAGCCTCTCAAGGTTTTCCAAGGCAAGAACGCTGGCGCAGGAGGCCAGGGTGTCCTCCAGGATCTTGTGACTCTCCGGATGCACTTCGAGCTCGCCGCCGCCGTGCCCGAGGTAGCGCTCGCGTGCGGTCACCAGCTCGGTAGCCACCACAATGCTGTGTATTACCTTGTCGAGCGGCCGGTGCGTGCCGCGGATCGCGGACAGCGCGTAGTTTTCCCTCTTGCCAATCTCTTCGTACACGAAATGGTTGTGGCTGTACTCGTCGATGAACAGGAGGTGGTGCGTCAGCTCATGGATGAACAGCTCCATGACATCGTTTTGCGTCAGCGTGTCGTTGAGCGAGAGCCAGATGGAGCCGATCGCGTTGCTCGATGATCCGCCGTGGGCGGCGGACCCGTTGTCCAGCCTGTTTGTCTGCTTGAGGAAGACGCTGTGAATGACCAGCGGGAAGACCACCGCTATGTCCTCGTTCAGCGTGAGCAGTTCGGCCAGCGCCGACCTCGCCGTCGCGATCTTCCGGTCGCGCACTTCATCGTCGAACGAATCTCCGATGACGTTGGTCTGGTCGAGGTCGTTCAGGATGCCACCGGAGTAGGCCGCCGCCAGCTGCCTTTCCGTTTCCGGGTCCTTGATGAATATTTCCGTACCGAGGTTGACCGGTGCCTTAAATCTGTCTCCGGAGAGGAAGTCGAGGTACTGGTCCCGCAGTTCCCCGGTCGTGGTCACCGGCTGCTTCCGCTCTCCGCGCGACAGTCGGTAGACGTTGCGGATCACTTCGTCAGTTCCATACAGAGTCAGCATGAAAATCCCAATCTTTTCTCAATTCCAGGGCAGATCGCGCACCCGGGACCATGGCAGATTAATACTTTCACCGCGAATCTGCCATGATCCCGGATTACGGCAAACTAGTCGAACGCCACCATGTTCATGACGTTCCACGCATCCTCGGTGAGGAGCTTGTCGATGCGCTCGGAAGACTCGTTGAGTTCATCCGTCGTGACCAGCGCGATCACGTCCGTTATGTTGATTCCCTTGCCGAGCTGAGTTTCGGCCCCTGTCGTTACAGGCACGATTCAACCTCCTGTCTTTTCCTGATGTCGAATGACAGGCTCCAGAAATGGCAGCCGGTGTATCGACCATGAACGTACCGGCCATATTTGAGACCGTCAACGATGGCCTGTAATCGACCACTGCCGGGAACTGGATGGACCGGTCGGCAATTTCCTCAGAAAATTGCGATACCCGATGTTTCACTGCAGATCAACGCCCGCCAATAACGCTCTGTAACGCGAGACTCTACGCGGCCTAAAATCCGGACAATCTTCTTGAATCCACACAAAAAAACGCGCAGCGTCAAGGGACCAGTGTTCGCCATTTCTCACTATCTGGCCGGCCCCACTAGTACTGCAACGGTGTTTGCCGTGACGGTTGGGCAGGTCGGTCGTTGGTCAGTTCATGGGTGGGGAACGTGTTGATGCCCGGTTGTGGGCTGGTGAACTGAAGGCTCTGCATGAGCGGTTCGTGCACCGTTTTGCCAGGTCGGAGCCGCGGGAGTCGGCTCTTGCCTACATGCGGGGGCTGATAGCTCCGCTGGAGCGGAAGAACGGCTGGACGCTTGCCGAAGAGGCCGGGCACACGGGTCCGGACCGGATCCACCGGTTGTTGAACCGGATCGACTGGAACGCCGATGAGGTCCTGGACGACGTGCGCCAGTACGTGGTTGAGCATCTCGGCGACCGTGATGCTGTGCTGATCGTGGACGACACCGGGTTCTTGAAGAAGGGTGTCCGCTCGGCCGGGGTCCAGCGTCAGTACTCCGGGACCGCCGGGCGGACGGAGAACTCCCAGATCGGGGTGTTCCTCGCCTATGCCGGCGGCCGTGGCCGCACATTGATCGACCGCCGCCTGTATCTGCCGACCTCGTGGACGGACGACCGCGACCGGTGCCGGGCGGCCGGCATCGACGACACGGTCGCCTTCGAGACGAAAGTGGTCATGGCCAAGGCCATGGTCCGCCGCGCGATCACGGACCGGATCCCGTTCCGGTGGGTGACCGCGGACGCCGCCTACGGCTTCTCCAAGGGCTGGCGGACCGAGCTCGAGCGGGCGGATGTATTCCATGTCATGGCCACCACCCGCCACGACACCGTCGTCACCCGCTGGGCCATCGACCACCCCGTCCACGACCTGTTTCCCGGACTGCCCCGGCAGAAGTGGAAACGCCGCTCCTGCGGCAACGGCGCCCACGGCCCGCGGATCTACGACTGGGCCAGGGTCGAGGTCCGTCCCTGGCACCGCGAGGACCGCCGTCACTGGGTTATCGCCCGCCGAAGCATCCGCCGGCCAGACGAGATCTCCTACTACATCGCCTACTGCCCGGCAGAAACCACCCTGGACGAGCTGATCCACATCGCCGGCAGCCGGTGGGCGGTCGAGGAATGCTTCCAGACCGCAAAGCAGGAGTGCGGCCTGGACGACTACCAGGTCCGACGCTACGACGGCTGGCACCGCCACATGACCCTGGCCATCGCCGCACACGCCTGCCTCACCGTCCTGCGGGCCCGCGAACTCGACACTGGGAAAGCAGAAACGGATCCTCCCAGCTCATACCCCTCACCCTCCCCGAACTCCGACGCCTGATCAGCCGACTCACCCGGCCCCGCCCGAGCATCGACCACATCCTGCACTGGTCACACTGGCGACGACGACGCCAGTTCCAAGCCCGCACCAGCCACTACAAACGACGCGGCCACACACCATCAGAAGCCAACAACCCATCACGGCACAGACCGTTGCAGTACTAGTGCCGCATCAGGCAACGTTGGCCCTGTGGCGCCACTGGAAATTCGTCGAAAAAGTCTGCCGAGCGTGGCCGGGGATGGGCCTTTCCTGGCCCCGTAGGGGTGCTTGGGCGGACGTGGGGTCGGGGCCTGGAGTGGTCTTGCCTCCCGGTCTCATCCGGGGTCTGCAACAGCCCACTCAAGGCGTCGCGAAACACGCCTGACCTGGGCTTTTACTCCCCTCGCTCCTATGATCGCACTCGGTCGAAAGGGGGGCCGGGTGGACCGGACCGTACGCACTGTCGAGGACGTTCTCGCGCTCTTGGACGGGCTCTTCACATCTGAATCCGAGGCCGGCCACTTGGCGACGGGCGACGGCAAGGGCTTCTGGGACGCTTTCTATACCGACCGGTCAAGGCCGGTCCCGTTCTTCGTGGCGAAGCCGGACGAGAACCTGGCCGCCTACCTTGACCAGGGTCTGATTGCTCCCGGTCGAGTCCTGGACCTGGGGTGCGGGCCAGGCCGCAATGCCCTTTACCTCGCATCGCGCGGCTTCGAGGTGGACGCCGTCGACCTCTCTCCCGTTGCCGTCGCCTGGGGCGAGGACCGGGCTCACGAGGCTGGAGTCGACATCCGCTTCCTGTGCGGTGACGCTTTCGCCCTCCCCGTCACCGAGTTGAGCGGCCCGTACGACCTGGTCGTCGACTCAGGGTGCTTCCACCACCTACCGCCGCACCGCCGCGTCAGCTACCTAACCCTCCTCGACCGCGTCCTCGCACCTGGCGGCCATCTCGCACTCACCTGCTTCGCCGTCGGCGAGGCGGGAACGGGGTCGGAACTCGCCGACGCGGACTTCTACCGTGAACGCGAGTTGCAGGGCGGCCTCGCCTACACACCCGAATCGCTGCGCTGGATCTTCTCTGACCTGGTAGAGGTCGAACTGCGCCGCATGCGTGAGGAACCTCCCGAGTCAGCACTGTTCGGCGTGACGTTCCTGTGGACCGCGTTGTTCCGTCGGGGTGCGGCTGCGTCAGGCGACGTTCGCCCTGTTCACGACCTCGCGTAGGCGCTCGTCCTGGGCATGCTTGTTCCGCCAGATGATGTAGCGGCGGATCATGCTTCCCTGCTCTTTGTGGCTGGCGTGGTCGGTGCCGTCGAGGGTGAAGTAGCGCAGGGCGGTGAACTGGGCCTCGATGCGGTTCAGCCATGAGGAGTTCGTCGGGGTGTAGGCGATCTCGACGTTGTTGGCCTCGGCCCAGTCCGCGACCCGGCGGCACCGCTTCGTGGTCAGGTGCGGCGAGTAGTTGTCGCACACGATCGCGATGCGCTTCCCGATGGGGTGCAGGGAGCGCAGATAGCGGCAGAACTCCAGGAACTTGGAGCGGTTCTTGGTCTTCTTGATGTGGCCGTAGAGCTGGTCCTTGCCCAGGTCGTAGGCGGCGAACAGATGCCGGACGCCGTGCGGGCGGGTGTAGGTGGCCCGGCGGCGTGGCCGTGGCTCCCGCTCAGGATCCTTGCCCTTGCCGCCACGCTCGGCCCACTGGCGCCCGGGGTGGGGCTGGAGGTTGAGCGGGCCGAACTCATCCATACAGAAGATGATCTCGGGCTCACACTGCTCGGGGGCGACCTCGCCGTCGGCGATCGCGTAGAGGTGCTCGACCCGGGCCTTCTTCGCCTCGTAGTCGGGGTCGTTCGATGTCTTCCAGGTCTTCACGCGTTGAAAAGAGACGCCCTCCTCGCGGAGCAGGACCCGAAGGCCCTCGTGGCTGATGTCGTCGACCACCCCCTCGGCGACCAGGAAGTCCGCCAGCTTGGCTAGGCTCCAGGTCGAGAACGGCAGGCCATGCTCGGCCGGCTTCGACTTCGCGATCTTCTTGATCTCCCGACGTTCGGGAAGGGTGAAGGTTCTCGGCCGGCCGCCCTTGTACTTCGGGTAGAGCGAGTCGAAGCCATCGGTGTTGAAGTTGTGGATCACGTCCCGGACCCGGTCCGGGCTGGTGAACGTCACCTCGGCGATCTTCGCCACGGCCATGCCCTGCGCGGACAACAGCACCATCTGGCCCCGCCGCCAGGTCACCACCGACCCTGTGCCCCGGCGGATGATCCGGAGCAACCTCCGGCCTTCATCGTCGTCGATCTCCCGCACCCGCACCCGCACCCGTTCGGCCACCAGGACAGCATGGCGGATGCTCGCCGTCCGGGCCTGTACCCGGACGGCGCGTCACAACGGGGCGAACGCTGTCTGATGCGGCACTAGTCACCGTCCTCGCCGCCCAAGTCACCTCGCTGCTGGCTGCGAGCGCCGGCCCCGACGGCGATCCGGAGGCCCTGTTCGACACGATGATCCG
>NZ_JBITDH010000018.1:0-26810 GCF_044454045.1 Streptomyces sp. NPDC051578
GCGGCGGAGATGAGGAACCGCTCCAAACCGCCCTCATCACGACGCAGGGAACCACCCGCCAGGACATCGGCGGTCTCCTGGATCCCCATGGTCAGGACCGGGTGCGCACTGGATTCGACGAAGGTGGTGAAGCCCTTGGCGACCAGTGCGCGGACGGTCTCCTCGAACCGGACCGGCTGACGAAGATTCCGGTACCAGTAGGCGGCGTCGAGGGTCGTGGTGTCGGCGAGTTGGGCGGTGACGGTGGAGTAGAACGGGATGTCGGCCCGGCGCGGGGTGATGGGGCCGAGGACCTGGAGCAGTTCGGCTTCGATCCGCTCCACGTGCGCGGAGTGCGAGGCGTAGTCCACCGGCACCTGGCGGGCGCGGATGTCCTCGGCCTGCGCGGCGGCGACGAACTCCACGATGGCATCCGCGTCACCGGCGACGACGGTGCTGGACGGGCCGTTGACGGCGGCGATACCCAGCCGCCCAGCCCACCCCGCAAGCCGGGCCTCGACATCCGCCTGAGGCAGCGGAATGGAGGCCATACCGCCCAGACCCGCCAGCTCCCGACCGATCACGGCGGCACGAAGAGCCACCACCCGGGCCGCATCCTCCAACGACAACGCACCGGAGACGGCAGCCGCGGCTATCTCACCCTGCGAGTGACCCACCACCGCATCCGGCACCACACCCAGCGACCGCCACAACGCGGCCAGCGACACCATCACCGCCCACGTCACCGGCTGGACCACATCCACCCGCTCCAGCGAACGACCCTCCCGCACCACCTCCACCACATCGAAATCCACGAACGGCGCCAAAGCAGCAGCACACTCCCGCAACCGGTCGGCGAACACCGGCGAGACCTCCAACAGCCCCGCACCCATCCCCACCCACTGCGTCCCCTGCCCCGGGAACACCAACACCCGACGGCCCGTGGAACCTGCGACGCCTTCCACGACCGTCGGGCCGACCGTGACCTCGCGGTGTTCGAACACGGCACGCGCGCAGGCCAGGGTGTAGCCGATGTCGACCGGTCGCAGCGCGGGGTCGCGGTCCGGGAGGGCCGTCAGCGCGTCCTGCCGGGCGCGCAGTGCCGTCTTGGATCGTGCGGTCACGACACGCGGTACGACCGGCAGTTCCCGTACCGCCGTTTCCACGACCGGCTCGGCGGCCGGGGCCTGCTCCAGGATCACGTGCGCGTTGGTGCCGCTCACCCCGAACGACGACACACCCGCCCTGCGCGGACGCCCCACCTCCGGCCACGCCCGCTCCTCCGTCAGGAGGGAGACGGCTCCGGAGTCCCAGAGGATCCGTGAGGAGGGTGCGTCGATGTGCAGGGTCCTGGGCAGGGTGCCGTGCCTGAGCGCCATCACCATCTTGATGACGCCGGCGACGCCGGCGGCGGCCTGCGTGTGTCCGATGTTGGACTTGAGCGAGCCGAGCCACAGCGGCCGTTCGGGGCCGTGCGCGTTGCCGTAGGTGTCCATGAGGGCGTGGACCTCGATGGGGTCGCCCAGTTTGGTACCGGTGCCGTGCGCCTCGACGGCGTCGACGTCGGCGGCGGTGACCTGGGCGTCGGCGAGGGCCTGACGGATGACGCGCTGCTGCGCTGCGCCGCTGGGCGCGGTGAGGCCGTTGCTGGCGCCGTCCTGGTTGACGGCCGAGCCGCGCAGGACGGCGAGCACGCGGTGCCCCTTGCGTACGGCGTCGGAGAGGCGTTCCACGAGGACGATCCCGGCGCCTTCGCCGGGCCCGAAGCCGTCGGCGGCGTCGGCGAAGGCCTTGCACCGTCCGTCGGCGGACACGCCGCGCTGGCGGGAGAACTGCACGAAGACGGCGGGGGTGGACATGACGGTGACTCCGCCGGCCAGGGCGAGGTCGCATTCGCCGCGGCGCAGCGACTGGGCGGCCTGGTGGAGGGCGACGAGGGAGGAGGAGCAGGCCGTGTCGACGGTGACCGCGGGGCCTTCCAGGCCGAGGGTGTAGGCGATGCGGCCGGAGGTGAAGCTGACGACGCTGCCGGTGAGCAGGTCCCCTTCGAGCTGTGCGGAGGGCTCGTGGACGTGGGCGGTGTAGCCGCCGTCCCAGGCGCCGACGAAGACGCCGGTCCGGCTGCCGTGCAGGGAGCGGGGGTCGATTCCGCCGCGTTCCAGGGCCTCCCAGGACGTTTCCAGCAGCAGCCGCTGCTGGGGGTCCATCGCGACCGCCTCGCGGGGGGAGATGCCGAAGAAGGCGGGATCGAAGGCTCCGGCGGCGTTCAGGAAGCCGCCTTCGCGGCAGTAGGTGCGGCCGGCCGCGTCGGGGTCGGGGTCGTAGAGGCCGTCCACGTCCCAGCCGCGGTCGCCGGGGAAGGGGCCCACCGCGTCGGTGCCGGTGGACACCAGTTCCCAGAGGGCTTCCGGGGTGTCGACGCCGCCGGGGAGCCGGCAGGCCATGCCGACGATCGCGATGGGCTCGTGGGCGCGCGCCTGCAGTTCTTTGAGGCGTTCGCTGGTGCGGTGCAGTTCGGTCGTCGTCCGCTTGAGGTACTCGCGGAGCTTGTCTTCGTTCGCCATGTCTCGTCACCCCGTACGTGCTGTGCGGTTCAGAACCGCTCGTCGATGAATGCGAAGATCTCGTCGTCGTCGGCGTCCTCGATGGAGTCGGCGACGGAGGGGGCCCCGGAGTCCGTGCCGTCCGCCGGGCCGCCGGTGCCGGTGCCGGTGGCCGTCGTGGAGCCGAGTCCCTGCCACAGGCCGGTGAGGGCCGCCAGCCGGTTGGCGATCTCCCGGTGCGCCGTCTCGTCGGGGCCGGCTGCGCCGTCGGTCCGGCCGGACAGGGTCCCGAACAGGGCTTCCAGCCGGTCGAGTTCGGCCATGACGATGTCGGGCCGCGCCGCGGAGGCGGGCTCTCGGGCCGCCGGGTTCTCGTCCGGGGCGAGCGCCCGGCGCAGGTGCCCGGCGAGGGCGGCCGGCGTCGGGTGGTCGAAGACGAGGGTGGCGGCGAGGCGCAGTCCGGTGGCTGCGGCGAGCCGGTTGCGCATCTCGACGGCGGTGAGGGAGTCGAAGCCGAGTTCCTTGAAGGCGCGGTCGACGACGATGCCCTCCGGGCCGCCGTGGCCGAGTACGGCCGCCGCGTGGGTGCGTACGGCGTCGAGGAGCAGTTCCTCCTGCTCTTCGGCGGGCAGTCCGGTGATCCGGTCGGCGAGCGTCTCGGCGGGGGCCGCCGCGCGGTGGGTTCCGCCGCGGGCCCGGGTGTCGTCGCCGACCAGGTCGCGCAGGAAGGCGGGTACGGGCGCTGCGGCGCGCAGGGCCGCGTGGTTGAGCCTGATGGGCACTTGGAGGGGTGCGCCGGCCGCTTGGGCGGCGTCGAAGAGCGCGAGGCCTTCGGCGTCGGTGAGGGGCATGACGCCGCCGCGGGCGAGGCGTCGGTGCATGCCGCTCTGGTCGAGGTGTCCGGCCATCCGGCTGTTGCTCGACCACAGGCCCCAGGCGAGGGAGACGCCGGGCAGGCCCAGCGAGCGCCGGTAGCCGGCGAACGCGTCGAGGAAGGCGTTGGCGGCCGCGTACCCGCCCTGGCCGGGGCTGCCGAAGAGCGCGGAGGAGGACGAGTAGAGGACGAAGGCCGACAGGTCGAGGTCGCGGGTCAGTTCGTGCAGGTTGAGGACGGCGTCGACCTTGGGGTGCAGGACGGTGTCCAGGGCGCCCGGGGTGAGGGTGGGCAGGGTGCCGTCAAAGAGGACGCCCGCGGTGTGGACGACGCCGGTCAGCGGGTGGGCTCGGGGGATGTCGGCGAGCAGTGCGGCGAGCTGTTCGCGGTCGCCGGCGTCGCAGGCCCGTACGGTGACCTCGGCTCCGAGGGCGGTGAGTTCGGCGGTGAGGGCGGTCGCGCCGTCCGCGTCGGGTCCCTGGCGGCCGGCGAGTACGAGGTGGCGTACGCCGTGTCCGGTGACGAGGTGGCGGGCGACGGCGCTGCCGAGGGTGCCGGTGCCGCCGGTGATCAGGACCGTGCCGTGCGGCCCGAAGGAGGGCGGCATGGTGAGGACGAGCTTTCCGGTGTGGCGGGCCTGGCTGAGGGTGCGGAACGCCTCGCGGGCGTGCCGGACCTCGTGGACGGTCAGCGGCAGCGGGGTGAGGACGCCCGCGTCGAAGAGGGCGAGCAGTTCGCGGAGCATGTCGCCGACGGTGTCGGGGCCGGCCTGGACCAGGTCGAACGCCTGGTAGCGGGTGCCGGGGTGGTCGGCGGCGACGGTGTCCGGGTCGCGGACGTCGGCCTTGCCCAGTTCGAGGAAGTGGCCGCCGCGGGGCAGCAGCCGCAGGGAGGCGTCGACGTGTTCGCCGGCGAGGGAGTTGAGGACGATGTCGACGCCCCGGCCGCCGGTCGTGGCGAGGAACTCGTCGGCGAAGGCGGTGGTGCGGGAGTTGGCGATGGCCCGGTCGGTGAGGCCGAGGCCGCGCAGGGTGTCCCACTTGCCGGTGGAGGCGGTGGCGTACACGGTGAGGCCGTGGTGACGGGCCAGCTGGAGGGCGGCCATGCCGACGCCGCCGGCGGCGGCGTGGACGAGCAGGGACTGGCCGGGGGTGGCCCGGGCGAGGCGGGTCAGGGCGTACTGGGCGGTGAGGAACACGGCGGGGACGGAGGCCGCTTCGGCGTAGGTCCAGCCTGCCGGGATCGGCGCGACCATGCGGTGGTCGGCGACGGCGTAGGGTCCGAAGCCGCCCGTCCACATGCCGAGGACCCGGTCGCCGGGGGCGACGGAGGTGACGCCGGGGCCGGTTTCGGTGACGACGCCGGCGCCCTCGGCGCCCATGACGCCTTCGCCGGGGTACATGCCCAGCGCGATGAGGGTGTCGCGGAAGTTGACTCCTGCGGCGCGGACGGCGATGCGGACCTGGCCTTCCTCCAGGGGGGCCAGGGTGTCGGGGGCGGGGGCGAGGCGCAGGCCCTCCAGGGTGCCGGTGCCGCTGGTGGCGAGGCGCCAGGCGGGGGTCGCGGCGGGCGGTACGAGGAGGTCGCCGCGCTGGTCGCTGTCGGCGGCGCGGGCCAGGCGGGGGACGCGTACGGCGCCGCCGCGGACGGCGAGCTGCGGTTCGCCGCAGGCGAGGGCGGCGGTGAGGGCGGCGGCGTCCCAGGCGCCCGGGTCGAGGTCGAGGAGGGCGAAGCGGCCGGGCTCCTCCGACTGGGCGGAGCGGATCAGGCCCCACACGGTCGCGGCGGCCGGGTCGGCGGTGTCCTCGTCGGGGGTGGTGGAGACGGCGCCCCGGGTGAGGAGGGTGAGGGTGGTGCCGGCGAGCCGGTCCCCGGCGTCGAGCCAGGCCTGGGCGAGGTCCAGGGCCCGGTGGGCGACGGTGTGGGCGGTGCGCGCGTCGGGGCGGGGGTGGTGCGGGAAGGACACGGCGACGGTGTCGGGGGCCGGCCCGGTGGCGGTCGCGTCGAGCAGCGCGGGCAGGTCGGGGTACCAGTCGCAGGCGCCGCCGGTGGCTTCGAGGGCGGCGACGACCTTGGCGTGGTCCTCGCCGACGACGGCGACCCGGCGTACGGGGAGGGCGTCGGCGGCGGGCAGTTGCGGCCAGGTGACCTCGTACAGGGCGCCGCCGAGGCGGGCGCGGCCGCCGGTCGCGGCGAGCTGTTCGGGGGAGACGGTGCGCACGAGGAGTTCCGCGATGTCGAGTACGGGCCGGCCGGCTTCGTCGGTGCAGCTCAGCCGGACGGCTTCGGCGCTGACGGGGTGGATGGTGACGCGCAGCCGTCCGGCGCCTTCCGTGTGCAGGTGGACGCCGCGTACGGCGAACGGCATGCGGGCCTGGCCGTCGTCGGGGAAGAACGCGCCGAGGCTCATGGCCTGGAGGGCGGCGTCCAGGAGCGCGGGGTGGATGCCGTAGCCGGCGGACGTGTCGGCGGTGGGGTCGGGCAGGGCGACTTCGGCGTGGACGGCGGCGCCGTCGAGCCAGCCGTGGCGGTAGCCCCGGAAGTGGGGGCCGTAGTCGTAGCCGCGGGCGGTGAACTCCTCGTAGAAGGCTTCGGGTTCGCGTGCGGCGGGCCGGGCACCGGCGGGGGGCCAGGGCGCGGCGGGCGGCGCGGGGGGCTCTTCTGCGGCGGGGACGAGTACGGCTTCGGCGTGGCGGTGCCAGGGCGCCCCGGGGTCGGCGTCCGCCTCGCGGGAGTGGACGGTGAGGGTGCGCCGGCCGTCCTCGGCGGCGGCGCCGACCAGCAGCCGCAGTTCGACGGCGCCGTCGTCGGGCAGGACGACGGGCGCCTGGAGGATCAGCTCGTCCAGGCGGCCGCAGCCGGACTGACGGCCGGCCCACAGGGCGAGGTCGACGAGGGCCGCGCCGGGCAGCAGGACGGTGCCGAGCAGGGTGTGGTCGGCGAGCCACGCCTCGGTGTCGGCGCCGAGGCGGGCGGTGTAGACGACGGAGCCGGATTCGGGCAGTTCCACTCCCCCGCCGAGCAGGGGGTGGCCGGCTTCGCGCAGACCGATGGAAGCGGCGTCCCCGCGGCGGGCGGGCGCGCTGTACCAGTAGCGCTCGCGCTGGAAGGGGTAGGTGGGCAGGTCGACGCGGCGGGAGCCGGCGCCGAACAGGGCGTCGGCGTCGATCTCGACGCCTGCGACGTGGGCGGCGGCGAGGGCCGTACCGAACCAGCGGGCGCCTCCCTTGTCGCGGCGCAGGGTGCCGAGGACGCCGGCGCGGGTGCCGGTGTCGGCGACGGTCTCCTGGAGGGAGGCGGCGAGCATGGGGTGCGGGCTGGGTTCGAGGAAGGCCTCGTGGCCGTCGGCGAGGAGCGAGCGGGTGGCCTGCTCGAACTCGACGGGTTCGCGCATGTTGCGGTACCAGTACGCGCTGTCGAGGGCGGCGGTGTCGAGGAGGCCGCCGGTGACGGTGGAGTAGAACGGGATGTCGCCGCTGCGCGGGGCCACCGGTGCCAGGACCTCCAGGAGGTGCTCCTTGAGGGCGTCGACCTGCGCGGAGTGCCCGGCGGTGTCGACGCCGGGGATGGCCCGGGCGTGGACGCCTTCGGCGGTCAGCTCCTCCAGCAGCTCGTGCAGTGCCTGCGGTTCACCGGCGACGGCGGCGGTGCCGGGGCTGTTGACGGCGGCGATGGACAGCCGGTCGCCGAACCGCTCCAGGCGCGGGCGCAGCGCGTCCGGGCCCAGGGACACGGCGATCATGCCGCCCTTGCCGGCGAGGGTGAGCCAGGCCTGGCTGCGCAGGGCGACGATGCGCGCGGCGTCGTCCAGGCTCAGGCCCCCGGCGACGTACGCGGCGGCGATCTCGCCCTGGGAGTGGCCGACGACGGCCGACGGGTGGACGCCGACGGACCGCCAGGCGGCGGCCAGCGACACCATCATGGTGAACAGCACGGGCTGGACGACGTCGACGCGGCTGAGCGAGGGTGCGCCGGGGACCTGGCGCAGGACGTCCATGACGGACCAGTCGAGGTGGGCGGAGAGCGCCGTGTCGCAGGCGAGCGCGGTGTCGCGGAACGCCTGCGAGCGGTCGAGGAGCCCTTCGGCCATGGCGGGCCACTGGGAGCCCTGGCCGGGGAAGACGAACGCGATGCGGTCGCCGGGTGCGGCGGTGCCCTGGAGCACGGCGGGGTGCGGCCGGTCCTGGGCGAGGGAGGCCAGGGCGTCGAGGAGTTCCTCGCGGCTCTCGCCGACGACGGCGGCCCGCCGGTCGAAGCGGGAGCGGGCCGTCAGCAGGGTGTACCCGGCGTCGGCGGGGTGGAGCGCGGGGTTGTCGACGAGCTGCGTGCGCAGCCGGGCCGCCTGGGCGCGCAGCGCGGGCTCGGAGCGGGCGGACAGCAGCAGCGGGACGGTGACGTCCGCCCACGGGTCGCTCTGCCCGTCGGGGTCCGTCGCGGCGGGCGCGGCCGGGCGGGGTGCCTCCTCCAGGATGACGTGGGCGTTGGTGCCGCTGATGCCGAAGGCGGACACGGCGGCGCGGCGCGGGGTTTCGCGCTGCGGCCAGGGGAGGTCGTCGGTGAGCAGGGCCACCGCGCCGGAGGACCAGTCCACCCGGGGGGTGGGCTCGTCGACGTGCAGGGTGCGGGGCAGGGTGTCGCCGCGCAGCGCGAGCACCATCTTGATGACGCCCGCGACGCCGGCGGCGGCCTGGGTGTGGCCGATGTTGGACTTCACGGAGCCGAGCCACAGGGGGGCGTCGGCGGAGCGCCCTTCGCCGTAGGTGGCGAGGACGGCCTGCGCTTCGATGGGGTCGCCGAGTTCGGTGCCGGTGCCGTGGGCCTCGACGGCGTCGACGTCGTGCGGTTCGAGTCCCGCGTCGGCGAGGGCCTGGCGGATGACGCGCTGCTGGGAGGGGCCGTTGGGGGCGGTGAGGCCGTTGCTGGCGCCGTCCTGGTTGACCGCGGAGCCGCGGATGACGGCGAGGACGGGGTGTCCGTTGGCTTCGGCGTCGCTGAGCCGCTCCACGACCAGCATGCCGGCGCCTTCGCCGAGGGCCACGCCGTCGGCGGACGCCGCGAAGGCGCGGGAGCGGCCGGTGGGCGACATGACGCGCTGGCGGGAGAACTCGACCAGCATCTCGGGGGTGGACATGACGGTGGCGCCGCCGACGAGGGCCATCCCGCATTCGCCGCGCCGCAGGGACTGGACGGCGAGGTGCAGGGCGACCAGGGACGCCGAGCAGGCGGTGTCGACGGTCACGGCCGGGCCTTCGAGTCCGAAGACGTACGAGAGGCGCCCCGACATGACGCTGGCGGAGTTGCCGGTGCCGAGGTAGCCGTCGAAGTCCTCGTCGCCGTTCTGCAGGAGCGGCATGTAGTGCTGGCCGTTGGTGCCGACGAACACGCCGGTGCGGCTGCCGCGCAGCACGTCCGGGTCGATGCCGGCCCGTTCCAGGGCCTCCCAGGAGGTTTCCAGCAGGAGCCGCTGCTGGGGGTCCATGGCGAGGGCCTCGCGGGGGGAGATCCCGAAGAACTCGGGGTCGAAGTCGGGGGCCTCGTGCAGGAACCCGCCCTCGCGGACGTAGGTGCGGCCCTTCGCCTCGGGGTCGGGGTCGTAGAGGCCGTCGAGGTCCCAGCCGCGGTTGGCGGGGAAGGGGGTGATGGCGTCGCCGCCGTCGCGCACCAGCCGCCACAGTTCGTCGGGGGTGTTGATGCCGCCGGGGAAGCGGCAGGCCATGGCGACGACGGCTACGGGTTCGCCGTCGCCTGCGGCGGGGGCGGTGGTGAACGGGGCGGCCGCGGCGGGCTCGGGGTCGCCGCCGGCCGCCAGTTCGTGGAGGTGACGGGCGAGCGCCGCGCTGGTGGGGTGGTCGAAGACGAGGGAGGCGGGCAGGCTCAGCCCGGTGGCCTCGCGGAGCCGGTTGCGCAGTTCGACGGCGGTCACGGAGTTCACGCCGAGGTCCTTGAACGCCCGGTCGGGGGCGATGTCCTCCGGTGAGGTGTGGCCCAGGGCGGCGGCCACCTGTGAGCGCACCAGCCGCAGCAGTTCGCGTCGCTGCTCCTCGGCGGTCCTGCCCCGCAGGCTCGCCGTGATCTTGGTGTCGTCGGCGGCGCGGGCCGCGGCGGCTTCCCGTTCGGCCGCGCGCAGCGCCCGTACGGCGGGCAGTTCTTCGAGGAGCGCGGAGGGCCGGGCGGCGGTGTAGGCGGCGGCGAAGCGCTCCCAGTCGACGTCGGCGACGGCGAGACCGCTCTCGCTGCGGGCGAGGGCCGCGTCCAGGACGTCCAGGGCCCGCTCGGGGTCGAGGAAGGACAGGCCGGCGCCACGGATCCGGTCGGCGGCGGGCCCGGTGAGGGAGCCCCGCCAGGGGGTCCAGGCGACGGACGCGGCGGGCAGGCCGCTGCCGCGCAGTACGTCGGCGAGGGCGTCGAGGTGGGCCGTGCCGGCCGCGTAGCCGCCCTGGCCGGCGCCACCCCACACCCCGGCGACCGAGGAGAAGAGGACGAACGCGTCCGGCGCGGAGCCGCGCTCCCGCAGGATCCCCGCCAGGCGGGTGGCCAGGTCGGTCTTGGCGACGACGGCGGCCGCGAAGCCCTCCGTCGTGGTCCCGGTGAGGGTGGCGGGCGCGGCGGGCGGCGGGACGACGTACAGGGCCGAAGGCGCGTGCCGGGCGAGCAGTTCGCGCAGTTCCCGGTCCGAGGCGGGGTCACAGGGTGCGAGGGTGACGCGCGCCGTGAGGGAGCCGTCGAGTTCCTCCGGGAGGCCGTCGGCCGGTCCGGCGAGGACGACCCGGTCGGCGCCGGCGGCGAGCAGCCGGCCGGCCAGGGGGGCGGCGACGGCCGCGAGGTCACCGATGACGAGTACGGTGCCGCGTGCGGCGGTGGGCCCGGAGGGGCGGCCGGCGTCGGCCTGGACGAGGCGGCGCCCGTACGTGCCGGAGGGCCGCACGGCGACCTGGTCCTCGGTGCCCGGGGCGGCGAGGACGGCGGCGATCTGCTGCCAGGAGCGCGCGTCGGGCCGGGCGGGCAGGTCCAGGAGGCCGCCCCACAGGGCGGGCAGTTCGAGGGCGGCGACCCGTCCGAGGCCCCAGAGCTGGGCCTGCGCGGGGGACGGGGTCTCGGCGGGGGACACGGCGACCGAGCAGGACGTGGCGGCCCAGAGCCGGGCCGTGGTGCCGGCGTCGGCGGCGGCCTGGGTGAGGGTGAGGGTGGCTGCGACGCCGAGCGGCAGGGCCGGGTGCTCGGGGTGCGTGCCGTCGGCGAGGGCCAGCAGCGACAGGATCCCGGCGAACGGGGGGCCGTCCGGACGGTCGGCGGCTTCGGCGAGGCGGGCGCGCAGGAGGAACCGGTCGGCGTGGGCCGGGTCGAGGGTGAGCGTCTCCACGGTGGCGCCGAGGGCGGCCAGGGCCTCGCGGGCGGCGCCGGCGTGCTCGGCGGCGGCCGGGGAGTCGGGGGCGACGAGCAGCCAGCGCCCGTGCAGACGGGCGGCGGGGTCGCCGGTGCGCAGGCTCTTCCACTGGACGCGGTACGCGAGGGAGTCCCGGGGGGCGAGGGCCGCCGCCTCGGTGGCGGGGGCCGGGGGAAGCCAGTAGTGGGTGCGCTGGAAGGCGTAGGTGGGCAGGTCGACGGGCCTGGCGCCGGTGCCCTCGAAGAGGGCGGCCCAGTCGATGTCGACGCCGCGTACGAAGAGTTCGGCGGCCGAGGTCAGCACGCGCTCCAGGCCGCCGTCGTCGCGGCGCAGCGATCCGGCGGCGAGGACCTCGGCTCCGGTGGCCTCTGCGGTCTCCTGGATGCCCATGGTCAGGACGGGGTGCGCACTGGATTCGACGAAGGTGGTGAAGCCCTTGGCGACCAGTGCGCGGACGGTCTCCTCGAACCGGACCGGCTGACGGAGGTTGCGGTACCAGTAGGCGGCGTCGAGGGTCGTGGTGTCGGCGAGTTGGGCGGTGACGGTGGAGTAGAACGGGATGTCGGCCCGGCGCGGGGTGATGGGGCCGAGGACCTGGAGCAGTTCGGCTTCGATCCGCTCCACGTGCGCGGAGTGCGAGGCGTAGTCCACCGGCACCTGGCGGGCGCGGATGTCCTCGGCCTGCGCGGCGGCGACGAACTCCACGATGGCATCCGCGTCACCGGCGACGACGGTGCTGGACGGGCCGTTGACGGCGGCGATACCCAGCCGCCCAGCCCACCCCGCAAGCCGGGCCTCGACATCCACCTGAGGCAGCGGAATGGACGCCATACCGCCCAGACCCGCCAGCTCCCGACCGATCACCGCCGCACGAAGAGCCACCACCCGGGCCGCATCCTCCAACGAGAGCGCGCCGGAGACGGCGGCCGCGGCTATCTCGCCCTGCGAGTGACCCACCACCGCATCCGGCACCACACCGAGCGACTGCCACAGTGCGGCCAGTGACACCATCACCGCCCACGTCACCGGCTGGACCACATCCACCCGGTCCAGCGAACGGCCCTCCCGCACCACCTCCACCACATCGAAATCCACGAACGGCGCCAGAGCAGCAGCGCACTCCCGCAACCGGTCGGCGAACACCGGCGCGGACTCCAGCAGCCCCGCACCCATCCCCACCCACTGCGTCCCCTGCCCCGGAAACACCAGCACCTTGTGGCCCGAGGTGCCTGCGACGCCCTCCACGACCGTCGCTCCCAGCGCTACCGAGCGGTGTTCCAGCATGGAGCGGCCGGTCGCGAGGCTCTGGGCCACGTCGAGGGGGCGGAGGGCGGGGTTCTGCTCCAGGTGCGCGTTCAGGCGGGCGCTTTGGGCGCGCAGTGCGGTCTCGGTCTTGGCGGTGAGGACGAGGGGAACGACCGGCAGCTCACGCCCGGCGGACTCCACCACCGGCTCGACTACCGGGGCCTGCTCCAGGATCACGTGCGCGTTCGTCCCGCTCACCCCGAACGACGACACACCCGCCCTGCGCGGACGACCCACCTCCGGCCACGCCCGCTCCTCCGTCAGCAGGGAAACAGCACCCGCCTCCCAGTCCACCTGGGACGACGGCACATCCACATGCAACGTCCTCGGCAGCACCCCGTGCTCCAGCGCCATCACCATCTTGATGACCCCACCCACACCCGCAGCCGCCTGCGCATGCCCGATGTTCGACTTCAACGACCCCAACCACAACGGCTCACCCGACGGCCGCTGCCCATACGTCGCCAACAACGCCTGCGCCTCGATCGGATCCCCCAACCGGGTCCCCGTCCCATGCGCCTCCACCACATCCACATCAGCCACACCCAGACCGGCACTCTCCAACGCCGCCCGGATCACCCGCTGCTGCGACGGACCATTCGGCGCCGTCAACCCATTGCTCGCACCGTCCTGGTTCACCGCCGAACCCCGCACCACCGCCCACACCCGATGGCCCTTCGCCACCGCGTCCGACAGCCGCTCCACCAGCAGCATCCCCACACCCTCGGCCCAGCCCGTACCGTCAGCCGCATCCGAGAACGCCTTCACCCGACCATCACCCGCAAGCCCCCGCTGCTGCGAGAACTCCACGAAGGTGGAGGGCGTCGCCATGACGGTGACTCCGCCGGCGAGTGCGAGGTCGCACTCCCCCGTCCGCAGGGACTGGGCGGCGAGGTGCAGGGCGACGAGCGAGGAGGAGCAGGCCGTGTCGACGGTCACCGCCGGGCCCTCCAGGCCCAGGGCGAAGGAGATGCGGCCGGAGACCACGCTGCCGGAGGTACCGGTGCCGCCGTAGCCTCCGGCGTCGTCGCGTGCGGCGGGGCGGTCGGTGCCGTAGTCGTGGTACATGGCGCCGACGAAGACGCCGGCCCGGGAACCCCGCAACGACGAAGCCGGGATCCCCGCCCGCTCCAACACCTCCCACGACGTCTCCAACAGCAACCGCTGCTGCGGATCCATCGCCACCGCCTCACGCGGCGAAATACCGAAGAAGTCCGCATCGAACTCCCCCGCCTCATGCAGAAAACCACCCTCACGCACATACGTACGCCCCGGAACACCAGGCTCCGGATCAAACAGGGACTCCACGTCCCACCCACGGTCACCCGGGAACGGCGACACCGCATCCACACCCGACGACACCAGATCCCACAAAGCCTCCGGCGAACCCACCCCACCCGGGAACCGGCACGCCATCCCCACGATCGCCAGGGGTTCGGTGCTCCGCTCCTCGGCCTCGCGGAGGCGTGCTTGCGTCTCGTGCAGCTCGGTCATGGCCCGGCGGAGGTACTCGCGGAGCCTGGCCTCGTTGCCCGTGGTGGAGTCCTGGCTGGTGGCGTCGTGAGCGGACACGGCTCTCCCCTGGAGGTGTTCGGTGCAGGGCTTCAAATGGCGCGGAAGCCGCTGTCGAGCAGCTGGAACAGTTCGTCGTCGGAGGCGGAATGGAGCAGTTCGGTGACGGTGGCGCCGCCGGTACCGGCGGCTGAGTCGGTGCCGGTGCCGGTGCCGGTGCCGGTGGCAGCGGCCTCCGGCGGGGCGGTGGTGGCCGCCACGCCGAGCCCGGCCAGCAGGGCGGACAGCCGGTCGGCGACCTTCCGGCGGGCGTCGTCGTCCAGGTCGGCCCGGGCGGTCTCCTCGCCGAGCCGGCCGATGAGGGCGAGTACGGAGGCTTCCGCCCCGGGCAGTTCCCCGTCGATGTGCTCGGCGAGGGCCAGGGGCGTCGGGTGGTCGAAGACGAGGGTCGCCGTCAGCCGCAGACCGGTCTCGGCGCCGAGCCGGTTGCGCAGTTCGACGGCGGTGAGCGAGTCGAAGCCGGCTTCCCGGAAGCTTCGGTGGACGCCGACCTCGGCCGGGCCCGCGTGGCCCAGTACGGCCGCGACCTCGGTCCGTACGAGGTCCAGGACGAGCGCGGAGCGTTCGGCCCGGGGCAGACCGGCGACCCGGTCCGCGAGCATCGCCCGGGGCTGTTCCGCCCGGCCGTCCCCGGCGGGGGACGTGCCTCGGACCGCCCCCGCCGCGCGGCGGCTCGCCGGCTCGGCGAGCGGGCGCAGGAGCGGCGGCAGGGCGTCGCGGGCGGCGGCGGGGTCGATGCGCAGGGGCAGCAGGACGGCGTCCTCGCGGGCGCATGCGGCGTCGAACAGGTCAAGGGCCTCGGCTTGAGGCAGGGCGGCGATGCCGCTGCGGCGCAGTCGGGCCGCGTCGGTCCCGCCGAGGGTGCCTGCCATGCCGGCGCCCGCCCAGGGGCCCCAGGCGAGGGATACGGCGGGCAGTCCTCGGCCGCGGCGCCAGGAGGCGAACGCGTCGAGGTAGGCGTTGGCGGCCGCGTAGCTGGACTGTCCGGCGCTGCCGAGGTGTCCGGCGGCCGACGAGAACAGGACGAACGCGTCGAGTTCCAGGCCCCGGGTCAGGTCGTGGAGGGCGAGGGCCGCGTCGGCCTTGGGCCGCAGAACGGCTTCGAGGCGCGCGGGATCCTGCGCGGTGAGCAGGCCGTCGTCGAGGACGCCGGCCGTGTGGACGACCGCGGTGAGTGGGTGGTCGGCGGGGATCCGTGCGAGGAGCGCCGCGAGGGCGGTGCGGTCGGCGCTGTCGCAGGCGGCGATTTCCACGGTGTGGGCGCCGGCTTCGGTGAGCGCGGCGGCCAGCGCGGGAGCGCCGGGGGCGTCCGGGCCGCGCCGGCTGGTCAGCAGCAGGTGGCGTACGCCGTGTTCGGTGACCAGTCGGCGGGCCACCGCGGAGCCGAGGCCGCCGGTACCGCCGGTGATGAGGACGGTGCCGTCGGGGTTCCAGGCGGCGGCGCCGGGCGCGGTGGTGACGCGTTCGGCGCCGACGGTGTGCGGCATGCCGGCGCGTACGGCGATCTGGTCGGCGCCGTCCCCGCGGGTGAGGGCGGCGGGCAGGGCCGCGTACGACGCGGGCTGCTCGTCGGTGTCCACGAGGGCGAACAGGCCGGGGTGTTCGGTCTGGGCCGAGCGGATCAGACCCCAGGCGACGGCGGCGGCGGGGTCGGTGACGGGCTGTCCGGGGTCGGTGGTGACGGCCTGGTGGGTGAGGACCGTCAGCCGGGATCCGGCCGGGCGGTCCGCGGCGAGCCACTGCCGGGCGAGGGCGAGGACGCGGCGGCCCACGGTCTGCGGGCCGTATCCGCCGTCTCCGCGGTCCCCACCGTCTTCGCGGTCCCCACCGTCTCCGCCGTCTTCACCGCGCAGGTCGGCCACGGCGTGGACGGGTCCCGCCGGTACGTCGGCGAAGGGCGCGTCGGGATCGGTCCCGGTCCGGACGTCCGCTCCGGCGGCGGTCAGGGCCTCGGCCAGCGCCGGGGCAGGGTCGCCGAGGAGCAGCCACGCGGTCCCGGCGGGCTGTCCGGGGTCGGCGGGCAGCGGGGTCCAGGTGGGCCGCAGCAGCGGCGCGGAACCGGTGCCGGCAGCGGCGGCGGCGATCCGGTCGGCGCGGACCGGGCGCAGGGCCAGGGACGCGGCGGCGAAGACGGGCCGGCCCTCGGGATCGGCGGCGCTCACGGCGTAGGCGTCGGGCCCGGCCGGGGTGATCCGCACCCGCAGCGCGTCGGCGTCGTGGGCGTGGAGGGCGGCTCGGGTCCAGGAGAACGGAACGAGTCCGTGGGCGTCGGGCCGGGTGGCGGTGACGGCGTGCAGGGCGGAGTCCAGGAGGGCGGGGTGCAGGCCGTAGCCGGTGGCTCCGGCGCTCTCCTCGGGGCGCAGGGCGGCGTACGCGAAGACCTCGTCGCCCTTTCGCCAGGCGGCCCGCAGGCCCTGGAACGCGGGGCCGTAGCCGATGCTGGCGGCGGCGAACCGCTCGTACTCGCCCTCGACGGCGACGGGTTCGGCGCCCTCGGGCGGCCAGACCCCGGTGAGCCCGGCGAAGGCGTCGTCCGGGGCCTCGGCCGGGCCGGGGGCGGTGCGGCCGGCGGCGTGCGGGGTCCAGTCGTCGGCGGCGGCGCCGGCACCGCGGTCGGTACCGGCCGCGGCGGAGTGGATCCGCAGGGGGCGCGTCCCGTCGGCGTGGGCGGCCCCGAGGTGGAGGCGCAGCCGTACGGGTGCCTCGTCGGGCAGCACGAGCGGGCTGTCGAAGGTGAGTTCCGCGAGCCGGTCCCCGGTGGTGGAGGCGGCCGTCAGGGCGAGTTCCAGGAGGGCCGTGCCGGGGACGACGACGCGTCCGGCGACGGTGTGCCCGGCGAGCCAGGGGTGGGTGCGGGTGGACAGGGTGGCCGTCCACACCGTGCCCTGGCCGTCGGGGAGTTCGACGCGGGCGGCGAGCAGCGGGTGTCCGGCGGCGTCGACCCCTGCGGCGGCCAGGCCGTCCGCGGGGGCGGGGGCGGGGGCGTCGAGCCAGTACCGGGAGCGCTGGAAGGCGTAGGTCGGCAGCTGTGCGGTGAGGTCCCCGTCTGCGGCGGGGCGGGGGGCGGGGGCGGTCTGGGCGCCGAGTCCGTGGACGTGCGCGGCGGCCATGGCCTCGGCGAAGGCCCGCGCCTCTGGCTTGCGGCGGCGCTGCACGGCGATCGTGGCCACGGGCGCGGCGTCGCGCTCGACGCCGAGGCCGTGGTCGTGGTCGTGGTCGAGGTCGAGGATCGTGCGGGTCATCGCCGTGAGGACCGCGTCGGGGCCCAGTTCGAGGAAGCTGTCGATGCCTTCGGCGCGCAGGGCGCGGACGCCGTCGAGGAAGCGCACCGGACGGCGCGCGTGGCGGACCCAGTGGTCCGCGGTGCGCAGGTCCTCGCCGGTGGCGAGCCGTCCGGTCAGGTTCGACATGACAGGAATCTTGGGCGGGTGGTATTCGAGACCGCGAGCGATCGTTTCGAACTGTGTCAACATGCCGTCCATGTGCGGGGAGTGGAAGGCGTGGCTGACGGTCAGCCGCTTCGCGACGCGGCCGCGGCTCTTCCAGTGGTCGACCAGTTCCGCCACGTCCTGCTCGTCGCCCGCGACCACGACGGCGGCCGGACCGTTCACCGCGGCGAGGTCGATCCGCGCCTCCCGGCCCGTGAGCTGCGGCCGTACCTCCTCCTCGCCCGCCTGGAGCGCGGCCATCCCCCCGCCCCCGGGCAGTTCGCCCATCAGCCGGCCCCGGGCCGCGACCAGCCGGGCGGCGTCCGGCAGGGAGAACACCCCGGCCGCGTAGGCGGCGGTGATCTCGCCGACCGAATGGCCCGCGACGGCGTCGGGGCGGACACCCCGTGAGGTGACGAGCGCGTGGAGGGCCGCTTCGAGGGCGAACAGGGCGGGCTGGGTGTACTCGGTGCGGTCCAGCAGCTCGGCGTCCGGCGTGCCGGGTGCGGCGAACATGACCGTGCGCAGGGGGCGTTCCAGGTGCGGGTCGAAGGCGGCGCACAGCTCGTCGAGGGCGGTCGCGAAGACCGGCTCGGCGGCGTACAGCTCACGGCCCATTCCGGGGCGCTGGCTGCCCTGGCCCGTGAAGAGGAAGGCGGTGCGGCGGCTGCCGGCGGTGGCCCGGCCGGTCACCACCAGGCGCGGGTCCGGGCGGGCATCGGCGGCGAGGGACTCCAGGCCGCGCAGCAGGGTCCCGGTGTCCTCGCCGAGGACGACGGCGCGCTCGGGGAAGGCGGTGCGCCGGTGGGCGAGTACGGAGGCCACCGCGGCGGGGTCCGCGGGCCGGGCGGCCAGGTGGTCGGCGAGCCGCCGGGCCTGGGCGCGCAGGGCGCGCACGTCCCGGGCGGAGAGCGCCCAGGCGGTGGTGCCGGGCGCGGGCTCGGACTGCGCGCCGGGGGCTCCGGCTTCCACGGGGGCCGCCGCTTCCGCGGGGGCTCCGCCTTCCGCGGGGGCCGCCGCTGCGGCTCCGTCGGGCTGCTCGGCGGCTTCGAGGATGACGTGGGCGTTCGTGCCGCTGGCGCCGAACGCGGAGACCCCGGCCCGGCGGGAGCCGTCGGCGCGCCGGGGCCAGGGGGTGTTCTCAGTGAGCAGCGTGACCGCGCCGGCCGTCCAGTCGATCTGCCGGGACGGCTCCTCGGCGTGCAGGGTCTTGGGCAGGACGCCGTGGCGCAGGGCCAGGACCGTCTTGATGACCCCGGCCACCCCGGCGGCGGCCTGGGCGTGCCCGATGTTGGACTTGAGGGAGCCGAGCAGCAGGGGCGCTCCGGCCGGGCGGGCCTGGCCGTACGTGGCGAGCAGGGCGTGCGCCTCGATGGGGTCGCCGAGGCTGGTGCCGGTGCCGTGCGCCTCGACGGCGTCGACCTGGTCGGCGGTGAGTCCCGCGTTCCCCAGGGCGGCGCGGATGACGCGCTGCTGGGCGGCCCCGTTGGGGGCGGTGAGGCCGGCGCCGGTGCCGTCCTGGTTGACGGCGGAGCCGCGGAGGACGGCCAGTACGGTACGGCCTTCGCGGCGGGCGTCGGACAGCCGCTGGAGCAGCAGCATCCCGGCGCCCTCGCCGAAGCCGGTGCCGTCGGCCGAGTCGGAGAAGGCCTTGCAGCGGCCGTCGGCGGCGAGCCCGCGCTGACGGGAGAAGTCGATGAACATGGTGGGTGTGGACAGCACGGTCGCTCCGCCGGCGAGCGCCAGATCGCATTCGCCGGCCCGCAGGGCCTGCGCGGCGAGGTGCAGGGCGACGAGCGAGGAGGAGCAGGCGGTGTCGACGGTGACGGCCGGTCCGCGCAGGCCGAAGGTGTAGGAGACGCGGCCGGAGGCGACGCTGCCCGCGCTGCCGTTGACGAGGTAGCCCTCCAGGCCTTCGGGGATGCGGGCGCCGGGGGTGTGCGGGACGCGGGAGCCGTAGTCGTCGTACATGACGCCGGCGTAGACACCGGTGCGGCTGTCGCGGACGTCGTCCCGGGTGAGGCCGGCGCGTTCGAAGGCTTCCCAGGCGGTCTCCAGCAGCAGCCGCTGCTGCGGGTCCATGGCGAGCGCCTCGCGGGGGGAGATGCCGAAGAACTCCGGGTCGAAGTCGGCGCAGTCGTAGAGGAAGCCGCCTTCCCGGGCGTAGCTGGTGCCGGGGGCCCCGGGGTCGGGGTCGTAGAGCGCGTCGAGGTCCCAGCCGCGGTCGCCGGGCAGCCCGGAGATCGCGTCGGTGCCCGACTCCAGGAGCTCCCAGAGGGCTTCGGGGGTGCGGACCCCGCCGGGGAGGCGGCAGCTCATGGAGACGATCGCGATGGGTTCGCGGGCGGCCTCCTCTACGGTCCGCAGCCGTTCGCGGGTGCCGACGAGTTCGGCGGTGACCCGCTTGAGGTAGTCCCTGATCTTCGCCGAGTTGTCGGCGGAGGCGGGGGCGGGGGTGTCGGCGTCGGAGATGGGGGTGCCCGTCACAGCTGCTCCTCGATGAAGGCGAAAAGTTCGTCGTCGTCGGCCGAGTCCAGGCGCGCTCCGGCGGCGGCCTGGTACTGGTCCGCGGTGGCGGCGGGACCTGCGGGGAGGCCGCCGACGGCGGCGACGAGCGCGCCGAGCCGCCGCCGGAGGGTCTCGCGGCGGATGTCGTCCCCGGCCATGGCCGCCACGGCCGCCTCCAGGGCGTCGAGCCCGGCCAGGGCCGCTTCGCCCGCCTCCTTGCCGCCGTCGGCCGCGGCGCGCAGTTCCGCGTCGATGTGCTCGGCGGTGGCCTGGGCGGTGGGGTGGTCGAACACGACCGCGGCGGCCAGCCGCAGTCCGGTGGCGGCGTTCAGCCGGTTGCGCAGTTCGACGGCGGTCAGCGAGTCGAAGCCGATCTCGCGGAAGGCGCGGGCGGGTTCGACCGCGTCGGGGCCGGTGAAGCCGAGTACGGCGGCGACCTCCGTCCGTACCAGGGCGAGCAGTTCCCGGCCGCGGGCGGCGGCGTCGAGTCCGGCGAGGCGCCGGGCCAGTGCCTGCACCGCGCCGCCCGTGCCGCCGTCGCCGCCCGGGCCGGCCGGGCCGGCGGGCGGTGCCGTGGCGGCTGCGCGCGGCGTCCCGGCGGCGGCGGGGACCAGAGCCCGCAGCAGGGCCGGTACGGCGTCGGGCCCGTGGGCGGCCCGCTCGCGGCGCAGGGCGGGGACGTCCAGGCGCAGCGGTACGAGAAGGGCGTCGGGGGCGGCGAGGGCCCGGTCGAAGAGGGCGAGGCCCTGCGCGTTGTCCATGGGGGCGATTCCGGAGCGCCGCATGCGGCGCAGGTCGGTGTCGGAGAGGTGCCCGGTCATTCCGCTGGCCTCGCCCCACAGTCCCCAGGCGAGGGATACGGCGGGCAGCCCGGCGGCCCGGCGGTGCTGGGCCAGGGCGTCCACGAAGGTGTTCGCGGCGGCGTAGTTGGCCTGCCCGGGGCGGCCGAGGAGTCCGGCGGCGCCGGAGAACAGCACGAACGCGGACAGCGGCAGGTGGGCGGTGAGTTCGTGCAGGTGCAGGGCGGCGTCCGCCTTGGGCCGCAGTACGGTGTCCAGCCGCTGCGGGGTGAGGGTGGTGACGGCGCCGTCGTCGAGGACGCCCGCGGCGTGGATCACCGCGGTCAGCGGGTGTGCGGCGGGAACGCCCGAGAGCAGCGCCGCCAGCGCGGACCGGTCGCCCGTGTCGAGGGCGTGGACCTCCGCCCGGGCGCCGAGCGCCGTCAGTTCCGCTTCGAGCGCGGCGGCCCCTTCGGCGGCGGGTCCGCTGCGGCTGACGAGCAGCAGGCGCCGGGCACCGTACGCGGTCACGAGGTGGCGGGCGACGAGCCGGCCGAGCGTGCCGGTGGCGCCGGTGACGAGGACGGTCCCCTCGGGGTCGAACGGCCGCGCGGCCCCGGCGGTCACCACTTCGGCGCGGCCCAGGGACGGCGCGTACACCTGCCCGTCGCGCAGGGCGAGCTGCGGCTCCCCGGTGGCGAGAGCGCCGGCCAGTGCCACCGCCGATGAGCGGGTGCCGTCCGTGTCCACGAGGGTGAACCGGTCCGGGTGCTCGCTCTGCGCGGACCGTACGAGGCCCCACAGCGCGGCGGCCTCGAGTCCGGCCGGGGACTCCCCCACCGTGGCGGCGACGGCCCGTTCGGTCAGCACGACCAGCCGGGTCGCGGCGAGCCGCTCGTCCTGATCGAGCCACTCCTGCACCAGGGCCAGGCCCCGCGCGGTGAGTTCGCGCACCTCATCGGGCGCGGGCACGACGGCCGCACCGGCGGCGGCCCCGGCCGGGGCCGGGAAGCTGACGACGACGGCGTCCGGGGCGGGGGCGCCCGCGTCCAGGGAGGCCGTCAGCGCCGCCAGGTCGCGGTGGGCGGCTTCCGGTCCCCCGATGCCCAGCGGGTCCGGGCCGACCACGGCGGTACGGACGGCCGGCTCCCGGCCGACGGCGGCGGGCCGCCAGTCGACCCGGTACAGGGGCAGGTCCGTGTCGGCCGCACCGAGCAGCGCGTCCAGTCGTTCCCGGGGGACGGGCCGCATCACCAGCGCGTCGAGCGTCAGCACGGGCGCGCCGGTCAGGTCGACGGCCTCCAGCGAGACGGCGCCCTCACCGCTCCGCGCGAGGCGCACGCGCAGCGCGTCGGCACCGGCCGCATGCAGGGTCGCACCCTGCCAGGCGAACGGGAGCAGTACGGAATCGGCGGGCACGTCGAGGAGGTCACCGGCCAGCCAGGGCTGGAGCGCGGCGTCCAGGAGTGCCGGGTGCACACCGAAGTGGGCGGCGTCGGCCCGGGCGCGGTCGGGGAGGCGGACTTCGGCGAAGACCTCGTCGGGGCGCCGCCACAGCGAGTCGACTCCGGCGAAGACCTCCCCGTACTCGTAACCGAGTTCGGCGAACCGTGCGTAGACCTCCTCCGGCTCCACGCGCTCGGCGCCGGCCGGCGGCCAGGCCTCCGCCACGGCCCAAGCGGCCGGGACCGGTGCCCCGGCCGGGATGACGGGGGCGGCCTCGGCGGGGCGGAGCACACCGTCGGCGTGCCGCGTCCACTCGGCGTCGTCGTCCTCGGGGCGGGAGTGCAGGGTCACCCGGCGGCGCCCGTTCTCGTCGGGGGCCCCGACCCGCACCTGGATGCGGACGCCGCCCCGGCCCGGAAGGACCAGCGGGGCTTCGAGGCCGAGTTCCTCCAGTCCGGCCGCACCGGTGGCGGCGGCCGCGTGCAGAGCGAGCTCGGCGAAGGCGGTGCCGGGGAGCAGGGTCCGGCCGGAGACGGCGTGGTCGGCGGTCCACGGCTGCTCGGCGCGCGAGACGCGCCCGGCGAACAGCAACTCCCCGCTCGCGGCGAGCGACAGGGCGCCGCCCAGCAGCGGGTGGGTCTCCCAGTCCATCCCGAACCGCGCGGCGGCGGCGTCACCGACCCCGGCGGGGGAAGTCGGGGCCCAGAAGTGGGTGCGCTGGAAGGCGTACGTCGGCAGGTCGGTCAGGCGGGCGCCGGTGCCGTCGAAGAGGGCGGCCCAGTCGATGTCGACGCCGCGTACGAAGAGCTCGGCGGCGGAGGTCAGCACGCGCTCCAGGCCGCCGTCGTCGCGGCGCAGCGACCCGACGGCGAGGACGTCGACGCCCGCCGCCTCCGCGGTCTCCTGGATCCCCATGGTCAGCACCGGATGGGCGCTGGACTCGATGAACGTCCCGAAGCCGTCGGAAACCAGTGCGCGGACGGTCTCCTCGAACCGGACCGGCTGACGCAGGTTGCGGTACCAGTAGGCGGCGTCGAGGGTCGTGGTGTCGGCGAGTTGGGCGGTGACGGTGGAGTAGAACGGGATGTCGGCCCGGCGCGGGGTGATGGGGCCGAGGACCTGGAGGAGTTCGGCTTCGATCTGCTCGACGTGCGCGGAGTGCGAGGCGTAATCCACCGGCACCTGGCGGGCCCGGATGTCCTCGGCCTGCGCGGCGGCGACGAACTCCACGATGGCATCCGCGTCACCGGCGACGACGGTGCTGGACGGGCCGTTGACGGCGGCGATACCCAGCCGCCCAGCCCATCCTTCAAGCCGGGCCTCGACATCCGCCTGAGGCAGCGGAATCGAGGCCATACCGCCCAGCCCGGCCAGCTCCCGACCGATCACGGCGGCACGAAGAGCCACCACCCGGGCCGCATCCTCCAACGACAACGCACCGGAGACGGCAGCCGCGGCTATCTCACCCTGCGAGTGACCCACCACCGCGTCCGGCACCACACCCAGCGACCGCCACAGTGCGGCCAGCGACACCATCACCGCCCACGTCACCGGCTGGACCACATCCACCCGCTCCAGCGAACGCCCCTCCCGCACCACCTCCACCACATCGAAATCCACGTAGGGCGCCAGAGCATCAGCGCACTCCCGCAACCGGTCGGCGAACACCGGCGCGGACTCCAGCAGCCCCGCACCCATCCCCACCCACTGCGTCCCCTGCCCCGGGAACACCAACACCCGACGGCCACCCGGCACGGCCACCCCGTCGACCGTCGTGTCACCGAGGACCACCCGCCGGTGCTCGAACACCGACCGGCCGGTGGCGAGGGTGAACCCGGCGTCGAGCAGCCGTACGTCCTCGCGCTCCAGGCGCCGGCGCAGCCGTTCGGCCTGCTCGTGCAGACCGGCGGCCGTCCTCGAAGACACCACGAGCGGTACGACCGGCAGCTCGCGCACCACCGCTTCGGCCGGCGCTTCGGGGACCGCGCCGGCGGCGGGTTCGGCGGCCGGGGCCTGCTCCAGGATCACGTGGGCGTTGGTCCCGCTGACGCCGAACGCCGAGACGCCCGCGCGCCGGGGCCGGTCGCCCTCGGGCCACTTCCTGGTCTCGGTGAGCAGCGACACGGTGCCCGCGCTCCAGTCCACCTTCGAGGACGGCGCGTCGACGTGCAGGGTCTTCGGCAGTATGCCGTGCCTGAGCGCCATCACCATCTTGATGACGCCGCCCACGCCCGCGGCCGCCTGCGGGTGGCCGATGTTGGACTTGAGCGAGCCGAGCCACAGGGGCCGTTCGGCGGCGCGCCGCCCATAGGTCGCGAGCAGGGCCTGCGCCTCGATGGGGTCACCCAGCCGGGTGCCCGTACCGTGGGCCTCCACGACGTCGACGTCCTCCGCCCCGAGACCGGCGTTGGCCAGTGCCTGGGCGATGACGCGTTCCTGGGAGGGGCCGTTGGGGGCGGTGAGGCCGTTGCTGGCGCCGTCCTGGTTGACGGCGTCGCCGCGGAGGACGGCGAGCACGGGGTGCCCGTTGCGCCGGGCGTCCGAGAGCCGCTCCACGAGGAGCATGCCGGCGCCTTCGGCCCAGCTCGTGCCGTCGGCCGCGTCGGCGAAGGCCTTGCTGCGGCCGTCGGCGGCGAGGCCGCGCTGGCGGGAGAACTCCACGAAGAGACCGGGCGCCGCCATGACGGTGACACCTCCGGCCAGGGCGAGGTCGCACTCACCGGCCCTGACGGCCTGGGCGGCCAGGTGCAGGGCAACCAGCGAGGAGGAGCAGGCCGTGTCGACGGAGAGGGAGGGGCCTTCCAGTCCCAGTACGTAGGAGATCCGGCCGGACACGACGCTCGCGGACTTTCCGGTGAGCAAGTGTCCCTCGTGTTCCTCCGAGGCCTCGTGGAGCCTGGAGGCGTACTCCTGGTGGGTGAGGCCCGCGTAGACGCCGGTGCGGGTCCCGCGCAGGGAGCGGGGGTCGATGCCGGCCCGTTCGAGGGCCTCCCAGGAGGTTTCCAGCAGGAGCCGCTGCTGCGGGTCCATGACCAGGGCCTCGCGGGGCGAGATCCCGAAGAAGTCGGCGTCGAACTCGGCGGCCTCGTGCAGGAAGCCGCCTTCGCGGACGTACGTCGTGCCGCGTCGGCCCGCCTCGGGGTCGGGTTCGTAGACGTCGTCCAGGTTCCAGCCGCGGTCCACCGGCGCGGCCCCGATCACGTCCCGCTCGTCCATGACCAGGTCCCACAGCGCTTCGGGACTGTCGGCGCCGCCGGGGAAGCGGCAGGCCATGCCGACGATGACGACGGGGTCGTCGCCGTCGCCGCCGGAAGCGGCGGTGGCAGCGGCCGGGGGAGCCGCGAGCGGAGCGGCCGCGGCGTCGGCGCCGAGGAGGGTGCCGAGCAGGTGGGCGGCGAGTACGGACGGGTTGGGACGGTCGAAGACGATGGTGGCGGGCAGGTTGAGCCCGGTGGCCCGGGTCAGGCGGTTGCGCAGTTCGAGGGCGGTGAGGGAGTCGAACCCGGCGTCCTTGAAGGCCCGGTCGGGCCGGACGGCGTCGGTGCCGGGGTGCCGCAGGACGGCGGCGGCCTCGGTACGGACCAGTTCCACGAGGACGCGGCTGCGTTCGGCCTGCGGGAGCCCGGCGAGCCGCCGGGCCAGTCCGTCGGCGGGTCCGGCGGCGGATTCCTCGGTGGTCCGCCGGCGCTCCTCCTCCAGGGCGCGCCGGGCCTCGGGCACGGTGTCGAAGAGGTGGCCGGGGCGAAGGGCGGCGGTGCGGGGGGCGAACTCCGACCAGTCGACGTCGACCACGGTGACGCAGACGTCCCCTTGGTCGAGGGCCCGGTGCAGGGCTTCGACGCCTTCCCCGGGGTCCATCGCCTTGATGCCGCGGCGTCCCAAGCTCTCCTCCCCCGCGCCTTCGGCCATGCCGGGCCCGCCCCACAGGCCCCAGGCGACGGAGGTCGCGGGCAGGCCTTCGGCGCGCCGGTGCTCGGCGAGGACGTCGAGCGAGGCGTTGGCGGCGGCGTAGGCGGCCTGGCCGCCGTTGCCCCAGGTGCCGGTGATGGAGGAGAAGAGGACGAACGCGTCGAGTGCGAGGCCCCGCGCGCGGGTGAGTTCGTGCAGGTGGCGGGCCGCGTCGGCCTTGGGGGCGGCGATCTCGCGGAAGCTGTCGCCGGAGATCGTGCCGATCACCCCGTCGTTGAGCACGCCGGCGGTGTGGAAGACGGCGGTCGGCGGGTGGGCGGCCAGCAGCGCGTCGAGCGCGGCGCGGTCGGAGACGTCGCAGGCGGCGAGGGTCACGCCGGCGCCCAGGCCGCGCAGTTCGGCGGCCAGTTCGAGGGCCCCGGGCGCATCGGGGCCGCGCCGGCTGGTGAGGACGAGGTGCTCGGCGCCGTTGCGTACGAGCCAGCGCGCGACGTGAGCGCCGAGCGCGCCGGTGCCGCCGGTGACCAGGACGGTGCCGCGGGCGCGCCAGCGGCCGCCGTCCGCTGCGGCGGCCACGGCAGTGGCGGCCGCAGCGGCGGCACGGCTGATGCGGCGCCCGTACGTCCCGGAGGCGCGGACGGCCACCTGGTCCTCGCCGTCGGTACGGGCGAGGGCCGCGGCCAGCCGGTCCCACGCGCGGGCGTCGGGCCGGGCGGGGAGGTCGACGACACCGCCCCAGAGGGCGGGCAGTTCGAGGGCGGCGACCCGGGCGAAGGCCCACACCTGGGCGCCGATGTCGGCCGGGAGCTCACCGGGGGACACGGCCACCGCGTCGCGCGTCAGGGCCCAGACGCGGGCGGAGGCGGGGGCGGCGTCCTGAGCGGCCTGGACGACCGCGAGGGTCGCGGGGAGCGCCTCGGGTGTAGGAAGGAGGGAGACGAGGGAGAGGATTCCGGTGAGGGGGTCGTCGCCGTCGCCGGTCAGGTGTGCGGCGAGTGCGGTGCGGGTGGTGGTGGCCGGGTCGACGGCCAGGCGCTCGGTGCGGGCACCGTGACGGGTCAGCGCCGCCTCGGCCGCTTCGAC
>NZ_JBITDH010000019.1:0-21512 GCF_044454045.1 Streptomyces sp. NPDC051578
GCGACACCATCACCGCCCACGTCACCGGCTGGACCACATCCACCCGCTCCAGCGAACGCCCCTCCCGCACCACCTCCACCACATCGAAATCCACGAACGGCGCCAAAGCATCAGCGCACTCCCGCAACCGGTCGGCGAACACCGGCGAGACCTCCAACAGCCCCGCACCCATCCCCACCCACTGCGTCCCCTGCCCCGGAAACACCAACACCCGACGGCCACCCGGCACGGCCACCCCGTCGACCGTCGTGTCACCGAGGACCACCCGCCGGTGCTCGAACACCGACCGGCCCGTGGCCAGGCTGAACCCGACGTCGAGCAGCCGTACGTCCTCGCGCTCCAGCACGCTCGCCACACGAGACGACTGCTCTTCGAGCGCGGTCTCGGTCTTGGCGGTGAGGACGAGGGGAACGACCGGCAGTTCACGCCCGGCGGACTCCACCACCGGCTCGGCCACCGGGGCCTGCTCCAGGATCACGTGCGCGTTCGTGCCGCTCACACCGAACGACGACACACCCGCCCTGCGCGGACGCCCCACCTCCGGCCACGCCCGCTCCTCCGTCAGCAGGGAAACAGCACCCGCCTCCCAGTCCACCTGGGACGACGGCACATCCACATGCAACGTCCTCGGCAGCACCCCGTGCTCCAGCGCCATCACCATCTTGATGACACCACCCACACCCGCAGCCGCCTGCGCATGCCCGATGTTCGACTTCAACGACCCCAACCACAACGGCTCACCCGACGGCCGCTGCCCATACGTCGCCAACAACGCCTGCGCCTCGATCGGATCCCCCAACCGGGTCCCCGTCCCATGCGCCTCCACCACATCCACATCAGCCACACCCAGACCGGCACTCTCCAACGCCGCCCGGATCGCCCGCTGCTGCGACGGACCATTCGGCGCCGTCAACCCATTGCTCGCACCGTCCTGGTTCACCGCCGAACCCCGCACCACCGCCCACACCCGATGGCCCTTCGCCACCGCGTCCGACAGCCGCTCCACCAGCAGCATCCCCACACCCTCGGCCCAGCCCGTACCGTCAGCCGCATCCGAGAACGCCTTCACCCGGCCATCACCCGCAAGCCCCCGCTGCTGCGAGAACTCCACGAACAGACCGGGTGCGGCCATCACCGAGACGCCGCCCGCGAAGGCGACGTCGCATTCGCCGGAACGCAGGGACTGGGCGGCCAAGTGCAGGGCGACGAGTGAGGAGGAGCAGGCTGTGTCGACGGTCACCGCCGGGCCCTCCAGGCCCAGGGCGTACGCGATGCGGCCGGACATGACGCTGGCCGTGTTGCCGGTGAGCAGATAGCCCTCGTAGCCCTGGGCGGGCTCGTAGAGCCGGGGGCCGTACTCCTGCGACATGGCGCCGACGAAGACGCCGGCCCGGGAACCCCGCAACGACGAAGCCGGGATCCCCGCCCGCTCCAACACCTCCCACGACGTCTCCAACAGCAACCGCTGCTGCGGATCCATCGCCACCGCCTCACGCGGCGAGATACCGAAGAAGTCCGCATCGAACTCCCCCGCCTCATGCAGAAAACCACCCTCACGCACATACGTACGCCCCGGAACACCAGGCTCCGGATCAAACAAGGACTCCATGTCCCACCCACGGTCACCCGGGAACGGCGACACCGCATCCACCCCCGACGACACCAGATCCCACAAAGCCTCCGGCGAACCCACCCCACCCGGGAACCGGCACGCCATCCCCACGATCGCCAGGGCGTCCCCGTCCTCCACCGGCTGCCGTTCACGACGCTGCTCGGGAGCGGCGGCGGGCGCGCCGCCCGCCTCGGCGGCGGCCGCGTCCCGGATCATGCGGGCCACGGCGAGCGGGGTCGGGGCGTCGTAGATGAGGGTGGTGGGCAGGCGCAGTCCGGTCGCGGCCCGGAGCCTGTTGCGCAGCTCGATGCCCTGGACGGACTCGAAGCCCTGCTCCTTGAAGGTGTGCTCGACGGTGACGGATTCGGCTGTGGGGTAGCCGAGTACCCCGGCCGCATGGACGCGCACCAGGTTCAGGACGTGGTCCAGTTGCTCGTCGGCGGATCGGCCGCGCAGCTCACGGCTGAGCAGGGTCTCGTCGGTGTCGGCGGCGGGCGTGGCCGGCCGTTCGTCGTCGGCGCCGGAGGTGAGCCAGTGGCGGGTGCGCTGGAAGGCGTACGTCGGCAGGTCGGTCAGGCGGGCGCCGGTGCCGTCGAAGAGGGCGGCCCAGTCGATGTCGACGCCGCGTACGAAGAGCTCGGCGGCGGAGGTCAGCACGCGCTCCAGGCCGCCGTCGTCGCGGCGCAGCGATCCGGCGGCGAGGACGTCGACGCCCGCCGCCTCCGCGGTCTCCTGGATGCCGATCGTCAGCACGGGGTGGGCGCTGGACTCCACGTAGGTACCGAAGTCGTCGGCGAGCAGGGTGCGGAGGGTTTCCTCGAAGCGGACGGGGTTGCGCAGGTTGCGGTACCAGTAGGCGGCGTCGAGGACCGGCTCCGACAGCAGGCCGCCGGTCACCGTCGAGTAGAACGGAATAGACGGCTGCTGCGGCCGGATCGGCCCCAGCACCTCCAGCAGCTCGGCTTCGATCCGCTCCACGTGCGCGGAGTGCGAGGCGTAATCCACCGGCACCTGGCGGGCCCGGATGTCCTCGGCCTGCGCGGCGGCGACGAACTCCACGATGGCATCCGCGTCACCGGCGACGACGGTGCTGGACGGGCCGTTGACGGCGGCAACACCCAGCCGCCCAGCCCACCCCTCAAGCCGGGCCTCGACATCCGCCTGAGGCAGCGGAATCGAGGCCATACCGCCCAGACCCGCCAGCTCCCGACCGATCACCGCCGCACGAAGAGCCACCACCCGGGCCGCATCCTCCAACGACAACGCACCGGAGACGGCAGCCGCGGCTATCTCACCCTGCGAGTGACCCACCACCGCATCCGGCACCACACCCAGCGACCGCCACAACGCGGCCAGCGACACCATCACCGCCCACGTCACCGGCTGGACCACATCCACCCGCTCCAGCGAACGCCCCTCCCGCACCACCTCCACCACATCGAAATCCACGAACGGCGCCAAAGCAGCAGCACACTCCCGCAACCGGTCGGCGAACACCGGCGCGGACTCCAGCAGCCCCGCACCCATCCCCACCCACTGCGTCCCCTGCCCCGGGAACACCAACACCCGGCGCCCGGTCTCACCGGCCACCCCGTGGACGGCGGACCGCTCCAGCCGGGTCAGGAATTCCTCCCGGTCGGCCGCCAGGACCACCGCGCGGTGTCCGAAGGTGGTGCGGGCGGCGGCGAGGGTCCAGGCCACGTCGGGGAGCTCCAGCTCCGGGCCGTGCTCGACCCGTGCGCTGAGCTGTGCGGCCTGGTCGCGGAGGCCTTCGGCGGTGCGGCCGGAGACGACGAAGGGCAGTACGGGCAGCCGACGGCCGGGCACGGTGGCGGGTTCTGCCGCCGGGGCCTCTTCGAGGACGAGGTGGGCGTTGGTGCCGCCCATGCCGAAGGAGGAGACGCCGGCGAGGCGGCGCCGTCCGGGCTCCTCGGTCCACGGTTCCAGTTCGGTCTGGACGCTCAGGTTCAGCTCGTCGAGCGGGATGTCGGGGTGGGCGCTGGTGTAGTTGAGGCTGGGCGGGAGTTCGCCTTCGCGGACGGCGAGCACGGCCTTGAGGAGGCCGACGAGTCCGGCGGCGCTTTCCAGGTGGCCGACGTTGGTCTTGGCGGAGCCCACGGCGAGGGGTGACCCGGAGCGTGCCCCGGAGCGGGCCGTGCCGAGGACGGCGCCGAGGGCCGCGGCTTCGACGGGGTCGCCCGCGCGGGTGCCGGTGCCGTGGAGTTCCACGAAGCGGACGTCGCCGGGCCGGACACCGGCCCGTTCGTAGGCTTCGCGGAGCACCGCTTCCTGGGCGGCACGGTCGGGCGTGGTCAGGCTCGGGCCGCCGCCGTCGTTGTTGACCGCGCCGCCCTTGATGACGGCGTGCACGGCGTCACCGTCGGCGAGGGCCCGGCGCAGCGGCTTCAGTACGACGGCGGCTCCGCCCTCACCCCGCACGTAGCCGTTGGCGCGGGCGTCGAAGGTGTGGCAGCGGCCGTCGGGGGAGAGCGCCCCCATGCTCTCCATGAGGGAGGTGCTCTCGTCGGCCAGGATGAGGTTGACGCCGCCCACGACGGCGAGTTCCGTCTCTCCCCGGCGCAGGCTTTCGCAGGCGAGGTGCACGGCGACGAGCGAGGAGGACTGGGCGGTGTCGACGGCCATGCTGGGGCCGCGCAGCCCGAGGAGGTAGGAGAGGCGGTTGGCGGCCATGGCGCGGTACCGGCCGGCCGCGCTGTAGCCGCCGGCGGGGGTGTCGGTGCGCTGGGCGAGGGTGGCGTAGTCGTCGGAGGCGATGGCGACGTACACGCCGGTGCGGGTGCCGGAGAGCCGGGCGGGGACGATGCCCGCGTGTTCCAGGGCCTCCCAGCCGAGTTCGAGTACGAGTCGCTGCTGGGGGTCGGTGGCGGCCGCCTGGGCCGCGCTCATCGCGAAGAATTCGGCGTCGAATTCGCCGTGGCCGTCCAGGGCGGCGCGCCAGGTGCCGTCTTTCTGCCGGGTGACGGACTGGCGGCCGTCGCGGAGCAGTTGCCAGAATTCCGCCGGGTTTGCCGCTCCGGGCAGTCGGCAGGACATCCCCACGACGGCTATGTCGTTTTCACCCACGTGCTGCTCACCGGTCTTGGGGGTCATTGGTTCTCCATGGCCAGGGACGAGACGAAATACGGGTAATCCGCGAGAGCGGGAAGGGCCGGGCGCGCCGCCGGCGTGGTCACCAGGCGACGGGGAGTTCCACGGGGCCGCGGACGAGCATTCCCTCGTGCCAGGCGAGTTCGTCGGCGGGGACGGCGAGGCGCAGTCCGGGGAGCCGGGTGATGAGGGCTTCGAGGGCGCACTGGAGTTCGGCGCGGGCCAGTGGTGCGCCGAGGCAGTAGTGGGGCCCCTGGCCGAAGGCGATGTGCGGGTTGTTCGGGCGGTCGAGTACGACGTCGGAGGCGTTCTCGAAGACGCTCTCGTCCCGGTTGGCGGAGGCCAGGGAGTAGACGACGGCTTCGCCGGCGCGGATGGTGACGCCGCCGATCTCCACGTCCTCGGTGGCGATCCGGGTGGGGCCGACGCTGGCCCACAGCGGGACGACGCGCAGGAGTTCCTCGACGGCGGTGGGTACCAGTTCGGGCCGGGCGCGCAGTTCCTCGTAGCGGCTGCGGTCGCGCAGCAGGACGGCGACGTGGCCGGCGAGCTGTCCGGCGGTGGTCTCGTGTCCGCCGATGAGCATGCCGCCGACGAGCATGAGCAGCTCGTTCCCGCTGAGCTGTTCGCCTTCGTCGTGGGCTTCGACGAGGGCGCTGAGCAGGTCGTCCTGGGGCTGGGCGCGGCGCTTTTCCACGTATCCGCGCAGGTAGTCGGCGTACTGCTCGGCGGCTTCGGCGACTTCCTCCTCGGTGTAGCGGCTGCTGGACATGAGGGCTTCGGTGAAGGCGCGGAAGACGTGCCGGTCCTCGTTGGGGATGCCGAGCATCTCGCAGATAACGGCGGTGGGCAGCGGAAGGGCGAGCCGCTGGACGAGGTCGGCGGGGCCGCCGTCGGCGATGAGGCCGTCGATGAGGCCGTGGGTGATCTCGGTGATGCGGGGGCGCAGCTCGGCGACGCGGCGGGCGGTGAAGGCGCGGGAGACCAGGCGGCGCAGGCGGGCGTGGCTCTCGGGGGGCATGCCCATGAGGCCGACGGAGTCGAGGCCGCGGGGGGCGGCGCGGGGCACGTCGCGGTCGGCACCGGCGTGCATGCTCAGGCGCGGGTCGGCGGAGGCCTTCTTGATGTCGGCGTGGCGGGTGAGGAGCCAGGCTTCGCCGCCGTAGGGCATGCGGACCCGGACCACAGGTTCGCCGGCCCGCAGTTCGGCGTAGGCCGGGTCGAGTTCGAGGTCGACGCGGTCACCGAAGGGGTACGTCCGGACGGATCCGGCGGCGGCATGAGGGCAGGTCATGGCTGAATCTCCTCTGTACGCGGACCTTTGCCACCCAACAACAGCGCGCCGTCGTCCCCGCGAGGATGAATTGGATTATGTCAACTCGGCCCTATTCGCCTCGGGCATTCGAGCTCCGGTCGAGTCGAATTCCATGGCGATTTGAGGTGACCGGCGCAGGGTCGGGCCACGAGGTTGAGCCGTCGGACACTGTGTCAAGTCCGTACTTGCGCCGTCCGACCGGCCCCCGTAATTTCCGTTGCATCGACAAGCCATATCCATTTTTGCCTCGAAAGGCTGGCTCGATGGCGCATATCGCCTTCTTCATTCTCCCTGCGGCGGGTCATGTGAATCCGACGCTGTCCGTGGCGCGGGAGCTCGTCGCGCGCGGCCACCGGGTCAGCTACGCCCTGTCGGAGAACTACGCCGAGCGGGTGCTCGCGACGGGCGCGGAGTTCCTTCCGTACCCGATGGACCAGGACCGGTTCCTGGCCACGATGGTGCCGCAGCAGGACTCCGCCGCGTACACGGACCAGCAGGAGTTCGTGAACATGATGAAGTGGATGCTGGAGCTGACGCGGCAGACGCTTCCGGCGTTCGAGGCGCACTTCGAGGACGCGCGGCCCGACGTGTTCGTGTGCGATCCGTCCTCGTTCTGGAGCGGGCACATCCTCGCCGCGAAGTGGGGCGTCCCCGTCATCCGCAGTACGCCGACGTACGTGGCGAACGAGCACTGGTCGCTGCACCCGCCGGTGGACACGGCCGAGGAGCAGCAGGAGGACCCCGAGACGGGCGAGCTGTTCGGGGTGATCGCGGAGCTGCTGGCCGAGCACGGTGTGGACAAGAGCATCGGCGCGTTCGCGGACGAGGTCCACTCGGGGCCGGCGCTGGTGTACCTGCCGCGGGCGTTCCAGTACGCCGGGGACACGTTCGGCGAGGAGGTCGGCTTCGTCGGCCCCTGTACGAGCGCGAACAGCTTCCACGGCACGTGGGAGGCCCCGGCCACGGGCCGGCCGCTGGCGCTGATCAGTCTGGGCACGCTGTACAACAAGCAGCCCGACTTCTTCCGCGCGTGCGTCGAGGCGTTCGCGGACCTCGCCTGGGACGTGGTGATCGCGCACGCCGGCGGGGTGGATCCGGCGGAGCTGGGCGACGTTCCGGCGCACGTGCGGGTGCATGACTTCGTTCCGCAGGGCGAGGTGCTGCGGCACGCCACTTTGATGATCAACCACGGCGGTACGAGCACCGTGCTCCAGGCCGTCTCCGAGGGTGTGCCGGTGATCTGCGTTCCGCAGATGGCCGAGCTGCACGCGACCGCGACGCGGGTCGAGCAGCTGGGTGTCGGCGCCAAGATCCTGCGCAAGGACATCACGCCGGAGCTGATCCGCGAGACCGTGCTGGCGGTCGCCGGTGACGGGAAGGTGCGCGACGCGGTGGCGCACCTTCGCCGGGAGATCGAGTCGGCGGGCGGTCCCGCGGCCGCCGCGGACGCGATCGAGCGGCTGGTGGCGCCCGTTCCCGCCGAAGCCGCCTGACCGGCGTCCGCCCCCCGCCCGACCCCTCCTCCCCTCCCCCCACTTCTGCCGTACCAGAGCTGAGGAAGCCTTCATGACGACACAGACCACGGACCTCGCCGCCCAGGACGAGGCGGCCCAGGACGGGGCGCCGGCTGCCGAGGCGCCGCACCCGCTGGCGCAGCCGGAGGGCGCGAACGCCGAGCAGCTGCTGGAGTGGTTCGCGCGCGCCCGCGCCGAGGCGCCCGTCTTCTACGACTCGACGCGCTTCGCGTGGCAGGTCTTCTCGTACGAGGACTACAACACCGTCTCCACCAATCCGCAGATCTTCTCCTCCGACTTCTCCCCTGTCTTCCCGGTCCCGGAGGAGCTGGCGCTGCTGATGGGCCCGGGCACCTTCGGCGGCATCGACCCGCCCAAGCACGGCCCCCTGCGCCGGCTGGTCAGCCAGGCGTTCACGCCGCGCCGGATGGCCGCGCTGGAGCCGCGGATCGAGGAGATCACCCGGGAGCTGCTCGCGGGCCTGGACGGGCGGACGGAGATCGACGCGGTCACGGACCTCGCGTACCCGCTGCCGGTGACGGTGATCGCGGAGCTCCTGGGGGTGCCGGCGGCGGACCAGGACCTGTTCCGCGAGTGGGTCGACGTCATCCTCAACAACGAGGGGATGGAGTACCCGAACCTCCCGGACGACTTCGCGGAGACGATGGGTCCGGCCATCAAGGAGTGGGCCGCATACCTGTACGCGAAGATCGCCGAGAAGCGGGCGGAGCCGACCGACGACCTGATGAGCGGGCTCATCGAGTCCGAGGTCGAGGGGCGCCGGCTCACTGACGAGGAGATCGTCAACATCGTGGCGCTGCTGCTGACGGCGGGCCACATATCCAGCGCCACGCTGCTGGCGAACCTGCTCATCGTCCTGGACCGCCACCCGCAGGCGCAGGCCGAGCTGCGGGCCGACCGCTCGCTGATCCCGGGCGCCGTCGAGGAGACGCTGCGTTTCCGCGGCCCGTTCAACAACATCTTCCGGCTGCTGACGCAGGACACCGACATCCTGGGCGTGCCGATGAAGGCCGGTCAGATGGTGACGGCGTGGAGCGCCTCGGCGAACCGTGACGGCGCGCAGTTCCCGGACCCGGACACCTTCGACATCCGCCGGTCCGCGAACAAGCACATGGCGTTCGGGCACGGCATCCACCACTGCCTGGGCGCGTTCCTGGCGCGGATCGAGGCCAAGGTCTTCCTGAACCTGTTCTTCGACACGTTCTCCTCGTTCTCGGTCGGCCACGACCGGGCGGAGTTCTACGAGGCCGACGAGCTGACCGCTCGCCACCTGCCGGTCTCCGTCGTCCGCGGCTGAGGCGTCCGCGCCCAGGAACCCGACCGGGTCCGGACCAGGCAACGAGGGAGCGCGATCGCATGGCCGTGGGCATCACCACAGAAGCGAAGGTGGGCAGGGTCAAACCCTGCGCCTTCATCGACTTGGAGCAGCACAACGACGAGCGGGGCAACCTGTCGGTCGTCGAGTCCGAATGGACGGCCGGCTTCCCGATCCGGCGGGTGTACTACCTGCACGACCCGGATCCGGGTTCCTCGCGGGGCGGTCACGCGCACCGCGCCCTGGAGCAGCTGATCATCGCCGTGCACGGCAGTTTCACGATCACCGTGGACGACGGGGAGCGGCGGGCGCGGTACGAGCTGGACGACGCCGGCCGGGGCCTGTACGTCGGCCCGATGGTGTGGCGGGACCTGAGCGGCTTCTCGGAGGGCGCAGTCGCCCTGGTCCTGGCCTCGCTGCACTACGACGAGGCGGACTACTACCGCGACTACGAGGAGTTCCTGGCCGACGTGAGGAGGCCGAGGTGACGTCGACCGCGGTGGCGGCGCAGGCGCTCGTCCCCTTCCACGACCTGCGGGACCTGCACGCCCTGGACGGGGTGCAGGAGGAACTCGACGCGGCGGTGCTGCGGGTGACCCGCTCCGGCCGGTACCTGCTGGGCGCGGAACTGGCCGCCTTCGAGGAGGAGTTCGCCCGGTACTGCGAGAACGCGCACTGCGTGGGCCTGGGCAGCGGCCTGGACGCCCTGGAGCTGACGCTGCGGGCGCTGGGGATCGGGGCGGGCGACGAGGTCGTCGTCCCCGGGCACACCTTCATCGCGACGTGGCTCGCGGTGTCCGCCACCGGCGCCCGCCCGGTGCCGGTGGAGCCGGAGCCGGACTCGTTCCTGATCGACCCCGAGCGGCTGGAGGCCGCGATCACCCCGCGCACCAAGGCGGTCATGCCGGTGCACACGTACGGGCACCCGGTGGACCTGGACGCGATCGACGCCGTGACCGCGCCCCGCGGCATCCCGGTCGTGGAGGACGCGGCGCAGGCGCACGGGGCCCGCTACCGGGGCCGGCGCATCGGCTCCCGCCACGCGGCGGCGTTCAGTTTCTACCCGGGCAAGAACCTGGGCGCGCTGGGCGACGGCGGCGCCGTGGTCACGGCCGACCGGGGGCTGGCGGAGCGGATCCGGCTGCTGCGCAACTACGGTTCGCGCGAGAAGTACCGGCACGAGGCGCGCGGCACCAACTCGCGTCTGGACGAGATCCAGGCCGCGGCGCTGCGCGTGAAGCTGCCCCGGCTGGACGCCTGGAACGCCCGCCGGGACGCCGTCGCCGCCCGGTACTCGCAGGGGCTGGCCGGCCTGCCCGGGATCACCGTTCCGGCGGTCCGCTCCTGGGCGGCACCGGTCTGGCACCAGTACGTACTGCGCACGCCGCACCGCGACCGGTTGCGGCGGGCGCTGGCCGGAGCCGGGGTGGAGAGCCTGGTCCACTACCCGGTCGCCGTCCACCGGTCGGATGCCTACGCGGGCACCGTTGCCGGCGAGCTGCCCCACTCCGAGCGTCTGGCCGCCGAGGTGCTGAGCCTGCCCATGGGGCCGCAGCTGACCGCGAAGGACGTAGAGACCGTCATCACGGCGGTCCGTGACGCCACGGAGAGCAGCCATGATTGAGGTTCCGCCCCTTCCCTCCCTCCCGGCCGTGTCGACGCTCGGGGGCGGCTCGCGCCGCCCGCTCAAGGGCATCATCCTGGCGGGCGGGAGCGGCACCCGGCTGCGGCCGCTGACCGGGACGCTGTCGAAGCAGCTCCTGCCGGTGTACGACAAGCCGATGATCTACTACCCGTTGTCGGTGCTGATGCTGGCCGGCATCCGGGACATCCAGATCATCTCGGCCAAGAACCACCTGGAGATGTTCCGGGCCCTGCTGGGCGACGGCTCCCAGCTCGGCCTGGACCTGAACTACGCGGAGCAGGACGAGCCGCGCGGCATCGCGGAGGCGTTCCTCATCGGCGAGGAGCACATCGGCGACAGCCCGGTGGCGCTGATCCTGGGGGACAACGTCTTCCACGGTCCCGGCTTCTCCTCGCTGATCTCGCAGGCCGCGCGGCGCCTGGACGGCTGCGAACTGTTCGGGTACCCCGTCCAGGACCCGCAGCGCTACGGCGTCGGTGAGGTGGACTCCGAAGGCCGACTGCTGTCGCTGGTGGAGAAGCCGGTCAAGCCGCGTTCCAACCTGGCCGTCACCGGCCTGTACCTGTACGACAACGACGTGGTGGAGATCGCCCGCGGGCTGACCCCGTCGGCGCGGGGCGAGCTGGAGATCACCGACGTCAACCGCGTCTACCTCGCGCAGGGCCGGGCGCGCCTCAACGAGCTGGGCCGCGGCTTCGCCTGGCTGGACATGGGCACGCACGACTCGCTCCTCCAGGCCGGCCAGTACGTGCAGCTGCTGGAGCAGCGCCAGGGCGAGCGGATCGCCTGCGTCGAGGAGATCGCCCTGCGGATGGGGTTCATCAGCCACGAGCAGTGCTTCGCGCTGGGCCGTGAACTCGGCGACTCCAGCTACGGCAACTACGTGCGCCAGCTCGCCGGGCGGGCCGGGGCGGGCAAGGGGGCCGACTCTCCCGCCGCCTGAGCGCCCCCTCCCCCACCGCTTCATCCCCGTTTGCGGAAAGGCCTCTTTCACATGCGTGTCCTGGTGACCGGAGGTGCGGGCTTCATCGGCTCCCACTTCGTCAGAGAGCTGCTGGCCGGGTCCTACCCGGACCTCGGCGAGGGCGAGGTGGTGGTGCTCGACGCCCTCACCTACGCCGGGAACCTCGCCAGTCTCGACCCGGTGCGCGACCACCCCCGGCTGCGGTTCGTCCACGGCGACATCTGCGACGCCGGCCTGGTCGCGGAGCTGATGACGGGCACCGCCGTGGTGGTGCACTTCGCCGCCGAGTCGCACGTCGACCGTTCGATCGCCGAAGCCACCGAGTTCGTACGGACCAACGTGCTCGGCACGCAGACGCTGCTCCAGGCCGCCGTCACCGCCGGCGTGGGCCGTTTCGTGCACGTCTCCACCGACGAGGTGTACGGGTCGATCGAGACGGGGTCGTGGCCGGAGGAGCACCCGCTCGCGCCCAACTCCCCGTACGCGGCGTCGAAGGCCGCCTCCGACCTGCTCGCGCTGGCCTGCCACCGCACGCACGGGCTGGAGGTCTGCGTGACGCGCTGCTCCAACAACTACGGCCCGTACCAGTTCCCCGAGAAGGCCATCCCCCTGTTCACCACCAACCTGGTCGACGGGCTCGACGTACCGCTGTACGGGGACGGCGGCAACAGCCGCGACTGGCTGCACGTGGACGACCACTGCCGCGGCATCGCGCTGGTCGCGGTCAAGGGCCGGCCCGGCGAGGTGTACAACATCGGCGGCGGCACCGAGCTGACCAACCTGGAGCTGACACAGCGGCTGCTGGAGCTGTGCGGGCGTGACGCCGGCGCGGTGCGGCGGGTCGCTGACCGGGCCGCGCACGACCGCCGGTACTCGGTGGACACGGCGAAGATCACCGCGGAGCTCGGGTACGCGCCGCGCGTCCCGTTCGCCCGCGGGCTGGCCGACACGGTGGCCTGGTACCGCGAGAACCGGGCCTGGTGGGAGCCGCTGAAAGCGCGCGCCGCACGGCCCGCGGCGGCGCCCGGCGGGCGGCGGGCGGGTTCCCATGCGGATCGATGAGACCGTCCTGCCCGGCGCCTACCGGATCGTCCCCGACCGGATCGAGGACGAGCGCGGCCACTTCTTCGAGGCCGCCCGCCACAGCCTGCTGAGCAGCGAGACGGGCATGGAGTTCACCGTCCGGCAGGTCAACAACTCCGTCTCGCGGCGGGGCGTGCTGCGCGGCGTGCACTGCAACGACGTGCCGCCGGACGCGAGCAAGCTCGTCACCTGCGTGCGCGGTTCGATCCTGGACTTCATGGTCGACCTGCGCGTCGGCTCGCCGTCCTTCGGCCGGCACGTCATGACCCGGCTGGACGCCGCCGACGGCACCGCCCTGTACCTGCCCGGCGGCGTCGGCCACGCCTTCCTCGCCCTGGAGGACGGCGCCTGCGTGAACTACCTGCTGTCCGCCGAGTACGTGCCCGGCGCGATGGTCGACGTCGACGCCCTGGACCCCGAACTCGCCCTGCCGTGGGGGCTGACCCGGCCCCCCGTCCGGTCCGCGAAGGACGCGGCGGCGCCCTCGCTCGCCGAGGCCGTGGCGTCCGGCCGGCTGCCCCGCTACACGCCACCCGAGGAGCTGAACCGACCGTGACCCTGCCCACCGCCACGCGCGCCCCGGCCGTCACCCGCGACGCGTGGCTGCGCCGCTTCCGCCCGCTCGACACCGCGGCCGTGCGGCTGGTGTGCTTCCCGCACGCGGGCGGCTCCGCCAGCTCCTACCTCCGCTTCGCCACCACCCTCGCGCCCGGCGGGATCGAGGTGCTGGCGGTGCAGTACCCGGGCCGCCAGGAGCGCCGCTCCGAGCCGTTCGCGCGGAGCGTGGAGGAGCTGGTCGAGGCGCTGCTGCCGGAGCTCCGGCAGTGGACCGGCCGGCCGTTCGCCCTGTTCGGGCACAGTCTGGGCGCCACGCTCGCGTACGAGACCGCCCGGCGGCTGGCCGCGTACGGAGAAGCGCCCGTGCACCTGTTCCTGTCGGGGCGCAGGGCGCCGACCGTGCCGCGCCGGGACACCGGGCACCTGCTGGACGACGCGGAGCTGATCGCCATGATCTCCCGCCTCCAGGGCACCGATCCGGCGCTGCTCCAGGACGAGGAGCTGCTGCGGATGGTGCTGCCGGCGATCCGCAGCGACTACGAGATGGCGGGCGCGTACGTCCACCGGCCGGGGGCGGCGCTGCGGATGCCGGTCACGGTCCTGACCGGCGACAGCGACCCGAACGTCTGCGTCCAGGACGCGCAGCGCTGGTCGGAGGTGGCGGCCGGGGACTTCCGCCTGTGGGTGATGCCCGGCGGGCACTTCTTCCTCAACGACCACACGCGATCCGTCTGCACCATCATCGAGGAGGCGCTGGAGCATGCTCACTGACACGGCGGCCCGGGCCGCCGACCGTGTGGACACCGCACGGCGCCTGCTCGTCTCGGCCCGCACCCCCGACAGCCCGGCCATGCCGGTCGCCCAGGTGCCGTCGTGGCTGGCGGAGCGGACCCGCGCGGGCGAGTTCCGGGTCACGCGGGTGCCGTTCGCGCAGTTGCGCGGCTGGTCCTTCGAGGAGGGCACCGGGGACCTGCGGCACGAGTCGGGCCGCTTCTTCGCCGTCGAGGGGCTCCACGTGCACGCCGACGGGCTGCCCGCCGGGGGCTGGAGGCAGCCGATCATCGTGCAGCCGGAGGTGGGTCTGCTGGGCATCGTCGCCCGGGAGATCGACGGCGTGCTGCACTTCCTGATGCAGGCCAAGATGGAGCCGGGCAACATCAACACGCTCCAGCTCTCGCCGACCGTACAGGCCACGCGCAGCAACTTCACCGGCGTGCACAACGGCCGCCCCATCCCCCACCTCGACCTGTTCCTGCGGCGCGGCCGGGCCCGGGTGCTGGTGGACGTGCTCCAGTCCGAGCAGGCCGACTGGTTCCTCGCCAAACGCAACCGCAACATGATCATCGAGGTGGACGAGGACATCGAGACGGGGCCCGAGTTCCGCTGGCTGACCTTCGGCCAGCTGCTGCGGCTGCTGCACCTGGACAACGTCGTCAACATGGACACCCGCTCCATCCTCGCCTGCCTGCCCACGGCCGGCGCCGGTGACGGCGCGGCCGACCCGGTTCTGCGCTCCTTCCACGACCCGTCGGCCGCCTCCCGGCACACGATGCCGGAGATCCTCAGCTGGCTCACCGGCATCCGGGCGCTGCGCGAACTGGTCCAGCGCCGGATCCCGCTCGACGCGGTCACCGGGGACGGCTGGCGGCGCACCGGCGAGGAGATCGGCCACGACAGCGGCCGCCGCTTCCGCGTCATCGGGGCCGACATACGCGCCAGCAACCGCGAGGTGGCGTCCTGGTCGCAGCCGCTGATCCAGCCGCAGGTGCCGGGCCTGATGGCGCTGGTCGTCAAGCGGATCGGCGGCACCCTGCACGCGCTGGTGCAGGCCCGCGTCGACGTCGGCCACCTCAACGTCGCCGAACTCGCCCCGACCGTCCACTGCCGCCCCGCCGACCACACCGGCCCGGGTACGCAGCCCTTCCCGCCGTTCCTCGCGGACGTCCTGGCCGCCCCCGCCGCCCGGGTCCGCTACGACGCCGTGCAGTCCGAGGAGGGCGGCCGCTTCTATCACGCGGAGAACCGGTACGTGATCGTCGAGGCGCCCGACGCGTTCACCGAGGACGTGCCCGACGACTACGCCTGGCTGACGTTCGCCCAGCTCACGGAGATGCTGGCGTACGGGAACCAGCTCAACGTCGAACTGCGCACCCTGGTGGTCTGCGCCCACACGCTGTACTGAGGGAACGCCCATGCAGACGCCCGTGCCGGCCGCCGCGCCAACGCCCGTGCCGGCCCCGCCGCCGGCCCCCCTGCGCCTCGGCGTCCTCGGCTGCGGCGACATCGCCGCCCGCCGGACGCTTCCGGCGCTGCTGCGCACCCCGCGGCTCACCCTGGCCGGCGTCGCCGCGCGCGACCCCGCGCGGGCCGCCGCGTTCGCGCGGCGGTTCGGCGGGACGCCCTCGGCCTCCTACGAGGCGCTGCTGGAGCGCCCCGACGTGGAGGCCGTCTACCTGTGCCTGCCGACGATGCTGCACGCGCGGTGGGCCGAGCGGGCGCTGCACGCGGGCAAGCACCTGCTCGTGGAGAAGCCGCTGGCCACCGACGGGGCGGACGCCGAGCGGCTGTTCCGGCTCGCCGGGGAGCGTTCGCTGGTCCTGCTGGAGAACTTCATGTTCCTCCACCACGCCACCCAGCGGACGGTGTCCGGGCTGCTGGCGGCCGGCACGCTCGGCACGGTCCGCGCGGTGTCGGCGGCGTTCACCATCCCGCCCCGCCCGGAGGGCGACACCCGCCTCGACCCCGGGGTCGGCGGCGGCGCGCTGCTCGACACCGGCGTCTACCCGCTGCGGGCCGCGCTGCGCTTCCTCGGAGGGGACCTGTCCGTCGCCGGGGCGGTGCTGCGCCACAGCGGGCGCCACGGCGTGGACCTGTCCGGCTCCGTGCTGCTGGCCGCGCCCGACGGGGCCGCGGCGCACGTCCGGTTCGGGATGGAGCACCACTACCGGTCCTGGTACGAGATCCAGGGCAGCGCGGGCACCCTGTCCGTCGACCACGTGTACACGACGGCCCCCGACCACGCGCCGGTCGTCCGCCTCACCGTCGGGACGGACCACACCGAGGTGCGCGTGCCCGCCGAGGACCACTTCGAGGCCGTGCTGCGGTACTTCGCCGGCGCCGTGCGGGATCCGCGGCGCGCCGCGCCGGGCCTGCCGCTGCTCGGTGAGGAGTCGCGGCGGCAGGCCGCCCTGCTGGACGCGATCCGCGGGGCGGCCCACATCGTCGCGGTGTGAACCGCCGCGGTGTGAACTGCCGCGGCGGCTGCGTGGGTGCGAAGCGCCGGACATGAAGCGCCGGGTGTGAAGCGCCGCGGCGTCGTGCGCCGCGGCGTGGGCATCACCCCGTGAACGGCACTCCGTCGCGCAGCTCCAGGTGGGTCCCCGTGAAGCCGCGCCGCATCCGCCGGTCGTGCGTGACGGTGACCACCGCGCCCGTGTACTGCGCGAGGGCCTCCTCCAGCTCCTCCACCAGCAGCGGGGACAGGTGGTTGGTGGGCTCGTCCAGCAGCAGCAGGTCCACCGGCCGGGTCACCAGGCGCGCCACGTCGATGCGGCGGCGCTGGCCCACCGACAGCGAGCCGACGGGCAGCTCCAGCTCGGACGCGCGGAACAGGCCGAGCGCCAGCAGCTGTTCGGCGTACTCGTCGGGGTGGCCGGGCCGGCCCTCGGCGAACTCGGCGAGCACCGAGCGCCGGGGGTGCTTGGGGGTCTCGTCCTGGCGCAGCCAGCCGGTGTGAGCGGCCCGGCGTACGGTGCCGCGGTCGGGGGTCAGGTCCCCGGCGAGCACCCGCAGCAGGGTGCTCTTGCCCGCGCCGTTCGGCCCGGTGACCAGGAGCCGTTCGCCGGGTGCGATGGCCAGCGCGTCGATCCGGAGCCGACCGGAGACCTCGACGCCCGAGATTTCGGCCAGGGGGCCGTCCGGTCCGGCCGGGGCCTCCTCGTTCCCGACGGCGAGGGAGGCGGTGAAGCGCAGCGGCTCGGGCGGGGCGGGTACCGGGTTCTCCCGCAGCCTGCGCAGCCGTTCGTTGGCGTTGCGGGCCTTGCCGGAGGTGGCCGTGGAGGAGGACCTGGCGCGGTGGTGCTCGGAGCCGCTGAACGCCCAGGGACCCTTGGAGGCGATCGAGGCGAGCATCCGGCCGGCGTTCTCGGCGAGCTTCTCCTGGCGGGCGATCTCCTGGAGGTGGTCCTCGTACTCCTGCTCCCAGCGGGCGCGGGCGGCGGCCTTGGCCGTCAGGTAGCCCTGGTAGCCGTTGCCGTAGCGGTTGACGGTGCGCCGGTCCGGGTCGACTTCCAAGATGGCGGAGGTGACGGCTTCCAGGAACGCCCGGTCGTGGGTGATGACGACGACGGTGCCCCGGTGGTCGCGCAGCCGCTTCTCCAGCCAGTCGACGGCCTGGTCGTCCAGGTCGTTGGTCGGCTCGTCGAGCAGCAGCAGTTCGGGGGCGGCGGCCAGGGTCGCGGCCAGCGCGAGCCGCGACCGCTCCCCGCCCGAGAGGGTGTCGACCGCCCGGGCCCGGTCGAGGCCGGGCAGGCCCAGGCCGTGCAGGGCGGCGTCGGCGCGGGCGTCCGCCTCGTAGCCGCCGCGCGCCTCGAACTCGGCGAGCAGGTCGCCGTAGGTCTCCAGCAGCCGGGGGTCGTCGTCGACGAGCGCGTCCTCCGCCTCGTGCAGCTTGCGCTCGACCTCCCGCAGGTCGGCGAACGCCCGGTCCAGAACGTCCTTGACGGTGGCTCCGGCGGGCAGTTCCAGCCGCTGGGGCAGGTAGCCGATCCCGCCGGGTGCGGCGACGGTCACGTCGCCGTTGTCGGCGCTCTCGACGCCGGCGATCAGCCGCAGCAGCGTCGACTTGCCCGAGCCGTTGTCCCCGATGACGCCGGCCTTCTCGCCCGGCTTGACCGTCAGCGACACCCGGTCCAGCACCACGTGGTCGTCGTAGCGTTTGGTGACCTCGTCCAGCGAGAGCTGGGAGTGAGCCAGGGACGCGGTGGGTGAGGACATTCGCATAGACATGCTCCTGGTCGTGCGGGTCGGTCCACGGTCGACCCTTTCCCGGGACGCTCGAGCCGTGCTGGACCGGCGCTGGAGGGCCCGTACAGCCGGCCCGGGCGGCCGGCGGGCCGCTCAGGCGACGGCCGCCTCGCCCGCGACGGCCTCGTACAGGCCCGGCTCGGGCGCGGCGAGTTCGGCGAGCTCCTCACTCAGCCTGCGGTAGCCGTCGGCGGCCACGGCGGCGCGGTGCGCGTCGGCATCCTTCCAGACGGACAGTTCCACGAACACGTCCGCTGCGCCGACGAGGCGCAGCGTCTGGTGGCTGACGCAGCCGGGCTGGGCGCTGAGGAAGCGCGTGAGGCGGTGCCTGGCCGCGAGGAACCGGCCGAGGTCGCCGTGGACGCTGAGCTTGTTGACGAAGGTCACCATGGTGGTCGCTCCTGTCGGGGTCCGGTGCGCTTGCGGGCGCGTTCGGTGGGGTCGGTCATCTCCCCGGGGTGAGGACGCGGACGGCGGATTCCGCGTACCGGCGGGCACGGTGCAGCGTGGCGGTGCTCGCGGCGCCCAGGGTGGCGCGCACGTGGTCGCGGGCCTGGGCGAGGTCGACGCCCGGGCCGAGGAGCTCCTCGATGTCCTCCTCGCGCAGGACGACGCTGTGGCGGGCGACGGCGGTCAGCCCGCTCTCGTCGGGGACGAGCGACCATTCGCCGGTGTGCGCGGCCAGCGGCAGGGGGCTGCGCGTCTCCTTGAAGACGATCCGCCCCGCGTGCGGGAAGCACACCCGCACGGATTCGGCGGTGTGGGTGCGGCCGTCCGGCGCGCGGGTGTCCAAGCTCAGCAGCTGCACGCCGGTGCGGTCCTCGCGGACGTCGGCGCGGGTGACGCCGGGCAGGTGGGCGGGCCAGTCCTCGGCCCCGTAGAGGAACTCGTAGACGAGTTCGGCGGGACCGTGGACGCGCACGGAGTCCTCGAAGGTCAGCAGGAGGTCGTCCAGTCGTGTCCAGCGCTCGGCGGTCTCCTTGAGCCGGGCCAGTTCCGCGCCGCTGTTGGCGTCGGTGGCGCGGGTGACCCAGTCGGCGTCGGCCCGGTTGTCGTCCGCGACGGTGAACCGGTGCAGCAGGGTCAGCCGGGACCGCCCCGGTCCCCGCTCCTCGACGGCCCACCGGCCGCCCATGGAGGTCGCGGGCGGCGCCGGCACCTCCTGGTGGAAGTCGATGGTGCGGGCGGCGCTGTCCAGGGACCGGCGGGAGATCCAGGACGTGACGGTGCCGCCGGCGGTGGCCCACATGCCGAAGCGGTCGTGGGTCCCGTCGAAGTCCAGCCGTTCGACGTGGATGCTCGGCGGGATGAACAGCGGCCACTGGGTGGTGTCCGCGAGGAGCGCGTAGACCACTCCCGCGGGCGCCGCCACGTCCACCGCGTACGACGTGTGACGCACACGCTCACCTGACATCGGCTCACACCTCTCTCGACCCCCGGCCTCCGACCATCGCGTCGGGTGCCGGAGAGCCGGTCGACGGTGCCTCGAACCGCGGTCGGGCGCCGGCTCGCCGGGCCTACGCGGCGAAGAGGTCGAAGGTGGAGGAGCGGCGCGGACCCGCGATGACGTCGAGGGCGGGGTCCACGGTGAGCATCGCCTGGTGCAGGCGCTGGAGCTGCGGGCTCGGTTCGACGCCGAGCTCCTCGACGAGCCGGGCGCGCAGCCTGCGGTACACGTCGAGGGCGGTGGCCTGACGGCCGGAGCGGTAGAGGGCGACCATCGCCTGGGAGTGCAGGCCCTCGTGCTGCGGGTGACGGGCGATCAGCCCGGTCAGTTCCACGATGAGTTCGGCGTGCCGGCCCAGGCGCAGGTCGACGTCGATGCGCCGCTCCAGCGTGACGAGCCGGCTCTCCTCCAGCCGCAGCACCTCGATGCCGAGGATGGGGCCCACGTGTACGTCGACCAGCGCCGGGCCCTGCCACAGGGCGAGCGCCTCGCGCAGCCGGGCGGCGGCGGCCGCGTCGTCACCGGCGTCGAAGGCCTGCTGGCCGGCGCGCACGAGGCTCTCGTAGGTGTGGACGTCGACGGCCTCGGGGGCGATCTGGAGCAGGTATCCGCCGTGCCGGGTGGCGATGACGTCCTTCGCGCCGGTGCCGGCGCCGGGACCCATGGCCATGCCCAGGCGCCGGCGCAGCTGGAGGATGTAGGTCTGCAGGGTGGTCATGGCGCTCTGCGGGAGTTCCGTCCGCCAGAGCTCCTCCATGAGGGTGGGGACGGGGACCACCCGTCCCGGATACAGCGACAGCAGTGCCAGTATCTGGCGCGGTTTTCCGGCCGTCGGAACGATCGAGCCCCCGTTGACCTCCGCACTCAACGGACCCAGAACCTGAATCTTCACGGTTGCCTCCGCACCTGGTCGCATGCCGTCGATTTTCGGCCTTGGTAGTCGAACGGTAGCGAAGCGTGGGGCTCCTTCCCCGAATGGTCCAGCACCTTTCCAGGGATTCTCGACCGGGATCTCCGAAAAGTGATCACACCGGTCCTGACCTGCGGGATCATTGGGTACGCCATGCCCTTGGAGGAACCGGCCGACGGGCATGTCAATTCTTCCGCCGGTTTTCTCCGGGTTGTGAAAAGTGGCGGGCGGAGGGTCCGGAAACGCCCCTACCCTGTCCGGAACCGTCCCCTCTATTCGTACAAGGGAATTCACGTGGACGAGATCGTCAATGCCCTTCTCTCCGAGGACGCGACGCCGGCCGACGTCGCCGCGCTGGCGCTGCCGGATTCGTACCGCGGGAACGTCGTGCGCCGGGACGAGACGGACATGTTCGAGGGGATGGCCTCGGCGGACAAGGATCCGCGCAAGTCCCTGCGCCTCCAGGACGTCCCGACGCCGCAGCCCGGTCCGGGCGAGGCGCTGGTCGCGGTGATGGCGAGTGCCGTCAACTACAACACGGTGTGGTCCTCGATCTTCGAGCCGTTGCCGACGTTCGGGTTCCTGGAGCGCTACGGGCGCCTGTCGGAGCTCACCAAGCGCCATGACCTCCCGTACCACGTGCTCGGTTCGGACCTGGCGGGTGTGGTGCTGCGCACGGGACCGGGGGTCAACCGGTGGAAGGCGGGCGACCGCGTCGTGGCGCACTGCCTGTCGGTGGAGCTGGAGTCCGCCGACGGGCACGGTGACACGATGCTCGACCCCGAGCAGCGGATCTGGGGCTTCGAGACGAACTTCGGCGGTCTGGCGGAGCTGGCGCTCGTGAAGTCGAACCAGCTGATGCCCAAGCCCGAGCACCTGAGCTGGGAGGAGGCCGCCGCTCCCGGCCTGGTCAACTCCACCGCCTACCGCCAGCTGGTCTCGCGCAACGGCGCCGGCATGAAGCAGGGCGACAACGTCCTGATCTGGGGCGCCAG
>NZ_JBITDH010000020.1:0-18635 GCF_044454045.1 Streptomyces sp. NPDC051578
CAATTACGCGGCTGCGAACGTGTTCCTGGATGTGCTGGCTGCTCATCGGCATGCGCAGGGTCTGCCGGCCACCTCGATGGCCTTCGGCCTCTGGGACGTCAACACCGGCATGGCGGCCCACCTCACCGCCACCGACCTCGACCGCATGCGGCGCGCCGGTACGCCCGCTCTCTCGGAGGCGGAAGGGCTTGCCCTCTTCACCCTCGCCCTGGCATCGGGCGAAGCGGCCACCGTCCCGCTGCGGGTGGATGCCGGCGCACTGAGGACCCGTACCGATGAGCTGCCCGCTCTGCTGAGGGGCATGGTGGCGCCCATACGGAAGCGGACCGCCGCCACCGCCGGGGCGCCGGCCGGGGCCTCCCTGGCCGAACGGATCGCCGGGCACGACGAGGAGGAGCGCACCCGGATCATCCTGGACGTCGTACGCACCCACGCGGCGAGCGTGCTGGGCCACGCGTCCGCCGACGCGGTCGAACCCGACCGCGCCTTCGGTGAGTTGGGCTTCGACTCACTCGGTTCGGTCGAGCTCCGCAATCAGCTGGGAGCGGCCAGCGGCCTGCGCCTGCCCGCCACGCTGATCTTCGACTACCCGAGTGCGGCGGAAGTCGCCGCCTACATCGCCCGGAAGCTGGCTCCGGCGGCCGCCGCCCCCTCCCCGGCCACCGGACTGGAGGCTGACATCGAACGGTTGGAAGCACTGCTGGCCTCCGACGCAGCCACCGTGTCGCCTGTCACCGCCCCCGACCGGACGCGGCTCGCCGAGCGGCTCCGGGAGCTGGCGGGCCGGCTCGACGGACGACCCGCCACCCACGCCCAGGGGCATGCCGCGCCGGAGGTCCCGGACCGCGGCGAGGACCTCGACGAGGTCACCGCGGACGAGCTGTTCGACATCCTGGACAACGAGCTCGGTACCCCCGCGACCCCCTGACCCGCCCCACCCCGGCGGGCTCGGCAGACCCCGGCCGGGGTGCGTGACAGCTGGACGACAGCGGTCACGCACCCCGGCCGTTCTGCGTGTTTCCCCTGCTCCGGCGACCCCTCTGGGCAGGGGTGGGCTAAGGGTAGGCCGCCCTCTCGGCAGCTCAGTAGCGTTCGAACCGATCAACGCCGGACTGTGCAACGCGAGCGAGTCGCCACTTTTTGTCGACCAGAGGGAGTAGGTCTCGGTGAGCAACGAGGAGCGACTTCTCGAATATCTGAAGCGGGCCACCTCCGACCTGCGGGACGCCCGCCGGCGCCTGGCCGAGACCGAGCGCCGCCCCGGCCGCCACGACGACCCGATCGTGATCGTCGGTATGGGCTGCCGCTACCCGGGCGGTGTGACCACTCCCGAGGAGCTGTGGAAGCTCGTCGCGGACGGTGTGGACGCCATCGGCGCCTTCCCCACCGACCGGGGCTGGGACCCGGAGGTCTACGATCCGCAGCCCGGCACGCCCGGCACGTCGTACGCCCGGGAAGGCGGCTTCCTCTACGAAGCGGCCGAGTTCGACCCCGTCTTCTTCGGGATCAGCCCCCACGAGGCCGTCGTCACCGACCCGCAGCAGCGGCTGCTGCTGGAGGCGTCCTGGGAGGCCGTCGAACGGGCGGGCATCGACCCCACCACCCTCAAGGGCACGGCGACCGGCGTGTTCGCCGGCGTCATGTACCACGACTACGCCCTCGGCCTCGAACCCGGCAGCACCACCGCCGGCAGCGTCGTATCGGGACGAGTGGCCTACACCCTGGGCCTGGAGGGTCCGGCGGTCAGTGTCGACACCGCCTGCTCATCGTCCCTGGTGGCCCTGCACATGGCCGCCCAGGCCCTGAGGGCCGGGGAATGCGACCTCGCCCTGGCGGGCGGGGTGACGGTGATGGCCACCCCCGACATGTTCGTCTACTTCAGCACCCAGCAGGGCCTGGCCCCCGACGGCCGCTCGAAGTCCTTCGCCGCCGCTGCGGACGGCGTGGCCTGCTCGGAGGGAGCAGGGGTCCTGCTGCTGGAGCGGCTCTCCGACGCGCGCCGCAACGGACACCCCGTGCTCGCCGTCGTCCGGGGCTCGGCGCTCAACCAGGACGGCGCCAGCAACGGCCTCACCGCCCCCAACGGGCCGGCCCAGCAGCGCGTGATCCGCAAGGCGCTGGCGGCCGCGGGCCTGTCGACGGCAGACGTCGACGTGGTCGAGGCACACGGTACGGGGACCACCCTCGGCGACCCCATCGAGGCGCAGGCGCTTCTGGAGACGTACGGGCAGGACCGGCCGGCGGACAAGCCGCTGTGGTTGGGCTCGATCAAGTCCAACATGGGGCACAGCCAGGCGGCCGCGGGCGTCGCGGGCGTGATGAAGATGGTCATGGCGATACGGAACGGCGTACTGCCGCCCACCCTGCACGTGGATGCGCCGTCGGACCAGGTGGACTGGGACGCCGGGAGCGTCGAGCTGCTCACCGAGGGCCGTGTGTGGGAGACGGCACCCGGCGGCGTGCGGCGGGCGGGGGTGTCCTCGTTCGGCATCAGCGGGACGAACGCCCACGTGATCATCGAACAGGCCCCGGCGGAGGCGGAGGAGCCGGCTGTGCGGACCGCGCTCCCCGTGCTGCCTTGGGTGTTGTCGGCGAAGACGCCGAAGGCGCTGGCCGCGCAGGCGGAGCGTCTGCTGGAGCGGGTCTCCGCCGGGCCGGACGCCGACGCGTCGGACATCGGGCTCTCCCTGGCCGTCTCGCGCACCGCCTTCACCCACCGGGCCGTCGTGCTCGGCGACCGCGCGACCGCGCTCGCCGCGCTCGCGGCGGGGGAGGAACACCCGGGGGTGATCACCGGAGCCCTGCGGCGCGGTGGCCGGACGGCGTTCCTCTTCACCGGCCAGGGTGCCCAGCGGTTGGGGATGGGGCGTGAGTTGTATGACGCGTTCCCGGTGTTCGCGCAGGCCTTTGATGCGGTGTGTGGGGAGGTTGACCGGCACCTGGGGCGGTCGTTGCGTGAGGTGGTGTGGGGTGAGGATGCGGAGGCGTTGAACGCGACCGCGGTGACGCAGCCCGCGCTGTTCGCGCTGGAAGTCGCCCTGTTCCGGTTGGTGGAGGCGTGGGGTGTGAAGCCCGATGTCGTCGCCGGTCACTCCATCGGTGAGCTGGCCGCCGCGCACGTCGCGGGGGTGTTGTCGCTGGCTGATGCGGCCGAGTTGGTGGTGGCGCGTGGCCGGTTGATGCAGGCGTTGCCCACCGGTGGTGCGATGCTCGCGGTACAGGCCGCGGAAGATGAGGTGCTGCCGCTTCTCACCGACGGTGTGAGTATTGCTGCGGTCAACGGACCGGACTCGGTCGTCGTGTCCGGGGTCGAGGCCGCCGTGCTGGCCGTGGGCGAGCACTTCACCGCCGAAGGCCGTAAGACCAGCCGGCTGGCGGTCTCGCATGCTTTCCACTCGGCGTTGATGGATCCGATGCTGGACGAGTTTGGTGTAGTCGCTTCCCGGCTGACGTTCTCGGCGCCGCGCATCCCGGTCGTCTCCACCGTCTCGGGTGGACTGTCGCAGGACTGGCAGTCCCCGGAGTACTGGGTCGGCCAGGTCCGCGAGGCCGTCCGCTTCGCGGACGCCGTGCGGACCCTGGAGGAGCAGGGTGTCACCCGCTTCCTGGAGATCGGCCCGGACGGCGTCCTGACCGGCCTCGCCCAGCAGTCGGCAGAGTCGGCCGAAGCCGTCCTGGTACCCGCCCTCCGCAAGAACCGCCCCGAACCCGAGGCCTTGGCCGCGGCCCTGGCCCAGCTGCACGTGGACGGCGTACGCGTCGACTGGCAGGCGTTCTACGCCGGCGCCGGCGCCCGGCGCGTCGAGCTGCCGACCTACCCCTTCCAGCGCACCCGCTACTGGGTCGACGCCGCGCGTTCCACGGGCAGCGGCGCGCATGCCACCCATGACGTCCCCACGGCCGAGGAGTCCCGGCGCGCAGCGGCCGACCTGCACGCCAAGCTCGACGGGCTCCCGGCGGCCGATCGCGGCCGCGTTCTGCTCGGGCTGGTCCGTACGCACGTCGCGGCAGTCCTCGGCTACGAGTCCACCACCACCGTGGAGGCCGACCTCGCCTTCCGCGACATGGGCTTCGACTCGCTGGCCGCCGTCGAACTGCGCAAGCGGCTCACCGCGGCGAGCGGTTGTGACCTGCCGGCCACCCTGATCTTCGACTACCCGACGCCGCGTGCCGCCGCGGCCTTCCTGGGCGAGCGGTTGGACGCCGACTCCGTCGGCGAGGACCCGGCCGCCGCCGCGCTGGCCGAACTCGACCGCATCGAAGCCGTACTCACGGGCTTCCCCGCCGGCGACGGGGACACCGCCGTGATCGGCGCCCGCGCCGACGCCATCACGGCCCGCCTGGAAGCCGTCGTACGGCGCTGGCGTGACGCCCGGGGCACGGGCGGCGACCCCGCCGATGACGGCACCGACCTCGAAACGGTCACCGACGAGGAGCTGTTCGACGTGCTCGACAGCGAATTCGGCATCTCCTAGCCAGCGATCAGCTCTAGATTGGTTGAGGTTCGATGAGCAAAGACGAGAAGCTCCGGGACTATCTCAAGCGCGCCACCACGGAACTCCAGCGCACGCGGCGTCAGTTGCGCGAGGCCGAGGAGCTCAACCAGGAGCCGGTGGCCATCGTCGCGATGGGATGCCGGTTCCCGGGCGGTATCGCCTCGCCCGAGGAGCTGTGGCAGCTGGTGGACGCCGGGCGGGACGCGGTGTCGCTCTTCCCGGACGGCCGCGGCTGGGACATGGACGCCCTCTACGACCCGGAGCCGGCCACGCCCGGGAAGACGTACTGCCGTGAAGGCGGCTTCCTCCACGACGCGGGCGAGTTCGACGCCGACTTCTTCAAGATAAGTCCGCGCGAAGCCCGTGACACCGACCCGCAGCAGCGGCTGCTGCTGGAGGTGTCCTGGGAGGCCGTCGAGCGCGCGGGCATCGACCCCACCTCCCTCAAGGGCAGCCGGACCGGGGTGTTCGCCGGTGTCGTCTACCACGACTACCCGGGCGGCGGCGGTACCGGCGGTCTGGCCAGCGTCGCCTCGGGACGCGTGGCGTACTCCCTGGGCCTGGAGGGTCCCGCGGTGACCGTGGACACCGCCTGCTCGTCCTCGCTCGTCGCGCTCCACCTGGCCGTCCAGTCCGTACGGACGGGGGAGTGCACGATGGCGCTCGCCGGCGGGGTCACCGTCATGGCCGGCCCGGACTCCTTCGTCGGGTTCAGCCAGGACCGGGGGCTGGCCCCGGACGGCCGGTGCAAGTCCTTCGCGGCGGCCGCGGACGGCACCACCTGGTCCGAGGGCGCGGGCATGGTCCTCGTGGAGCGGCTCTCCGACGCGCGGCGTCTCGGCCACCCGGTGCTCGCCGTCATCCGCGGCTCGGCGATGAACTCCGACGGCGCCTCCAACGGGCTGACCGCGCCCAACGGCCCTTCCCAGCAGCGGGTCATCCTGCAAGCGCTCGCCTCCGGGCGGCTGACCGCCGCCGACGTCGACGCCGTGGAGGCGCACGGCACCGGAACCACCCTCGGTGACCCCATTGAGGCGCAGGCCCTCATCGCCGTCTACGGGCGCGAGCGGCCCGCCGACCAGCCGCTGTGGCTGGGTTCGTTCAAGTCGAACATCGGGCATGCGCAGGCGGCCGCGGGGATCGGCGGAGTCATCAAGATGGTGGAGGCGATGCGCCACGGTGTGCTGCCGCGCACCCTGCACGTGGACGAGCCCAGCCCGAACGTCGACTGGAGCGCGGGCAGCGTACGGCTGCTGACCGAGCCGATCGCGTGGCCGGAACGCGGTCACGCCAAGCGTGCGGGCGTGTCGTCGTTCGGCCTGAGCGGCACGAACGTGCACGTGATCGTGGAGGAGGCCCCGAAGGAGGAGCCGCGGGCGGACGGGAGCCCGGCGAATGCGGCCCCGGCGCGGGAGGACCGGGCGGACGAAGCCCCGGCCGACGAGACCCCCGCCGCCGAGGCCGGTGGCCGGCACCCGCAGACCCCCCGGCCCGTCCCCGTCCCCGTCTCGGCCCGCCGCCCCGAGGCACTCGCCGCGCAGGCGGTCCGCCTCGCCGATCACCTGGACGTCCACCCGGACGTCGCCCTCTGCGACACGGCCTGGTCCCTGGCCACCACCCGGGCCGCCCTGGAGCACCGTGCCGTGGTCGTCGCCGACAACCGCGCCGAGCTGACCCGCGCCCTGCGCGCCCTCGCCGCCGACCCGACGCTGCCGGCCCCCGGCACGGTCATCGGCGCCGCCCGTCCCGACGCGCTGACCGCCGTGCTCTTCACCGGCCAGGGCGCACAGCGGCTCGGCATGGGCCGCGAGCTCCACGCCGCCCACCCGGTGTTCGCCCGCGCCTTCGATGAGGCCGTCGCCGCCCTCGACGCCCACCTCGGCACACCTCTGCGCGACACGATGTGGGGCGAGGACAGTGCGTCGCTCGACGCCACCGGCCGGGCGCAGCCCGCCCTGTTCGCCTTCGAGGTGGCGCTGTACCGGCTCGTCGAGTCCTGGGGCATCCGGCCCGATTTCCTCGCCGGGCACTCCATCGGCGAGCTGGCCGCCGCCCACGTCAGCGGCATCCTCACGCTCACCGACGCCGCCCGGCTCGTCGCCGCCCGCGGCCGCCTGATGCAGCAGCTGCCGCCGGGCGGTGCGATGGCCGCGGTCGAAGCCTCCGAGGAGGAGGTGGAACCGCTGCTCACCGCCGATGTGGGCGTCGCCGCCCTCAACGGCCCCCGCTCCGTGGTCGTCTCCGGCTCGCAGGAGGCGGTCACCGCGCTCGCCGGGCACGTGCGCGCCCAGGGCCGCAAGACCAAGCGGCTCGCCGTCTCGCACGCCTTCCACTCGCCGCTCATGGAACCGATGCTCGACGTCTTCCGCACCGTCGCCGAGAGCATCCGGTACGGAACCCCGCGCATCCCGATCGTCTCCACCGTGACCGGGGAACTGCTGGGCGCCGATGAAGCGGGCCACGCCGACTACTGGGTGCGCCACGTGCGTCAGACGGTGCGCTTCAGCGACGCCGTGCGGCAGTTGGCGGCCAAGGGCGTCCACACCTTCCTCGAACTCGGACCCGATGCCGCGCTCACCCCCCTCGGCCCCGACTGCCTCGCCGACGTGGCCGGCGACGTGGCCGACGACGCCGAACGGCCGGTGTTCACCGCCGCCCTGCGGCGCGGCCGGAGCGAGGAGCGGGCGCTCGCCGAAGCCGTCGCCGTCGCCCACGCGCAGGGGGTCCACGTCGACTGGACGGCCTACTTCAAGGCGGCAACCACGACCGGGCCCGGCCTGCGGCGCGTGGACCTGCCCACCTACGCCTTCCAGCGCAAGAACTACTGGGCCCGCCCCGACCAGGCCCCGGCCACCGCCCCGGCCGCCGTCGACCCGGCGGAAGCCGGCTTCTGGGAGGCCGTCGAACGCGCCGACACGGCGGAACTCGCCGAGCGGCTCGGCCTCGACGCCGACGCCCTCACCCCCGTCCTGCCCGCCCTCACCACCTGGCGCGCCGGCCGCCGCGAGGCCTCCACCGTGGACGCACTGCGCTACCGCATCAGCTGGACCCCCGTCCCCGACCCGGCGCGGCCCGCCCCGCTCGACGGTGACTGGCTCGTCGTCCACGCCCCCGGCCAAGACCCCCTCGCCGCCGTCTTCGCCGACGCGCTGACCGGCCGGGGAGCGCGGCCCGTCTTGCACACGACCGGCGCGGGCGGCCCCGTACTGCCGCTGGTTCTGCCCGCCGCGCCGGCCGGGGTGCTGAGCCTGCTCGCCCTGGACGACACCGACCACCCCGAGCACCCCGAGCTGTCCCGCGGCCTCGCCGACACCGTCGCCCTGCTCCAGGAACTGGCCGCACGGGAGTGCACCGCCCCCGTGTGGTGCCTCACCCGGGGCGCCGTCGCCACCGACGGGCCCGACTCGGCCGCCCGGCCCGTGCACCCCGCCCAGAGCGCCGTCTGGGGCCTGGGCGCGGCGCTCGCACTGGAGACCCCCGCCACCTGGGGTGGTCTCGTCGACCTTCCCGCAGGGGCGGAGCCCGAGGGTGAAGCCGCCGAACGGCTCGCCGGGCGGCTGTGCGACACCCTCGCCGGAGCCACCGGCGAGGACCAGGTCGCGTTGCGCCCCGAGGGTGCGTACGCCCGCCGCATGACGCGCCCCAGCCGGCCCGACCCGGCGGGACCGTGGCACCCGCGCGGCACCGTCCTCGTCACCGGAGGCACCGGAGGGCTCGGCGCGCACGTCGCCCGGATGCTGGCCGCCGACGGCGCGGAGCACATCGTCCTCGCCGGACGCCGCGGCCCGCACGCCCCCGGCGCCGCCGAACTCGCCGAGGAACTGCGCCAGTCGGGCGTACGGATCTCCGTCGAGGCATGTGACATCACCGACCGGGAAGCCGTACGCCGCCTCCTGGACGGACTGACCGGCCTCACCGCCGTCGTCCACGCGGCCGGACTGCCCCAGCGCATCGCGCCGCTCGCCGAACTCACCCTCGCGGACCTCGCCGAGGTGGCCGCCGCGAAGGTGCTCGGAGCCCGCCACCTCGACGAACTCCTCACGGACACCCCTCTCGACGCCTTCGTGCTGTTCTCCTCCGGCGCCGCCGTATGGGGCAGCGCCGGGCAGTCCGCGTACGGCAGCGCCAACGCCTACCTCGACGGCCTCGCCCACTCCCGCCGCGCCCGCGGCCTCGCCGCCACCTCCGTGGCCTGGGGCTCCTGGGACGGCGGCATGGTCGACGCCGAACTCGCCGCCGTGATGCGCCGTATCGGAGCCCCCGCCATGCGCCCGGAGCACGCCGTCGGCGCGCTCCGCCGGATCCTCGCGGGCGGCGCCTCCCACGCGGTGGTCGCCGCGTTCGACTGGGAGCGCTTCGCCCCCACCTACGCGCTGGCCCGCCCGAGGCCCCTGCTGAACGCGCTGCCCGAGGCGGTCGCCGCCCTCGGCACGGACCCCGCGACGGGCGCCGGCGAAGGCACCGACCTCGCCGCCCGGCTGGCGGGGCTCGCCCGGCCCGACCAGTTGAAGACGCTGCTGGACCTGGTACGGGGCCACGTGGCGGCCCTGCTCGGCTACGACGACCCCGCCGACGTCGGCGCCGACCGCGGTTTCACCGACCTCGGCTTCGACTCCGTCGCGGCCGTGGACCTGCGCAGCCGCCTGGTCGCGGCCACCGGCCGCCCGCTGCCGACCAGCATGATCTACGACCACCCCAGCCCCGCGGCACTCGCCGGCCACCTCCACTCAGAGCTCTGCCAGGAAGAGAACGTCGGTGCACTGCCGGTACTCGCCCAACTGGACCGTCTCGAACAGGCCGCCGCGGCGCTCGGCGCCGACGAGATCGAAGCGACCCGTATCACCGCCCGGCTGCAGAGCCTGCTGACCCGCCTCACGGCGGCCCTCGACGCGACGGCCGGCGACCAAGGCATAGGCGGCCAGCTCGAAGCGGCCTCCGCCGACGACATCTTCGCCTTCATCGACAACGAACTCGGCCTCACCTGACCGGCGCGAGCGCGCGCCCGCGCCCCGGTGCACCCGACCCCGGATCGACTCGACCTCTCGGCATGAACAAGGACTCGGTGGGACCCAGAATGTCCAATGACGACGCCAAGCTTCTCGACTACCTCAAGCGGGTCACGGCGGATCTGCACCAGACCCGCCGCCGGCTCCAGGAAGTCGAGAACCAGGACCACGAGCCCATCGCCATCGTGGCGATGAGCTGCCGCTACCCGGGAGGCATCAGCACCCCGGACGACCTGTGGCGGCTCGTGGCCGAGGGCCGCGACGCCATCACCACCTTCCCCACCGACCGCGGCTGGGACCTCGACGGCCTGCGCGGCGGGGAAGGGGACGCAGCGGACACGTCCGGGTCCGGCGGCAGCTACGTCAACGAGGGCGGCTTCGTCCAGGACGTCGCCGGCTTCGACGCCGGGTTCTTCGGCATCAGCCCCAACGAGGCGCTGACCATGGACCCCCAGCAGCGGCTGCTGCTGGAGGTGTCCTGGGAAGCCATCGAGCGGGCCGGCATCGACCCCGTGTCCCTGCGCGGCAAGCCCGTCGGGGTGTTCGCGGGCTCCGGTATCCAGGACTACGAGTACCTGATCGGCGCGGCGGGCGAAGTCGCCGAGGCGTACATGACCACCGCCAACGCGGCCGCCGTCATATCCGGCCGCATCTCCTACACCCTCGGCCTCGAAGGGCCGGCCGTCACCGTCGACACCGCCTGCTCCTCCTCGCTCGTCTCCCTGCACCTCGCCGCGCAGGCGCTGCGGCAGCGCGAATGCTCGCTGGCCCTCGCCGGCGGCGTCATGGTCATGTCCACCCCGTCGCCGTTCATCGCGTTCAGCCGCCAGCGCGGGCTCGCCCCCGACGGCCGCTGCAAGGCCTTCGCCGAAGCGGCCGACGGGACCGGCTGGTCCGAGGGCGCGGGCATGCTCGTACTCGAACGGCTCTCCGACGCCCGCCGCAACGGGCACCCGGTCCTCGCCGTCGTCCGCGGCAGCGCGGTCAACCAGGACGGCGCGAGCAACGGCCTGACCGCCCCCAGCGGACGCGCGCAGCAGCGCGTGATCCGCCAGGCGCTCGCCAACGCGAAGCTGCCCGCCTCGCAGGTCGACGCCGTCGAGGGGCACGGCACGGGCACCACCCTCGGCGACCCCATCGAGGCCCAGGCGCTGCTCGCCACCTACGGCCAGGACCGCCCGGAGGACCGGCCGCTGTGGCTGGGCTCCATCAAGTCCAACATCGGTCACGCCCAGGCCGCGGCCGGTGTCGGCAGCGTCATCAAGATGGTCATGGCCCTGCGCAACGGCGTACTGCCGCAGACTTTGCACGTGGACGAGCCGTCCAGCCATGTCGACTGGACGGCGGGGCAGGTCCGGCTGCTGGCCGAAGCCCGGGAGTGGGAACGCGCCGAAGACCAGCCCCGGCGCGCCGGTGTCTCCGCGTTCGGCGTCAGCGGAACCAACGCCCACGTCATCCTCGAAGAAGCCCCCGCCGAGGCGCCGTCCGAGGAGGCCCGGGAAGCGGCCGACGCCCCGACGCCCGTCGCCGCGGTGATGCCCCCCGTCCTGCCCTGGCCGGTCTCCGGCCGCGACGCCGACGCGCTCGCCGCCCAGGCCGCGCGGGTGCACGCTCACGTCACCGGCCTCCCGGAACCGGACTCCGCCGCGGACCTCGGCTACTCCCTCGCCACGACCCGCGTCGCGCTGGACCACCGCGCGGTCGTCCTCGCCGCCGACCGCGAGGGCGCCCTCGCCGGCCTGGCCGCACTGGCACAGGGGCAGCCGCACCCGAGCGTCGTGCCCGGCGTGGTGACCAAGGGCGCGACGGCGTTCCTGTTCACGGGGCAGGGGGCGCAGCGTCTCGGGATGGGGCGTGAGTTGTATGACGCGTTCCCGGTGTTCGCCGAGGCCTTTGACGCGGTGTGTGGGGAGGTTGACCGGCACCTGGGGCGGTCACTTCGTGAGGTGGTGTGGGGTGAGGATGCGGAGGCGTTGAACGCGACCGCCGTGACGCAGCCCGCCCTGTTCGCGCTGGAAGTCGCGCTGTACCGGTTGGTGGAGGCGTGGGGTGTGAAGCCCGATGTCGTCGCCGGGCATTCGATCGGTGAGCTGGCTGCTGCGCATGTGGCGGGTGTGCTGTCGCTGGCTGATGCGGCGGAGTTGGTGGTGGCGCGTGGCCGGTTGATGCAGGAGCTGCCCACCGGTGGTGCGATGCTCGCGGTGCAGGCCACTGAGGATGAGGTGCTGCCGCTCCTGACCGAGGGTGTGGGGATCGCTGCGGTCAACGGACCGGACTCGGTCGTCGTGTCCGGTGTCGAGGCCGCCGTGCTGGCCGTGGGCGAGCACTTCACCGCCGAAGGCCGTAAGACCAGCCGGCTGGCGGTCTCGCACGCCTTCCACTCGGGGCTGATGGATCCGATGCTGGACGACTTCCGCGCCGTGGCATCGCGGTTGACGTACTCCGAACCGGGCGTGGCGGCCGTCTCCACCGTCACCGGTGAGCGCGTCGGCGCGCAGTGGCAGTCCCCGGACTACTGGGTGGGGCAGGTCCGCGAAGCCGTCCGCTTCGCCGACGCCGTCGGCGCGCTGGAACGCGAAGGCGCCGTCCGCTTCCTGGAGATCGGCCCGGACGGCGTCCTGACCGGTCTGGCCCAGCAGGGCGTGGACTCCGAGCAGGCCGTCCTCGTACCCGCCCTCCGCAGGAACCGGCCCGAGTCCGAGGCACTCGTCGCCGCCCTGGCCCGGCTCCACACCAGCGGCGCGCCCGTCGACTGGGCGGCGTTCTACGCCGGTACCGGCGCGCGCCGCGTCGAGCTGCCCACGTACGCCTTCCAGCACACCCGCTACTGGGTCGAGGGCACGGGCGCCCTCGGCGACCTGTCCGCCGCCGGACTGGCCGCCGCCGGGCACCCGCTGCTCGGCGCCGTCGTGTCCCTGGCCGACTCCGGCGGGGTGGTGCTCACCGGCCGCGTCTCGGTGTCGGCGCAGCCGTGGCTCGCCGACCACCTCGTGGGCGACTCCGTGGTGTTTCCCGGCACCGGCTTCGTGGAGCTGGCTATCCGGGCCGGTGACCAGGTCGGCTGCGACTCGCTCGAAGAACTCATGCTGCAGTCCCCGCTCGTGCTGCCCGAGCGCGGCGCCGTCGCCCTCCAGGTCGAGGTCGGCGCGGCGGACGCCGCGGGGCGGCGCCCCGTCAGCGTCCACTCCCGCCGGGACGACCAACCCGACCAGCCGTGGACCCTGCACGCGGCCGGCGTCCTCGCGGCCGGAGCGGCCACCGCCACCCCTACCGCCGCTGTCGCCACCGCCGGGGCCGCAGCCGACGCCTTCGGCCTGGGCGCCTGGCCGCCGGCCAGATCCGCCCCGATCGACACCGCCGGGGTGTACGAGGCGCTCGCCGCGGCCGGACTCCCCTATGGACCGGCCTTCCGCGGCCTGACCGCCGCCTGGCGCGCCGGGGCGGAGGTCTTCGCCGAAGTCGTCCTGCCCGAACGGGGCCACGCCGACGCCGCCGCGTTCGGACTGCACCCCGCCCTCCTCGACGCGTCCCTCCACGGCTCCGTCTTCACCGACCTGTTCGCCGCTGCCGAAGGGCCCGTCCTGCCGTTCGTCTGGACGGGAGTACGGCTGCACGCCTCCGGCGCCACCCGGCTGCGCGTCCGGATCACTCCGGACGGCTCGGGCGCGCTCGCGCTGTCCGTGGGCGACGAGACGGGCCGCCCCGTCCTTTCGGTGGACTCCCTCGTCCTGCGCGAGGTCTCCGCCCAGCAGCTCGCCGCCGCACGCACCGTCGCCCACGAGTCCCTCTTCGCCCTGGAGTGGGCCGAGCTGCCGGCCGCCCACGCCCCCGGCGCCGTCCAGGCCGACTGGGACGCCCTGCCCGCCGACGCGCCCGTACCGGAGGCAGTCGTCCTGCACTGCGCGCCCGCCCGCGACGCGGACGGGGTACGGGCCGCCATCGGCCGGGTGCTCGCCGCCCTGCAGAGCTGGCTCGCCGACGAGCGGTACGCCGCCTCCCGCCTGGTCATCGCGACCCGCGGAGCCGTCGCCCTGCCCGGCGAGGACGTCACCGACCTGGCCGGAGCGGCCGTCTGGGGCCTCGTCCGCTCGGCACAGGCGGAGCACCCCGACCGGTTCCTCCTGACCGACCTGGGCCAGGACGCGGAGCCGGCCCTCGCGGTGGCCGCCGGCGAACCCCACACCGTCGTGCGCGGCACCACCGTCCACGGAGCCCGCCTGACCCGCCTCACCGACGACTCCGAGCGGAGCGTGCGGCCCGACTTCGGCAACGGCACCGTCCTGGTGACCGGCGCCACCGGCGCGCTGGGCCGCCTCGTCGCCCGGCGGCTGGTCGAGACCCATGGCGTACGGAACCTCCTGCTGCTCTCCCGGCGCGGCGCGGACGCCCCCGGCGCGCAGGCACAGCTCGCCGAACTGCGGGCCCTCGGCGCCGAAGCCACCCTCGCCGCCTGCGACGCCGGCGACCGGGACGCGCTGGCGGCACTCATAACCGGCGTACCCCTCACCGGCGTGGTCCACCTGGCCGGCGTACTCGACGACACCCTCATCGGCTCGCTGACCCCGCAGAGCCTGGACACCGTACTGCGGGCCAAGGCGGACGCGGCCCTGCACCTGCACGAGCTGACCCGGGACCTGGAGCTGTCGGCCTTCGTGCTGTTCTCCTCCGCGACCGGGGTCCTCGGCGCCCCCGGCCAGGGCAACTACGGCGCCGCCAACGCCCTGCTCGACGGCCTCGCCACCCACCGCCGCGCCCACGGCATGCCCGCCCGGTCCCTCGCCTGGGGCCTGTGGGCGAGCGGCATGTCCGGCGCCCTCACCGAAGCCGACCTCCAGCGGATGAGCCGCACCGGCATCGGTGCCCTCACGGCCGAGTACGGCCTGGACCTCTTCGACCGCGCCCTGACCGTCGACACCCCGGTCGTCCTGCCGATCCGGCTCGACGTACGGACCCTCGCGGCCGCCGGCGACGCACTGCCCCCGCTCTTCCGGGGGCTGGTCCGGATACGGCCGCGCCGCGCCGCGGTGACGTCGTCCGAGGACGCCGGCTCGCTGCGCGGGCGCCTGGCCGGGCTGGACCGGGAAGCGCGCGTCGCTCTCCTGCTGGACCTCGTGCGTACGCAGGTGGCGGCCACCCTCGGCTACCCCGGGCCGCACGCGGTCGACGAGAGCCGTGCGTTCAGCGAGCTGGGCTTCGACTCGCTCACCGCCGTCGAGTTCCGCAACGCCGTCAGCGCCGCCACCGACGTACGCCTCCCCGCCACCCTGGCCTTCGACTACCCGAACCCGCGCGCCCTCGCCCGCCACCTGCTGGACGAACTCGGCGGCGCGGAAGACCGGACCGGGCCGACCGCGGCCACCGCGGTCCGCACACCCGGCGACGACGACCCCGTCGTGATCGTCGCCATGGCCTGCCGCTACCCCGGTGGCGTGGACACCCCCGAGGCACTGTGGCAGCTCGTGGCCGACGGCGTGGACGCCGTCTCCGGCTTCCCCGACAACCGCGGCTGGGACCTCGACCGCATCTACGACCCCACCTCCGAGCGCCCGCACACCAGCTACGCCCGCGAGGGCGGATTCCTGCACCGGGCGGGCGAGTTCGACCCGGCGTTCTTCGGCATCAGCCCCAACGAGGCCGCCGTCATGGACCCGCAGCAGTTCCTGCTGCTGGAGACGGCCTGGGAGGCCTTCGAGCGGGCCGGGATCGACCCGGATACCCTGCGCGGCAGCATGACCGGCTGCTACGCCGGGATGATGTACCACGACTACGCCGCCAACAACAGCACCGGCGCCATCGCCTCCGGGCGCGTCTCGTACGTGTTCGGTCTGGAGGGCCCGGCGGTCACCGTGGACACGGCGTGCTCCTCGTCGCTGGTGGCCCTGCACATGGCAGCCCAGGCCCTGCGCTCCGGGGAATGCTCGCTGGCGCTGGCCGGCGGTGTCGCCGTGATGGCGACCCCGGAGGTCTTCGTCGAGTTCAGCCGTCAGCGCGGCCTCGCCCCCGACGGCCGCTGCAAGTCGTTCGGCGCGGACGCCAACGGCACCGGCTGGGGCGAGGGCGCCGGCATGCTGCTCCTGGAGCGTCTCTCCGATGCCCGCCGCAACGGGCACCCGGTACTGGCCGTCGTCCGAGGCTCGGCGCTCAACCAGGACGGCGCCAGCAACGGCCTCACCGCCCCCAACGGCCCCTCGCAGCAGCGGGTGATCCGTCAGGCGCTGGCGAACGCCGGACTGACGACGGCGGAGGTCGACGCCGTCGAGGCGCACGGCACGGGCACGGTCCTCGGTGACCCGATCGAGGCGCAGGCGCTGCTGGCGACCTACGGGCAGGGACGGCCGGAGGGCCGGCCGCTGTGGCTGGGCTCCATCAAGTCCAACATGGGGCACACGCAGGCCGCTGCGGGTGTCGCGGGGATCATCAAGATGGTGATGGCGATGCGGCACGGTGTGCTGCCGCCCACCCTGCATGCGGAAGAGCGGTCGGACCAGATCGACTGGTCGGCGGGGGACGTGGAGCTGCTGACCGAGGCCCGGGAGTGGCCGGCCGAAGGCCGCCCGCGCCGGGCGGGCATCTCCTCGTTCGGCATCAGCGGGACGAACGCCCACGTCATCGTGGAGGAGGCCGACGACGAGCCTCAGCCGACGGCCGAACAGCGGAAACCGGGCGCCACTCCCTGGGCGTTGTCGGCGAAGTCCGCCGCTGCTCTGGCGGGCCAGGCGGAACGCCTGCTCGCAGTGGCCGGCGCGCACCGACCCGGGGACATCGGGTACACCCTCGCGACGGCCCGCAGCACGATGGACCACCGTGCGGTGGTGACGGGCGACGGGGCGAGCCGGCTGGCGGCGCTCGCCGCGCTGGCGGCGGGGGAGGAGCACCCTGCTCTGGTGACGGGCCGGGTCCAGCCCGGGGGGCGGACGGCGTTCCTGTTCACGGGGCAGGGGGCGCAGCGTCTCGGGATGGGGCGTGAGTTGTATGACGCGTTCCCGGTGTTCGCCGAGGCCTTTGACGCGGTGTGTGGGGAGGTTGACCGGCACCTGGGGCGGTCGTTGCGTGAGGTGGTGTGGGGTGAGGATGCGGAGGCGTTGAACGCGACCGCGGTGACGCAGCCCGCGCTGTTCGCGCTGGAAGTCGCCCTGTTCCGGTTGGTGGAGGCGTGGGGTGTGAAGCCCGACGTCGTCGCCGGTCACTCCATCGGTGAGCTGGCCGCCGCGCACGTCGCGGGGGTGTTGTCGCTGGCTGATGCGGCCGAGTTGGTGGTGGCGCGTGGCCGGTTGATGCAGGCGTTGCCCACCGGTGGGGCGATGCTCGCGGTACAGGCCGCGGAAGATGAGGTGCTGCCGCTCCTGACCGAGGGTGTGGGTATTGCTGCGGTGAACGGGCCGCAGTCGGTGGTGGTTTCGGGTGTCGAAGGCGCTGTGCTGGCTGTCGGTGAGCACTTCACCACCGAAGGCCGTAAGACGAGTCGGCTTGCGGTCTCGCACGCCTTCCACTCGGCGTTGATGGATCCGATGCTGGAGGACTTCCGTGCGGTCGCTTCCCGGCTGACGTTCTCGGCGCCGCGCATCCCGGTCGTCTCTACCGTCTCGGGCGAGTTGTCAGAAGGCTGGCGGTCGCCGGAGTACTGGGTCGGCCAGGTCCGCGAGGCCGTCCGCTTCGCGGACGCCGTGCGGACGCTGGAGGAGCAGGGTGTGACCCGCTTCCTGGAGATCGGCCCGGACGGCGTCCTGACCGGACTCGCCCAGCAGGGCGTGGACTCCGAGCAGGCCGTCCTCGTACCCGCCCTCCGCAAGAACCGGCCCGAACCCGAAACCCTGATCGCCACCCTCGGACGACTCCACACGGTCGGCGTACCCGTCGACTGGCGTGCGTTCTACCCCGCCGACGCCGACGTGCGCCGCGTGGAGCTGCCCACCTACGCATTCCAGCGCACGCGCTACTGGGTCGGCACCGAGGAGTACCTCGCGAACTCGTGGATCGGCACCGGCGGCGGCACCATGGCGACGGCCGGGCTGACCGATGCCGGTCACCCGCTGCTCGGTGCTGTCCTGCCGTCCCCCGACACGGACGTGATCACGTTCACCGGCCGGCTGTCGGTGGGCACGCACGGCTGGATCGCCGACCACGACGTACTCGGATCCATCCTGCTGCCGGGCACGGGCTTCGTGGAACTCGCGATCCGAGCCGGGGACCAGGTCGGTTGCGGGGTGTTGGAAGAGCTCGCCCTCCAGGCCCCGCTCATCCTCCCCGAGCGCGGTGCCGTGACCGTTCAGATGGTCGTCGCGGCGGCCGACGCCTCCGGGCGCCGGTCGGTCAGCGTCTACTCGCGCCCGGAGGAGCGGCCGGACCTGCCGTGGACCCTGCACGCCGACGGTGTCCTCGCCCCGGATGCGACAGCGCCCGAGTTCTCTCTGGCCGCCTGGCCGCCGGCCGGTGCCGACGTACTGCCCCTGGACGGTGCCTACGAGGGCCTGCGCGGGCGAGGCTTCGGCTATGGGCCGGTCTTCCAGGGCCTGACGGCGGCCTGGCGGCTCGGGGACACCCTGTTCGCCGAGGTCGCCCTGCCCGAGCAGGCCCACGCTGAGGCAGAGCAGTTCGGGCTGCACCCGGCCCTGCTGGACGCAGCCATGCACGCCGCGCTGGTGAACGGCACCGGCGGCGATGAGACGGTACTGCCCTTCGTGTGGCAGAACGTCACCCTTCACGCGGCGGGCGCCACCGCCGTACGGGTGCGGATCACCCAGCCCACTCCGGAGAGCCTCTCGCTCCAGGTGGCCGACACCACCGGCGCCCCCGTCGCCACGGTGGGCGCGGTCGTCGGCCGGCCCGTCTCCACCGAGCAGTTGGGTACGGGCGGAGCGGAATCCCTCTTCCACATCAGCTGGAACCCGCTGCCGGGCGCGGCACCCACCGCCGCCCACGAGCCGGGCATGCGCTGGGATGACCTGCCCGCGGAAGGCCCGGTCGACGGGGCGGTCGTCTTCGAGTGCCCCGTCACGGACGAGGACGACGTCCCGGCCGCCATGCACGCCCTGACCAACCGGGTTCTGGGTGTGGTGCAGGAGTGGTTGGCGGGGGAGCGGTTTGAGGGTGCGTCGCTTGTGGTGGTCACGCGTGGTGGTGTGGCGGTGGGTTC
>NZ_JBITDH010000021.1:0-13075 GCF_044454045.1 Streptomyces sp. NPDC051578
AGACCGCCGCCTACGGCCACTTCGGCCGTGAGCTGCCGGACTTCACCTGGGAGCGCACCGACCGCGTCGACGCCCTGCGCGCCGCCGCCGGCCTGCGGTAGACGCCGGTCCGAGCCAACTGGTACCGCCACAGTCCAAGGAGAGTTGTTGTGCGTATCGCCGTGGCCGGCTCCATCGCCACCGACCACCTCATGGTCTTCCCCGGCCGCTTCGCCGACCAGCTGATCAGCGAACAGATGGACCGGGTCTCCCTCTCGTTCCTCGCCGACCGCCTCGAAGTCCGCCACGGCGGCGTCGGGGCCAACATCACCGTCGGCCTCGGCCGGCTGGGCCTGCGGCCCCTGCTCGTCGGGGCCGCAGGCGTCGACTTCACCGAATACGGCGCCCGGCTGCGCGAAGCGGGCGTCGACCCCACCTCCGTCCGCGTCAGCGAGACCCTGCACACGGCGCGCTTCGTGTGCACCACAGACGACGACCAGAACCAGATCGCGACCTTCTACGCGGGTGCCATGGCCGAGGCGGGAAGGATCGACCTCGCCGAGACCCACGAGCGCGTGGGGGGACTCGACCTCGTCCTCGTCGGCGCCGACGACCCGGCCGCGATGCTGCGCCACACCGCGGCGGCACACGCGCTCGGCATCCCCGTCGCCGCCGACCCCTCGCAGCAGCTCGCCCGGCTCGACCGCGAGCAGACCCGGGCGCTGGTGGACGGGGCACACCTGCTGTTCACCAACGAGTACGAGAGCGCGCTGCTGCGCGAACGCACCGGCTGGGACGAGGAGCAGGTACTGGAGCGGGTCGGCACCTGGATCGTGACCCGCGCCGCCGACGGCGTCTCGATCCTCGCGGCCGGCGCCGCCCGCACGGACGTCCCTGCCGTCCTCACCGACGCCGCGGCCGACCCCACCGGCGTCGGGGACGCCCTGCGCGCCGGCTTCCTCGCCGCCGTCTCCTGGGGCCTGCCGTACGAGCGGGCCGCCCAACTGGGCTGCGCGCTGGCCACGGTGGTCCTCGAATCGGTCGGCACCCAGGAGTACAAACTGCTCCCCGCCGAGCTGCTCTCCCGCATCGACCGCGTCTACGGCAGCGCCGCGGCGCGGGAGATCGAGCCGGGTCTGGCGGGGCGCGCATGAGCGCGAAGCGCACGGGCGGCGCACCCCCGGGCGGGGCGCGGGGCCGGGCGGGAGGGCGCAGATGACCGTACTGCGCGAGATGCTGCGCAGCGGGAGGCCCTCGTACTCCTTCGAGTTCTTCCCGCCCAAGACCGATGCGGGGTCCCGCGTGCTGTGGGACGCGATCCGCCGGATCGAACCGCTCTCGCCCTCCTTCGTATCGGTCACCTACGGAGCCGGCGGCTCCTCCCGGGACCGGACGGTCGAGGTCACCAAGCGGATCGCCGCCGAGACCACCCTGCGGCCCGTCGCCCACCTCACCGCCGTAGGCCACTCCGTCGCCGAACTGCGCCACATCCTCGGCCAGTACGCCGACGCGGGCGTCCTCGACGTCCTCGCCCTGCGCGGCGACCCGCCCGGCGATCCGAACGCGCCCTGGACCGCGCACCCCGAGGGCTTCCACCACGCCCACGAGCTGGTCTCGCTGGTCAGGAGGTCCGGGGAGTTCAGCGTGGGCGTCGCGGCCTTCCCCGAGCGGCACCCCCGCTCGCCGGACTGGGACAGCGACATCCGGCACTTCGTGGCCAAGTGCCGGGCCGGCGCCGACTACGCCGTCACGCAGATGTTCTTCCACGCCGAGGACTACCTGCGGCTGCGCGACCGGGTCAGCGCGGCGGGCTGCGACACCCCGATCATCCCCGAGATCATGCCCGCCACCGACGTGCGTCAGATCCGGCGCTTCGCGCAACTCAGCAGCGCCGCCTTCCCGCCGTCCCTCGCGCAGCGCCTGGAAGCCGCGCGCGACGACCCGGAGGAAGGGCACCGCATCGGTGTCGACCACGCCACCGCCATGGCGCAGCGGCTGCTGGCGGAAGGGGCGCCCGGGCTGCACTACATCACCCTCAACCGCTCCACGGCGACCCTGGAGATCCACCGCAACATCCTCGGCTCACCGAGCCCCGCCCGGCCCGTGCTCGCCGCCCCGCGCTGAGCGCAACCGGGCGGCGCTGAGCGGCACCCGGCACCGGGCAGCGCCGAGTCCGTGGCCGGTCGTCCTGGCCGGTTGTCCTGGTCGGTCATTCTGGCCGGTTGTCCGTGGCCCCCGCGCGGCGGGGGCCACGGGCGTGTCCGGACGCGCCCACCACCCGCGCTCGACCTGCCGTCGAGCGGAGCTGGCCAAGCTCGCCACCCATAGGACTCACCCGTGAAGGAACACCCAATGAGCCGACGCGTCGTCATCACCGGAATCGGCGTGGTCGCGCCCGGGGGAGTGGGCACCAAGGAGTACTGGTCCCTGCTCACTTCCGGGAAGACCGCCACCCGGCCCATCAGCCTCTTCGACGCCACCGGGTACCGCTCCCGCATCGCCGCCGAGGTCGACTTCGACCCCCTCGCCCACGGATTCACCGCCGAAGAGGCCCGCCGTCTCGACCGGGCGGCGCAATTCGCCCTGGTCGCGACCGGTGAGGCGCTGCGCGACAGCGGCCTGGACGGGACGGACGCGGATCCCGAGCGCACCGGGGTCACCCTCGGCAGCGCGGTCGGCTGCACCATGGGCCTCGACGACCAGTACAACGCGGTGAGCCTGGGCGGCAGCACCTGGCAGGTCGACCACACCCTGGCCGCCCCGCACCTGTTCGACTACTTCGTCCCCAGCTCGATGGCGGCCGAAGTGGCCTGGCGGGCCGGCGCCCAGGGACCCGTGTCCATGGTCTCCACCGGCTGTACCTCCGGCCTGGACTCCATCGGCCACGCCGCCGAGCTGATCCGCGAGGGCAGCGCCGACGTGATGGTCGCCGGGGCCACGGAGGCGCCCATCTCCCCGATCAGCGTGGCCTGCTTCGACGCGATCAAGGCGACCTCACCGCGCAACGACGACCCGGAGACCGCCTCACGGCCCTTCGACGCCACCCGCAACGGCTTCGTCCTCGGCGAGGGCTCGGCCGTGCTGGTCCTGGAGGAGCTGGAGAGCGCCCGCCGCCGCGGCGCCCACGTCTACGCCGAGATCGCCGGTTTCGCCGGCCGCTGCAACGCGTACCACATGACCGGGCTGCGCTCCGACGGCGCGGAGATGGCCGCCGCCATCGACAGCGCCCTGGACGAGGCACGGCTGGGCGCCGGCGCCGTCGACTACATCAACGCCCACGGCTCCGGAACCAAGCAGAACGACCGCCACGAGACCGCCGCCTTCAAGCGGAGCCTCGGGCAGCGCGCCCACGAGGTGCCCGTCAGCTCCATCAAGTCGATGATCGGGCACTCGCTCGGCGCGATCGGCTCCCTGGAGGTGGCCGCCTGCGCCCTGGCCATCGAGCACAACACCGTGCCGCCCACCGCGAACCTGCACACCCCCGACCCCACCTGCGATCTGGACTACACCCCGCTCGTCGCGCGCGAGCAGCGCACCGACACCGTGCTCAGCGTCGGCAGCGGTTTCGGCGGCTTCCAGAGCGCCATCGTCCTGACCCGCCCGCGCCTGGGAGATGCCGCATGACCACCGCCCCCGCCCCCGACACCGCCCGCCCCGCCACCGGTTCCACCGCGCCGGTCGTCACCGGCATCGGCGTGGCCGCCCCGAACGGCCTGGGCACCGAGGCGTGGTGGGGCGCCGTACTGCGCGGCGAGAGCGGCATCCGCCCGGTCACCCGGTTCGACGCCGGGCAGTACCCGGCCCGCCTCGCCGGGGAGGTGCCGGGCTTCGACGCGGCCGACCACATCCCGAGTCGGCTGCTGCCCCAGACCGACCACATGACCCGGCTCGCCCTCACCGCCGCCGACGAGGCCCTCGCCGACGCGGCCGTCGACGTGTCCGCCCTGCCCGACTTCTCCGCCGGCGTCATCACCGCGGCCTCCGCGGGAGGCTACGCGTTCGGCCAGAAGGAACTCCAGGAACTGTGGAGCAAGGGCGGCCAGTACGTCAGCGCCTACCAGTCCTTCGCCTGGTTCTACGCCGTCAACACCGGCCAGATCTCCATCAGGAACGGGCTGCGCGGCCCCAGCGGCGTGCTGGTCACCGAGCAGGCCGGCGGCCTCGACGCGGTCGCCCACGCCCGCCGCCAGCTCCGCAAGAGCGGCGTACGGCTGCTGGTCACCGGCGGGGTGGACTCCTCCCTGTGCCCGTGGGGCTGGGCGGCGCACCTCGCCGGGGGCGAACTGAGCACCGCCGGGGACCCGGACCGGGCGTACCTGCCGTTCTCCGCCGACGCGGACGGCCACGTCGCGGGCGAGGGCGGCGCCCTGCTCGTCCTGGAGGACGCGGACCACGCACGCGAGCGGGGCGCCGCCGTGTACGGGTCCGTCGCCGGGTACGCCTCCACCTTCGACCCGCCACCCGGCTCGGGCGGCGCCCCGCGCCTGGGCGCCGCCGCCCGGCTCGCCCTGCGGGACGCCGGGGGCGAGGCGGCCGACGTCGACGTGGTCTTCGCCGACGCCGCCGGACGGCGCGCCGCGGACCGGGAGGAGGCCGAGGCCCTCGCCGCCCTGTTCGGCGCGTACGGCGTCCCCGTGACCGCGCCGAAGACGATGACGGGCCGGCTCGCCGCGGGCGGCGCCTCGCTGGACCTGGCGGCCGCCCTGCTCTGCCTGCGCGACGGCGTGATCCCGCCGACCGTCAACGCCGGACCCCCGGCCGCCGACTGCCCGGTCGACCTGGTCACGGCGGTTCGCCGGCCCGCCCGGCTGCGTACCGCCCTGGTCCTGGCCCGGGGCCGCGGCGGCTTCAACGCGGCCGCGGTGGTACGGGCCGCCTGACGGCCGCGTCGTGACGCACCCGGGCCTTCGAAGACCATCCGGAGGGCCCGGGATGCGAGGATCCGTGCACGGACGTGTCTCGCCGTCGTCGTGGGCGCACTGCTGCGCGCGAGCCTGCCCACCGTCTCGGCCGTCGGCGACCTGATCCCCCCGCTCCAACCGGCGCACGTCGGCTTCGCCGAGGGCGTCCTCGTCGCCGAGCGCCGAGCGCCTCGCGGGTCTGCCGGTCACGCCGATCGACGACGACGGCGTCGCCCGGGTCACCTCCTGCGAGCCGGCTCATCCACGCGCAACCCGACGCAGAACGAGGCGAGGCGCACCCGGCGCCGGCCGGAAAGCCGCTGTACGTCCACGCCCGAGCCGCGCGGCGGCGCGCACGGGCGGCGCGCCGGGCCCGCTCAGGGCGTCAGGACCAGCGCCCAGGCGAGCAGGCCGGTGGCCGCCGTGCACAGCAGCGTGCGCCAGACGTTGGCCCGTACCCACGGTCCCTCGAAGCCGCGGCGGACGGCGGCCGCGTCGGCGATCCGGGCGGGCGGGCCGGCCTTGTCCAGGGTGTTGTTCAGCGGGATGTTGACGCGGGCCGTGACGCCCATCGCGACGAGGTAGCACACGAACGCCCCCGCCAGCGGCGCGAGCACGGCGCCGCGGGCGGACAGGGCGTGCAGGACCAGCGCGAGGCCGGTGAAGAGCAGGGCGCCGATGTAGCCGAGGACGAACCAGCCGTTGAGGATGGCGACGTTGATGCGCTGCATCACCTCGATGACGGTCCGGTCGTCGGTGCGCCGCAGGGCGGGCATCACGGACACGGCGAAGCCGTAGAAGAGGCCGCTGACCAGGCCCATGGTGATCGTCGCGGCGACGAGCGACGCCAAACGTGCCATTTCCATACGGGTGCTCTCCCCCGGTCGACCGGCCCCTTGCGTCCCGCCGATCCTACGGGCCCCGTACGCCGCGCCAGGGGGCGGAGGCACGGCGGGGCGCGCGGCTCCAGCGGGAGTCGTGGGCGGTTCGAGGAGACGGTTCGAGGAGGCCCGTCAGGGGTCGGCGCGAGGGTGGCGCAGGGGCGGTCCGGGGCCGGTGCAGGGGCGGTCCAGGGGGCGGAAGCCCTCTCCACGGTCGTGGCGGCGCGCGGTACTCTCCCGCCTGGGCCCGCACGCCCGCCTGCCACCCTCCGAGAGGAAACACACCGTGAAGGACCCCAAGGACAGGCTGGACGCCCTCCGGGCCGACATCGAGCGCCGCAACCCCGCGCAGCCCGAGTTCCACCAGGCGGTACGGGAAGTCCTGGACAGCCTCGCCCCGGTGTTCGCCGCCCGCCCCGAATACGCCGACCCGGCCGTGGCGCTGGTCGAGCGGATCACCGAGCCGGAGCGGCAGATCCTCTTCCGCGTGCCGTGGACGGACGACCGGGGCCGGGTGCAGGTCAACCGCGGCTACCGCGTCGAGTTCAACAGCGCGCTCGGCCCGTACAAGGGCGGCCTGCGCTTCCACCCGTCCGTGGACATCGGCGTGGTGAAGTTCCTCGGCTTCGAGCAGATCTTCAAGAACGCCCTGACCGGCCTCGGCATCGGCGGCGGCAAGGGCGGCAGCGACTTCGACCCGCACGGCAAGTCCGACGCCGAGGTCATGCGCTTCTGCCAGTCGTTCATGACGGAGCTGTCCCGGCACATCGGCGAGCACACCGACGTCCCGGCCGGTGACATCGGCGTCGGCGGCCGCGAGATCGGCTACCTGTTCGGCCAGTACCGGCGCATCACCAACCGCTGGGAGGCCGGCGTCCTCACCGGCAAGGGCCAGGGCTGGGGCGGCTCCGCGATCCGCCCGGAGGCCACCGGCTACGGCTCGGTGCTGTTCGCCGCGGAGATGCTGGCGGTGCGGGGCGAGTCCCTGGACGGCCTGAGCGCGGTGGTCTCGGGCTCCGGCAACGTCGCCCTCTACACGATCGAGAAGCTCCAGCAGCTGGGCGCCAACCCGCTGACCGCCTCGGACTCCTCCGGCTACGTCGTCGACGACAAGGGCATCGACCTCGCGCTGCTGAAGCAGATCAAGGAGGTCGAGCGCGGCCGCATCAGCGAGTACGCCGCCCGGCGCGGGTCGTCGGCCCGCTTCGTACAGGGCGGACGGGTCTGGGAGGTCCCGGCGGACGTGGCCTTCCCGTCGGCGACGCAGAACGAGCTGGGCGCGGAGGACGCGCGCACGCTGGTCGCGGGCGGCGTCAAGGCCGTGTCGGAGGGCGCGAACATGCCGACGACGCCGGAGGCGGTACGGGTGCTCCAGGAGGCGGGCGTCGCGTTCGGCCCCGGCAAGGCGGCGAACGCGGGCGGTGTCGCGGTCAGCGCGCTGGAGATGGCGCAGAACGCGGGGCGCGTGGCGTGGGGGCGCGAGCGGGTGGAGGAGGAACTGGCCGGCATCATGCGGTCGATCCACGCCGTGTCCTACGAGACCGCCGAGCGGTACGGGGCGCCGGGCGACTACGTGACGGGCGCGAACATCGCCGGCTTCGAGCGGGTCGCCGACGCGATGCTGGCGCAGGGCGTGATCTGACCCCCGTCCCCAAGTCGTGAGCCTCAGGCCGGGCCCGTTCGCGACGCCGTCCGACGCGCGGGCCCGGCCGGGGCGCCCACCCCCTGGCACCTCCCGGCCCGGTCGGGCACCCGGGGGTGCCGGGGCCGGCGGTGGTCAGTGCGCCACGAGGCCGGCGAGCAATTCCGCGGCGGGCTTCGGGCGGACGAGCCAGCCCAGGTGGCTCCCCGGGAGCGTCCGGACCTGGAAGGGGTTGCCGGGGGTGAGCGCGTCGGCTTCGCGGATCATGCGGTCCTGGGCGGCGAGCGGGATGCCGGCATCGGCGGTCAGGCGCACATAGGTCTTGGGGATGCGGCCCCAGGTCGCGGCCTGCGCCCGGTCGGCGGACGTACCGGCGTCGAGGTTCTCGTCGGGCTGGAAGGTGTTCAGGACGGTCCGGAACTCGTCATCGGTGAGATCGGCGGCGAACGCACCCTTGAACGCGGCGAGCGCCGCCGGGTCGGCGGTGCGGAAGTTGACCCGGAGCAGACCGAGTTCGGCCGGGTTGCCGACGAGCGCGGAGGCGAAGGCCGTCGCGTCGACGTCCGCCATCTCCGGTTGGGCGTAGTAGTCGCCCACCGCCAGATCGACGGGGCACCAGGCGCCGACGTAGACGATCCGGTCGATCAGCTCGGGCCGGGCGTTGGCGACGGCGGTGGCCGTGACGCCGCCCCTGCTGTGCGCCACGAGGACGGTGGGCCCGTTCTGCTTGGCCCGTTCGAGGACCTCGATCACGCGGGCCGCGTTGTCGGCGAGCGTGACCCCCTTGATGCCGCCCGGTTCCGCGGCGAGTGCGTCCAGGTCCTGGGGAGCCTGGTAGCCCGTGGGGAAGGTGGCCTCGAAACCGTGCCCCGGGAGGTCGACGGCGAGCGAGCGGTGCCCGTGCAGGGCGAGTTCCGCCTGTAGCGGAGCGAACAGGAACGAGTTCGCGAAGGCCCCGTGAACGAATACGAACGTCGGTGGATTAGGCATGCCCCAGCCTCCAATAGAACGATCTTCGGATCAAGATCTCGGCGGGGCGCGAGGTCGCTGCGCGGCCGCGCCCGGACGGGGGCGGCGCCGTCGCGTGGCGCGGCCCCGGCTGCCCCGGCCGGGCCGGAACCGCCGGGGGCGTGCAGGCGGCGTGCAAGGTGGGGGCCGTAGGGTGGGCGCACTACTACCGGGGAGTCGCGCGTGCTTGCCGCACTGGATGGGGTGTACGGGGATCGGGCCGACGCGGTCAGCGTCGCCGGGCGGGGGTGTTCGTACGAGGAACTGCTCGGCGCCGCGCGGGCGGTGGCCGCGGATGTCGGCGACCGGGGGGTGTCCGCCTTCGCCGTGAACGCGACCGCCTCGCTGGAGACCGTCGCCGCCGCCGTCGGGGCGCTGCTGGCCGGGGTGCCGCTCGTACCGCTGCCGCCCGACGCCGGCCCCGCCGAACGCGCGCACATCCTGCGGGACTCCGGCGCCGTCGAGATCGACGTCGACTTCGCCCGCAAGGGCCCCGACCGGGGACGGCCGGCCGCGGCCGGAGAGGATCCCGCGCTGATCCTCTACACCTCCGGGACGACCGGCCCGCCCAAGGGCGTGGTGCTCACGGCGGCCGCCATCGCCGCCGACCTCGACGCCCTCGCCGAGGCCTGGCAGTGGACCGCCGAGGACACGCTCGTACACGGCCTGCCCCTGTTCCACGTACACGGCCTCGTCCTCGGCGTACTCGGCGCCCTGCGCACCGGCAGCCGCCTCGTGCACACCGGCCGCCCCACCCCCGAGGCGTACGCGGCGGCCGGCGGCAGCCTGTACTTCGGGGTGCCGACCGTCTGGTCCCGCGTCGCCGCCGAACCCCGGGCGGCCGCCGCCCTCTCCGGGGCCCGGCTGCTCGTCTCGGGCAGCGCCGCCCTTCCCGCGCCCGTGTTCCGGGACCTGGAGGCCCTGACCGGCCACCGGCCCGTGGAGCGGTACGGGATGACCGAGACCCTGATCACCGTCAGCGGCCGCGCGGGAGGCGAGGTCCGTCCCGGTACGGTCGGCACCCCGCTGCGCGGCGTACGCACCCGTATCGCCGCCGAACCCGGCGCGGAGATCGGCGAACTCCAGCTCACCGGGCCCACCCTGTTCGCCGGGTACCTCGGCCGGCCGGAGGCGACCGCGGCCGCGTACACCGAGGACGGATGGTTCCGTACGGGTGACATCGCCGCCGTCGACGAGGACGGCGTGCACCGCATCGTGGGCCGGGCCTCCATCGACATGATCAAGTCGGGCGGCTACCGGATCGGCGCGGGCGAGATCGAGAACGCCCTGCTCGATCACCCCAAGGTCAGCGAGGCGGCCGTGGTCGGCGTCCCGGACACCGACCTCGGGCAGCGCATCGTGGCGTTCGTCGTCGCCGAGGGCGTCACCGGCGCCGAACTCACCGACTTCGTCGCCTCGCACCTGTCGGTGCACAAACGCCCCCGCGAGGTGCGCTTCGTCGCGTCGCTGCCGCGCAACGCGATGGGCAAGCCGCAAAAGAGACTGCTGCTCACGGACGGCCCCGACGGCCTCGCGGGGGACCGGCGGTGAACGGGCTCGACCGCGCCGTGCGCGCCACCGGAAGCCTCTGGCTGCGCCGCTTCGACGCCGGACCGCCGGCACCGGACGCCCCCGTCCTCCTGGTGCTCCCGCACGCGGGCGGCAGCGCCGCCTACTACCGCCCGTTCTCCCCGGCGCTGTCCGCCCACGCCGAGGTGCTCATCGGCCAGTACCCCGGTCGCCAGGAGCGGATCGGCGAGCCGGTCCCGGGGAGCATCGGCGCCCTGGCCGACGGGGTGGAAGAGGCGCTGCGGCCCTGGCGGGGAAGGCCGTTGACGGTCTTCGGGCACAGCATGGGCGCGCTGGTCGGCTACGAGCTGACGCGCCGTCTGGAGCGCGCCGGCGCCCCTGCGCGCGGGCTGATCGTCTCCGGGCGCCGCTCGGCGCTCCTGCACCTGGAGGAGGACGTCCACCTCCAGGGCGACGACGCGCTGATCGCGACGCTGACCGCCCTCGCCGGGACCGACGCCCGGCTGCTGGCCGATCCGGCGTTCCGGGAGCTGATCCTCCCGGCGCTGCGCGGCGACTACAAGGCGGTCGAGACCTACCGGCACCGGCCGGGCCCGCCGCTGCGCACGCCCGTCAGCGTGCTGACGGGGGAGTCGGACCCGCGCGTCGGCGTGCCCGAGGCCATGGCCTGGCGGGACCTCACCGAGGGCGCCTTCACCTTCCGTTCCTTCCCCGGCGGGCACTTCTACCTCAATGAGCAGCGCGAGGCGGTGACCCGGGCCGTCATCGAGGACCTGGCGGCCTTCAACGCCCGTCCCGTAGGGGCCGGTCCACCCGGGTAGCAGGGGCGGTACGCGGATGGCCGGATGAGGAGTGACGATCTGGGCAGGGTGGACGGGCATGGGTACGTTGCTCGCATGGATCAAACGGCTGGCGCTCCCAGAACCGATCACCGTGCCCTCCTGGCGGCCTCGGTCACCGTCGTCATGTGGGCTTCCGCATTCGTCTCCATCCGCGCTTCGGCCCAGCACTTCGGGCCGGGTGCCCTGGCTCTGGGCAGGCTCCTGACCGCTTCGATCGCACTCGGCGCGGTGCTGCTGGTCAAGCGGGTGCCGCCGCCGTCACGGCAGGCCTGGCCGGGGATCCTCGCCTCCGGCGTGCTGTGGTTCGGGCTCTACATGGTGGCGCTGAACTGGGGTGAGCAGGGCGTCGACGCGGGCACCGCGGCGATGGTCGTCAACATCGGTCCCATCGTCATCGCCCTGCTGAGCGGATGGATCCTCAAGGAGGGTTTCCCGCCGATGCTGCTGGCGGGGATGGCCGTCTCCTTCGTGGGCGCGGCCGTCGTGGGACTGTCCACATCCAAGGGCGGCGGCTCCTCCCTGACCGGTGTGCTGCTCTGCCTGCTGGCTGCGCTCACCTACGGGGCCGGGGTGGTCTCGCAGAAGCCGGCGCTGCGGCACGCGAGCCCGCTCCAGGTGACCACGTACGGCTGCTTCGTCGGTACCGCGGCCACCCTGCCGTTCGCCGGGCAGCTGTTCGCGCAGCTGCCCGAGGCCCCGCTGAGCGCCACGCTCAACATGGTCTACCTGGGCCTTTTCCCGACCGCCCTGGCCTTCACCACCTGGACGTACGCGCTGTCGCGCACCACGGCCGGGAAGATGGGCGCGACCACGTACGCGGTGCCCGCCGTGGTGGTGCTGATCGCCTGGATCCTCCTGGACGAGGTGCCCGGCTGGCTGACCCTGCTGGGCGGTGCGATCTGCCTCGGCGGTGTGGCGGTCTCCCGGACGCGCGGCGCACGCTCCGCCCCCCAGGCCGCCCCGGCGGCGAAGGAGGCCGTCGACCGGCCGTGACCGGCGGCGCGTGAGGTGCCGGGAAAGGGCGGCGGGCGTGTCCCGCCGCCCTTTCTTGTGCCTGGACCACCGCGTAAGACAGACCTTGCGGTCTGTTTTTGAGGGATCGTCAGGCCGAACCCGCGTGCGGACTGCGCCTGTTGGGGAGTGTCGTACGGGCGGATGTCGAGTGCGGAGGGGGGTTTTGCGAGGTCACCCCCGATGAAAACGGCGCAGTTGGTTTGATATTGACAAACCGTGGGGCCTGTTTTTTACTGAGGCAGGCTCATCCACGGACAGGGGAGTACGCGCGTGGACATCGAAGTACTTGGCACACTGGCGGTCCGGGAGCACGGAGTCTCCATCACGCCGACCGCCCTCAAGCCGCGGCAGGTCCTGGCGCTCCTGGCCCTGCACGCCGACCAGGTCGTGCCCGTGTCGGCCCTCATCGAGGAGCTGTGGGGCGGCGAACCGCCGCGCAGCGCCCGCACCACCTTGCAGACGTACGTGCTCCAGCTCCGGTCGCTGATCACCACCGCCCTCGAACAGGGCGGCGACGACACGCGCACGGCCAAGGACGTCCTCGTCACCCTGCCCGGCGGCTACCTGCTGAACAGCAACGGCGGCACCAGCGACGTCCGCGAGTTCGACCGGCTCGCGGGCCTCGGCTACCGCGCCATGGACGCCGGCGACCACCCCGGCGCCGCCCGCCTGCTCCGCGAGGCGCTGGCCCTGTGGTCGGGACCCGCCTTCGCCGACGTGGCGGGCGGCGTGCAGCTGGACATGGAGTGCCGCCGCCTGGAGGAGTCCCGGCTGTGCGCCCTCGACCAGCGCATCGACGCCGACCTGCGCCTCGGCCGGCACCGCGAGCTGCTCGCCGAACTGACCGTCCTGGCCAGCCGCTACCGCACCCACGAGAACCTGCACGGCCAGTTCATGCTGGCCCTGCACCGCTCCGGCCGCCGCGGCGAGGCCCTCGACGTGTACCAGCGGCTACGGGCGATCCTGGTGCGCGAACTCGGCATCGAGCCGTCCGTGGCGCTGCGCAGGCTCCAGCGCTCGATCCTCATGGCCGGTCCGGAGGCCGCGGGCGCGGCCGCCCAGCCCGCGGCGTCAGCCGTGTCCGCCGTCCCCGCGGCCGCAGTCCCCGCCGCTGCCGTCCAGAATCCCGACGAGCGGCTCGTCCGCGTCGGCTGAACCGGGGGCGCCGCTAGACCGGTTGCGGGCGGAAGCGGTTGATCGCGTCCAGGTGCTCGGCCCGCATCTCGTGGTCGCGCACGCCCAGGCCCTCCTCGGGGGCCAGGGCGAGGACGCCGACCT
>NZ_JBITDH010000022.1:0-3435 GCF_044454045.1 Streptomyces sp. NPDC051578
GCGTCAAGCTCACCACCCTGCGCCCGGAGCAGGCCGCCTACATCGGCGTCAAGGTCGAAGGCCCGTACAAGCCCGACCACTACCGCTACTGATGCACGGCCACTGATCCGCACGGATCAGGCAGCACAATCACGCAGCGCGCAGCACCCCAGGCAGGCCCCCGGCACACGCGCCGGGGGCCTGCCCCGTACCCGAGACGTCCCCTCCCAGAAACGAACGTGCGCCCATGCCCCGCGGCCGCTACTCGCTCCACGACCCGCACGACCACACCCCGCTCGGCGAGGAGCACTTCCACTGCGCCCCCGGCCCCTCCGGCTGGCGCTACGTCGCCCAGCTGACCGGCCCGAACGGCGACCACCGCGGCTCCGTGGACCTGGCCGTGGACGAACTCGGCAGACCCATTCGCCTGGAGGCCAACGCCGCCGGTTGGCAGGTCCGGGGCGCCGCCATCGACGGCGTCACCTGGGTCCGCACCGACCCCGCCGGCGCCGAAGCCACCGAGGGCAACGTCCACGCCCCCGGCTTCACCGGCACCTCGCCGGCCTTCCTCATCGCGACCACCCGGCTGCTGCGCCTCACCCCGGGCGCCCCCGCGACGCGCGTCCGGCTCGTCGCCCTCACCGACCCGGTCCTGGCACCCCGGACCGTCGACCAGGCCTGGACCCTGACCGGCCGCACGGAACACGCCACCGACAGCGGCCCGCTCCTGGTGGACGAGTACCGGGTCAGCGCGCTGGACACGGGCGAGGTGCACACCCTGCACATCGCCGGGGACGTGGTCCTCTCCGCCCCCGGCATCGAGCTGGAGCACCTGGAGACCCCGCCCTCCACCTTCGAGGACTGACCGGCTCAGGCGGGCGGCGCGAACCCGGTCCCGCCGCCGGACGCGGGCGGCGCCACGGGCGGGACGTACGGGGCAGGGGCCGCCTGGGCCGCCGGCGCCTGTACGGGCGGGGTGGCGACGGGTGCCGGTTGCCCGTGGAACGGGGCCGGAGGACCGTAGGCCGGAACCGGCGGACCGTACGGTGGAACCGGCGGGCCGTACGGCGGAACCGGCGGACCGTACGGCGCGGCGGTCGTCCCGAACGCCTTCGCCGCATCCCGCGTCTGCCGCTCGTACACCACCGCCATCAAGAACGCGGCGGCCGGCACCCCGGCCGGCGGCGGGGTTCCCGTCCGCGCCACCACCTCGTCCGCCAGCTTCGCCGCCATCGCGGCGCCCGTCGCCGGGTCCAGCTGGTTCATCCGCGTCAGGTACTGCCGTACCGCCAGCCACAACCCGTCGGGAACCGCCGACAGGTCCAGCCCCGAGAACCGCCCGGCCAGCCACGGCGGCGGCGGGGGCACCGCCATCACACGCGCCCCGGGCACGCGCTCCCGTATCACCAGGGTCCCCGCGAACACGTCCCCGAGCCGGCGCCCCCGCTCCGACACCAGCGAGGCGATGCACGCCACCGCCCCGAAGGTCATCTGCAGTTCCACGACCCCCATGGCCCCGCGCACCAGCGCGTGCCGGAACCGGATCGGTCCGCCGTCCTCCCGCACCACCCGCAACCCGCAGGCCAGCTTCCCCAACGACCGGCCGTGGCTCAGCGTCTCCACCGCGATCGGCACACCGACCAGCACCAGCACGAACATGCCCACCTGGACGGCCGCCTGCGCCGCCTCGTCCAGCGAAGCCGTCGCGAACACCACCCCGAGCGACACGATCACGTACCCGACGACGTAGACGAGCGCGTCCAGCATCACCGCCAGCGCCCGGCTCGGCAGTCTCGCCGGCCGCAACCCCAGGACGACCGCGTCCCCCGTCACCAGATCGCTCACTGATGCGCACCCTTCCCCTGACCGACTGACCTGACCCCGCCCCTGTGCCGATCAGTCTGCCAAGCTGACCACGGCAGCAGTAGTCAGCAGCGGTGGCCAGGGGCAGGGGAGCGGTAAACCGAATGGATGTCGACGTCTTCGTGGCGGCCCACCAGGCGCAGTGGGCCCGTCTGGAACAGCTCCTCGGCCGCGGCCGTCGGCTCACCGGGGCGGAGGCGGACGAACTCGTCGAGCTCTACCAGAGCGCCTCCACCCACCTCTCCCTGATCCAGTCCAGCGCCCCCGACCCGATGCTCATCGGCCGCCTCACCCAGCTCGTCGCGCGTGCCCGCGCCTCGGTGACCGGCGCCCGCCGGGCCGGCTGGCGCGACGCGGCCCGCTTCTTCACCGCCGGCTTCCCGGCCGCCGTCTACCGCAGCCGCCGCTGGTGGATACCGACGGCGCTGCTGTCCGTCGCGGTCGGTGTGCTCATCGGCTGGTGGATCGCCACCCACCCCGAGGTGCAGGCCTCCGTCGCGGCGCCGGCGGAGCTCAAGCGGCTGACCCGGCCCGGTGGCGAGTACGAGACGTACTACTCCAGCCACCCCGCGGCGTCCTTCGCGGCCCAGGTCTGGACGAACAACGCCCAAGCGGCCGCGGTGTGCCTGGTCCTCGGGGCGTTCCTCGGGCTGCCCGTCCTGTGGATCCTGTTCCTCAACATGGCGAACCTCGGAGTCGGCGTCGGCCTGATGGCGTCCGCCGGACGACTCGACGTGTTCCTCGGCCTGATCCTCCCGCACGGCCTCCTCGAACTGACGGCGGTCTTCGTCGCCGCCGGTACGGGCCTGCGCCTGGGCTGGACGGTCATCGACCCCGGCCCCCGGACCCGCCGCACGGCCCTCGCCGAACAGGGCCGCGCCGCCCTCGGCATGGCCATCGGCCTGGCCGTGGTCCTCTTCGTCTCGGGCCTGATCGAGGGGTTCGTGACCCCGTCGGGCCTTCCCACCGGGGCCCGCATCGCCATCGGCGTCGTCGCCGAAGCGGCCTTCCTGACCTACGTCTACGTCCTGGGCGGCCGCGCATCGCGGGCGGGCGAAGTGGGCGACGTAGAGGCGGCGGACCGGACCTCGACGCTCCCCACCGCGGCCTGATGTGCGCAGGGCCCGCTGGAGCTGCTAGTCTCCTCGCCTGTCCCGCAAACACTGTTGACACGGTGACTGCGGGGAGGTAGATTCAAACGGTTGCCCGAGCCGGACAGGTTCGGACGTGATCGTTAAAAATCTCTCTCGCCCCCAGGAATTGGATTCCGAGTGGGCACTGCCGTCTCATCACCGAAGCTTCGAAGCCGGGAAATCCGGTGGAAAAGTTCTGATAGAGTCGGAATCGCCGGAAAGGGAAACGCGAAAGCGTAATCTTGGAAAGCAATCCCCGCTTCGACCGGGAATCAGGCACGAAAGAGTCTGATAGAGTCGGAAACGCAAGAACAAAACGAAGAACAAAGGAAGCGCCCGGAGGAAAACCCGCGAGGGTGAGTACGAAGGAAGCGTCCGTTCCTTGAGAACTCAACAGCGTGCCAAAAATCAACGCCAGAAGTTGATACCCCGTCCACTCCGGTGGATGAGGTTCCTTTGA
>NZ_JBITDH010000023.1:0-3223 GCF_044454045.1 Streptomyces sp. NPDC051578
CGTTGATTTTTGGCACGCTGTTGAGTTCTCAAGGAACGGACGCTTCCTTTGTACTCACCCTCGCGGGTTTTCCTCCGGGCGCTTCCTTTGTTCTTGCGTTTCCGACTCTATCAGACTCTTTCGTGTCCGATTCCCAGTCGAAGTGGGTTCCGCTTTCCAGTTCCCCGCTTTCGCGTTTCCCTTTCCGGCGAGTCCGACTCTATCAGAACTTTTCCACCGGATTTCCCGGCTTCTGAATCCCGAATGAGGAGTCGAGGTGCCCCGGTCGGAATTACGTCCTCGGGGGCGTTTGCCGAGCCTCTCAGCTCCAGGCAACCGTTCTACTCTACAGCTCCCCCACCACACCGTCAAAACGGCGCGCTTCCCCCTCTTCCCGGGGCGTCCGGTCCTGCCGGGGGAGGAGGAACGGGGTCGTCATGATGAGGAGTCCGGCGAGCGCGATCGCGACCCGGGGGCTGGTGATCCCGGCCAGCAGCCCCCACAGAGCGGTCAGTGCGGCGATGGTGGCCTTGCTGGAGACCGACCAGGCCGACAAGGTGCGGGCGACCCGGTCTGCGGGGGTGCGCTCAAGCCGGAAGGTGGCGAACACCGGGTTGAAGACCCCCATGCAGGTGATCAGCCCGAACTCGACCGCCATGACGAGCACCAGCCCGGCCGTGCCGGGGCCGATGAAGACCAGCCCGAGCAGCCAGCAGGCCCTGAGCACTCCGGTGGTGAACATGACCCGGTGCCGCCCGTACCGGGCGACGAGCCGCGGGGCCAGGCGCGAGCCGATCAGGCCGCCGATGCAGGGGGCGGCGAAGGCCAGTCCGTACTGCCACGGCGCGAACCCGAGACGGCCCAGCATGAGGACGGCGAGCAGCGGCTGGGTCGCCATGATCAGACCACTGACCAGGATGGTGTTGGCGAACAACGGCCTCAGCTCGGAGTCGCGCAGGATGTACCGCCACCCGTCGAGCAGGTCGCCGGCCCGCAGCCTCTGCGGTACCCCGGTGTGCCTGGGCTGTGGCTCCCGGCCGCCGATCGCGCGGATCCCCGCCGCCGAGAGCAGGTAGCTCACCGCGTTGGCCGTCACGGTCATCACCGGACCGAACAGCCCGATCGCGGCCCCGCCGAGCGGCGGCCCGAGCACGGAGGCGGTCCACGTCGTGGACTCGAACCGTCCGTTCGCGACGAGCAGGTCCTCCGGCTTCACGAGAGCCTTCAAGCACGCGCCGCCGGCCGCCGTGAAGGCGATGTCGGCCGCCCCGACGACCACCGACACGACCAGGAGCTGGGCGAAGCTGAGCCAACCGAGCGCGAACGCCGCGGGGACACTCATCAACGCCGTGAAGCGGACCAGGTCCATCGCGACCATCACCGGCCGCTTTCGGCGGAACTCCACCCACGGACCGAGCGGCACCGCCACCACCGCACCGACCGCCAGTCCCGCGGCCGCGAGCACCGACACCTCGGTCGTCCCGGCGTGCAGGACGAGGACCGCGATCAGGGGGAACGCGTCGAACGCGAGCCACGTCCCGAGGGTGCTGACGGCGTACGCCGCCCACAGCCACCCGAACTGCCGCCCCAATGCCCGTCGCCCGGCCCCCATGTCCGATACCCCCCTCGTCATCACGCAGCTCGCCATCATGGCACTGGCACGCCCGGCGTCGCTGCGAAGGGCCGACCGGGCGGGCAAGGCTCGACAGCCGTAGCGGTGGGCCGCCCGAGTCACCGGTCGGAGTGCACTCTGCGGTCGCCCCGTGCGTCCGCCCGGGACCGGAACCTGTCGCGCCCTAGCGTGGGTCCGGAACGCCCCGGGCACACCGCGCCCGGGGATCCCGGTTCTTCGGAGGCACCCCACCATGACCGTCGGCATCGCAGAGCTCACCGGGGACTACGTCCTCGACCCGGCCCACACCCGAATCGGCTTCGTCGCCCGCCACGCCATGGTGACCAAGGTCCGCGGCGCGTTCCACCAGTTCGAGGGCACCGTCCACCTCGACGGCACCGATCCCACCCGCTCCAGCGCCCAGGTGTCGGTGAAGGTCGAGAGCATCGACACCGGCGTCGAACAGCGCGACCAGCACCTGCGCACCAACGACTTCCTGGACGCGCCCAACTTCCCCGAGATCACTTTCCGCAGCACCTCGGTCGAGCCGCTCTCCGACACCGAATACCGCGTCACCGGCGACCTGACCATCAAGGACACCACCCGCCCGGTCACCATCGATTTCGAGTACACCGGCAATGCCGTCGATCCCTACGGCAACCTGCGGGTCGGCCTGGAGGGATCGGTGACCATCTCCCGCCAGGATTTCGGCGTGACCTGGAACGCGGCCCTGGAAGGCGGCGGTGTGCTGGTCGGCGACAAGGTCGTCCTGGAGTTCGACCTCTCCGCGATCAAGCAGGGGTAGCAACCCCCATACGCCGGCTAGAGGTTGACCCGCTTGAGATAGACGCGGCTGCGGTGCGGGATGGTCTGGTACCAGAGCAGCAGGTGCTCGTCCTCGTACGTACGCAGCCGCATCGGGTGAGGGTCCTCGTAGAGGCTGCCGTCCTTGGGGTCGACGGCCATGGACGCCAGGTCGACCAGGCCGTCCATCACCGCCTCGACGAGGCTCTGCTGCTCAGCGGGCATATCGCCGAGCACCCACTGCCGACCGGGATCGCACTCCCATGCCCAGCCACCGTCGTTCTCGACGCCCTCGCCGCGCGAGGTCACTGGCCGATCTCCGCCTGGGCCTCGGCGAGGATGCGGTTGGTCGTCTCCATGGCGGCCCGGAACGCCTCTTCCGTCGCCCGCGGGTCGCCGGCGACGCGTTCCGCCTCCAGCAGCGCCGCGGACCGCGCCGGCCACCGGTGGATCGCCACGTGTGTGGCCCACTTGATCAGGAAGAACCGCAGCGGGTTGATCGCACCGGTCTCCGCGGCCCGGTCGAACGCCTCGTTGCATTCCTTGTCGAGCGCGGGGAGGCTCGCCATGTCGATCCGCCGCACGGCATCCCGCAGCGCTTCGCGCGTCATGGCCGGCTGGGGAATGAGCGGACCGCCGGCATCCAACTGCTGTGCTGTCATCTGCCCTCCAGGGGAACGCGGCCAGGATACCCAGCCCGGCTCACGGCCGAGGTGGCTTCGGCCCCCCGTACGCGGGGTGAACGCAGAAAAGCCCCGCACCGGCCCCGAAGGGCTGGTGCGGGGCTTCCCGCAATAATTGTTCGGCGGCGTCCTACTCTCCCACAGG
>NZ_JBITDH010000024.1:0-1560 GCF_044454045.1 Streptomyces sp. NPDC051578
ATTGCCTGTTCCTCGAAGCGGTCCGCGAGCGTGTGTTCCCCGATGTCGCGGCGGGTGCCCGTCCACTCCTCCAGCACCTGCCGCCGCTCAGCCTCCCCCAACAACTCGATCTCGGAAACCGGAAGTTCCGGTGCGGCCACCACCTGCTCCAGCGTGCGCCGCAGCATCGCGACGATCCGCTCCACGGTGCCGTGCTCGTACAGGTCCGAGCTGTACAGAACCGCCCCGGTCAGGCCGCTGTCCTCGTCCGCCCGCAGCAGGAACTCCAGGTCGAACTTGACCGCGCCCGTCGCCAGCGGTTCCGCGGCGCCGGCCCGCACCCCCGCCAGCTCCGGTCCGGCCGCGGGGCCGGACTCCAGGGCCAGGCAGACCTGGAACAGCGGGTGCCGCGCCAGGGAGCGGACCGGGTTCACCGCCTCCAGCACCAGGTCGAACGGGGCGTCCTGATGCGCGAAGGCGTCCAGATCGGCGGTACGGACCCGGCGCAGCAGATCCCGGAAAGCGGGGTTCCCGGAGGTGTCGGTGCGCAGGACGAGCGTGTTGACGAAGAAGCCGACCAGCTCCGACAGGGCCTCGTCGGAGCGTCCGGCGACGGGCGAGCCGAGCGGGATGTCGGTGCCCGCCCCCAACCGGGTCAACGTCGCGGCCAGCGCGGCCTGGAGCACCATGAACGGGGTGCAGCGCTCCGCGCGGGCCAGCTCCCGCACCCGCTCGTGCAGCTCGGCGCCGAAGTCCAGCCGGACCACCCCGCCGCGCTGTCCGGCGATGGGCGGACGCGGCCGGTCGTGGATCAGCCCGAGCTCCTCGGGGAGACCTTCCAGGGCCGCCTTCCAGTAGCCGAGCTGCTCCTCCAGCGGTGGCCCCTGGAGCGCCGCGCGCTGCCACAGGGCGTAGTCGGCGTAGTCGACGGGCAGCGGGGCCGGGTCCGGAGCGGTGCCGGTGAGCCGGGCCGCGTAGGCCAGCGACAGATCGGCGAACAGGGGGCGCAGCGACTGCCCGTCGGTGGCGGTGTGGTGGAGCAGGACCAGGAGCGTGTACCGGGACGCACCGGAGCGCAACAGCGTGACCCGCAATGGCGGTTCGCCGGCCAGGTCGAAGCAGTGCTCGGCCGCCGCCAGCAGTTCGGCGTCGAGGGTCTCGGGCGTGACGCTCCTGACCTCGAACCACGGCGCTTCGTCCGCCGGCGCCACGAGTTGGCAGGGGGTGCCGTCCACGGTGGCGAACCGGGTCCGCAGCGGCTCGTGACGGGCCACGACATCACCGAACGCGGCGCGCAGTGCGGCGACGTCCAGCTCGCCTTCCAGCCGGACGGCCATCGGGACGTTGTACGCGCTGCCACCCCCGGAGAGCACGGCGACCAGCCACAGGCGCTGCTGGGCGAAGGACAGCGGCAGGAGCTCCGGGCGGCTCGCGGCCCGGGTGAGGGGCGTGAGCGCGGGCCGGCCGGAGCAGTCCGCGATCCGGCGGGCGAGGGTGGCGGGGGTGGGGTGCTGGAAGACGTCGCGGAGGGTGAGGGTGACGCCGAGGGTGGTGGAGATGCGGTTGGTGAGGCGGGCGGCG